>NZ_NWSV01000002.1 GCF_002531935.1 Rhizobium chutanense | reverse complement strand
TGGATGGCCCAGCAGTGAAATCGACGCGCTCATGCCATGGAACTACGCCGCCTGAACGGCCACGGCTTGTCGCTTACCATTGACCTGGCGCCTCTGGTTCAAGGATTGGAACCAAATGAGGCCCATGAAAAGGCTTCCCAGATTTTTCTTGACGCGCTTTGGGGAGGCAAACCCAAGCCGTTACACGAATGGATACGCACCCCTGTCTCACATCAGGCACCGGCAGACATTGGTCCTGACGATCTTATCGGTCGCCTTGTAGCTAGTTGGGAGGCCGATCGAAAAGGATATCCCGGATGGCTTGTAGCGCCTTCGCATCATCGTATGCAGTTGCGCTTTGAAACTGACCGCTGGTTTAGCGAAATGCGGAAGGCTTTGCCGACCGCTAGCGCCCCATTCCGAGCAAAAGCCATCTCCGAATTATCGTGGCGTTATGAAATCGCTTTCTGGCCGCTGGACGATTTTATGTACGATCTTTTCAGTTCCAGCGTAAGTGCTGCTGAACTGGACAACCTATCGAAGTCGGATCGCATTCGGATCTATACAGTTTTGCTTACTCAGGCGAGGCATGATCGCAACTGGGAGGACTTCAACAAGTGGCTGGGTCTGTTACAAAGGTTTGATGGCGCCGAAGTCACTGCGATTTGCCGGTATCAGCAAGCTCTCAAAGCAAAAGCTGATTTTGATTTCCCAAAACTAGCGGAGCTTGCTCTCCTCTTAAAGGGTGATGATCCGGTTTGGTATTTAAGACAGGCGTCCTTGTATTGCCTTCTCCGCGAATATCAGAAAGCTGCGGAGATCATTCGCGAAGCAAAAACTCTGATTCACACTCGGCGATCCCGCGAAAAAAACTCCATATGGCTGCTCTCCCGGGAAGCATGGGCATCATGGCTGTTCAGAAGCGCCCGTTATGAACTCGAAGATCACGAGCGCAGCGTCGACGACGATACGTGGCCAAATAACTATCACGCGGCTGGCTGCGATCCATGGGACCATATCCATGCCATTGACAGCGAAATCTCGAAACAATGGGAAGAGCGGGCTAAGGAAGCGGTGGTTATAGAGGCGAGTTTCGACGCAGGTTCATACCGAGATCACTCAAAGACGGTTCGTTTTCGTAACGGTGCCGAAGTACTGGTGATCGATGAGGTTATCCGGATGTCGGAGCATGTGGGGCTACCGGATCGCATCGGTACCATGGAGGTGATGGCCACAAAAGTCCAGCGGGCCATTCAGGTAACTCCCCAGATGTCGGTGCAGCATGTCAGTTTGGCTGCAACGCATATCGCGAGCCATTCGAAAGGGCTTATCGACCATGTATTCAGCCGGGTAAATGTTGCGCGTCTTCCCCATGCCGTAGCCAATGAACTTGTTACGACGTTGCGTCCGGCGATTGATTTTGCTTTGCAACAGATCGTGAAAGACAATCGCAAATGGGTGGACACGGCGCGGGTGTATCTGGAGCTTCTCTCCAGACTAATGATAAGCCAAGGCGAAGATGTAGCCAAAGAGACCTTCCTGTGGGGCATGGAGCTTAGCAAACATCCGGGTTTATCTCATTGGTGGTTGTTGGATCCTTTGAGCCACTTACTTTGCCGCTCCTTAGAAGCCGTGCCTCCGGTCTACCGGGGCGAATTATCTTATGAGGCTCTGAGCTTACCTCTTCCCAAGGAGAGAAACATCGCGGGTCTAGCGCGTGAGTGGCCGGAGCTTTGCGATGAATTCGATAGCGGCGACTTTAGAAACCGAGTTTCTGATTTTAAATGGAACTCGCGTATATCCGAATTGATCGAAGCCGTAAGAACAGGCGATACGCTAAACCGCACCCGGGCACTGTTGCGGTTGTCGTCGCTTGCGGAAGAGACAATGCTATCCGTTGAAGAGCAAAGTCGTTTGGCAGTCGCCATTTGGGATAAACGAGCAAGTGGGAACGGTCTTCCGGCAAATGCTGAACTTTATCCGCATGTTTATCTGATTTTTCCCGAGCCTTCGGAAGGTCTCAGCGCCTCTGCATTCAATGAGGTTATTGTCAAGCCGCTAGCAGCGGGTGAAATAGACGAATTGCGGTTGGTTGGGTTGCAAGGTTCATCAGGCGAAAGGTGCAAAGATCGCTTTACGCTGTCACCGCAAGATGCTCTCGCTATTTTGGACAAATGTATCGGCTGGAGACCGCCTGCTCCAAAGAATCATGATTTCTTCGGAACGACACGGGATACAAGTCAGGCAATATCCAAAGCAGTTGGACCATGTCTCGCTTGGGCCGTTCTTCCGGCGCTAACGTCCGGCCTGCTTGATGATGTCCTACTGACCCGATGGCGTGACGCAGTAACTGGGGCCAATGTGCCGTCGTTTCTGCTGACAGCCGCGCATCTGCTCAGGCTCTTCCCGTCCGAGCGGGAGTGGGTGACAAAAACCTTACGGAAGGCGCTAGCAGCGCGAGACGAGGCTACCGTAGTAGCCGCTCTCAATGCGACCGTTCAATTCATTCACTTGCACAAGAAGGAAGGCATTGAGATACCCTCCATTCTAAGCACCGATATAGCAAGTATGTGTGCTGTGAGAAGGGAGCCGGGATTGCTGCATTCTATCGCGGTAGCACGGCGACTTCTTATGGCAGGTCTTCTCAATCAAGACGACCAACTGCGAATTATTGATTCCCTTGAATTTATGTTGATCGACTTGGATTATAAGGAATGGAATACATCGGATCCGCGCACAAAGACGCTTACCTTACTTCGGGCCGAATGCGTTCGTCTCGCTATGGCCTTCCAAAAGGCGGGGCGCCAAGAGCCTGCGATTGGCCAGTGGCTGGAGGCCAAGAAAACGGATGCTTTCCCGGAAGTGCGTTTTGCAGAGTTAGACGACGCGAATTGAGGCAAAGAACGGTGAAGTGCAGCCCTACGGCTCGATGCCGCGAGCAGCACATAGGCCATCGAGGCAAACCGCAGACGCAGGTGGTTGGCTTGCATGGGTGGCGGCTGATGTGCGGTCGGCGAACAGATCAGCCTGGCATTCCTTGATCAGGGTCTCCATCTCGCCGCAGGCGCAGTAGACCCTTTCGTAGAGATGGCGCGGCACGGCTGAGCGAGGTGACAATGACGCGTGAATTGGTGTCGCCGCGGATCACCTCGGCTTTGGCGATGACGCGCCGCCCGCTGATGCATCAACATAGTGTGAGATATCCGGGCTAGCTCTGGTCGAGCGAGGGCATTCTCAGGACGAAGTTTTCCGAGGCGCTTTCCGCGCCGTTGACGAGGATGGCGATGCGGTGTTTGCCGGGATAATAGCGTCGCGTCGTGATCGGCCGCATGGCGTGGCGGCGCGTCATCGCGTGACTTTGCCCGGGCGCGAGCATGATCGTCTTGCACTTGAAGACCTTGGGCGAGAGTGAGCCGTCGCTCTTCACATGGTGGATGGCGTAGTCGATCATCAGCGATTGCGGGGCTTTGCCGGCATTCGCCACGCGGATTTCGAAATCCAGCCCTTCGCCGAAAAGCACTTCGCTGTTTGCGAGCCGCAATTCGCAGGCGAGCGAGGCAGCCGCGCCGAAACCGAAATTGGCAAGCGCCTGCGCATGGCCCTTCTTGAGCAGCGTGCGCGAGGCATGTTTCAGCAGCCAGCGGCGCTCGGCGGAGGCACCCTCGATGTGGCCGCCAATGAAGGCGGCGACCAGATCCGGATGATCCTTGGCGATATCGTTCAGGCTGTTGGCGACGGAGCGGCGCACATAATCCTCCGGATCGTCCATCAGCGCGGTCAGGATGGGCAGGATCGGTGCCGGGTCCTTGACGAGCTGCGGCAGACGCATGGCCCAGGGCAAGCGCGGCCGCGTTCCCTCGCTCGCCAGCCGGCGCACATGCCGATCGGGATTGTCGACCCAGCCGGAAATGATGGCGAGGGCGCGTTGCTGGTCGCGGTGGATGAACGGGCGGATACCGTATTCGGCAGTAAAATGCGGCGTCAGCGCTTTCAGCAGGTCGAGGCCGAGATCGAAATGATCGGGACCGCGCGCTGCTATGAACTGGTTGACCGGCAACAGCATCCAGCCTGATAGTCCGGCCTTGCCATCGGCGGGCAGGCTTGCCTTGAGGATGGCGGCGGCCTTCGGAAAATCATCGGGAAGCGTGGCAAACAGGGCATCGCGGATCAGCGCCGAGCGCTCCATCAGCTCTAGCGCCCCAAGGCCGTCGGTCGCCAGCCTTACGAAACGCTCGCGATCGAAGGAAGACGCATTGGCGGCGATGCGATCGGCCATGTCGCCGACCAGCGCTTCGTGCAGCAGGTTCTTGAGCGGTTCCGGCATGCTGATTCTCCCTCTGTGCGAGGAACACATTATGCCGCGAGTCGGATCATGCCGCATGGCTGAGTTCGGCGGCCATCATCCCTGCTTTATGCCATGCGGCAGTTCGGCATAGTTAAAGCGCTTCGAGGATGGAGAGCAGTTCGTCACTTGGCTCCCCGGACGAGGTCTCACCGACATGAGCTTATTTCGGCGCGGAGTGCATCCAGCGCGCTGGAGTGATGACCCGGACACCAGATCAGATGCGTGCGTACATCGGCGACCTGCGGCGGCAGCGGCGACGCCTGAACCTGTCCTTCGGCATGAACTGCCCTCAATACCGAGTGCGGCATGATCGCGATGCCGGCGCCCGCTGCAACGCAGGCAACAATCGCATGATAGGACGCAAGTTCCAGCACCCTCTCCGGCACGATCTTCGACATTGCCAGCCAGTCTTCGAGAATACGGCGGTAGGAACAACCAGTCGCAAATGCGATGATGGTCCGTCCGCGCATATCGCTCGCATCGCTGATCGGCGGTATAGACAAGGGGGCGATCAGCGCCAGTTCTTCGGTAAAGCTTGGTTGGGTTTCCAGTCCTTCGGCATCGAAGGGTTCGGAAACGAAAGCCGCGTCCACATCGAAACGCCGAACGCGTTGCAGCAGAGCGGTCGAATCGCCGGTGACGAGCTCGATCTGCACGTCCGGATACCGTGCATGGAACGCCGACAAAAGCGGCGGAAGGCGCGCCGC
The DNA here is from genome assembly GCF_002531935.1 of Rhizobium chutanense. GTDB lineage: Bacteria > Pseudomonadota > Alphaproteobacteria > Rhizobiales > Rhizobiaceae > Rhizobium > Rhizobium chutanense. The sequence continues at coordinate 493,882 of NZ_NWSV01000002.1, read as the reverse complement.
GGCGGTGCTTTCCAGCGTGCCGATGCGGAGCTTCCCGCGTGGTCCCCTGGCCTTGAGCGTGGCCTCCGCCTCGGCAGACAACCGCAGGAGTCTCTCGGCATATGTCAGCAGGATTTGTCCATCGGCCGAAAGCATCAGCCGGTTGCGCTGACGTTGGAACAGTTTGACGCCCAGCCTGTCTTCCAGGTTCTGGATGCGCGTGGTGACGTTCGACTGTACCCGCCCCAGCTGCCCCGCCGCCCCGGTGATGCTTCCCGTCTCCACAACCGATCGGAAAATCTCAAGGGAGTCGAGATCGATGTTTCTCATTTCGAGAACTCTCTTTCTTGATTAATCATTTTTCAGGATGATGCTCTACCGGTAAAGGACGAGTCAATCGATGAATCGCCGAAGACCGGATACCCTGCCGATGAGCCTTTCAGCCCTTTTTCTTCTCCAGACCGGCTCACCGCCCCAAAGCCTTCGCACAACGTATGGCGATTTGCCGGAATGGTTCGCCTCCGCGCTCGGGCGTCCGGCAGATACAATTCGCATAATTCGTGTCTTTGACGGGGAGCGCCTGCCACCGCCGGATGCCGGGACGGCGGCGATCATTACCGGGTCCTGGTCGATGGTGACGGATCGCGAACCCTGGAGCGAGGCCCTGGGCGACTGGATCCGCGAGGCCATGGCGCTTGACGCGCCGGTGTTCGGGGTCTGCTATGGTCATCAGCTCATGGCAGATGCGCTTGGCGGGCAGGTCGATTTCCATCCGGGTGGACGAGAGATCGGCAGCCAGACTATCTCGCTTCTGGCAGATGCCGTGGAGGATCCACTGCTCGCCGGGAGTCCGCGCAGTTTCACGGCGCAGCTGACGCATCTCCAGACCGTGATCGCTCCGCCGCCCGGCGCCAGGGTGCTGGCACGGTCAGAGCATGACGCCCACCAGATCCTGCGCTACGGGCCCAACGCGATCTCGACCCAGTTTCATCCGGAATTCACGCCAGAGATCATGGCGGGCGTCATCCGTTCGCGAATCGACGCCTTGCATCAGGAAGGGCGGGACCCCGAAGCGCTTTTGACATCGGTTCAGGAAGCGCCATTTCCCGGTCAGCTGCTGCGCGATTTCCTCGCAAGCAGGACCATCTGAATCAATCGAAGGATCATCGATATGCGCAGGATTGGCCTCATTGGCGGCATGAGTTTCGAAGGCTCCGCCGTGTATTACCGCCAGATCAACGAGGCCGTGCGGCGCAAACTGGGCAACCTGCATTCGGCGGAACTGCTGCTGTATTCGGTCGATTTCCAGAATATCGTGGACATGCAGAAAGCTGGCCGATGGGATGAGGCGGGCAAATATCTTGCCGATGTCGCGCGCCGACTTGAGAGCGCCGGCGCGGAAGGCGTTCTCATGTGCGCGGTTACCATGCATCTGGTCGCTGAGCCGATCGAGGCGGCGCTGGGCGTGCCGTTCCTGCATATCGTCGATGCAACGGCGGACCGGCTGAAGGCGGCTGGATGCCGTAAGCCCCTGCTTCTGGCCACGCGCTACACGATGGAGAATGGTTTCTACCCGGAACGGATGGCGAAACACGGGATTGACGTCATGGTGCCCGATGCGGGCGGGCGAACTCAGACACACAACATCATCTTTGATGAACTTTGTGCGGGGAAGGTTCTGGATCCTTCGCGCAAGGCCCTCATCGCGTTGGTCGAGAAAGCCAAATCCGAGGGCGCGGATTCCGTGATCTTCGGCTGCACCGAGATCTGCCTGATCCTCGAGACCGACAAGCTGCCTCTACCCGGCTTCGACTCCACGGCCATTCATACAGAAGCCGCGGTCGCCTTCGCGTTGGGCGAATGACTGGCACACATGGGACGGTGCTCACAGGATTGATCGAGGTTTTGCCGCAGCCGGCAGGCTCGCTTTCAGGATTGCGGCGGCTTCAGGAAAACCCTCGGGAAGCGTCGCAAACAATGCGTCGCGGATCAGGGCCGAGCGCTTCATCAGCTCCAGAGCTGCGAGCATCAGTCGCGAGTGCCATGAAACGCTCCTTGTCGAAGGACGATGCGTTGCCGGCAATGCGATCGGCTATACCGCCGACCAGCCCTTCATGCAGCAGGTTCTTAAGGGGTTCCGGCATGGTCGTCTTCCTACCTATCTGGCGGCCGCAAATGGCAAATTCGGATAGAGCCGTTTAATAACGGCGCACCGCATGGCGACAGCGAGATCGTCGTGAAAGATTTCGAGTGCTTTGCCTGCGTCTTTCGGTGTGAGCCACCCGTCAGTCAGGCGCCAGCGGCGGAAGAACAACCAGTCAAGCTCGAGCCGACTTACGAACTCTAAACTACTTCGCGCCCGTTCCGGAGTGTCGGATGAGCTTGCTATGTTGGCGTTCGGCCCATATGTGGCGCGTGACTCCTCTAAAGCTGCCGCACTTCGCTGTACCGCGGCTGTCACCTGCGCATCGGTGATGTTAAGAAGTTTGTCCATTTCGGTGCGGATGTCGGCCGGTATCGTAGCGAGAGCTTGCTCAACCGCAGCGGAGAAACGGGGATCGGAGGTGAAATCCATTTCCCATTCCCCTGGCCAGTCTCGCCAAAACACCGTTTCAGCAATCTCCGTCCAGCGACCTTCGACCAGCAGCCCCAATGCCCGAAGGATGGACAAGACCTCGGTTGTTGCGAAGGCGGGACCAAGACCATTTGCAGCGGCGATGTTCGGCGGAGGTGGCGGAGGTGCGCCTATCTGGCGGATCACCCAGTGCCCCGTCGCTAAAGGCACGCTACCGTCAGGCAGGCGACAAAATAGCAGCCTTTGTTGTGCCGCCAATCGAAGCACGGAGACGCACAGGTCGTCCCAACGCGGTAGCTCGAGAGGTAGCCGCGCATTCTTACGCGGGATTGCGCCCCAATTGGTTTCATCCGCCTGACCTAGTGCCACGAGAGCTTCGCAACCGATCTGATAGGCCGTCAGGGCCATATCGTTCCAACCCTCTTCCCGATCGTCGCGGGGAATGTTTCGGGACAAGAAATCGACTACGTCCGCTGCCCAACCGGTTGTCGGGATCTTCGTGGTCATTCCGTTGCCGCCTCTCTGGATGCTCAAAGTCTGGCTGGATGCTTGAAATGCAATCGATAGCGAAAGCAAGATGCATGAACGCTTCGAGCGGATTCCTAACCGCCTATTGAGGTATTTAACAGAGTGACGAACAGATTGCTTTTCGAGGGTTTCGCGCGAAATTGGTGCTCCGATGCACTGCGCTATCGGCGCTAATGCCGAGCTGCCGTTGCAGTTGGACCGGCGCCGCCGGGAGGTCAAGCGGCGCCGGATGCTGGTTCTATTCCGGGCAGACTTTGACGCGGTAGGGGTTGCCCCAATCGTCGTGCCGCCATTCGAGGTGGCAATAGGATGGCCGGTAGTAGGTTCGGTAGACGGGATAAGGGCGATAAACGGGGTAGGCGGGATAGACAGGGTAGGCGGGGCGGGCTGCCTCGGACAGCAGGGCGCCGCCGACGACGCCGGCGGCAAGGCCGCCCCAGAAGGCATCGCGCGGACGGGCATCGGCGGTGGTGGCGGTGGCGAGCGAGGCGCCGGCAAGGGTCAGCGCGATCAGGCCCGTCGCCATGGTCTTATGAAGAACGGACATATGCTATTTCCTTATTTAGACTGGCTTCCAAAAAGCCGTGTCCAGACTCCGCCCGGATCGCGGCGGCGCAATGGCCGCGCAAGCGCTTCCTGCATTAAATTTTCGTCATGATTTCAACGGAGTCCTGCTGCGGCAAGGAAATGAATCGAGGTTGCAGCAGCGTTGCCGGGGACGGCCTTTCGTGCAAGCCGGGCTGTCGATGTGAGGTATCGTCAGATTGGTGGGCCGGCTCGTAAAATTCCGCTGTCGAAATTTATGGTTAAAACCTTGTTAAAAGCCTTGGCCTTATAGTCTTTGTCGTTGATATTTCATTCATTGCGGGAGCGACCATTTCTTGAAATCAGCCGGGGACATTCTGGAATTGGCTTGCCGCCGGATCGCCGATCTGGACACCCCGGCCTATGTCAAGAACAGCGAGTTGCGCTACGTCGCCGTCAACGAGGCCTATGCGGATTTCCTGGGCCGCGAGATTTCCGATTTCATCGGCCGGCGCAGCCGCGAGCTCGTCGACCGTCCCGAGGAAGAGGAGCGCGAGGACAAGGAGCGCCGCGCGCTGGTGTTCGGCACCGAGGAAAACGCCATCTGCTTCGATGCCGCAGGCCTCGGCCATGAGCGCATCCAGATCGAAAGCTTCTCGCCGTCGCCGGAGCGGATCTATGTGCTCGGCATCTTTGAGGCCCGCGAGCGCCGCGCCGTTACCCCTAAGGAGACTGCGGACAGCTCTCAGGCTGTAAACGATTTCGGAATTGCCGCCGATTTCGCCCGTGTGCGCGCGGCGCTGGAAAAGCTCGATCATCCGATCGGCATCTTTGCCGATGACGGCCGGCCGCTGGTCGCCAATGCCGCCTATCGCAATGGTGCGAAACCAGCGGCCGCCGGCGAATCGGCCTGGGGTGAGAGCGTCAACGAACTCGACGTTCTGCGCACCGTCCTGGAGGACCTGCCGGTGGCGGTCTTCGTGCGCGACGACAGGCACCGCCTGGTCTATGCCAACAAATATTATGAGACCTTCAGCGGCCGCGCCCGCGCCGAGTATCTGGGAATGACCGAACAGGAAATGTTCGGGCCGGAAGGTGCTGCAGCGATCTACCAGGAAAACCTGCTGGCGCTCAGGGACGGCATTTCGGTGGAGCTCGAGAGCGAGATGCCGAGCAAGAGCGGCCACATCTATCCGGTCATCTCGCGCGTCAACCGCGTCATGACGGCGGACGGGCGAACCTATGTCGTCGGCTCCTTTTCCGACATTTCGCCGCTCAAGGAACGCGAGAAGGCGCTGATCGAATCACGCAAGCAGGAAGAAATACTGCATCGGGATATCGAGAGCATCCTGCGTTCGCTGCCGGTCGGCGTGCTGATCCTCGATAACGACCACCAGATTCTCTATGTCAACGACGAATTCTACAGCATCTGGGAGCTGCCGCTCGACGATCGCTTCGACGGCCGCCCCTTCATCGACGTCATCCGCCGCAATTTAGAGCTCGGACGCTACGACGGCAGGCAGACACCGGAGGAGATCTACGCCTTCCGCAAACATCTGTTCGAGGCCGAAGAACCCGAGCCGATCGAGCTTGGCTGGGCGGGGGGCAAATCCGTCATCTTCGACAGCCGCCGCATCTCCAACGACCGTATCCTGCTCACCTATGCCGACATCTCGGCGGTGCGCGAGCGGGAAAAGGAAATTCACGAGACCCGCGCCGCACTCGAGCGGGTCGGCGAGATGATGCGCGATGCGACGCATGCGATGTCTCAAGGCCTTGCCATCGTCCAGGACGGCATCATCAAGATGTCCAACGACGCAATGGCCGATATATTGCAGATCCCGCCCGACTATATCGAAGCCGGGCAGGGCTGGCTCGGCATGTTCGAATTCTGTGCGGCGCGCGGCGATTTCCACGATGCGGCGAACGAGATCCTGCAGGAATGGCGCGCCAATATTGCGTCGAGACAGCCGATCTCGACCGTCTTCCATGTCGGCGGCGAGCGCTGGGTGAACATGGATGCGGCGGTCAGCGAGGGACAGCATTGGGTGGCGCTCTTTACCGACGTCACCGAGCTCAAGAGCCGCGAGGAGGAGTTGCGGCATCTCTTGTCGCGTGCGGAAGCCGCCGACCGCGCCAAATCCGAATTCCTCGCCAATATGAGCCACGAGATCCGCACCCCGATGAACGGGGTGCTCGGCATGGCGGAGTTGCTTGCCAAAACCAATCTCGATACGCGGCAGAAGACCTTCGTCGACATCATCGTCAAATCGGGCAATGCGCTGCTGACGATTATCAACGACATCCTCGACTTCTCGAAGATCGATGCCGGGCAGATGAAACTGCGCAAAGCCGCCTTCGATATCACCGAAGCGGTGGAGGACGTGGCGACGCTGCTCTCCTCGCACGCCGCCGAGAAGAATATCGAACTGCTGGTGCGCGCAGCACCGGATCTGCCCGCCGCCGTGATCGGCGATGCCGGGCGCTTTCGCCAGATCGTCACCAATCTCGTCGGCAATGCGGTCAAGTTCACCGAACGCGGCCATGTCTTCGTCGATGTCGGCTTTCAGGCGGCAGGCGGCGGCGAGATCATGGCGAGCATTCGCATCGAGGATACGGGTATCGGTATCCCCAGTGAAAAGCTCGAATCGGTCTTCGACAAGTTCTCGCAGGTCGATGCTTCCTCGACCCGGCGGCACGAGGGCACAGGCCTCGGGCTTGCGATAACCGCCGGGCTCGTCGACCTTTTCGGCGGTTATCTCAATGTCGAGAGCGAATGGGGCAAGGGTTCGGTCTTCACCGTCAACCTGCCGTTTGCGGTGGCGGCTGCCCGCCTCGAGCCGAAGCCGCTGCCGATCAATGTTCAGGGTGCCCGCATCCTCGTCGTCGACGACAATGACGTGAACCGGCGCATCCTCACCGAGCAGCTTTCACTCTGGGGTTTCGACGGTGTTGCCGCCGAGGGCGGCGGCACCGGTCTTGCCATCCTGGAGGCGGCGGCCGATCTCGGCGTCACCGTCGATGCCGTCGTGCTCGACTATCATATGCCAGATATGAACGGCGCCGATGTCGCGCGGCGGCTGCGTGCCGATCGTCGCTTTGCCGAGCTGCCGATCATCTTCCTGACCTCGATGGATATTTCGGGGACGGAAAAGGAATTCGCGGCGCTGAACGGTCAAGCGCATCTGATGAAGCCGGCGCGCGCCAACGTGCTGCGCAATACCGTCGTCGAAGTGGTGCGCGCCAGCCGCGTCAAGCAGGCCTCCGAAGCCGAGGTCGCCCGGTTGCAGGCCGAAGCGGCGATGCCGGTGCCGGCGCCTGCGCCGGCGCCGCAGCAGCGGGCGGCCGAATTCGTCGACGTGCTGGTTGCCGAGGACAACGAGGTCAACCAGATCGTCTTCACGCAGATCCTGCAGGCAACGGGCCTTTCCTTCCTCGTCGTCGACAATGGCGCGGAAGCGGTCGCCGCTTGGGGGCGGCACACGCCGCGTATCATCATGATGGACGTGTCGATGCCCGTCATGAACGGCCATCAGGCGACCCAGACGATCCGCGAACGGGAAAAGGGGCAGGGGCACCGCGTGCCGATCATCGGCGTCACCGCTCATGCGCTCGAAAGCGATCGCGAGGCCTGCCTCGATGCCGGCATGGACGACTATATGTCGAAGCCGATCAGCCCGGAATTGCTGGAAGAGAAAATTCGGCAATGGCTCGGCAAGGACGAGCTGCAGCCGGGGCGCACCAGCTACTGATCTTTGCGATTGCCGGGAAATGCTTTTATGCCGCAGAGCATCTCACGTTTGCCGGCAAACCCCTGGCGGCGCTCGACGGCAAAACCTGCGGCGATGAGGTTGCGGCGCACGAAGCCAGCCGCGGCGTAAGTTGCGAAGGTGCCGTCGGCGGCGGTCTTTTCGTTGACCTGCCGCATGAGTTCCTCCGACCACATGTCGCTGTTGCGCGAGGGGGCGAAACCGTCGAGATACCAGGCGTCGAAGCCGGGCTTCGCCGCGGCGACGCCGTCGAGGGCGCGACCGCAGACGACGCTGAGCTGCGTCTGGTCGTCGAGATCGAGCGAGACGGTACCGGCGGGCACCTGCGGCCAGGCCGCCGTGAGAGCCTTCCGCTCCGCATCGATCTCCGGCCAATGCGACAGCGCCCGGTCGATCTCTGCGCCGCGCATCGGGTGGAGTTCGAAGGAGATGAAATGCAGGTGCTGGCCGTCAGTGCGGCGGAGCTTCCATTGCCGCCAGGTCTCGGCGAAGTTCAGGCCGGTGCCGAAGCCGAGCTCGCCGATGACGAATGCCTGCCGGCCGTTCCATCGCTCCGGCAGGCCGTTGCCGGCGAGGAACACATGGCCGCATTCCAGCCGGCCATCGGTCTGGCAATAAAAGTGATCGCCAAAGGCGGTGGAATAGGGCATATCGCCGTCGCGCCATTCGAGCGGCTGCGGCGCGCCCGCGCCAATCTGATCTGGGTTAACCTCTGTCATGGAACAAGCCGATAGTCCTGCGCCGGGGTCCGGTCAATCTTCTTGCGACTTGCTGATCGTCGGCGGCGGCATCATGGGTCTTTGGGCTGCTGTTCATGCCGAGCGTTGCGGCTTAAGCACCATCCTCGCCGATGCCGGCAGATTGGGCGAAGGGGCAAGCGGCGGCCTGCTCGGCGCGCTGATGCCGCATATGCCGGACCGGTGGTCGGAGAAGAAGCAGTTCCAGTTCGACGCGCTGGTCTCGCTCGAAACCGAGATCGCAGCGCTCGAAGCGGCGACCGGGCTTTCGGCCGGTTACAACAGGTCCGGGCGGCTGATCCCACTGCCGAAACCGCATCTCAATCGCATCGCGCGTGGTCATTCCGAGGATGCCGAGCGCCATTGGCGGGCAGGTGAGCGCCGCTTCCACTGGCACGTGCTCGACAGACCTGATGTGGATGGCTGGGTCGAGGCGTCGGCCGGCGGGAGCGGCTTCGTGCATGACACGCTTGCCGCCCGCGTCGCGCCCCGCTCGCTGATTTCAGTGCTGATCGCGTTCTTGGGGCGGTCAAAACATGTGCGCATCAGGGAAAATGCTGTCGTCACCGATCTCGACCCGGATCGGGGCACGGCCGGAATCGGCGGCGAAACCGTTGCTTTCGGCCGCTGCATCCTGGCCGCCGGCCATCAGTCCTTTCCGCTGCTGCAGGGACTGACGCCCGGCTTGCCGCAGCCGCTCGGCCAGCCGGTCAAGGGGCAGGCGGCGCTGTTGAAAGCCGCTATCGACCCGGCGCTGCCGACGATCTTTCTCGACGGGCTCTATGTCGTCGCGCATGAGGGCGGACATGTGGCGATCGGCAGTACCAGCGAGAACCGTTTCGACGATCCCACTTCGACCGATGCCCAGCTCGACGCGCTGATCGCGGCGGCGCGCGCGATCGCGCCGGCGCTTCGCGATGCGCCTGTCGTCGAACGCTGGGCGGGGCTTCGCCCGAAGGCGATCGACCGCGATCCGATGATCGGCCGCCACCCCGAACACCCGCGGCTGATCGCACTGACCGGCGGCTTCAAGGTCAGCTTCGGCCTTGCGCACCGGTTGGCAGAGGTGGCGGTTTGTATCGCAGGCGATGCACCTTGCGAATTTTTGCTGCCGGAAAGCTTCGCGATTTCAAGCCATATCGCCGTCGCTTCACGTTAAACGTGAATTTTCCGGTGCCTCGTTTCGTTATTTTGTCATGCAAATCACCTATCTGCTTGCGCATCGACCGCGCCTAAAGTCATCGGCGCCCCCTTTCCTTGATGGAGGAAATTGCATGCGCTATGCCATTTGCTTCACGCCACCGGCGAGCGATCCTCTGTCGCTCGTGGCTGCCAATTGGCTTGGCCGAAATGTGTTTTCTGGCGATGTGACGGAGCCTCCGGCCGTTCGTGGCCTCGGCATTCACGAGATCGCCTTCCATACGGCCGTGCCGCGGCGCTATGGTTTTCACGGTGTTTTGAAGGCGCCGTTCCATCTGTCTGCCGACATGTCGGAATCTCAACTCCTGCGCGATCTGATGCGTTTCTCCGGAACCGTACTTCCCTTCCGGATGCCGCGTCTCGAAGTCGCAAGGCTCGGCAATTTCTACAGCCTGCTGCCAAACAGACCCTGCGAGCAGATTCAGTATCTCGCCTCGGCGATCGTGCAGGAATTCGACCGTTTTCGCGCGCCGCTCAGCGAAGCCGATATCGAACGCAGCGACCCCGACGGGTTGTCCGCGGCGCAGTTCGCCAATCTGCATCGCTGGGGCAATCCCTATGTGATGGATGAGTTCCGCTTCCACATGCCGGTGACGGGCTCCATCAACACGATCGACATGCCGCGCATCGAGTCGGCGCTGCGGACGATCTTCGAGCCCGTATTGCGAGAGCCGGTGATGGTTTCGAATGTGGCGCTGATGATCGAGGAGGGCACCGGCGGCCCCTTCCGCGTCCATTCGCTGCATCCGATGGGCAAGGTCAGCGCGCGCAAGATCGCCTGAATATGCGGACGCGCTAAGGATTTGTTCCATAACGGGAAAATGCCGTTGCGCAGTTTCCGTCTCGACATTCCGGCTGCGGATGATACCGTTCCCCGTCTTTTCAGAAGGTGATTTGATGGTATCCGAGACTTATCCGCGCAATCTCGTCGGCTATGGGCGCCAGACGCCCGATCCGAAATGGCCGGACGAGGCACGCATCGCCGTGCAGTTCGTCATCAATTACGAGGAAGGCGGCGAAAGCTCGATCCTCGACGGCGATCCGGCATCCGAAAACCTGCTGTCGGAGATCGTCGGCGCGGCCGCCTGGCCCGGGCAGCGCAATCTCAACATGGAATCGATCTATGAATATGGTTCGCGCGCCGGTTTCTGGCGGCTCTGGCGGATGTTTACCGATCTCAAGGTGCAGGCGACCGTCTACGGCGTAACGCTGGCGATGGCCCGCAACCCGGAAGCCGTTGCCGCGATGAAAGAGGCCGGCTGGGAGATTGCCAGCCACGGTTACCGCTGGCTTGAATACAAGGATTTTCCTGAGGATCTGGAGCGCAAGCATATTCTCGAAGCCGTGCGCCTGCATACCGAACTCACCGGCGAGCGGCCTTACGGCATGTATCAGGGCAAGCCCTCCGACAACACGCTGCGGCTGGTGCAGGAGGAGGGCGGTTTCCTCTATTCCTCCGATTCCTATGCCGATGACCTGCCTTACTGGGTGAAGGGCGTCGACGGGAAACCCTTCCTGATCATCCCCTACACGCTCGAAACCAACGATATGCGTTTTGCCACGCCGCAGGGCTTCAATTCAGGCGACCAGTTCTTCACCTATCTGAAGGATGCTTTCGACACACTCTATGAGGAAGGCAAGGATGGCAGCCCGAAGATGATGTCGATCGGCCTGCACTGCCGTCTCGTCGGACGTCCCGGCCGGGCGGCGGCGCTGAAGCGCTTCATCGAATATGTGCTGAAGCACGACAAGGTGTGGATCCCGCGCCGCATCGAGATCGCCGAGCATTGGCACAAACACCATCAGCCGGACGCGCTCTGATGGTGTCGCGCCAGGATTTCGTTTCCCGTTTCGGCGGCGTCTTCGAACATTCGCCTTTCATCGCCGAGCGGGCCTATGACGCCGGCGGCGTGACCGAGCCGCTGACGGCATCGGCTGTGCATGCGGCGCTTGCCGCCGTCTTTCGCGCGGCAAGCCGCGAGGAGCGGCTCGGCGTGCTCTGTGCCCATCCCGATCTTGCCGGACGCCTCGCCATATCAGGCGACCTCACCGAGGACAGCCGCAAGGAGCAGGCCGGCGCCGGTCTCGACCGCCTGAGCCCGGCCGAGCATGCCCGCTTCACCGAACTCAATTCGGCCTATGTCGAGAAATTCGGCTTTCCCTTCATCATCGCGGTCAAGGGGCTCAGCAAGGACGACATCCTGGCCGCCTTCGAAACACGGATCTCCAACAGTCGAGACGAAGAACTCGCGACCGCGACGGCGCAGGTCGAACGGATCGCATTGCTGCGCCTAACGTCGATGCTGCCGGAGGCCGAATGAAAGAGCGGCGCACAATCGACTATCTCAACGAGATGTACGAGGCGGCATCCGAAGCACTGTCCTTCGTCGGCGGAATGGATGGGGCGGCCTTCGCCGGCGACAAGTTCACCTTCAAGGCGGTAGCCTTTTGCCACTTCACCATCGGTGCGGCAGCCTCCCGCCTTTTGGTGGCGCATCCGGAATTTGCGAGCGAGCACCCGGACCTGCCGTGGACGAAAATCTGCGGCACGGGAAATCGTATTTTCGAAGACGTCTTCGACCTCGATCCCGTCGACATCTGGGAAGCGACCTATCGCACGCTGCCCGAGCTTCTGTCGTCGATCGATGCCATCCGTAACTGGCATGCCCAGGGCGAGTGAACCCATGTCCGAATGTCTCGACATCCGCCCGCTCACCCGGTCCGCCTTCGCTCCCTTCGGCGAGGTGATCGAGGCCGATCCGGCCTCGATGCGGCTCATCAACGGCGGCACGACGGAGCGCTTCCATGCCCTCGCTGTGGCGGAAGCGACGGGCGAGGGCGCGCGCGTCATCATCAATCTCTTTCGCGGCCAGCCGCGCAGTTTTCCCTATGCGGTCGACATGATGGAGCGCCATCCCTTCGGCAGCCAGAGTTTCTCGCCGGTTTCGGGCCGCCCTTTCCTCGTCGTCGTCTCCGAGGATGTGAACGGGCGTCCTGCCAGGCCGCAGGTGTTTCTCGCACGCGGGGACCAGGGCGTGAACTACCGCCGCAATGTCTGGCATCATCCGCTGATGGCGCTTGGCCAGGCCTCCGATTTTCTGGTCGTCGACCGCGACGGGCCCGATAATAATCTGGAGGAATTCTTCTTCGAAACCCCCTTCATCATCAAAGAGCCAGCCCCATGACCGGACTGACCACGCATGTTCTCGATACCGCTCTCGGCAAGCCGGCCGCCGGCCTCAGGATCGATCTCTACCAGCTCGAGGGGGATATCCGCAGACATCTGAAGACGGTCGAGACCAATGCCGATGGCCGGGTCGATGGCGGCCCTATTCTCGTCGGTGAAAATTTTCACGTCGGGATCTACGAACTCGTCTTCCACGCCGGCGATTATCTGCGCCGCAACGGCACGCCGCTGCCGCATCCGGCCTTTCTCGATCTCGTGCCAATCCGCTTCGGTATTGCCGATGTCACGGCGCATTACCATGTGCCGCTGCTGATATCGCCCTACGGCTACTCCACCTATCGAGGCAGCTAATGAGGTTTGCAGCGATCGCCGACATTCACGGCAACCATCGGGCGCTCGAGGCGGTGCTTGCGGATATCCGGGCTGAGGGCATCGAGGAGATCGTCAATCTCGGCGATTTCTTCAGCGGGCCGCTGGAGGCCGGCCGGACCGCCGATATTCTGATGCCGCTTGGTCTGACATCGGTTCGCGGCAATCACGACCGCTATCTGATCGAGCAGGATCCGGCGGCGATGCATGTCTCTGATGCCTCGGCCTATCGGCAATTGACGCCGTCCCATCTGGATTGGATCCGCGGCCTGCCATTCGATGCCGTTTATCGCGGCGAGGTCTATCTTTGCCACGCGACGCCGAAGGACGACAATCTCTACTGGCTGGAATCCGTCTCGCCGGAGGGCATCGTCTCCCTAAAGCCGATAGAAGCGATCGAGGCGCTGGCCGAAGGCATCGACCTGCCGCTGATCCTCTGCGGCCACAGCCATGTGCCGCGCGCCGTCCGGCTTTCCGACGGCCGGCTGATCGTCAACCCCGGCAGCGTCGGTTGCCCGGCCTATGACGACGTCCTGCCTTATTACCACAAGGTCGAAGCCGGTCATCCGCTGGCCGGCTATGCCATTCTGGAGAAGACGGCGGCGGGATGGACGTGGCAGTTCAGGAACGTCGCCTATGACCATATGGCGATGTCGGCACTGGCCGCCGAAAGGGGCCGTGCCGACTGGGCGAGCGCGCTGGCGGCGGGTTGGGTGAGATAGCCTAGAGCCTTTCCTGGTTAGATTGAAGCATTCTGTTGGCTCAAACGGAGTCGGATGGTCGACCGGCCGGCGCGTGTCGTAGCCCAGCTCTACGGCCAAGCCGGCCGGTCGATCAGGCGGCCCGTTTCAGCCAACCCCGCTGGTTTGCTTGCAAACCAGCTAGGGCCGGGCATCTTTCCGCCAGGATCAGAGGCGATCGGCTCGGACGTACCAAGGGGTATGCCCGTCGCCAATCGCCTCTGCCCTGACGAAAACCTGCGCCGGCAGAATGCTTCAATCTAACCAGGAAAGGCTCTAGACCCACCTTCGCTGCGATCAATCCTTCTTCGGCGCCGGAGGGACGATCGTGGTTGCCGGGCCTGCGGGCGGTGTTGCCGGCTTTACCGCAGGTGCAGCGGTTATTGCAGGCTTTGCCGGAGCCGCAACCGGCTTTGCCGGTTTTGCGCTATCGAGATTTCCAAGGAGCGCCGAGATCGCGTTGTCGCCATCGAAGCCCGCTTCCTTCAACAGCTTGTCGAGGATCGGCTTATTGGCCTGGTAGGCGAGCAATTGGCCGGCCAGGCCTTCGCCCATGCCGATGCCGCCTTCGCCGTTCGCGCCGTTTCCGCGGCCGAGCATGCCGCCGGTATCGAAGATCCTGATATCGGAGATCTTCTCGATCGGTTTGACCGCCTCGGCGAGCGCTTCGGGAATGATGCGGATACGCTCGCGGGTGATCTCGAACTCGATGATGGCAGCGCTCAATTTGTTACGGGCGTCGTTGAGCAATGCCTCGCTCTCGGCCGCGGCCTTGCCGGTTTCGAGAATACCCTTGGCCTTGATGATCGCCGCATCCGCCTCGGCGGTGGCGAGCGTCTTGATGGCCTCGGCCTGGTCGCTTGCCGCCTGTTTTTCAGCCTCGGCGCCGACGGTGACGGCGGTCGCTTCCGTCTCGGCTTTCTTGCGCGCATCGATCACCGCAATCTGCCTCTCGCGTTCGGCGATCTCGATCGCCTTGGCTGTGCCGACCTTTTCCTCCGCCGCGATCGCCAGCGCGCGGGCCGCTTCCGCAGTCGCCTTCGCTTCGGATTCCTCGCGGCTCTTATTGGCAACGGCGATGGCGCTTTCCTGCGCCACGATCTGCAGGTCGCGTTTGGCTTCGGTGTCACGCTGCTGTACGGCGCGGGCGGAATCGATGTTGGCGCTTTCGCGGGCCTGTTTGGCGGCTGCCTCGCGTTCGGCGATCGCCTGTTCGGAAGCGATGCGGGCTTCTTCCTCGGCGCGCTTTGCCGCCTGCTCCTGCTGGGCGGTTTCGGCGCGCGTCGCTGCGGATTTGTTGGCGATGTCGCGTTCCTGGCTGAGTTCGGCTTCCCGCTTGGTCCGCTCGATGGTCAGCGATTGCTGGCGGGCCTCGAGATCCTTCTGGGCGATGGCGACTTCGGTATCGCGAACGATCTCGTTGCGCTCCTTCTTGCGGCCCTCGGTGATGCGGGTCAATGCGGCGAGACCCTGCGCATCGAAGAAGTTGTTGGCGTTGAAATGCTTGATATCGGTCTGGTCGAGACGCGTCAGCGATACGGATTCGAGCTCGAGACCGTTCGACTGAAGATCGGCGCCGACAGCTTCCTGGACGGCCTTGACGAAATCCATGCGCTGCTCCTGCAGCGCGTCGAGGTTCATCGTTGCGGCCACCGAGCGAAGGCCGTCGACGAATTTCGCTTCGATCAGGATGCGAAGCGCCTCGGCATCATTGGTCCGGTTGCCGAGCGTCTGGGCGGCCAGCGCAATCGAGGAGGCATCGGGTTTGACGCGCACATAGAACTCGGCGCCGATATCGACGCGCATGCGGTCCTTGGTGATGAGCGCGTCGCCTTCGCCGCGGCGCACCTCGAGGCGCAGCGTCTTCAGATTGACCCTGGCGATCGAGTGGAAGATCGGCAGGACGACGGAGCCGCCGTCGAGCACGACCTTCTGCCCGCCGAGGCCGGTGCGCACATAGGCCTCGTCGCGGCTGGAGCGCGTATAGAGCGAGGCGAGAACAAAACCGATGCCGAAAATGAGGACGATGCCAATGCCGGCCGGTAGAATAATGTCATACATCATGGCTGCTCCCTGAAAGATTGATTGTCCGCTGCGGCGGGGTCCGCCAGTGCGGGAATGGCGATAAATACATCTGCCGTGCGATCGACGAGGAGAACCTCGGTGCCGACCTTGAGAGGCTCCTGATCCCTGGCGGCCTTGGCTCTCAGCACGTGCCAGTTTCCGTGCTGGTCCTTGACGCGAACGCGCCCAGGCAGTCCCTGATCGAGTGGGCCAAGCGATACTTCGGCGGTCCGGCCGATCAACGTGTCGAGATCGACGGCATAAGTCTCGTCGTGCGGCACGAGCCGCGCCACGGTTCTGCTCGACGCCCTGACCATGGGGACGGCGACCAGGATGGCGGGAATGGCGGCGACGGCGGGGGGAAGCGGCGCCCAGAAGGCGTTGGCGACGGCCTGTATGGCAAAGCCCGTCATGGCGAAGAAGCCGAGCGCCAGCATGATGAGGATGAGCAGGGGAACGCCGCCGACATTGAGCCAGGACAGATAGCCCGAAAACCCGTCATGGCCATGGAAATCCGGTTTTCCCAGAAATTCCATGATCGAAAAACCCATGACGGTCGCAAGCATTTCGATCGCGGTCAGGCCTGCGAGCACGGCGGCGGCGATGGCGAAGGGGGCACATTCGGGGGCGAAGAGAAGTGCCATCGGCGTTACCGGTTATCCGCCTTGAAGCGCGCGAGGCGCGCTTCAATCGCCTGTTCGCGGTGCAGCCGGTCGAGTTCGTCGAGTTCGGAACTACTAGTATGGTCGCCAGATGGAACACCGGTCAGCCGCGACACCGCCGCCGCCGCCCGGGCAGCATCGGCGCCCGGCGCGGGGCGGCTGTGACCGGGTGCGGCGTCCTCGGGATGCCTGGCGATGCTGCGCTTGAAATCGGCAAGGCGGGCGTCGGCCTCGCGGCGCGTGGCGAGCACGGCCTGCAGGGCTTTCTGGCCTTCGTCCAGCTGTTGCCTGGCATCGGCCAGCGCCTTGTCGAGCGCGGCGATCTGGGATTCGAGATCGATCTGGCGGGCGACGCCGGCCTTTGCCAGATCATCGCGCCCGGAAGAGACGGCGAGGCGAATCTTTCCGTCGAGCGCGTTCATATCTCCAACGATCTCGTCCCTGCGGCTCTGGATGCGATATTCCTCGGCGCGCGCCTTGCCGAGATCGGTACGGGCCTCATCAGCCGCCGCGTCGATCTCGCGGATCGCCTGTTCGATGACGGCGATCTTGTTGACGCCTTCCGCCTTGTCGACCGCGGCATTGGCGATACCCGCGATCAGGCGGCCCATCCGGGAAAGAATGCCTTCATTCGTCATGTTTTCCTCCATCCGAGCGGAATTCGGCGTGACGCCGATGTGAATCTCGTAATGATTGTGTCCGGCAACAAGATAGGCCGGAAAAATACTCTCCCATCCCTTGGAATAGCCCCCGACATCGAAGGGCACGGCAACACGTCCTTGCACGGTGGCGATCGTCAGATCCGAGGGGCCTTTGATGGCGAAGAGCTTATCGTCGAGCGGCAGAAGCGGAGGATCGGCGATCACGCCGCGATTGGCGGCGAAATCGCGAAGGCCGAGTGTGACCAGCCGTGCCGGCAGGCCCGTTTGTTCGCGCACGGTTTCATAGGCAAGCTCATGCAGGACGACGAGATTGGCGCCCGCCCTGTCGTGAATGAGCCCGCCCAGGATGTCGAGCATTCTGCGATAGGCGGCGATGGTGTCATCAAGCGCCTGGCGGGCATGATCATCCGGCGCCAGCACGTAGCTCAACTGCGATGGATGCTGTGTCTTGCTCATATTTGCCATGAGTAAAACATAAAGCACCGCTTTTGTGCTTTCAAGGAGAGCAGCAAAAAATACAGCCAGTGTTTAACATGTCGTGAGGAGGAAGGTAGCTTGGAAGAAGCGCTTGCCAAGCAACTCGTAAGAAGCAGCGTTCAACACGGTTTCCGGAATAGATTGCCGCTGGAAGAACCGACGGCCGATCGGCTCTGCGCTTTCTATCGGGCGGCCGTTTGCGACTCGCGAATACCGGCGCTGATACGGTTGATGGCGGTCCATACGAGAAGCAGGGCCACCCCCGCCCAAAGCCATGAGGTCCATGCGGCAAACGTACCGCCAACGGCGACAAAGATGCCGAGCGCGCCGAAAAGCACTGCACGGTCGCTCTTGCCGAGCGGCCCGTCGTAACGCCGGCTTGCACCGACCGTTTGACCCAGGACGCCGGCAAATTCCGTCAGTGCCGAGAGGAATATGACAGCCATTACCGGCATCAGATCGTTCGGATCGATGAACGCAAACGGCAAATACAGGGCGGCGTCCGAGACGACATCACCGATCTCGTTCAGATAGGCGCCCAAAATGCTCTTCTGCCCGTGTTCGCGCGCGAGCATGCCGTCAATGGCATTAAGGCCCATGCGCAGGAGAAACCACACAGGCACCAGCAGGAACCAATGCGGGAGGGGCGCGACGCTTAGAAAAAGCCCCAGTGCGACCGAGACGACGGCGGCAACTGACGTCACCTGATTGGCGGTGACGCCTCGTGCCGCAAGCGAGCGCACCAGAGGGCGAAGAATATTCTGAAACCGGGACTTCAATTGATAAACAGACATGCGACCTCAGTGGAATTTTTACGGCATTTGAACAGTCTATCCCGGCTCGGGCAGTGCGGATCTTCGTAGCTGTGGGAAAGCCCGCACTTCATATCGGCTCCCCCAAAGGACTTATCATTTGCCGCTAGACTTTTGCAATGAAAGCAACTCACTGTTGCCGCCAATGGATGCAACCTATCCACCGATCAGAATGGGAGACGACCGTGCTGCAGACTGCCGATAGCGGGCAACCGTCCTCGACGACCAGACCCATGCATGAATCCGAATTCGCATCGCATGACGGCACTCGACTGTTTTATCGGACGTGGCCTGCGGTGGGCGCTTCGCCGAAGGGCGCCATCATTCTTCTCCATCGTGGCCACGAGCATAGCGGACGCGTCGCCCATCTCGCCACCGAACTCGGCCTCGATGATTTTGCCTTCTACGCCTGGGACGCACGCGGCCACGGGCGTTCACCGGGAGAGCGCGGCTATTCGCCATCCTTCGCGGCCTCGGCGCGTGATCTCGATTGCTTCGTCCGCCATGTCAGCGAGACAAGCGGGACTCCAGTCGAAAACATCGCCGTCATTGCGCAGAGCGTCGGCGCGGTACTGGCCAGCACCTGGGTGCACGACTATGCACCGCCGATCCGCGCGCTCGTGCTGGCCTCACCGGCCTTCAGCGTCAAGCTCTACGTGCCTTTTGCCAAAGAAGGCATTGCGCTGTGGGAAAAGCTCAAGGGGACGTTCTTCGTCAATTCCTATGTCAAGGCGAGGTTCTTGACGCATGATCCCGAGCGCATCGCCTCGTTCGAAACCGACCCATTAATCACGAGGCCGATTGCCTCCAACATTCTGGTGCAGCTCTATGAGGCGGCCGCCCGCGTCGTCGACGACGCCCGCGCCATCACCGTGCCGACGCAGCTGCTGATCTCCGGCAGCGACTGGGTGGTGCGGCACGCGCCGCAGCACCGGTTTTACGAAAACCTCGGCAGCCGCATCAAGGAACGGCATGTGCTTGCCGGCTTCTACCATGACACGCTTGGCGAAAGGGACCGCGCGATTGCTCTCGCCGAGATCCGCCGTTTTATCGATGCCCGTTTCGCCGAGCCCCGGGCGCCTGCCGAGCTGCGCACCGCCCATATCCAGGGCTATACCAAGGACGAGGCCGACCGGCTGGCCAGCCCAATAGATGCCACATCCCCACGCGGCATCTACTGGGCGCTCAGCCGCCTTAACATCAGGCTCGGCGCGCTGGCGTCCGAAGGTATAAGGACCGGGGTCAAGACCGGTTTCGATTCCGGCTCGACGCTCGATTACGTCTACGAGAACAAGCCGCGCGGGCTCGGGCCCGGCGGGCGGTTGATCGACAAGGTGTTCCTCGAGGCGATCGGCTGGCGCGGCATCAGGCAGCGTAAACTTCATCTGCAGGAGCTCATCGATCACGCGCTGCAGCGCCTGAGAGCTGCTGGGCGCAGTACGCGTATGCTCGACATCGCCGCCGGGCACGGCCGTTATGTCCTCGATGCGATCGAAACGGCTGCTGTGCGTCCTGATAGCGCTCGGCTGCAGGATTATTCCGCGATCAATGTCGACGCCGGCAGCAAGAGCATCGCCGCGCGTGGACTGGGTGATTTCGTCAGTTTCCGCCAGCAGGATGCCTTTGACGGCGAGGGGCTGGCGGCCATCACGCCGGCTCCGGATCTCGCGATCGTCTCCGGCCTTTACGAGCTGTTTTCCGACAATGCGATGATCGCCGCTTCGCTCGATGGGATCGCTCGGGCGATGCAGCCCGGCGGGCTGCTCGTCTACACCAACCAGCCATGGCATCCGCAATTGGAGATGATCGCCCGCGCGCTCACCTCCCACCGCGGCGGCCAGGCGTGGGTGATGCGGCGGCGCACGCAAGAAGAAATGGATCAGCTGGTCGCCGCTGCCGGTTTCCGCAAGATCGAACAGCGCATCGACCAGTGGGGTATTTTCACCGTCTCGCTGGCGGAGCGAGTTTGAGGGCAAAGCCTTGGGGCAGGCACGTTTCACTTTTTCGCAGGCAGCGCCGGTCCTGAAGCGGGCGGCGCTCTGGCTCGCCTTTCTGGCGCCGTTCTTCTATCTGACCTATGGCGGCGCCAACTGGCTGGCGTCGCAACGCGCTCATGTGCCGAACATCGCCTTCGCTTGGGAAAGCGCCATTCCGTTCTTAGGATGGACGATCATTCCCTATTGGTCGATCAATCTGTTCTACGGGCTCTGTCTGTTCGTCAATACGACGCCGCCCGATGTCGATAGGCTGGCGAGACGCTATCTGACGATCCAGTTGATCGCGGTCGCCTGCTTTATCGCGTTTCCGCTAGAAGCGACCTTCGTGCGGCCGGCAACGAGCGGCCTGCCCGGTTTCATGTTCGCCGTGCTCGGCGGCTTCGACAAGCCGTTCAACCAGGCGCCGTCGCTGCATATCGCGCTGCTGGTGGTGATCTGGGACCATCTGCGCGGCCGGCTGCCGAAGAGGGCACGGCTTCTCTGGCACGTCTGGTGCTTCCTGATCGGTGCCTCGGTGCTGACCACGTGGCAGCATCAGATCATGGACATACCGACCGGCATGCTGCTCGGCCTGTTTGCCGCCTGGCTATTTCCGCGCGATGCGGGTTCGCCTCTTGCGAATTTTGCGATGAGCGGCGATCCGAAGTCGCGCCGTCTCGGCCTCTATTATTTCTGCGGCGCCGTCGCATTTCTCGGCCTTGCAGCGCTCTGCATTCCGCTGTCGGCCTTAGCGCTGCTGTTGCTCTGGCCGGCTGTTGCGCTGGCGATCGTTGCGCTCGGATATTTCGGCGCCGGCCCGCAAATCTTCCAGAAACGCGTCGATGGCCGGACCACGCTTGCCAGCCGCTGGCTGCTGGCACCCTACCGGCTCGGCGCTCACATCAACATCTGGCTCTGGACCCGGAGAATGCCGGCATCGGTGGCGATTGCCGACGGCGTCCATCTCGGTCGTTTTCCGCGCCGCCAGGAGGCCGACCGTTTTGCCGCGGTGATCGACATGACCGGCGAGCTTCAGCGCCCAAGCGGAACGTCAACCCGCTGGTGCAGCTTCCCGACCCTTGACCTTATAGCCCTCGACCAGATCCAGACGCTTGCCGCGGCGAACCTCATCGAGGCTGCGCGCCAGCAGGGACCGGTTCTCGTCTGCTGTGCGTTGGGCTTCCAGCGCAGCGCCGGCGTCATCGTGCGTTGGCTGCTCATCAGCCGACGTTGCCAAGATCCAGCCGAAGCCTTGCGGCTGATCGAACGGGCGGGGCGGCGCGTTCATCTGCCCGCGGAAACTATCCATGCCGTGACGGAGGGCTTGCGATGACGCAGTGGAACGGCGCGGCCTCGGCGGCGGCACGACATCTCGGCCGCAATGCGATCTTCTGCGGGCTGACAGCGCTGTTGCCGCTGACTGTGGGGGGATATCGAGGTTTGGCTCCGTCGCTCGGCTGGCTGTTGATGCTCGTTTTCTGCGTGATCGTCTTTGCGCTGACGGTCCATCTTCTCTTCGATGCGCTGTTGTTTCGCCTCGCGTCGAGCCATCAGACCGAGGCTGCCGGTCTTGCCGCCATCGACGACTTGCTGTTGCGGATGCAGCTTCGCAAGCCTGACGGGGCGCCGCGTGGGCTCGATCGGCGGATTGCCGGATCGCGTCGTATCGTCTGGCGGCAGCGTTTTGCGCTCGCCATCTGTCTGGTGATTTTCGCGGTCCTTCTGATCTATGCGGGCGACCGCCAGCCGCTGTGCTGAGCCGCATGCCGTTGATGCAAGCGGGCGTTCAGCCAGCGCCGATTTCTGCCGGTCTCACCCCGGATATGATCGACGCGTTCACGTCCTTGATGTCGCGCTTGCCGCAAAGCGCCATGGTGATGTCCATCTCCTTGCGGATAATGTCGAGCGCCAGAGTGACGCCTTGCTCGCCCATGGCGCCGAGGCCGTAGAGGAAGGGGCGGCCGATATAGGTGCCCTTGGCGCCGAGCGCCACGGCCTTCAGCACATCCTGGCCGGAGCGGATGCCGCCGTCGAGATGGACTTCGATGCGGTCGCCGACGGCGTCGACGATCGCAGGCAACATGCTGATCGAGGAGGGGGCGCCGTCAAGCTGGCGGCCGCCATGGTTCGAGACGACGATCGCATCGGCGCCGGTGTCGGCGGCGGCCCTCGCATCCTCCGGATCGAGGATGCCCTTGATGATCAGCGGGCCGCCCCATTGCTCCTTGATCCAGGCGACATCGGCCCAGGAGAGCCGCGGGTCGAACTGCTCGTGGGTCCATGCGGCGAGCGAGGCGATACTGGAGACATTTTTCGCATGACCGACGATATTGCCGAAGCTGCGGCGTTTGGTCTGCAGCATATCCAGGCACCAGAAGGGCCGGGTCGCCATCTGCCAGACATGTTTCGGCGTGAACTTCGGCGGCGCCGACAGGCCGTTGCGCAGGTCCTTGTGGCGCTGGCCGAGGATCTGCAGATCGGCCGTCAGCACCAGTGCCGAGCATTTCGCCGCCTTGGCGCGGTTGATCAGTCCGAGGACGAAATCCTTGTCTCGCATCACATAGAGCTGGAACCAGAAGGGGCGCGTCGTCACCGAAGCGACATCCTCGATCGAGCAGATGCTCATCGTCGACAGCGTAAACGGGACGCCGAATTCTTCCGCCGCACGCGCCGCCAGCATCTCGCCATCGGCATGCTGCATGCCGGTCAGGCCGGTCGGGGCGAGAGCCACCGGCATCGACACGTTCTGGCCGATCATCGTCGTTTCCAGCGTGCGGTCGGTCATGTCGACCAGCACCCGCTGGCGCAGCTTGATCCGGCTGAAATCGCTCTCATTTGCCCGATAGGTGGATTCCGTCCAGGCGCCTGAATCCGCATAGTCGAAAAACATCTTCGGCACGCGGCGGTGCGCGAGCTCTTTCAGATCGGCGATGGTGAGCGGAGTGGCCATGAATGGAACCTTCACATCGGAATGCGGCTATCGCCGTAACATGGAATGAGGAAGGACGTTATGAGAAATTGCGGGGGAGCTTGCCGATAGCGATGTCGCGAATGGTTATTCTTCCCACGGAATATCGCGCAGGTCGCTCGCTCCATCCATGACGCGCACAATGCGAACGTCTTCGCTATCAAAAGAATAGAGCACGAGCCACCTTTCGACCACCAACACCCGGGCGTCCTCAGCAATCTCCGGTCGTTTCGGACCCATTTGCGGGTGCCGGCTCAAAGAGGAAATGCGCTTTTCGATACGGGCGATGATGGTATCGGCCATTGTCTGGCCGCTGCTGCCGGCGATCCACAACCAGATATCCAGCATGTCCGAGCGGGCTCGGCTCGAATAAAAACTGCGGCCATCGATCAAGCTTTGGAGGCGGCAAACCGCCGGCGTCCTTCGGCCTTTACAGCATCGATATCCAAAGGAGCGAAATCTCCGCTCTGTATTCCTTCGTGCCATGCATCCCGCAGCCGTTCGACCTCGCGGGCTTTGGCGCTATCGCGCTCTTCAAGCAGCCGCAGGGCTTCGCTCACGACGTCGCTCGAAGAGCTGTAACCGCCGGAAGCGACCTTTCTCTTGATGTAACTCGCCAATTCATCCGGTAAGGAAACGGTCAGGTCCATAGTTTTTCTCCTTGTGGAACTATGGGAAGATCGGTGGATTTTTGCAAGTTTGCCTAAAGGGTCTTTTTCAAAGCGACGCCCGCCACATAGGTCTCGGCGATCGCCCGATCGTCGCCCATCGTCTGCAGGAGGAAGAGTTCCTCGGGCAGCGTCTTCACCACCTCCATCTTCAGCGCCATGGCCGGGGTCGCGGCGGCGTCGAGGACGACGAGATCGGCTTCGGTGCCGGGGTCCAGCGTGCCGATCCGGTCGGCCAGCGACAGGGCCTCGGCATTGCCGCGCGTCATCAGGTAATAGCTTTCCAGCGGGTTCAGCCGTTCGCCGAGCAACTGCTGGATCTTGTAGGCCTCGTCCATCGTCCTCAGCATCGAATAGCTGGAGCCGCCGCCGATGTCGGTTGCGACGCCGATGCGCACCGGATTTTCGCGGCGCGAGAGCGCCTTCAGCGGAAACAGGCCGGAGCCGAGGAAGAGGTTCGATGTCGGGCAGTGGACGGCGACGGAGCCCGTCTCGCTCATGACATCGGCTTCGCGCTCGGAGAGATGGATCGCATGGCCGAAGAGGCTTTTCGGCCCGAGCAGGCCGTAGCGGGCGTAGATGTCGGTATAGTCGATCGCGTCGGGATAGAGCTCGCAGGTGAATTTGATCTCGTCGTGATTTTCCGAAAGATGCGTCTGAATGTGCAGGTCGGGAAATTCGCGGGCGAGCGCTGCTGTCGCTTCCATCTGCGCCGGCGTCGAGGTGATGGCGAAGCGTGGGGTGATGGCGACATGGTTGCGGCCCTTGCCGTGCCAGTCCGCGATCACCTGGCGGGTCTCGTCATAACCCATCTCCGGCGTGTCGAGCAGACCCTGCGGGGCGTTGCGGTCCATCATCACCTTGCCGCCGACCATGCGCATGTTGCGCTTCATCGCCTCGGCGAAGAAGGCGTCGGCCGAGGTCTTGTGCACAGAGCAATAGGCGACCGCCGTCGTCGTGCCGTGGCGAATCAGTTCGTCGTAGAAATGCGTGGCGATCCTTTCAGCATGGGCGCTTTCGACGAAGCGGCATTCCTCGGGAAAAGTATAGGTGTTCAGCCACTCGAGCAGGTTTGCGGCATAGGAGGCGATCACCTGCATCTGCGGAAAATGCAGATGCATGTCGATGAAGCCGGGCAGGATCAGATGCGGGCGGTGGTCGATCTCGGCCACGTCAGCGGCTGCCTTCGCCTTGACGTCGGCATAGGCGCCGACCGCCGCGATCAGCCCGTCCTCGATCAGCAGGCCGCCGTCCTCCTCGTAGAGATAGCTCTGGCTGTCGGTCAGACTCAGCGGCGCGCGATGGAAAGACAGCAGGCGGCCGCGGAGAAGTGTCGTCGTCATTGTTTCCTGCCTTCGGCTGCGCTTTCGAACCATGCGACGAGCAGTTTGCGTTCGTCGGGGGTGATATCGGTGATATTGCCGGGCGGCATGGCATGGCTGCGGCCTGCCTGTATATAGATTTCTCGGGCATGGGCGGCGATATCAGCGTCGTTTTCCAGCATCACGCCCTTCGGCGGCCGCACGATGCCCTCATAGGCGGGCTCGGCCGCATGGCACATGGAGCAGCGCGTCGAGACCAGTTGCTTGACGGCGGGAAAATGCGGATCGCCGGCGAATTGCTGGAAGGCGGGCGCGACCGCCGCCGCATCGGTTTCGCCGGTCAGCTGCTTCGGCACGGTCGACAGCCACATGATCAGGATGAAGAGGATGACGGTGACGATCCAGGTCCAGGTCGGCCGGCCTTTCCTGGCATGGGTGGTGTTGAACCAGTGGCGGATGGTGACGCCCATCAGGAAGACCAGAGCGGCGATCACCCAGTTGAATGCGGTGCCGAAGGCCAGCGGATAATGGTTCGACAGCATGAAGAAAATGACGGGCAGGGTCAGGTAGTTGTTGTGCAGCGAACGCTGCTTGGCGATCTGTCCGTATTTCGGATCGGGCGTGCGGCCGGCAATCAGATCGGCAACGACGATCTTCTGGTTCGGGATGATGATCATGAAGACGTTGGCCGACATGATCGTCGCGGTGAAGGCGCCGAGATGCAGGAAGGCGGCGCGGCCGGTGAAAAGCTGCGTATAACCCCAGGCCATGAAGACGAGCACGACATAGAGCACCGCCATCAGCCCCCAGGTGTTGCGCCCAAGCGGGGATTTGCAGAGCAGGTCGTAGACGATCCAGCCGAAAACGAGCGATGCCAGCGAGATCAGGATCGCCACCGGCGGACTGATATCGAGCACATGCCGGTCGATGAGGAAGAGGTCGGCGCCGCCGTAATAGACGATGCAGAGCATCAGAAAGCCGGAGATCCAGGTGAAATAGCTCTCGTATTTGAACCAGGTCAGGTGTTCCGGCATTTGTGCGGGCGCCACCAGGTATTTCTGGATATGATAGAAGCCGCCGCCATGGACCTGCCATTCCTCGCCATAGGCGCCGCGCGGCAGATGCGGGCGTTTGACCAATCCGAGATCGAGCGCGATGAAATAGAAGGACGATCCGATCCAGGCGATCGCGGTAACGACATGGAACCAGCGCGCCGCGAAGGCGAGCCATTCCCATGCTATGGCATATTCATACATCGAGTTCCCCTTGTCTTCCTCCGACTCGTGACATTGCGGAAATTTTGGCGGGGAGGGAAGAGGAGATTGAGTTTCGTCAAAGCTGTCGATCGTGGCCGGACCGCCGATCTGTTGTTGCGTGCCTAAAAGCTGCCGAGAAGGCTGTGCATTATCCCCGGCTTATGCTCGATCTGCTAATTCAGCGGATCTTGAAACTGAGATGCCTCGATTACAGTTATGTTGCAGGCCGCCGGAATAAATAAAAACCATTAGATCGTCGGCGGCGCATTCATCGACGGAGAAGATGCCATGCGCAGTATTCTGACGTGTGTGATGATTGCGTATGCGTCGCTGGCCACGGCTCACGACGCACCCACGGGGTGGAGTTACGACCCCTATTGTTGCAATGGCGACAGTCATAATGGCGATTGCCAGATGATCCCTTCGAAAAGCGTGGCGGTGACGCCGGGTGGATATCGTGTAACCTTGCTGCCGGGCGACCACCGGCTGGTCACGCATGCTCACGTTTTCCTGCTGCCGATGACGAAGGCGATGCAATCGGGCGACAACGACTATCATCTCTGTCTGTTCCCGAACGAGGACACGCCGCGCTGTTTTTATGCGCCGGAGATGGGATATTGATGTCTGAGCACGGAAAGGCCCGGCATGCGAGCCGGGCCTGATGTCCGCGGCTTTAATGCCCGGCCGCCTTCATCTCTTCGAGGATCCAGTTGCGGAAGGCCTTGATCTTCGGCACGTTGCGGCGATTTTCAGGATAGACGAGCCAATAGGCCTTGCCGTCGCTGCGGGTCAGCTCGAAGGGCTGATAGAGCCGGCCGAGCGCGATCTCGCCCGCATAGAAAGCCGGATTGAGGATGGCGACGCCGTGGCCGGCCATCGCCGCATCGGCTTCCACGGCCTGGGAGCCGAGCTGGTTACGCGGGCGCCGGTCGAGATCCGTTTCCGTGACCCCGGCCGCCTCGAACCATTGTTTCCACCAGATGTCGCCGGCATCGAAGAGATCGAACTTCAGGAGATCGCGCGGCTCCTTGATGCCGCCTGCCGATTCCGCCAGCTTCGGGCTCAGCATCGGCGTGAATTCCAGGCCCATCAGCCGGTGCAGCACCAGCCCGGGCCAGTTGCCGTCGCCCCAACGGATGCCGACGTCGATCTGTTCGCGGGTAAAGTCGATGATGTCCGCGGTTGCTTGGAAGCGCACCGCGATCGCCGGATGCTTCAGGTGGAAGGAGCCGAGACGCGGCGCCAGCCATTTCGAGGCGAAGGTGTGGGTCGAACTGATCGCGAGCGTACCTTCGACACTGTCACGCGCCGTCGCCATCGCGTCATGCAGCATGGCGAAGGCTTCGGTCACCTTCGGCGCCAGCCGTTCGCCGGTCTCCGTCAGCACGATCTGGCGGGGGCGGCGCAGGAAGAGCGGCTCGCCGACATTCTCCTCCAAGAGCTTGATCTGGTAGCTGACGGCCGTCTGCGTCATGCCGAGCTCGTCGCCCGCCTTGGTGAAACTGCCGAGCCGGGCGGCGGTCTCGAAGACGCGCAGCGCATTCAGCGGGAATTGTTTCGACAGTTTCATGGATAAGTTCTCTTGATGCAGGCAGACGGTCGTTCGATTGGAATTGCAGCATTTTTGGCGGCAGACTGCAACTCATACCACAAACGGATGAGGTGATGTCATGGATTGCCATGTTGCCGAAGAGAACCGATTGCCGCGGAGTGGCGGCGTTTTCCAGCGTCTTGCCGCCCGGCTGGCCGGCACTATCAACCGCTTCTGCCGTCTACCCCGGCTTGACCTCAATGCCATGCCGGATCGCGTCAAACGCGACCTCGGTTTTCTCGACGGACGCGATCCCTATTGCGAGGACGAGCGCATGCGGTAGGCCGCAAGTGCCGTCAGGATCTCGGCGGCGGTCATGGCGGCGATGACCTCGGGACGCTTGTCCCTGACCATCGAGCCGCCGATCGGCAGCGTCAGCCGCTCCATCCAGCCCCGCTCTCCACCGCCTTCACGGGAAAGCCAGCTTGCGAAGGTGGCGCGCTTGGTCGATGAGCCGATCATGCCGGTATAGGCAATATCGGTTCTCTCAAGCGCTTCGCGGGCGATAAGAAAATCAAGCGCATGGTCGTGTGTCAGGATGACGACTGCGCCGCCGGATGGAATATCCTTTACCAGCGCTTCCGGCATTGGCACCAGCCGGGTCTTGGTTTCATCAGGCAGATTGGCGAGTTCCTCCTGCCGGGTCTCGACGACCGTCACCGATAGGGGTAGCGGCGCAAGAGCTGCCGCCAGCGCCCGGCCGACATGGCCGGCTCCGAAGAGATAGACTTCGGGCAGACGCTCGATCTCGCCGGCAAGCCTTGCCTCGAGATCATCCTTCAGCGTCTGCGTCAACCGCCGAAACCGCAACTGCGTGCGCCCGCCGCAGCACTGGCCGATTTCGGGGCCGAGCGGGATGTCCATGGTAAGCGCCCCGCCGGTCCCCGCCAGCATTTCCCGCGCATTTGCGATCGCCATGAACTCGAACTGGCCGCCGCCGATGGTACCCCATAGGGCAGTTGGCGAGACGAGCATGAAGGCGCCAGCTTCGCGTGGGGTGGAGCCTTGGGTGCCGGTGATGTCAACGAGGATGCTGTCGGGGTGAGCGGTGAGGAAGGTGGGGAGGTTGGTCATGGGAGAGCGGCCGATAGGCCCGTACGCGGGATACCCCCCTCTGTCCTGCCGGACCCGGGGTCGAGCCGCGGGTCTCGACCCGTCCTTCGGACCCCCACAAGGGGGGAGATTGGCAAGAAGTCAGACCATCGTTCCCTTTCCGTCTCGTTGGAAGAGGAGCAGTCGCTGAGTTGTTTGGGGAAGCCGTCACCCCCAGCCGATCTCCCCCCTTGTGGGGGAGATGTCCGGCAGGACAGAGGGGGGTGCCGCCCGCTCTGCCGGTCCTGCTCAAGCGACAAACGAGCCGGTCGCCTTTTCATCCTACACCCGTTTCATCCGCTCCACTGCCATCAACACTCGTTCCGGCGTCGCCGGCGCATCGAGCCTCGGGCACGCCTTGTAATCCGCCACACTCGCCACCGCCATTGACAGCGCTTCGAGCACCGAGATTGCCAGCATGAAGGGCGGTTCGCCGACGGCCTTGGAGCGGCCGATGGTGGCCTCGGTGTTCTCCGACCATTCGGCCAGGCGGACGTTGAAGATCTTCGGGCGGTCGGAGGCGAGCGGGATCTTGTAGGTCGAGGGGGCATGGGTGCGCAGTCGGCCCTTGTCGTCCCACCAGAGTTCTTCCGTCGTCAACCAGCCCATGCCCTGGACGAAAGCGCCCTCGACCTGGCCAAGGTCGATTGCCGGGTTCAGCGAGCGGCCGACATCGTGGAGGATGTCGGTGCGGTCGATCAGATATTCGCCGGTCAGCGTATCGATCGAGACTTCGGTGCAGGCGGCGCCATAGGCGAAATAGTAGAAGGGTGTTCCGCGGCCGGCCTTACGGTCCCAGTGGATCTTCGGTGTCTTGTAGAAGCCGGCGGCGGAAAGCTGGACGCGGGCGAAATAGGCCTGCTTGATGAAATCGGGGAACGGGATCTCGCTTTCGCCGACGCGCACGCGGTTCGGCAGGAAGACGATCTCGGAAGGCGCCACATCCCATTTCTCGGCGGCAAAGGCCACCAGCCGTTCCTTGATCTGGCGGGCGGCGTCATAGGCTGCCATGCCGTTCAGGTCCGAGCCGGATGAGGCGGCGGTGGCCGAGGTGTTCGGCACCTTGGCGGTCGTCGTTGCGGTGATCTTCACCCGGTCGATGTCGACCTGGAAGCTGTCGGCCAGCACCTGCGCCACCTTGATGTAGAGGCCCTGGCCCATTTCGGTGCCGCCATGGTTCAGGTGGATCGAGCCGTCCTGATAGATATGGACGAGGGCACCGGCCTGGTTGAAGGCGGTCATCGTGAAGGAGATGCCGAATTTGACCGGCGTCAGGGCAATGCCCTTTCTGATGTAACGGTTGTCGCGGTTGAAGGCGATGATGGCATTGCGCCGCGCCCGGTATTCCGCGGTTTCTTCCAGTTCGTCGACGACACGGGCGATGATATTGTCCTCGACCTCCTGATGGTAAGGCGTGAGCGTGCGCCCGGAACCCGGCTGGCCATAGAAATTCAGCTTGCGGATATCGAGCGGGTCCTTGCCGAGGGCGTAGGCGATCTCCTCGATGACGCGTTCGGCGCCGAGCATGCCCTGCGGCCCACCGAAGCCGCGGAAGGCGGTGTTGGAGACGGTGTGCGTCTTCAATGGTTTCGAAACCAGGTTCACATGCGGGTAGAAATAGCTGGAATCGGCATGAAAGAGGGCGCGGTCTGTCACCGGCCCAGAGAGATCCGATGAGAAGCCGCAACGCGCGGCGTAAGTCGCGTCGACCGCGTGGATGCGGCCCTCGGTATCGAAGCCCACTTCGTAATCGACGAGGAAATCATGGCGCTTGCCGGTGGCGCTCATATCCTCGTCGCGGTCGGGACGGAATTTGATGGCGCGGCCGAGCTTCTTGGCGGCGATCGCTGCAAGCGCGGCGAACTGGTTGCCCTGGGTTTCCTTGCCGCCGAAGCCGCCGCCCATGCGGCGCACGTTGACGGTGACGGCGTTGGAGGGGATATCGAGCACATGGCCGACGATATGCTGGATTTCGCTTGGATGCTGCGTCGAGGACCAGACGGTGACCTCGTCGTCCTCGCCGGGGATGGCCACGGCGATATGGCCTTCGAGATAGAAATGCTCCTGTCCGCCAATGCGCATCTGGCCTTTCAACCGCTTGGGAGCATTCGGCATTTCCGTTTCCGGCTCGCCGCGATGGAGCGTCATCGGGGTGATGACCAGCGGGCTGCCATTGGCAAGCGCGCCGTCGATATCGCTCCAGTGCGGCAGGTCGCGATAGTCGACCTTCGCCAGCCGTGCGGCGCGGCGGGCGGCATCGCGCGTTTCGGCGATGACGGCAAAGATCGGTTGGCCGTGGAACTGAACCAAAGATTCGGCGAGCAGCGGCTCGTCGTGGCTGCCGTTGGAGCTTGTATCGTTGACACCGGGCACGTCCTTGCCGGTGAAGACCCAGACGACGCCTGGAGAGGCGGCGACTTCGGACAGGTCGATGCTGAGGATTTCGGCATGCGCCCGATCGGAGAGGCCGAGGGCGCCGTGCAGGAGACCTGCGGGTTCGGGGATGTCGTCGATATAATCGGCTGTTCCGGTGACGTGTTTGTGCGCGGAATCATGACGCTGCGAGCCGTGCATCGGGCCGGAGATGATGGCTTTGGGGTCTTCGAAGGTGGACTTGTCCATTAGTGCATCCCTTCGAGTGCGACGAAGGGGAGTATCGTTGCCTCATACTCCCTCATTCCTGTGCTTGTCACAGGAATCCAGCCACCGCGCGTCGGCGTGGTGAATGACTCATATGACGGTAAGGTAGGGTCTCCCGCGCCCAAGGACTTGGGCGCACTGGATTCCTGTGACATCCCTCGGGTCAAGCCCGAGGACAGGAATGAGGGAGGGGAGGAGATCGCGGCTGTTCCCATCGAAGCTTGCGGCTGGGTCGTGGAGATCAGGCTGAAGATTGCTCTTTCCATCACGCCACCTCCTCGAACCGCTTCAGCTCCGCCGGTGCGCCCACCGTTTCCAAGTAGAACCGAGTCAACAAATTCTTCGCCGTCAGTTGGCGGTATTCCGCCGTGGCGCGCCAGTCGGTCAGCGGCTGGAAATCGGCGTCGAAGGCAGGGCGGGCGGCGTCGAGCGTCGCTTCCGTCCAGGGCTTGCCGATCAGTTCGGCTTCCACGGCGCGGGCGCGCTTCGGGGTTGCCGCCATGCCGCCGAAGGCGATGCGGATGTCGGTGACCGTCTCGGCATCGTCGAGCGTCAGCAGGAAGGCGCCGAGCACAGCGGTGATGTCCTCGTCGCGGCGCTTGGTGATCTTGTAGGCGGCAAAGCGGCTGGTTGCCTTGGGGTAGGGCACGAAGACGCTTTCGACGAATTCGCCGGGCCTGCGATCCTGCTTGCCATAGGCGATGAAAAAGTCTTCGAGCGGCATGCGGCGTCGGCCTTCCACCGAACGCAGCGTCAGGGTCGCGCCGAGGGCGATCAACGGCGGCGGGCTGTCGCCGATCGGCGAGCCGTTGGCGATATTGCCGCTGATCGTGCCCATGTTGCGCACCTGTTCGCCGCCGATGCGGTCGATCAGCCGTCCGAGCGCCGGGATCTTTTTCGAGATCGCCGCAAAGGCGCCGGTATAGCTGACGCCGGCGCCGATGGTGATGCCATCCTCGCTCTCGGTGACCGACTGCAATTCGCTCAGGTGGTTGATGAAGACGACAGGGCTCAGCCGCCGCATCTGCTTGGTCACCCAGAGGCCGACATCGGTCGAGCCGGCGACCACGACTGCGTCGGGCTCCTGCGAGAGGATTTCGGCGAGTGCCTGGAGCGATGCCGGCACGATCAGCCGGTCTTCGTCCTTGCCAATCCGGATGGTGCCGCTCGCCTGCATGGCCCAGAGCCGCGCGATGATTTCCGAGCGTGTCCGCTCCAAGGGGTCAAAGAGGGCGCTCGGCCGCATCAGGCTCACCTGCTCGGCGGCCTTGACGATTGGCTCATAGCCGGTGCAGCGACAGAGATTGCCTTGCAAGGCTTTTTCGATCTGCCGGCGGCTCGGCTTCTCCGTGGTCAGCCAAAGGCCGTAGAGTGACATGACGAAGCCCGGCGTGCAGAAGCCGCATTGCGAGCCATGACAATCCACAAGCGCCTGCTGCACCGGATGCAGCGCGCCGTCGCGGCCGGCCAGATGCTCGACCGTCACCACATGGGTGGCATGCAGCGAACCGATGAAACGGATGCAGGCATTGACGGATTCATAGGCGAGCTTGCCGTCGGCGAGCCGACCGACGAGCACGGTGCAGGCGCCGCAATCGCCTTCCGCGCATCCTTCCTTGGTGCCTGTCAGCCGCCGCTTCAACCGCAGAAAATCGAGAAGCGTCTCGGTCGGCCCGACATCGGTGAGGGCGATGTCCTCGCCATTGAGGATGAAGCGGATGCTGTCGTTCATGATATTCCCGGTTGTTTTTTCCAAATGGTTAAGCCGCCGTCCAGCCACCGTCAATCGAGATATGGGTTCCGGTCACTTGGCGGGCGGCGTCGCTGGCGAGGTAGAGCGACAGTGCGCCGATCTCCTCGGCCTTGACGAATTCACGGGTCGGCTGCGCCTTGAGGATGACCTCGCTCTTCACCTGTTCCTCGGTCATGCCGCGCGCCTTGGCGGTATCGGGTATCTGCTTTTCGACGAGCGGCGTCAGCACATAGCCGGGGCAGATGGCGTTGACCGTCACGCCGAACTCGGCAAGTTCCAGCGCTGCCGTTTTCGTCAGGCCTAATATACCATGCTTTGCCGCGACATAGGCGGATTTGAAGGGCGAGGCGACGAGGCCGTGCGCTGAGGCGATATTGATGATGCGGCCATGCTTCCTAGCCTTCATCAGCGGAATGGCGGCGCGCATGGTGTGAAAGGAGCTCGACAGATTGATGGCGATGATCTGATCCCATTTCTCGATCGGGAAATCCTCGATCTTCTCGACATGCTGGATGCCGGCATTGTTGACGAGCACATCGACGGTGCCGAAGGTTTTCGTGGCGGTTTCGATCAGGTCGGCGATTTCGGCGGGCTTGGTCATGTCGGCCGGATGGTAGATCGCCCGGCCCTTCGATCCTGATTCAAGCCGCGCGACGATCGCCTTGATTTCATCGGCATTTCCGAAACCGTTGATGACGACGTTGTCGCCGGTTTCGGCGAAGGCCGTGGCAATCGCAAGCCCGATGCCGCTGGTGGAACCGGTGACGACGACTGATCTGCTCATGCTGCTCTCTCCTGACATCGCGATGCTGCGTTGCAACGTTTCGGGCGAGGTTATGCCCAAAGCCGGCAGGCTGGCAATTCCGCTTTATTCGCTTTTCTCGTTCGCCGGCGTGTCCTATTGATTTGTCACCATAATCGATACGCTTGAGGAGGATTTTCATGGGTGGTTATGTTCTGGCGATCGATCAGGGAACGACATCGACGCGGGCGATCGTCTTCGACGGCGATATGCATGTTGCCGGCAAGGGCCAGAAGGAATTCACTCAGATCTATCCGCGCTCGGGCTGGGTGGAGCACGATCCTGAGGAGATTTGGGATTCGGTCGTCTCCACCGTTCATATGGCGCTGCGCGAGGCGCGAATCACGGCTCGGGATATTGCTGCGCTTGGCATTACCAATCAGCGTGAAACCGTCGTCGTCTGGGAGCGCGAGACCGGTCGGCCGATCCAGAATGCCATCGTCTGGCAGGACCGACGCACGGCAAGCTATTGCGACAATCTAAAACGGCAGGATCTCGAGCGGCTGTTCACCAAGAAGACAGGTCTGCTCCTCGATCCCTATTTCTCCGGCACAAAGCTCTCCTGGATGCTCGCCAATGTGAAGGGTGCGCGGGCGCGTGCGGCGAGGGGTGATCTTTGCTTCGGCACGATCGACACTTTCCTGATCTGGCGGCTGACAAGGGGCAAGAGTTTTGTTACCGATGCCACCAACGCCTCGCGTACGCTGATGTACAACATCGCTGAAAACGCATGGGACGAGGATCTGCTGGACATTCTCAGGGTGCCAGTCGCCATGCTGCCCGAGGTCAAGGATTGCGCCGCCGATTTCGGCACGGTCGATCCGGAGATTTTCGGCGCTGCCATCCCGATCCTCGGCGTTGCCGGCGATCAGCAGGCGGCGACCATCGGTCAGGCGTGTTTCGCGCCCGGCATGCTGAAATCAACCTACGGCACGGGCTGTTTCGCGTTGCTCAATACCGGCGCCGATATGGTGCGCTCGAAAAACCGGCTGCTGACGACGATCGCCTACCGCCTGAACGGCGAGACCACCTATGCGCTCGAGGGCTCGATCTTCATCGCCGGTGCTGCCGTGCAATGGCTGCGGGACGGGCTCGGCGTCATCGGCAGCGCTGCCGAAACCAATGCGCTCGCCGAAAAGGCCGACCCGACACAGGAGGTGTATCTCGTGCCTGCTTTCACCGGACTCGGCGCGCCGCACTGGGATGCCAAGGCGCGCGGCGCGATCTTCGGGCTGACGCGCAACAGCGGCCCGGCGGAATTCTCCCGCGCCGCACTCGAAGCCGTCTGCTACCAGACCCGCGACCTGCTCGACGCCATGCAGAAAGACTGGAAGAACGGCTCGGAGGATACCGTGCTGCGCGTCGACGGCGGCATGGTCGCCTCCGACTGGACGATGCAGCGCCTCGCCGACCTGCTCGACGCGCCGGTTGACCGCCCGGTGATCCTGGAGACGACGGCGCTAGGCGCGGCCTGGCTCGCCGGCAGCCGGGCAGGAGTTTGGCCGGACAAAGATGGTTTCTCGGCGACGTGGAAACGCGACCGGCGCTTTACGCCCGACATGGACGAGAAGGTGCGGGCGGCAAAGCTCAAGGGCTGGAAGAATGCGGTTAGGCGGACGCTGAGCGAGGGGTAGCCCCGTCTGAACCTGTCGCCCTTGCGAGCGCCGGCGTCACAATAATTTTTTGATGCGGCCTGTCGGCTAAGGCGGTACTCCTTCGTCATTCGGAAAGAGGAGTGACCGATGCTTTATGCAATCCTTTGTTACGCCCATGAAGAAACCGTCTTTGCCTGGAGCAAGGAGGAAGAGGCTGCCGTCATGGAGAAGCTTTATGCCGTGCAGGAGCCGCTCGCCAAGGCCGGCAAGCTTGGGCCTGTCGGCCGGCTGATGCCGACGACGGCTGCGACCACCGTGCGCAAGGGCAAGGACGAACCCCTTGTTATCGACGGGCCTTTCGCGGAAACCAAAGAGGCGCTTCTCGGCTTCTACGTGGTTGATTTCGAGACACTGGAGGAGGCGGTCGCCTTCTCGAAGCAGCTTTCGTCAGTCAATCCCGGCTCCACCTCTTACGAAATTCGGCCTTTCTACGTGTTCAGGCCGGGAGATGCTGCATCATGACCGACATTGCCTGGATCGACCTCGCGCTTGCCTCTGCCCGCCCCAAGGCGCTCGGCGCGCTGCTGCGCTATTTCCGCGATCTCGACACTGCGGAAGAGGCGTTCCAGGAGGCATGCCTTAGGGCGATCCGGACCTGGCCGGAGAAAGGGCCGCCGCGCGATCCGACGGCCTGGCTCATCTTCGTCGGGCGCAACAGCGGTATCGATGCCGTGCGCAAGCGCTCGAAGCTCCAGGCCCTGCCGGATGAGGACACGATCTCCGATGCCGAGGATGCCGAAAGCGATATTGCCGAGCGGCTGGATGATTCCCACTATCGCGACGATATCCTGCGGCTTCTCTTCATCTGCTGCCATCCCGATCTGCCGGCGACCCAGCAGATCGCGCTGGCGCTGCGCATCGTCTCCGGGCTTTCGGTGACGCAGATCGCCCGTGCCTTCCTGGTATCCGAAAGCGCCATGGAGCAGCGCATTACCCGCGCCAAGGCGCGCGTTGCCAAGGCGGGCGTGCCGTTCGAGACGCCGAGCCCAGAGGAAAGGGCGGAGCGGCTTTCGATCGTCAGCACGATGATCTATCTCATCTTCAACGAGGGCTACAGCCAGGCCGATCCCAAACATGAGGCGACCGCCTTCAGCGACGAGGCGATCCGGCTCGCGCGCCTCATGCTGCGCATCTTTCCCTCCGAGCCGGAGATGATGGGGCTGCTTGCGCTGATGCTCCTGCAGATTTCGCGCCGGCCGGCACGCTTCAGTGCCGAGGGCGAGATCGTGCTGCTCGAGGATCAGGACCGTTCGCTCTGGAACCAGCTCTTCATCAACGAGGCGCTGGCGCTGCTTGACAAGGCGCTGCGTCACCGCCGGCCCGGGCCCTTCCAGATTCAGGCGGCGATTGCCGCGATTCATTCCCGGGCAAAACGCGCTGAAGACACCGACTGGGTCGAGATCGATCTGCTCTATCGCGCGCTGGAGCGTATCCAGCCGTCGCCCGTCGTCACGCTCAATCGGGCGGTGGTGACTTCCAAATTGCAGGGGCCGCAGGCCGCGCTCGAAATCGTCGATCCGCTCGGCGAGAAGCTCGACGGTTATTTCTACTATCATGGTCTGCGCGGCAATCTGTTGAAGCAGCTCGGCCGCAACGGCCAGGCGCGCGAAGCCTTCGACCGCGCCATCGCGCTTGCCCAGTCTGCGGCGGAGGCTGCTCATATCCGTCACCAGATCGACAAGATGCAGGAAGAGGCCGCGCAGCCGGTCGCAAAATAATTCAAGCCTGCTGTCGGAACGGCGGATGTCGATACGTCTTTGTAACAACCTGATACGAAACAGGTTCCATTCAAACGGAGAGATGTTGAAATGACCGCCAGCACGCAGCATGAACTCGTCCTCGTTCGCGAATTCGACGCCCCGCGCGAGAAGATCTACAGGGCATGGACCGATCCGGAACTGCTGAAGCAGTGGTTCGTGCCGCGCCCTTGGAGTGTGGCGGAAGCAACGCTCGACGTCCGGCCTGGCGGCGCCAATGTGATCGTGATGCAGGATCTCGAGGGCAATCGGTATCCGAACCGCGGCGTCTATCTCGAAATCATCGAGAACGAGAAGATCGTCTTCACCGATGCCTATACCAGCGCCTGGGTGCCGGCCGAAAAACCTTTCTTCACGGGCGTCATCCTGTTCGAAGAACTCGGCAACGGCAGGACGAGATACACCGCCAAGGCGCTGCACTGGCGCACCGAGGACAAGGAAGCGCACGAGAAGATGGGCTTCCATGAAGGCTGGGGCAAGGCTGCGGACCAGCTGGCGGACCTGCTGGCGACGATGTGAGTGGCGGGCGGCGTGGTGAAGGCTGCGCCGTCCTCATGCTTCAAGTGCGATGTGAGGTGACTTGGAAGACGATTCCGCCAATGCTTCCAAGTCGTTGATTCGGATTCGAATTGGCGGCTGGGATTCGTGCTTCGGTCGCGGCTCTGGTGTGCCGTGTGACACCCCCCTCTGCCCTGCCGGGCATCTCCCCCACAAGGGTGGAGATCGGCAAGTGGTTGGATCATCCATCCGTCTCTGCTGTATCGAAATACGTGAGCGGTAGTTGTTTGAGGAAGCCATCACGCCCAGCCAATCTCCACCCTTGTGGGGGAGATGCCCGGCAGGGCAGAGGGGGGTGGCCACGGCATGCCCTCTCCGCCTGGTTCCTGTGCTCGTCACAGGAATCCAGCAGCGCCATGTCCATGGCGCAGGGGACTCTTTGCCATCGTAGTGTTTGCTCGGCAGCTGTGGCTGAAGGTGCCGATCGACCTTCAAAGACATCCCGCCATCAAGATTCTCGAACATTCCGTTCCAGAGTTTGTATTTGCGTTCGCTGTTGGCGATCCTTATCTGCGGGTCGAGTTCAACGGGATGCCGACAATGGAACTGGGGCTTTATACCTTCGCGGACGTCAATCCCAATCCCTCCCGCAGCAAGGGAGCGGAAGGGGCAGAGCGGCTGAAGCATCTGATCGAGGAGATTGAGCTTGCCGATCAGGTGGGACTCGACGTCTTCGGGCTCGGCGAACATCATCGGCCGGATTATGCGGCCTCCGCACCGGCGGTGGCGCTGGCAGCGGCGGCTGTCAAAACGAAGAGCATCCGGCTGACGAGTGCCGTCACCGTGCTTTCCTCCGACGATCCGGTGCGCGTCTTTCAGCAGTTTTCGACCCTCGATCTGATCTCCAACGGCCGGGCCGAGATCATGGCGGGGCGCGGCTCCTTCATCGAGTCCTTCCCGCTGTTCGGTTACAATCTCGAAGATTACGACCAGCTTTTCGAGGAGAAGCTCGATCTGCTGCTGGCGCTGCGTGACAGCGAGACGGTCGACTGGAGCGGTGAGCTTCGTGCGGCGATCAACGGGCGCGGCGTTTATCCGCGGCCGCTGCAGGACCCACTGCCGCTCTGGATCGCCGTCGGCGGCACGCCGCAGTCGGTGGCGCGCGCCGGCGCGCTCGGACTGCCGGTGGCGCTGGCGATCATCGGCGGCGAGCCGCGCCGTTTCGCGCCGCTCTTTGATCTCTACCGCGAGGCGGCGCGCCGGGCAGGGCAGGACCAGGCGAAACTGAAGACCAGCATCAACGTTCACGGTTTCATCGCCGACACGACGGAAAAGGCGGCTGAACAATTCTACGGGCCGCAGGCCGAGGTGATGAACCGCATCGGCCGCGAGCGCGGCTGGGGACCGACCAACCGGGCGCATTTCGACATGTCGCGCGGGCCGAACGGGGCGCTCTTTGTCGGCGATCCCGAGGCGGTCGCCGAAAAGATCATCGCCCATCACGCGCTGTTCAAGAACGACCGTTTCCTGCTGCAGATGGCGATCGGCCTGATGCCGCATGATCAGATCATGCGCGGCATCGAGCTGTACGGGACGAAAGTCGCGCCGATCGTCAGAAAGGCATTGACTGAAAAGAGCGAAGGGGCGAAAGCCTGAGCCTGAGGTGGCCGCGGCCGCCCTGCGCACGGCCGGGACAGACGAATGGTTATCGCAAACGACGACGAACTGGTAAAGCTCAAGGAAATCGGCCGCATCTGCGCCAACGCCATCCAGGTGATGGCGGCGGCGATGGAGCCCGGCATGACGACGCTGGAGCTCGATCAGATCGGCCGCAAGGTACTGGAGGATTCAGGCGCACGCTCGGCGCCGGAGTTCTGCTACCAATTTCCGGGCGCGACCTGCATCAGCATCAACGAGGAAATCGCCCACGGCATTCCCGGCCCGCGCGTCATCCGAGCGGGTGATCTGATCAATATCGACGTCTCGGCCGAGAAGGACGGTTTCTTCGCCGATACCGGCGCCTCCTTCGCGATGCCGCCGGTCAAGCCGAAGATCGACCGGCTCTGCCGCGACGGCAAACGGGCGCTCTGGGTCGGGCTCAATCAGGTGAAGTCAGGCGAGCCGCTGGCAAAAATCGGCACCGCCGTCGGCGCCTTTGCGCAGAAGAACCGCTATACGCTCGTCGCCAATCTGGCGAGCCATGGCGTCGGCCGCTCACTGCACGAGGAGCCGGCCGAGCTTTCGACCTGGCCGGACCCTTCGGAAAAACGCATCATGACGGACGGACTCGTCTTCACGGTCGAGCCCTTCCTGTCGCTTGGCGCGACCTGGGCCGAAGGCGGCGACGATGCCTGGACGCTCTATGCCGATCCGCAGGCGCCGACCGTTCAATATGAACACACGGTGGTCGCGACGCGGAATGGGCCGGTAATTTTGACGCTGCCGGATGGGCGAGGGTAGGGTTCAGCTC
Source organism: Rhizobium chutanense (assembly GCF_002531935.1). Classification (GTDB taxonomy): domain Bacteria; phylum Pseudomonadota; class Alphaproteobacteria; order Rhizobiales; family Rhizobiaceae; genus Rhizobium; species Rhizobium chutanense. Next base: position 453,147 of record NZ_NWSV01000002.1, on the reverse strand, counting down.
ACCGCGTTCTCGTGGCTCGGCCGGAGAGCTTCTTCCTGAGTGCGGCACTCTCCAACGCACCTCATGCAGAGGTGCGCAGCCCACAGGGCGGAGCCTCGAAGCACGCCGCAACGCCGCTTCTTGCATCATTCAATGTCGGCGCGCCCGCCTCGTCCTTCGAGGCCCCTGCGGGGCACCTCAGGATGAGGCTCTCTTGGGGGCCGGCATCGTATCCTCGAGCGCGCCGTAGGTCGGCACGAGCCGTCCTCACCTTCGTGTTTCCAGCCTACCGCCCTGCAGTATTTCCGTAGCGGCGCGTTCGAGGATACCGGCGATGCGGGCGGCTTCGGGTTTCGACCAGGGATAAGGCATGTGCAGGGCCGAGCGCAGCAGCATGCGGGCGGCGCGGATGATGTTTCAGGAAATTGATCGATCGATCAGAAATACTCGTTTGTCGTGTTCGCGCTGCGGCGCGATAAGCGCTGCATGCTTTCCCGTCTGCCTCGATCCCCGCCGAACCTCGTTGCCACTGCTGCTGCCGGCGCCGTCGCCATGGCCGCCGCCATGGGGTTCGGGCGTTTCTCCTACACGCCGATCCTGCCCGGCATGATGAGCGGCGTGCCGCTTTCGGCTGCGGACGCCGGTTTCATCGCCTCGGCGAATTTCCTCGGTTACCTCGTCGGCGCCGTGCTTGCCGCATATGGATGGGCGGCGGGGCGCGAGCGGCTGGTGGCGCTGCTGGCACTGTTTGCCACCGCAATCCTGCTTGCCGCCATGGCGGCCACCAACTCCGTCGCGATCTTTGCAATCATCCGTTTCCTGGCTGGCCTCGCCAGCGCCTTTGCGATGGTCTTCACCTCGTCGATCGTGCTCAGCCATGGGGCAGCCGCCGGCAACGACCATGTGCAGGCGGCGCATTTCGGCGGGCCGGGGGCGGGGATTGCGCTGTCCTCGGTCATGGTGTTTCTGATCGGCCTCGGCTTTCATGATGGGCAGGGCGGTTGGCGAGCCGACTGGATCGGCGGCGCACTCTATTGCGCGATAAGCCTCGTCGTCGTCTTCCTGCTGCTGCCGTCGGCCCCGGCGCAATCGGCACAGGCGGGCAAGGAGCCGGCGCTGGTCTGGAACCGGCCGATGATGCTGCTGACGCTGTCCTATGGCCTGTTCGGCTTCGGCTACGTCATCACCGCGACCTTCCTCGTCACCATCGCGCGCCTTTCCGCAACCGGCCCCTTCGTCGAATTCCTCTGCTGGTTCATCGCCGGCCTGACGGCGGCGGTGGCGCTGTTTGCCTGGAAGCCGCTGGTCAGGCCGCTCGGGCTCGGCGGCGTCTATGTCGCGGCCCTTTTGGTCGAGGCCGCCGGCGTACTCGCGACCGTTGCACTGCCGCCTTCCGTCGCGCCGCTGATCGGCGGGGCGCTGTTCGGGGCAACTTTTCTGGCGATCACCGCTTACGGCCTGCAGATCGGCCGCAAGCTTTCCCCGCAGAGCCCGCGGCGGATTCTCGCCATGATGACCGCCGCCTTCGGCGTCGGCCAGATCGTCGGGCCGATCGTCGCCGGCTGGATCGCCGAGCACACCGGCAGCTTCACCGGCCCGACGGTGATTGCCGCCGCCGCCCTTCTTGTCTGCGCAGCGCTCGTGATGCCGGTCATCAGGAAAATCGCCTAACCGGTTACATCTGCGTAACAATCACCCGAACCCATTGCTGCTTCCTTCGAACTGCCTTAGTTTCCGGCAAAATCAGTGTCACGACACTCCCGAGACTCACAGTTCAGGAAAGCAAAGCCCCCCGTGTTTCATTCTTTTTTTCCACAGCCGAAGGCGTTCTTTACTTCGCTCGTCGTTTGGACCCTGATTTCCATTGCCGGATGGTATCTCGTCGCCGCTGGTCTCGGTGCATCGCTCGGTTATGCGCCGGTTGCCGAGGAACAGCAGCCGATCGATCTCTCATTCTTCCTGCTACCGGAAAATGTCTGGTTCTACAGCTATTTTTTTCTGTCGGCGCTGGTCTTCTGCGGCGCATGGCATCTGATAGCGCGGAACCATCCCTGGAAGCTGTGGTCGATCTGGGGTTCGGCGCTGATCATTTTCGTGACCTATTTCGGCGTCCAGATCAGTGTCGTGATCAACAACTGGCGCCGGCCGTTCGGTGACCTCCTGCAGAACGCATTGTCGAAGCAGCCGGGCATTTCCGTCGACAATTTTTACAGCCTGATGTGGGTCTTCTGTCAGATCGCGTTCCTCAGCATGTTCGTGTCGATCATGACCGACTTCTTCACCAGTCACTACATCTTCCGCTGGCGCACGGCGATGAACAATTTCTACATGTCGAAGTGGGAAAAGCTGCGTCACATCGAAGGCGCCTCACAGCGCGTTCAGGAAGACACGATGCGCTTTTCAAGCACGCTCGAAGGCCTTGGCATCAGCCTCATCAACTCGGTGATGACGCTCGTGGTATTCCTTCCGATCCTTCTGGCGCTGTCGCATTATGTAACGGAACTGCCGTTCATCGGGCCGGTGGCGAATTCGCTCTTCTGGCTGGCGCTGTTCTGGTCTGCGTTCGGCACGCTCCTGCTGGCGGTTGCAGGCGTCAAGCTGCCGGGGCTGAACTTCCGCAATCAGCGCGTGGAAGCGGCCTATCGCAAGGAACTGGTCTATGGCGAGGACCATGCAGAACGGGCTCATCCGCTGACAGTTACGGAACTCTTCGGCAACGTCCGCCGCAATTATTACCGCATGTATTTCCACTACATGTATTTCAACGTCGCCCGCTATTTCTATATCCAGGCCGACGCGCTCTTCGTGGTCTTCATGCTGGTGCCGACGATCGTGGCGGGCACGATCACTTACGGTATCTTCCAGCAGATCTCGACCGCCTTCGGCCAGGTCAGCAACTCGTTCCAGTACCTTGTCAATTCCTGGACGACGATCATTGAGCTGCTCTCGATCCACAAACGTCTCAAGGCCTTCGAAGCGGCAATCGACGACGAGCCGCTGCCGGATATCGACCAGCGTTATCTGGAGCGTGAGGCAGGTGTGGTGCACGCCGACGGTTGATGAGTGGGGGATTTCGCAGCGATCGGAAGGTTGGCGTTTGCGGCCCCCTCATCCGCCTGCCGGCACCTTCTCCCCGATGGGGAGAAGAGACTTGCGGAGACGTCTCGTTTCCCCTTCTCCCCAGCGGGGAGAAGGTGGCCCGCAGGGTCGGATGAGGGGGCTGCACGGCACCACGCCTCATCCTAAGATAACTTATCAGAGCCCCGACGCCCGCTCCAGTTTTCCGCGCGCTTCGATCATCGGGATCGCTTCCGAATAGCTGACGCAGGCGACGTCGGTGCGGTGGCAGACGTCGCCGACCAGGCGGTCGAGAGCGCGCCAGTAGGCGCCGCCGTTCATTTCGACGAAGTGGAAGCCGAGTTGCAGGGGAATTCTGCTGCCGGCATATTGCTTGTCGAAAGCCTCTTTGAAGGCTGAATAGGCGCGCTGCTCGAAGGCAGCGCTGTCTGCCGAATCTTCCTCGCCCTTGGAATGGCGGACGAAGAGGTTGTAGTCCATGCCGATGATCGGTTTTTCGTTCGGGCCTTCGGGGATCAACGGCAGGCCGAAGCGGATCATGCCGTCTTCCTCGACAGGCATGGCCGGGCCTTTGGTGACGAGGCTCGCATCATAGCTGAAGCCCGCCTTCTTTTCGGCGGTGATCATATCGGCGCCGGCCGTCGCGGAGAGGTAGGGGGCGCGAAAGCCCTTGATGCCGTGATCGACCAGGTCCTGCCAGCCGGCCGGCTCCTCGAGGCCGACGCTTTTCCACGCATTTTTCAGGGTCGTGCGAAAGGTCGCGTATTCGGCCGACCAGTCGGCCTCGCTCCACTGGCGGCCGTCAAAATGGCCGCAGGCATGGCTCGATATGTCGTGGCCTTCGAGATGGGCATGCCAGATATTGCCGAGGCGCTCGCGGATCTCGTCGTCGCTCTGGGCAAAGCCGACATTGGATTTTCCGCGTTTCTGATGCGGTGCCTGGTAGGCCTTTTTCGCCGCCTCGTTCATCAGGAAGGTGCAGGAGAGGAAATAGGTGAAGTGGGCGCCGTTCTTCGCCGCCATTTCGCGGCTCTTCAGCCAGAGCGCATTGTCGTGGGCGCCGTCGAAAGAGATGATGACGAGCTGTTTCGGCCGGTCGGCCGCCTCCGCCACCGCAGGAAGAACGAACGAGGCAGCCAGATAGGTGGCGAGAAGAAGACGAGACATGGGCACCGCGACAATTTGTTCGCGGTTTCCCTCCAATAGAATTGCGGCGAAGCTGCGGTCTTGCTGGCATTTTTTCCCGCCAGCCGCTAAGCCATGACAAACGGCACGGAAGGGATCCGCAATGACATTGCTTATCGTCGGCATCGTACTTTTTCTCGGCGTGCATCTGGTGCGGGTGGTGGCTCCGGGCTTTCGTCGCTCGATGATCGCAAGGCTGGGCGAAAATGGCTGGCGGGCCGGCTATTCGGTTGCCAGCATCCTCACGCTGATCCTGCTGATCTACGGTTTCGGCCAGGCCGGGCAGGTGACCGGCATGCTTTACAATCCGCCGGTCTGGATGGCGCATATCGCCATTACGCTGATGCTGATCGCGATGATCTGTCTCGTCGCCTCGCTGCTGCCGGCGGGGCATATCGCGACGAAGACCAAACATCCGATGGTGCTGTCGGTGAAGATCTGGGCGCTGGCGCATCTGCTCGCCAATGGCGAGACGTCGTCGGTCCTGCTGTTTGCAGCCTTTCTCGCCTGGGGCGTGATCCTGCGCATTTCGCTCAAGCGCCGTGAGCGGGCCGGCGAAATCACGCTCCGGCCCTTCGTCTCGGCCAAATACGACCTCTATGCCGCCTTCATCGGCATCGTGGTCTGGGCGCTGATCATCTGGAAGCTGCACGAATGGTTGATCGGGGTTTCGCCGCTCGTCATGACCAGCGCATAAGCCCGAAAATCGATTCCGATTTTCGGAAAGGATTATGCGCGGATTCAAAGTGTTAGAGCGTCCTTAGCGCGTCCTGTCGGACGCGCGGCGCTCTAATCTTTCACATCCCCCTTACAACGGCGGCAAAATGGGGTAGAAGGCCCGACAATATGCATTATGCATAGTGTGAGTATTTCCGCGGCCGGAGACGAGAATGGCATTCAACGACGACAGCTTCATCCGTGAAGTCAATGAGGAATTGCGGTCCGACCAGATGAAGGGCGTCTGGCGCCGTTTCGGCCGCTATATCATCGTCGTCGCCATCCTGATCGTCGTCGGCACCGCCGCCAAGGTTCTCTATGAATATTGGGACGACAACCGCTCCTCCAGCGCCGGCGACCAGTTCCTGGCGGCGATGAAGCTTGCCGACGAGAACAAGAACGACGAGGCGCTGGCCGCGCTCGACAAGCTGGAGAAGGAAGGCCATGGCGCCTATCCGGTGCTGGCGCGTATGCGGGCCGCGACCGTCCAGGCGCAGAAGGGCGATGCGGCTGCTGCGGTCGCCGCCTTCAACGAGATCGGCAAGGACAATGGCGTTCCGGCTGCCGTGCGCGATGCCGCCAAGATGCGCGCCGGCTGGCTGCTGATCGAAAACGGCTCCTACGAGCAGGTTTCGGCGGCGATCGAGGAAATGGCCGTGCCCGGCAATGCCTTCCGCCATTCGGCGCGCGAAGCGCTCGGCCTTGCTTCCTATAAGGCCGGCAACATGACGCAGGCGCGGCAATGGTTCCAGTCGATCGTCGACGATACCGACAGCCCGCGCAATGTTGGCAATCGTGCCCATATGATGCTTGATCTCATTACCGCATCCGGCAAGGCGCCCGCCGCGCAGGGTTAAGCTTAAGGAAAAAGAATGAGTTTCACGGTCGCGATCGTCGGTCGTCCGAATGTCGGTAAATCGACGCTTTTCAACCGGCTTGTGGGAAAGAAGCTGGCGCTTGTCGACGACACGCCCGGCGTGACCCGCGACCGCCGGCCGGGCGACGCGCGGCTGATGGGCTTGACCTTCACGATCATCGACACGGCCGGCCTGGAAGAGGCCGACGAGGAAAGCCTGCAGGGCCGCATGCGCGCCCAGACGGAAGCGGCAATCGATGAGGCCGATCTTTCGCTCTTCGTCGTCGACGCCAAGAACGGGCTGACGCCGGTCGATACGGCGCTTGCGGAAATGCTGCGCCGACGCGGCAAGCCGGTGGTACTGGTCGCCAACAAATCCGAAGCGCGGGGCTCCGACAGCGGTTTTTACGACGCCTATACGCTCGGCCTCGGCGAACCGACGCCGATCTCGGCCGAACATGGGCAAGGCATGCTCGATCTGCGCGATGCGATCGTCGAGGCGATCGGCAAGGACCGGGCCTATGCCAAGGAGGACGTTGCCGTCACGGACGTCGATATTCTCCATAGCGCGGGCGACGAGGGTGAGGACGAAGACGAAGAGCCCGTTTATGACGACACCAAGCCGCTCCGGGTGGCGATCGTCGGCCGTCCGAATGCCGGCAAGTCGACGCTGATCAACCGCTTCCTCGGCGAGGACCGGCTTTTGACCGGGCCGGAGGCAGGCATTACCCGTGATTCCATCTCGGTCGAATGGGACTGGCGCGGCCGCACCATCAAGATGTTCGACACCGCAGGCATGCGCCGCAAGGCGCGGGTGACCGAGAAGCTGGAGAAGCTTTCCGTCGCCGATGCGCTGCGCGCCATCCGCTTCGCTGAAACCGTCGTCATCGTCTTCGACGCGACGATCCCTTTCGAGAAGCAAGATCTGCAGATCGTCGATCTGGTATTGCGCGAGGGCCGCGCGGCCGTTCTGGCGTTCAACAAGTGGGACATGATCGAAGACCGGCAGGCGGTGCTTGCGGATCTGCGCGAAAAGACCGACCGGCTGCTGCCGCAGGCGCGTGGCATCCGCGCCGTGCCGATCTCCGGCCAGACCGGCTGGGGGCTTGATAAGTTGATGCAGTCGATCATCGACACGGATAGGGTCTGGAACAAGCGCATCTCGACGGCGCGGCTCAATCGCTGGCTGGAGACGCAGCAGATCCAGCATCCGCCACCGGCTGTTTCCGGCCGCCGGATCAAGCTGAAATATATGACGCAGGTCAAGGCTCGGCCGCCGGCGTTTATGATTTCGTGTACACGGTCGGATGCGCTGCCGGAATCCTATACGCGCTATCTGATCAATGGGCTGCGCGCCGATTTCGATATGCCGAGCGTGCCGATCCGTATCCATTTCCGCTCGGCCGAGAATCCGTTCGAAGGCAAGAAGAGACGGACGTAAGAGTTTAGAGACGATGGCTGGCGTCGCTGCGCTTGGCACCCCCCTCTGTCCTGCCGGGCATCTCCCACAAGGGGGAGATCGGCAAGAAGCCATGCCTCGCCCTAAATTTGCGGTTCATGTGATGGCCAGTTGTTTGGGGGAAACCATCGGGCCCAGCCGATCTCCCCACCTGTGGGCGAGATGCCCGGCAGGGCAGAGGGGGGTATCACAGGCGCTGTGATAGCTATGGCAATCTAAGCCGCACTTCTATTCAGCGCCTCGCGCAACGCCACGATCTCGCTCTGCAGCCGGGTGAGGTCGACTGCATCGCGGCCGCTGGCGGCGGCGATGCAGCCGGGGATGGCGAGTGCTTTTTCCTTCAGACGCTTGCCTTCCTCCGTCAGCCGAAGCACGACGACGCGCTCGTCGTCCTTGCTGCGCTCGCGCCTGATATAACCGGCACTTTCCAGGCGTTTCAGCAACGGCGTCAGCGTGCTCGATTCCAGGAAGAGCTTTTCGCCGAGGCCGCCGACGGTCTGGCCGTCCTCGCTCCACAGCGCGACCATGGCGAGATATTGCGGATAGGTGAGGCCGAGCGTGTCGAGAAGCGGCTTGTAGACGCGGTTGAGAGCGTGGCTTGCCGTGTAGACGGCGAAGCAGATGAAATCGTCGAGCTTCAGCTGATCCTGCATGGTCATCTCCAGAACTGATCGAATTTATATCGCGCAATAAATAATTGGAAGCGATTTTTATGCATGGCAGACATACCGAAATTTGAATTGTCCAATAAATAATCGTGCGCGATATAAATGTCGTGTTCACGAAGGACACCGAAACCGAGAGGACGAGACAATGTCGACCATCAAGACTGCAGTTTCCGCAGCAGCACTCCTGGCAGCTTCCGCCGTCGGCGCGCTGGCCGATCCGGTACTGGAACCGACCACGCAGAAGTTCATCGACAGTCTTGCCGGCGGCAAGCCGATCTATACGCTGTCGCCGGCCGATGCCCGCAATGTGCTGGCCGGCGCGCAGAAGGGCGACGTGAAGAAGCTTGCCGCGCAGGAAGAGAACAAGGTCATCAAGGCAGGCCCGACGGATAGCATCAAGCTGCGCATCGTCCGCCCGGAACATGCCAAGGGCACGCTGCCGGTCATTCTCTATTTCCACGGCGGCGGCTGGGTGCTGGGTGATGCCGATACGCATGACCGGCTGGTGCGCGAAATCGCCAACGGTGCTAATGCCGCCGTCGTCTTCGTCGATTACGAACGCTCGCCGGAAGCCCGTTATCCCGTCGCCATCGAGCAGGCCTATGCCGCGACCAAATATGTCGCCGAGCATGCCAAGGAATTCAATGTCGATGCCGGCAGGCTCGCGGTGGCAGGCGACAGCGTCGGCGGCAATATGGCGGCCGTCGTGACGCTGCTTGCCAAGGAACGCGGCCGTCCTGCCATCGACCAGCAGGTGCTGTTCTACCCCGTCACCGACGCCAGTTTCGACAATGGTTCCTATAACCAGTTCGCCGATGGTCCGTGGCTGACGAAGGAGGCGATGAAATGGTTCTGGGACGCTTACCTGCCCGACGAAGCCAAGCGCAAGGAGCCGACGGCTTCGCCGCTGCAGGCATCGCTCGATCAACTCAACGGCCTGCCGCCGGCGCTTATCATCACCGATGAAAACGACGTGCTGCGCGACGAGGGCGAAGCCTATGGCCGCAAACTCAGCCAGGCCGGCGTCAAGGTCACCTCGATCCGCTACAACGGTACGATCCACGACTTCGTGCTGCTGAATGCGATTACCGAAACGCCTGCCGTCCGCAGCGCAATTGCAGTCGCCAACGACACGCTGCACAGCGCCCTGCACAAGAAGGATTGATCAGTCTCCGGAAGGGAGAGGCCCGGCGGTTTCGCCGGGCTTTCGGCTTCTTGGAAGCGACTTGGCAAATTGCCAGGCTTTCTTCCATTTCGGCGTGATGACGCCGTTGGCGGCGCGGATGTTGTTGATGAACTGCAGCGTCGCCGCTTCCCAGGAATATTGCATGGCGAGCGCATGCGCCTTCTCCCGCGAAGCGGAAAGCGCGGCAAGACAGGCGGCGCGCAGGTCCATGTCCAGCGCACCGACCTCGCTGTCCTCGCCGATGATGTCGAGCGGGCCGGTTACCGGATAGGCAGCGACCGGTACGCCCGAGGCCAGCGCTTCGAGGATGGTGTTGCCGAAAGTGTCGGTGAGCGAGGGAAAGACGAAGACGTCGGCCTGGGCATAGGCTTGTGCCAACTCCTCGCCGAATTTCACGCCGGCGAAGAAAACATCAGGATATTGCTTTTCGAGCTCGGCGCGGGCCGGCCCGTCGCCGACGACGACCTTCGAGCCCGGCAGATCGAGATCGAGGAAGGCCGGCAGGTTCTTTTCCAGTGCCACGCGACCGACGGTCATGAAGATCGGGCGCGGCAGGCCGAAGGGCTTTTCCTCAAGCGCCATCGGCCTGAATTGCGTGGCGTCGATGCCGCGGCTCCAGGGCATGAGATTGCGGATGCCTTTTTCCGACAGTTCGCGCGCAAGGCTCGGTGTCGCCACCATGCAGCCGGCGCCGCCATTGTGGAACCAGCGGACGAATGAATAGAGCCAGCTCTTCGGGATCGGCAGGCGGGCCGCGACATATTCCGGGAAGCGGGTGTGGTAGCTCGTCGAAAATGGCATGCGGTTCTTCAGGCACCAGCGGCGGGCGGTCAGCCCGAGCGGCCCTTCGGTGGCGATATGCACGTAGGAGGGATTGTGCTTTGCGATCTCGCGGGCGATGCGGCGATAACTGGCGATCGACAGGCGGATCTCGGGATAGGTCGGGCAGGGGATGCTGTTGAAGCGCTCCGGCGTCACCATCGAAACCGCAACGCCCATCTTGGCCAGTTCGCGATTGGTGTTCTCGATCGAACGCACCACGCCATTGACCTGCGGATGCCAGGCATCGGTGACGATGACCAGCCGTTCCGGCAGATTTCCGGCGGCTGCGGCATTGGCCCAGCTCTCGCCGCTGTAAGTGTTTGCCGGACGTTGCAGCATGTTGTGATTTCCATCCGCGTTGCAGTGATCTGTCAACGCTCAACCCCAAAGCGGGGTTCCGGAACGGCGATTCCCGCTTGCCTATTTTGAGGCATGACCATGATGGAAATATTACAGCCGCTTGCCAATGTTTTCAGGCATTTAGCGGTTCGATCGCCGCGAATATGTCAGCGGCCGATGATGTTTTCAGGCAGAAAGAATGACGGCGCCGGTCGAGGACCGGCGCCGCTTGGGAGGTTAGGCGGCAGCGGAAGCGGAACCGGCGAGCGGAACTTCCGAGATCGTCTTCAGGACCTGCGAAGCGATCTGGTAGGGGCAGCCCTGCGAGTTCGGGCGGCGATCTTCCAGATAGCCCTTGTAGTCGTTCTTGACGAAGGAGTGCGGGACGCGGATCGAAGCGCCGCGGTCGGCAACGCCGTAGGAGAACTTGTTCCACGGAGCCGTTTCATGCTTGCCGGTCAGGCGCTTGTCGTTGTCAGGACCGTAGACGTTGATGTGGTCCATCAGGTTCTTTTCGAACTGCGCCATCAGCGCTTCGAAATAGGCCTTGCCGCCGACTTCGCGCATGTACTTGGTCGAGAAGTTGCAGTGCATGCCCGAACCGTTCCAGTCGGTGTCGCCGAGCGGCTTGCAGTGATACTCGATGTCGATGCCGTATTTTTCGGTCAGGCGCTGCAGCAGGTAGCGTGCCATCCAGATCTGGTCGGCGGCCTTCTTGGAGCCCTTGCCGAAAATCTGGAATTCCCACTGGCCCTTGGCCACTTCGGCATTGATGCCTTCGTGGTTGATGCCGGCAGCGAGGCAGAGATCGAGATGTTCTTCGACGATTTCGCGGGCGACGTCGCCAACGTTCGAATAGCCGACGCCGGTGTAGTAGGGGCCCTGCGGAGCCGGATAGCCCTGCTCGGGGAAGCCGAGCGGACGGCCGTTCTGGTAGAAGAAATATTCCTGCTCGAAGCCGAACCAGGCATCTTCGTCGTCGAGGATGGTGGCGCGAGCATTGGATGCGTGCGGCGTGACGCCATCGGGCATCATGACTTCGCACATGACGAGCGCGCCGTTGGTGCGGGCCGGGTCGGGATAGATGGCGACGGGCTTCAGCACGCAATCGGAGCTACGGCCTTCGGCCTGCTGTGTCGAGGAGCCGTCAAAGCCCCAGAGCGGAAGCTGTTCCAGCGTCGGGAATGCGTCGAATTCCTTGATCTGCGTCTTGCCGCGCAGGTTCGGGACCGGAGTGTAACCATCGAGCCAAATATACTCGAGCTTAAATTTTGTCATCGTGACTCTCTCAATGCTACGAAGGTGAGCAAATCCGGAGACGATCTCGGCGCATGCACGCATCCGACCGCCAGGGGATGCACCTGTTAATGCATGTAGCGTGCCAGTTTGATGCCCGGTTAAGGAAAAACCCGAATCAGCCGGTCGGCACCGGTGTTTTTCTATCTTTTGATAACGGCCTTTGGCACGGCCGAGGGCTGATTCATCAAGAAGAAAGAAGATTTTCCGCTTTGGAACCGGATGAAAATTTGGGCGTTAGCCCTAAGTGATGAAGTGTTGAACAAATAGGCGGACGCTTCTCACGTAGCCAGCATATCGATCAATCACAACTATAGCTATGCATATAATTTGTGCAATTTGCATAAACTATGTGCATTGTGCTATGGTTTCGGTGCTGAATGTTGATGCGAGAGCTGAATGGAGGCGATCTCATGCCCACCGGTTTCCATCGTGAATCCGCAACGATCTACCAGTTTCCCGTCAAGCCGACGCGGGCCGCCAACCGGTTCGAACGCGCCCGGCTGATGGAACGCGAGGCCGCTGAGGTGTGCGATGCGGCGCTCGATAGCTGCTGGTATCATGACGAGGCGGTTCGCGGACCGGATCGGCCGACGAAGTCCTGATTTTTCAATACCCTCAACCGCGGCGAAATGTCGACCGGCGAGAGACCTTTGCGCGCAATCGGACTGTCGCCATGCGCGGTCTCAGCCGCCGCTCATTCCAAGTTTTTCCTTGGCCACCAATGCGCCGTGTTCACTGACGACGCGGGCTGCAACGCCCGCGGCAAAGCCGGCGGCGGCGGTTGCTTGTCCGGTTTCAAGATAGTGTGCGAGGAAGGCGCCGTTGAAACTGTCGCCGGCGCTTGTCGTATCGATCACCTTCTCCACCTTTTTGGCCGGAACGAAGGTTTCATCGCCGGAGAAGTTCAGTCGGACGCCGTCCGCGCCGTTCTTGACAACAATGTCGACGGCTCCGAGTGCACGGTAGCGCTGGATCGTCGCCTCGATCGAGGCATCACCGAAATGGGCGGCCTCGTCGTCGAAGCTCGGCATGACGAGTACGGAGGAGCGGGCGCCTTCGCTGATCGTCGCGTGCATCACGTCGTAGCTCGCCCAGAGGCGGGGACGGATGTTGGGATCAAACGCCACGAGCTTGCCGGCCGCCTTGGCACGGCGGGCTTCGGCCAGCAGCGTCGCTGCGTCTTCCTGCGGAAGAATGGCAAGGGTGATACCGGAGAAATAGACGACGTCGGCGCTCTCGACCGCCTCGCGCAGGTGGTCAGGATCGGCGGCGAGGCTGCGGGCGGCCGAATTGTCGCGCCAGTAGCTGAACGAGCGCTCGCCGTTCTTCAGGCTGATCATATAAAGGCCGGGCGTCTTGCCCCTGATGCGGCGGATGTGGCTCGTGCCGATGCCTGCCTTGTCGATAAAGGCCACCATCTCATCCGACATGGCGTCGTCGCCAAGCGCAGTGAAATAATCGACCGACCAGTCGGCGGCAAGGCAGGCACGGGCGTACCAGGCGGTGTTGAAGGTATCGCCGGCAAACCCCTTGCGCAGCAGGCCGTCGCCGGCCTGCGAGAGTTCGACCATGCATTCACCGATCGATAGAAACCGTCTTGCGCTCACCTGATCCTCCGGGCATCGGAGCGCCGCTGATCAACAGGACGCTCTATCGCTTTGAATTGACGCTTCATCCGCTGATACGCGGAGCCGGGCGGGGTGACAAGCGCCGATGTAACGCGAAATGAAAAGCCCGCTTCGCGGACGAAGCGAAGGCGGGCTTTGGAGAAGGTTGCTTATTCGTGGATGGTGTAGCTGCCGAGCTGGCAAAGATCCTGCGTGTCTTCGGTGGTGTCGAGATCCGAATCTTCGTCGAATTCGAAGCGCATGTCGTATTTGCAGACGGTGCGGCCATCGGCGATGGTGATGTTCGCGCTTTCGCCCGGATTGAGAACATCCTCGCCGAAGACGTCTTGCTCCCAGCTGTCGACACCTGCCGGCGAGCTGTAGAAGCGGGTCAGCACGGAATTGGTTCCGTTGGTAAGCTGGAACTTGAGATCTTCGGCGTATGACGGCACGGCGGAGGCCGCGATAATCGCGGCTGCAACCGCGATCAATCCGGATAGTTTTGATTTCATATATGCGTTCCCCAGGCCCATGATCAGGCCGGTAAGGGTTAGCATACCCTCGGATAAATCTTTCTTATCAGAGGTTTTATACCCCAAAATAGGTCCGCTTCCGGGTTCTGGTCAGGGCCTGTCCATATGATAGCAGGCCGCCTTCTGGCCGGGACGGACCTCCTCGGTCGGCGGCATTTCGGTGCGACAGATATCGGTCGCCTTCCAGCAGCGGGGGGAGAAGACGCAGCCTTTCGGCGGATTGAGTGGCGAGGGTGGATCGCCCTGCAGGCGGATGCGGGTGCGCAGGCGTGCGAGCTTCGGATCCTGGATCGGGGCTGCGGAAAAGAGCGCCTGTGTGTAGGGATGGGCGGGGTGATCGAAGACGGTGGCGCAGTCGCCTGCCTCCACTACGCGACCCAGATACAGCACCAGCACATCGTCGGAGATCAGCCGCACGACGGAGAGGTCGTGGCTGATGAAGATCAGCGTCAGGCCGAATTCCTTGCGCAGCTTGCGCAGAAGCGTGATCACCTGGCCCTGGATCGAGACATCGAGGGCCGAGACCGGTTCGTCGCAGACGATGAGCTTCGGCTTGGTGACGACGGCGCGGGCAATACCGATGCGTTGCGCCTGACCGCCGGAGAATTCGTGCGGATAGCGGTTGATCATCTCCGGCACCAGGCCGACGGCGCTCATGATCTCGCGCACGCGCTCGGTGCGCGCGGCCTTCGAAAGCTTCGGCTCGAAGACGGTGAGCGGCTCGGCGATGATGTCGCCCACCGTCATGCGCGGGTCGAGCGAGGCAATCGGATCCTGGAAGATGATCTGCATGTCGCGGCGGGCGGCGCGCATTTCCTCTTCCGAGAGGTCGAGAAGATTGCGGCCCTGCCAGAGGATGCGGCCCTTCTGCGATTTCAGGAGGCGCAGGATGGAGCGGCCGAGCGTGGATTTGCCGCAGCCGGATTCGCCGACGATGCCGAGTGTGCGGCCTTCGGCGAGATCGAAGCTGACATTGTTGACCGCGGTGAGAAAGACCGGCGGCTTGAACAAGCCCTTTGCCGGCAGTTCGAACTGGGTCGTCAGGTTCTCGACCCTCAAAAGCGATCGGTCAGCCATGGTTCAGCAGCTCCTCACGACGCGGGAAGGGGTGATAACAGGCGGCGCAGTGGCGCGGCGCCAGGGTTTCGAGCGGCGGTGGACGGTCGATGCAATCGTCCTGGACCTGGGAACAGCGCGGCGAGAAATTGCAGCCCTTCGGCAGATGCTGCAGGTTCGGCGGCCGGCCGGGAATGACGACGAGATCGTCGACATCCTGGTCCGGGCGCGGGATCGAGGCATGCAGCGCCGCCGTATAGGGATGGGCCGGATTGTCGAAGAGCTCGTCGACAGGGGCTTCCTCGACGATGCGGCCGGCATACATGACGGCGACGCGGTCGGCGAGGCCGGCGACCACACCGAGATCGTGGGTGATCATGATCAGCGCCGTGTTCATCTCCGCCGTCAGATCGTTGAAGAGATCGAGAATCTGCGCCTGAATGGTGACATCGAGGGCGGTCGTCGGTTCGTCGGCGATCAGGAGCTTCGGCTTGGTGAGCAGGGCCATGGCGATGACGATGCGCTGGCGCATGCCGCCGGAGAGTTCGTGCGGATAGAGATGGAAGCGCCGCGTCGGGTCGGGGATGCCGACGCGCTTCAGCATGTCGAGGGCGGCGTCGGAGGCGGCGCGCGCCGTCAGGCCGCGGTGAACCTCCAACTGTTCCGTCAGTTGCCGGGAAATCTTCAGCGACGGATTCAAGGCGGTCATCGGGTCCTGGAAGACCATGGCCATGTCTTTGCCGCGGATCTGATCGAGCTCACGCGGCTTCAGCGACAGCACGTCCTTGCGTTCAAGCAGCGCCTGTCCTGTCGTCCTGCCGTTCTTGGCAAGTAGGCCCATAATGCCGAGGAAGGTTTGGCTCTTGCCGGAGCCGGACTCGCCGACGATGGCGATGCGCTCGCCGCGCCGGACGGTGAGGTTCATGTTGGAGACCGCCTTCACCTCGCCGTCGGGCGTTGCGAAGGTGATCGAGTAATCCTCGAGTTCGAGGAGGATGTCTTTTTCTTGAGGCATTCTATCGATCCTTCGGGTCGAATGCGTCGCGCAGGCCGTCGCCGATGAAGAGCAGGCTGAGCAGCAGGGCGACGAGGAAGCTTGCCGGGAAGATCAAGAGCCACGGCATGCTTTCCATCGCGTCGGTGCCTTCCGCGATCAGCGTGCCGAGCGAGGTCAGCGGTTCCTGCACGCCGAAGCCGAGATAGGAGAGGAAGCTTTCGGTGGCGATGATTTCGGGCACCGTCAGCGCCGCGAAGATGACCACGGGGCCGACGAGGTTGGGAATGATGTGCTTGAGGATGATCTTGAACGGCCGCTGCCCGGATGCGCGGGCCGCCTCGATGAATTCCCGGTGTTTGATCGACAGCGTCTGGCCGCGCACGATGCGGGCCATGGTCAGCCATTCCAGCGCGCCGATCGCGGCAAAGAGCAGGTAGACGTTGCGGCCGAAGATCACCATCAGCAGGATGACGAAGAGGATGTAGGGAAGCGCGTACATGATATCGACGAAGCGCATCATGATCGCATCCAGCCTGCCGCCGATATAGCCCGAGATCGCGCCGTAGAGGACGCCGATGACGACGGAGACGACGGTCGCCGTCAGCGCCACGGCCAGCGAGACGCGGGTGCCGTAGAGGACGCGGGCGAGAAGGTCGCGGCCGTTCGGGTCGGTGCCGAAATAATGGCCGGTCTCGATCGAGGGCGGGATACGGAAGGCCGCCCAATCCGGATCCTCGTAGTTGAAGGGAATGACCCAGGGGCCGAGGAAGGCGGCGAGGATCAGCAGCGTCAGGACGGCTATCGACAGCACGGCCGCCTTATTGCGACCGAGACGGCGCAGCGCATCTCGGGTGAGCGAACGGCCTTCGGGCGCAAGGCCCTCCGCCTCCAGGAGCTCCTGGGCCAGCAGCTCGCGTTTTGCGGGGTTGAGGATCATCGGTTTCTCACTTTCGGGTCCAGCCAGGCATAGGCGATGTCGACCAGAAGGTTCAGGAACACGATCAGCACCATGTAGAAGATGACCGTGCCGAGAACCATGCCGTAATCGCGGTTCAGCGCTGCATTGACGAAATAGCGGCCGATGCCGGGCAATCCGAAGATGCTTTCGACGACCAGCGAGCCGGTGAGAAGGTAGCTTGCCGCCGGTCCGAGATAGGAGACGACGGGCATCAGAGCAGGCTTCAGCGCATGGCGCATCACCGTCAGCCGCGGGCCGATGCCTTTGGCCTTGGCGGTACGGATGAAGTTCTGGTTCATCACCTCGATCATCGAGCCACGCGTGATGCGCGAGATGCGGCCCGCATGCGGCAAGGCCAGCACGACGATCGGCAGGATCAGGTATTTGATCGAGCCGTCACCCCAGCCGCCGACCGGAAACCAGGCGAGGTGGATGCCGAAGATCAGCTGCAGGATCGGCGCGATCAGGAAGTTCGGCAGCACGACGCCGACCAGGATGAGGCTGCCCAGAATGTAGTCCGGCGTCTTGTTCTGATAGAGCGCCCCAAGACAGCCGACGGCGACGCCGACGATGATGGCGATCAGGAAGGCGGCCGTACCGATGGTGAAGGTGTAGGGCAGACCGATCATGATCTGCTGGGCGACCGTGAAGTCTTCACTGGCGAAGGAGGGGCCGAGATCGCCTCGCAGCAGATCGCCGACATAGATCAGATACTGCTGGATCAGCGGCTTATCGAGGTTGTAGTGGACCGCGAGGTTTTTCAGGATCACCGGCGGCAATGGCCTTTCGCCATCGAACGGGCCGCCGGGGGCAAGGCGCAAAACGAAAAAACAGGCTGTGACGGCGATCCACAAAACCGGGATCGTCGATAGCAGGCGACGGAGGGCGTATTTGATCATGGTCGTGGGCCGGTCCTTTCCGCACGGCGCGGAAAGGGCCGTTTTCCCTTACTCTTTCATCGACAGCCAGCGGGTGCGGTGGATGTCCTGAATGTTGTCGACGAAGCCTTCGATCTTCGGCGAAACGACGTTCTTCGAAACATAGTAGTAGATGGGCAGGGCGGCAGAATCATCCAGCGCCAGCTGCTCGGCCTTCTTGAAGATTGCAGCGCGCTTGGTGAGATCGGTCTCGGCGTTGCCGTCCTTGATCAGCTTGTCGTACTCGGGATTGGACCAGCGACCGTAATTCATCTGGACGCCTGTGACCAGCAGGTTCAGGAAATTATCCGGGTCGTTGTAATCGGCGAGCCAGCCGGCGCGGCCGATCTGCACGTCGCCGCGCTGCAACTGATCATAGTGTACTTTGGTCTCGGCATTGACGAGTTCGACATTGACGCCGAGCGGCTTCCACATGGAGGCGATCGCCACGGCGATGCGTTTATGGTTGTCGTTGGTGTTGTACTTGAGCTCGGCAGTCAGCGGATGATCCGGGCCGAAACCGGCTTCCTTCAGCAGCTTTTTGGCTTCTTCGACCTTGTCCTTATAGGGAAGATCTTTCCAGGAGACGTAGGCCGGCTCGCCGTAGTTTGCCGTGCCCGGCGGAACCCAGGAGTAGGCCGGCAGTTCGCCGGTGCCGAGAATCTGCGGGCCGATGACTTCACGGTTGATCGCCATGGAAAGAGCCTGGCGCACGCGCTTGTCGGCAAAGGGCGGCTTGGTCGAATTGATGACGTAGTAGTAGAGGCCGGAGAAGGGCGCCACATGCGCCTGGCCAGGCAGGTTCTTCTTCATCCACTCGTACTGGTCGGTCGGGAAGTCGGTGAGGATGTCGAATTCGCCGGCGCGGTAACGTTTCAGCGCGGCTTCCTGGTCCTCGAGCACGAAGAACTTGGCGCCGTCGATCTTCAGGTCCTTGGCGCCGTACCACTGATCGTTCTTGACCGTCGTGACATGGGAGCCGGGAACCCACTCGACCGGCTTATAGGGGCCGTTGGTGACGATATTGCCGATCTTGACCCAATCCTGCCCCTTCGCCTCGACGACATGTTTGGGCAGCGGATAGGCGGTGTAATGCATCAGGGCATTGAGGAAATAGGGGGTCGGATTTTCGAGGGTGATCTCCAGCGTCTTGTCGTCGATCGCCTTGACGCCGAGCTGGTTGAGATCGGTGATCTCGCCCTTGTTGATCTTTTCGGCATTCTTGATGGTGAACTGCAGATAGGCATAGTCGGCGGCGTTCTTCGGGTCGACGAGGCGCTGGAAGGCGAAGACGAAGTCTCCTGCCGTTACCGGCTGGCCATCGGACCACTTGATGCCGTCGCGAAGTTTGAAGGTGTAGATCTTGCCATCCGGTGAAATCGTCCAGCTTTCGGCCTGGCCGGGGACCGGATTGTCCTTGGCGTCCTCGGTGACGAGGCCTTCGAAGATGTCGCCGGCGATGCGGTTTTCCCAGTCGCCCGAAAGTTTCTGCGGATCGAGCGACTGCGGGTCGCCACCATTATGAATGTTGAGCGTGGCCGCTTGCGCCGAAAACGCCAGCAATGTGCCAAGCATTGCGGAGGCGAGAAATTTTTTCGTGAACTGGTTCATCGTGGGTCCACCTTTCTAGGCTTTGCGCCTTTATTAGACATCTGTTCCCGGTGTTTGACCTCTTACGTGCAGGTCAGTGCGCACCTTATCGCAAAGGAATCGCGTTGCAACCCCAAATCCGGCAGCTGGAAAGGGGTTGTGGACAAGCCTATATACGTCTCCCCCTTGTCGGATCGCGACGACATGTTGCGACATCGGCAGCACTTTCATAACGGCTTGATGTGGTTGTCTTTTGTTTTGTCCGCTTTAGTGTGGCGAGCGCGAACTAAAGCGCGTCGCGATCCTTCGGATTCGCTCTCTGCGCTTTAGGTTTTTGTTTTCACGCATGTCTCGGCAAAAGCGTTTCACGCTTTGCCTGGCAAAACCGCTGCACACTTTTGTGCGACATGCTTTAACCAGGAGACATAGCCGATGGCATTGCAGACGGGCGGGAATGCGGACTGGTGGCGGGGTGCGGTGATCTATCAGGTCTATCCGCGCTCGTTTCAGGACACCAACAGCGACGGGCTCGGCGATCTCAAGGGAATTACCCGCCGGCTGCCGTATATCGCCAGCCTCGGCGTCGACGCGATCTGGCTCTCGCCCTTCTTCAAGTCGCCGATGGCGGATATGGGGTATGACGTCTCCGATTATTGCGACGTCGACCCGATCTTCGGGACGATCGCCGATTTCGATGAGATGATGGCGGAGGCGCACAGGCTCGGCATCAAGGTCGTCATCGATCAGGTGATCTCGCATACGTCGGACCGGCATCCCTGGTTCGTCGAGAGCCGATCCAGCCGAACCAACCCGAAGGCGGACTGGTATGTCTGGGCCGATCCGAAACCGGATGGGACTGCGCCGAACAACTGGCTGTCGATCTTCGGCGGGCCGGGCTGGGAATGGGACGGCGTGCGCCGGCAATATTACCAGCACAATTTCCTGACCTCGCAGCCGGATCTCAATTTCCATAGCAGCCAAGTGCAGGACGCGGTACTGGAGACGGTGAAGTTCTGGCTCGACCGCGGCGTCGACGGCTTCCGGCTGGATACGGTCAACTATTATTTCTGCGACAGAGAGCTCCGAAGCAATCCGCCGCACGAGCCCGACACCAGTGATGGGGGCCTCGATGCACCCGACACCAACCCCTACGGCATGCAGAACCATCTCTACGACAAGACGCAGCCGGAAAATATCGCCTTCCTCAAGCGCTTCCGGGCGCTGCTCGACCAGTATGAGGACCGCACGACGGTCGGCGAAGTCGGCGATGGCGCGCGCTCGCTGAAGACGGTGGCCGCCTATACGAGTGGCGACGACAAGCTGCATATGTGCTACACCTTCGACCTGCTGGGGCCGGATTTCACCGCCGCGCATATTCGCGGCTGCGTCGAGGCCTTCCAGAAGGCGGTCACCGACGGCTGGGTCTGCTGGGCCTTCTCCAATCACGACGTCATGCGCCATGTCAGTCGTTTCGCACTGACCGAAGAGGAGCGCCCCGTCATCGCCAAGCTGGCGATCTCGGTGCTGGCGGCGCTGCGCGGCTCGATCTGCCTCTACCAAGGCGAGGAGCTCGGCCTGCCGGAGGCGGAGCTTGCCTTCGAGGACCTGCGCGACCCCTACGGCATCCGCTTCTGGCCGGCCTTCAAGGGCCGCGACGGATGCCGCACGCCAATGCCCTGGGAAGCCGGCAAGGCGCATGCCGGCTTCACCTCGGCCGAAAAGAGCTGGCTGCCGGTGCCTTATGAGCAGGCGGCACTTTCCGTGGATACGCAGGAGGGAAGCGACAGCTCGGTACTGCACCACTATCGTCAGACGCTCGCCTTCCGGAAGAGCCATTCGGCACTGATCGACGGCGACATGAGCTTCATCGGCACCAACCAGGATCTGCTCGTCTTCACCCGCGAAAAGGGTGGCGAAAAGCTGCTTTTCGTCTTCAACCTGACGCGCAAACCGGCGGAATTTCGCCTGCCTGCGGGCATGGTGCTCGGGGAGTCGCTTGTCATGCCCGGCTTCGAGGCGGTGGTGAGCGCGGGATCGGTGAAACTTGCCGCGCTTGATGGGTTTTGTGCGCGGATTTGACATTCACGCTGTCGTCGCGGGTCATGGATTTCAAACAGTTCTGTATTTTTTAAATTACAACTGATATGTTCATCTTGAAGCAGACGGCCACCTTCCAGAAGTGGCACAAAAAGTTGAAAGACGGAAAGGCCAAGGCAATGATTGCTTTACGCCTACAGCGTCTTGCAACCGGGCATGCCGGCGATGCCGCTCCTGTCGGCGAGGGGGTGAGTGAACTGCGTATTCACTACGGACCTGGCTATCGGATTTATTATCGGAAGCGGGGAGAAACGATCATCGTGCTTCTCTGCGGCGGTGATAAAAGTACGCAGGAAACCGATATACGGACGGCAAAGAGAATTGCCATGGAATGGAGTGACGATAATGGCTGAAGAGATTTTCGACTTC
The DNA here is from genome assembly GCF_002531935.1 of Rhizobium chutanense. Classification (GTDB taxonomy): domain Bacteria; phylum Pseudomonadota; class Alphaproteobacteria; order Rhizobiales; family Rhizobiaceae; genus Rhizobium; species Rhizobium chutanense. The sequence continues at coordinate 431,435 of NZ_NWSV01000002.1, read as the reverse complement.
GATCCGGCTGAGTTGCTCGATTCCGACGAGGCTATCGAAACCTTTATTACCGAGGCCCTGCAGACCGGAGACGCTAAGTTCATCGCTTCTGCCCTTGGTGTCGTTGCACGCGCCAAAGGCATGAGCAAGATCGCCAAGGAAACCGGCCTTGCGCGCGAGCATCTCTACAAGGCACTCAGTGAAAATGGAAATCCCACACTCGAAACCACACTGGCGGTGATGAAGGCCATCGGGCTTGAACTCACGACGCGCCATCACGCCGTTTGAGACATCTGGCGTTCACTGAAGTTCTTCTCACAAGCGAGAGCTCCGATATCTTGCATCACCCGATCAGCGCGAACCTGTCCACGTCGACCATGCCGCGGTCCGAGATCTTCAGGTGCGGAATGACGGGCAGCGGCAGGAAGGCTAGCTGGAGGAAGGGTTCTTCCAGCGTGGCGCCCAGCGAGAAGGCAGCCTTGCGCAGATGGTGCAGGGTATCGCGGACTTTCTCGTAAGGCTCGAGGCTCATCAGGCCGGCGATGGGCAGGGCGATTTCGCCGGTGACCTTGCCGTCCTCCACCACGACGAAGCCGCCGTTGATTTCGCCGAGACGGTTAGCGGCGCGCGCCATGTCGTCCTCGTCGACGCCGACGACGCAGATATTGTGGCTGTCATGGCCGACGGTGGAGGCGATTGCGCCCTTCTTCAGGCCGAAGCCCTGGACGAAGCCGTTGGCATGGTTGCCGTTCTTGCCGTGGCGCTCGATGACGGCAACCTTGATGATGTCGTTGGCAAGGTCGACCGAAGTCTCGTTGCCCTTGGCGGGCAGGCGATAGCGGCGGTGCTCGGTAATGATCTTGCCGGGCATGACGCCGATGACGGATGTTTCGCCCTCTCTGGCCGGCACGCCGAAATGGGCGGCGTTGACGGGCCGGGCCTTGACGCTGTCGAGGCCGATCGGGGCAACCGGCCTGCGGGTGGAAAAGAGTGCGTCGGTGACGCGGCGGCCGGCGGCGAAGACCATATCGGCGCGGCAATCTTCCAGGCTGTCGAGAACCACGAGATCGGCGCGCCAGCCAGGCGCCACCAGGCCGCGGTCCCTGAGGCCGAAAGCGCGGGCGGCGGAGATCGACGCGGCGCGGTAGATCGCCAGCGGCTCGACGCCGTTGGCGATCGCCGTGCGGATCATATGATCGAGATGGCCCTGTTCGGCGATATCGAGCGGATTGCGGTCGTCGGTGCAGAGCGCGAGATAGGGAGAAAGCCGCTCGGTGATGATCGGGATTAGCGCGGCGAGATCCTTAGACACCGAACCCTCGCGCACCAGGATATGCATGCCCTTGCGGATCTTTTCCAGTGCTTCGGCTGCGGTCGTGCATTCGTGTTCTGTACGGATGCCGGCCGAGAGATAACCGTTGAGATCTTTACCGCACAGAAGCGGCGCGTGACCGTCGATATGGCCGCCTTGGAAGGCGTCGAGCTTCGCCATGCAGACGGGATCCTTGTGGATCACGCCGGGGAAATTCATGAATTCGGCAAGGCCGATGACCTTCGGATGATGGCGGAAGGGCAGGAGGCTCTCGATCGGCAGGTCGGCGCCTGATGTCTCGAGATGCGTCGCCGGCACGCAGGAGGAGAGCTGGACGCGGATGTCCATGATCGTCTCCAGCGCGGATTCGAGAAAGAATTCGATGCCGGCGGCTCCGAGCACATTGGCGATCTCATGCGGATCGCAGATCGCGGTGGTGACGCCATAAGGGAGAACGCAGCGGTCGAATTCGTGCGGTGTGACTAGCGAGGATTCGATGTGCAGATGTGTGTCGATGAAGCCCGGAACGACTATTTTCCCCGAGATGTCGATCTCGATTTCGCCCGCATAGTCGCCCGACGTGCCGACGATGCGGTCGGCGCCGATGGCGATGTCGGAGCGGACGACGTCGCCGGTGACGAGATCGAAGAAACTGCCGCCTTTCAGCACGATATCGGCAGGCACGCGGCCCACGCCTTGATCGATGAGACGTTCGAGTCTGTTGGTCATGGCACCGCTCACATTGCAACCGATTCTGGAACTTATAACCGATCTGCGGCGACATGCGATGCCACAAACGAAACCGGGCGCCTTTTGGCGCCCGGTCGCAGTCTCTCTATTTCGACTTATTCCGCAGTGACGATCTTGCCGCCTTCCCACTTGTAGAGCGAGAAGCTCTGCGAAGTGAGGTCGCCGGTTTCGCCGTAGGTGACTTTGCCGATGGCGGTCGGGATTTCCTTGCCGTCTTTCAGCGCAGCCGCGACGGCTTCCGCGTCCTCGGCGCTGCCGGCCTTCTCGATGCCGGCTTTCAGCACTTCGACGGCGGCATAGGCGTTAAGCGTGAAGGCTTCGGCCGGGATGTTCTTGGCGGCGAGCGCCTCGGCGGCAGCTTTGGAATCCGGGTTCTTGGTGGCGTCCGAGGCGTTGGTGAAGATGGTGCCGGCCGCAGCATCCGTGCCGATCGCCCAGAACTCGGTGTTGGAGAGGCCGTCGCCGCCGATGATCGTCGCGTTGGCGGCGAGGTCATGCAGTTGCCGGGCGAGCAGGCCGCCTTCCGGGTGGTAGCCGCCGAAATAGACGATGTCGACCTTTTCGGACTTGATGCGGGTGGTGAGCGCGCTGAAATCCTTGTCGCCGGGGGTGATCGCGTCATTGACGACTTCGGTGATGCCGCCGGCATTCAGCGTCGCCTTGAAGGCATCGGCGAGGCCCTTGCCGTAAGCGCCCTTGTCATTGACGATGGCGACGCGCTTGTCCTTGAAATTCTTCAGCACGTATTTGGCGGCGACTTCGGCCTGCTGGTCGTCGCGGCCGCAGGTGCGCAGCACGTTGGTGAGGCCGCGCTTGGTGAGGTCAGGCGCCGTCGCGGTCGGGGTGACCATCAGCACGCCGTTTTCAGCCAGTACGTCCGAAACCGGAATGGCGACGCCCGAGGTGACCGGGCCGACGACGAAGCGAATGCCGTCGCCGACGACCTTGTTGGCGGCGGAAACGCCCTGCTTCGGCTCGCCGGCATCGTCGGCCAATTCGAGGACGACCTTCTCGCCGAGAATCCCGCCCTTCTTGTTGATCTCGTCGACGGCGGTCTGCGCGCCGTTCTTCACCTGGTCGCCATAAGCGGCGACGGGGCCGGTCAGCGGCGCGATCAGGCCGATGGTGATATCGGCATGGGCGAGCGGCGCAAAGGCCAGCGACGCGACCAGGGTCGCCGTCAATGTCTTGAGGGTCATAGTCTGTCTCCTTGGGTGGGGTCCTTCGACCCGCGATGAGGTGCCGCGCCGGCTTTTTCCGATCATTCCACAGCCCTTCGGGCTGTGCCAAGGACGATCGACAAGGGCGCGATCAGCGAACCTGCCGGCCATGTTTGACTCGGGGAGGCTCATGAAGGATTTCTAGGAATTTTGACGGGATTTCGCAAGATCATAACAAAATGGAAGAGAAATCGGGTCGATTCGGCCGAAAACTCGATCGAAATGGTTGTCTTCGTCGTGGTTTGTCGACTTTTGAGGCCGAGCCGCCAAGCGCAAGCTCTCATCGAGAAGGAAACACCGAATTCGTTCGGCTTCTTTATGTCTCGCATTAACCGTTAATTCGGTGGATTGTAGTAGAAGCATGCAACACGCAAATGGTGCTGCGCTGCAAACGAAAGCTACACGAATTACAAAGACGTATCGGGACTAGAGATCTGAATGCTCAAGCGTATCGACGCCAGCCAGGTGCGTATCGGAATGTTTGTGGAGGCTATCGAGGGCCCGTGGCAGGATCCGCTTTTGTCGAAGCGCAGATTTTCCATTCGTCGTGAGCTCGACGCCGCAAAAATTCGGAAGTGCGGCACGGCCATCGTCGTCATCAACACCAGCAAGGGCCTCGATACCAATGGCCTGCCGGGTCGTGACATCGAGATCGATAGCAAGGCGGCGCGGGAAACCGTCCAGAAATCCGTGCAGATGCTCGAGGAGGTTTTCGGCCGGGTGAAAAACGGCGAGGGAATCACCTTCGAGCAAGTGGCGCCGGTGATTTCTTCCGTCTCCAAGTCGATGGATGAGAACCCTTCCGTTTTCCTGAGCGTGACGCGTCTGAAATCAAAAGACGAAGTGACGTTCCTGCATTCGATTTCGGTGAGCGCGCTGATGATCCTTTTCAGCCGTCATCTCGCACTTGATGAGGCTACGGTTCAGATGCTCGGTACCGCCGGGTTGCTGCATGATGTGGGCAAACTCGAAATCCCGCTGGAGATACTTACCAAGGAAGGGCGCCTGGAAGAGGATGAGATGAGCTTGATGCGGAAGCACCCGGAGCAAGGACACGCGATCCTGTTGCGGCAGGAGGGCCTGTCTGACATTGTTCTCGACGTCTGCCTCAATCACCACGAACGCACCGACGGCAGGGGTTATCCGCGTGGGCTGTCCGGCAGCGCGATCAGCTTGCATGCGCGTATAGCGACGATCTGCGATGTTTATGACGCCGTGACCTCGGTGCGGCCTTACAAGGCGCCATGGAGTGCCAGCGATGCGTTGAAATGGATGATGGGCGTTGAAGGGCACTTCGATCGCCGGCTCCTGAAGAAATTTGCCCTGTGCCTTTCCATCGCCTCGGTGACCTGAATTTTTCTTCATTCTCGGAAAGCGAAAGCCCGCAAGGACGAAGTCCCCGCGGGCTGTTGTATCGAGCTTTCAGCGCGAACTTCAGATGTTGTTCTGCAGGATGGTCCGCAGCTTGCCGAACAGCTCGTCGATGTGGTGCTTCTCGATGATCAGCGGCGGGGAGAGTGCGATGATATCGCCGGTGGTGCGGATCAGCAGGCCGCTTTCATAGGCTTTCAGGAAAGCGGTGAAGGCGCGCTTTGTGGGTTCGCCGGCGATCGGATCGAGTTCGATCGCGCCGATCAGGCCGGTATTCCTGATGTCGATGACATTGGGGCAGTCTTTCAACGAATGCAGCGCGTCGGCCCAGTAGTCCGAAAGCTCGGCAGCGCGTGTCAGCAGCCCTTCTTCCTTGTAGGTGTCGAGCGTGGCAAGCGCGGCAGCGGAGGCAATCGGATTGCCGGAATAGGTATAGCCGTGGAAGAACTCGATCATGTGCTCCGGGCCGTTCATGAAGGCATCATGGATCTCGGAGGTGACGAAGACGGCGCCCATCGGAATGACGCCGTTGGTCAGGCCTTTGGCGGCGGTGATCATGTCGGGCTTGACGTCGTAATATTGCGCGGCAAAGGGGGCGCCGAGGCGGCCGAAGCCGGTGATGACCTCGTCGAAGATCAGAAGGATGCCGTGCTTGGTGCAGATTTCGCGCAGCTTCTGCAGGTAGCCTTTCGGCGGGATCAGCACGCCGGTGGAGCCGGCCACTGGCTCGACGATGACGGCGGCGACGGTGGAGGCGTCATGCAGGGTGACGATCCGCTCCAATTCGGTGGCGATATCGCCACCATGCTCGGGCTCGCCGCGCGTGAAGTTGTTCTTGCCGGGCTGGTGGGTGTGCGGCATGTGGTCGACGCCGGTCAAAAGCGTGCCGAACATCTTGCGGTTGGTGACGATGCCGCCGACGGAGATGCCGCCGAAATTGACGCCGTGATAGCCGCGTTCGCGGCCGATCAGGCGGAAGCGTGCGCCATTGCCTTTCACGCGGTGATAGGCAAGCGCCACCTTGAGTGCGGTCTCGACGGATTCGGATCCGGAATTGGTGTAGAGAACGTGATCCAGGCCTTCCGGCGCAATATCGACCAGGCGGTTGGCCAGCTCAAAGGCCTTGGGATGGCCAAGCTGGAAGGCCGGCGCGTAGTCGAGTTCACCGGCCTGCTGGCGGATCGCCTCGGTGATCTTCGGGCGGCAGTGGCCGGCATTGACGCACCAGAGGCCCGCCGTGCCGTCCAGCACCTGGCGGCCGTCATGCGTCGTGTAATACATGTCCTTGGCGCCGACGAACAAACGCGGCTCCTTCTTGAACTGGCGGTTTGCCGTAAACGGCATCCAGAAGGCGCGAAGATCGTTCGGTGCATTGAGGCGATTGGACATGCTGTTCTCCTGGCCGCTGACGGCCCGTTTCCGGGGCTTCACGCCCATATTTTGACTGTCCGGTCAAATTATCAGGGCTTCCCAAGGCGTCAACGGGAAAAGTCCCGAAGCTTGCTTCCCGCAGGAGGCTCAAATTGCTTCGGTTCGCCGCGCCAATAACGGGTGAGGGGACGTCAAAATAAAGGTACGACCGGCAAATGTGAATTTGCCGGTCGTACGAAAGGTTCAGGTGCTGAAATATCGTTGCCGTGCCTCCGGGAACATTCCCTTACGCCACGGCATCGTGCCGACATTCATGTCAGCGCTATCATCATGCCGCGGATCTGTTCCTGCTCTGCACGAGGTAGATGTCTTCGAGCGTCGCCAGGATCTTCATCACCGATTCGGAGGTGCTCGAATAATAGATGGTTTGCGCGTCTCGGCGGGTCTTGACCAGCTTTTGAGCGCGTAGCTTCGATAGATGCTGAGAGAGAGCCGACTGGCTGAGGCCGACCTGCGTTGCAAGCGCGCCGACGGCCACTTCGCCCTTCACGAGGCTACACAGGATCAGCAATCTCTTGGGGTTGGCCATGGCCGACAATAACGCTGCCGCCACATTCGTGTGCTCGGCCAAATCAGTGGTTTCCATATTTATCTTCCTAATGCGAAACGTACATCACGTGTGTTGGCATAGGCCCCTTGCCGCGATTTTCACCCACGCCTAAAAACTAGCAACTAGGGTCGAAGATTGTATATACCTAAATTTAAGGTATCGAGTATGCTATTTTAGATATGTTTGAACAAATGTGATCGGCCTCCTCAGCGAGGGTTTCGAATTCATATCGCAACAGAAAATCGCCGGAAATGAGGTCGAAACCTGAGGAATCGATACCACAAATGCGCCAGGAAGCCGATTTCGGCGCGTTTAACCTTCTAGCGAGCGTCTCGGCCACGTCAGGGTGGCGTTCTACTAAATCTCGCACTGCTTCCGCTGCTCCGGCGGCGATTTCCTCATTCGCGGCGGATTGGATGACGAGATCGTTCCCACCGAGTTGGTAGGCGCGGCCGAAGCCGCCATTGAGGCTGGCCAATTCCGGTTTGAGACGGAAGAAGAGGAAATCAGGAAAATCGATATAAAGCTTCGCCTTGGTATGGCGAGCGAGAAAACGCGTGCGGATGCGCTCGTAGAATGCGTGGCCGCGCTCGACCGGTTCCGCCAGGCATTGGGTCGTCAGACGGGGGTAGGCGAGAGGATCGCCCTTGCCGGGCTCGCCGGTGAGCAGCGAGGCGCGCGCGTCCCTGGCGAGCGCTCTCGTATGGGCTGACAGCTTCGAAACGAGAATGATGGGAGTGCCGTCAATATCGGTGGCGACGAGCACGCGGCTGGCTAAGGGAAAGCCGGTCTCGGGGTCGAGAACGGCAAGCGCCGCGTGCCGCGCAGAGCGCAGCAGCACGCGGGCGAGTCTGCGGGCCTCGTCGTCGGTTTCACGTATGGGCGAGGGCTGTTCCTTCATATCCGCTTTGTGGCAAAGCGGATCGAAAACATCAAGCGTCCTCCTTGCGGCGATGGCGGGTGAGACCGGCGACAATATCCTGGGCGGTGATGGTGCCGATGACCGCGCCGTTTTCGACGATGCCGATGCTGCCCGGCTGGCGGGCGAGTACGTCGAGGACATCGACGAGCGGGGTGGCGGCGCGGGCCGTGGCGCTGACGCTGATGCCCGCGGCGGTCTGGCCGAGGCCGGGCTGCATCACGTCGGCCGCCGTCAGCATGTTGATCGGATTGAGATGCTGCACGAAATCCGCGACATACTGGTCGGCGGGGTTCTTGACGATGTCGTGCGGCGTCCCGCACTGGATGATGCGGCCGCCCTCCATGATGGCAATGCGGTTGCCGATGCGGAAGGCCTCGTCGAGATCGTGGCTGACGAAGAGGATGGTCTTCTTCAGCCGCCTCTGGAATTCAAGGAGTTCGTCCTGCAGGCGGGTGCGGATCAATGGGTCGAGCGCCGAGAAAGGCTCGTCCATGAGCAGAATCGGGGCGCCGGTGGCAAAGGCGCGGGCAAGCCCGACGCGTTGCTGCATGCCGCCGGAGAGTTCGTTGACCTTGCGATCCGCCCATTTCGTCAGGTTGACGAGTTCGAGCTGCTCGCCGACGCGGACCTTGCGCTCGGCCTCCGACATGCCGGCGAGCTCTAGCCCGAAGCCGACATTCTCCGCGACCGTGCGCCAAGGCAGGAGGGCGAACTGCTGGAACACCATGGAGACGGTGTGGGTGCGCAGGTCCCGCAACGCCTTGGCATTGCATTTATAGGGATTGACGGGACCGGTTGTCGTGGAAACCGACACGTCGCCGCGCACCACGGGGGCGAGCCCGTTGACGGCGCGCAGCAGTGTCGACTTGCCTGAGCCGGAAAGGCCCATCAGCACCAGGATCTCTCCTTCCTCGATGGTCAGCGAGGCGTTGGCGACGCCGAGCACCAGGCCTGTGGCGGCGCCGATTTCGTCGCGCGTTTTGCCCTGGTCGACCATGGCAAGGGCTGTCTCCGGCCGATCGCCGAAGATGATGCTGACATCCTTGAAACTTACCGCGGTCATGCGCCGTCTCCTTCACCCGCCGTGCGGAACATACGGTCGAGAATGATCGCCAGGATGACGATGCAAAGACCGGCTTCGAAGCCTTTCGCGACATTGACGGTGTTCAACGCGCGCACGACAGGCACGCCAAGACCATCGGCGCCGACGAGAGCGGCGATGACCACCATCGACAGCGACAGCATGATGGTCTGGGTGAGGCCCGCCATGATCTGCGGTGCCGCGAAAGGGAGCTCGACCTTGCGCAGTACCTGCATTGGCCGCGCGCCGAAGGCGACGGCGGCCTCGACGAGGGAGGGCGGAGTCGAGATGATACCGAGGCGCGTCAACCGGATGGGGGCCGGGATGGCGAAGATGACGGTCGCGATCAAGCCCGGCACCATTCCGAGGCCGAACAGGATCAGCGCCGGGATCAGATAGACGAATGTCGGTATGGTCTGCATCAGATCGAGCGCGGGGCGCATGGCGGCGTAGATCCAGGCCCGTCGGGCCGCTGCAATGCCAAGCGGAATGCCGATCACCATGCTGACGAAAGTGGAGGCGAGCACGAGAGCGAGCGTCTCCGTCGTTTCCTTCCAATAGCCCTGGTTCATGATCAGCAGCAGGCCAAGACAGGTGAAGAGGGTGACAGCGATCGACCGACGCAGCCAGAAAGCGATGGCGGCGATGGCGGCGATGACGATCAGCGGGTGCGGCTTCTGCAGCACGAATAGCAGCCCATCAATGACGTGCGACAGCAGGGAGGCGAGCTGGTCGAAGAACCACGCGCCGTTCGAGGTGAGCCAATCCACGAAGGACTTGGCCCAGGGGCCGATGGGAATCTTAAAGTCGGTGATCCAATTCAAGGGGCGCGCCTATCCAGAAAAAATCAACAATGGACAAAATGAAACGGGGCGGCGAGCCGCCCCGTTCACATCATCAAAGGCCGAGGCCGGTCTTGGCGGCCGCTAGCGCATCGCCCTTGCCGTCGCGGGTCTTGACGCCCGCAAGCCAGGGCTCGAGCGCAGAAGGATTGGCCTTCAGCCATTCGGAAGCGGCGGCCTCCGGCTCCTTGCCGTCGTCGAGGATCTTGCCCATGATCTGGTTCTCCATGTCGAGGGAGAAGGTCAGGTTCTTCAGCATCGCGCCGACATTCGGGCATTCGCCGAGATAACCGGCGCGGACATTGGTGTAGACTTTGGCGCCGCCGAAGTCGGGACCGAACACGTCGTCGCCACCGGTGAGGTAGGTTAGCTTGAAATTGGTGTTCATCGGATGGGGTTCCCAGCCGAGGAAGACGACGGGCTTTCCTGCTTTCTCGGCGCGAGCGACCTGCGCGAGCATGCCCTGTTCCGAGGATTCGACGACTTCCATATCCTTCAAGCCGAAGGTGTTCTTTTCGATCAGATCCATGACGAGGCGGTTGCCGTCATTGCCGGGTTCGATGCCGTAGATCTTGCCGTCGAGATCGTCCTTGTGGGCGGCGATGTCCTTGAAGTCCTTGATGCCCAGTTCCGCGCCCTTGGCGTTGGTGGCGAGCGTATACTTGGCGCCGACGAGGTTGGGGCCGAAGGATTCGACCGACTTGTCGTCGAGATAGGGACGGACGTCCTTTTCCTGCGTCGGCATCCAGTTGCCGAGGAAGATGTCGATGTCCTTGTTCTTCAGCGAGGTATAGGTGACCGGCACCGAGAGAACCTTGACGTCGGTCTGATAGCCGATGCTCTTCAGGACGACGGATGCAGTAGCCGTGGTGGCGGTGATGTCAGTCCAGCCGACATCCGAGAAGTGGACGGTGGAGCAGCTGTCGGGATCGGCGGCGAAAGCGGCTGTCGCGACAGAGAGGGCGGCGATGGCAGTTGCAGTGACGAGTTTGAATGCGCTTGTTGTTTTCATTTTAGACTCCCAGTCTTTAGGTCCCCAAGCCAATCACCAATAGCCCAGTTTGACAAGCGACCTCAGTGTGTTTGCGTCGTATCGACGGGTGCGATTGCGACGTCGGCAGATTTTTCGCGGTACGCTGTTTTCAGAGCTTTCGGCGGTTTTTGAGTACGGATTCCTGTGATTATCGCGATCACGGGGCTTTCCTTTGCCATTCCGAGCTCTCAATAAGCCGATCAAGGAGAGATCGGATGGCAAAACTCTATTTCAACTACTCCACGATGAACGCCGGCAAGTCGACGATGCTGCTGCAGGCCTCCTATAATTATCAGGAACGCGGCATGCGCACGGTGCAGCTGATTGCCGCTTTCGACGAGCGCGCCGGCCGCGGCGTTATCGGCTCGCGGATCGGGCTGGAGGCGAGCGCCATTCCCTTCGAGCCGGACGAGGACCTGTTCCGGCTGATCGCGACACTGAGCGAAGAAGGGGCGCCGATCGCCTGCGTCTTCGTCGACGAGGCGCATTTCATGACGCCTGTCCATGTCTGGCAGCTTGCCCGCGTTGTCGATAGGCTCGGTATTCCCGTGATGGTCTACGGGCTGAGGACCGATTTCCAGGGCAAATTGTTTCCAGCCTCGCAGGAACTGTTGGCGATCGCCGACGAAATGCGCGAGGTGCGCACGATCTGTCACTGCGGGCGCAAGGCGACGATGGTGGTGCGGCTCGACGCGGCGGGGGACGTGCTGCACGAAGGCGCGCAGATCGACGTCGGCGGCAATGAGAAATATGTCTCGCTCTGCCGCAGGCATTGGGATGAAGCGATGAACGGGGCCTGGATCGCCGAGCCGGTCTGAGACCTGGAACGCCTCTGTTTTATTTGGCGCGGCAAACGGTGCGCTCCTATTTTACGCAATGGCGGACGGAAAACCGCTTCGCACTTTTCCCCGAATTGCTCTAGCTTGGCGAGTACGAGATTCCCTGGAGAGCCTGGTGCGCAAACCTCCGCCATTCGATAGCCAGTACGAAGCCGCAGGCGGCCTTGCCGAGAAGATTGCGGCCGACGGAGCCTATTGCGTGGCCCGCATCCGTGCCTTTGACGGCGACGAGACACGGTCGGCCGACGAGATCTTTCTCGAACAGAATGACCGGTTCCAGGCCCATATCGCCGATCATGCGGCGTTGGATGCGCTGCTTGCCGAACTGGTCTTTTTGCTCGACCGGATGACAGCCGAGGTTTCGGCCGATCTCGACAGGTTCCGCGGCCTGACGGTGCGCGAAAAAATGGCCGGCTGGACCTCGCGGCAGCGGATGTGGCGCATGTACACTGAACGCGTGCGCGAGGCGCCGGTCGTCGAACGGCTGCTCGACCTTTTGGCGAAATCGGATGCGCTCGCCGGGCTGATCGCCGGCCAGCGCAGTTCGATCATCGAATGTCACAAGGCAGCCGAACGCGGCCTCGTCGATATCGTCGAGCAACGGCGGCGGCTGGTCGATTCCATCGATATCGCCCGCCTCAAGATGAAGGAGCTCAACGCCAAGGCGCTGACGACCCAGGGCCGGATCGGCGTCTACGGCAACAGGGCGCATTGGGAACAGATGGAGGCAGACCGGCGGGCGCTGAAGGCGGAAGCCGAGCGCATTTCGGCCGAGGAGCACGAGATGCGCGACGACAGCCAGCGGCGCGAGCGCTTCATCGGCCTGTTCCAGGCCTTTGTCGATTCACTGAACGGCCGAATTGCCGCCTGCAATGTGCTGCTGCGCAAGCTGATGATCGACGTCGAGGAGCGGCTGATCATCTACCAGGCGCAGGTCGACACCGACCGGCCGGGCATGAAGATGCGGATCAAGCCGGAACTCTTTCCCGATATCGCCCCGCCGATCAGGCTGTTCGAGAAAGGCATGCTGGTCGCCCAGGATCTGGAGCGGCGCAAAGGTCGCGCTGATCTCGAATGCGCCGGTAGGTTTCCGACCTATGCCGAACCGCCGGAATCATCGGGAACGCCTCTGATCGACACGGCGCGCAGGTCATTCCGTTTCAGCCTGCCTTTCCTGCGTTCCTGAGCCGCACGGTGCGGTTCGCGCGCTTTTGCGCGACGCGCTCTTCCGGAAAATCGAAGCGCTCGTGTTGTGCTCGGCCCATCCAGCGCATATGTGATGCAAAGGGCCGAAATGTCCTGATGTTCGCCTCGCCTGACAGGAGACGACGATGCTTGACCGGATAGCCGGTTTTTTCAGACTGATCGGTCAAAAGATCGGTCGCTTGGCCCGCCTGTTTTCCGCCTGGGCCTTCTGGCCCTTCCTTGCTGCGCATGGCTGGTATCAGCGCCGGAGCTGGATGATCCGGCTGCCGGTTATCGCACTCGTGGCGCTCTTCGTCGTGCTTTACGGATATTTCTTCTGGCAGACGCAGGTCTGGACGAATTTCAACACCGCCTTCGTCGACCAGTACCGGCTTTCCGAACGCAAGGTTCCCGCCGGACAAGAGCTGCTTGCGGCCGAGGGAGCCGGAACGGCCTCCGCCAAGACCTGCCAGCGCTCGGCCATCGTCGACGTCACGGCCGACCTGACCGATTTCAATGTCAACCAGAACGCATGGATATCCTCCATGCTTCTCTACAAGGCGGGCTTCTTCGGCATCGACTGGGATCATACGCCCTTCCTCGATAACAAGGCCTCGTTCCAGCGCGGCATCAACCAGGCGGTCCGCCGGACGTCGGCGGAGCTTGTCGATACGCTCGGGCGCGTGCGCGGCACGTCGGGCATCAACAACGATCTGCAGCGCGCGCGTGGCAATCTGCAGTTCGACGAATACAGCTGGTATTTCGGGCTCAATCCCTTCGGCCCGAAGACACCGACGCCTTCCTTCTATCGCACAGCAATCGGAGACCTGCGCAAGTTCAACACCGATCTCGCCGCCTGCAACGCTATTTTCGATGGCCGCGCCGACAACCTGATGCAGTTCATCGACCGCATCGCCAACGATCTCGGCAGCACCTCCGACATGCTCGCCGAACGCTCGGAGCACCATAATCGCGGCTGGTTCGATACGCGTGCCGATGACCGGTTCTGGTTCGCCTACGGCCAGCTCTATGCCTATTACGCCATCCTGACCGCTGCGCAGGCGGATTTCTCGCAGGTGGTGCAAGAGCGTAATCTCGGCGCGATCTGGGGCGGCACGACGCGGCAGTTCCAGGCAGCACTGCGTATTCAGCCGGCGATCATCTCGAACGGGCGCGAGGATGGGTGGATCATGCCGAGCCACCTCGCCACCATGGGCTTCTATATTCTCAGAGTACGCTCGAACCTGGTGGAAATCCGATCGGTGCTCGATCGCTAAGCATTCTCGAATGAGCGGGTATCCGTCCTCGAAGCCGACGAGGCGCAGCTTCGCGACGAACTCGTAAGTGATGCCGGCGATGCCGCCGCCGCTATCATCGGCACGAAAGTGGCCGACGCTGCGCACGAGCTTGTAGCCGCCAAGCCGGCTGTCGACTCGGTACACGCCGTGACGGCTCGCCTCCTCGAAGGTCTGGGCGATCAGGCTGCGATCTTCCTGGTGGATGCGCGACATCAGTTTCGTCAGGTTGACGGGGCCGTCGCTATAGGGGAGGTCGAAGATCGTGTGTACATCCGCATCGGTAATGCCGATATGGGCGCGGAATTGCTCTGCCTTGTCAAAGGCGGGCTGCTCGAAGCGAAGAGACGCGATATCCCCAGGTCACGGGACGACGTGCCGACTCTCAGTTGATTAGCTTCAATCGAATTGCCTTCGCTACCAACTGGGTACGGTTGACGCAATCGAGTTTTTTGATCGCGTTCGTCATATAGGCGTTCACCGTATGGTCCGAGAGGGACAGAATCTGGCCGATTTCGATCGAGGTCTTGCCCTGGGCGGTCCAGCGCACAACTTCCAGCTCCCTGATCGATAGCGCGTTATGCGTGCATTCCTCATTGCGCTTGACCGCATTATATGCATCGAGTGCATGCAGAATGATCATTGCCAGTTCATTGACTTCGCTCTGGCCAAGTGCGGCCCGCTCGCCGCAGAACCAGAAGACCAAACGCTGGCCGTCGGCTGTAATGGTGGGCATGGCAACGCCTGCCGGTATGGCGTGGCGCAGCATCAAGGCACGCAGCTCGGCGGGGAAGGCCTGACCATTGACAGCGTCGTTGAGATGCCAAACCGGAGGGACGGCCGACTCCCTCAGCCGCAAGCCAAAAGGACAGCCGCGCATCATGTGGGCACGGTCGAACTCTCTGACATAGGCGGCCGGAAGCGAAGTTTCGATCAGCAGGGGCCTTAGCAGGAGGTCTTCCGGAGAGGGAGCGTGCATCAGCGTCGCATGCGACAATCCAAAGGCCGCCGAGATCCTGCCAAGCGCCTGCGCAAACAGGTTGCGCGTTCGTGCGACAGCAAGCTCTGCCGAAAGTAATGACTGTCTTTCAGAGGTGGTCATGTAAGACATTTGTACGCCCCCGGCAGCCCCAATGTTAACGCTATCAAACACAGAAAGCCCGCCGGATGCTAGTCCCAATTGCCCTTGCGCAAGCCGATTGATCCAAATTGTGAAGAATTAGTCACAACTGCGCGCGCCATGGTTGAGTTGCTGCCGATGCCAGTAGCGTTATGGTATCGGTAACATCTTTTGTAGGTGGATAATATGGATAACTATGAGTTTCGCTTCTGCCGGATAGGAGGAGAATCACTTCGGAGATGGGGCGGACGGTAACCGCCATCGAAATCTGGCTTGCTGCGGTTCGGTGCAATTGCTAATTGTCTTCTCATGTATAACTGAGGCGATTTAATCGTGCGATTTGCAATTTCTGTTTTTGGGAAATATCTGTTTTTCCTTGTATTACTTGCCATATTTTTTTTGAACTTGCCGATCGGGGCCGTGACCTCACAGGCTGCGGAGCAGAAGAAGCAGACGGGGCAGCCCCCGATGCGTTTCATCATTGTACGCAGCCTCCTCTGCATGGAAGACTGTCCTGAATGGATATCGGCAGAGGGGCGGATAACCTCCGATACTCCCGCCCAGCTCAGAAAAGTTCTGAAGAAAATCGGAGACCGGAAACTGCCTGTCGTGTTCCAGTCGGAAGGTGGCGAGGTGGATGCTGCCTATGCGATGGGCCGGATGATCCGCAAGGCAGGCCTGGAAACAGCTGTCGGGGGCACGCGACTGAAGGACTGCCCGGCGGACGATACGCGTTGCGCCGCGGCTATCGCAAAGGATGGCAGCTCGGCCGGCGTCACCTATTCCGGTGGTGCATACTGTTTTTCCGCATGTCCCCTGGCCTTCGCCGGCGGCACCTCGCGCGTGTCGTCGCAATGGGCCTTCATCGGCGTCCACCAGATCACGACCGTCTACAACAGGGTGCGTATCTCCTATCGCATCGAATACAAGATGGTGAACGGCAAGAAGCAGGAAATTTCGCGCAAGGAGGTTGGCCGCAAGGCGGTGGGACAGAGCAGTTCCACCAAGCTCGGCAAGAAGGCCACCGCTGCCCTGACGACCTATTTGAAGGAGATGGGCGTTAGCGGCGATCTGATCGCTTTGATGATGAGTACGGCTCCGGATCGCATCACGATCGTACCGCCCGCAGATGCACTTCGCATGGGGCTGAACACCGACATGCTGGCTTACAACGAGTGGCCGGGCATGCCGCTTTGCGTGCCGGGTGCAGCCGCCGATGCCGTCTGTCACAGCCATTCGGCGGTCGACGCGCCCGCGCAGGCTGCAGCCGCAGACACAAGCGAGAAACTGCCGGCGAGCCAGCCGATGGACTTTCTCCTAATGTATCATGGCAACTGCCAGGAGGAGTGCACGCAGTGGATTTCTGCGGAGGGAGACATCACGCCGGATACCCCGGCTCGGTTGAAGGCGATCTTGAAGACGCTCGGCGACAGAAAGCTGCCGGTCGTCCTTCAGTCCAATGGCGGGGACATGGATGCGGCTTTTGCAATGGGGCGGATGATCCGTGCCGCCGGTCTGGAGACCTCGGTCGGCAGAACGCGGTTGCCGAACTGCCCGACGCTGAACCCGCGTTGCAAGGCGAGCATGGCCAAAAGCGGACCGACCGGGGGAGAGGTCTCTGCGGGCGGCGCATACTGCCTTTCGACATGTACTCTCATCTTGATCAGCGGAACGCCGCGAATTGTCGGATATTCCGATATCGGCCTTGTGAGACCCACGCCGACTGAAGCTAAGAAATTCTTCGCCTATGTCGACGAGATGGGCGTCAATGCCGGGTCTTTCGAGGCGATGATGCTCGCGACCTCGATTGAGCGAAAGGATATTCCTCGTTCGCAGGCGCTCGAGCTCGGCATCGTCAATGGTATCATCCCTTATGGCGATGAGCCCGGCGATCGCCTGTGTGGACCCGACGCCAAGGAAAGTCTGCGATGCCCCAGAAGAGCTGCGGCAGAGGTCGTTCCTGCTGCTGCGGCCGCGAATTGATGCGGAAAAGAACGCTTTGACAGCCGGCGTGCGCGCTCACTGACGTGAAAACCAGTCCGTCGTCCCTCTAACCCTTGTCCTTCAAATCATTCTTCGACGTCACGCTCATCAGCTTCTCCAGGAAGCCGAGCATGACGGCGGAGGCGACGAAGGCGAGATGCATCAGGGTCAACCACATGATCTTGCCGTCCTCGTATTTGTCGGCATTGAGAAAGACCTGCAGCAGGTGGATGGACGAGATGGCAACGATCGAGGAGGCGACCTTGATCTTCAGGCTGCCTGAATCGAGCTTGCCGAGAAAGGAGACTTCGTTGTCGGCTTCGCTGGCCTCGTCGAAGCGGCTGACGAAATTCTCGTAACCCGAGATCATCACCATGACGATCAGGCTTGCGACGAGGGCCGCATCGATCAGGCTGAGCATGGCAAGGATCATCTCCGCCTCGTCGAGGGCAAAGACGCCGGAGGCGATCTTCAGGAGCTTGTAGCCGAAGGAAACCGCATAGACGGCGAGCGCCGCTACCAGGCCGATATAGAAGGCGACGAGGATCCAGCGGCTCGACAGGATGATACGCTCGATGATGAGTTCCAGTGCTTTCATGTCTTCATCCTGTAAAACCGCGATCGTTGCCCGCCACATAAACATCCGGCGTGGCGGCCGCAAGGCGCGGCGCTATTCACAGCTTGCCGATATTTCGATATCCCATTGACGAGGACAAACGCCTTCGCGCCTGCGGAGGCCGGGACGGGGGATATCGATGCCATTCATCAAATCCGATATCGAGATCGCGCGCGGCGCAGCCAAGAAGCCGATTTTCGAGATCGGCACGAAGCTCGGCATTCCGGCCGAGCAGCTCGTTCCCTACGGTCACGACAAGGCGAAGGTCAGCGCCGAGTTCATCGCCGGGCAGGCGGGCAAGAAGGACGGCAAGCTGATCCTCGTCACCGCGATCAATCCGACACCGGCGGGCGAAGGCAAGACGACAACCACCGTCGGGCTCGGCGACGGGCTGAACCGGATCGGCAAGAAAGCCATCGTCTGCATTCGCGAGGCTTCGCTCGGCCCCTGCTTCGGTATCAAGGGCGGGGCGGCCGGCGGCGGTTATGCGCAGGTCGTGCCGATGGAAGACATCAACCTGCATTTCACCGGCGATTTCCATGCGATTACCTCGGCGCACAATCTTCTGGCGGCGATGGTCGACAATCACATCTACTGGGGCAACGAAGAGAATATCGACATCCGCCGCATCACCTGGCGGCGGGTCATGGATATGAACGACCGCGCGCTCAGAAGCATGGTCTCCTCGCTCGGCGGCATTGCCAACGGTTTTCCGCGCCAGGGCGGCTTCGACATCACCGTCGCCTCCGAAGTGATGGCGATCCTCTGCCTCGCCACCGATCTCAAGGATCTGGAGCGGCGGCTCGGCGACATCATCATCGGCTATCGTTTCGACAGGACGCCTGTGCATGCGCGCGACCTGAAAGCCGACGGCGCCATGGCGGTGCTGTTGAAGGATGCGATGCAGCCGAACCTTGTGCAGACGCTGGAGAACAATCCGGCCTTCGTGCATGGCGGGCCTTTCGCCAACATCGCCCATGGCTGCAATTCGGTAACGGCGACGAAGACGGCGCTGAAGCTCGGCGACTATGTGGTGACGGAAGCAGGCTTCGGCGCCGATCTCGGCGCGGAGAAATTCTTCGACATCAAGTGCCGCAAGGCCGGACTGAAGCCGGATGCGGCCGTCATCGTCGCCACCGTCAGGGCGCTGAAGATGAATGGCGGGGTGAAGAAGGACGATCTCGGCACGGAGGATGTCGTCGCACTGAAGAAGGGCTGCGCCAATCTCGGCCGGCACGTCGCCAATGTACGCCGTTTCGGCGTGCCCGTCGTCGTCGCGATCAATCATTTCGTCTCGGATACCGATGCCGAGATCGCCGCGGTCAAGGAATTCGTCTCGCGGCTCGGCGCCGAGGCGATCCTCTGCCAGCATTGGGCGAAAGGTTCGGCCGGCATCGAGGAACTGGCACATAAGGTGGTGGAACTGGCCGAGTCGGGACAGGCGAAATTCCAGCCGCTCTATGGCGACGACATTTCGCTGTTCGAGAAGATCGAGATCGTTGCCTCGAAGATCTATCATGCCGGTGAAGTGACGGCCGACAAGGCGGTCCGCGACCAATTGCAGACATGGGAGGAGCAGGGTTACGGCAAGCTGCCGGTCTGCATGGCAAAGACGCAATATTCCTTCTCCACCGATCCGAACCTGCGCGGCGCGCCGGAAGGCCATATCGTCTCCGTGCGGGAAGTGCGGCTTTCGGCGGGAGCTGGCTTCGTCGTCGCCATCACCGGCGAGATCATGACAATGCCGGGCCTGCCGAAATCGCCCTCGGCGGAACGGATTTTCCTGAACGATCAGGGTTATATCGAGGGGCTGTTCTGATCCGGTGATGGCTTGGCTGGCTGTCTCATTAGACGAAGACGATGGCTTTTCGCCCGTTCGGGACCTATGAGCAGCCAGAGGATCAGCCGTTCCAAAGTGCCTGTCAGCAGCATTCCGACGGCAAGGAACCAATGCAGCTTTCCGGTAAAAACGAATCCAATGCCCAGGAAAACGAGAGCCAAGATCGCGTAACATGCGATGATCCTCGTTCGCGGTGGGCCCTTCCATTGATATTCTACCGCTTTGATTTGGGTCCTTCGATTCTCGATTCAAGCGTGAAGCTCAACTCTTTGAAATGACTAATGGCAATAACGATAGCCGCCCTTCCGCTCGATCACGTCGAGATGGAAATGGGTTTCGTGGGCGGCGTCGCTTTCGGGGTCGAGGACGGTGGTGAAATAGAGGCAGCCGGCCGCACTCACGGTGCGCTGGAAGGCGCCGGTGAGCGTCGGGTCCTCGCGGCGGGAGCGGACGGCGACATCCTCGCCCTTTTCGAAATGGAAGCTCGCAATATCGATGGCGTTGCCGCGGGCGTGTTCGGAGATCTTGCCTGTTCCGGCACCGTTGCGCAGGCGGCACATATAGGCGGTTGCCTGATTGACTGATGTGATGCGGCCCTGTTCCGGCAGGGCGGCGGAGGCCGCCGGGATGACGCTCTCCTTCATCCAGTGGGCAAGGGCAAGGGCGGTCGGACAGCGGATCGTCGCCTCGGGCTTGAGCTTGATGCCGGGCAGGGGTTCGGAGACGATGATCGGCTTGTCGATGCCGCAGCCGTTGCCGTCGTCGATGCGCGGCGTGTCCTTGAAGACGACGCCGAGCGCCTGGAGTGCCGCAGTGCATTCGGTGTGGTCGGCGTCGCTTTCGGGTTCAATCGTCAGATGCTGCTCCTCGAGTGTCTGCTCGGCAGGCGGCTTGTCCTCTTCCCCTGGGGTCTGCGGGCTTTTAAGCCCGCCCGGCGGTAGCGGCGGGCCTTGCATCGGTTCTGCAGGCTCCGGCTTCGACTGTTCGGGTTTTGCCGGTTCGGGCTTTTCCGGTTCGGTTGGGGGCGCCGACGGCTGGTCCGGTGCTGGTGCTTCCGGCTCCCCCTTCACATCAGGCTTTGGCACATCCGGCTTTGGCACGTCAGGCTTAGGCTGCGGCGCCGGCACATCACCCGGGGCAGGCGGTTCGGTCTTTTCGGGGATCGGGGCGGGAGCCGTCATATCCCCGGCGTCCGGTCGAGCTTGGGGTAAGGGGCCGTGCGGGGGCAGGCGGGCGCCGGCAAGAAAGGCGGTAG
Source organism: Rhizobium chutanense (assembly GCF_002531935.1). Taxonomy (GTDB): domain Bacteria; phylum Pseudomonadota; class Alphaproteobacteria; order Rhizobiales; family Rhizobiaceae; genus Rhizobium; species Rhizobium chutanense. The sequence continues at coordinate 410,811 of NZ_NWSV01000002.1, read as the reverse complement.
CGGCGAGGATCGCCAGTATCGAAAGTTTTCTCAACGCATCCGATTCCGTCATGTCGATAGCGCAGGGTATAACGCATTGTGGCGGTTTTCGTTGCAATTGCGCAACGTCGGGAAAGATCATTAAAACTTGAATATAATATTCAACATAAATCCGCACCTTATCTTGACAGTGTTGCTCATGTTTTTTATGCGGCGAAAAGAAGGCGAAATTCTGCGCCTTCATCCGCAAAGCCCAGCCAGCCCCTCGAGCGTTCGCCGCCACGACCAGCCAGCCCGGTAATCATCATGAGAGGGTAGGTTATGATCGTCCGATATTGGCGTTCGGTTCTCTTGGTCTGCACGGCAGCCACAGTTGTTCTTCCTGTTTCGCAGTCTTTTGCGCAAAGCGCTCCGGCAACGGCGCCGCTCGCCACCGCTGAAGACAGCACCGTCCTGCAGAAGATCGTCGTCAAGGGCAAACGCGTGGCGCCGGGCAGCGTCGCCGACACGCCGCTTGCGACCGAAATTACCAAGAAGCAATTGGAAGAGAAACAGGTTACCAATTATGCCGATATCGGCCGCAGGGTCGATGCAGGCGTAAACTATTCGCGCGCCGACGCTGGTTTCAATCTGCGCGGCCTTTCCGGCCCTCGCATCCTGACGACCATTGACGGCATTCCGATCCCCTATATTTCGAACAGCGCTCGTCAGGGGGCTTTCGCGCCGGCCAACGCCAATGGTGGCGGGGATACCTTCGATTTCGATTCACTGTCCTCGCTCGATATCGTGCGCGGCGCGGATTCGAGCAAGGGCGGGTCGGGCATGCTCGGCGGCGCCGTCGTTCTCAATACACTCGAGCCGGACGATCTCATTTCCGAAGGACGCGATTGGGGTGCGATCGTCAAGTCGACCTATGACAGCCAAGACCGCAGCGTTTCCGGCTCGGCCGCCGCTGCCAAGAAGATCGGCGGTACCTCGATCCTGTTCCAGGGCGGCTACCGCAAGGGCCATGAACGCGACAATATGGGTGAGAACGACAGCTACGGTGCTCTTCGCACCGAGGCGAATCCGGCTGACTTCGATCAGAACAACCTGCTCTTCAAACTGCACCAGGAACTGGAAGGCGGACATCGCATCGGCTTGACAGCGGAACGGTTCCGCTGGGATCTAAAAACCGACCTGCGCCAACTTCAGGGGGGCGCCAGCCCTCGTAACTTCATGATCGACAATTATGACGGTCGCGAACTGCGCGATCGCGACCGCGTTTCTCTCGATTACGATTACGAGGCGCAGTCTTCCGACGCGTTTTTCAGTAGTGCGCGGGCCACGCTTTATTGGCTGGATTTGAAGAAAGAAGCCGGCAGCAGGGGGCGTACGACCGCCAATGTTGCCTACGGCCGAAACAACGAAATCGAAAACGAAACCTGGGGCTTCAGCGGCACGGCGACGAAGGATTTCGAATATTCCGGTCTCAGCCACTCCGTTCGCGTCGGTCTTGATGCCGGCGTCTCCAGCTGGAGCCAGTATAGCTGGGCCCTTTGCCCGACGGCGACCACCTGCCCGGCGCTGAACAATCAGGCAGAAGTGCCCAATGTCGACAGCCAGAATCTGGCACTGACCTTCGAAGACAAGATCGAAATCGGCAATACCGGCTTCACGCTGACGCCGGGCGTTCGCTTCGATTGGTTCAACTACGATCCCTCGACCGGCGGCGGCTTTGCCGACAATACCGGGCTGACCCGTTTCGGCGATCTGCGCGACCGGACGGAAGCCGGCATGTCGCCGAAGATTCTTGCGACATACGATCTGACGCCCGATGTGCAGCTCTACGCGCAGCTGGCCGTCGGCTTCCGTGCCCCCACGGTGGACGAGCTCTACAGCCGCTTCTACAATCCCACGGGCCGCTACGCTCAGCTCGGCAATCCTGATCTGGAACCGGAAATCGGCCGCGGCGTCGAAGTCGGCGCCAATTTCGATACAGGCGATTTTACCGGCCGGGTCGCGGTTTTCCACACTCGCTATCAGAACTTTATCGAGACGGTGACAACCAGGGACGCGACCGGCTTTACGGAGTTCAACTACACGAACGTGTCGTCAGCCGTGATCTCGGGTATCGAAGCCAGCGCCGCCAAGACGTTCGACAACGGCATCAATCTGCACGCCTCGCTAGCCTATGCCTACGGCAGGAATGAAGACACCACCCAGCGCCTGCGCTCGGCGGCACCCTTCAAGGCAATTGTCGGCGGCGGCTGGAGCAACGAGAGTTTCGGCTTCGATCTTTCCTCGACGCTTTCGTCCGGCATGCTCACCGACCATCTCAACACCGTCGGCTCGACCGCGGATACGACCTTTGATGCGCCCGGTTACGCAATCGTCGACCTGACCGGCTGGTGGACGCCGCAACAGTTGCCGGGCCTGCGTGTTCAAGCCGGGGTCTACAACATCTTCGACCAGGAATATTTCAACGCGCTTGCCGTGCGCGACGTCAATCTCAGCTCGGCGACCGCATCGCAGCCGCGCGATTGGTATTCCGAGCCCGGCCGTACATTCAAAGTGTCGCTCACAAAGACCTTCTGATTGCCGGCGAGACTTCACGATTGGGAGGAGGGGCGGCTTTCGGGCCGCCCATTTCATTCCCGTGATCGCCTCTTGCGCAATGGCTGATCTCAGGCTAACAATTTTCCTATGATCAAGTCCTTGAACATTGCTGTTTGGTGGTGGGCTCGCTAAGGCGGCCTCAACCAATCGTGTCCAAAGACGACGAGTGAGCCGCCCGAAACTTCGAGGCGGCTTTTTTGTTTTATCGCCGCCTGTCGTCCGGGCCCCGATAACGGAGTGGAACAATGGTAACGATCCTGCGGGATGATGGTGCGGAAATCTACGAGACCAAGGGCGGCATATCCGTCACGCGGCAGCGGCGGGCAATCCCCTACGGCGATGCGGTCTCTTCCTATATCGACAAGCTCGACGAACGCCGCGGCGCAGTGTTTTCGTCGAACTACGAATATCCGGGCCGTTACACACGCTGGGATACCGCCGTCGTCGATCCGCCGCTCGGCATTTCCTCCTTCGGCCGCGACGTCTGGATCGAAGCCTATAATGAACGCGGCGAGGTGATCCTCGGCTTTGTGGCCGAGCGGCTGAAAGCGGTGCCCGAACTCGTGCTCGGCGTTTCCTCCGCCCGCCGCCTCGACCTTTCGGTCAAGAAGCCGGACCGGGTATTCACCGAGGAAGAGCGCTCGAAGATGCCGACGGTTTTCACCGTGCTGCGCGCCGTCACCGACCTCTTCTATTCGCAGGCGGATGCGAGCCTCGGGCTCTATGGCGCCTTCGGCTACGACATCGCCTTCCAGTTCGACGCCATCGATCTGAAGCTGACGCGGCCTTCCGACCAACGCGACATGGTGCTCTACCTGCCGGACGAGATCCTCGTCGTCGACAACTATGCCGCCAAGGCCTGGATCGACCGCTATGATTTCGAAAAGGGCGGCGTGTCGACCGAGGGCAAGGCGGGCGATATCGCACCGGAACCCTTCAAGCACACCGATTCCATTCCGCCGAAGAGCGATCACCGGCCGGGCGAATATGCCGAGCTCGTCACCAAGGCGAAGGAAAGTTTCCGCAAGGGCGATCTGTTCGAAGTCGTGCCGGGGCAGAAATTCATGGAGCGCTGCGACAGCAAGCCTTCCGACATTTCCAGGCGGTTGAAGGCGATCAACCCGTCGCCCTATTCCTTCTTCATCAATCTCGGCCATCAGGAATATCTGGTCGGCGCCTCGCCCGAAATGTTCGTACGCGTTTCCGGCCGCCGCATCGAGACCTGCCCGATCTCGGGTACGATCAAACGCGGCGACGATCCGATCGCCGACAGCGAGCAGATCCTGAAGCTTTTGAATTCCAAGAAGGACGAATCCGAGCTGACCATGTGCTCGGACGTCGACCGCAACGACAAGAGCCGTGTGTGCGAACCGGGCTCGGTCAAGGTGATCGGCCGCCGGCAGATCGAGATGTATTCGCGCCTGATCCACACGGTGGACCATATCGAGGGGCGGCTGCGGGACGACATGGATGCCTTCGACGGTTTCCTCAGCCACGCCTGGGCCGTCACCGTCACCGGCGCGCCGAAGCTCTGGGCGATGCGCTTCATCGAGAGCCATGAAAAGAGCCCGCGGGCATGGTATGGTGGGGCAATCGGCATGGTCGGCTTCAACGGCGACATGAACACGGGTCTGACGCTGCGCACCGTGCGCATCAAGGACGGCATCGCCGAGGTGCGCGCCGGTGCGACGCTGTTGAATGATTCCGTTCCTGAGGAAGAAGAAGCCGAAACAGAACTGAAGGCCTCCGCCATGCTTTCCGCCATCCGCGACGCCAAAACGGGCAATTCCGGCAAGATCCAGCGCGACGTCGCAAGCGTCGGCAAGGGCGTCAGCATCCTGCTCGTCGATCATGAGGACAGCTTCGTTCATACGCTTGCCAATTATTTCCGCCAGACGGGGGCGACGGTTTCGACCGTGCGCACACCGGTGCCGGAGGAGATCTTCGATCGGCTGAACCCGGACCTCGTGGTGCTGTCGCCCGGACCGGGAACGCCCAAGGATTTCGACTGCAAGGCGACGATCAAGAAGGCGCGGGCGCGCAACCTGCCGATCTTCGGCGTCTGCCTCGGCCTGCAGGCGCTTGCCGAAGCCTATGGGGGGGAACTGCGTCATCTGGCCCTGCCGATGCACGGCAAACCCTCGCGTATCCGCGTGCTGGAGCCGGGTATCGTCTTCTCCGGCCTGTCGAAGGAAGTGACCGTCGGCCGTTATCACTCGATCTTCGCCGATCCCTCGACGCTGCCGCGCGAGTTCATCATCACGGCGGAAAGCGAAGACGGCACGATCATGGGCATCGAACATGAGAAGGAGCCGATCGCCGCGGTGCAGTTCCATCCGGAATCGATCATGACGCTCGGCGGCGACGCCGGAATGCGGATGATCGAAAATGTCGTGGCGCATCTGGCACGCAAGGCGAAGACGAAGGCTGCCTGATGGCTGTTCCGGTTCGCCCTTCCTTGTCACGGGAAGGGCGGGGCGGGCATTCAGCGGTTGACTTTATCAGTCAAATCAGAACATTTCAGGAACGATCAACCGGGAATTATCGCCGTGGCCAATGCTGAAAAGTTCATCGTGCTCCCTTACCGCAAGAACCGGGGCAATCTTGTGCCCGGCGAAATGCGCCAGGCGTCGAATTCCGTCAGTGCTGAAAAGATCGCCTCGGCGATGGCTGAGCGGTTCGTCGGCGTGGCGGCCTATGCCGTAATCGTCGATGAGGAAACCGGCGACATGTCGTCGCCGCGACTGCTCGCCCGATATGGCGAGATTGCCGATCTCAACGCTGCCTGAGGCGCCGTTTTCACTGTGGAAACGTCGCTCTACCTGCCGGTCAAAACCTTCCTCGAAGCGGCCGGTTATGTCGTGAAGGGTGAGGTCGGCGGATGCGATCTCGTCGGCTTGAGCGAGGGCGAGCCGCCGGTCGTGGTGGTCTGCGAACTGAAACTTTCCTTTAATCTCGAACTGCTTCTGCAGGCGGTCGACCGCGCCGCCATGAGCGATGAAGTCTGGATCGCGGCGCGCGTTTCGGCCAAGGGGCGCGGGCGGGAGGCCGACCGACGCTATCGAGATCTTTGCCGGCGGCTCGGTATCGGCATGCTCGGCGTCTCCGACGGCGGCGAAGTCAGCGTCATCGTCAGCTCGGTCTCGCCGATGCCGCGCACCAATCCGAAGCGGCGCACGCGCCTCGTTAAGGAACATCAGCGGCGCCGCGGCGATCCTGCTGTCGGCGGCGGCTCGCGAGCGCCGATCATGACCGCCTATCGTCAGCAGGCGCTGCTTTGCGCTTCGGCACTCGATCGGGGAATCGTAAGGCCTCGAGATATGAAGCCTCTTACATCAAAGGCCGGTCCGATCCTGCGCGACAACGTCTACGGATGGTTCGAGCGCCGCGAGAAGGGCGTTTACGCCCTGACGCCGGCGGGGCAGGCTGCTCTGTTGCGGTGGCCGCAACTCGCACTTTCCGACCCGGCTTCCTGAGTCGGGCTATGGTTGGCGCAGGGATTACGCGGCGGGCCTGCTTCCGGCCGTGGAGGGCGAGGCCTGTGAACGGCGCGTCATTCCCTTTGACAAATCCTGCGTCGTCGCCCATATCACCCGCAACTGGGCCGCCTGCGCGACATTCGCGTGGGCGGTTTTGCATTTCAATGGCTTGGACCCTGCAATTCATTCGCAACCGCAGGAGGACGATATGAGTGACTACGGCGACCTTACGGTTCGGAAGCTGGCGATGTGGGGCATTCCGCTGTCGCTTGGTGTCATGGGGCTGAAGATGGTGGCCTGGTGGGTCACCGGGTCGGTGGCGCTGCTGTCGGACGGGCTCGAATCGACCGTCAACGTCGTTGCCGCCTTCATCGCCTTTTTCGTCATCCGCTACGCGCAGAAGCCGGCCGATCACGATCATCCTTTCGGTCATCACAAGGCGGAATATCTGTCTGCCGTCACCGAAGGCGTGCTGATCGTCGTCGCCGCTCTCCTGATCGTCAACGAGGCGATCGGTTATCTCAGCGAACCGCGCATGCTCGATGCGCCGGTGCTCGGCCTCGCGATCAATTTCGCGGCCGGCGTCATCAATGCGGTCTGGGCGCGGCTGTTGATCCGGACCGGGCGCAAATACCGCTCGGCGGCGCTCGCAGCCGACGGTCACCATATCATGTCCGATGTGGTGACCTCCGTCGGCGTGCTCATAGGCCTGTTGCTGGCGCTGGCAACGGGTTATGCGATCTTCGATCCGGTGCTTGCCATTCTCGTTGCCGTCAACATCCTCTATCAAGGCTGGAAGGTGATCTCGCAATCGATCGGCGGGCTGATGGACCAGGCGGTCGACCCGCGCGACGAAGAGGCGATCAAGCAGGCGATCGCCACTCACGCGGCGGGCTCGATCGGCGTACATGACCTGAAAACCAGGCGGGCGGGCACTGTCACCTTCATCGATTTTCACATGGTCGTACCCGGCACTATGTCCGTGCGGCAGGCGCATGATATATGCGACCGCCTTGAGGATGCCATCAGCGCCGTGCATGAGGGCGCCAAAATAGCCATTCACGTGGAGCCGGAGGGCGAAAAGGCCCATGGCATCCGCGTCAAAGTCGTCAAGGAGGCATGATGCCGAAGACCGATGTTTCCAGCCTGTCGATGCTGGGTCAGCAAACCGAAACCGCGCAGTCGCCGGAGCAGGCGGTGCTTGAAAAAGTGCCGTCCAATCATGCCGGCACCGACTATGTCGTGCGCTTCACCGCGCCGGAATTCACCTCGCTCTGCCCGATGACCGGGCAGCCGGATTTCGCCCATATCGTCATCGACTACATTCCGGGCGAATGGCTGGTGGAATCGAAGTCGCTGAAACTCTTCCTGCATTCCTTCCGCAATCACGGCGCTTTCCACGAGGATTGCTCGATCTACATCGCCAAGCGCATCGTCGAGCTGCTCGACCCGAAATGGCTCCGGATCGGCGCCTACTGGTATCCGCGCGGCGGCATTCCGATCGACGTTTTCTGGCAGACGGGCAAGCCGCCGGAAGGGGTGTGGCTGCCGGAGCAGGGCGTCGCCACCTATCGTGGACGTGGGTGAGGAGCGGTGCCGCCATAGGCGGCAGCAATCGATCCAGTGAATCGATTGCTGCGACGAACGCCCTGAGCCCAAGCGAAGGGCCGGGATACGGTGCGGCAATGTCAAACCCACTGCCGCCCATCCTTTGGACATTACGCCTCAAACATCTGTAACGTCGTCACCGGACGAATCATCGGAATAATCGTCGTTATCGTCATAATCGGCCTGCTGCACGTTGGCGTCGTCCTTGTCATCGTCGGCATTATCCGATGCCTGGCGGACGTCGTCATTGCCGTAATAATTGTTGATGACGGTTGTTTCCTCGGCTGGCGCGCTGGCATTGCCGAAGGGGCTGGCGCCGAAGGGCGAGCCCCAGCCGAGCGAGGACATGTGGTTGCCGAAGATACCGCTCAGCGAATTGGCAAGCAGCATGCCGCCGGCGACACCTGCCGCTGTGCCGAGCGCGCCGCGCAGGAAGCTGCCGCCCGCAGACGGCGCAGAGGCCTGCTGGCTCCAGGGACCGGTCGGCTGCTGCGGCATCTGGCGGTCATAGCCACGGGGTTCGTCATAGGAGCGGGAGGGCTGACCCCAGGGGCCGGGGTTGGAGGGGACCGGGGCCGGTTGCTGCGTTTGGGTGTTGCCGAAGATCGAGCTCAAGAAACCGCCGCCCTGTTCGGCCTGTCGGTGCTCGCTGGCGCCGGCTTCGAGCTGCCGAACGCGCTCCTCGAGTTCCTTGATGTGATTGGCGGCTGCTTCCAGTCCCTTTTCCTGAACGATGACGGCCTGGGCCAGATAATAGGTAGCTGACGGCTGTTCGCGCGTCGCCTGCTCGATCAGGGCCTCGGCCTCGCGGTCGCGCGACTGGGCTTGCGCGGTGCGCACGCGGTCGAAGAGGGCGGTCAATAATTGGCGTTCTTCCGGTGACATGTCCTGCCTCCTGTTGATTTCGTATGGCGGTTGCCATGTGAGGGGTGAGGTAGGAACCGATTCAGGCTTTTCAAAGCCATTCACCGTTACATTTCAGTAAGGCTTGCAGAACGGCGCGCGGCTTCTTAAGGATATCTCCATCGCTTCGGTGCCTTGTGTTTTTCCCGCATTGTTTTAGGCATTGAGTCGCACTATGTGCGGGGAAGCCGAATTCATCTCCAAGAGGTTCGAATGAACGACGAAGACCAGGACGACAAGACCAAGGAACTGCCGCTCGGCAAGGAAACGGAGGCGAATCTTTTCAAGTCGCGTTCGATCTTCATCTACGGACCGATCAATCAGGAATTGGCGCAGAAGGTCTGCTCGCAGCTCGTTGCACTTGCCGCGGCCAGCGACGACGATATCCGCATCTATGTCAATTCGCCCGGCGGCCATGTCGAATCCGGCGATTCCATCCACGACATGATCAAGTTCATCAAGCCGAAGGTCTGGATGATCGGCACGGGCTGGGTCGCCTCGGCCGGCGCGCTGATCTATGTCGCGGCTCCGAAGGAGCAGCGCCTCTGCCTGCCGAACACCCGCTTCCTGCTGCACCAGCCCTCCGGCGGCACACGCGGCATGGCATCCGACATCGAGATTCAGGCGCGCGAGATCATCAAGATGAACGAGCGCCTGAACAAGATCATGGCTGCCGCCACCGGCCAGCCGCTCGACAAGATCGCCAAGGATACCGATCGCGACTATTGGCTCTCTGCCGAAGAAGCGAAGGATTACGGCCTCGTCTCGCGGATCGTGACGTCGCAGGCCGATATCTGAGTTTTCTCAGTCAAAACTGCCAAGAACCGCCCTTGCCTGCTGACCGCAGGCGAGGGTGTTTTGTTTTCGGATGATGCCTGCGGTCGCCTCTCGGCAAGGGCTGGGCGGAAAGGACCAAATCCGGACTTGCACGCGCGGCAATCATCATGCTCCATGCGCCATTCCGCAGTCACGAGTCCTGCCATGCGCAAAGATTTTTCCGTCCAGGCCCTGTTCATGGGGCTGCTGACCGCCTTCGTCGGCTCCGCCAGTTCCTTCGCCGTCGTGCTGCACGGGCTCGAAGCAGTGGGCGCCACGGATGCGCAGGCGGCGTCCGGACTGATGGCATTGTCGATCTCCATGGGCGCCTGCGCGATCGTGTTGAGCGCCGTGACGCGATTGCCGATCAGCATTGCCTGGTCGACGCCCGGCGCCGCATTGCTGGCAAGCACCGGCGCGATCGAGGGCGGCTTTAATGCGGCGGTGGGGGCGTTTCTCATCTGTGCCGCGCTGATCGTCGTTGCCGGCCTGTTCAAGCCGCTCGGCCGGGCGGTCGCCGCCATTCCGGCACCGCTTGCCAATGCGATGCTCTCCGGCGTGCTGATCGGCCTCTGCTTCGCGCCGGTGAAGGCAATCGGCTTCAATCCGCTGTTCGGGCTGCCGATCGTTCTCGCCTGGATCGTCGTCGGCGCCTTCAAACGGCTCTGGGCGGTGCCGGCGGCACTCGCCGCCTTCGCGCTGGTGCTGGCCTTCGGCGTCGATATCCCTGACGGCGCCTTCGCCTCGCTCGAGCGATCGCTGGTGCCGACGGCTGAAATCGTCCGGCCGGTGTTCAACTTTGCCGGCTTCGTGTCGATCGCGCTGCCGCTCTTCATCGTCACTATGGCCTCGCAGAACATTCCCGGCATCGCGGTGCTGAAGGTCAATCATTATGATCCGAAGCCCGGTCCGCTCTTTGCCGTCACCGGCTTTTTCTCGCTGCTGTCGGCGCCTTTCGGCGGCCACGCCGTCAATCTGGCGGCGATCACCGCGGCCATGTGCGCCGGGCATGACGCCCATGCCGATCCGAAGCGGCGCTATTGGGCATCGCTGATCGCCGGCGTCGGTTATATCATCCTCGGCTTGCTCGCCGGCGCGGTGACGGCCTTCGTCGCCTTGGCGCCTCCCATCCTGATCGAGGCGGTGGCGGGGCTGGCGCTGGTCGGCGCCTTCTCGTCCTCGGCCATGTCGGCCTTCCAGGCGCCGGAATCGCGCGAGGCAGCGGCAATCACCTTCCTCGTCACCGCATCCGGCATTTCCTTCGGCGGCATTTCGGGCGCCTTCTGGGGATTGATCGCGGGCGGCCTGATGCTCGCGCTGTCGCAGCTGGTGAAGATGGCGAAAGAGCGCTCTCAGTCGAAGTGAGGCAAGGTCGGCGCGCCGCGAGGGCTTGCCAGTTCCGCCGCCCAAGGTTATAAGCGCGGCCATGAAGACCACTGGCGCCAAGATTTCCGAGACGATTGCACGCGGCCGCATTGCCCTGCGTGACAACTCGCGCGCCCTGACCTCGCTTCTTCTCCTCGGCCTTACGCGCGGTTGCCGGGTCCTTTGAGGAGCGCCCGGCGGCCGAAAGCCCGCCGGCCATCGCTCCTCGCGACTCACTTTCAAAATTGACCTAATGACCGACGAAGGTCCGCATTTGTTTATCGCCAAGCCCGATGTGATCGGCTAAGAGCGGGACAAATGCCGGGACGAGGAGACAAGACAATGGACGCGAAGACGCAATCCTCCAAAAGCGCTGCAAAAGGCATGCCCGATGCGGCGGTGAAATACCGGCCCTATCCGCAGGTGAACATTCCCGATCGCACCTGGCCGACGAAAACCATCACCAAGGCGCCGGTCTGGTGCTCGGTCGACCTGCGCGACGGCAATCAGGCGCTCGTCGACCCCATGGGTCATGACCGCAAGGCGCGCATGTTCCAGCTGCTGCTGGAGATGGGCTTCAAGGAAATCGAGATCGGCTTCCCCTCCGCTTCGCAGACCGACTTCGATTTTGCCCGCTGGTGCGTGGAGGAGGGCAATGTGCCCGCCGACGTTTCCCTGCAGGTGCTGGTGCAGTGCCGCCCGGAACTGATCACCCGCACCTTCGACGCGCTGGAAGGTGCCAACCGGCCGATCGTGCATTTCTACAATTCGACCAGCGAGCTGCAGCGTCGTGTCGTCTTCGCCAAGGATGTGCAGGGCATCAAGCAGATCGCCGTTGATGCCGCCAAAATGATCACCGACATGGCGGCCAAGGCCGGCGGCGGCTACCGTTTCGAATATTCGCCCGAAAGCTTTACCGGCACCGAGCTCGAAGTGGCGCTGGAAATCTGCAATGGCGTCATCGAAGTCGTCAAGCCGACGCCCGATAACAAGCTGATCATCAACCTGCCGTCCACCGTCGAGATGGCGACGCCGAACGTCTATGCCGACCAGATCGAATGGATGTGCCGCAACCTCGACAATCGCGAGAACCTGATCATTTCCCTGCATCCGCATAATGATCGCGGCACAGGGATTGCTGCCGCCGAACTGGCCTTGCTGGCGGGCGCCGACCGCGTCGAAGGTACGCTCTTCGGCAATGGCGAGCGCACCGGCAATGTCGACGTGGTGACGATGGCGCTGAACATGTTCACGCAAGGGGTCGATCCCGGGATCGACTGCTCGAACATCGAGCGCATCAAGGAAGTGTTCGAATATTCGAACCAGATGGCGATTGCAGAGCGCCACCCCTATGTCGGCGAGCTGGTCTATACGGCCTTCTCCGGCTCGCATCAGGATGCGATCAACAAGGGCATGAAGGCCGCGCAGGTCGCCAACCATCCGGTCTGGGAAGTGCCCTATCTGCCGATCGATCCGCGCGACGTCGGCCGTTCCTACGAGGCGATCATCCGCATCAACTCGCAGTCCGGCAAGGGCGGCATCGCCTATATCCTGCAGCAGGATTACGGTCTCAACCTGCCGCGCAACCTGCAGGTCGAGTTCCGCGAGGACATCCAGCGCATCACCGATGTCGAGGGCAAGGAGCTTCCCTCCAAGCGCATCTATGATCGTTTCATCGAGCGCTACGTGACCCAGCCCGATGCGCGCCTCAAATTCGTCGATCACCACACCTATCCCGACACCGAGCGCAAGGGCCAGCGGATCGTCGCGGCCGAGATCACCGATAATGGCGAGATAAAGCGCATCGAGGGACACGGTAACGGCCCGATCGACGGCTTCATCAACGCGCTGTCGCATTATCTCGGTATCGAGATGTCGGTCGAGGACTATTCCGAGCATTCGCTGCAGCACGGCTCGAACGCGGCGGCGATCTCCTATGTCGAGACCTCCTATCCCGGCGGCAAGCTCTTCGGCGCCGGCATCAACACCAACATCGTCGCGGCATCGCTGGAAGCAATCGTCTCAGCGGCCAATCGTGTGCTCGAGCTGAAGGCCGGAAAGGCCTGATCTTGGAAAGATTCAGGCCGCGACCGTTTTGTTGCGGCGCGGCCTGACGATTAGGTTGGCTTCGTTGCGTCTTCACTGAGCAAGAGCAATAAAGGCGTGCCGTGTGGCCCCCTCAACCGACGGCGGAGGGGCGGCGGGTGCTGACGGTCGATTTTGGTTCGCTGGCACGCTCACCATTCGCCGCATAGGATAGGCGGTATCAAATCGCCGTGGCGATTTTCATGGCGAGCTGGCCGAGGGCGGCTTCGGCGGAGGGGCCGGCAAGCACGTAGGACGTGCCGGCATTGTGCCATGTGACAAGACCGATCTCGTCCTTGATCGTTTCCTTGAAGTCGTCGGCCTCCGGCGGCAGCGCGTCCTTGCGGAAGCAGATGGAGATGACGTCGCCGTCGGCGTTGGAATAGACGAGCTGGCCGACAGGGCGGCTGTCACCGAGAATGACGCGGGCGCCCTGGAAAGTCCAGGATTCGGCGCTGAGATCGGGCACGCGGAAAGGCACGCCGATCGCGGTCGTCAGCCAGCTGGAGATTTCCTCGGCCTGCGAGGCGGGCACTTCGACGAGATGACGGGGCTGACGGATCAGCAGCCGCTGATAGGCGGTGACGTCGCCGAGCCAGTCGTTGGTATTGGCAGGTGCTGCGGCGGTCGTGGTGGCGACCTCGTCGGCATCCGGGCTGATGCCGACGAAATAGCCGATGCCGCAACCGACGGCGAAGAGGATGAGAGCGGCGGCCAGCGCTTGCGGGCCGCTCGGCGCCAGTTTTACTTGCGGGCGCGTGGCGCGCTGGGCGATCGGCGTCTTCGGCGGTTGCGTGCTCTTGATCGAGCGGACGAGGGCGAGCGGCACCGGCTCCTTCAGGATATCGTCGAGGCGGCGGCGGCCGAAATCGGCGCCGTGGCGCAGCCTCTCATGCAGCCGGCGTGCGTTCTCGTCGTCTGCCAGGCGCTGCTCCAGCTCGTGGCGCTGTTCGGGCGAGACCTCGCCGTCGAGAAGGGCGGTGAGCTGGGCTTCGAGCGGCAATTTCCTAAGATCGGGCAAATTCAATACCTGTGGATCGGGTGAGTGTCGGCGAGCCCGGCAAAATGCAGCCTGGCGGTGGCAAGCTGCGAGACGACGTTTGCCACTGGCGTGCCCATGATGTCGGCCGCCTGCTGGTAGCTGTGGCCTTCGACGTCGACGAGCAGGAACATGCTGGAGAGGCCCTCCGGCATATCGGCGATCATGCGATGGATCGCGTCGGGATCGACTGCAGCCGAGCGCTCGCGCGCGGCTTCTCTGATATCGGTGACGTTGCCGCGGACGGAAGCCTTCGGCTTGCGCTTGCGGCTGTCGTCCGTCCACTGTTGGCGGGCAAGCGTATAGATCCAGCTTTCCAGCCGGCCTTCACCGCTCCATTGATGGCCTTTGGCGATGGCGCGCTGACAGACTGCCTGAACGAGTTCGTCGGCCACGGCAGCCTCACCCGCGAGCGTGATCGCGAAACGGCGAAGGCGGGGCAGAAGGCCGACGAGATCACGCCGGAGGTCGATGGTCGTTGCGGGTTGACGCATTGTCTATCCAAGAAGCATTCACAATGGTTTCGCGGACGAAGGGTTCGCCGTCGGGCGCGAAGCCGGCCTTATCGACGCCGACGATGCATGTGCTTTATGAAACAAGTCTCCTGCACTGCGCAAGCATTCGGCTGTCTTCATCCCCTTTTCTCGAGGGATTTTCGTATTATGGTCCACAAAACTTGCGTCAATATGTCTTGTAGCCATTCAAGCTCTGCAGCAGAGCGCGATAGGCCCATGTGCCTTCGCCGCCGCGATCGCGGATTTCGACGAGCTGGACGCGGGCCCCCTGGATATCTCCCTGTTCCACCAGCGCCATGCCCATGTAGGAGCGGGCGAGGATGTAGTTTTCATCCGCCTGCAGCGCCTTGCGGTAATAGGACATGCCGAGCTCCATGCGGCCGGCCTTGCGGTTGGCGTAGCCGAGATAGTTCAGGATGCGCGGGTCGTTCTGGTTGCGGGCGAGATTGAGCACTGTGATGGCGTTCTCATACTGGCCGGCATAGGCAAACTCCCGGGCAAACTTATAGAGATCGTCGTCATTGAAGCTGCTCTTCTTCGGGTTGACGCATTCCTTCTTGGCCTTGTCCCAGACCTTGCCGCCGGTGCAGGTCTTGGTCGTCTCGGTCTTCGGCGGCGGATTGGTGTCATCATTGCTGCCGCCGACCGCAAAAGCGGCCGTGGCAATGCCGAAGGCGAAGCCGGCGGCGAGGGAAAGTCTGGACAGGTGACGGAAAGAAGAAGTCATCGGCGGGCTCCGTTCTGAGGCAATGCGGTTGGCCGGATTGTACGCTTACGATTAAAAATACCAAGGGGGTAAGCGGTCTCTGCGGCAAATGTTGCCACGATGGTCCGATGTCTTCTCAGATCGATTCAAGTTCTGGATGAACAGAGTCCGGATCCGGCGCTAACGCGCGAAAATATCGACGCTTTCCGGCATCACCGCATCGCCGGACCGGTTGAGGCTGAAGCGCTCGCCGCTGAGCTCCCAGGCGCCGGGAGAACCATCGATGGAGAAGAGGTTGTAGGCGCCGGGCGGCTTGATGCTGCCCGGCCCCTGCGAGGCCGAGGCGATGCCGACGACAGGCACCGGCTGCACTTGGCCGCGCAGCCAGTGCAGCGTGTTGAGGTGCGTATGCCCGTGCAGCACCAGCTCGGCGCCGCCGGTCGAAATCACCGCTGCGAAGCGGCGAATGCCGATCATGCGCTTGTAGAAGGTGGTGGCGCCGCGGATCGGCGGATGATGGATCATGACGACGCGGAAGAGACCGGCCTCGCCGGCCGCGCGCAGCATGTTGACGGTATCGCGGGCCTGGCGGGCGCCGAAAAAGCCGGAGGCGGCAAAGGGAGGTGTCGCGACCGCCGTCGAGCAGCCGACGATCGCGACTTTGCCGCGGATGCGCAGATAGGGGAAGATATGGCGATCCTCCTGCCATTGCGGCGGAGCGAGGTCGCCGCGGACATAATCATACCAGGCGCGCATCGACTTCTCGTAGGCACCGGGCACATAGGCGTCGTGATTGCCGGGAACGACCGAGGTGTCGGCGGGGTCGCCGAGTTCGCGCAGCCAGGCGGCGGCGGCGCGGATCTCGATGCCGCTCGCCAGATTGACAAGGTCGCCGGTGACGGCCAGATGATCGGCCTGATGGGCGCGGATGTCGTCGAGCAGCAGATCCAGCGTGCTGCCGAAAAGGTGCTTGCGTCGATTTCGATGCCAGTTCACAAAGCCCGTTATGCGTTTTGAAAACAGCTCCTGGATGGAAAGACGGGGCAGCGGCCCGAGGTGGACGTCGGAAATATGCGCGAGCTTGAACATGCTACGAGACATAGACCAGCTTATTGACAAATCAAACACATCCGGCGCGATGAAGGGCTGAAACGATACGATGGTGGATAAAGAGAAGCGGCCCCCTCACATCAGGCTGGCCTTGCGCCTCCTGCATGTCTATTTCTCCTTCGCCCGCGGCATGACGATGGGTGTCAGGGCCGCCTGCTTCGATGCGGAAGGGCGGATTTTCCTGGTGCGCCACAGCTATGTCGGCGGCTGGCATATGCCGGGCGGCGGGCTGGAACGCAACGAGACGGTCGAAGAAGCGCTCGCCAAGGAACTGCGCGAAGAGGGCAATCTTAGGATCATCGGCAAACCGCAGCTGGTCCAGGTCTATTTCAACACCACGACCACAAGGCGCGACCATGTCGTATTCTACCGGGCGAGCGTCGAGCAGACGGCGCCGCGCCCGCCGGATTGGGAAATCTCCGACAGCGGCTTCTTTTCCCTCGACGACCTGCCGGCGGGCACGACGGAGGCGACGCATCGCCGCCTGGCCGAGTTGCGGGGCGAGCAGGAGCCCGACCACCGCTGGTGAGAGGTTTCAGGCGGCATTCAGCCTGGCGCGACCATGCGGACTGTCGAGATCGAGCGCCGGGCCGACGGGGACGATTCCGGTCGGGTTGATCGTCTTGTGGCTGCGGTAATAATGCTGCTTGATGTGCTTGAGGTTCACCGTCTCGGCAACGCCTGCCGTTTGATAGAGATCCCTGAGATAACCGGGCAGATTGCGGTAGTCGGCGATGCGGCGGATGTTGCACTTGAAATGGCCGACATAGACGGGATCAAAGCGCACCAGCGTGGTGAACAGGCGCCAGTCGGCCTCGGTCAGCCTGTCGCCGACGAGGTAGCGGCTCTTGCCCAGGCGTTCGTCGAGCATATCGAGCGTCTCGAACAGCTTGCCGACATTTTCCTCATAGGCGTCCTGGGTGGTGGCAAAGCCCGCCTTGTAGACGCCGTTGTTGACGGTGTCGTAGACGATGGCGTTCAGCGCGTCGATTTCGGCGCGAAGATCCTCAGGATAGAAATCGGCCTTCGAGCCCGTCAGCCCGTCGAAGGCGCTGTTGAACATGCGGATGATTTCGGCCGATTCATTGTTGACGATCGTCCCGGTCTTCTTGTCCCAAAGAACGGGAACGGTCACACGGCCGGAATAGTGCGGATCGGCCTTGGCGTAGATCTGCCAGAGCGTTCCAGCGCCGAAGAGATGATCGCCGGTGGCGCCATCGCCGGTCTTGAACTCCCAGCCGTTTTCGACCATCAGCGGGTCGACGACGGAAACCGAAATCAGGTCCTCCAGCTTCTTCAGCTTGCGGAAGATCAGGGTGCGGTGCGCCCAGGGGCAGGCGAGCGAGACATAGAGATGGTAGCGCCCGGCCTCGGCCTTGAAACCGCCGCTGCCGGAAGGGCCGGCGGCGCCGTCCGATGTCACCCAGTTGCGGAACTGCGAGGGCTGCCGTTTGAACTGACCCTTGCTCTCCTTCGTGTCGTACCAGACGTCATGCCAGACGCCGTCCACCAGCATTCCCATAATCTTCATTTCCTTCATTGGCGTGTCGGGACCGAAGTTAGCTGAGATAGCGGGGCTTTGCAGGCGGTAAAGATTGAACAGTGCGTCACGCCGTTCACATAATCCGGATGCTGCCGTGTGCATTTTGCGTTGGACGGCGGAAATTTTTCCTGCTATCGGCCTTGTCACGATTTGAGAGACCCCTGCCTGATGTTCATTTCCAGAAACCCGCGACGACGCTGATGCTCCCGAACGCCCAAGGCGTGTTCGAGACCCATCCATCTGTCCATCCGGTTTCTGTCATCATGTACAAGCACGATCTCGTCTACCTCACCGAAGACGCGTCTCATGACGCTGCCATCGAACACATCAACGAAGAAGCCTTCGGTCCCGGCCGCTTCACGCGCGCCGCCGCGCGGATCCGCGAGCAGGGGCCGCATGACCTGTCGCTCTCCTTCATCTGCACCGATAACGGCGAGACGATCGCTTCCGTGCGGATGACGCCGGTGCTGGCCGGCAGCGTGAAAGGCCATCTGCTCGGCCCGCTCGCCGTCCGCCCCTCGCACAAGAACCAGGGCATCGGCCGCGAGCTGGTGCGGATCGCGGTCGAGGCGGCAAGACGCAAGGGTTCGGAAGCCGTCATCCTGGTCGGCGACCCGCCCTATTACGGCCCGCTCGGCTTCGAGAAGGTCGCCTACAGCGCGCTGTCCTTTCCAGGACCCGTCGATCCCGGCCGCGTGCTCGTCGTTCCGATCGCCGAGGGCGTGCACGAGCGGCTGAAGGGCATCATCGCCTGGCACGGATGATTTAGAGATTTTTCCGGAGGAAGCTGCGTGTGCGGCCGTCCGGGAAATCCTCAAGCTCCCCGAAGACCTCATAACCCTGACGCAGATAGGCTCGCAGGGCCTGCGGGCTGAACGTATCGATCCAGGCGCCGCGGCAGCCCCGGGCTTTCGCCTCTTCTTCTGCTTTGGCGAGGATCTTGCCGGCAAGGCCAGTGCCGCGCAGCGTCTCGGGAATATAGAGCATCTGGGTGAAGAGCCAGCCCCAGGCGGTAAAGCCAGAAAGACCGCCGGTCACCTTGCCATCGGTGTCGCGGATGAGGACGGCAAGCGGCCGGCGATCGGAAGGGCCGACATCACCGGTATTGAAGGCCGAGAGCGCATCGGTGATAGCAGCGAGTTCCTCCGGCGAGGGTGAGGCGGTTAGCTCGAATGCCGGCATGAGTGAGAGCCTTTCCTGGTCAGATTGAAGCATTCTGCCGGAGCAGGTTTTCGTCAGGGCAAAGGCGATTGGCGAAGGGCATACCCCTTGGTACGTCCGAGCCGATCGCCTTTGCCCTGACGGAAAGATGCCCGGCCCTTCGGGTTGGCTGAAACGGGCCGGCTGATCGACCGGCCGGCTTGGCCGTAGAGCTGGGCTACGACACGCGCCGGCCGGTCGACCATCCGACTCCGTTTGAGCCAACAGAATGCTTCAATCTGACCAGGAAAGGCTCTAACGCCCTTCGCGCCACCACATGGTTCCGAAGGCGAGCAGCAGAATGCCGACGCCGGCAAAACCGGCAAAGAGCGGCAGCGTGTTGATGCCCTTCAACACCGTCTCGCTGGTCATGCGGATCATCATGCGATCATTGTCGGCGACGCGCACCTGACCGCGCACCGGCAGGATCGGCGGTACGTTGATCCTGCCATTTTCATTGGCAACGCGGGTGACGAGACCCTTGCTTCTGTCGGCCACTGGCTTCAGCACATCGGTCGTCGAGATCATCGCCTTGAATTCCGGTGCGTCGACGGCGCCGATATGCACAAGCGTCGACAGCTTGCCGTTGCGGATTTCGAAGAGGCCGATTTCGTCCATCCGCTTCTCGGCCTTGTAGAGCCCGGGTTCGGATTGGGTGAGCGCCAGGGTTTCGGTCTTGCCGGAGGGATAACGTACAGTGGCGTTGCCGGGATTGTCGCCGATCGTCTGGCGCGTGACTTCAAGTGTCCGGCCGGAGGCGCGCGCCGTCAGCGCTTCTTCCTCGAGCGCCGGCTCCTTCATCAGCCAATGGGCGATACGGCGATAGAGCGACACATTCGGACCGCCGCCTTCGAAGCCGCGCGCCCACAGCCAGCCCTGGTCGGAAAGCAGCATGGCGACGCGGCCCTGGCCGGCGCGGTTCAGCACCAGCAGCGGATGGTTGTCGGCGCCGAGCATGATCGTCTCGCCCTGCGGCCGGTCGACATCGACGCTGCGGAACCAGCGGCCCCAATGCGGCGGATCCTCGCCCGAACCGTCAAGGCCGCGGGTGACGGGATGTTTGCGGCCCTCCTCCGAGAGGCGGGGATAGAAGGCTTTTTCGATCATTTCTCCGGTGGGCGTTGCGGGCAGGACCGAGGAAAGCGGCGTCAGTGCGATGGAATCGGGGCCGGCATGCTCGGGACCGGCGGCGATCAGCAGCGCGCCACCATTGTCGACATATTGCGCGATATAATCGTAATAGAGCAGCGGCAGCACGCCGCGGTGCTGGTAGCGGTCGAAGATGATCAGGTCGAAATCCTTGATCTTGTCGACGAAGAGCTCCCGCGTCGGAAAGGCGATCAGCGACAGTTCGTTGATCGGCGTGCCGTCCTGCTTTTCCGGCGGACGCAGAATGGTGAAGTGGACGAGGTCGACCGAGGCATCGGATTTCAAGAGGTTGCGCCAGGCGCGTTCGCCGGCATGCGGTTCGCCGGAGACGAGCAGGACGCGGAGATTCTGGCGGATGCCGTCGATGACGTGGACGGCGCGGTTGTTGGCGGTGGTGACCTCGCCGGGAAGAGCTGCGACCGAGAATTCGAGCACGTTGCTGCCGCCGGCCGGCACCTTGAACGAGAAGGGCGTATCCTGGCCGGGCGTCGCCTGCAGGGTGGCGATCTCGTCACCGTTCAGCTTCACCGTGACATTGGCCGTGCCGCCGGGGCTCGGGCCGTCGTCGAAGACGCGCAAGATTACCTGCTGCTCCTCGTTGACGATGCCGAAGCGCGGCCCCTTGATGACTTCGATGCGGCGATCGAATTCGTTGGCTTTGCCGGTGATGAGGCCGTGGATCGGCGCGTCGAAACCGAGCGCCTGATTGGCAGCCGGGACATCATGGACTTCGCCATCGGTCAGCATGATGGCGCCGCCGATACGGGCGGGCGGGACATCGGCGATGTTGGCAGACAGCGCGTCGAATAGCCGGGTCGACGGCACGTCTGAATTGACGTCGCCTTCGACGTCGACGAAGCGAGGTTCGATCTGGGGGAAGCGGGCGAGCTGTCCTTTCAAGGCTGCAAGCGCATCGTCTGTCGTCTTGACGCGATCGGGTGTCTGCTGGCTCTGGCTTCGGTCAACGAGAACGGGGACGATGGTCGACAGCTGGTCCCGGTCCTCCTGCAACAGGACGGGATTGGCAAGGGCGGCCAGCATGGCGAGTGCCGCCAGTGTCCGGATCCAGGCGCCGCGAATGCCGCGCCAGATCGCCAGGCCGGCTATGATGGCGCTGACGGCAGCCAGTGCGGCCAGAACCGGCCAAGGCAGGAAGGGCGAAAAATCGAACGTCATCTCATTGCCCTAACCGTTCGAGAAGGTCGGGAACATGAACCTGGTCGGTCTTGTAGTTGCCGGTCAGCATATACATCATGATGTTGACGCCGGAACGATAGGCGTATTCGCGCTGTGTTTCATCGGATGGCACGGTGGGCAGCATCGGTATGCCGTTGTCGTCGATTGCCCAGGCACCGGCGAAATCATTGCCGGTGATCAGGATCGGCGAAACGCCGTCGGCCGTTGCCGCCGATTTTTCGGTGGCTTCGCGGCCGCCCTGCCGAGCCTCGATCCAAAGCGGGCTGCCGGTGTAGCGACCGGGAAAGCTCGACAAGAGATAGAAGGACTTCGTCAGCACGTGATCCGACGGCACCGGCTCGAGCGGCGGAATGTCGAGATTGCCGAGGATTTGCTGCAGCCTTTGGCCGTTGGCGCTGACATTGCCGCCATTGTCCAGTGCGCTGATCTGATCGCGCGTATCGAAAAGCACGGTGCCGCCATTGCGCATATAGGCGTCGATGCGGCTGATCGCCGCCGAAGACGGCATCGGCGCCGTCGCCGAAACCGGCCAGTAGATGATCGGATAGAAGGCAAGCTCGTCCTTGGTGAGGTCGATGCCGACCGGCGGCGCCGGCTCCAGCGTGGTGCGAAAGGTCAGGAACTGGGTCAGGCCCTCGAGGCCGCGCTCGGATATATTGTCCACCTCCTGTTCACCGGTGACGACATAGGCGAGGTGCGTGTTGTCGAGCCTTTGCAGGATGAGGTCGTCGCCGGGCCGGGAGTCGTTGGCGTGAAGCGTGCCGGCTTGCATGAGAAAGCCGGCGCCGAGCGCAATAGCGATCATCGCCGCAGTGCGGACAGCCGGGCGCGAGCGCGAGAACGCGCCGTTCATGAAGAGCACGACCAGGCTATCGGCGAGCAACAGCAAAAAGGCTGCGAGAAAGAGCGCGGGCTTTGCCGACCAGCTTTCGCCGCCGATCAGGCCTTCGCGCACGGCATTGGTGCCGGTGGTGTCGAGCGGCGTCAGTTCGGCATTCTCGGGCAATACGTTCAGCGAAGTGAAACCATCCTCCGAACCGTAGAGCCCGGGCGGGTTGTCGAAATTCGCCGTCGGTTCGGTTCCGGCCTGCGGGATGAGCGGCCGCGCCGCGCCGGTCTCGGAGACGAGCGTGCCCTTGGCCGTCAGCATGCGGAACGGCGGCAGGGTCTCCGAGACACGCGCATTGCCGCGCGCCTCCGAGGTAACGCCGCCCGAGCGCGATATCTGCAGCAGGTGGCGCAGCATGTCCACGAAAGTGCCTGAGATCGGCAGATCGGACCAGGTCGCTTCCGCCGTGACATGAAACAGGACGATCTGGCCGGAGGCGAGCTGTTTCATCGTGACCAGCGGCGTGCCGTCAGCCAGGCTCGCCCAGGTGCGTTCGGCAAGATCGGGCGTCGGTTCGGCCAGCACCTGCCGCTTGATGACGACATCGGCGGGGCGCGTTATGCCGGCGAAAGGCCCGAAACTCGGAAATTCGGCAAGCGACTGCGGCTCGCTCCAGGACAATGTGCCCCCGAGCGCCCGTTCTCCCTGGCGCAGGATGACAGGGATCAGCGGATCGTCCGCGGGGGCTGCCGCCATGCGCGGACCGGCGAAGCGCAGCAGCATGCCGCCGTTCGATATCCAGCGGGTCAGAGGTTCGTAGGTCTCCTCCGGCAGCCGGCCGATATCGGCCATGATGATGATGGAGGGATTGTTGGCGAGAAGTTTCGGTATGGCGACCGAAAGATCGGAATCGCTGGGTTGGATCAGATCAGCATAGGGTTGCAGCGCCCGCTGGATATAGTAGAGCGGCGAGAGCAGCGGCTGGAACTCATCCCCGCCTGCACCCGACAGCAAGACGACGCGGCGGCGCTTGAATGCGTCGTCGAGAAGATGGACCGCGCCCGCCGTCGCGCCGTTATCGACGCTGACGCGGGCGAAATCGTTGCGCATCTCGAAAGGTGCGGTGATCGAACTGGTTGCAACGCTCTGGCCGGGACGGAAATCCACCCTGCCGTTGGCGATCGAGCGGCCCTGGCTATCGACGGCGTTCAGCGCCACGGATGCGGCATGCGAGCTGTTCAGGCGTGTAACCTTGACGGTCATGGCATCGGCCGCATTGTTGGCCGCGGTGATCGCGACCGTCCGTGCGGCATCGCCCTCGATCAGGCGGAGATCGGCGGGCTGGAGTTCGGCGAGCCTGCGTACCGTGGCGTCGTCTGCCTTGGCGGCGGCGCCGTCGCTCAGGAAGGCGAGGGTGCCGGGCTTGATGCCGTTCAGCGCGGCGCGCAGCGCCTGGAAGGCGCGTTCGCGGTCCGGCACCAGGGGCCGCGGCTCGGCGGCGCGCAGCTTGTCGCGAGCGCTCGCTGCGGTGCCGGGTACGGCGTCGTTGGTGGGATCGGCGGTGAAGGCGATCGACACCGGTGTGCCGGCGGATTCTGCATCGTCTATCAACGCGTCGGCAGTCTGGATACGGCGTTCCCAATCGGGCGCCGCCGCCCAGCTGTTGTCGACGAAGAGGACGAGCGGGCCGCCGGATGCGAGCGAACTGGTGCGCGGATTGAAAACCGGATCGGCGATCGCAAGGATGATGGTGGCGGCGAGCAGCATGCGCAGCAGCGTCAGCCACCAGGGGCTTTGCGCCGGCGTCTCCTCGCGCTTCAGCACCGATGCGAGGATCTTCAGCGGCGGGAAGACTTCGGTCTTCGGCCGCGGCGGCGTCAGCCGCAGCAGCCACCAGATGACGGGCAGGGCGACGAGCGCGCCGAGAATGGCGGGATAGGCGAAAGCGAAGGGAAGGGCGTTCATAGCTGCCCTCCATGCGTTGCCTTGGCCGGCATGCCGGAAAGATACATATGCACCGCGACCAGCGCCTCCGAGGCAAGATGATCGGTGCGGTGCGTCGCAAAGGTCCAGCCGAGATGGCGCAGCGATTGGCCGAGGCCGTCCCTGCGGGCGAGATAGGCGTTGCGATAGGCCTCTCTTACGTGTTCGGCGCGGCCGGAGATGAGCTTGGCGCCGCTCTCCGGATCGGTGAATTCGGTGCGGCCGCTATAGGGGAAGATCTCCTCGGCGGGATCCGCGATCTCGACCACGTGGCCGCGCAGGCCGCGGCGGGCAAGCGGACCGAGACGCTCCATGATCGCCGGGGCGTCGTCGAGGAAATCGCCGATGAGGACGAGGTCGCTCCAGCCGCGGATCATCGCCGTTTCCGGCAGGCCGCCGGTCAGCGGCGTGTGCATGAGCGCGGCTGCAAGGCGCTCGGCGGCGTTGCGGGCGGAGACGGGTTCCATGATGCCGGGGCAGCCGATGCGCTCGCCGGAGCGGGCGAGGATTTCGGCCAGCGCCAGCATGACGACCAGCGCGCGGCTTTCCTTGGAGACGCTGCCATAGCTCGACTTGTACATCATCGAGGGCGACATGTCGCACCAGAGCCAGATCGTGTGGGCCGCCTCCCATTCGCGTTCGCGCACATAGGTATGGTCGTCGCGGGCGGAGCGGCGCCAATCGATGCGCGACAGGCTTTCGCCCTCGGCATAGGGACGGAACTGCCAGAAATTTTCGCCGATGCCGCGTTTGCGGCGGCCATGCCAGCCGGCGATCACCGTGTTGGCGATGCGCTTGGCCTCCACCAGGCAGTCCGGCACCAGGGCGGCCCGCTGCCTGGCGCGGGAAAGGGCATCGCTGCCTGGCGTCGGGTTGACGATCTGTCCGATAGATGCCACGCGTCCGGCTTCCTTATCCCTTTGCCTGCTTGACCAATCCGGCGATGACGTCGCGCACCGACATGCCTTCGGCGCGGGCGGCGAAAGTCAGCGCCATGCGGTGCTGAAGAATGGGTTCGGCAAGCGCGAAGATATCGTCGAGCGACGGCGCGAGACGGCCTTCATAGAGCGCGCGGGCGCGTGCGCAGAGCATCATCGCCTGGCCGGCGCGAGGGCCCGGGCCCCAGGCGACGTTCTTGTCGGTCGAGGCATTGCCCTGTCCGGGGCGGGCGGAGCGCACCAGCGCCAGGATGGCATCGACGACCGTGTCGCTCACCGGCATCTGGCGCACCAGGGTCTGGATTTCGATCAGCCGCTGCGCGTCGATGACGGCTTCCGGCCGGGTTTCGCCCAAACCCGTCGTCTCTAGCAGGATCTGGCGCTCGGCGGCGAGCTCGGGATAGTTGACGTCGACCTGCAGCAGGAAGCGGTCGAGCTGGGCCTCGGGCAGGGGATAGGTGCCCTCCTGCTCGAGCGGGTTCTGGGTGGCAAGCACGTGGAAGGGCGCCGGCAGGTCATAGCGCTGGCCGGCGATGGTGATGTGATATTCCTGCATCGCTTGCAGAAGGGCCGACTGGGTGCGCGGCGAGGCGCGGTTGATTTCGTCGGCCATCAGCAGCTGGGCGAAAACAGGGCCCTTGACGAAGCGAAAAGAGCGGCGTCCACTGTCGTCCTGGTCCATTACCTCGGAGCCGAGAATATCCGAGGGCATCAGATCCGGCGTGAACTGGATGCGGTTGGCGGCAAGGCCGAGAACTTCGCCAAGCGTCGTCACCAGTCTGGTCTTGGCAAGGCCGGGGACGCCGACGAGCAGGGCATGGCCGCCGGAGAGCACGGCGAGAATGGTGTTCTCGACGACGCTTTCCTGACCGAAGATGACCTTCGAGACTTGTCCGCGGATGGCGGCGATATCGGAGAGCGCCTTCTCGGCGGCGGCGACAATCGCCTTTTCATCGAGGCTGGCTTCGGTCTTCATCATACCCACGGGCATCTCCAACGGCTGAAATCATTCGGCAGCGAATCGGCGGACTTATACATCTGCCTCATACTCGATAGAGTTATGGAGATGCGACGGGCTGACAAGTTCGTTACGAATGACTATCTCGTGACTTTACTTCGTTAAGGACAAACCGGGACGGAAGAATGGCAGCCGAAGAAATCAGCGGACAGGCGGATGCGGCGGGACTTGCCGCAATGATTTCGCGTGCGTCTGCGGAAAGTAGCGGAAAAAAACGCGGATTGCCGCCGGTCGAGCGGTGGAATCCGCCTTTCTGCGGCGATATCGACATGGAGATCAGGGCCGACGGCACCTGGTTCTACATGGGCACGCCGATCGGCCGGCCGGCACTGGTGCGGCTGTTTTCGACGGTTTTGCGGAAAGACGACGACCAGAAGACCTATCTCGTAACTCCTGTGGAAAAGGTCGGGATCAGGGTCGTCGACGCGCCTTTCATCGCCGTGGAGATGAGCGTAACCGGGGGGCAAGGCAAACAGGTGCTGACATTTCGCACCAATGTCGGTGATGTCGTGGAGGCGGGGGACCAGCATCGGCTGCGCTTTGCCATTGCGGACGGCAATGCCGAACTGAAACCCTATCTGCATGTGCGCGGGCGGCTGGAGGCGCTGGTGTCGCGTGCGGTGATGTACGAACTGGCGGCACTCGGCGAGATCCTCGACGTGGAGGGGCGGGCGATGTTTGCGATCCGCTCGGCCGGCGAGGTTTTCCCGGTCATGCCGGCCGACGAACTGGATGCTCTTTGCCGATGAATGATGCGATCACCCACCGTTATCCGCTGTTCTCAGCAGCCGAATTCCGCCGCCGCGCGTTCAATCAGAATGGCGGGCCGGTTGATCACGCCTGGCGCGATCACGGCGACCATATCCTCAATCCCGATATCGTGGCGGAGGTCGCGACCTTCAAGCTGCGCGACGCAGCCGTGCTCGTGCCGGTCGTCGACGACGGCGACGAGGCGCGTGTGATCTTCACCAAGCGCACGACGACGCTGCGCAAACATTCCGGACAGATTGCCTTTCCCGGCGGCTCGATCGATCCCGCCGATATCTCACCCGAGATGGCGGCGATCCGCGAGACGGAGGAGGAGATCGGTCTCGCCGGCTCCTTCGTCGAGACCGTCGGGCGGCTGCCGAATTATCTTGCCTCGACCGGCTTCCGCATCACGCCGGTGCTCGGCGTCGTCACGCCCGGCTTTGCGCTGACGCTGAACCCGACCGAGGTGGACGATGTGTTCGAGGTGCCGCTTTCCTTCCTGATGAACCCTGCCAATCATAGCCGCGACAGGCGTGTCATCGACGGCATCGACCGGCATTTCTACCGCGTGCCCTATGAAACCAGAATGATCTGGGGCATCACCGCCGGCATTGTCCGCACGCTTTATGAAAGGCTTTATGCATGACCGGCCTTGCCGACCAAGCATGGTTTCGCGACCCGGCGCTCGCCCGGGTCCTGGCACTTCTCAATACCGATGACGGGGAAGGACGGGTGGTTGGCGGCGCGGTGCGCAACAGTCTGATGGGGCTGCCGGTCAGCGACATCGACGTTGCCACGACGCTGACGCCGGAGATCGTGATGGAGCGGGCAGCAGTGGCCGGCATCAAGGCGGTGCCGACAGGGCTGCAGCACGGCACGGTGACGCTCGTCATCGATGGCAAGCCTTTCGAGGTGACGACGCTGCGCACCGATGTCGAGACCGACGGGCGCCGCGCCAAGGTCGCCTTCAGCACCGATTGGAAGGCCGATGCAGAACGGCGCGACCTGACGATCAATGCGCTCTATGCCGACGCCGGGGGAGAAGTGGTGGATCTGGTCGGCGGGCTTGCCGATATCGAAAAGCGTAACATCCGCTTCATCGGCGATGCGGCCAGGCGTATCGCCGAGGATCATCTGCGCATCCTGCGCTTCTTCCGCTTCTTTGCCTATTACGGCTCCGGACGGCCGGATGCCGAAGGGCTGAAGGCCTGTGCGGCGGCGCGTTCGAAGCTGAAGACGCTGTCGGCAGAGCGCGTCTGGTCGGAGCTTAGAAAGCTGCTCGGGGCTGCCGAACCCGGCCGGGCGCTCCTCTGGATGCGGCAGATGGCGGTGCTGACGGAAATCCTGCCGGAATCGGAAAAATGGGGGATCGATGCGATCCCCTTGCTTGTTGCCACCGAAAAGGCGCTTGGCTGGACGCCCGATCCGCTGCTGCGCCTTGCCGCGATCGTGCCGCCCGATGTGGCGCGACTGGAGGCGCTTGCAGCCCGGCTGAAGCTCTCGAATGTGGAAGCGGCCAGCCTCAAGGCCTGGGCGATGGCAGCGCCGGTCAATGACGAGATCTCGTCGGCTGCCTTCGAACGGCTGCTCTATCGCAATGGTCAAGACGGCATCATAACACGGCTGAAGCTGGCGCTCGCTGTTGCGCGCGGCAAGGCTGAAGGGGATCTCGGCGAAATGGCGCGGTCGGCGCGGCTCACCAAGCTCCTGGATCAGGCCGCGAACTGGAAGAAGCCGCAATTTCCGCTGAATGGCGGCGATGTGCTGTCGGCAGGCATCGCGCCCGGCCCGCGCGTT
Organism: Rhizobium chutanense; assembly: GCF_002531935.1. Lineage (GTDB taxonomy): Bacteria > Pseudomonadota > Alphaproteobacteria > Rhizobiales > Rhizobiaceae > Rhizobium > Rhizobium chutanense. The sequence continues at coordinate 382,204 of NZ_NWSV01000002.1, read as the reverse complement.
GGCGAAGTGCTTGGCAGCCTGGAAAGCCAGTGGGTTGAGGAAAATTTCGCGTCCGATCGGGCAGCACTGCTCGCCCGGCTACAGGAACGGACGCGATAAAGGCCATGGCCGTCGCATCCGGTCGATGCGGCGCGCCTCAACTTGCTTTCATCCGTGCATCTGCCCACCGGCGATCAGGCGGCGTTTGCTTCGTCGCGGATGCGGGCCTTGATATTATCAACCATGTTCTCGCGTATGGTCGTTTCACCGTGAGCGCTCTTCATGTGCTCGACGGCGCGGCGGACCACTTCGGCGTCATTATCCGCCCGGGTATGCCAGGCGCAGCCGGGAACGAGCGTGCCGCATTCGAAAAGTCGCATGGTTTTCTCCTCTGTCTGGAACGCAACGGCCCTCGCGCTTTCACGCGATTGATGAATGTGCGGAGGAAGAGAAGGTTCCGGCCGGCTTGACGTGTCGACCGGAGAAGGTCTTTCAGTCGGGCATCGCCCAAGCTTTGTAAGTATCGGAAAGCTGGCCGGGCATGTTGCTGTTGGCGGCCGCAGCTTCATTCTGCAGTTGTTCCGGCGATTTTCCGCCGGCCAGTTGCAGCTTGACCTGCTCGATGAAGCAGGACAATGGCAGATCCGAGCCGCTCTTGGCCCGTAGCTTCTCGGCGATGCGCGTCAAAAACTCGGATGTGTCGATCGTACGGGATGTTTCCTGGACATCCGTGGACGCAGGCGAGCCACTTTGTATCGTCATGACAATCCTCCTCCGATTGTTACGCACATACATATAAAGTTAGGACGCACTGATTTTTCTTGAAGGTCTATCACCTCGAATTTATTGATGAGATATCACAGTCTCACGGCCAGCGGACGACGGGGGGCAATGACGAGAGAATGGATTCAACGTTGCCGCCGGTCTTCAGGCCGAAGATGGTGCCGCGATCATACAGCAGATTGAATTCGACGTAACGGCCCCGGCGGATCAATTGTTCGTCGCGGTCGGCCTCCGTCCACAGCTTGTTGAAGTTGGAGCGGACGATCTTCGGGTAGACCATGGCGAAGGCGCGGCCGACATCGCGCGTGAAGGCGAAATCGGCGTCCCAGCCGCCGGCCTCCTCGCTCGAATGCAGCCAGTCGTAGAAGATGCCGCCGATGCCGCGGGCTTCGTTGCGGTGCTTCAGGAAGAAATAGTCGTCGCACCAGGCCTTGTAGGCGTCGTAATCGGCGACGGCGTGGTTGCGGCAGGCGATCTCCATGGCCTTGTGGAAGAGCTTGGTGTCCTCGTCCTCCTGTGTGCGGCGGCGCGACAGCACCGGCGTCAGGTCGGCACCGCCGCCGAACCAGCGGCTTGATGTGACGACCATGCGCGTGTTCATATGCACGGCCGGAACATTGGGGTTGACGGGGTGGGCGATCAGCGAAATACCCGAGGCCCAGAAGCGCGGATCGTCCTTGGCGCCGGGTATCTGGCCGCGAAAGTCCGGCGAGAACTCGCCGTGGACGGTGGAGGTGTGAACGCCGACCTTCTCGAAGACGCGGCCTTCCATCATCGACATCCGGCCACCGCCGCCGTCGCCGTTTTCGCGCGACCAGTCCTTGGCAACGAAGCGGCCGGGTTCCTGGTCGGAAAGCGGCCCTTCCAGCTCATCCTCGATGGCCTCGAAGGAGGCGCATATCGTATCGCGCAATCCTTCGAACCAGTTACGGGCGGCCGCCTTCTTCTCTTCGATATCGTCCGGCAGGCCGATCGGCAGTTCCGGTCTTTCCATGTCACGCCTCCAGCGACCGGTCCCTCTCAGGAGACGACTCGCTCATTCTTGATTGCACGTTCGGTTTAACAGGTGGCGCCGCACCTCGCCAAGCCGGCGGTACAGGCGGGTACAGCCAAGATTCGACTCGCAAATCAAGGATTTCGATACTACCTTTCCTGAAGAGGTAGGTTTGATGGCAAAAATTCCAGGACCTCCGTCCTTCGACGGCCTGAAGCGCAGAATGGCGAGACACCGCGCGGAAAATCCTCCCCGCAAGAAAGACCATTTCGTCCGTGAGACATATTGCCTCGGCCTGCTCGACGCACGCGCCAAGGCGCGCGAATGGTTCGACGAATATCCGAAAGCAGCCTATTGGACTGAGGTGGAGAGCTGGCGCCAGCTCGATGGCGACCACATCGAATTCACCATGCGCCGCCTGCCGACGGCCGACTGACCATTACTCCGCTGCGGGCCGCACCCGGCTTTCGATCAGCAGGCCGCTTTCATCCATGATCGGATGCGCTACTGAAACGATGTGGGCGTTGATGCGCTTGAGGTCGCGCAGCATGTCGAGATGCAGCGAACTGGTCTGCAGGCTATCGGCGCGGCCGTCGCGCAGGCGTTCGAGATGGCGCTCGGCCGATTGCTTCTCCATCCGGCGAACCTCGACCTTCACCTCCATCATCTGCCGCGCGAGATTGAAATCGCGGGTGACGAAGATCGTCTGAGCGACGCGCAGATTGTCGATCGTCAGATCGAACAGCTTGCGCAGTTCCTGATGGCCGTCGTCGGAAAATTTGAGCCCGAGGGAGATTTTCTTCGCAACCTGCTCCGCTAGGCCTTTCTCGATGATATCGCCCATATGTTCGAGATTGATTGCATAATCGATGACAACGATCGAGCGGCGGGCGTTCTCGTCGGTGAGACCTCCGTGGCCGAGTTTAGAGAGATAGACCTTCACCGCTTGCTGCAGGCGGTCGACTCGCTCTTCGAGGGGCGGGATCTCAGCGAGTTTCGATGCATCGCCATGTTCGAAAGCGGCGCTGACTTGGATCAGCATGCGTTCGATCAGGTCGCCTACACCGAGCACTTCGCGGGTGGCGCTGGTCAGCGCAACGACCGGGGTCGAAAGCTCCTGCGCATCCAGATATTTCGGGGCGTTGTCGGGCTCGGGTTGATCCGGCACCAGCCGGGCCATCAGGGCGGCGAGCCGCCGCGAGAAGGGCCAGGCGAGTGCCGCCAGCAGAAGGTTGAAGGCCAGATGCGCATCGACCGGCAGCTTGGCTGGCCCGAAAGGCAGCATCTGGATGAGTTCCGCGCCATAGCCCGCAAGCGGTAGGGCGAGCATGCAGCCGATGGTGCGCACGATGAGATTGCCGAGGGTGACGCGTCGGGCCGAAACCGGGCCGGAGAAAGTCGCAATGACAGGCGGTATCGCGCCGCCCAGATTGGCGCCGAGCACGAGCACGATGACGAGTTCGGGGGAGATGAGGCCGGCCGATGCGAGCGACAGGATAAGGACGACCACTGCGAGGCTCGAGGAGGACAGGAAGGCCAGGGCTGCCGAGAAGAGCAGCGCCACGGGCAGGGCGCCATCCAGCAGTCCGATGAAGGCGGCGAGAGCCGGAGAAGCGCGCATCGGTTCGGTCGCGAGGCCGAGAAGGTGCAGCGACAGCAGCATCAGCCCGATGCCGATCAGCGCTGCGCCGCCGCCTTGACTTGTGCTGGAGCGGCGACGGTAGAGCACGATGCCGGCCAGGATCAGCAGGGGAGAGAGCCATTCGATGCCGGTCGCGACGATCCAGGCGGTGATCGCGGTGCCGACATTGGCGCCAAGCAGGACGATCTGCGCCATGCGCGGCTTGATCAGATCACGCTCGACGAAGGATGCGGTCATCAGCGCTGTTGCCGTGGAACTCTGCAGCGCGACGGTTGCGACGAGGCCTGACAAAAAAGAACGAAGGCTGCCGCGGGTGCCGCTTGCCAGCCCCGTTCTCAGGCGGGCGCCGAAAGCCCTGGACACGCCATCCTTCACCTGCGCGAGGCCGAACAGCAGCAGAGCCACGGCGCCGAACAGGTTGATCATGACAATTGTGGAGTCCATTTGTTGTTTTTGTTCTTCTTTCGTAGGCCTGGAGGAGTGTACGCCCGGCTTTTGCCTTCCCAAGCTGTTGAAATCATGGAGGCAATGTGATTCTTTTGATTGCTCGGCTAATAAATATAGCCTTGTTTGGCGGATTGACAACGTCATTTTGCGACACATGACGGCCGGTCGTTCCGCCAAGGTGGTGTCGATCAGGCCCAGACGGTCTGGCGCATCGCCTCGCCGACGATCATTGCGGCCGAGACGGCGACGTTGATCGAGCGCTGGCCTTCGACCATCGGGATCAGGATGCGGGCATCTGCGGTCTCATGCACCGGATCCGGCACGCCGGCGCTTTCGCGGCCCAAAAGCAGGATATCGTCGGGGCGGAAGGCAAGGTCGGTGTAGCGATCGGCAGCTGTCGTCGAAGCGAGGATCAGGCGGCGGCCGGTGGTCAGACGCCATGCCTCGAAGCGGTCCCAGCTGACATGGCGGGTTAGCGCAGCGGCGGCGATATAATCCATGCCGGCGCGTTTCAAATTTCGGTCGGAGACGTCGAAACCGGCGGGCTCGATCAGATCGACCGCGAAGCCGAGGCAGGCGGCAAGCCGCAGGATCGTGCCTGTGTTGCCTGCTATATCCGGCTGATAGAGTGCCAGTCTGAGGTCCGTCATGATGTGCCGCCGTTTTGTTTTCGTTTCGATGCGAATGGCGTAATCCAACCGTCATTTCGGAGCAACAGGGGCCATTTGGTCCCGAGATGTTCAATTTACGCCATTGGGGGGCTGGAAATTTCGCGGTTTTCGCGGTATCCATGCACGTCTTCAATCGCCAGCAGGGAGGGCCGACATGAATATTTTGCTCCATATGCGCTTTCCCGCCGTGATGCCGATCAAGGCGACATGGCGCCGCTAGTGCGCATTTCTTCCTGAAATCCCCTTCTTGATCCATTGTGCGGCTGTTTCAGCCTCGCCCCTTGAACGTTCGGTTCCCATATGTGCTTGCATGGCGCCGGGATGGCGCGAAGCCGGGAGCCGAAACGCTGACGTTTCGGAGCAATTTCATGTTTGGCTGGTTCGAACAGCGACTCAATCCCTTTCCGAGCGAGGAGCCCGTCGCTCCGCCGAAGGGCCTCTTTGCCTTTTGCTGGCACTACAGCAAGCCGGCCGCACCCTGGCTTTGCCTGATGGCGATGCTGACAGCCTCGATCGCTGTCGGCGAAGTGGCGCTCTTCCAGTTTCTCGGCGATATCGTCGACTGGCTGACCAATGCCGACCGCGCCACCTTCCTGCAGACGGAAGGCCACAAGCTTTTCTGGATGGCAGCGCTGGTGCTGGTCGGCTTGCCGCTGGCCGCCGGCCTCGATTCCCTCATCATGCACCAGATGCTGCTCGGCAATTATCCGATGAGCGCCCGCTGGCAGATGCACCGTTTCCTGCTGCGTCACAGCATGACGTTCTTCGCCAACGAGTTTGCCGGGCGTGTCGCGACAAAGGTGATGCAGACCTCGCTTGCCGTGCGCGAAACGGTGATGAAGATCCTCGACGTTTTCGTCTATGTCGTCAGCTATTTCCTGACGATGATCATCGTCATTGCGGCGGCCGACTGGCGGCTGATGATCCCGATCCTCGTCTGGCTCGCCGTCTATATCGGCATCGTCTCTTATTTCGTGCCGCGGCTTCGCAAGATCGCGGCGACGCAGGCGGATGCACGCTCGATGATGACGGGGCGCGTGGTCGACAGTTACACCAATATCGCCACCGTCAAGCTGTTTTCGCATGCCGGCCGCGAGGAGGTCTATGCCAAGGAGGGCATGGACGAGTTCCTGCAGACCGTGCACAAGCAGATGCGCAAGGTGACGCTCTTCCACATCAGCGTCTACCTGAACAACTGCGTCGCACTTTTCGTGGTCTCGGGCCTGTCGATCTGGTTCTGGCTGAACGGGGCGATCTCGGTCGGCGCGATCGCCATTGCCATCGGTCTTGCCATGCGCGTCAACGGCATGTCGCAATGGATCATGTGGGAAGTCTCGGCGCTGTTCGAGAATATCGGCACGGTCTATGACGGCATGGAGATGATGAGCAAGCAGCACGACATCGTCGACAAGCCGGGCGCGCCCGTCCTGACGGCGAAGAAGGGCGCGATCCACTACGAGCGCATCCGCTTCCACTACGGAAAGAGCAAGGGTGTCATCGACAATCTGTCGCTCGACATCAAGGCGGGCGAGAAGGTCGGTCTCGTCGGGCGCTCGGGCGCCGGCAAGACGACGCTGATGAACCTGCTCTTACGCTTCTACGATCTGGAGGCTGGCCGCATCACCGTCGACGGGCAGGATATATCGGACGTCTCGCAGGAAAGTCTGCGCTCGCTGATCGGTGTCGTGACGCAGGACACCTCGCTGCTGCACCGGTCGATCCGCGACAACATCGCCTACGGCCGGCCGGAGGCGACCGATGCCGAGGTGATCGAGGCCGCCAAACGCGCCAATGCCTGGGAGTTCATCGAGGGGCTCGTCGACATGCAGGGGCGCGAAGGGCTCGACGCGCAAGTCGGCGAACGCGGCGTCAAGCTCTCCGGCGGCCAGCGGCAGCGCATCGCGATCGCCCGCGTCTTCCTGAAGGACGCGCCGATCCTGGTGCTCGACGAGGCAACCTCGGCGCTCGACTCGGAAGTCGAGGCGGCGATCCAGGAAAACCTCTTCGCCCTGATGGAGGGCAAGACGGTGATCGCGATCGCCCACCGGCTTTCGACGCTGACGGAGATGGACCGGCTGATCGTGCTCGACAAGGGGCGGATCATCGAAGCCGGCTCGCATGGCGAACTGATCGAAAATGGCGGCATCTATGCCGACCTGTGGAGCCGCCAGTCCGGCGGCTTCCTCTCCGATCACTCCGAGGAAGCGGAAGAGGCGGCGGAATGACGATCGCCCCTTCCCGCGAAAGCGGGGAGGGCTTCTTAATTGTTGAGAACAGTTAAGAAGCCAGTTACACTTCCTCATCTCAACAAGGATATCGCCTATGGCGACCGTGACGATCTCGCTGCCGGATAGCCTCAAGGCCTTTGTCGAAAGTCAGATGGCCAGCAAGGGCTATGGCAATGTCAGCGAATATTTCCGTGGCCTCATTCGTGACGCACAGGTGCGTGAAAATGAGGCGCGGCTCGAGGCTTTACTGCTTGAGGGCTTGGCGTCGGGCGATGCGGTGGAGGCAACGCCCGCGTTCTGGAACGATCTGAGAAAAGAAGCAGCCGAGTTGCTGGCCACGCGGGGCAAAAAGAAGTCGCTGTGAGGCTTACAGTCAAGCCGGCAGCCCGGGTCGATATTCTATCGCAGTTTGCCTATCTCTCGGAGCAGGGCGGAGAGGAACTCGGTCTGCGGTTCCTGAGCGCGACCGAGCAGTCCTTCACACGCCTTCTCGGCTATCCTCACTCAGGTACACCGAAAACATTCGACAATTCAAATTTGACCGGCGTTCGATCGTGGCCCGTTTCAGGTTTCGAGGATATTCGCGCTTATTATCTCATCGAGAGTGACGTCGTTATGATCTTGCGCGTCCTGCACGGCCGCCGGGACGTTATCGGCATTCTTGGCAAGGATTGATGGCCGTCGGGACCATGCCTTTCGTTACCGCTTACCTGTTCAAAGGCTATCGGCCCAGTCGATCACCCGGTCATGTTCGACGAGAACGATGGTGTTGGCGGCTGCGATCGTGCGCAGCGCCACGATGCGGCGGCGCTCTTCCTGGTCGAGCCAGGCGGCAAGGGCCTCGGTGACGATCTCGTCGCGCGGCAACGCCAGGTCGATGGCCAGGGCGTCGAGCCTCGCTGCAAGCGGAAGCGGAATATGCGCATCGAGCATTTTCGTTTCCATGAAACTTATCTCCGGTGAAGCGCCCATCGTAGTGTCAGATTGTGACCGGTTCGGGGGCAATCAATAGCGATGCCGCCGATGTTATCGATCATTACAAAAATATAAGGTTTGTCGGCATTTCATTCTCTTTGCCGGTCCTCCTAATCCGCCTATATCGCTTCCATGATCTTAAGCCCCATCCTACGCCTGTTCGAGACCTGGATCGATCCGTTTCGTCCGCGCGCCAATCTTCAGCCTCCGCGCTCGACGCTCGGATTCATCTGGTTCTATATCGGCCAGGCGAAGATGCCCTTCATCGCCATGCTCGTTCTCGGCGGCATGTCGGCGGCGATCGAGGCGGCGCTCTTCTGGTTCGTCGGGCGGCTGGTCGATATCCTCGGCAGCATCACGCCCGGCACCGGCTGGAGCGGTCTTCTCGCAGCCCATGGCGGCGAGCTGTTCGGCATGCTCGCTCTCATCGGGATCGTGCGCTTCGTCGTCGCCTTCCTGATCGCGCTTGTGGACCAGCAGGTGATCACGCCTGGTTTTTACAATTTAGCACGTTGGCAATCCTATCTCCATGTCTCCCGGCAGTCTTTGTCGTTCTTCCAGAGCGATTTCTCAGGACGCATCGTCACCAAGGTCTGGTCGGCAGGGCAGGCGACCGGCGATCTCGTGACTTCGCTGATGGAAAGCGTCTGGTTCGTCGGCATTTATGCCGTCACGACGCTCGCGCTCGTCGCCCGTCTGGACTTTTCCCTTGCCGCCGTCGTGCTGTTCTGGCTCGGTGCCTTCGGCCTGCTTGCCCGCCATTTCGTTCCGCGCATCCGCCATCATTCGCGCGAAACGGCGGAAGCGGCATCGATGCTGAACGGCCGGATGGTCGATTCCTACAGCAACATGCAGACGCTGAAGCTGTTTGCACGTGACGAGGAGAGCGACCGTTATATGCGGCAAGGCTTCGACATCTATCAGGATACGGTGCTGCGCTTCACCCGGTTCATCACCGGGGTGAGGGCCTCCATGGCGCTGCTTTCCGGCCTGATGATCGTGACGATGACGGGCTTAAGCGTCGATCTGTGGCTGCGCGGCCTGGTCAGTTCCGGTGCGGTGGCCTTCTCGCTGGCGCTGGTGCTCAGGCTGAATTTCCTGCTCGGACGGATGATGACGCAGTTCAACGGCATCATGCGCAATCTCGGCACCATTCAGAATGCCGCCGAGCTGATCTCCCAGCCGCTGGGGCTCGTCGATCGCGCCGATGCGAAGAGCCTGGTGATCCGCCAGCCAGGTATTCGTTTCGACAATATTTCCTTCCGCTACGGCAAGGATCACCGGCCGGTCGTCGAAAATTTCTCGCTCACCATCCGCCCGGGCGAAAAGGTCGGGATCGTCGGCCGTTCCGGTGCGGGAAAATCGACGCTGATGAATCTCTTGCTGCGACTCTACGATATTCAGGACGGCCGCATCCTCGTCGACGGCCAGGATATATCGGCCGTGACGCAGGAAACTCTCAGGATGCAGATCGGCGTCGTCAGCCAGGACACGTCGCTGCTGCATCGTTCGGTGCGCGACAATATCCTGTTCGGACGCCCGGATGCCGGCGAGGAGCGGCTGGTCGAGGCAGCCAGGCGCGCCGAAGCCATCGATTTTATCGAGCGCCTGCAGGATCAGCAGGGCCGCAAAGGTTTCGATGCGCATGTCGGCGAACGCGGCGTCAAACTGTCGGGCGGCCAGCGCCAGCGCATCGCCATTGCCCGGGTCATGCTGAAGGATGCGCCGATCCTCGTTCTCGATGAGGCGACGTCGGCGCTCGATTCGGAAGTGGAAGAAGCGATCCAGTCCAATCTTCATCGGATCATGGAGGGCAAGACCGTGCTTGCCATCGCTCACCGGCTGTCGACGATTGCCGCACTCGACCGGCTGATCGTCGTCGATCTCGGCCGGATCATCGAGGAGGGCAGCCACGACGAACTGCTTCGCCGCGGTGGGCTCTATGCCGAGCTCTGGGCGCGTCAGTCCGGCGGTTTCCTGCCGGCGGATGACGATCAGGGCTCAGGGATCGACGACGAATTCCGCCATCAGGCCAAAATGATTTGAACCGAAACTGTCCTGGATGCGCCGGACCGATTTCAGCCGCAGCGGCGCTTTGCTGAAGACGTGATCGATCGGAATGCCGAAGGCGCCTGCCGCGATCGGCCATGTCGCCGGCTCCAGCGATACCGTGCCCAGGCCCTGACCGCGCATGAGCCACTGCACGTCGGGCGCCAGTATCGACGTATTGAAATCACCGGCAAGGACGAGCGGCCCCGGCAAGGAGGGAATGATCTCCGCGAGATCCCAGATCTCCAGGCCGTGGAATTCGTCATAATAGGGTTTGGTGAGGTGCGCGGCGAGGAAGTTGACCTTCTGACCATCGAAATCGATGGTCGATATCGTCAGCCGGTTGCGCCAGAGCAGGCCGAGGTTGCGGATGCGGGGTTCGATGAGCGGGCGCTTCGACAGCACCAGCGTATCGCATTCCTGCATGCCGACACCGCAGCCGATGTAATAGGGATAGGTCTTCAATAGCCGCGGCAGTTCCGACAAAACCGGTTCGGCCTCCAGGATGTTGACGACATCCGCGCCGGAGGCGATGGCCATGTCGGCGATTGCGGCGCCGTTGGCGAAATTGTCGTTCTCGATATTGAAAGACATCAGCTTGAAGAGGGCCGGGCGGTTCTCTTCGACAGCAGGCTCGGCGAATTCGCGCATCATGATGACGCCGTGGACGGCAAGGACCACGGATAGGCCAAGTGTCAGCAACCCATACCAGTGCCGCTTGACGAGAAGGGCTGCGATAGACGCCGCCGCTGCGGCCACCGCCAGATGGACCTGGAAGCTGTAAAAGAAGGAAAGCAGATAAAAATCTCTGACGTAGCGCAGCGAGACAATGGCGAGGACGAGGGTTGTGAGAACGCTGAATACGCAAAAAATCGTGTCTCTCATCCGCTCCGGTCCGGCTCGCTGGCGTAGGTACCATCGCGCCTATCACGGCGGTCCTTTTGTTGCAATGCAGCATAATGGCAAGCTCGTGTTTGCCCTAAAAAAATCATCGGAAATTCCCGCGACATTGTGCCCTCGTCCCCTTGCCAAGGCTGGACATAATTTGCGATCAAGCTTAGAACGCGCCGGATTGCCGGGGAATCTATGGCCGAATTGTGTCCAGATCGATTCGCCGGCAGAGGGGGCAGGGCGGAATTCCGCAATAATTGCGCAGAGGATGGTTAGGCCGTGAGCGAACACGTAACGACAAGCGAGGCTTCGACAGAGCCTACTCGCCGTGATTTCCTTTATCTCACCACTGGTATGGCGGGCGCTGTCGGCGCCGTTTCGGTTGCCTGGCCGTTCATCGACCAGATGCGCCCGGATGCATCGACACTGGCACTCGCCTCTATCGAAGTCGATGTTGCGAGCCTCGAGCCCGGCATGTCGTTGACGGTCAAGTGGCGCGGCAAGCCGATCTTCATCCGCAATCGTACGCCTGAGGAAGTGAAGGCTGCCGCCGATGTTCCGCTGGCGGATCTCAAGGATCCGATCGCCCGCAATGCGAACCTTCCGCCGGAAGCTCAGGCAACCGGTGTCGACCGTTCCGGCGGCAAGGACAAGGAAAACTGGATCGTCATGATCGGCACCTGCACCCATCTCGGCTGCGTTCCGCTCGGTCAGGCCGGCGAATACAATGGTTGGTTCTGTCCCTGCCATGGCTCGGTCTACGATACGGCCGGCCGCATCCGTAAGGGTCCTGCGCCGCAGAACCTGGCGATTCCGACCTTTTCATTTATATCCGATACCAAAATCAAGATCGGTTGAGGGGAGACTGATTAATGAGTGGCCATTCCAGCTACGAGCCGTCAACCGGCCTTGAGAAATGGGTCGATGCGCGCCTGCCTTTGCCGCGCATGGTCTATGACAGCTTTATTGCTTATCCGGTTCCCAGAAACCTGAATTATGCCTATACCTTCGGCGCCATGCTCGCCGTCATGCTGATCGTGCAGATCCTGACGGGCGTCACGCTCGCCATGCATTATGCCGCCGACACGACGCTGGCTTTCAACTCCGTTGAAAAGATCATGCGCGACGTCAATCACGGCTGGCTGCTGCGCTACATGCACGCCAACGGCGCCTCGTTCTTCTTCGTCGCCGTCTACCTGCACATCGCTCGCGGCCTCTATTACGGTTCCTACAAGGCGCCGCGCGAAATCCTCTGGATCCTCGGCGTCGTCATCTACCTGCTGATGATGGCGACCGGCTTCATGGGCTATGTTCTGCCCTGGGGGCAGATGTCCTTCTGGGGCGCGACGGTCATCACCGGCTTCTTTTCGGCCTTCCCGCTGGTCGGCGAATGGATCCAGCAGTTCCTGCTCGGCGGCTTTGCCGTCGATCAGCCGACGCTGAACCGCTTCTTCTCGCTGCACTACCTGCTGCCCTTCATGATCGCCGGCGTCGTCGTCCTGCATATCTGGGCGCTGCACGTGACAGGCCAGACCAACCCGACAGGCGTCGAGGTCAAGACGAAGACCGATACGGTGCGCTTCACGCCCTATGCGACGATGAAGGATGCGCTCGGCGTCTCGATCTTCCTGCTGGTCTATGCCTATTTCGTCTTCTACCTGCCGAACTTCCTCGGCCATGCCGACAACTACATTCCGGCCGACCCGTTGAAGACGCCCGCCCACATCGTTCCGGAATGGTACTTCCTGCCGTTCTACGCGATGCTGCGTTCGATCACCTTCAATGTCGGCCCGATCGATTCCAAGCTCGGCGGCGTGCTGGTGATGTTCGGCGCGATCATCGTGCTGTTCTTCCTGCCCTGGCTCGACACCTCCAAGGTTCGCTCGGCCGTCTACCGTCCCTGGTACAAGCTGTTCTACTGGCTGTTCGTGATCAATGCGATCATCCTCGGCTGGCTCGGCTCGCAGCCGGCGGAAGGCTTGTTTACGACAATCTCGCAGATCTGCACGCTGCTCTACTTCGCTTTCTTCCTGGTCGCGATGCCAGTTCTCGGCCTGGTGGAAACGCCGCGCCGCATCCCGAACTCGATCACCGAAGCGGTGCTCGAAAAGCGCAACAAGACAGCAGCCGCCGGTGCGGCGGCCAATGCGTAAGCGAGCGACGGAAGGAAACGGAAATATGAAAACGCTTGTTGCAAGCATTCTGCCGCTCGCCGTCGCGGCTCTTCTCGGCAGCGCCGCCCTCGCTGAGGAAGCGGCGCCCGCGAACGGAGCAGCACCCGCCGCCCATCACGAGGAAGGCGCGACGCCGCACTATCCGCTGAAGGAGCCGAAGGAGGAAGAGTGGACTTTTGCCGGTCCGTTCGGTCATTACGACAAGGCTCAGCTTCAGCGCGGCCTCAAGGTCTACACCGAAGTCTGTTCCGCCTGCCATTCGATGAACCTGGTGCCGTTCCGCATGCTTGGCGAGCTCGGTTATTCCGAGGCGCAGGTGAAGGCTTTCGCCGCAAACTACGAGGTCCAGGACGGGCCGAATGCGGCCGGCGAGATGTTTACCCGCAAGGCGGTTCCTTCCGACCACTTCCCGGCGCCTTTCGCCAATGCCGAGGCCGCCGCCGCTTCCAACAATGGTGCGGTTCCGCCGGACTTTTCGCTGATCGCCAAGGCCCGCGAAGTCGAGCGCGGCTTCCCGCGGTTTGTCGGCGACATCTTCACGCAATATCAGGAAAACGGCCCGGATTACATCCACGCGCTGCTGACCGGTTATGAAGAGCCGCCGGCCGGGTTCCAGGTGCCGCAGGGGGGGCATTATAACCCGTATTTCCATGCCGCTGCCGTTCTCGCCATGCCGAAGCCGCTCTCCGACGGCCAGGTGACCTATGACGACGGCGCACCGGCGACCGTCGACCAGTATTCGAGAGATGTCTCCGCCTTCCTGATGTGGGCCGCCGAGCCGCATCTCGAGGAGCGCAAGCGCACCGGCTTCATGGTCATGATCTTCCTGGCGATCTTTACGCTGCTGATCTATCTGACGAAGCGCTCGGTCTACGCCAACAAGGAACACTGAGCGTTCTCCTTGCCTGAATTCGAAAGGCGGCTTGCGAGCCGCCTTTTTTGTTGGTTCCACCCTCGGCAATTGATAGGGTGCGGCCAGTTTCATGCGCTCGCAACTACGGACTTTCCATGAACAATATGATTTCGGAGCTTGCAGCCAGCATCCGCTCCATCCCCGACTATCCCAAGCCAGGCATCATCTTCCGCGACATCACCACGCTGCTCGGCAACCCGCGGGCTTTCCGGCGGGCGGTCGACGAACTCGTGCAGCCCTATGCCGGCACGAAGATCGACAAGATCGCCGGCATGGAGGCCCGCGGTTTCATCCTCGGCGGTGCGGTGGCGCATCAGCTTTCCTCCGGCTTCGTGCCGATCCGCAAGAAGGGCAAGCTGCCGCATGATACCGTGCGCATCGCCTATAGCCTGGAATATGGCGTCGACGAAATGGAGATGCACCGCGATGCGGTTCAGCCCGGCGAGAAGGTGATCCTGGTCGACGACCTGATCGCCACCGGCGGCACGGCCGTGGGTGCGACGAAACTGCTGCGCCAGATCGGCGCGGAGGTGGTCGGCGCCTGCTTCGTCATCGACCTGCCGGATCTCGGCGGCCGCAGGAAGCTGGAAGAACTCGGCGTCAACGTGCACACGCTGGTCGAATTCTCCGGCCACTGAGCAGGAGCAGACGCCCGCGTCAGTCGAATTCCAGCACGCCGCTTTCGAAGCGCATGACGGGATCGCCGTTCTGATTGACGCCTTCGCAGAGGATGGTGTTGAGGTGCCAGCCCGGTCGCGATGCGAGCGGCCGGCTGGCGAGGAGGGCGACGGAATAGGTCACGACGTCGCCCGGGAAGATCGGCCGCAGCCATTGCAGTTTCTGGAAGCCCGGCGAGGGGCCGAGGTTCGGCGCCGTCAGACCCTTTTGCGCAAGCGCTGCGCCCTGACTTCTCCAAAAGGCGAGGAAAGTCTGCATCCAGGCGGCGGTGGTGTGCCAGCCCGAGGCGCAAAGGCCGCCGAAGAGAGTATCTTTGGCCGTTTCCTTGTCGATGTGAAAACGCTGCGGATCGTAGCGTCTGGCAAAACGAACGATGTTTTCTTCGGTGAAGGTGTAGCTGCCGATCTCGGCCTTTTCGCCGACGGCGTGAAGTTCGGACATTCTCATGCTAATGCCTCCGGGCTCATGGGAATGCCCGGCGCGGGGCGCATGCGGATCATGACAGAATTCTCCGAGAGACAAACAAGCTCGCCGCGCTGGTTTTCCAGCTCGTGGCGGAACTTGGCGATGCCCATGCCGGGACGCGAGCGCATCGGCCGGGCTTCGAGCACGGTCGAGTGGCCCTGCAGCGTATCGCCTGCCAGCACCGGCTTTCGCCATTCCATGAGATCGATACCCGGCGCACCCTCGCAGAGCGCGTTCAAGATATAGCTGTCGGCCATCATGCGCATCAGCATCGCAGATGTATGCCAGCCGGAGGCGGCAAGCCCTCCGAGGATGCTGGCGCGGCCGGCGGCCTCGTCGACATGCATCGGCTGCGGGTCGAATTCCCGTGCAAACTCGATGATTTCTTCGGCGAGCACCAGCTTCGGGCCGAGGGCGAAACGGCGCCCTGGCTCGAAATCCTCGAAGGCAAGTTTTTCTACCGACATTCGTTCCCCCGCCATATGCACGCCTAGAACAGGATGTTTTAGGCCGGTCGGCTAAGATCTGAATCCTGTTCTACATTAAAGAGTTAGAGCATGATGTCGCCCGAAAACCGCTTACACTTTTCGGCATCATGCTCTAGTGCTTACAATAGCATCCATGCGGGCTCAAACGATTCCGGGAGATAACCGGGCATGACGGAACTAAAGTCGATCCTCGACGAGGCGGTGCGCCGAGAGCTGATTTCGCCGGAAGCGGGTGGGAGCCTTTTGCCCTTCCTCATTGAGCGCGGCGTGGCCGTCGCCGGAGCGCCTGTCATAGCCGCCGAGGAGCAGGTCTGGTCGGATACGGAGACGCCGCGTTTCGTGCGAGGCTTTCACGACGTGCTGATCACCATCGGCGTTATCGTCGCGCTTGTCGGCCTCTGGGGCCTTGCGCCGCTATACGCGGTGCCGCCTGCCATCATCGTGCTTTCGGAAATCCTGGTGCGCCGCCAGCGGCTCGCCTTGCCGGCCGTCAGCTTGACGATCGCGCTGTTCTGCTGGACATTTTTGCTGATGTCCCGCGTTTTCACGCCGTGGACTTCCCAAATCGGGGCAGACCTGACGCAGTTCGTTGCCGGCTTCCCGATCCTTCTCGGCGTCTATTATGCCCGCTATCGCGTGCCCTTGGCGCTGGCGCTCGCCATCATGTCGACGCTTGCCCTGGTGCTCACCCTGCTTTTACGCCTGGTGCAATGGCTGAGCGGCAATCCCGCATTTTTCGTCGACCATCTTGCCCTGCTGGCCGGGATCTCCCTCGTTTGCGCGCTCGGTCTCTTCGCAACGGCGCTCTATTTCGATCTCGGCGACCGGCTGCGCCGGACGACGCGCTCGGATATCGCTTTCTGGCTGCATCTCGGTGCGGCGCCGGCGCTGCTCTACAGCACCGTTTCCCTGCTGTCTCTGGGGGAAGGCGGCCGTATCTTCGAGTTGGGGAACATGTCGGCCCGGACGCCTGTGGTCGTCGCGACGGTGGCGGCGCTGATGCTGATCGGCCTCGTCATCGACCGCCGCGCCTTCGTCACCTCGGGGTTGTTGTCGCTCGGTGTCGCGATCTTCGGCGTCTTCCGGCACGGAAGCGCGACGGTCGACACCTACATCTACACGACGCTGATCGTTGTCGGCGCGATCGTGCTCGTTATCGGAACAGGATGGATGCCGCTACGCCGCCTCGTGCTGCGTGCGTTGCCGGCCGCGATTTCAGAGAGACTGCCGCCCGGTTGAGGCGGCAGTCGATTTCGATCAGGTGTTGAAACGGAAGTGGATGACGTCGCCGTCCTGGACGACGTATTCCTTGCCTTCGTCGCGCGCCTTGCCGGCATCCTTGGCGCCGACTTCGCCGTTGAATTTGATATAGTCGTCATAGGCGATGGTGTTGGCGCGGATGAAGCCGCGCTCGAAATCGGAATGGATGACGCCGGCGGCCTGTGGCGCCTTGGTGCCGCGCTCGATCGTCCAGGCACGCGTTTCCTTCGGACCGACGGTGAAATAGGTGATGAGGTGGAGCAGCTTGTAGCCGGCGCGGATCAGCCGGTCGAGGCCCGCCTCATCGAGGTCGAGGGCGGAAAGAAACTCCTTGGCTTCCTCTTCGGCGAGCTGAGCGACCTCGGCTTCGATCGCCGCCGAGATGATGACGGTTTCGGCACCCTGCTCCTTCGCCATGGCGGCAACGGCGGCGGTGAATTCGTTGCCGGTGGAGGCGTCGCCTTCGGCGACGTTGCAGACATAGAGCACCGGATGCGAGGTCAAGAGGTTGAGGCCCTTGAGGATGGCAATCTCGTCCGGAGCGAGCGTCGACAGCAGGGTGCGCACCGGCTTGCCTTCGTTGAGCAGCTTCAGCGACGCTTCCATGATCGGCAGCATCGCCATGGAATCCTTGTCCTTGCTGGTGGCGCGCTTGCGCGTCTGCTCGGTGCGACGCTCTAAGCTCTCAAGATCGGCGAGCATCAGTTCGGTCTCGATCGTCTCGGCGTCGGCGACGGGATTGATGCGGCCCTCGACATGGGTGATGTCGCTGTCTTCGAAGCAGCGCAGCACATGGACGATGGCATCGACTTCGCGGATATTGGCAAGGAACTGATTGCCCAGGCCTTCACCCTTCGAGGCGCCGCGCACCAGGCCGGCGATGTCGACGAAGGAGATGCGGGTCGGGATCAATTCCTTCGACTTGGCGATGTCGGCAAGCTTGCGCATGCGCGGATCGGGCACGGCGACTTCGCCGGTGTTCGGCTCGATGGTGCAGAAGGGATAGTTCGCCGCCTGTGCCGCCGCCGTCTTGGTGAGCGCGTTGAAGAGGGTCGATTTGCCGACGTTCGGCAGACCGACGATGCCGCATTTGAAGCCCATGGCTTGATCCATATCTATTGGTAACTTTGCCCTGCCTATGCGGGAATGGCCGCCTCGGGTCAAGGGTTCGCGGTATGAATCGAAAAAGCAGGGCTCTCCGCCAAGTGATATTTACGTCATTGAACTGCCGTGCTGACGGTGCAATATAGTCCCAGCGGATGGTTCTTCCGCCTTTTCATGTCATCAACGGGTGGATTTTCCGATGAGTGACAATGACGTTGTCCTGAAACCGAAGACCAAGGTGAAGCCAAAGCTGGAAAGGCCGAAGCTCTACAAGGTCATTCTCGTCAACGACGATTACACGCCGCGCGAATTCGTCATCGTGATCCTGAAGGTCGTCTTCCGCATGAGCGAGGAGACGGGTTACCGGGTGATGATGACCGCGCACAAGCTCGGCTCCTGCGTGGTCGTGGTTTGCGCTAGGGATATTGCCGAAACCAAGGCCAAAGAGGGCATCGATCTCGCCAAGGAGATGGGATTCCCGCTGATGTTCACCACCGAACCCGAGGAATGATAATGCGCAGACAGGTGTGGGCGCGGCTCAGGGCCGGCGGATCTGATAGCCGGTCTTGTCGCTGATGAAGCCGCAATTCTCGTAGAAACGCAGCGTCGCCGGGTTCTTCGAGCCGGTGAGCAGCATCACCTTGTAGCAGCCGGTCTTCCAGGCCTCCGTCACCGCATGGCCGATGACGGCGCCGGCGTAACCGCGCTGGCGGTGGTCGGCGTGGGTGACGACATTCTCGACCAGCGCATAGGACGCGCCGTTCCGCGTCAGGTTCGGCACGACGACCAGGGTGGCGGTGGCAGCGGCGAGGCCGCCGGCAAAGCCGATAAATACAGTCATGCCAGGCTGGGCGAGGATGGCGGAAAAGCGCTCTTCGGCCACGGCTTCGTCGAGAAGCGGATCGGCCGGGTTCAAATGCCGATAGAGGACGGTCAGCCCCGGGAGATCGCCCGATGCGGCGGGGCGGATGGTGAAATCCGGTTCCTGGTCGTGATCCGGCACGGCCTCAGTCCCCTTTGCCGAACATCTTCTTCAGCATCTCGGCCATCGGGCCGGTGGTCGGCAGCTTCGGCTGGTTGTTGTTGCGCGCCTGGCGGATATGCGACTGCCCGGCCGGCTTCTTCTCGCTGTCCTTTCGCGGCTTTTCTTCCTCGGCCTTGCCGCCGAGCGCGAGCGCGATCTTGTTCATCAGCTGCGAATCCTCGTTTCGCACCAGCATGTCGGCATTGTCGGCGAGCGTCTCGAGCAGCGGTTCCAGCCAGACCCGGTCGGCCTTGGCGAAATCGCCGAGTACATGGTTCTGCACCATTTCCTTGACGCCGGGATGGCCGATGCCGAGGCGCAGCCGCCGGTATTCTTTGCCGCAATGGGCATCCAGCGACTTGATGCCGTTGTGGCCGCCATGGCCGCCGCCGGTCTTCAATCGCGCTTTGCCCTGGGGAAGGTCGAGTTCGTCGTAGATCGCGACAAGATCGGTGGGCTGGAGCTTGTAGAAGCGCATCGCCTCGCCGACGGCCTCGCCGGAGAGGTTCATGAAGGTCTGCGGCTTGATCAGCAGCACTTTCTTGCCAGCGAGTTCGCCCTCGGCGATCTCGGCCCTAAACTTCTTCGACCAGGGCGAGAAGCCGTGGCGCCGATGAATGGCATCGACGGCCATGAAGCCGATATTGTGGCGGTTGCCGGCGTATTTGCCGCCGGGATTGCCGAGACCCGCGATGATCAGCATGGTCTGTTTTTCCTTGCTAGAACTTCCCGCCGTTCACCACCTGCAAATGACCGCAAAGTCAAGCGGAAAGGGCAGTCTCCATCGCAATCACTGCGACAGGTTCATGCCGTATTTCAGGAAGATCTGCTTCTGGTCGCCATCGGCGATGAGCTTGTCGAGAGCCGCCTGCATCTTCGCGAGCAGATCGTCCGGAAAGCTCTTCTCGCAGGCAATGCTCATCGGCTGGGCGGAGAGCACGGTCACCATTTCCACCGGCTGGTCGGCCTTGATCTTCTCGAAATAGAGTTCGGAGATCGGCATCATGTCGATGCGCCCACTGAGCAGCTTGCGCAGGGTGGCGTTGAAATCGCTGGCGACATCGAGCTTGGTGAAGCCCTTCTCCTTCAGGATCGTCTCGGTGTAATCCTCGCGCTGCGTGCCGACCGTATATTTCTTCGCCTCTTCCAGATTGCTGGCAGTGACGCCCGAGCCCTTGCGGGTGATCAGGATGTTGCGGTCGATGAGCAGCGGCTCGACCCATTTGAACAACGGGTCACGGGCGCTGTTGTGGGCGGTTACGAAGACACAGGTCATCGGCGCCGTGCGGGCAAGGCCATAGGCGCGCGCCCAGGGCATGATCTCGATCGTGTAGTCGACGCCGATCGCGGCCATTATCTTTTCGACCTGTTCGACGGTCGCGCCCTTGATCTCCTTGCCGTCGCGATAGTTGAAGGGGGCGTAGTCCTCGGTGGTGAAGGTTACCGTTTGCGCATGAGCGGCGCAGGGCAGCGCCAGGCATGCGAGAAACAGGAGCTTTTTCATCACTATCATCTCCTTCGTTCTTTCATTCACGAGGCGCGGGCCACGGCCGATTGCGAGCCCACCAGTTGTTCGATGAGCGTGGTTGCATGCTGTGGGCGATGGAAGAGGTAGCCCTGGCCATAATCAAGCCCCATCTGGTGGAGCGTGCGGCATTCCTCTTCGGTCTCGATGCCCTCGGCGATGACGGTGCAGTTCATCTTGTGCGAGAGCGTGGTAATGCCTTCGATCAGCATGCGGCTCTTCTGGCGCACGTCGTCGTCGCCGTCGTTGATCGCGCGGGTGAAGGACTGATCGATCTTGATGATATCGACCGGGAAGCGGTTGAGATAGCTCAGCGAAGAATAGCCGGTGCCGAAATCGTCCAGCGCGATGCGGCAGCCGAAATGGCGAAGCTCCGTGACAATCATGCGGATTTGCGGGTTGTCGTGCATCAGCACGGCTTCTGTGATCTCGACGACGATGCGTTCAGGGCGGATGCCATGGCGACCGACGATCGCGGCAAGGCGGGCCGGCAGCGCCGGCTCGAACTGCAGCGGCGAGAAGTTGATGGCGAGATAGGTATCCTGCATGCCCGCTATGCAGGAAATCTTTGCGAGATTGGCGATCGCCTTTTCCATGATGACGTTGCCGACGCGGACGATCTTTGCCGTCTCTTCGGCGACGCTGATGATCTCGGCCGGCGGCATCAAGCCCTTCTGCGGATGGTTGAGACGCATCAGCGCTTCGAAACCGGCTATGCCGCGACCGTTCAGATTGACGATCGGCTGCAGGAAGGCCTCGAACCAGTTGTCGACGAGGCCGGCTTCGATATTGGCTTCGATCTCGGCGCGGCTGCGGGCACGGTCGAGCATGGCGTTGTCGAAGAGCTGCGCGCCATTCTTGCCGTCGCGTTTCTTGGCATACATCGCCAGGTCGGATTTCTGCAGCAGTTCGGCCGCGGTTGCGGCATGGTGCGGATAAATGGCGATGCCGACGGAAGCACTCAGATGCATGTCGGGGGCGAACGGCGTTTCGAAGATCGAGGCGATCTGCTCGCACATCATCCTGGCACGTTTTTCGGCGTCCTTGGCCGGCAGCAGGATGGCAAATTCGTCGCCGCCGAGACGGGCCGCCTCATCGGAGGGGGCAAGATAGGTCTTCAGGCGCTCGACGAGTTCGACCAGCGCCATGTCGCCGGCGGCGTGGCCCATATTGTCGTTGATCCACTTGAAGCGATCGAGATCGACGAAAAGGCAGGCAAGCTCCTGGCCGGCCGCGTCGGCGGCGGCGATCTTGTTGTCGAGGACGGCTTCGAAGCCCTGGCGATTGAGAAGCCCGGTCAGGTGATCGGTGATCGCCTGGCGATGATTGCGGTCCTCGGAGGCCTTGAGTTCGGTCACATCGGTCATGACCGATAGCGAGAGGCGGTCGTGAGCGCCGGCTTCCGCCTCCGATTCCATGATGAGGACGTCCATGATGCGGCCATCCAGGCAGACGAACTTGACGGTGACGGTCATGCCGCTTTCGGCCTGGCGGCGCCTGATGAATTTGTCGCGGGTGGCCGGTGTGACGAGATCGGCGAAGTTGCGGCCGATGACGGCGGCGCGGTTATAACCTGTGGCAAGCAGCCAGTAGTCGCTGACGGCGGTGATGCGGTCTTCCTCATCGAGCGAGAAGAGCATGGCGGGCGTCAGATTATAGATGTCGGTGGCGCGGCGGTGGGCGAGCTTCAGCTCTTTTTCTTCGCTTTCGAGCTTCGTCTGCATCTCGTTGAAGCTGCGGGCAAGCCGTCCCATCTCATCGTTCGACTGCCAGTCGACATGATGACGGGAGCCCAACTGGCGGGTGGCCTCGATCGCCGCCGTCAGCCGCATGAGCGGCTGGATGACGAAGAACCGGTTGCCGATCAGCGCGGTGCCGAAAACGGCGAGCACGGCGAAGATGAAGATCGAGATGAAGACGACTTCTTCCTGCTTCAGGCCGGAAAACAGGCCGAGCGCGGGATAATAAACGCTGATGCTGCCGAGGTTCTTCGGGCCGTCGACGGTGTTGTAGATAATGGCGCGCGACACCTGCACGAGCTTGCCGTCGAAGGAGCGCGGAATGGTGGACTGGCTGACGTCGAGTTGACCCGACTGGTCGCGCACTTCGACCTTGACGATGGCGCCCTGGGAAACGACCGTCGCGCTGATCTGCGTGACGCTGTCCTCATCGAGATCCCAGAGCGGCTTTGCCAGCGCCTGGGCATTGGCGACAAGAAGAACGGAAATATGGTCGCGTATTTCCTTGTCGGCCCGTTCGGAGGAAAGAAAAAGGAAGAGAACAAAGAGAGGAGCGACAAAAACAAGCAGCGCTCCGCAAACAATCGCAAAAAATCTGTTCTCAACGGAATTGTTCATGGTTCCGTTTACTCCCCCAGGCCGGCCATATTTGCTGTCGCGCGTACGGGCAGGCTTCATCGCAGCTGACGGGGCATGCTTTCACGAATATATTAAATTTGCTGAAACGGAGGCCTTTGCCGGGCAATGAAAAGCCCGCCTCCCAGAGGGCGGCGGGCCGTATGCTTTACAAATGGTCGAAGCGATCAGGCTTCGGCTTCGCCTTCCGCAGCCTCGTCAACGCCGCCAGCCGGGGCAATGATGGTGGCGATCGTGAAGTCGCGGTCGATGACCGTCGTGACGCCCTTCGGCAGGGTGACTTCCGAAATATGGATGCTGTCGCCGATCTTCTTGCCGTTGAGGTCAACGTTGAAGAATTCCGGGATCGCATCGGCCGGGCAATGGACTTCGACTTCGTGACGAACGATGTTCAGAACGCCGCCGACCTTGATGCCCGGGGACTTCTCTTCATTGATGAAGTGAACGGGGATTTCGACGGTCACCTGGGTGTTGCCGGAGACGCGCAGAAAATCGACGTGCATCGTGAAGTCACGGACCGGATCGAGCTGATAGTCCTTCGGCAGAACCTTGAACTTCTTGCCGTCGACTTCGATCGTCGCCACGGTGGTCATGAAACCACCGGCGTGAATGCGCTTCGTCACCTCATTGGTGTTGAGAGCGATGGCAATGGGGGCCTGCTTGTCACCATAGATGACAGCGGGAATCAAACCGTTGCGGCGAAGTTCACGGGCGGACCCCTTACCAACCCGTTCGCGCGCCTCGGCCTTGAGCTCGTAAGTTTCCTGGCTCATGGCTATTCCTTTCGAGGTTATTTGGAGAGTTCAGCGGCGGGCGAAAGCCCTGTTCCGACGAACCGGAGGCGGGTATAACCCAACCTCATCCGCGTTGCCTCCAAGGGTGTCTACGCGGACCGGTGGCCTATATTATAAGTCGCTCGGAAAGGCAAGTTGCGGATTGCAGCGATTTTTCGCTGATATACCGGCTTTCGCCTGGGCGCTCAATTGCCGAGACGGCAAATCTGCCTGGATCGACTGCTTGCTTCCGCACCTTCCGTTTGGCCAGACGAACCTCGTTGAAATGTTTGCAATCCACGCCCGCTCGCGTGGCAAAATTGCCAGTACCTGCCGCCACTTGGCTTGACATCAGCGCGGTTGCCATCTTTGGATGGCCGCAACCAAAAAAGCGGCTGAGGAGAAAAACAGACTATGCGTCTCAAACTTGTCACGGCAACGAGCATGCTTGCTCTTTGCCTTTTCACCACGGCCGAGAGCGCGGAGATCAACCAGGACGGCGCCAATGCGGTCAAGGAGACTTTGACGAAGCTGCTTCCGGCCGACCTGGCGAAGAGCGGCCTTATATCGGTCAATCCGGCGGGCACGCGCTACGAAGTCATTTACGATCTGGCCAAGCTGCTTGCCAAAGCCGATCCGGCGACGTTCACGATCCAAGGGCTGACACCGTTTTCGATGTTCGCCACGCCGCTCGAGAGCGGGCTGTGGAACATCGAAGGCGACAACAAGTTCAATGTTTCCGGCCACTTCAAAGGCCCGGATCAGAAGCCGACGGATTTCACCTATTCCATCGCTTCGCTTGTCTATAGCGGCGTCTTCGACCCGGCGATCAGCTACCTGCGTTCGGGCACCTTCGCGGCCAAGGATATCAAGATAGCCAGCAAGTCCGAAACCGAGGAGGTTCATGCCACCATCGCCGGCATGGACCAGAAGCTGAGTTCGTCGGACAGTGCAGGCGGCAACGGACGTGTCGATTTTGTCGGCACCGGCTCGATGTCGGGTTTCGTCGAGCAGGTTTCCGGCCTGCAAATGCCGCCTGTTGAAATCCGGGCCGGCTCGATCAATGCAGAGGCCAAGGTGAACGGCCTGCCGGCAAAGCAGATTCGCGAGATGGTCTTCTTCGTGCTCGACCATCTCGACGAGAAGAAATTGAGCCCCGAGAACAGCGACAAGATCAAGGGAACTGTGAAGGAAGCCTTCCCGCTTCTGACCTTGTTCAGCGAGACGATCGGGGTCAATGATCTGACCGTCAGCAGTGAGATGGGCAAGGGCGGCGCTAAGGCATTCGGCTACAACCTCGCCATCGACGGGCCGAGTGACGCCATGCGTTTCGGTTTCGGCATGAACGCGCAGGAGATCAGTCTCGACACGCCGCTGATGCCGGCAACCTACTCGGCCTTCATGCCGACCAGCTTCGATTTCCAGCTTGCTCTTCCGAACCTGGATTTCGCAAGCTTTGGCGACGCCATCATGGCAGCGGATTTCAATGATCCGGCGCCGGAAAAGACCGGCGAGGAGATGTCGAAGAAGCTCTTCCGCGACGGTCGGCTTACCGTCGAGTTTCCGAAGATCAGCGCCAAGTCGCAGGTCTATGATGTCGATATGACGGGCAAGATCGAGGGGCGGGTCGATAGCCAGAAGGACTATTCGATGGAGGCGACGATCCTTGCCCGCGATCTCGACAAGACGATCGCCGCGATTCAGGAGCTCGCCAAGACGGATCCCGATCTCAACCAGATTTCTTTCGGCATCATGATGGTGAAGGGCTTTGCCAAAACCGATGCGGACGGCCGTTCACGCTGGGACATCAGCGTCAGCCGCGATGGTTCCGTGGCGGTCAATGGCCAGCAGATCAAGGGACCGGATGGTCCGGATCAGGGGCTGGAGACAGACCAGGATCAGGAACAAGATCAGGGACTGGAGCCAGATCAGGAGCAGGAGCCGGATCAGGGGCAGGACGCGGTGCCTGCGCAGCCGCAGCAGCCTTGAGTGTTTTCAATCTGGATCAGAAATGAAGAGGCCGGCCTTGTGCCGGCCTTTTTTTGCATCAACGACCGGCGTGACGGCTTAGTCCGGGCTCGTGCCGTCAGGAATGCAGCTGCGCGACAATCAACGGCCAGCATTTCATGCGGCTCGGAGAGCATGCCGGCAATAGCGCGTTCATCTGACGCAGAAATTGAAAGAGCCGGCGAATGCCGGCTCTTTTTAATCGAAGAGGCTGGAGACGGACTCTTCCTGGGCCGTTCGGCTGATGGCTTCGCCGATCAGCGGCGCCGTCGTGACAATGCGGATATTGTGTGCCGAGAGCACGGCCGTGGTCGGCTGGATTGAATCCGTGATGACGAGTTCGCGAAGCTTCGAAGAGGTGACGCGGGTGACCGCGCCGCCGGAGAGAACGCCGTGGGTGATATAGGCGGTGACGCTGGCGGCGCCCTGGGCCAACATCGCGTCGGCCGCGTTGCAGAGCGTGCCGCCGGAATCGACGATGTCGTCGATCAGCAGGCAGTCCTTGCCGGCAATGTCGCCGATGATATTCATCACTTCGGATTCACCCGGCCGATCGCGACGCTTGTCGACGATGGCCAGAAGACAGTCCAGCCGCTTGGCAAGCGCGCGTGCGCGGACCACGCCGCCGACGTCAGGCGAGACGACCATGACGTTGCTGAGGTCGTAATGGCTCTTGATGTCGCGCGTCAGTACGGGCAGGGCGAAGAGATTGTCGGTGGGAATATCGAAGAAGCCCTGGATCTGCCCGGCATGGAGATCGAGCGTCATGACGCGATCGGCGCCGGCTTCGGTAATCAGGTTTGCCACCAGCTTTGCGGAGATCGGCGTGCGACCTGAAGCACGACGGTCCTGGCGGGCATAACCGAAATAGGGAAGGACGGCCGTGATGCGGCGTGCCGACGAACGACGCATCGCGTCGATCATGATCAGCAGTTCCATCAAGTGGTCGTTGGCAGGAAAGGCGGTGGGCTGTACGAGGAAAACGTCCTCGCCGCGCACATTCTCCTGGATTTCCACGAAGATTTCCTGATCGGCAAACCTTCGGACACTGGCTTTCCCCAAGGGAACATTGAGATAGGTGCAGATCGCTTCGGCGAGTTGCCGGTTCGAATTGCCTGCGAAAACCTTCATTTTGGTCCGCCTGTTATGCGCTGATAGCCGCGCTTTTTAGCCAGCTTCCCCGTGAATGCAAGGGCAAAGGCGCCACAGGCTCTCGAATTTGCAAAAAGTTTGTGACTAACCGCCCTGCGTCTGCCGCCAGGAGGAGAATTCCGCGATGGTTTTCGAGCCGATCTGCTGCATCACCGAGGCCGGAACGCCGGCCCAGGGATCGGCTGCGGCTGTCGGCACGCTTTCCTGTCCCTGGATGCGGTGCAGACGGCCGCCGCCACTGTCGAGAATGTCCCAGACATAGACCACGGTGACCTTGCCGTCGTCGCTGAAGGCGGAGAGATAGCCTTTGAGAATGTAGTCGCTGCTTGCATCCGTCGAGCTTTTGATAGACAGGCCGTGCGCGCGAGCCTCGGAGCCGAGCTGGCGCGAAAGGGGGGTGACCGCCTGAACCGGTGCGCCGATGATCGGCAGGAAGCGCACGGTATTGCCGCGAGCGGACGAGGGGCCGGGATTGAGGGCGGCGGTTTGCCGAGGCTGCTGCGTCTCGGCCGCCGGAGCGGCAGGTTCACCGCCGCTTGACGGAGGCGGCAGCGATTGTCCTTCGATCGGGGCGGAGGCGGCGGGCGAGGAATCGTTGCGCGACAAAGCGTCGGCCTGCGCCTGCATCGTCGTCGGAGGCGCACCGGAACCGGGCCGATAGGCTCGCTGCGGTTGGTCATAGGCCGGGTGATAGCCGCCCTGCCGTGTATTTGCGGCGAAGGCCGGCTGGCGGGTGCCCGCCAGGCTCTCAGCCTCGCTCTGCGTGACCGGGTTCGATGGCGCACTCGCGGAGGAATCGCCGATGTCGACCAGCGGTGTCAGCGCATCGGTGGTATTGCAGGCAGTCAGCAGAGCCGTGACGACCAGGAGCGTGGGCACAATCGCAGCTCGCGTCATCCCTTGATCCGTCCTTCCCACCATCGCATCAGCCCCGCCCGAATTTATGCGGGCGGGCGAGGTCCTCTGTCAATTCCGGATTCTCACCGGTCAAAGACCGATGAAATCGAGCGGATGGCGGGACAGCGTGCGCGGCGCATCCGCCGTCGTCAGATAGGTCTGGCCGAGCGTCATCGCCGTGCCCGTATCGGAATCGGCGATGATCATGTGCACGAAGAGCGACATGTTCGGCTCGATCGGCTGCGGATTGCCGACATGGAACATCTGATGCTCCATCCAGGACGGGGAGAAGCGGGCGCCGAGCGAATAGCCGCAGGCATTCAGCCGGTGGCGGGCAAGGCCGCGCTCGTCCATGATCTTGGCGTGCATGTCGAAGACGTCGCCGAAAGTATGGCCGGGCTTCAGCACGGTCTCGATCGCCTCGATCGTCTCGCGGCAGGCATTGTAGAGTTCGCGGTGGCGCTGCATTGGTTCGCCGATGACGATCGTGCGCATCATGGCGGCATGATAATGCGCATAGGCGCCGGCCCATTCGAGCGTCAGCTGGTCGTTGGCGTCGAGCTTGCGGCGGCCGGCCTTGTAGCGGCAGAGCAGGGCATCGGCGCTGGAGCCGATGATGAATTCGTTGGCGGGATAGTCGCCGCCGCCGGAAAAGATCGCGCCCTGCATGGCGGCCAGGATATCGGCCTCGTCGGCGCCGGGCTTGGTCAGCCTGATTGCGGCGTCGAGCGCATCGTCGGCGAGAACGGCGGCGCGTTCGACATAGGCGACCTCGGTCGGGCTCTTGACGAGGCGCAGGCGGCTGACGAGATAGGAGGCGTCGACGATCTGGCCGAAGGTGGCCAGTTGCGCGTCGAGCAGGCGGGCGACGCGGCCGGTCATGCCGTGCGTATCATATTCGACGCCGATGCGGGCGCCGAGCAGATCCATGTCGACCAGCAGGTTCTTCAGGTCGAGCGTCGGATCGGCATTGACCCTGTCGACCCAGACGTGGATATCCTCGATGATCGAGGTGTGCCTCGCCTGGCGAAGATCGGCCGAGCGGGTGATCAGCGCCATGGTGCCGTCACTCTTGACGACCAGCGTCTGGAAGAAGCAGTAGCCGAAGGTGTCGTAGCCGGTCAGCCAGTACATGCTTTCCTGCGCGAAGAGCAGCAGGGCGTCGAGCTTTTCTTCCTTCATCTTCTCGGTGAGGCGCGCAAGCCGGCTTGCGAACTCGGCCTTTTCGAAGTGGAGTGCCATTCTGCTCAAGTCTCCCTGATTGATATCGCTGAAATCTGGCGGCCGTAGTCCGGCTCCTTGCGATGCGTCGTCCTGCGGTATGAAAAGAAGCGCTCGCTGTCCGGATAGGTGCAGAGGCCGAGGCTTTCGGCCCGCACGCCGGCCCGGGTCAGCCTGTCGACGGTCAGCGCCGGCAAATCGAACATGGCGTGGCCCGATGTTGCCGATGGTATGAAGAAGCGTTCGTAATCCGGGTTCTCGGCGATGAAACGGTCGACGAATTCCGGGCCGACCTCATAGCTTGCCTGGCTGATCGAGGGGCCGAGGCAGGCGACGATGCCGGCGCGGTCGGCCCCCAGCGCTTCCATGGCGGCGATGGTGTTTTCGAGCACGCCGGTCAGCGCCCCCTTCCAGCCGGCATGGGCCGCGCCAATGACGCGATTGTCGGGATCGGCAAAAAGGATCGGGCCGCAATCGGCGGCGAGCACGCCAAGCGCAATACCAGGCGTCGCGGTCACCATAGCATCCGCCTCGGGACGGGCGCCGTCGTAATCGGCGCCGATCGTCGCGACGTCCGGGGAGTGAACCTGATGCACGGTCGCCAGCCGCTCGACCGGCAGGCTGAACCATGCAGCGACGCGGCGCCGGTTTTCCATAACCTTGTCGCGTTCGTCGCTGGAGCCGAGGCCGACATTAAGGCCGCGATAGATCCCTTCGGAAACGCCGCCGGCCCGGGTGAAATAACCGTGGCGGACGGTGCTGCCCGCCGCTTCATTCAGCAGCGCGCTTTCGATCGGTGCGGGAGAGGCCGCGTCCTGCATCTGTGATTCCGGGTTTTTCAGGAGGTTTGTTATTGTCCCAAGCGCATCGCACCGGCGGCGCGCTTCAAGTTCTTGTTGGCTGGGATGTTGAACCAGCCGCGTGCGCCCTGTCAATCCACCGGACGAAAGGGCATGAGGTCGACTGCGGGATGAGAGACCGCCATCACCTTGAAGAGTTCCCCCATCCGACCTTCACCGGCGCCGGCGAGCCTGTCGACTGCTGTCTGGATGACCTGCTGGGTTTGCGGTTCGCGATCCTTACCGAGGGCAGCGGCGCGTTCGAGGATGCCGAGACCGGTCAGAAAATCACCCTGATGCAGGGCGCCATTCAGATGGACGCCGGCCGCGAGCGCCGTTTCGGCGAGTTGCTGGAAGTCGACATGGCTCGTCAGATCGGCTTCGCCGGGATGGGCGAGCGGTGGATCGAATTCGTGCATGCGCACCGCCTGCAGCGTATCGCCGAAGCCGGTGACGAGATGGCCGTAGTCGATCGCGAGCGCCGTTCCGCCGAAGGCCCGCAGCCGTTCGCAGATCGCCATCATCACGGCCTGGCGGGCAGGTGAGATCTCGAAGAGCGCGCCGAGCGGCAGGTTCTGCACCGGTTCGGGAAGAAGCGCTGGATCGAGGCCGGCGACGCCGGCGGCAAAGGTCAGCTCGCCATTGGCATCGAGCCCGACCATGCGCTCGCGGAAACCGGTCGGCGTGCGGACGAACTGGCGAATCGGGATGGCGTCGAACAGTTCGTTGGCGGCGATCAGCGTGAAGCCTGATGGCACCTCATCGAAGCCGTCATGCCAGGCGATCTTTTCGCCGTAGGCCTCGAGCGTCTGGCTCTGGACGTCGCGCAGGCGCTCGCTGGTTTCGACGAGATGCACGCTCATCGTCTCGAAAAGAGGCGGGGCGATGCGGGTAATGACGCGCAGCATATCCGATATCATGGTGCCGCGGCCGGGACCGATCTCGACGAGGCGCACGTCCGCCGGCGTGCCGTGGCGTTGCCAGGCATGGACGATAAAGACACCGATCATCTCGCCGAAAATCTGGCTGACTTCGGGCGCGGTGACGAAATCGCCGGAACGGCCGAAGGGCTCGCGCGTGCGGTAGTAGCCATGTTCGGGATCGGCCAGGCAGAGCGAGAAATAATCGGTGACGCTGATCGGGCCGTTGGCCTGGATGATGGCCTTGATCTTTTCTCCTAGAGCGGTGGTCATGTCGCGTCCTGCCGTTTTAAAGCTGCAGCGCAGCCTGGCGGCGAGCCCGAAGCATCGCCCAGAGGCCGAGCAGGATCATCGGGGAGGAAAGCACCATGCCCATGGTCAGCCAGTTCGTGCCGAGGAGGTAACCGAGCTGGGCGTCGGGCTCGCGGAAGAACTCGACGAAAATACGCGACAGCGCATAGCCGCAGACGAAAACGCCGGTGATGAAGCCGGGGCTCTTCAGCGCGCGCATGCCGTAGACGAGGGCGGCCAGCACCAGGAGCAGAACGATGCCTTCAAGGCCGGCCTCGTAAAGCTGGCTCGGGTGGCGGGCGAAGGGACCGCCGGTCGGAAAGACCACGGCCCAGGATACGTCGGTCAACCGGCCCCAGAGTTCGCCATTGATGAAATTGGCGATGCGGCCGAAGAACAGACCGAAGGGAACGACGGTGGCGACGATGTCGAACAGGCTCCAGATCGGGATGGCGTTGCGGCGGGCAAAGACGATCATGGCGATCGTCGTGCCGGTCAGGCCGCCGTGGAAGGACATGCCGCCGTTCCAGATCTGGACCGCGCGGATGGGATCGCGCAGGACGGCGGAGAGGTCATAGAAAAAGATATAGCCGAGACGACCGCCAAGGACGACGCCGAGGGCTGCCCAGACAATAAAATCGTCGAGCTGCGTCTTCGTCATCGGTGATGTATTGCCCGGCCAGAGGCTGTCATCGGCTGCCAGGCGGCGCGCATAGGCCCAGCCGAGCAGGATGCCGGCGACATAGGCGAGACCGTACCAGTGAATCGCCAGCGGACCGATCGAAAAGGCGATCGGATCGATATCCGGGAAAGGCATGATGGCAAGGAGATCGGCGGCTATCGGCAAGGTTTTCCCATCCGTTGAAGTCGGCGGAACATGCCGCTGCGATCCCGGACGGTCAAGTCCATTGTTCGTGATCGCTCTTTCCGGGCGGTTCCGGCAAGCTTATCCGATGCAAAGCGCTTGCATCGCCGATGGCGAAGCCCTACCTCAATTCTCGAGGCCCTGAAGGGCTGAATTCACCTCATGCCAAGGAGAAAAACGCCATGACGACCGGAACGAACCGCATCATGGACGAATTCGCCAAGCTGATGACCGATGCGGCCGGTGCCGCCCAGGGCGTCCGCAAGGAGATCGAAACCGCCTTCAACGCCCAGGCCGAGCGCTGGCTGAACAGCATGGACATCGTCAAGCGCGAGGAGTTCGAGGCTGTGCGCGAGATGGCGATCAAGGCGCGCGACGAGAACGAGGCGCTTGCCGCCCGCATCGCGGTACTCGAGGCAAAACTTGCCGGCGAAGGCCGCTAAAACACGTTGCTGTGGTAACCGCTGCTCACGTCTGCGGGACATCTCTGAAAGTCCCGATGCGACGTAGGATGCGGCATGGCCCTATTGCCACATGCCGCATCTTCCATAAAAAAATCAGGTGAGTTTTCCACCTGTGGACACTGCCAAAAAAGCCAATTCGCAGAGTCGCTTATTCTCCCTTCTGAATTGAATTTCGAAGAGCCTTTCCACAGTGGCCGGCCCTATTTTCCCTTCTGGGGGCTGGCAGGTGGCAAGGGGCGCTATACACTGATTTTAAATGATGATTCGAAGCGACTTGGTAAGCTCCAGGCAGGTTATCTGCGTTAAGTCTGGCAGCGGTTCAACGATCATCCGAGTGGTGGTTCCGGTATTTGCGTGTGTCTTTTCTTGTGTTCGTACACCAAGTTAGTCGCATTCGTTCCGGTCAAGAAGGTGCTGCATGAACCTGATGGAATTGGAAGTCGAGCGTCAGTCGAACCCGGTCGATATGATCGAGTACGTTGCCTCCAACAATGACTGGTCGTTCGAACGGTCCGGCGAGGACGAGATCGCGATGACGGTCGAGGGTCGCTGGACGGACTACCATGTCTCCTTCTCGTGGATGGAGGAGTTCGAGGCGCTGCACCTTGGCTGCGCCTTCGATATCAAAGTTCCCGACATCAGGGTCAATGAGGTGGTCAAGCTGCTCTCGGCGATCAACGGGCAGGTGCTGATGGGTCATTTCGACCTTTGGCGCCAGGAAGATGTCGTCATCTTCCGCCAGTCATTGCTGCTTGCCGGCGGTGCAGAGCCGACCAACCGCCAGGTTGAGGTGCTGCTTTCCAGCGCGCTCGATACCTGTGAAGCCTATTTCCAGGCATTCCAGTTCGTCGTCTGGTCGGGTATGGACGCGACGAAGGCGATGGAAGCCGTTTTGTTCGAAACGGTTGGCGAGGCATAAGATGCCGACGAAGGCTTTCTCCTCGGAAAAACCCGTCGTCCTGATCGGCGCCGGAAATATGGGCGGGGCGATGCTCACCGGCTGGCTGAAGAGCGGCGTCCCGGGCTCGGCCGTCATCGTCGTCGATCCCGGTCCCTCACCGGCAATGCTCGCGACGATCAGCGAGGCGGGTGCGAAGCATCTGACCGCGCTTCCCACGGATCTGAAGGCGAGCGTTCTGTTTCTGGCGGTCAAACCGCAGGTGATGGAGACGGTGTTGCCTGATGTGAAGAGCGCCGTCGGCGCGGAAACGGTCGTCGTTTCGGTCGCGGCCGGCAAGACGCTGGGTTTCCTTGAGAGGCATCTCGGCAAAGCCGCCATGGTGCGGGCCATGCCGAACACGCCTGCTATGGTCGGGCGCGGCGTCACCGGCGCATTTGCCAATGCCGGTGTCAGCACTCAGCAGCGTGAGCGTGTCCATGCCCTTCTCAGTGTCTCGGGGCCGGTCGAATGGGTACCCGCCGAGGCCGATATCGATGCCGTGACGGCGCTTTCGGGCAGCGGTCCTGCCTATGTGTTCTATCTCGTCGAATGCATGGCGGAGGCAGGCCGTAAACTCGGCCTGCAGGCGGACCTCGCCATGCGTCTTGCGCGGGAAACAGTCGCGGGGGCTGGTGAACTCTTGCACCAGTCCCCCGACGACGCTTCGCGGCTGCGGCAGAATGTGACCTCTCCCGGCGGCACGACGGCGGCGGCACTCGCGGTGCTGATGGCCGAAGATGGCATGCAGCCTCTGTTCGATGCCGCCCTTGCGGCGGCGCGCAAGCGGGCCGAAGAACTGGCCGGCTGACGCAGACATGGCGGAAGAGATCACCTACGCCGATTTCGAGCGTGTCGACATCCGTGTCGGCACGATTATCGAGGCCAGTCCCTTTCCTGAAGCGCGCAAGCCGGCATACAAGCTGGTCATCGACTTCGGTCCCGACATCGGCACCAAGAAATCCTCGGCGCAGATCACCGTGCACTACACGCTGGAAAGCCTGATCGGCCGGCAGGTGCTCGGCGTCGTCAACTTCCCACCGCGCCAGATCGGGCCGTTCCGCTCGGAGGTGCTGACGCTGGGTTTCGAGGACGAGAACGGCGCGATCGTGCTGGCGGCCGTCGAGCAGCCGGTGCCGAACGGCCGGAAGATGATGTGAGCGGGCGGAGCGCAGCTTCGCCGCTCATTCTCCCCGAGTTCAGATTTCCTGCAAAAACGGATTGCCTCGGCGCTCATCGCCGATGCGGCTGCCGGGGCCGTGGCCGCAGATGAAGCCGACGTCGTCGCCGAGCGGCAGCACCTTGTCGCGGATCGAATCGAGAAGCTGCCGATGGTTGCCGCCCGGTAGATCGGTGCGGCCGATCGAGCCGTTGAAGAGCACGTCACCGAGATGGGCGAAATTCTGCGCACGGTTGAAATAGATGACGTGACCGGGGGCATGGCCGGGCGTGTGATAGACCTCGAATTCATGGGTGCCGAAAGAGATCTTGTTGCCGTCCTTCAGCCAGCGGTCTGGCAGGACGTTGCGCAACCCCGATATGCCGTATTTTTCGGCCTGGGTCTCGATCCGCTGTAAGAGCGGCAGGTCATCCTGATGCGGGCCGACGACGTCGACGCCGAGGGCTTCCTTCAATTCGGCGGCGCCGCCGGCATGATCGAGATGGCCATGGGTCAGCCAGATTTCCTTGATGGTCAGGCCGTTTTGCGCGATTGCCTGAAGGATCAGCGGCACGTCGCCGCCCGGATCGACGACGACGCCTTCCTTGGTATCGGTATCGAAGAAGATCGTGCAGTTCTGCTGGAAGGGTGTCACCGGAATGATGCCGGCCTGGAGCATGCCCATAAGTGCCTCGCTTGGTGTCTGTGATGCTCCGGGTATAGTCCGAAACGACTGCAAGGACAGCCGGAATCTTCTGCCTCCGCGGCCTGTCTCACGGCAAAAAGACGGACTGCAACAAGAATTTATGCACCGCTGTGCCGTTGCCGGAGGCGGGAAAGTGGAAGCTTTATTCAATTTCTTCAATGGCTTGTGAAAGGTATCCCGCAGGCGGCGTTTCGCGCTGCGGCGCGGATGGGAACATCGTGGAAGCCCAAGCGTTGTCAGCCCATCGAAACCAAGGAGACGCTCATATGACCTTGAAGAGAAACATTCTGCTGGCGGGAGCGGTGCTCCTGGCGAGCGGTGGTCTTGCGCAGGCGGAGATGGTGGCGACGACCGTCAACGATCTCAACGTCCGCGCCGGCCCCGGCCCGCAATATCCGGCAGTCGGTCTTGCCACGCGTGGCTCGACCGCGGTGCTCGACGGCTGCATCGAAGGCAGCCGCTGGTGCCGTGTCGACGTCAATGGCATGCGCGGCTGGGTCTATGCCGATTATCTGCAGGTCGACCGCGGTGGCAGCCCCGTCATCGTCGAACAGCACCGCGCCGAGATCGGCGTTCCCGTCGTGACCTACGAGTCGACTGCAAGTGTCGTCCCCGCCGACCCGCAGCCGGCGCCCGGCGACGAATTGCTCGGTCCCGTCGGGGCGGTCGAAACCATCACTCCGCCGGAAACGGTTCGCACCTACATCGAGACCAATCCGGCTGACACGGTGCAGCTCGGCGGCGATGTCGTCGTCGGTGCGGAAGTGCCTGCCGACGTCACCTTCCAGACGATCCCGGACTACGAATATCGCTATACGAGGATCAATGACCGGCCGGTGCTGGTCGATCCGGGCACGCGCCGGATCGTCTACGTCTATCAGTGACGTGATCGGTAAAATGCCAAAAGAGGCGGTCGTCCGGCCGCCTCCATCCCTGCCTTTCTTCCCGCCGCCTTAATCCCGCATCGGTTGATTTTTCTCACGCATTTTTCTTAAATATGATAAAATTCTAATATACCGAAGGTTCGGCATGGATCGGCGATCGGGGAGATCGCCAGAGGAGGAAATCATGGAAGCGTTACTTCCGCTCGTCACGCAATTGATTGCCGGCGCCATCGGCGGCAATGCCGCGAGCGCCGCGTTGAAACAGCAGGCGATGAATGTCGTCGCCCGTACGATCGCCGGCGCAATCGGCGGTATAGGCGGCGGCATGCTGCTCAGCATGGTCGGCGGGGAAGCGGCGATGACCGGCCTGATCGCCGACGGCATCGGCGGCCTGATCGGCGGCGGCATTCTCTCGACGCTCGCCGGACTGGTTATGGCGCGGGCGCATCGGTAAAAAGGCCCGACACTCCGGCCCGAGCGAACGCGTGAAGGATCTTATCCGGCGGCGACCGCCGCCGGAGAGACTTCCTTCATGTGTGGTTGATCAGGGTTTTCGGAGATCGTCGACCGCGTGAAGCGATAGGGGTTCGGCGTGTGTATGACGCCGTCCTTGACGAAGAAGATGTTGGCCCGGTCGATTCGGCGACTTGGCCACTATGATCGAGCATCATCACATCCGCGAAGCCCTTGGTTTCGGCGGCGCAGTTTCGGGACAATGGTATTCGGCGATATCGGGCCGGATGCCCTTCATGCTCCATGTCTGTTGATTGTTGCCCCCATTACGTTTTATCCACAGACGCAAGGGGAATTGTTTTGTCGCGTCGGAAGTTGCGGGCGGACCTTGGTTTCCGAAGATATGTGCGGAATGAGAAAGGAAATGCCGAGTGTCAGGACAGACCGGCCCGAAAGCAGGCGAGCCAGCGCCGCTGGCCACGCCGATGGAAGATACCGACATCATCGATTTCGAGATCATCGAGCTGTTCTTCTTCGCCTATCGCGACTTCGTTTCCGATCCTGACGCCATCCTCGAAAAGAGCGGCTTCGGCCGGGCGCATCACCGCGTCGTGCATTTCGTCAACCGCAATCCCGGCATGACGGTGGCCGATCTTCTCGATACGCTCAAGATCACCAAGCAGAGCCTTGCAAGGGTGCTGAAACAGCTGATCGATTCAGGTTATATTCGCCAGGTGGCGGGCCCCGAGGACCGGCGACAGCGCAAGCTCTATCCGACGAAATCGGGACGAGAGCTGGCGCTTGCCCTTGCCGAGCCGCAATCGCGCCGCATTGAGCGGGCATTCGAAGGGGCTTCTGCGGAGGTGCGGGAGGGCGTAAAAGCCTTCCTCAGAGGGATGCGGGACAGACAGAAGGCGGAGTGAATGGCGGTCAAGACAGGTATTTCCGACGATGCGGCGCATCTGCTGGTGGTCGACGACGACTCGCGCATCCGCGCGCTGCTCAATCGCTATCTCGCCGAGAACGGTTTTCGCGTTACCGTCGCCGCCGACGGCGCCGAGGCGCAGCGCAAGCTGGCTGGCCTGGATTTCGACCTGATCATCATGGATGTAATGATGCCCGGCGAATCCGGCATCGAGGTCACCCGCGGGCTTCGCGCCATCAAGAATGTGCCGATCATCATGCTGACGGCGCTGGCGGAATCGGGTAATCGCATCGAAGGCCTGGAGGCAGGCGCCGACGATTATCTTTCCAAGCCCTTCGACCCGCGCGAACTGGTGCTGCGCATCAACAATATTCTGCGCCGCAATGCCGGCGGCGAGGGACCGAAGATCGAACAGGTGATGTTCGGCCCCTACACTTTCTCGCTCACCCGCAAGGAACTGAAGAAGGCCAGCGAGGTGATCCGGCTCACCGACCGCGAGCAGGAAATCATGCTGCTCTTTGCGCGGCGCGCCGGCGACACGATCCCCCGTCATGAACTGATCGGCAACGATACCGAGGTCGGCGAGCGGACGATCGACGTGCAGATCAACCGGCTGCGGCGTAAGATCGAGGACGATCCGGCCAATCCCGTCTGGCTGCAGACCGTGCGCGGCATCGGATACAGGCTGAGCATCGATTAAACTCAAGATCAGGACCGGCGCTGATGGCGACGATCGACAGCTTGCGGCGGGAAGACCGCACTTCTGAGCCGGGCTGGCGCTGGATCGTCCGCTGGCTGCGCCGAAGGCTGCCGACCGGGCTTTACGCGCGCTCGCTGCTGATCATCATCATTCCGATGGTGCTGCTGCAATCCGTCGTCGCCGCCGTCTTCATGGAGCGCCACTGGCAGATGGTGACGGAGAGGCTGTCGCTCGCCGTCACCCGTGACATCGCGGCGATCATCGAGATCATCGAGACCTACCCGCAGAATTCGGACTATAGCGAAATCATCCGAATCGCCCGCGATCAACTCAGCCTGCAGATCTCGATCGAGCCGGACGGCGACCTGCCGCCGCCGCGCGTCAAGCCGTTCTTCTCGATCCTCGACGGCATCCTCAGCGACGAGATCACCGACGAGATCCACCGGCCTTTCTGGATCGACACGGTCGGCAACTCGAACCTCGTCGAGATCCGCATCAAGCTGGACAACAAGATCCTCAGGGTGCTGACCAAGCGCAGCCAGACCTATGCCTCGAACACGCATATCTTCATCGTCTGGATGGTCGGCACCTCGCTGGTGCTGATCGGTATCTCGATCCTCTTCCTGCGCGGGCAGATCCGGCCGATCCTGACCTTGGCGCGCGCGGCCGAAAGCTTCGGCAAGGGGCAGAAGCCCGACAATTTCTATCCGCGCGGTGCCGATGAGGTCCGGCGCGCCGGTCTTGCCTTCATTCTGATGCGCGAGCGAATCGAGCGGCAGATCGAGCAGCGCACCGCGATGCTTTCCGGCGTCAGCCACGATCTGCGCACCATTCTCACCCGCTTCAAGCTGCAACTGGCGCTGGCCGGCGACAATCCCGACCTGCACGGGCTGAACGACGACGTCAACGATATGCAGACGATGCTGGAGGCCTATATGGCCTTCGCACGCGGCGAGGTCGAAGAGGATGTCGGTGAGCTGAAGCTCAGCGAGATCTTCGCCAAGCTGGAATCCGATTTCGCCCTGCACGGCAAGACATTCAGCTATTCCATCGAAGGCGACGACGACATATACGTCAGGCCGAACGCCTTCATGCGTCTCGTCACCAACCTTGCCTCGAATGCGCGTCGTTATGCGGGCAGGCTCGACATCGAGGCCAAGCACAATGCCAAATGGCTGACGGTGGTTTTCGACGATGATGGGCCGGGCATTCCGGAAAAGAACCGCGAGGACGTGTTCAAGCCCTTCTTCCGGCTGGACACGGCGCGCAACCTCGATGCTTCGGGCACCGGCCTCGGCCTCGCGATCGCCCGCGACATTGCCCGCAGCCACGGTGGCAACGTCACCCTCGGCGACAGCCCGCTCGGGGGCCTGAGAGCGACGATCCGCATTCCGGCCTAAACTAAAAAGAAAAGCGCCGCTGAGGAGCGGCGCTTCGTGTCAGGGATCGTTGAGCAATCAGCCGGCGGTGCAGAAGTGGCTGCGGCCGTCGCTGCCGATATAGGTGCCGCTGCGCGGATCGAATGAGCGGTAACGGTAAGAGCAGTAACGCTCCCATTGTGGCGACCAGGGCTCGACCGAGGCGCGGACAGGCGCATAATATCTCGGCTGTTCGACATATTGCGGCTGCTCGACGTAGACGCGGCGCGGTGCGCGGTAGACCGGAGCGGGCTCGTAATATCCCGGCTCGTAGGGCGGGTCGATGTAACGAGGCTCGTCGTAAACCGGGCCGCTATTGGCAATCGCCGAACCGACGATCAGACCGGTGGCGAGGCCGACGGCGCCGCCGACGAGGGCGTCGTTGTTGTTATGATGGCGCCAGTGGCGATCACCGGCCGATGCCTCGCCGATGACGGAGAGAGTGAGCGCGGCAGCCGTTGCCGTCAGCAGAAGAGTTTTGGCAAGCCTGTTCATAACCATCAAGTCCTAATCCCGGAAACCGAACGCCGGCTCCTTCTCGATGGTCATAGTCCTAAAGAGTTATAGCTGAACGAAGGCTGAACGACAAAACCCGGCATTGCTGCCGGGCTTCAACTCGAATTCGACAGCCTT
Source organism: Rhizobium chutanense (assembly GCF_002531935.1). GTDB lineage: Bacteria > Pseudomonadota > Alphaproteobacteria > Rhizobiales > Rhizobiaceae > Rhizobium > Rhizobium chutanense. The sequence continues at coordinate 342,295 of NZ_NWSV01000002.1, read as the reverse complement.
GTTAAGGGTTCAGCCCGCAATCTGCAGATTGACGGCCTTCGGGCCTTTGCCACGGCGATCCGGCTCCGTGTCGAAGCTTACCTTCTGGTTTTCCGTCAGGCCGGCCAGCCCGGAGGCTTGAACGGCAGAAATGTGAACGAAGATATCGGCGCCGCCCCGGTCCGGCTTGATGAAGCCGAAGCCTTTGTCGGTATTGAAGAATTTTACAGTGCCAGTCTCTGCCATGCCTCAGGTCCTTTTCTCTCTGCCCGCCATCCACACGGGCAGCATCATAGCATTGCCTCCTTGCGGGAAGCGTTGGCAGGCAATTCTTGAAATGTGAGAAAAAGGTCCCCTCTACCTCGGCCTGCTCCCGGCAGGACTTTCGCCCGCCATTTTCGGAACCGGCTGACCGGGATATTAGCGTTCCCGGCGCGCAAATACTTAAGGACTTCCCATGCTCGCAAAATGCCCGAACGCGCTGAGAGTGCTGCGTTTAAAGGATTTTGGCAAGCAAAAGTTTTTAACCTGCTGCGTCGGGCAGAGCCCTGCGGACATCCAATTTGCGCAAAAACGCAAAATTTTCTTCGAAGATAGGGAATGATTAACGTTTTATATCGTCTGCAATATAAGTTCCGAGCAGATTTTCCCAAAAATGCAACGTAAACGGGCTTTCCCGGTTTCTTAAATTTTTTTTCGAATTCGGCATCCACCCATATTTGGACGCGTGCTCAAGCGGCTGGCAAGCGGCGGCGGGCCAATCCGGGTACGAGCTCGACTACAAGCATAGCGATAAACATGAGCGAACAACCCGTATATCCCGTCGCCGACATCGTCTCGCCGAGCAGGAGGGCCGCGAGCGACGAGCCGAACAATGCCTCGGAAGAGAGGAAGATCGCAGCCTGCGAGGGCGTGGTATAGCGCTGGGCGATCACCTGCAGTACGAAGGCGAGGCCGGAGGAGAAAATGCCGACATAGAGAATCTCGGGTCCTGCGGCCCAAATCGCCGACAGGGTGATCGGTTCGACGACAGCGGCAACGGCGAGCGCGCAGACCGCGGTGACGGCAAATTGCGTGGCCGAGAGCGCGAGCGGTCTTCCGGTCGCAAAAACGGTCGTGCCGGCGAGGGTGATCTGGATTGCCCAGAAGACGGCGCAGACGACGGTCAGCAGATCACCTGACGCAAGCGCGGAGAGATGACCACCGGACAGCAGATAGATGCCGGCGAGCGCCATCAGCGCGCCCGGCCAGATGATCCAATGCGGGGCACGGCGCAGGAAGAACACGGCGATCAGCGGCACGAAGACGACATAGAGACCGGTGATGAAGCTGGAATTCGTCACCGTCGTCGTCTGCAGCCCGACCTGCTGCGTGGCCGCGCCGCTGAAAAGGGCAAGACCCGTGAGGACATAGAGTTTCGCATGGCGTCGGCTTGTCTTCACCTTGGCTTTGCGCGCTTCAAAAACGACGAAGGGCAGCACGGCCAACGTGGCGACTGCAAAACGCAGGGCGATGAACCAGAAGGGGCCGATTGCCTTCATCGCCGTCGACTGCGCGACGAAGCCGCCACCCCAGATGGCGGCCGCAAGCAATAGGAGGAGGTTCGCCTGAGCGCGTGTCATGTCGTCCTCAAGGGGGAAGGGATGTGCCCAAGCGGTTAGCAGTTGCATTTCCTAGAGGCAAGGGTGAAGACTTCACACCTGACGACGGAGGTAAGGGCATGCAAGGCGAAAAGGGCCGGCTGGCCGACGATATGGCGGCGACGCCTGGGACAGCAGGCTATTCGGGCACGCCGCTCGCCAGGAAGCTTGGCCTTGTGCGCGGCCAGACGGCTGCCCTTCTCGGCGTTCCCGAAACGATTGGCGACATCCATGGCTTCGATGGTTTTGCCTCGGTCGCCCTTGCGCTTCCCGAAACGCCTCGGCGGGCGTTCGATTATATGCATCTGTTTGTGGCTGAACGAGAGGCGCTGGAGGTTATCGCGCCTATGCTCTTGCGGGCTCTCAAGCCGGACGGCATGCTCTGGATCTCCTGGCCGAAGAAGAGTTCGCGGGTGCCGACCGATGTCACCGAGGACGTGCTGCGAGAGATTCTTCTTCCCACAGGCCTTGTCGACGTCAAGGTTTGCGCCGTCGACGAAATCTGGTCCGGACTGAAATTCGTCATCCGCAAAGAGCTGCGCGGCGCGTTGTGATCTTTCAGCCGTTGTTGGCTTGCGCCCGCGAGACTCTGAGCAGTGCGCCGTTCTCCTCGTCCGTCACCATCAGCAGGGCGCCGTCTGGCGCCACGACGACGTCGCGGATCCGGCCATATTCGCCCTCGAACAGGCGCTCTTCGGCGACGAATGCGCCGCTCGCATCACGCTGCATGCGCGAGAGCAGCTGGAATTTCAGCGCCGCGACGAGGAAATTGCCGTCCCATTCCGGGAACATCGCGCCGCGATAAACGGCGAGCGCACCGGGCGCGATCGACGGATCCCAGTAATGCAGCGGCTGTTCCAGCCCTTCCTTGGCGGTGCCTTCGCCGATCTCGGCACCCGAATAGTCGCGGCCGTAGGTGATGATCGGCCAGCCGTAATTCTTGCCCGCCTCGGGTTGATTGATCTCGTCGCCGCCACGTGCGCCGTGTTCGACGGTGTAGAGTCTGCCGTCCTTGGCGTCGAAGGCGATGCCCTGCGGGTTGCGGTGGCCTTTCGACCAGATTTCCCGCAGCGCCTTGCCGCCGTCCCTGAACGGATTGTTCGCCGGGATGCTGCCATCGGTGTTGATGTGGATGATCGAGCCGGCATCGTCCTGCCAGTCCTGCGAGCGGTCGCGGTCGCCACGATCGCCGACGCTGATGAAGAGCGTGCCGTCGGGGGCGATCGCGATGCGCGAGCCATATTGGATATTGCCCGACGTGAAGCGCCGCATGGTGAAGATGGGGGTCACCGCCTCGAGCGTCTTTTCGTCCGCGGAAAGCGTTGCGCTGAAGGCTTCGGTGCCGGAACCCCCGCCATGGGCGATGGCAGCCGTAAAATAGAGCTTGCCGCTCTTGGCAAAGTCCGGAGCGAGCGCCACGTCCATCAAGCCGCCCTGGCCACGGGCGCTAACCCTGGGCACGCCGCCGATCGGATCGGAGAGCTTGCCGTCGCGGACGATCCGCATGCGGCCCGGCCGCTCGGTGACGAGATAGGCGCCGTCAGGCAAGACTTCGACCGCCCAGGGATGCTCGAAGCCGTCGGCCAGTTTGTCGACACGGACGGCAGGCCCTTGCGTGTTGACGGTATCGGCCGCAACGGCCGATACGGCGCCGAACAGGACAAGCGCTGCGGCGAAATTGAAGGCGGACATTCTCTTCATTGGCTTCCCCGTCGTCTCTCCGGTGAACGTGGAGTGGGGAGAGGGTGGCTTCAACCCTCATTCGGTCTGCAATAACGGCTTTGTGTTTGCCGGTTGAACGGAACCCGTCGTCTTGATGTCGATCAGTTCGGCCTTCGCCTTCAGCAGGAAACCATCGCCAATCAGCGCCAGGCCGTAAAGGGCAAGACCGGCAATGGCGAAGGCGATCGCTCTTTCGGTCGAGGAAAGACGCCAGAGGAAAAAACCTTTCCTTCGCCGCCTCTTCGGAGCGTCGTGGGCCGTGGCGGCGGCCAGGGCGAGTTCCAGATAAGTCGGAAGCGGCTCGAATTCGGCCGCTCCCTCGCTCTCACTTGCTGTTGATCTAACGACCATTGCGCTTGGTTCCGATCATGACAATGCCCTTGAGGCGGCGACGCCAGACTGCCAGCCCGCTCGCCGCCATCAGCGCCAGCAACAGCATGGTGAGCCCGCGGGCGATCTGTTCGTCAGCGCGTGTTGCCGTCTGCGCCAAGTTCACGGTCGAGGACTTCTGCGCGATCACGGCGGCGGCCTTGACGATCGGACCGGAGACATCGATGGCGACGCCGTTCGGCCGGACAAGGGCTGCGAGCTCGGTGGATACCTGCTGCGTCTCGGTGGCGCGGGCGGCGGAGGCAAGCCCCGGTATTGCTGCGATGCAAGCAACAAAGGCGGTGACGGCGACAAGAAATAAAACGGAAATCCGGCGCATGCGCATGCGCCCGACGGCAAACTCGTCTTCCAGAAACATTGGCCTACCCTCAATAACCAATTTCGGAGACCGGCAGATGATGCTTCGATCTCGGCGCGCTGACGACCGAATTGCGGCGGCGCGCGGCATTTGTTGCGGCTTATTGGTGGCGATGACGAATTCGCGGCCGTGAGAACGTGGCCCGGCGGACCGCTTCGACTGTACGTCGCATGCCTTGCCGAAGAGGACGGTGGGGCCGGCTCGCCCGTGCGGCGAAACGATCAATAAGAATCATGTCTCGATGACGCCTTTGCGCTTGAAATGCCGCCATACATTGGACATAGAGCTAACCGCAGAACTCCGGTCCCGGCTTTCTGCCCGTTTCAACCAATAGGACCGATATCATGGCCTTCCTTGCCGATGCTCTTTCCCGTGTGAAGCCTTCAGCCACCATCGCCGTTTCCCAGAAAGCGCGCGAGCTGAAAGCGAAAGGACGCGACGTGATCGGCCTCGGCGCCGGCGAGCCGGATTTCGATACGCCCGAGAATATCAAGAAGGCAGCCATCGACGCGATCAACCGCGGCGAGACGAAGTACACGCCGGTTTCCGGTATCCCTGAGCTGCGCAAGGCGATCGCCGCCAAGTTCAAGCGCGAGAACGGCCTGGAATATTCCTGGGAGCAGACGATCGTCGGCACCGGCGGCAAGCAGATCCTGTTCAACGCCTTCATGGCGACGCTGAATCCCGGCGACGAAGTCGTCATCCCGGCGCCTTACTGGGTCTCCTATCCGGAAATGGTGGCGCTCTGCGGCGGCACGCCGGTTTTCGTTTCGGCCACCCAGGAGCACAATTTCAAGCTCCAGGCCGCCGATCTCGAAAAGGCGATCACGCCGAAGACCAAATGGTTCATCTTCAACTCGCCGTCCAACCCGACGGGTGCTGCCTATACGCATGATGAGCTCAAGGCGCTGACCGACGTGTTGGTCAAGCATCCGCATGTCTGGGTGCTGACCGACGACATGTACGAGCACCTGACCTATGGCGACTTCAAGTTCGTCACGCCCGTGGAGGTCGAGCCCAGTCTTTATGACCGGACGCTGACGATGAACGGCGTCTCCAAGGCCTATGCGATGACCGGCTGGCGTATCGGCTATGCCGCCGGCCCACTCCAGCTCATCAAGGCCATGGACATGATCCAGGGACAGCAGACCTCGGGTGCGACGTCGATCGCCCAGTGGGCGGCTGTCGAAGCGCTGAACGGCACGCAGGACTTCATTCCTGCGAACAAGAAGATCTTCGAAGGCCGCCGCGATCTCGTCGTTTCCATGCTGAACCAGGCCAAGGGCATCGTCTGCCCGGTGCCGGAAGGCGCCTTTTACGTCTACCCCTCCTGCAAAGGCCTGATCGGCAAGACGGCGCCGTCGGGCAAGGTCATCGAGACGGACGAGGACTTTGTTTCCGAACTTCTGGAATCGGAAGGCGTTGCCGTCGTCCACGGCTCGGCCTTCGGCCTTGGCCCGAACTTCCGCATCTCCTATGCGACATCGGAAGATCTGCTCGAGGAAGCCTGCCGCCGCATCCAGCGCTTCTGCGGCGCCTGCAAGTAAAGCGAACCGCGATAATATTGATTGAAGGCCTGCCGGTGACGGCCGGCCTTTTTGTCGGCGCGACGTTGACGATGTGGCTGCATGTGGCTACATTTGAGGCTATGAAGACCGTTTCAATCCGCGATGCGAAGAACCGCCTGACCGAACTCGCCCGCGAGGTCGAGGAAGGCGAAACCATTGTCGTGACGCGGAACGGCCGGCCGGTGTTCGATCTCGTGCCGCATCAGAAACGCGGCGGTTTGAATTTGGAGGCCGGTCAGGCTTATCTTCGCGCTCGGGGTATTACCAATCCGGTGCCGTTCATCGCGGATGATTTTGACGATCCGCTGCCCGAGGATTTTCTCCTGAGGCCTCTGCCGGAGTCATGAGACTTCTTCTTGATACTCACATCGTTCTCGCGATCCTGCGGAAAGACGCTGGCGCGCGATTTCCTGAGATCGCATCACTGCTTGGCGACAGCAAGACCGTGGGCTTCGTCAGTGTCGCAAGTCTTTGGGAAACGGCGATCAAGGCTCGTCTGGGAAAGTTGGATCCCGGCATGCCGCTCGAAGACATTGCCGGGTCTCTTGAGGAAATAGGGCTGATTCTGCTGAGGATCGAAATTCAGCACGTCATCACTGCCGCTGATCCCGAGCCGGAGACACGTGATCCCTTTGATCGGCTGCTGCTGGCGCAGTGCAAGGTCGAAGGCTTGCAACTCGCCACCGTCGACCGGCTGCTCGTCGATCATCCGCTGGCATTGCGGCTATAGCTCACATTCCGATTCAACGCGTTGCCGCATTGAATCCACTTCGCCTCGCAAGTCGTTGAATTCCGATTCAAAACGTGACGGGAAGTGCCGGTTCGGCGGGTGTTCTGCGGTTGCGGGCGGACGCCAAACCAACTAGATATCCGGCATCAGTTCAATTTGCCGCTTCGGGGGGCCGGATTTTGCAGCAGAGTGCCGTCATCGTATGTTCTGATGTCAACATGCTGCCGGCCGCCTGCTGTACTCTGCTTTCCGTCAAGCGCAATCTGGCGAATGCAGGCATCGAGTTCCTGCTTCTCGGCATCGACCTTAAGCCGAACGAGGTCGTCGAGGTCGATAATTTTGGGCGGCTTCACGGTATGGCGATCAGGGTGCTGCCTTATAAGACGCCCGATACCGGCCTCCAGGCGCGGGGCCGCTGGTCCGCCGCCACGCTGGCGCGGCTCTACATGGATCGGGATATACCCGACCATATCGGGCGCCTGCTTTATCTCGATGCCGACGTACTGGCGGTCGCGCCCGTCGATGAACTCTTCACCCGGGATTTTCAAGGCAGGGCACTCGCCGCCGTCGACGACTATGTCATGGCCTTTCCCGAAAAGGCCGGCGCGCGCCAGCGCAAGATCGGCATGGGCGAGGGCGGCCGTTACTTCAATGCCGGCGTGCTGCTGTTCGACTGGTCGGTCTGCCGGACGAAGGGGCTTTTCGCCAGGACCCGGAAAATCTTCGAGGAGCGGTCGCACCTGTTCGAGAACAACGACCAGGATGCGCTGAACGTCACTTTCGATGGCAACTGGCTGGTGCTCGATCCGCGCTGGAACACGCAGACGGGCTTGCTGCCTTTCGTCGACCGGCCGGCCATCTTTCATTTTACCGGCCGCAAGAAACCGTGGCAGGCGAACGTTCCCTGGGTGCACCGGCGAATGGCCGAGCGTTATGCCGAAGATCTTCGCAACACGCCCTGGGCATCTTTCTGCCGGCGGCCATCGATGACGGACCGAGTGGCGGGCTTCTTCTCGCATGTGGGAAAGCAGATCGGCGGCCTGACGCGGCTTGCCCGGATGCGCGCCTATTTCAGCAACAGCTAGTCGGGCGGACGGAGCGCGTCGTCCTTGGAAAGTGCATGTGAGGCGATATGGAAGCAATCCCGAGGGATAACAAGGCTACGACCGCTCCGGATGGCGGCTTCAATTTCCTGACGCCGGAAGCGTGGAAGGCGCTGTTGTCGGGTTATTCCCATATTGTGCTGGTAGCAAACAGTGAAGCAGTCGATCTCGAACGGTTGCGGAGCGAATTGCCGGAGACGGCGCTCTACGTCTTCTTCAACAAGGTCTACAAGGTGCTCGACGAACCCTTCGTCGGCCATTCCATGCTGGTTGCCCGCAGCGACGTGATGGGCGCCCATATCGTCCACCGGCGCGAGGCGGCAGATGTCTTACGCTTCTTTGGCGGCGACGATTTCCTCGGCGTCGTCAACATCCGGGTCTCGGTCGAGGAAAATCTTAGCAAAAAGAATTGCTTCGAAGGCGCTGAGGCCCGTCACCTCGATCTGACGCAAATGCTTGCCGATCTCTATCCGATCGGCAAGATAGCGACGAGCGGCTTTGCGGTAGCCTTGTGGCTCGCCGATCTGCAGTTGCCCGGCAAGATTCTGCTTGCCGGCTTTTCGGCGAAGCGGAGCGAGAAGTGGAAGGTGTTCGACGTGCACGATTGGACGTTCGAGCAGATTTTCCTGCGTCTCTTTGCGCGCATGGGGTCGATCTCGATGATGGGCGGCGTCGATGCCAGCCCCTATTCGGCGCTTGCCAAACGGTTTCCAGCGGTGCCGCCGATCGAGATCGCGATGACTGCGGCTGAGGTCTTGTCGGAGCGGCTCGACAATACCAACAGCCAGATCGACAGGCTGATGTCCGTCACTAAATTCATCCGCGCCATCGACAGTTTTTTTCGGCGGTTCAAACCGAAAACCCGAAAGCAGCGTTTTCTCGAAAAGTCGAAGGGATGACTTGCTAACAGGTGTGCGTGGCCAAGTAAGCCGTTTCCCATACCAATCAATTCAACTCTCTGCTGGCCATCGAGGTGGACAATGGAACAACAGAACGTCCGAATTTTCGTGGGATTCGATCCCAAGGAAGTGGTCGCCTACCACGTTCTCGTGCAGAGCATCATCGAGAAGTCGTCGGTCCCGGTTGCGTTCTCGCCCATTGCGCTTTCCAATCTCGGCGGGATTTTCACCCGTCAGCGCAACGCGCTCCAATCCACGGAGTTCTCCTTCTCGCGTTTCCTGACGCCCTATCTCAGCGGTTTCGAGGGCTGGAGCATCTTCATGGATTGTGACATGCTGATGCGCGCCGATATTGCCGAGCTTTGGGCGCTGCGCGACGATTGCTACGCCGCCATGTGCGTCAAGCACGACTATCAACCGAAGATCGACACGAAGTTCCTCGGCCAGACGCAGACCAAGTACGAAAAGAAGAACTGGTCGAGCTTCATTCTCTTCAACAACGACAAATGCCGCGCGCTGACGCCTGACTATGTCAATACGGCGACCGGGCTGCAGCTGCATCAGTTCAAATGGCTTGAGAACGACGACCTCATCGGCGAACTGCCGGTGACGTGGAACTACCTCGTCAACGAATACGACTACCGTGAAGACGCCAAGAACGTCCATTTCACCGATGGCGGGCCGTATTTCGAAGAATACAAGAATGACGATTACGCCGAGGAATGGTTCGCGGCCCGCGAACGACTGCTCTTCGCCCAACAGCGCGCCTAAACAACTTGTCTTTCCCTTTTTTCGCGGGAAACCTTCAAAGCCCCAGCGCCGTCAGCATGATGAAGGTGGCGAACAGGATGAAATGCGTCATGCCCTCTATGGCGTTGGTCTCGCCGTCGTTGAGGTTGATCGCGGCGGCAATCAAGGTGATCGTCACCATCACCGTCTGCACCGGGGTCATCGCCATGACGAAGGGCTGGCCCGTATAGAGTGCAATCGCCTCCATGACAGGCACCGTCAGGATCACCGTCGACAGCGAGGCGCCCATGGCAATGTTGACCGTCGCCTGCATGCGGTTCTTGAGCGCAGCCCTCAAGGCGGTCAGGATTTCGGGCGCGGCCGAAATCGCCGCCACGACGACGGCCGTCACCGCGATTGGCGCGCCGCTATCGCGCAGGCCTTCGGTCATGAAGGCCGACATGAACTCCGCCAGCAGGCCGATGATGACGACGCCGACGAGGATGGTGGCGATCGACATTGCGGCCGACTCCTCGAATCCATGCTCCTCCGGGCTTTCTTTCTTCCGTTCGGAGCGCGGGTAACTGTAGCTGAAAAAATAACTGTGCTGACCGACCTGCATGCGCAGGAAGAGGCCGTAGAGAGCGATCATGGCGACGATGGTGAAGGCGGAATAATAGTGCCACTTATCGCTCGGCACGAATTCCGGCACGATCATCGAAATGCCCATGGCGGTGAGGATCATCACGCCGTAGGTCTTGCCCGAATTGTCGTTATAGGGCTGTTCGCCATGCTTGAGGCCGCCGAGCAAGGCGGCAAGACCCAGAATGCCGTTGATATCGAGCATCAGGGCCGAGTAGATCGTGTCGCGCACGAGTGTTGGCGAGCTCTCGCCGCTCATCATGATGGCGAGAATGATGACTTCGACGGCGAGAGCCGAAAGCGTCAGGATCATCGTGCCGTATGGATCGCCGACCTTGACGGCGAGCAGTTCGGCATGGTGGGCGACTCGGATTGAGGCGAGCACGATGGTGGCGACAAGTGCCGCAGCTGCGATGAGCGCCAAGCCGCGCCCCATCTCCACAACCGAATGCTCCAGAAGAGTGGCAGTCACCGCGACGACAAGCGCAATGACCAGAAACTTTTCTTCCTTGAGGTGTGACGCGATGCCCAAGTTTCAGCTCCCATTCCGATCCACGCCTCTTAACTAAGTCACTGATTTCGGATGGGAAGCATGCGACAGCACTCTGCTATTTGCAGTCTTCGGCGTTTAATGGAATACTGAACGCTATCGGGGCCGGAAAGCAGATCGCGGCGTCCTCGTATTCTCGTCAAGCGGCCGCGATGATCCGGATCCTGTCCGGAAGCGTGCGAATGCGCAACAAGAAGATGAGGAGACGGATGCATGATAAAGGTGGTCTACGAAGTCGTGCCGCATGACGGCGGGTGGGCCTACAGGCTCGGAGGCGTCTATTCCGAGGCATTCCCGACCCATGCCGAGGCCCTCGAAGCTGCGCGCATCGTCGCGGCCGAACAGCAGGTCGGCGGCGATTCAGCCGAGATCAGTTGGCAGGACGAGCACGGCAAGTGGCATGAGGAATACGCCGAGGGCGGCGATCGGCCGGAAACCGAGGTGGTGGACGGCCAGTGGAAGGGCCGCGCGGCCGAGGCCTCGCAAGGCATTTGATGCGAACCATCGCCTATCGACGCTCATGCGACTATTGCTATTCATCCCGAATCCGGCTGCCAGCCTTCATTTGAGCGCGGCATCATCAGCCGCCGCCTGCGGATGCGCGATGGCACAATCCCGGAAAACCCACCTTCTTCGATAGGTTCCGTCACCGGTCGGGCCGGATGCCGGGTCATGCGCTTGTGGAATATCGGTGATAATCTTGCAGCCCTCTGACCAGCGCGTCGAAGGTGGCGCGGCAGCGCGGCGAAGTCTTCAGGCTCTCATGCATCGCCACCCATGTGCCGAGCAGGATCTCGAATGCGTCGGGCAGGATGTGAACCAGGTCGGGATTTTCCCGGGCGAGCCCAGTCTGGCAGATGCCGATGCCAACGCCGGCGCGGATCGCCGAAAGCTGGGCAAGATTGCTGTCGGTTCTGTAGGAGAATTTGATGCCCTCAGGCACCGGATAGCGTTTCATCACCATGCGGACATAGGCCGTCTGCCGATCGAAGCCGATGAGCCGGTGGTTTGCAAGATCTGCGATGGTTTGCGGGATGCCGTGCCGGTCGAGATAGCGGTGGTGGGCATGGAAGCCGAGCGGAATATCGCCGATGCGGCGCACGACGAGCGCATCCTGCTGCGGCTCGGCCATGCGCACGGCGATATCGGCCTCCCGGTTCACCAGATCCTCGATGGTGTCCGACGCCGAGAGCTCGATCTGGAGTTCGGGATGGGTCTCCAGCAACGGTCCGAGAATCCGAGGCAATACTTCGACGGCGATGACCTCGCTGGCGCTGACCCTGACGGTTCCGGCCACGTGCTCGCGCTGGCCGGATGCGGTGCGCAAAAGCGCGGCGGCCGTTGCCGCCAGCGTTTCTGCGTAGGGCTTCAGTGCCAGTGCGGCGTCGGTCGGCAGCAGGCCGTTCGTCGATCGGATGAAGAGCTCGGCGCCGACCGCGAGTTCCAGGGCATCGACATGACGGCCGATCGTCGGTTGGGTCAGCCCCAATTCGCGGGCAGCGGCCGAAAGCGACCCCTGCTGGAGCACGGTTAGAAAACTGCGGTAGAAATCCCAGTTCGGTTCAACGCTCATATATTTTTGTATAGCAGCTGCACTTATTTCGTCAATTTCGTTTATCTCCCTTTAGGCACATACTCATCTCATCCGATCGAAGAGAGATGATTGTCATGAGCAAAGATGTGAACACGACGGCACTGGTCCTCGGCGCGACGGGCGGTATCGGCGGCGCAATTGCCCGCACCTTGCTGGCGCGCGGCTGGCGCATCCGGGCGCTCAACCGCGATGTCGCCAAGGCCTCGAGGAGCGAGCCGGCTTTCGACTGGGTGCAGGGTGACGCGATGAATGCCGGCGACGTGCTGAGGGCGGCATATGGGGTCGGCCTGATTGTTCACGCCGTCAATCCGCCCGGTTACCGTGACTGGGAAAGGCTGGTGCTGCCGATGCTCGACAATACGATCGCCGCTGCCCGCACCGTCGGTGCGCGCATCGTGCTGCCAGGCAATGTCTATAATTTCGGTCCCGATGCCCTGCCGGCGCCGACGGAAGAAAGCCCGCAGCATCCGCTGACCAGGAAGGGCGCGATCCGCGTCGAGATGGAGAGGCGGCTGGAGGCGGCCGGTGTCGGCGCCATCATCGTCAGGGCCGGAGATTTCTTCGGCCCCGGCGCAACGGCCAATAGCTGGTTCTCATCGGGGCTCGTGACACCGGGCAAGCCGGTTGGCACGATCAAGAATCCGGGGCGGTGCGGCGTCGGTCATCAGTGGACCTATCTGCCCGATATGGCGGAAACCATTGCCCAGCTCATCGAACGGGCCGATCGGCTGCCGCCCTTTGCCGTTTATCATATGGACGGTTTCTGGGATGCGGACGGCATGCAGATGGCCGAAGCGATCAGGCGCGTTGCCGGCGGCAAGGCGAAGATCGGCCGTTTTCCCTGGTGGATCGTGCCGCTCGCCGCGCCCTTCATTCCCCTGATGCGGGAGATCAAGGAGATGCGTTATCTGTGGACGGTGCCGCTCAGGATGAGCAACGCCAAGCTTGTGGCCGAACTCGGCAAGGAGCCGCGCACACCGATCGACGAGGCGGTGAGAGCCTCACTCGTCGCGCTCGGCTGCCTGCCCGCTGCGCATCGCGACACCACGGCCGCCTTCATTGCGGATTCGCCGGTTTCCCCTGGTTAGCGCCGATTTCGGCAAGCGGTCACGGCCGGATGGCGGAGGCATGTCCGGCCGTGCCGAACAGTGCGTAACGGACGCTGCAGACCTTCGCCATGGTTTCGATTGCCGAGATTCAGCCCGTGACGCGCCTGCCGGTCGCCTGATCGGCCAGGCGCTCTCCGACCTCATCGGGGCGGAGAACCAGGAATTCGAAGAGCCGGGCTACCGCTTCCGCACCGGGATCGGTATGGCCTTCGAGCTGCTTGGCATTGATATAGGCGGCGCGTCCGGCCTTGGCATGGACGAGCGTGGCGGTGAGTTCCGCGCCGGCGCGCGCCGCTTCGGCAGCCGCGGCAAAGCCTACGTCGAGGGCGTCCAGGGCCGGCGAGAGAGCATCGACCATCGTCCGGTCGCCCAGACGCGCGCCGCCGATCTCCTGCATTCGGGAGAGGCCGGCCTTCAGGGCTTCGCGAATGTTCAGCCCGCTGGAGGCGCCATCGCCGGCTGCGGCAAAGAAGATTGCGAGAAGCACGCCCGACGAGCCGCCCATGGTCTGGCTGAGCTCCTGCCCCATGGCCCGGAAGAGCTGGGTGTGATCGGAAAGGGGGAGACGATCGAGCGCCTCGATGAGCGCGCGGGCGGCACCCGCCAAAGTCGAACCGGTATCGCCGTCGCCAGATTTCGCGTCGAGCGCATTCAGATCCCTCTCCGCGGCGATGAGAAGGTTGCAGCAGTCCGTCAGGAACTGGCGTGTGGGTTCGTGCCTGGAGGCGAGCGGGGCAATCGGCGTCAGTCCGTCCGGCAGCGAAAGCACCGCAACGGGTTTGACGGCGGTCACGCCCGGCCAGGCGGCAAGTTCAACGGGCTTGGAAAGAAGCTCCAGCTCCGCCTTGCTGGCCGGGAAGACCGAAATCGAAAATCCCTGCATGTCGAGCGACGTCATCATCGGCGCCGGTCCGACGATGTGCGAAATCCTGCCCGCGATGGCGGATTGGAGGAGTTCGTGAACGACGACCGACATTTCCAGGACCGACGTGCCGCCGAGGTTGTTCACGAGGACGACGTGAGATCTGTCATCCATCGATGGTGCAAGACGCTCGACCATTGCTGCGACCGCCCCCTTCGCACCTGTGTATTCGACCTGCTCGACGCCGGCTTCTCCGTGAATGCCGAGACCGAGCTCGGCATGGCCGTCGGGAATTCGGTTTTCCTTCGGAGAGCCCGGCACCGTGCACGTATCGAGCGACATGCCGATCGAACTGGTGTTTTCGATCACCCGGCGTGCGGCTTTGCTCACCGCCTCGAGGTCGGCACCGCTTTCCGCGAGAGCACCCGCAATCTTGTGAATGAACAGGGTTCCCGCCACACCGCGGGATTGCGGCAGGTCCGGCAATGCGATGTCGTCGTCCACGATGACCATGCTGACGTTCAAGCCGAAGGCGCGTGCGCGCTCGGCCGCAAGACCGAAATTGAGACGGTCGCCAGTATAGTTCTTGACGATGAGCAGGCAGCCGGCCGGTCCGGTGACGGCCAGGATGCCGGCAAGGATCGCGTCCACGCTGGGCGATGCGAAGACATCGCCGCACACGGCTGCGGTGAGCATGCCCTTGCCGACGAAACCGGCGTGAGCGGGTTCATGCCCGGAGCCGCCACCGGAGACGATCGCAACCTTGCTCTTGTCCCAGTCCGAACGGACGACGACGCGAATATGCGGATATCCGTCGAGACGGCTGAGCGCGCCACCGGATGCGGCCAGAAGACCGTCGATTGCTTCGGTGACTGCGTTTTCCTTGCTGTTGAGGAACTGTGACATTCTCGCCTCCCTTAAACTAAGCGCATGCCGGCCGCGTCGAAATAGAGCGGCTTGTTCGGCTGGATCTTGATGGTTTCGCCGCCCTTGAGTTCGGTATGGGCGTCGGTGACGGTGATCAGATTGTACGTCTTGAACGTCAGATGCAGGCGCGTCTGATCGCCGAGATGCTCGACGCGGGTAACCGTCGCGTCCTGGCCATCGCCCTGATCGATATGCTCCGGCCGCAGGCCGATCGATTTGGCCTTCGCCGGCGCGCCTGGAAAGATCTCCGCGGGAACGACATTGATGCGGGGCTGCCCAAGACGCGTTGCGGCGTAGATGCTGACCGGATGTTCATAGATGTCACGCGGCGAGCCGAACTGGACGAGCCTGCCCTCGTGGAGAACGCCGACATGGGTTGCCATCGTCATCGCCTCGACCTGATCGTGAGTGACATAGAGCAGCGTCGCACCGGATTTGGCCTGGATATTCTTCAGCTCGATCCGGAGATCGGCGCGGAGCTTGGCGTCGAGTGAACTCAGCGGTTCGTCCATCAGATAGATCTGCGGATTTCTGACCAGTGCGCGCCCGATCGATACACGCTGCATTTCCCCGCCCGATAGCGCGGTCGCCTTGTTGTCGAGCTTGTGCGAGATCTGCAGGATTTCCGCAATCGCGTTCACTTTCTCGTCGATCACGCGCTGCGGCGTCTTCAGCAACGGCGACTTCAGCGGAAATTCGAGATTTTGGCGCACCGACAGATGCGGATAGAGCGAATATTGCTGGAACACCATCGCAACATTGCGCTGGGCGGGCGTCAGGCCGCGCATCGACCGTCCGCCGATCATGACCTCGCCGATATCGGGGTTGTCGAGGCCCGACACCATCCGCAACGTCGTCGTCTTGCCTGCGCCCGTCGGCCCGAGAAGGACCACGAACGACCCGTCCGGAACGATCATCGAGACGTCATCGAGCGCGCGGTGGCCGGCGAAGGATTTCGTGATGTTTTTCAGGATGACCTCAGCCACGGCGCAACACTCCTTCGTTGGCCTCGGAAACAAGCGCGTTTCCGGTCGCAGAGTCGAAAATCGTCAGGTTTCTGGAATCGAAGTCCAGGCCGATCAGTTCCTCGACGCGTGCGGATTGATTGGATGGGGTGCGGGCCTTGATCTCACCGTGGGCGGTTTCGATCGTGACGATCTGCGTCGTGCCGAGATATTCGACGGCAATCACTCGCCCGCGATAGGCCGAATCGTCGCTGAACCTGATATGTTCGGGTCTCACGCCCAAGGCGAGTTTGCCGAAACGTTCGTCGCGGGAGACCGGCACCTTCACCACGTTTCCGGAGAGGCTGACCTGGTCGCCGCCGGCTTTGATCGAGCCCTCGAATTCGAGAAAATTCATTGGTGGCGAGCCGATGAACTTTGCGACGAACTTCGTCGCCGGCCAGTCGTAAATCTGCTGGGGCTTGCCGAATTGCTCCACGACCCCATGGTTCATCACCACGATCTTGTCGCCCATCTGCATGGCTTCCATCTGGTCATGGGTCACATAGACGGTGGTGGCGCCCATGCGATCATGCAGCGCCCGCAATTCTTCCGCCATATGTTCGCGGAACTCGGCGTCGAGAGCGCCGAGCGGCTCGTCCATGAGGAAGGCCTTCGGATTGCGCACGATGGCGCGACCGAGCGCGACGCGCTGCCGATCGCCGCCGGAAAGGCCGCCGACCGGCTTATCGAGGATGTTCTCGATCTTCAGGATCTTCGCGACTTCCGCGACGCGCGCCCTGACCTCGGTCTTTCTCATTCCCTGGCTTACCAAGGGATAGGAAATGTTCTTACGGACGTTCATGTGGGGATAGAGAGCGAACATCTGGAAAACGAACGCGATGTCGCGCTCGCTCGCCCTCTTCATCCCCACCTCTTCGCCGCCGATGTAGATTTCACCGCTGGTTGGAAGCTCAAGTCCGGCCATCATCCGCAGCGTCGTCGTCTTGCCGCATCCGGACGGGCCGAGAAGCATGAAGAATTCGCCGTCCTCGACGGTGAAGGTGGAAGCCTTCACCGCGTTGAAGGCTCCGAAATCCTTGCGCACATTCTGAATTCTGATCTGTGCCATGCGTCACTCCGGGAAATGGCTGACGACGACGAACATCACTGTGCCCACAAGCGTCACGATGAAAGAGTAGGAGTAGAGCGACAGCGACAGGGGCTGCATCAGCATGACGACGCCGAGCGCGATCAGGATCGACGCCACCATTTCCCATGCATCGCGGCGCAGGCGAAATAACCGATTGAGAAACGTCGTCATTTGCGTACCGCTCCGAAGGTAATGCCGCGCAGGAGATGTTTGCGAAGCAGGATCGTGAAGACCATGACCGGAACCAGGAAGATGGTGGCGCCGGCGGCGACGGCGGGCCAGTCCTGGCCGCTGACGCCGATGATCGTTGGGATGAACGGCGGCGCCGTCTGGGCATTGCCTGACGTGAGCAGCACTGCAAAGGCGTACTCGTTCCATGCGAAGATCAGGCAGAAGATCGCGGTCGATGCGATGCCGGTGACGGCTTGGGGCAGCACGACCTTGTAGAAGGCCTGGAAGCGCGTGTAGCCGTCGATCAGTGCCGCCTCTTCATATTCGATCGGGATTTCGTCGATGAAGCCCTTGAGCAGCCAAACCGAGAGAGACAGGTTGACGGCGGTGTAGAGGAGGATCATGCCGGCATGCGTATCGCTGAGGCCAAGCGATCGAAACATCAGGAAGATCGGGATCGCGACGGCGATCGGCGGCATCATACGCGTCGAAAGAATGAAGAAGAGAAGGTCGTCCTTCAAGGGCACCTTGAACCGCGAGAAGGCATAGGCTGCCGCCGTACCCAGCGTGATGCACAGGACGGTCGAGCCAAATCCGATGATCACCGAATTATAGAAGCGCTCGGCAAAGCGCGAAGCGCCGGTAATGACAACGCCCTCTTTACGGACAAGTTTATCATACCAGGTCGTCGGCTCCCCAAGCGCCTTGAGTTGATCCTCAGGCACGCGGGTCCGGGTCGTAAAGAGGTTGACATATCCCTCGACCGTCGGCTGGAACACCATTTTGGGCGGGTAGGCGATTGCATCCTCGGGGGATTTGAAACCGGTCCCGATGATCCACAGCAGCGGAAGAAGGGTGACGACGGCGTAGAAGACGACCAGAATACCGGCAACCCACTTCTGACGCCCTGATGGTTCGGTTACGGAATAGCTGCTCATCGTTGTTTCACCTTGTTCAGGGCTTTGACGTAGATCGACGCAAGGCCAAAGACGGTGACGAAAAGAATGACGGCGTAGGCGGATGCGTAACCGGTTCGCCATTGCTCGAAAGCGGCGCGCTTCAAATTGATCGAAGTCAGTTCGGTGATCGATCCCGGGCCGCCGCCGGTCAGTTGAACCACGAGGTCGAACATCTTGAAATTCTCGATGCCGCGGAAGAGGACGGCCAGCATCAGGAAGGGCAGCACCATCGGGATGGTGATGGTCCAGAACTGTCGCCACTTGCTGGCACGGTCGCATTCGGCCGCCTCATAGATGCTGTCTGGGATGGAGCGCAGTCCCGCAAGGCAAATCAACATCACGAAGGGCGTCCACATCCAGGTGTCCACGATGACGATGGCCCACGGCGCCAGCGAGGTGCTCGCGATCATCGAGAAGCTGGAAGGGTCGTTCCCTGTGAGGAAGCCGACCACGTAGTTGAACAGGCCGATTTGCGGCTGGTAGAGGAAGGTCCAGAAGTTGCCGACGACCGCCGGGCTCAGCATCATCGGAAGCACGATGATTGTCGTCCAAAGATCGTTGCCGCGGAACTTCTTGTTGATCAGATAGGAGAGCGAAAAGCCGATCAGCACCTGCAGCACGATGGTCCAGATCAGGAAATGAGCGGTGGCCTGCATGCTCTGCCAAATATCGTTATCCGTCAGGATGTTGATGTAGTTCCGCAAACCAACGAACTCGATCGGCGCGTTGGGCCGGTTCACCCTAAAATTCGTGAAACTGAGCCTGATCGTCCAGATCAATGGAAAGATGTTGATGGCGAGCAGCAACACGATCGAGGGTGCTACGAAGAGCCAGGCGAGGGCGCGATCGGACAGGCCTCTGACGCGGG
Source organism: Rhizobium chutanense (assembly GCF_002531935.1). GTDB lineage: Bacteria > Pseudomonadota > Alphaproteobacteria > Rhizobiales > Rhizobiaceae > Rhizobium > Rhizobium chutanense. Next base: position 323,398 of record NZ_NWSV01000002.1, on the reverse strand, counting down.
CCGCGATTGCGGGCGGAGTCGCGCTGGCGACCCGATCGATCGGTGAATGGAGCATGTTCGTCTCCTTGGCATGAAAATGGTGGTGTGCAGGGCCGGCTCGGTCCACATGGCTAGCCCTGCGCGACGCTCACTGCTGGGAGGAGGCAGGCGTAAGCGTCAGTATTTTCCGTCGTCCTCGAAGACGTCCTTCCAGTCCTTCACGAGACCGTCGAGAGCATCTTTTGCGCTGCCCTGGTTTGCGACCACATAGTCGTGGAAGCGTTTCTGCGATGCCTGGAGGAGAGAGGCGTAGGCAGGTTCGGCCCAGAAGTCCTTCACGATCGCCATGGAATCGAGGAACGGCTTGGCATAGGGCTGGCTGGAAGCGAAGCTCGAGTCTTCCACGACCGCCCGGAGCGCCGAATAGCCGCCGAGCTTCCACCATTTCTGCTGGATTTCGGGTTGCCCGAACCACTTGATGTAGTCGAGTGCTTCCTGCTGTTTGTCGGAGGCCGCGACGACGGAAATGCCCTGGCCGCCGAGCTGGGCAAACTGCACGCCCTTCGGGCCGGCGGGATTGGGGAAGTAGCCAGACTTGTCGCCGCCGACATTGCCATCGGCGTTGATCCCCGGCCAGGTGAAGGTGAAGTTCATCTGCAATGCGACCTGGCCTGATTTATAGGCGTCGACGTCCTGGGTCATGTAGGCGTCGGAATGGCCGGGTGGCGTGCAGCAATCGTAGAGCTTTTTGTATTCTTCAAGCCCTGCAACGGCATCCGGTGAGTTGACGAAACCTTCGAGATCGTAGGGCTTCTTCGGGTTCTGATATTCGAAGCCGTAGCTGTAGAGCGCATTCATGGCGCCCATGGTGATGCCTTCGGAGCCCCGCTCCGTGTAGATCGCCGCGCCATAGACCTTCTTGCCGTCGATTTCACGCCCCTGGAAGAACTGGGCGATGTCGGTCAGTTCGTCCCAGGTCTTCGGAATCCCGAGATCCCGGCCGTATTTCTTCTTGAATTCGGCCTGAAGCTCGGGACGTGAGAACCAGTCCTTGCGGTAGGTCCATCCGACCACGTCGCCGAAGGCCGGCAGCGCCCAGTAGTTTGGCGAGTTCTTCGGCCACTCGGCATATCCGACGACGGTCGCCGGAATGAAATCCTCCATCTTGATTCCTTCCTTGTCGAAGAAATCGTTGAGCTTGACGTACTGGCTGTTCTCGGCGGCGCCGCCGATCCACTGGCTGTCGCCGATCAGCAGGTCGCAGAGCTTTCCGCCGGAATTCAGTTCATTGAGCATGCGGTCGGCGAAGTTCGGCCAGGGCACGAATTCGTAATGCATCTTGTTGCCGCTTTTGGCTTCGAAATCCTTGCTGAGTTCAACCAGCGCGTTGGCAGGATCCCATGCCGCCCAGCAGAGCGTGAGGTCTGCGGCCTGGGCATGCGAAGCCGTACCTGCGGACACGGCAATATACATCCCGGCAGCCAGTGCCGAGTTCGTCAAAAGAGACTTCATGACTGGGATCCTCCCGTTGAGCCTCCCGACCTCCATCGAGAGGGGCAAGTGAAAAACTGTTGCGGCGAGGGCGCATATGCAGGGCGCGCCGCGACCTGAGTTTTATCGACTGTCCTTTCCGGCCTGGCCGTAAAGGCCGCCGTAAACAATTCATAACTGAGGTGCGCACCTCAGTGCAAGCAAATTTTGAGGTGCGCACTTCAATTCTTGCATTTTTTGTTTTTTTGAGAGAAACGTGAACGTCCAAATCGCATCAGGAGCCTCTATGCGGCCAACGGCAAAAGATCTTGCGGAAGCCGCCGGCGTCAGCCTCGCGACCGTCGATCGCGTCTTGAACGACCGCCCGAACGTGAGCAGGAAAGCTGTTCATAGCGTCCACGAAGCCATTGAACGGATTGGCTTTATTCGCAACCCGGCGGCTGTAAGCCTGGCGCGCAACAAAAGCTATCGGTTCAGATTCGTCCTGCCCAAGTCAGGCGATCTTTATCTTCGCGAGCTTTTGCGGCGGGTGAGGGAGTTGGGGCAAGCCCTCAAGGGCGATCTCACCGATATCGATTATGTTCAGATCCCCACCGACGACGCGCATGGGGTGGCGAAGTATCTTGCCGGAATAGGTGAGGAAGAGCTCGACGGGGTTGCTTTGATGGCTCCGGAGTCGCCCCAGGTGCGCGATGCCGTGGCGCGACTGCTCGAACGAAACATCAGGGTTGTGCAGTTTCTGTCCGGCCAGGAAAAGCTTCCCGCGGCCGATTTCGTCGGCGTGGACAATTTTGCGGCTGGGGCGACCGCCGGAAAGCTGATCGGCACATTTGCCTGCCGGAAGCCGGGCAAGGTGATGGTTGTCGCAGAGACGATGCAATCGCTCGACAGCATCCAACGCCGGCACGGTTTCGATACCATAATTAATGAACGATTCCCGTTCCTGAGGGCTCTTCCTTCGATAGAGACGCATGCGGACGAACGGCGCGCGAATGAGATCATCGGGCGCATGCTCGAAAACAACAAGGATATCATTGCCGTTTATGTTCTGAGTTCGGAGGCGCGCATTCCGCTTTCGGCAACCGCTGCAAAAGTCGACCTCGTCAACCTCGCGGTGGTCGCCCATGAGCGTACGCCGTTCAGTGAGGAAGCCTTGCGCGACGACCGCATCGATGCCGTGATTGCACAAGATCCCGGGCACGCGGTGCGAAGTGCAATCCGCATCATGCGGGCTCGCACCGATGCGCGGGAGCCGCTGGCTGAACAAGAGAGAATCAGGATCGAGGTCCTTCTCAAGGAAAATCTCTAGAGGAAGCAGTCCGTGGCCAGGGAGATCTTCTCTTGAGGTGCGAACATCATTTGGGGCCTTGAATTGGCAATCGTTTAGATCTGAAGCTCGGCCAGCGCGATCCGCGCGACCGTCAAAGCGGTCTCGGCCTGCTCGATCTTGGGATCGCCGAGGAACCAGGCGGCGGAAAGGCCGGAATAGGCGGCGATCCATTGCAGCAGCCGCTTTGGCTCGAGCCGGGCCTCGGCAGAGACGATGGTGAGCTGGCGGCGGAAGCGAGCGGGGTCGGTGATAACAGGCAGTTCCTCGTTGGCGAAGATATTGGCGAAATCGAAGCCGCGCTCGCCATGGAGCCGCTTCGGATCGATCGCCAGCCAGCCGCGCGCCTCGAAATCGAGGATGTTGCCGTGATGGATGTCGCCGTGGAGGACGGCGAGGTCGCGCGGATCGGCAAGCAGGGCATTGGCGACAGCCGAGCAATCGGCAAGCGTGCCGCCATATCTGCCGGCGGCCGGTTCGAGATCGCGGAACCAGCGACTGAGGGGGATGGGATCGGGAATCGGTTTTTGGCGCGGTGCATGCAGCCGTGCCGCGGTGCGGCAGAGGATGCGGCTCGCTTCGTCATCTTCGCCGTCCATCGCCATGGCAAGCAGCGAGCGTTTGCCGGTTGCCCGTTCCAGCAATACGGCCTCGCCCTCGTGGGCATAGACATGCGCTGCGCCGTCGCCGTCCCACCATTGCATCAGCAGCGCGCCATATCGCTCGTCGATATCGGTGGCGACCTTCAACATGGCAGGCCTCTTCTGCCAGAGGACCGGCAGCAGGCGGCTCGAATGGGTGATGATGGGCTCGCCGTCCGAAATGAGCGACCAGCGATCGAGATAGGGAGCGAACATGGCGTTCTATATAGGGATACTGAATGCAGAAATCCCGCCTTTCGGCGGGATTTCGTCGTTCCTATCGAAAGACTCAGGCGACCTTTTCAAGAGTGGGATAGTCGACATAGCCCTTGGCGGTGCCGCCGTAGAAGGTCGACTGGTCGGGCGTGTTGAGCGGCAGGTTCTTCGCCAGCCGTTCGACGAGATCGGGATTGGCGATGAAGGGCTTGCCGAAGGCGACGAGATCGGCGCGGCCGCTTTCGGCGGCGTCGATCGCGAGATCGCGGTCATAGCCGTTGTTGACCATCCAGTTGGCCTTGCCGCCGGCCTTTTCATAGGCTTGGCGCAGCGCCTTATAGTCGAAGGAGGGGTTGTCGCCCTGCTTGTAATCGCGCTCGCCGCCGGTCTGGCCTTCGACGATGTGGATATAGGCAAGGTCGTATTTGGCCAGCCTCTCGACGACGTGGGTGAAGGTCGCCTGCGGGTTGGAATCGTAGCTATCGTTCGACGGCGTGACCGGCGAGATGCGGATTGCGCTGCGGCCGGCGCCGATTTCCTTCACCACGGCATCGACGACCTCGAAAGTCAGGCGCGCACGGTTTTCGATCGAGCCGCCATAGCGGTCGGTTCGGTCGTTGATGCCGTCGCGCATGAACTGATCGAGCAGGTAGCCGTTGGCGCCGTGGATTTCGACGCCGTCGAAACCGGCATCGATCGCGGCGCGGGCGGCCTTGCGGTAATCATCGATGATGCCGGGAATTTCGGCCGTTTCGAGCGCACGCGGCTCCGACGTATCGGCAAAGCTGCCGCTGCCGTCGGCATTGACCAGATAGGTCTTGGACTTGGCGGTGCGGTTGGTCGAGGAGACCGGCTTGCCGCCGTCCGGCTGCAGCGTCGTGTGCGAGATACGGCCGACATGCCACATCTGGACGACGATCTTGCCGCCGGCGGTGTGAACGGCATCGGTCACGCGCTTCCAGCCGTCGAGCGCTTCCTTGCTATAGAGACCAGGCACGTTGGCATAACCCTGGCCCTGATGGGTGATCGGGGTCGCTTCGGTGATGATCAGGCCCGCGGTGGCGCGCTGGCGGTAGTATTCGACATTGAGGTCGTTCGGGATCGCGCCCGGCGAGCGGTTGCGGGTGAGCGGCGCCATGACGATGCGGTTCTTGACTGCGATGTCGCCAACCTTGGTGGGTTCGAAAAGCTTGGCCATGATGGTCCTTTCTTTTGCGGGAGGATCACTCGGCAGGGGCGAGGGCGGCCCGGCCCCTGGCGGAGAGATAGGTGAGCGCCGTAGCACCGAGGCCGATCAGGGCCATCAGGGCTGCGGTGAGTGGGACGCGGGTGAGATCGAAGCCGGCATCGATGACCAGGCCGCCTGCCCAGGCGCCGAGCGCATTGCCGGTGTTGAAGGCGCCGATATTGATCGTGGAGACAAGATTCGGGGCGTCCTTGCCGAAGCCGACGACGCCGACCTGAAGCGCCGGCACGGCGGCAAAGCTTGACGTCGCCCAGAGGAAGAGGGTGATCTCGGCCGGGATGAAGAAGCGGCTCGTATAGCTGAAGGCAAGCGAGGTGACGGCGATCGCGGCGAAGACGCCGGCAAGTGTGACGCCGAGGCGCCAATCGGCAAGTTTGCCGCCGACGAGATTGCCGACGGTCAGGCCGAGGCCGATCAGGAACAGCGTCCAGGTGACTCCCTCAGGCGAAACGCCGGTGACCTCACGCAAGAGCGGCGCGATATAGGTGAAGAGGGCGAACATCGAGGCGGCGAAGAAGACGGTCGTGGAGAGCGCCAGCCAAAGGCCGCCATTCCTCAGTGCCGCGATCTCGCGCAGGATGCTGCCGTTTTCCTGCTGCTTATCCCTGGGCAGGATGGCGATCAGGCCTGCTATGGTGACGATGCCGATGACGGTGACGACGCCGAAGGTGGCGCGCCAGCCATAAGCCTGGCCGATCGCGGTGCCGAGCGGCACGCCGAGGACATTGGCGAGTGTCAGTCCGGTAAACATCAGCGCGACGGCGCGGGCTTTGCGGTCTTCGGCGACCAGTCCGGCGGCGACGACCGAGCCGATGCCGAAGAAGGCGCCGTGGCAGAGCGCGGTCACGATGCGGGCGATCATCAGCACCCAGTAATCGCTCGCCAGAGCGCAAAGCAGGTTGCCGGCGATGAAGAAGGCCATCAGCGCGATCAGGGCGGTGCGGCGCTTCAGCTTTGCCGTGGAAATGGCCATGACGGGCGCGCCGATCGCAACTGCCAGCGCATAGCCGGTGACCAGCCATCCGGCTTGCGGGATGGTCGCCGAAAGATCGGCCGCGACTTCCGGCAGCAGACCCATGATGACGAATTCCGTTGTGCCTATCGCAAAAGAGCTCAAGGCAAGGACGAAAAGGGCGAGGGGCATATTAGAGATCCTGTGCCAGCTGCTTGAGGAATGCAGCGATCGTTTCTTCGTTGCGCTTGTAGAAGATCCATTGGCCAACGCGTTTGGTCGTGACGAGGCCGGCGCGATGCAGCGTTCCCAAATGGGCCGAGACAGTGGATTGCGACAGGCCGCAGCGCTCGAACTGGCTGGCGCAGACGCCCATCTCGAAGGGGTGCTCCTGCGAGGGGAAATGTGCCTCGGGATTTTTCAGCCAGCTCAGAATGTCCATCCGGGTGGGGTGACCGAGTGCCTTGATGATCTCGTCTTTGTCCATCGTTGTTCGCCGAATTATAAATCGTGTCTGGTCGATATATTGATCGTCGGACTTCGATATGCAAATCACGGAGGCGTGAGGCGGCGAATTTTATCGAATGAGCAAAATTTGGGCAAAAAAAGAGGGCCACCGGAAAACCAGGGCCCTTGTAATTGTGAAGGTCAAAAACCTCCAGAGGGGAACAGCTAATGCGGTGGTACTGGGAGAGAAACCACAAGATGCATCAGCTGAGAGAGATATGGTGCTTCCCTAGGCAGGTTTCAATGCTTTTTTGTGCATGTCTGCTATGCGCCGCACAATTTTTTTGCGGTGCGGTATTTTCCTGAGGGGGCAAGGCAAAAAAAGAGGGCCACTGGAAAACCAGGGCCCTTATAAGTGTGAAGGTCAAAAACCTCCAGAGGGGAACAGCTAATGCGGTGGAACTGGGAGGAAAAGCCACCATGTGCATCAGCTATGTGCGATATGGTGGTTTATTGGGCAAACGGCAACCCTTATTTGCGCATGCCAGTCATGCGCTTTCTGCATAGTATGCAAAACGTCGACAATTCAGGGCTTAAAAGTTCCAGTTTCTGGCCTTGCTGACGATGAAATCGCGGAAGGCTTTCAGCTTGGCGGCGTTCTTGATTTCATCAGGATAGCAGAAATAGGTGTCGAAAGAGGGGACGTCGGCATTGATTGCCAGCTGAATCAGGCCGGGGTCGCGGCCGACGATATAATCGGGCAGGCATGCGACGCCGATTCCGAGCAGGCAGGCGCGCTTGATCGAGGTCTGGCTGTTGATCTGCAGATGCGGGATCCGCTTGTTGTCGGACGAGCGGCCGGCGACTTCGAGCCAGTTGACGTCGAGCAGGTAGCTCGGCGCCGGCTCGCCGAAGGTGATGATGCGGTGATTGTCGAGATCTTCGATCTTCTGCGGCTCGCCATGGCGATTGATGTAGGAGGGGGCCGCATAGACGTGCATGTGCACGGTGAAGAGCTTGCGCTGGATGAGGTCGGATTGCTGTGGCTGGCGCAGACGGATTGCGCAGTCGGCATGGCGCATGTTCACATCCACTTCCTCGTTGTCGAGGATGAGCTGGATCTGCACATCGGGATAAAGCTGCAGGAATTCCTGGATCTTGTCGGTCAGCCAGCCCTGGCCGAGACCGACCGTCGTCGTCACGCGCAGCTTGCCGGACGGCGTCTCATTCGTCTCGGTGAGCTGCATCTTCACGGTTTCGAGCTTCAGCAGCACGTCATGGGCGGTGCGGTAAAGCAGCTCGCCCTGTTCCGTCAGGATCAGGCCGCGCGCATGGCGGTGAAACAGCTTGGTGCCGACATCCTGCTCCAGCGCGCTGACCTGGCGGCTGATAGCGGATTGGGACAAATGCAGTTTATCCGCCGCATGCGTGAACGAACCCGCCTCGGCAGCTGCGTGAAAAATACGCAGCTTGTCCCAATCCAATGGCATTCCCCCACCCCTCATGCCGATCTTACTCCGCTGCCACGGCGACAGGCATGTGCCCCGTCAGATATCGCTCGGCTTCAAGGGCGGCCATGCATCCCAGGCCGGCGGCCGTGATCGCCTGGCGGAACGTATCGTCGGTCACGTCGCCCGCGGCATAGACCCCCTCCAGGCTGGTCGCGGTCGAATCCGGTGCGGTCCAGAGGTAGCCGTTGTCCTTCAGCTTCAGTTTGTCCTTGAAAAGCTCGGTGGCCGGCGCATGGCCGATCGCAACGAAGACGCCGTCGACCGGCACTTCCGTGATCGCGCCGGTGCGCACGTCACGCAGGCGCGCGCCGGAAACGGACGGCGGCATCGGGGGCTTTGCCGGCGTACCGGTGATCTCGGCGACTTCGGTGTTCCACACCACCTTGACGTTCTCCTTGGAGAACAGGCGTTCCTGCAGGATCTTCTCTGCCCGGAAAGAATCGCGGCGGTGCACCAATGTGACCGATTTCGCAATATTGGAGAGATAGAGCGCTTCCTCGACGGCGCTGTTGCCGCCGCCGACCACGATCACATCCTTGTTGCGATAGAAGAAACCGTCGCAGGTGGCGCAGGCCGAAACGCCGAAGCCCTGGAAATGCTGTTCGCTCTCGATGCCGAGCCACTTGGCCTTGGCGCCGGTGGCGATGATCAGCGTATCTGCAGTCCAGACCTGGCCGCTGTCGGTGCGGGCGACGAAGGGGCGCTGGTTCATGTCGACTTCGGTGACGAGGTCGTTGACGATCTCGGCGCCGACATGTTTTGCCTGCTGCAGCATCTGCTCCATCAGCCAGGGCCCCTGAATCGGATCGGCAAAGCCCGGATAGTTCTCGACGTCGGTGGTGATCATCAGCTGGCCGCCCTGTTCGAGACCGGCGATCAGAACCGGCTTCAGCATGGCGCGCGCGGCATAGACTGCGGCGGTATAGCCTGCTGGTCCGGAACCGATGATGAGCACCTTGGTGTGGCGGGCAGGCATGTCATTTCCTTTCGACTGGGCAGGAGGGCGGCGGCTAGATGGAGATTACGGCCGTTTCGCGGTCCATGCGCCATTTATGAACGTCCAATGCTTTTATTCAAGGGCAGCCTTGCGTTACCAACAAGGCAAATCGCCCGGATGTGCAAGAATCCGTCATCGGCGTGAAACATTCTTGCGTATTCCGCCGCTTTATATAGAAGCTCCCCGCGGAGAATTAAAGAAAGGCAATGATGTGGGTCGCGCCGAGCTCGACGTCATCGACATAAAGATACTCCGGGAATTGCAGGCCGATGGCCGCATGACCAATGTGGAGCTCGCCGATCGCGTCGGCATCTCGGCGCCGCCCTGCCTGCGCCGAGTGCGCAAGCTTGAGGAAGCCGGCATCATCGAGGGCTACCACGCAATGCTGAACAGCCCGAGGCTCGGCTTCGATCTGGTCGCTTTCTGCATGGTCGGCCTCAAGCACCAGTCGGAAGGCAATCTCAAGGCATTTGCAGCCGCCACAGCCGAATGGCCGCTGGTGCGCCAGGCCTGGATGGTCTCCGGCGACAGCGATTTCCTGCTGCATTGCGTGGCTGAAAATCTCACCCATTTCCAGGATTTCGTCATCGAGATTTTGACGGCGAACGAACATGTCGACACCGTGCGCACCATGCTGACGATCCGGCAGGTGAAGAAGCTCGGACTGGTGGAAGTCTGAAGCGGCTTACTTGCGCGCATAGCCGCCGCGGTTGATGCCGTGGCGCTGGAGCTTGTCGTAAAAGGTCTTTCTCGGAATGCCGAGCGCTTCGATGGTGCGGCGCACGTCGCCGTCATTGGCCGCGAGCGCATCGCGGATGATCTCCGCCTCGTAGCGTTCGAGCCGTTCGGGCAGCGTGGCGCCCGTCGGCTGCGCAGGCACCGCCGCCGCTCCGCCGCCTTCGACGCCCAGCACCACGCGTTCGGCATAGTGGGAGAGCTCGCGGACATTGCCCGGCCATGCATGGGTGGCGAGATGGCGGCGAATATTCTCTGAGAGCTGCGGGATATCGCGGCGAAAACGCTCGGCGGCGCGGGCGGCGAAGTGGGAGAACAGCAGTGGAATATCGTCGCGCCGTTCTCTGAGCGGCGGAATGGAGATCGTCACCACATTCAGCCGGTAATAGAGATCCTCACGAAAATCACCGCGCAGATCGGGATCCCCGAGGTCGATCTTGGCGGCGGCGACGACACGAAGATCGACCGGGCGGACTTCATTGGTGCCGAGCGGGGTGATTTCGCGCATCTCCAGCACCCTCAGCATCTTGACCTGGGTGGCGACCGGCATGCTTTCGATCTCGTCGAGGAACAACGTGCCGCCGCTTGCATGTTCGATGCGGCCGGTGCGGCGCTTCTGGGCGCCGGTAAAAGCGCCCGCCTCATGGCCGAACAGCTCGCTTTCGATGACGGTTTCGGGGAGCGCCCCGCAGTTCAACGCGACGAAATTGCCCTTCCGGCGGTGGCTCCATTGATGCAGGATCTGGGCGACCACTTCCTTGCCGCTGCCGGTTTCGCCGGCGACCAGCACATCCACATCGGTATCGGCAATGTGGCGAAGAATGTTTCTCAGGTTTTCCATCACGGGCGTCTGGCCGATCAGCGGCGAATTCTCCTGCGCATCTTCGGCCGCTTTCCGCAGCATGCGGTTTTCCAGAACGAGCCGGCGCTTTTCGCTGGCGCGGCGCACGCTCTGCACCAGCCGGTCGGACGGGAAGGGCTTGGCGATGAAATCATAGGCGCCGTCCTGGATCGCCTGAACGGCCATCGGAATATCGCCGTGGCCGGTCATCAGGATCACCGGCAGGTCGGCGTCCATGCCCTGCAGCGTGGCGAAGAGCTGCAGCCCGTCGATCTCGGGCATGCGGATATCGGTGACCACGGGGCCGGCAAAGTCCGCCGGCAGGTCGGCCAGAGCGGCTTTCGCGCCGTCATAGGCGGAAACGGAAAATCCGGCGAGTTCGAGCGTCTGGGCGGTGGCGCGGCGCAAATCCCTGTCGTCGTCGATCAGCGCAACGGGCAACGGTGTGGCCATGATCTCAAGCCTTCCTCAGATGAACCATGAAGCGGGTTCCGCTGCCATCGCTCTCCACCTCCATCCGCCCGCCGTAATCGCCGACGATATCCTTGGAGATGACCAATCCCAGGCCGAGACCGCTTTCCTTCGAGGTGTTGAACGGCGTGAACAGGCCTTTGCGGATATCGGGCGAAATACCGGGGCCGTTGTCGGCGACCGTCACCGTTACCATGCCTGCATCGGTTGATGTCCTGATCTCGACGCGACCTTCTTCGGCTTTCGGCGCCACCGCCTCGAGCGCGTTCTGAAGCAGGTTGATAAGCACTTGCTCGAGACGGATCCGGTTTCCCATCACCTGCAGCTCGGCAGCCGGCAGGTCGATGTCGAGCGTATCCATGCGGCCGGCAAAGCGGCTGCGCAACAGCATCACCGCACCCTCGATGACGTCCTTCAATCCCGTCGGTTCGGCGTTGCCGCGGCCTTTGCGGGCAAAGGTCTTCAGCTCCTCGGTGATCGAGCCTATGCGCTCCGTCAGCGCCGCGATGCTTTCGAGATTTTCGCCTGCGGGCGCCGTCTGACCGCGATCGAGGAAGGTGCGGGCGTTATCCGCATAGGCGCGGATGGTTGCCACCGGCTGATTGATCTCGTGGGCGACACCGGCCGCCACCTGACCGAGAATGGCCAGGCGGTTCGCCTGCACCAGATCCTGCTGTACCGCCTGCAGCTTCTGCTCCGTGCTCCTGTGGTCTGTGATTTCGGCCTGCAATCGGTCGCGCGCCTGGCTGAGATCCTGGGTCCGCTCGACGACCCGCCGTTCCAGTTCCTCCCGAGCCTGCTGTTCCCTGAAAATTTTGAGGGTGATCGCCTGGCGGCGGCGCAACAGGAACGCTGTGCCCGACAGCAGCGGCAGGAGCATCAGCAATGCCAGCATCCGGGCTTCGCGAATGCCCGCATCGACCGACGGCCCCAGCGCCACCAGATGCTGCAAATGCCATGCAGTGGCGGGAACCGGCATTGCGACATCGAGGAACCTGGTTTTCCCGGCGCCGCCCGGCATGACGATCTCGACGACGTCGAGCCTGTCGCCGAGGCTTCGGATGGTATCGAGCGGCAACGGCTGCAGCGGCGCATCGCCGAACTGCAGGCTTTCGCGGATCGCCGTCAACCGATCGTCGGCGATCCGGCCGATCGTCATGAACCGCCACGACGGGACGCTGGTAATGAGGACGATGCCGCGATCGTCAATCACGTAGGACGGCGCGTCCGAGGCATTCCAATCCGCCTCGACGTCGTCGAATTCCACCTTGACCACGACGACGCCGAGGAGCCCGCTGCCGCCTGATATCCGCTCGGATATATAGAGGCCGGGTTTCTTGCTGACGGTGCCGAGCGCGAAGTGCTCGGCCTGTCCCATCGCGACCGCCCCCTGAAAATATTCGCGGAAGCGATAGTCATTGCCGACGAAGCTCGTGGGTTCGCGCCAGTTGCTGGCCGAAACCGCCATGCCGTCCTTGTCGATGACATAGATGACGGCAGCCTTCGTGCCCGCTGCCAACATTTCCAGCTTCCGGCTGAGCTGCTCGAACGTGGCGGCATCGTTTCCCGTCAGCGCTGCTGCGAGTGCAGCGTCCTGCGACAGCACGAAGGGAAGCGCCCGGTATTTTTCGAGAACCGTGCGCAGCAATGCCGCATTCAGCCTTGCATCCGTGCGCGCCTGTTCTTCGAGGGCGGTCTCGGCCCGGTACCGGCCAATCTCGCCGCCGGCCCACAGGCTCGCGACGACGGCGACAAGTGCGATCGCTGCAAAGGCCCACCACATCCGGCGGATGCGGTGTTGCAGGGGCAGGGAAGACCACAGCGGCGACAGGGACAAGGACATGGCGGATTGTGCATTTTTCTGCACGGGATGCAAATGGATTTGTGCGGATTTCCGCATAGTTCAACGGGTCGTCGGCGACTTTGATAAATTTTATATAGTAAAATCAATTATTTAATTTTATTTCCAAAACTGGCACGGTGATTGCGAAGGAGATGGCAACAACGGCTGAGCTGTTGGACTTGAAGCGAACGGCTCGGGAGGCCGGAGTTCGTTCCGGACGAGCCTTTAGGAGGACATCATGATCGCAGCACCATTCGATGCAGTCGCAGACAGCAAGGGCAAGAAGCCCTTTTATTCCCATCTTTACGTTCAGGTTCTCGCGGCCATCGCCGCCGGCATCCTGCTCGGCCATTTCTACCCCGAACTCGGGGCGCAATTGAAGCCGCTTGGCGATGCCTTCATCAAGCTCGTCAAGATGATCATTGCACCGGTCATCTTCCTGACGGTTGCGACCGGCATTGCCGGCATGAGCGACCTGAAAAAGGTCGGCCGCGTCGCCGGCAAGGCGATGCTTTACTTCCTGACCTTCTCGACGCTGGCGCTCGTCATCGGCATGATCGTCGCCAATGTCGTCCAGCCCGGCGCCGGCATGAACATCGATCCGGCTTCGCTCGATCCCACCGCCGTCGCCACCTATGCCTCGAAGGCGCATGAGCAGAGCATCGTCGGTTTCCTCACCAACATCATCCCGACGACGATTGTCGGCGCCTTTGCCGATGGCGACATTCTGCAGGTGCTGTTCTTCTCGGTGCTGTTCGGCATCGCGCTTGCCATGGTCGGCGAAAAGGGCGAGCAGGTCGTCGGCTTCCTCAATGCCCTGACGGCTCCGGTCTTCAAGCTGGTGGCCATCCTGATGAAGGCCGCCCCGATCGGCGCTTTCGGCGCCATGGCCTTCACCATCGGCAAGTACGGCATCGGCTCGATCGCCAATCTCGCCATGCTGATCGGCACCTTCTACATCACCTCGCTGCTATTCGTTCTGGTCGTTCTCGGCGCCGTCGCCCGCTACAACGGCTTCTCGATCCTGGCGCTGCTGCGCTACATCAAGGAAGAACTGCTGCTGGTCCTTGGCACCTCGTCTTCGGAAGCCGCGCTTCCGGGCCTAATGAACAAGATGGAAAAGGCCGGCTGCAAGCGCTCGGTCGTCGGTCTCGTCATCCCCACGGGCTATTCCTTCAATCTCGACGGCACCAACATCTACATGACGCTGGCTGCCCTCTTCATTGCCCAGGCAACCGGCATCAACCTCTCCTGGGGTGACCAGATCCTGCTGCTCCTGGTGGCGATGCTGAGCTCCAAGGGTGCCGCAGGTATCACCGGCGCCGGCTTCATCACGCTTGCCGCAACGCTCTCCGTCGTGCCCTCCGTGCCGGTCGCCGGCATGGCGCTCATCCTCGGCATTGACCGTTTCATGTCGGAATGCCGGGCGCTGACCAATCTCGTCGGCAACGCGGTCGCAACGATCGTCGTGGCCCGCTGGGAAAACGAGCTTGATACGGCCCAGCTTGCTAGAGCGCTGGGCGGCCAGGCAGAAGAGGGCGCTCCGGCTGCCGGGCTTCAGCCGGCGGAATAACCGGCCTGATAATTCGTCATCCCTGGATATTGCAGCGGCCCGTCATCCGACGGGCCGTTCGCTTGTTAGCTCTCCACTTTCGTCATCCTCGGCCTTGTTGTATAGCCCGGATACATACCTGACAGATGTTCGGAGACATGCCTGACACTTAGTCCTGGCTTTTGAGGTCGATTTTTGCGACCTGGGTTGCGCCAAAGAAGACGCCGTAGAGACCGTCTTGCTGGAGCGGGCGGATAGCGAGGCATTCGGTTTTGAAGGCGTTGGGCACGCGCCAGGCCCGTCCCTTGAAGCTGACATAGCCCTTGGTTGTTCCAACGCGGCGCACGATTTCGCCGCTGTTATAGTCTGGTTCGGGCAGGCGGTCGGGGAAGGGGCGCGGTGAAGGCCGGTAGCGGCTGGCCGGTACGGCCATGTCGATGCCCTGGTGGGGACGGTAGTGGTTGTAGATGTCACGCCAGCGGTCGAAGGCTTGTTGCGCCTGGGCGTGGCTGGCGAGTGCGGCGAAGTCGAAGACCTCCGCCTTGAGGCTGCGGTGGAAGCGTTCGTTCTTACCGCGGCCCTGGGGGTGGTAGGGCCTGGCATGGATGAGGTCGATGCCGAGCTTGAGCAGCCAGACGCGCAACCTTGTCCATTGGTTGGGCACGCCGGTGCCCCATGGATTGCCGTTGTCGGTATAGATGGCCATCGGCAGGCCGTGGCGGCGCAGGATCGTCTCCAGCCGGCCGCGGACGGTCTGCAGGCGCTCGTCGGCGCAGGCTTCGAGCCCGACGGCGAAGCGGGAATGGTCGTCGATGACAGTCAGCGGATGGCACCAGAGGCCCGAGACGAGCTGCGTGCGACCCTTGAAGTCCATCTGCCATAGCAGGTTGGGCGCCTCGCGCTCGAAGCGGCCGAGCGCCGGCTGCCCGCCCATCTGCGGCCCGATACGGTCGTGACGCACCAGTATGGCATGGACAGTGGAGGCTGACGGCGGCGCGGTCCCGAGATCCTGCAGCCGGCGGGCGATCTTGCGCGCTCCCCAGGCCGGATGTTCGTCGCGTATATCAAGCACCGCGCCTTCGAGATCGGCTGCGGTGCGCCGCGGGCTCGCATGCGGCCGGCGGGAGCGGTCCTCTACGGGCTCGCCCGCCTGCAGGCGCTGCAGCCAGACATAGCCCGTTTGCCGGCTGATGCCGAAGCGCTGGCAAAGCGCAGAGACGTTCGCACCCTCAAGCCCCGCCAACCGGCAGAATTCCAATCGCTCATCCACAACTGACCTCGACCGCCAAACCATGCCGACCTCCCGAAAAATCATCTCGAAAGTGTCAGGCATGTCTCCGAACATCTGTCAGGTATGTATCCGGGCTTTACACTTGTGCCGAGGATCTGCTGCCCTATCGACCGAAGGCAGATGCTCGGGACAAGCCCGAGCATGACGGAGGAGGGGTTGGCGCGGCTATTTCCGTGGTCCAACCGGCCGTTTCTTTTTCGGCTTCAGCCGCGGTTGTCGCCGAGAAGTCTGGTATAAACGGCGCCGATCGCGTTTGCTTCTTTTTCCAGCGCAAAATTCGCCCTGACATGCCGCAGCGCGTTCTCGCCACGGGCGATCGCCAATGCGGGATCTGCGATATAGGGGGCGATGGCGCGGGTCAGCGCCTCACCGTCGCCGGCGGCGACGACCGAGCCGGCCTCGCCCTCGGCGATCAGTTCGGCATAGGCGCCCGCATCCGATGCCACCACCGCCGTCCGTGAGGCCATGGCTTCGAGCGGCGTCAGGCCGAAGCCTTCGTTGCGAGAGGGCGCGACGTAAAGCGTCAGGCGGCGGTACCAGACCTTGATGTCAGGCACTTCGCCAAGGAAGAGGATGCGATCGCCGAGGCCGGCGGCGGCGACATCGGCCTTGAGCTTGTCGCCGAAGGCGGTGTGCTCCGCGGTCACCCGGCCGGAAACAACAGCCGTCCATTCCGGGTGCTTCGGCAGCAGCTCGATCATCGCCTGGACGAAGAGGTCAGTGCCTTTCTGATGGCGCACGCGGCCGAAGCAGCCGACGAGATAGCGTCCGGGCAGGCCGGTGGCGGCAATGCCGTCCTCTGCCGTTTCCGGCGGATGGAACAGTGAAAGGTCGACGCCGTGCTGGATGACCGTGTGGGGCATCTCAAGGAAGGAGCCGGACCGGTCGCTGGTTGCGATCACCGCGTCCATGCGGCGGATCAGCCATTTTGTGTAGGCGGTGTGGCGGCGTTGCGCGGCCGAGGTGAAGAGCAGTTTCAGCGGCATGCGCAGGACATGGCGAAGCAGGATGCCGACGGCCATCTCATTGTTGCGGCGTGCGTGCCAGACGCGCTGGCGCCGGCGCGCCGGCGGGCGCCAGAGGCCGGCGAGCTGGCGCCACTTCAGCTTCGGCAGGCCTTCCGGCAGGCCGGGGCCGAGTGTCGCGATCCTGAAACCGAGGCGGATCTGGCATGGGATGAGCTGGACGATGGTCGACGTGACGCCGGAGAGCCGGCGCTTGAAATTGGGCGCGATGATCTCGACGTCACGAATATCCGGCAAGGGATGGGGTCTCGCGTCTGGCGGGCGATCAGCCCCAGGTCACCTGGAGAATTTCATAGGCCTTCGAGCCGCCCGGCGCATTGACCTCGATGGAATCGCCGACTTCCTTGCCGATCAGCGCGCGGGCGATCGGGGAGGAGATCGAGATGCGGCCGGCCTTGACGTCGGCTTCCTGGTCGCCGACGATCTGGTAGGTCTTTTCTTCCTCGGTGTCCTCGTCGACGAGTTTCACCTTGGCGCCGAACTTGATCTTGTCGCCGGACATCTTGGTGAGGTCGATAACCTCGGCGCGCGCCGTCAGGTCTTCCAGCTCGCTGATGCGGCCTTCATTGTGGCTCTGGGCTTCCTTGGCGGCGTGATATTCGGCGTTTTCGGAAAGGTCGCCATGAGCACGGGCCTCGGCGATCGCCTCGATGATTCGGGGGCGCTCCTCCTGCTGACGCCAGCGCAGCTCTTCCTGCAGCTTGACGAAACCACCCTGTGTCATCGGTACCTTTTCAACCATTTTTTTGTCCTTCACTCCTTGTGTTTGCGCAATCAGGCGCCCACACAAAAGAAAACAGGTCCCGAAGGGGAGCTTCGGAACCGTGCCACAATTCTAGTTAAGTGCTTATAGCAGATCGGCAAGGCCGATTTCCAGAAAATTCGCATAGGTGAAATACAACCCACTGCGGCATCGGGCGAAATGGGCAGCGGCGGGATGGTTTCGGTTGACTGGGCGCATTAGAACATATAGTGAACACAAGAATGAAGAAGTCGCTTGCCGAACGCTTGGCCATTCTTTCCGACGCCGCGAAATATGACGCTTCCTGCGCCTCCAGTGGCACGGTGAGACGCGATTCGAGCGCAAGCGGAGGACTGGGTTCGACCGAGGGATCCGGTATTTGCCATGCCTATGCTCCGGATGGGCGGTGCATTTCGCTTCTGAAGATACTGCTCACCAATTTCTGCATCTATGACTGCGCCTATTGCGTCAATCGCTCGTCGAGCAATGTCGAGCGGGCACGTTTCACGGCGGAGGAGGTCGTCTGGCTGACGCTGGAATTCTACCGCCGCAACTATATCGAAGGCCTGTTCCTTTCCTCCGGCATCATTCGTTCGTCCGATTACACGATGGAGGAGATGGTCCGTATCGTCCGTGAATTGCGTGTAACCCATCATTTTCGCGGTTATATCCATCTGAAAGCGATCCCCGAAGCATCGCCGCATTTGATCGAGGAGGCGGGACTTCATGCCGACAGGCTGTCGCTCAATATCGAGTTGCCGACCGACAGCGGCATCACCCGCTTCGCACCGGAGAAGAAACCCGCCAATATAAGGCGATCGATGGGCGATCTCAGGCTGAAGATCGAGGCGGCGGGCGAACCGACGCTTAAGACGAAGAAACGCCAGCGTTTCGTTCCGGCCGGCCAGAGCACGCAGATGATCGTCGGGGCGGACGGGGCGAGTGACGCGACTATCCTTGCGAGCAGCGGCCGGCTCTACAGCAGCTATGGCCTGAAGCGCGTCTATTATTCCGCCTTCAGCCCGATCCCGGATTCGTCGAAAAACCTGCCGCTGATCAAGCCGCCGCTGATGCGCGAGCATCGGCTTTACCAGGCCGACTGGCTCTATCGCTTCTACGGTTTCGGCATCGACGAGATCACGGCCAACCAGGCGGGCGGCATGCTCGATCTCAATCTCGATCCGAAACTCGCCTGGGCGCTCGCCAATCGGGGCGAATTTCCCGTCGATATCAATAAAGCCGAACGCGAGCGATTGCTGCGCGTACCCGGGCTCGGTACCAAGACGGTGAAGGCAATCGTTTCGGCCCGCCGCTTTCGTCGGCTCCGGCTCGACGATCTCTCGCGGCTCGGCGTTTCGATCAAGAAGGTTCAATCCTTCATCTCGGCAGAAGGCTGGTCGCCGCGCCGGCTGATCGACCGCGCGGACCTTCGCGCCATGTTCGAGCCGCAACCTGAACAAATGTCGTTGCTGTGATGCGCCGGGTCGTGCTTGCAGGACGGGGCGATCTTGGCGAGTGGCGCGATGCCGCGCGCGCTTTTGCGGCCGCCGGCATCCTGCCTGAGGAGATCGACTGGCGCGAAAAAAGTGCTGAGGCGGATCTTTCATTTCAGCGCGACGCCATGCCGCCGGAGCCTGCGGCGACACGCAAGCCGATGACGGTGCCGCCGGCCTTCATCGAGCTTGCCGAGACGGTTCTTTGCCATTCCGATCCGGCGCGGTTCTCGCTGCTTTACCGCCTGCTCTGGCGGCTGCAGCTGGACCGGCAGCTGCTCGAAGCGGCCTCCGACGAGGATGTGGTGCGTGTCCGGCTGATGGCGAAAAATGTCCGGCGCGATGCGCACAAGATGACGGCCTTCGTACGTTTCAAGGAAGTTGGTGCGGAGCCGGAGGGTCGGCGAAAATTCATCGCCTGGTTCGAGCCGGACCACCATATCGTCAGGCGCACGGCGCCCTTCTTCCAGCGGCGCTTCACCGACATGGACTGGCTGATCGCAACGCCCAAGGGCTCGGCCGCTTGGGACGGGGAGCGGCTGACGATGAGAGACGAACCGTGCGAGAAGCCCAATCTGAGCGACGCCGCGGACGAACTCTGGCGTACCTACTACGCCAACATCTTCAATCCGGCGCGATTGAAGGTGAAGGCGATGCAGGCGGAGATGCCGAAGAAATACTGGAAGAACCTGCCGGAAGCCGATCTCATCCCCGGGCTGATTGCGTCGGCCGAGAGCAAGGTGCGGGAGATGGCGGCGCGCGAGGCGACGCAATCGCTGCCCTTTCACGACCGGCTGCAGGCGGCGGCGCGCAACCATCCCGCAGAGCCCGAGGCTTTGGCCGGCACGCTGGAAGCCCTCAGCAGCGAAGCTGCCGTCTGCACCCGTTGTCCGCTGCATGAGAAGGCCACGCAGACCGTGTTCGGGGAGGGGCCGGACGATGCGGAGGTGATGTTTGTCGGCGAGCAGCCGGGCGACCAGGAGGATATTGCCGGCCGCCCCTTCGTCGGTCCGGCCGGCCGGTTGCTCGACCAGGTGATAGCGGAGGCGGGTATCGACCGCTCAAGGCTCTATGTCACCAATGCCGTCAAGCATTTCAAATATGAGCCGCGCGGCAAGCGCCGCATCCACCAGAAGCCCAACATGGGCGAGGTGAAGCATTGCCGCTGGTGGCTCGATCTGGAAATAAAACTGGTCAAACCCAAGCTGATTGTAGCCATGGGAGCGACGGCGCTTGCCGCGCTGACCGATGCGAAGCAGCGTCTCCAGGATATCAGGGGGCAGGCGATGGCAATCGAAGGTGGGCGGAGGCTGTTCGTGACAGTGCATCCGTCCTATCTGCTGCGGATTCCCGACGAGCGATTGAAGGCGGAGGAACTCGCACGATTTCGAGACGATATGCTGAAAATACAGCGGCTTATCACAGCGACCGGATAGTTTGATTCCGGAATGTGGCGCCTCTGCCGGAATGACATGGGCCACCGCTCGATCGAGCGGTGGCCCCGTTTATCTCGATCGATCTCAGGCGAAATAGCTCTGCAGCGGCCGCACTTCGAGATTGCCTGCTTTCAGCGCCTTGATCGCCTGGGCGGCGGCTTCGGCGCCGGCCATCGTCGTGTAGTAGGGCACCTTCTGCATCAGCGTCGCGCGGCGCAGCGATTTCGAGTCGGAGATCGCCTTATTGCCGTCGGTGGTGTTGATCACGAGCTGGACCTGGCGATTGCGGATCGCGTCCTCGATATGCGGACGGCCTTCGAGCACCTTGTTGATCTTGGTGGCGGTGATGCCGTTTTCGCCGAGGAAGCGGGCGGTGCCGCCGGTTGCCAGTACCTTGAAGCCCTGTTCGACGAGAATGCGGATCGCCGGCAGCACGCGCGCCTTGTCCTCGTCGCGTACGGAGACGAAGACCGTTCCGTCACGCGGCAGCTCAACGCCGGCGCCGAGCTGCGACTTGGCGAAGGCCAGGGCAAAATCGGTATCGAGGCCGATAACTTCGCCGGTCGAGCGCATTTCCGGGCCGAGCAGCGTGTCGACGCCGGGGAAGCGGGCGAAGGGGAAGACGGCTTCCTTGACGGCGATGTGCTTCAGCCGGCGCGGATCGGGCTTTTGCCCATAAGCGGCGAAGGTTGCGTCAAGTTTCTCGCCGGCCATGACGCGGGCGGCGATCTTGGCGATCGGCGCGCCGATGGTCTTGGCGACGAAGGGCACGGTGCGCGAGGCGCGCGGATTGACTTCGAGAACGTAGACGGTGCCGTCTTTGATGGCGAACTGGACGTTCATCAGGCCGCCGACATTGAGCGCCTTGGCCATCGCCTTTGCCTGGCGCTCGAGTTCGTCGATCAGTTCGACGGGCAGCGAGCGCGGCGGCAGCGAGCAGGCCGAGTCACCGGAATGGATGCCGGCTTCCTCGATATGTTCCATGATGCCGGCGACATAGACGTCGGTGCCATCGCAGAGGCAGTCGACGTCGACTTCGATGGCATGGCTGAGATAGCTGTCGAAGAGCAGCGGGTTCTTGCCGAGCAGGGTGTTGATCTGGCCAGTCTTGTCGTTGGGATAACGCTGCTTGATATCTTCGGGCACCAGTTCCGGAACGGTGTCGAGCAGGTAGGTCTGCAGCTGGCCTTCCGAATGCAGGATCTGCATGGCGCGGCCGCCGAGCACGTAGGACGGACGCACGACCAGCGGGAAGCCGATTTCGGCGGCGACCAGGCGGGCCTGCTCGACCGAATAGGCGATGCCGTTGTTCGGCTGGTTGAGGTCGAGCTTCATCAGAAGCTTCTGGAAGCGGTCGCGGTCTTCGGCGAGGTCGATCATATCGGGCGCAGTGCCGAGGATCGGAATGCCGTTCTTTTCCAGCGCCTCGGCAAGCTTCAGCGGCGTCTGGCCGCCAAACTGGACGATGACGCCGACGACTTCGCCTTTTTCCTGCTCGGCGCGCAGGATCTCGATCACATCCTCGGCCGTCAGCGGCTCGAAATAGAGGCGGTCTGACGTGTCGTAGTCGGTCGAGACGGTTTCCGGGTTGCAGTTGATCATGATCGCTTCGTAACCGGCATCCTTCAGCGCGAAGGCGGCATGGCAGCAGCAATAATCGAACTCGATGCCCTGGCCGATGCGGTTCGGGCCGCCGCCGAGGATGACGACCTTCTTGCGGTCGGAGACTTCGGCCTCGGAGCGGACGGCGCCGACGAAGGGCGTCTCATAGGTCGAATACATGTAGGCGGTCGGCGAGGCGAATTCGGCAGCACAGGTATCGATCCGCTTGAAGACCGGGCGGACGTTCAGGCTGTTTCGAAACTCGGCGATCTGCTTCGGGCGCTTGCCGGTCAGTGTTGCCAGGCGCGCATCGGAAAAGCCCATGGCCTTCAGCATGCGCAGGTTGGCGGCATCCTCCGGCAGGCCGTGCTCGCGGATACGGGCTTCCGTGTCGACGATGTTCTTGAGTTCGGCAATGAACCAGGGATCGATCTTGCAGCCCTCATGCACCTCTTCGATGCTCAGACCCATGCGCAGCGCCTGGGCGACCATGCGCAGGCGATCCGGTGTCGGTGTGCCGATGGCGGCGCGAATGGCGTTGTGGCTGGATTCGCCTTCCTCGGAGTCGGGGATCTCGATCTCGTCGAGGCCGGTCAGACCGGTTTCGAGACCGCGCAGCGCCTTCTGCAGCGATTCGGCGAAGGTTCGGCCGATCGCCATGACTTCACCGACCGATTTCATTGCGGTCGTCAGAACCGGCGAGGCGCCGGGGAATTTCTCGAAGGCGAAACGCGGGATCTTGGTGACGACGTAGTCGATCGACGGTTCGAAGGAGGCAGGCGTGGCGCCGCCGGTGATATCGTTGTCCAATTCGTCAAGCGTATAGCCGATGGCGAGCTTGGCGGCGATCTTGGCGATCGGGAAACCGGTGGCCTTGGAGGCGAGCGCTGAGGAGCGCGACACACGCGGGTTCATTTCGATGACGACGAGACGGCCGTCCTTCGGATTGACGGCGAACTGCACGTTCGAGCCGCCGGTCTCGACGCCGATCTCGCGCAGCACCGCGATCGAGGCGTTGCGCATGATCTGGTATTCCTTGTCGGTCAGCGTCAGCGCCGGGGCGACGGTGATCGAATCGCCGGTGTGGACGCCCATCGGATCGATGTTTTCGATCGAGCAGATGATGATGCAGTTGTCCGCCTTGTCGCGGACGACCTCCATTTCATACTCCTTCCAGCCGAGCACCGATTCTTCGATCAGCACTTCGGTGGTCGGCGAAGCATCGAGGCCGCCGCCGACGATCTCGAAGAATTCCGAGCGGTTGTAGGCAATGCCGCCGCCGGTGCCGCCGAGGGTGAAGGAGGGGCGGATGATGGCGGGCAGGCCGACATGGTCGAGCGCCTGGGCGGCGATCGCCACAGCATGGTTCATGTAGCGCTGCTTGCGGTCGCTTTCACCGAGGTTCCACTGGTTTTCCAGCTCGTCCAGCGCCTTGTCGAGGTCGGGGCCGGAGAGGCTTTCGCGCAGCTTGCTGCGCTCGGCCTCGTGCGTCTTGCGATCGAGGTCCTTGATGTCGGTGGCGTTGGCCAGCATCGAGCGGGGCGTTTCCAGGCCGATGCGGGCCATGGCTTCGCGGAACAGCGCGCGGTCCTCGGCCATGTCGATGGCGGCGGGCTTGGCGCCGATCATCTCGACATTGTATCGGTCGAGCACGCCCATGCGCTTCAGCGAGAGGGCGGTATTCAACGCCGTCTGGCCGCCCATGGTCGGCAGCAGCGCGTCCGGGCGCTCCTTGGCGATGATCTTGGCGACGACCTCGGGGGTGATCGGCTCGACGTAGGTAGCGTCGGCAAGGCCCGGATCGGTCATGATCGTCGCCGGGTTGGAGTTGACGAGGATGACGCGGTAGCCTTCCTCCTTCAGCGCCTTGCAGGCCTGGGTACCGGAATAGTCGAATTCGCAAGCCTGGCCAATGACGATCGGTCCCGCGCCGATGATGAGGATCGATTTGATGTCTTGGCGCTTCGGCATGGGCGATATCCATTGTCTGGCTGCGCAAAAAGCCGGCCAGGGTGGGAGATCACCAGGTCGGGTCGCGCATTGAGGTCTTTTCAGGCTAGAAGCGGCTTATAGGCAAATGTATTTGCAAACGGAACCCCATAAATCGCGGAATCGACAGGAATCCCGACATAGTGCGAAAGTCTATTTCCCGTCCGGCAGGACCGCACCCGTATTTTGCCGCCACGTTCTCGCGGAGGCGGGGCCGATCGCCCGGATGAAGTCGCTGGAATTCCGGCCGGCGACGGATATATAGATTCGTTAAAGTGCAAGCAGAGGCATTGCCGGGGAGAGCGAAGATGGAATGGAGAGGCCGGCGTCAGTCCGACAATATCGAAGATCGCCGCGGTGACCCGGCGAGCGGCGGTTTCGGCCGTGGCGGCGGCTTCAATTTTCCCTCCGGCGGCGGCGTTCGCCGCGCCGGCGGCGGCTTGAGCATCGGTACGATCATCTTCCTTGTCGTCATCTATTTCATCTTCAAGATGATGGGTGTCGATCTGCTGCAAGTGTTGGATAACGGCGGCATGTCGAGCGGCCCCGGCTACGAGCAGAGCCAGTCCGGCGGAACGCGCGCGCCCGCCAATGACGAGATGACCGCCTTCATGCGCACCGTTCTCGCCGAGACCGAGGATACCTGGCAGGGCATCTTCCAGGCACAGGGCCAGACTTACGAGGAGCCGCGCCTGGTGCTGTTCTCGGGTTCGACGGCATCGGCCTGCGGCTCGGCATCGGCGGCAACCGGGCCGTTCTACTGCCCCAGCGACCACAAGGTCTATCTCGACACCCAATTCTTTCAGGAGCTTTCCGACCGCTTCGGCGCATCGGGCGATTTCGCCGAGGCCTATGTCGTCGCCCACGAGGTCGGGCATCATGTGCAGAACCTGCTCGGCATTCTGCCGAAGTTCAACCAGGCCCGCCAGCGCATGAGCGAGGAGGAGGCCAACAAGATGTCGGTGCGCGTCGAGCTGCAGGCCGATTGTTTCGCCGGCATCTGGGGTAAGTATACCCAGCAGAAGGGCCTGCTGGAGAGCGGCGACCTGGAAGAAGCGCTCAACGCCGCCCAGCAGATCGGCGACGATACGCTGCAGAAGCGCTCGCAGGGTTACGTCGTGCCGGAGAGTTTCAACCACGGCACCTCGGCGCAGCGCGTCCGGTGGTTCAAGCGCGGTTTCGACAGCGGCCAGCTCTCGGCTTGCGATACGTTTTCGGGGCCGGTTTGAGGGGGTAGGATAGAGCGCTTTTCCCGTGGTGACGAAAAGCGCTATTTTCCAGCCGTTGTTGCTCTTCGCTTGCGCTTAGAGCATTCGCAGCTCGGCTGCTCAGCCCCTCATCCGGCTGCCGCCACCTTCTCCCCGCTCGCGGGGCGAAGGGACATGCCGCGGTCTCTCCGCGCTCTCCGTCCACCTTGTGAAAGCCCCTCCCCACAAGGGGGAGGGACTAAGCCGGAGCGCCCGCCTCGTTCTACTCGAAACGTCGCAGATAGGGAAAACGGGGCGGTAGGTTAAGCCCCTCCCCCTTGTGGGGAGGGGTTGGGGAGGGGTTTTACCAGGCGCAACGTTCAAGCCCCTTCAGTCCGCCCTTTGCCTACTTCTCACTATCCATATGCTTCAGCATCTGTTCGGGATAACGCCCGCCGGCTGCCGCATCCTTCGGGATGGCGCGTTCGATGGCGGCGAAATCTTCTGCCGACAGCTCGACCGCGCGTGAACCGAGCGCCTCGCTCAGCCGGTCGCGGCGGCGGGCGCCGATGATCGGAACGATATCCTCGCCCTTGGCGGCAACCCAGGCGATGGCGATCTGGGCGACGGAGACGCTCTTTGCCTCGGCGATCTCGCGCAGCTTTTCCACCAGAGCGAGGTTCTGGTCGATATTGCCCTCCTGGAAGCGTGGACTATGGGTACGAAAGTCGCCGGCCGTGGCCTGGCCTTTCTGCCAGTGGCCGCTGATCAGGCCGCGCGAGAGCACGCCGTAAGCGGTGATCGAGATGCCGAGTTCGCGCGTCGTCGGCAGGATCTTTTCCTCGATGCCGCGCGAGATCAGCGAATATTCGATCTGCAGGTCGACGATCGGGGCAGCGGTAGCGGCTCGGCGGATCGTATCGGCGCCGACTTCCGACAGGCCGATGTGCCTGACATAACCTGCTTTGACCATATCGGCGATGGCGCCGACCGTATCCTCGATCGGCACATTGGGATCGAGGCGGGCCGGGCGGTAGATATCGATATAGTCAACGCCGAGGCGCTGCAGCGTGTAAGCGAGGAAGTTTTTCACCGCGGCTGGGCGGGCGTCTATGCCGCCCCAACCGCCGGCGGGATCGCGGAGCGCGCCGAACTTGACGCTGAGGACGGCATTCTCGCGCCTGCGGCCTTTCAATGCCTCGCCGATCAGCATCTCGTTATGACCCATGCCGTAGAAATCGCCGGTATCGAGCAGGTTGACGCCGGCATCGAGCGCGGCATGGATCGTCGCAATGCTTTCGGCGCGGTCGGAGGGACCGTACATGCCGGACATGCCCATGCAGCCGAGGCCGATGGCCGAGACTTCGGGTCCGGTCTTTCCCAAACGATAGGTCTGCATTGCCTTCTCCTTCGTCCGAACGCGCGCGCCCCGAGCGGCGCTGTCGATCCCGTTCTACCGCTTTTGTTTTCGGGCGATAATCGGGCGGGCTCGAACAGGCTGTGCGGGGAAATGCACAATGAGCGATCTTCCTGTCAGTGATCTGGATGCCGTCGCAGCGATTGCAAGGGAGCGCGCAGCTTGGCGCTGGCTCTCGATCTCCTGAAGAAGCGCCCTCCGGTTGAGGGGTTTCATAAATTTCCCGTACGGCAGTATCAAAATCTTTGAAATGTTCACGGATTGTTTCGGTTTCTTTTCTGAGCTATGTCATTTCTCGGCGACGAGATCGTCTTTTCAGAGCCAACCGCTGTAGAGATGTCTCATGCTTGACCCTAAATTCGTTCGCCGCGGCCTTTTCCTGGTCTTCATCATCCTCTTCCTCGACATTATCGGCATCGCAATCATCATGCCGGTGCTGCCCGCCTATCTGGAACAATTGACCGGCGGCAGCGTCAGCGAGGCGGCGATTGACGGCGGCTGGCTGATGCTGGTCTATGCCGGCATGCAATTCCTGTTTGCGCCGCTGCTCGGAAACCTGTCGGATCGGTTCGGCCGCCGGCCGGTTCTTCTGCTGTCGGTGCTGACCTTTGCGATCGACAATTTCATCTGCGGTATCGCCACCAGCTTCTGGATGCTGTTCGTCGGGCGCGTGCTCGCCGGCATCAGCGGCGGCAGCTTCGCCACCTGCTCGGCCTATATCGCCGATATCAGCACGGAGGAGAACCGGGCAAAGAATTTCGGGCTGATCGGCATCGCCTTCGGCGTCGGTTTCACCATCGGCCCGGTTATCGGCGGCTTCCTCGGCGAATTCGGCCCGCGTGTGCCGTTCCTCGGTGCGGCCGCACTGTCGCTTCTCAATTTCATCGCCGCCTGCTTCCTGCTGCCAGAAACGCTGGAGGCGAAGAACCGCCGGCAGTTCGAGTGGAAACGCGCCAATCCGCTTGGCGCGCTGCGGCAGATGCGCCATTACCCCGGCATCGGCTGGGTCAGCCTCGTGATGTTCCTGTTCTTTCTGGCGCATGCCGTCTATCCCTCCGTCTGGTCGTTCGTGTCGACCTATCGCTATGGCTGGAGCGAGGGGCAGATCGGCCTGTCGCTCGGCATTTACGGCATCGGCGCTGCCTTGGTGATGGGACTGGTATTGCCGCGTGTCGTGCCTCTGCTCGGCGAATGGAAGACAGCGCTCCTCGGCCTTTGTTTTTCGGCTGCAGGGCTGACCGGTTACGCCTTTGCCTGGGAGGGCTGGGTGGTCTATGTGGTGATCGTGGCGACCGTGATGGAAAACGTCGCCGATCCGCCGTTGCGCAGCATCGCCGCCGGCAAGGTGCCGCCCTCGGCGCAGGGCGAGCTGCAAGGCGCGCTGACCAGTCTCAGCAGCATCACCACCATTGTCGGTCCGCTGATCTTCACGCAGTTGTTCAGCTATTTCACCCGACCCGAGGCACCGGTCACCTTTGCCGGCGCCCCCTATCTGACGGCCGCCCTGTTCATCCTGGTGGCCGCCGGCGTATTCCTCGTGCGGGTCCGGGTCCGTCAGCCGGCCGAGGCGCTGGAAGCGGCGGGTTGATCGATCAGGAATGCTGATGTGATGATGAATTTTTCATCATCTGCCTGTTTTGGGGTAGTTCTTCGCCGGGCTTTGATCTAAGTCCGGAATGATATTTTGCCGCGAGCTGCGGCGATGCGATTTCAATCACAGGACTAGTGTCATGGACACGCCGATCGACGCGCGCAGGCTTGCGCCGACAACCGATAATCGTTGGGGTGCACATTTCCGTGCAACGCTGGCGCTCGGCATTCCGCTGATCGGCGCGCAACTCGCCCAGCTCGGTATCAACACCACCGACGTGATGATCGTCGGCCGTCTCGGCGCCGAACATCTGGCGGCGATGGTGCTGTCGGCCCAGTTCCTGTTCACCATCCTGATCTTCGGCTCGGGTTTTGCCATCGCCGTCATTCCGATGGTGGCGCAGGCCTATGGCCGCGGCGACGTCGTTTCGGTGCGCCGGTCGCTGCGCATGGGTCTCTGGGTGGTGATCGCCTACTGGCTTGTCATGCAGCCGGCCTTCTTCAATTCGGAGCAGATCCTTCGCTTCGCGCAGCAGAAGCCGGAGGTGGCCAGGCTTGCCCACGGCTATATCATGATCGGCCAGTTTGGCGTGCTGCCGGCGCTGCTCTTCAACGTCATGCGGGCGCTGGTCAGCGCCATCGGCAAGGCGGGCATCATCCTCAACGTCACGATCGCCACGCTGGGGCTGAATGCGATCTTCGCCTATGCTCTGGTGCTCGGCCATTTCGGCTTTCCGGCGATGGGGCTCGAAGGTGCTGCGATCGTTTCGGTCGTCGTGCAGACGGCTGGCTTCCTCTTCATCCTGGCTTTCGTTCAGCGGCGGGAGGAAACGCGGCGCTACGAGATCTTCGTGCGTTTCTGGAAGCCCGACTGGCATGCGCTGCTGGAGGTCATCCGGCTCGGCTTCCCGATCAGCGTCACCATCCTTGCCGAGGTCAGCCTGTTCACGGTGGCCTCGCTGCTGATGGGCTATATCGGCACGATCGAGCTTGCCGCCCACGGTATCGCCCTGCAATGGGCCTCGATCGCCTTCATGATCCCGCTCGGCCTCAGCCAGGCGGCGACGGTTCGCATCGGCGTCGCCCACGGGCAAGGCGATTACGATGGGCTGGTGCGGGCTTCGATCATGGTGCTCATGCTTGCCTGCGCCATCTCAGCGGTGGGTTCGGTGCTCTTTGCCAGCATGCCGCAATTCCTTGGCAGCTGGTTCCTCGACGTCAATTCGCCGGAGGCGCCCGAAGTGCTTGCCTATGCCGGGCCTCTCATCGTCGTTGCCGGGCTTTTCCAGCTCGTCGACGGGCTGCAGGTGATCGCCAATGGATTGCTGCGCGGCCTCAAGGACGCGCGCGTGCCGATGATCATGGCGTTGATCGCCTATTGGCCGATCGGCTTCTTCCTGGCCTGGGCCTTTGCCTTCCCGTTGGGCTTCGGCGGCATCGGCATCTGGTTCGGCTTCCTCGTCGGGCTGGCGGCCGCCGCCGTCATGCTCTGCGCACGCTTCTACCTTCTGCTTCGCCGCGAGGGGGCGACCGCCGAGGCCTGAGCCGGCGATCCCTTATCTTCAAGCCGCGACGGGCTTGTAGCTGGCGATATCGGCGCGAATGCCGAGGCGCGCAAACAATTCCTGCGGATCGAAATTCGCAGCCTTGTGGGCGGCTGCAACGGCCGCCCGCACGCGCTCGACGACATCAGCGCTTTCCCATTGGGCAATCGTCACGAAATTGTATTCGCCGGGACCGGCGATCTGTTCCAGCACCGTGTGATCGATAAAGCCTTCCTGGGCCTCCAGCACCTTGTGGGTCATCATCACATTGACCAGGAATTCCTCGCGCGCTGCCACCGGCACGATGAACTTGTCGACTCGAAAGAAAGCTCCGCTCATCCATTTTTCTCCTGCATGAGATGTCTGCAGTCGCTTCTGTAGTTCCTCAAGTTAAGTTGAGGTCAATATGCGGGCAAAGAAAAAGGCTCGCCTGGGACGAGCCTTCATCTGAAATGGGCGGTATTGAAATCAGCGTTCGGCGAGCGCCGGTTCGCCCTTCTTTTCGCGCACCATGTTGATGAAGCGGCGGAAGAGATAGTGGCTGTCCTGCGGGCCGGGGGAGGCTTCCGGATGGTGCTGGACGGAGAAGACCTGCTTGCCGAGCACGCGCAGGCCGCAATTGGTGCCGTCGAAGAGCGAAATATGAGTCTCTTCAACGCCATCGGGCAGCGACCTCGAGTCGATCGCGAAGCCGTGGTTCATCGAGACGATCTCGACCTTGCCCGTCGTATGGTCCTTGACCGGGTGGTTGGCGCCGTGATGGCCCTGATGCATCTTCTCGGTCTTGGCGCCGAGGGCGAGGCCCAGCATCTGGTGGCCGAGGCAGATGCCGAAGACCGGAATATCGGTTTTAACAAGCGTCTTGATCACGGGCACGGCATATTCGCCGGTTGCCGCCGGGTCGCCCGGGCCGTTCGACAGGAAGATGCCGTCCGGCTGCATGGCGAGCACGTCTTCCGCGCTCGTTGCTGCCGGCACGACGGTCACCTTGCAGTCGAGGCCGGCAAACAGGCGCAGGATGTTGCGCTTGACGCCGTAGTCGAGGCAGACGACGTGGTATTTCGCATCCGCTGCGCCGAGTTCACCGTAACCTTCGTTCCAGACCCACGGGGTCTCCGTCCATTGCGAGGACTGACCCGACGAAGCGACCTTGGCAAGGTCGAGACCTTCGAGGCCGCTCCAGGCCTTGGCTTCGGCCTTCAGCGTCTCGATGTCGAAGACGCCGTTCGGATCGTGGGCGATCACCGCATTCGGGGCGCCGTTCTCACGGATCCAGGCGGTCAGCGCGCGCGTATCGATGCCGCAGAGGCCGATGATACCGCGTGCCTTCAGCCATTGATCGAGATGCTTGGCGGCACGGTAGTTCGACGGTTCGGTGATGTCGGCCTTGAAGATGACCCCGACGGCGCCGTGGCGGGCGGCAGGCGTCAGATCCTCGATGTCTTCATCGTTGGTGCCGATATTGCCGATATGGGGAAAGGTGAAGGTGACGATCTGGCCGAGATAGGAAGGGTCGGTCATGATCTCTTCGTAGCCGGTCAGCGCCGTGTTGAAGACGACTTCGGCCTGCACCTTGCCGGTAGCGCCGATGCCCTTGCCTTCGATCACCGTGCCGTCGGCGAGAACGAGCAGGGCGGTCGGCTTTTCGATTGTCCAGGGTGCTGTCGCGGTCATCTTCATCCCGTTTCCGGCGGTCGGCGCGCGTTGCCGCGCTCGTCGCCATTTGATCTCGCAGGCGTGTGGGCACGGCTAAGCCGCGCGTCTTCAGGCCTGATCACGAATTTTGGTGCAGGTGGCGGTAGATAGCCACGCAATCGCTTACGGTCAACTCTTTGTAGCCGAGATTGCGGCTGTTTTCCTGCCCTTTATCCCGCCGATCGCGCAATTTATTTGATCCGCCGCATCGGCGTGGTTTATGAAGCGGCATCAAAAAAGGAGAAAAGACCATGCTGCGCGATCAACTCGCCACCCAGCTCAAAGAGGCGATGAAGGCCAAGGATTCGGAGCGGCTTTCCACCGTCCGGCTGATTCAGGCTGCGATCAAGGACCGCGATATCGCCAATCGCGGCACCGGCAAGGAGCAGGCGAGCGAGGACGAGATCCTGCAGATCCTCGCCAAGATGGTGAAGCAGCGCGACGAATCGGCCAAGATCTACGAGGAGAATTCACGGCCGGAGCTTGCCGCAAAAGAGCGCGCCGAAATCACCGTCATCCAGGATTTCATGCCGAAGCAGCTTTCTGATGGTGAGGTGCGCGCCAATATTTCGGCCGTTATCGCGGAGACGGGTTCCTCGAGTGTCAAGGACATGGGCAAGGTGATGGCGGCGCTCAAGGAGCGTTATGCCGGCCAGATGGATTTCGCCAAGGCGTCGGCGACCGTCAAGGAACTGCTGAACGGATAAGTCTCACACCACCCGTCTCGCCTGCGGTTCGTCCTGAACCGCAGGCCCGAGCACTGCTTCGGCGGCGGCATCGATGATGGCGAACTTCGCCGCCTGATAATTCCAATATTCCATGATGAAGCGGCCCGACAGCCAGAAGTCGCCCTTGCGGGAGGGCTCGGTCCAGCCGACGCTTTCCATGGTCGCTGCCTGCGTCAGAAGCCGCTTCAGGTGGGTGTTGGAGATCATGAACTGCTCGCGGATTTCCCGGAGCGACAGCGGGCCGACCACGACGCGTTCGGCCGTCCGGGGAAATTGCGGAAGGCGCGAGATCAGGTAATCCATCACCAGCCCGCCGGTATTTGCCCAGTTGAAAAGATTGAAGGTAGGCCCCGGATTGCGCACCGCTTCGCTGCCGATAATCGCCTTGGCGATCCGCGGTTGGATGGCGGCCATCATTGCCGCGGGATCGGCGGTGATCCTGTCGGCGCGTCCACCGCCGTCGAGACTGTCGAGGATCATCACATGGGCGACGAGCCATCGGGTGAAATGCTGTTCGGCGATCTCCGTGGGTTCCAGATAGCGTGTGCGCTTGTCGGGGCCGGGAACCGTTCGCAGGAAGCGGTAAGCCAGCATTTCCTGCATGAAGGCCGCAGCCGTGTTGCGGCTGGCGATGTCGTTCCTGACCGAGAAATCGATGAACCGGCCGGAATAGAGGCCGCCGCTCCTGCCGTCGTCGGGGTGGCCGTAATGAAGCGCGAAGCCGGCATGGGCCATCAGCCAGCGCTGCTGCGCGGCGAAGATCGAGGCGATGCGAGGGCTCTCGCGATAGATCGAGAGCATCTGATCGGCGCAATTGAGGATCGCCGCGAGAAAGCGATCGTCTGCTGCGAGATTGTCCGCGGTAAAAGCCATTTGGAGAGGTCCAGGAGTTCGGCGCATACATCTTTCATGCAAGCGCCGCCTGTCAACGGTTTTGTCTATAAGCGGTTAATTTCAAAGGGAGAGTTGTCGCAAGGGAGCTTAAAATTTAAGAAGGCAGGAGCTGGGGGCGCTCCTGCCTTCTTGCTCTTTGCTTCCACCGGCACGCAGGGCCGAGGCCCAAGCCGGAGGGTGTTTGCAAAGGCACCCTTGCGAAGCGGCGCCGGGGGTAGGGATGGTGCTTCGCTTGGGGATCGCTTTGTTGAGATCGAACCTATTGCGGGCTGGCGGCTTATTCAAATTACAAAAAAATAATGATTGCCGAAAACGTCGTTTTTAGAGCCGTCGAAGCGAAGGTTCGGCTGGCGGCGGCGGGATAAGGCCGTTCAATCGATGCAGACGATAAGTGGCTGTTTTAAAACGATTTAATTCGGCTCCATCAAGGGCCGCCACGCTTGCCGAGACATTTACGGCGGCGGAATTTCAACGCTTGAAAGACAATAATGTCGCACCCTGTCGCAGGGGGCGATAACGTGTTTTTGATTGGATAACCGACGCCGCCGGGGACGGGTGCACTTGCCTGTGAATAGCGGGTTTTGGTGACAAGTTTCGTGGCGTGGAGCGGCAAACCAGCTTATATGGAGGCTGGCCAAGAGGTATAGATGCGCTTTTCCAACACCTTTCTCGATGATATTCGCGACCGCGTTCCGATTTCGAACGTGATCGCGCGCCGCGTGAGCTGGGATAAACGCAAGACCAACGTGTCGCGCGGCGATTACTGGGCTTGCTGCCCGTTCCATGGAGAGAAATCGCCGAGCTTCCACTGCGAGGACCGGAAGGGTCGCTATCACTGCTTCGGCTGCGGCGTCACCGGCGACCACTTCCGCTTCCTCACCGAGCTGGAGGGCTTGAGTTTTCCCGAGGCGGTGCAGCAGATCGCCGATATGGCAGGCGTTCCGATGCCGCTTGCCGATCCTGTGATGGAGAAGCGCGAGAAGGAGCGGGGCTCGCTGATCGACGTCATGGAAATGGCGACACAATTTTTCCAGGATCAGTTGCAGACGGCCAACGGGGCGAGAGCGCGCGCCTATCTGCGCGACCGCGGGCTGACCGGGCGCACCATCGAGACTTTCCGTCTCGGTTATGCGCCCGACAGCCGCAATGCGCTGAAGGAATTCCTCGCCGGCAAGGGCGTCACCAAGGAGCAGATCGAGGCCTGCGGCCTGGTCGTCCATGAAAACGTGCCGGTTTCTTACGACCGCTTCCGCGACCGCATCATGTTTCCGATCCTCTCGTCGCGGGAAAAGGTGATCGCCTTCGGCGGCCGCGCCATGTCGGCCGACGCGCCGGCGAAATATCTGAACTCCAACGAGACGGAACTCTTCCACAAGGGCAATGTGCTTTACAATTTCGCCCGCGCCCGCCGCGCCATCCAGGGCCCTGGCCGCGGCGATCAGGACGACAATGCGAGCGGCACCATCATCGCCGTCGAAGGTTATATGGATGTGATTGCGCTTTATCAGGCGGGCGTCGAGAATGCCGTCGCGCCGCTCGGCACGGCGCTCACCGAAAATCAGCTCGAGCTGCTCTGGAAGATGGTGCCGCAGCCGGTGCTCTGCTTCGACGGTGACGGCGCCGGCATCCGCGCCGCCAATCGCGCCGCCGAACTGGCGCTGCCACATCTGAAGCCCGGCCGTTCCGTCCGCTTCGCGCTTCTGCCTGATGGCAAGGACCCGGACGACCTCGTGCGCGACGAAGGCCGCGCGCCCTTCGACAAGGTGATGAGCCAGGCAAAGCCGCTTTCGGAGATGCTGTGGAGCCGCGAGGTCAATACCGGCAAATTCGACACGCCCGAGGCGCGCGCCGAGCTTGAAGCGCGGCTGAAGCAGCTGGTCGCCGTCATCGCCGACGAGAATGTGCGCCGTCACTACCAGCAGGATATACGCGACCGGCTGAACACCTTCTTCCAGCCGCAGTTCCAGAACCGCGGCAGCGGCGAGCGCCGCGGTTTCAACGGCAACGGCAATTCCCGGAACGGCCGCGACAATGCCGGCAAGGCAGGGCCGAAAAGCCCCAGCCTCATTTCCGACCGGCTCGCCCGCTCGGGCCCCGTGCGCGGACATCGGGACATTACGGCGCTGCGCGAAAGCGTGCTGGCGCTGACCGTCGTCAATCATCCGGCCCTGATGATCGACGATTATGACGAGATCGCTGCAATCGAATATGACAGCCGCGAGCTGCAGCGGCTCTGGTCGGCGATGCTGGGGGCGGCCGCTGCCGTCGCCGGCCCGCACCTGACGCGCGAATATCTGACGGAGCGGCTGGAATTCGAAGGTTTCGGTCCGCTCATCAAGAGCCTCGACCAGCAGGTGCGCAATGCGCGGCTCTGGACGGCGACCGAAGAGGCGGCGATGGAGGATGCGCGTGAGGGCTACCGCCAGGCGCTCGCCTTTCACAAACGCGCGAAGGCGCTGCGCCGGCAGAAGATGGAACTCGAACGCGAGATTGCGCTGGCGACCGAAGCCGGCGACGGCGAGGCGATCGTTCAGCTGATGCGGGCGCAGCAGGAAGTGCATTTCGAAGGCGTGCGCCTGGAGAATCAGGAGGCGATCATCGACGGCTTCGGCGTGCTTTCCGGCCGCGTCAAAGGGGCGGCGAACCACTGATGTCGCTGACCGAACGCAATGAACCGGGCTTTTCCGCTTCCGATGCGCTGTTTTCCGCCGGCCGCGCGCCGCTCGAGGTGTTGAAGCAGGTCTATGGCTATTCCTCCTTCCGCAGCAAGCAGCAGCAGGTGGTCGAACATCTGGTTTCCGGCGGCGATGCGGTGGTGCTCTTTCCCACAGGGGCCGGCAAATCGCTGTGTTTCCAGATCCCGGCGCTCTGCCGGGACGGCGTCGGCATCGTCGTTTCGCCGCTGATTGCACTGATGCGCGATCAGGTCGAGGCGATGAAGCAGCTCGGCATCCGGGCCGCAGCGCTCAATTCATCGCTGTCGCGCGAGGAATTCGTCGAGGTTCGCCGGGCGCTTTCGGCGGGCAAGCTCGATCTTCTCTACGTCACACCCGAGCGCATCCTGACCGACGGTTTCCGCGAGCTGATCGCCAATGAAAAGATCGCGCTGTTTGCCATCGACGAGGCCCATTGCGTTTCGCAATGGGGCCATGATTTCCGGCCGGAATATCGCGAGCTCGGCCGTCTCGGCGAGCAATATCCCGGCGTGCCCAGGGTGGCGCTGACGGCAACGGCCGATCCGCATACGCGCGACGATATCATCGAGCGGCTGGGGCTCGACAATGCCGAGGTCTTCACCACCAGCTTCGACCGGCCGAACATCGCCTACGAGATCGTCGAGCGCGACCAGCCGCGCCAGCAGCTCCTGCGGTTTCTCTCCGGTCACAAGGGAAACAGCGGCATCGTCTATTGCCTGTCACGCGCCAAGGTCGAGGACACGGCCGAGTGGCTGAACGGGCAGGGCATCCGCGCGCGTGCCTATCATGCCGGCATGGACAGGGCCGTTCGCGACGCCAATCAGGACGCTTTCCTCAAGGAGGAAAACCTCTGCCTGGTCGCTACTGTCGCCTTCGGCATGGGCATCGACAAGCCGAATGTCCGTTATGTCGCCCATCTCGATCTGCCGGGATCGGTGGAAGCCTATTACCAGGAGACCGGGCGTGCCGGGCGCGACGGCCTGCCGTCTGAGGTCTGGATGGCCTATGGCATGGCCGATGTCATCCAGCGCCGCCGGATGATCGATGAGGGCAATGCCGCCGACGAGATCAAGCGGGTCGAGCGCGCCAAGCTTAACGCCTTGCTGGCAATCTGCGAGACCGCTTCCTGCCGCCGGCAGGCGATCCTTGCCCATTTCGGCGAGGCTCATGCCGGCCAATGCGGCAATTGCGACACCTGCCTGAAGCCGGTCGAGACCTGGGAGGGCACGGAAGCAGCGATCAAGGCGCTGGCCGCCGTCTACCGGACCGGCGAACGTTTCGGCGCCGGCCATGTCATCGACGTCCTCGTCGGCAATGCCAATGAGAAGACCGAACGTTTCGGCCATGTCGATATGCCTGTTTTCGGCGCCGGCAAGGATTTTCCGGCGCGCACCTGGCAATCGGTCTTCCGTCAGCTGCTGGCCATGGGGTTGATCCGTATCGACCACGATGCCTACGGGGCGCTGAAGCTGGAGCCGGAAGCGCGCGCCGTCTTCAAGCACGAGCGGCAGGTGTTCTTCCGCAAGGACCGGCCGGCCTCGGAACGGCGCACGAAGAAGGCCGAGCGCAGCGAGCGCAAATCGGGCCTGTCCGGCGCAGACGGCAGTCTCTTCGAGGCTCTCAGGGCCGAGCGCATGTCGATCGCCAAATCGCTCGGCGTGCCGCCCTATGTCGTCTTCCCCGATACGACGCTGATCGCCTTTGCCACCGAACGGCCGAGGAGCCGCAAGGAGTTGCTGGGCATATCGGGTGTCGGCCAGTCGAAGCTCGAGCGCTATGGCGATGCGTTCCTGGAGATCATTCTCTCGCACGACCAGTAGTCCGCGGT
Source organism: Rhizobium chutanense (assembly GCF_002531935.1). Lineage (GTDB taxonomy): Bacteria > Pseudomonadota > Alphaproteobacteria > Rhizobiales > Rhizobiaceae > Rhizobium > Rhizobium chutanense. The sequence goes on along the minus strand of NZ_NWSV01000002.1, from coordinate 285,992 downwards.
CTTTGGCGACGAAAATATTTCGTACCGGATCGGCGACATCTGCACTTGCTTTGTGCTAATTGCAGCGCCGATCGGAGAATGTTTTGGAGAAAAGGCCGCTTACAATGACAAAAGCATTTCTCTCCCACCTGCAATCTGAACTGGCCTCTCTCAGGGATGCCGGCCTCTACAAGTCCGAACGCGTCATCACCTCGAAGCAGGCTGGCGAAATCGCCGTTATCTCCGGCGAGCGCGTGCTGAATTTCTGCGCCAACAACTATCTCGGCCTCGCCGACAATGAGGAATTGGCCGCGGCCGGCAAGCGGGCGCTCGACCGCTATGGCTACGGCATGGCCTCGGTGCGCTTCATCTGCGGAACGCAGGAGGAGCATAAGCAGCTCGAAGCCCGCATCTCCTCCTTCCTCGGCATGGAAGACACGATCCTCTATTCCTCCTGTTTCGATGCCAATGGCGGCCTATTCGAAACGCTGCTCGGCGAAGAGGATGCGATCATTTCCGACGCGCTGAACCACGCCTCGATCATCGATGGCGTGCGTCTCTCCAAGGCCAAGCGCTTCCGCTACGCCAACAATGATATGGCGGCGCTGGAAGAGGAGCTGAAAAAGGCCGAAGGCAGCCGCTTCAAGCTGATCGCCACCGACGGCGTCTTCTCGATGGACGGCATCATCGCCAATCTCGGCGGCGTCTGCGATCTCGCCGAGAAATATGGTGCGATGGTCATGGTCGACGACAGCCATGCGGTCGGATTCGTCGGCAGGAATGGCCGCGGCTCGCCGGAATATTGCGGCGTCGAGGGCCGGATCGACATCATTACCGGCACGCTGGGCAAGGCGCTTGGCGGCGCTTCCGGCGGTTATACCTCGGCCAAGGCGGAGATCGTCGAATGGCTGCGGCAGCGCTCGCGGCCCTATCTGTTCTCGAATACGCTGGCGCCCGTTATCGCGGCTGCTTCGCTGAAAGTCTTCGACCTGATCGAAAACGGCGATGCCTTGCGCAAGCGCCTGTCTGATAATGCCGATCTCTTCCGCAGCGAGATGACCAAGCTTGGCTTCACGCTCGCCGGGCAAGGCCATCCGATCATCCCGGTCATGCTGGGCGATGCCAAGCTGGCGCAGGACATGGCGGGGCTGATGCTGAAGAAGGGCATTTATGTCATCGGCTTTTCCTTCCCGGTCGTGCCGAAAGGCCAGGCTCGCATCCGCACACAGATGTCGGCGGCGCATTCGAAGGGGGATGTGGAGCGGGCGATTGCGGCCTTTGCCGAAGCTGGGCGGGAACTGGGTGTGATTTGAGCATGGGGTTTGCCCCTCACCCTAACCCTCTCCCCGTCAAAAACGGGGAGAGGGGACCTGCCAAACGCAGCGTCGAGGGTTGACGAAGCCGGTGCGACATACCCCTTCTCCCCGCGCGCGGGGAGAAGGTGCCGGCAGGCGGATGAGGGGCTGCGACAGATACGGAGCCAAGGAACACAGATATGTCGAACATGATGAAGGCGCTGGTCAAAGCGAAGCCGGAAGTCGGGCTTTGGATGGAGAACGTGCCGGTGCCGGAGGTCGGGCCGAACGATGTGCTGATCCGGGTGAAGAAATCGGCGATCTGCGGCACCGACGTGCATATCTGGAACTGGGACCAGTGGGCGCAGAAGACGATCCCGGTGCCGATGGTCGTCGGCCATGAATTTTCCGGCGAGATCGCCGAGATCGGTTCGGCGGTCACCCGTTATCATGTCGGCGAGCGGGTTTCCGGCGAGGGCCATATCGTCTGCGGCAAGTGCCGCAACTGCCGGGCGGGCAGGGGGCATCTTTGCCGCAACACGCTCGGCGTCGGCGTCAATCGGCCGGGTTCCTTCGGCGAGTTCGTCTGCATTCCCGAAAGCAATGTGGTGCCGATCCCGGACGATATCTCGGACGAAATCGCCGCGATCTTCGATCCGTTCGGCAATGCCGTGCACACTGCGCTCTCCTTCGATCTCGTCGGCGAGGACGTGCTCGTCACCGGTGCCGGGCCGATCGGCATCATGGGGGCGCTGGTCGCCAAACGTTCCGGCGCCCGCAAGGTCGTCATCACCGATATCAATCCGCACCGGCTGGATCTGGCGCGCAAGCTCGGCATCGACCATGTCGTCGATGCCTCCAAGGAAAATCTGGCCGATGTGATGAAGGCGATCGGCATGACCGAGGGCTTCGACGTCGGGCTCGAAATGTCGGGCGCGGCCCCCGCCTTTCGCGACATGATCGACAAGATGAACAATGGCGGCAAGATCGCCATTCTCGGCATCGCGCCGGCCGGTTTCGAGATCGACTGGAACAAGGTGATCTTCAAGATGCTCAATCTCAAGGGCATTTACGGCCGCGAAATGTTCGAGACCTGGTACAAGATGATCGCCTTCGTCCAGGGCGGCCTCGATCTGGCGCCGATCATTACTCATCGCATCAAGATCGGCGAATTTCGCGACGGCTTCGAGGCGATGCGGTCGGGCAACTCAGGCAAGGTCGTCATGGATTGGATGTGAGGAGGAAGGCATGATTTATGAAGGAAGCTGCCATTGCGGCAACGTGGCTTTCGAGGTCGAAGGCGAATTCACCGAAGCGCTCGATTGCAACTGTTCGCTCTGCCGCCGGCGCGGCGGGCTTCTGGCCTTCGTGCCGCGCGACAAGCTGGTGCTGAAGACGCCGGAAGAGAAACTCTCGACCTATACTTTCAACAGACATGTCATCCGGCATCACTTCTGCGCCAATTGCGGCATCGCGCCGTTCGGGGAGGGTGTGAGCCCGAACGGTGCGGCGATGGCCTCGGTCAATCTGCGCTGCATTCCGGCGATCGATCTCGGTACGCTGACGGTGACGGCCTATGACGGCAAGGCAAAATAGCCAATATTCGTCCGGACAGAGGCGAATAGATCGCCGGCAGGACTGCAAAACGGCAGAAACAACTGGCGCAGCAGGCAAAATTCTTGCTGCCCTTGTCTTTTGTTTGCCGCCTCTTAAATAAGGTTCGCAATCGCTGCCGCGGTTCAAAGCCTGTGGATAAGGCTTTTTCCGATTTTTCGTGGGCTTTTTTTGTGGAAAAGCTTGACGAGAGCAAAAAATGTGGGAATCACCGTTCGACTTGTTGAAACGGTGAACTGGGTCAAGGCGGATCGCGCAACCATGGCCGGAAATCCAAAAGCAAAAAAGCTTTGCTGTCCGGTGCCGGCTATCGTGGTTAATCAGGCTTTAAATGTCATCCCGTTAGGTGGGCAAAGGTGATTCGAGGGCGGCGCGAGCGACGCGTCTGGCCCTGAGACGGCCCATTCACCGTAGCGAGATTGGATAGCGTCAGGAAGGCGACGATATAAATGGCAACCAAGGTCAAAGAGAACGAAGACGCGGAAGTCGAACGCGACGGCGCAAGCGACGGCCCTCTTCTCGATCTTTCCGACGACGCGGTCAAGAAGATGATCAAGGCCGCCAAGAAGCGCGGCTATGTGACGATGGACGAGCTCAATGCGGTCCTGCCGTCCGAAGAAGTGACGTCCGAGCAGATCGAAGACACGATGTCGATGCTGTCGGACATGGGCATCAACGTCATCGAGGACGAGGAAGCCGAGGAAGCCGGCGCTGCCGGCGGCGGCGATGACGACGATAGCGGCGGCGACGAAGAGAGCGAAGGCGGCGAACTCGCCCCCTCAAGCGGCACTGCGCTTGCGACTGCCAAAAAGAAAGAACCGACCGACCGTACCGACGATCCCGTTCGCATGTATCTGCGCGAGATGGGCTCGGTGGAGCTGCTCTCCCGCGAGGGCGAAATCGCGATCGCCAAGCGCATAGAGGCCGGCCGCGAAACGATGATCGCAGGCCTCTGCGAGAGCCCGCTGACCTTCCAGGCGCTGATCATCTGGCGCGACGAACTCAACGAAGGCACGACGCTGCTGCGCGAGATCATCGATCTCGAAACGACCTATTCCGGTCCCGAAGCCAAGGCTGCCCCGCAGTTCCAGAGCCCCGAGAAGATCGAGGCCGACCGCAAGGCCGCCGAGGAGAAGGAAAAGACCCGCCGCGCCCGCTCCGGCGACGACGACATCACCGATGTCGGCGGCGAGGGCCTGCCTCCCGAGGAGGAGGAAGAGGACGAGGACGAATCCAACCTTTCGCTGGCGGCCATGGAAGCCGAGCTTCGCCCGCAGGTGATGGAGACGCTGGATACGATCGCCGAGACCTACAAGAAGCTGCGCAAGCTGCAGGACCAGCAGGTCGAGCAGCGCCTGTCGGCTTCCGGGACGCTGTCGACTGCCCAGGAGCGCCGCTATAAGGAGCTCAAGGATGAACTGATCAAGGCGGTCAAGTCTCTGTCCTTGAATCAGAACCGCATCGACGCGCTGGTCGAGCAGCTCTATGACATCAACAAGCGCCTGGTTTCCAACGAAGGCCGTCTGCTGCGTCTGGCCGAATCCTACGGCGTCAAGCGCGACAGCTTCCTGGAACAGTACCAGGGCGCCGAGCTCGATCCGAACTGGATGAAGTCGATCGGCAATCTGGCCGCCCGCGGCTGGAAGGAATTTGCCCGCGGCGAAAACACGACGATCCGCGATATCCGCCAGGAGATCCAGAATCTGGCGACCGAAACCGGCATTTCGATCTCGGAATTCCGCCGCATCGTGCACATGGTGCAGAAGGGCGAGCGCGAAGCGCGCATCGCCAAGAAGGAAATGGTCGAAGCGAACCTTCGCCTCGTCATCTCCATCGCCAAGAAATACACGAACCGCGGCCTGCAGTTCCTCGACCTCATTCAGGAAGGCAATATCGGCCTGATGAAGGCGGTCGACAAGTTCGAATACCGCCGCGGTTACAAGTTCTCGACCTATGCGACGTGGTGGATCCGTCAGGCGATCACCCGCTCGATCGCCGACCAGGCCCGCACGATCCGTATTCCGGTGCACATGATCGAGACGATCAACAAGATCGTCCGTACCTCGCGCCAGATGCTGCACGAGATCGGCCGCGAGCCGACGCCGGAAGAACTGGCCGAAAAGCTTGCCATGCCGCTCGAAAAGGTCCGCAAGGTCCTGAAGATCGCCAAGGAGCCGATCTCGCTCGAAACCCCGGTGGGCGACGAAGAGGATTCGCATCTCGGCGATTTCATCGAGGACAAGAATGCGCTTCTGCCGATCGACGCGGCCATCCAGGCGAACCTGCGCGAGACGACGACCCGCGTTCTCGCCTCGCTGACGCCGCGCGAGGAACGTGTGCTCCGCATGCGCTTCGGCATCGGCATGAACACCGACCACACGCTCGAAGAAGTCGGCCAGCAGTTCTCGGTCACCCGCGAACGTATCCGCCAGATCGAGGCGAAGGCGCTGCGCAAGCTGAAGCATCCGAGCCGCTCGAGAAAGCTCAGAAGCTTCCTGGACAGCTGAGGGCGACAAGACTTCTACGATTGCGGAAGCCGGGCTTGTGCCCGGCTTTTTGCTTCTGGTCTTTGTTTCACCTGCAGGCGGTTATTTCCAACGGCTCCACACTTTCGGGCGACACGCCTAATACCAATGATCCCGGCGGCTTTCTTGTCGCTCGGTGGTGACAAGATTATAGTCCGGCCACGGGGGAGGAAATCGATCGCGATGCGCGAGCGAGGACCGACGCATGCCCGTGTCGGGCGAATCCTCCGTTGGGAGGTGCGAGATGACCACTTACATTGTCTTGATCAATTGGACGGACCAAGGTGTGCGCAACGTTCGCGACTCGTCAAAGCGGCTGGATGCGGCGAAGAAACTGCTCGGCGACATGGGCGGCTCCTTCAACCAGTTCTTTCTGACGATGGGCGGCCACGACATGGTGGCTGTCTGCGAAGCGCCCGACGATGCCGTCATGGCGCGGTTCGGCCTCTCGCTGGCGATGGGCGGCAATGTCCGCACCCAGACACTGAAGGCATTTCCGGAGGCCGCCTATCGCGAGATCATCGGCTCGCTTGGTTGATCGCGACGTTGTTCGCGACAAGGGACCGCTATCGGCGATCATAAGGTTGCGCAACTCGCGTCAGACTGGCACTGTCGCTCTGCTCTTCATTCCTCGTGGTGCATCGGCAGGCTCTTATGAAAGTGTTCCTGGGTTTCATGGTCGCCTTCGATTGCCCGACAGCTGTTTCCTGAGCGATGGAATTGGCATGGGAAAATCGGGAGGAAGGCATCGAGCGGGGCGCTCTCGCCTCGTTCGCGCTGCATGCCGTCATGCTCGCGCTGCTGCTCCTGCTGCTTCCGAGACCTGAGCCGCCGGCGCCGCTGACGGACGAGGGCATTACGGTCGATATCGTTCTCGAGGCGGCCAAACCTTCGGCGACAGCGCAGCCGGTCGCGACGCCTGCGCGCATTGCGCCAAAGCCGGATGTGAGCGCGGCCGCCCGAGAGATCGCTCCGCCGCATCAAGAGAAGGCGCCGGCGGTCGTGACGTCGCCCGAAGTGGCTTCCGTCGCTGCTGTGCCGCCGAAGCCTGATGCCTTCGTTGAGGCGGACCGGCTGTATTCGGAGACGGTGTTATCGGATCCGCGCAGCCGGCGCGCCCGCGAAGCGCTGCGTGGCCTTGCCGGCGGCGAGCGCAATCTGCAGCTCTGCGACCTAGAGGCGATGGAGCAGGTCCGCCGGGCGCGGCCCGATATGCGTCCCGATGCGCTTGCGCCCTATGCGATGGCGGCTGAGAAAGTCCGCGGCAATAGCGTCGAGGTGAGGGGCGGCGCCTTCCGCAGCCAGCGCAAATGGTACAACATCCAGTTCAAATGCGGGCTCGATGCCGGCTCCGGCAAGGTGGTGTCCTTCGCCTTTCTCCTCGGCGATGCCATTCCGCAGGCCGAATGGCAGGAGCACGATCTGGTGGCCGACGATGGAGCCGCCGACCAGTGACGGCGATGGCGATCACGCAGTTTTTTGCTTTTGTGGCTTGATGCTGCCGGCTTTAGAGGCCACATCGGCGCTGTGACAGACGAGGTGGAACTGGCGGAGACGAATCACGAAACGGCAAAACAGCGGCCTGAAATCCGCTGGGGCGTTGTCGCGTCCGTGCTTCTGCATGTCCCCATCGTTGCACTTCTCATTTTCGGGCTGCCGAAGATTGAGCCGAAACCTGCTGAAGACGAGAGCGTCAAGGTGGAACTCGTTCCGCCGCCGGAGGAGAAGAAGCCGGAGCCCAAGCCCGAGGTAAAGCCACCGGACCCGAAGCCGCCGGAAGAGGCTAAGAAGAAACCGCCACCGCCGCCACCACCTCCACCGCCGGCTAAGAAAGTGCCTGAGCAGGCGAAGCCGATGCCGACCCTCAACCCTGTCATCGGGTTTGGCGATAAGAATCGCGGCCCCGAAAATTCGGTAGCAGGAAAATCTTCTCAAGGCGAAGTCAAACCCGCATTAACTCCGCCGGAGCACGATGCGGGACGGCAGCAGATGCCGACACAGGCTGCTGCGGAAAAACCTGAAACAGAGACGCCTGCTTCAAAGCCCGTCCCAGACGATGTGAAGCTTCCAGAGGTTGGGACAACAGACGTTTCTCCGAAGCCCAATGGGTCGCCGACGGACGTGTCTGGCGAAGCCACGACCAGTATCGAGCAGGCCAAGCCGCCGGAGCAGAAAACTGCTGACGAGCCGAAAACGGTCTCTAAAAACAACGATCTGCCCAAGGCAAAAACGCTGTACTCTCGCATGGGGGATGGCAATTTGCTGGCGCAGACTGCGATCGATGGCCTTCCGCGCAAAGGCCGAGTGGCCACGCTTTGCGCTACCGAGCTTCAGGGCCAACTCCTTCATGGTTCGCCGAGTTATTTCCCGTCCGCATTGCCTAGTTTAGGATTGCGAAGCGGGACCGTCCTTGATGTGCCGGATGCAGCCTTTGGCACAGCCAAAGGCTGGTACCATGTTCGCTTCCGTTGCGAGTTGGATGAGGAAGCCACGAAAGTCGTGTCGTTTGCCCACGAAGTTGGTGGATTGATCCCCCGCAGCCAGTATGCGAAGTATGACATTCGTGACTAGTCCTACCGATCCCGGATTGCGTCTCATCGGGAACAAGCCACGCGCAAGGAACCGCACCTAGCCTCTTCTCATGGCCGTGATGTTTCCGGTGAAGAAGAGGACAAATGATATGTCGAACGAGATCGAGCGTTTTCTAGAGCGTCAGGATGAAGCCATCAGCGCGCTGTTCCTGGAGAACAAAGGCGACGAGCTGACCGATATTCTGGTGGCGGCTCTGGAAGAAGCTTTCGAGATCCTTCTCGAAGCTGCGCCCGCCGAAACATTTCATTGATAATCTCCGAGAGATTGCCTGCTGAGCTTGCGGCGCGCCTATCCGGCTACCGGATGGAGCGGGATGCGCTCGGCCGGTCGGCGGCAAGCGTCTTTCGGCTGGAAGGCGAGGGCTTGCCGGCTCTCTATCTGAAGGTCGAGCAGGCGGGGCCGTTCGGCGAGCTTGCCGATGAAGCGGCCCGGCTCGGCTGGCTGAAGGCCGCCGCTCTACCCTGTCCCGATGTCATCGCCTGGGAAAGCGACGGCGAGCGCAACTGGCTGCTGATCAGCGCCCTGCCGGGAACCAACCTTGCCAGCGCATCGGCGCTGACGCCGCTTGCAAGGGTGGAACTGCTGGCCGCAGCCCTTCTCGACCTGCATCGCCTGCCGATTGCCTCCTGTCCCTTCGATCACCGGTTGGAGAGACGCATTGCGGCGGCGAAAGCGCGGATGCAGGCCGGGATCGTCGACGAGACCGATTTCGATCAGGCGCGGCTTGGAAAGAGTGCCGAAGCCCTGTTTGCCGAACTCGAAAGCGGAAAGCCGGGCCACGAGGATCTCGTCGTTACCCATGGCGACGCCTGCCTTCCGAATTTCATCGCCTCCGAAGAGGGATTTTCCGGCTACATCGACTGCAGCCGCCTCGGCGTCGCCGACCGCTACCAGGATATCGCGCTCGCCTGCCGCAGCCTCGCCTCCAATTTCGGCGAGGCGCTGGTGCAGCCCTTCCTTAATCGCTACGGCATGCCGGCGCCGGATCCGGCGAGGCTCGCCTATTATCGGCTGCTCGACGAGTTCTTCTAGGCGTTGCGTCCTCTCCGCGCCGCTGGCACAGTGCTTGGCGGTCGGACCTGCGGACAGACGATGGCGAAAAACCAGTTCAGGATGTTGCGCTCGGGGCTGACGGGCGTCGAAGCGGTGGAAGCGGAAACGCATCACAGCTTCAGCAGGCACACGCATGAGCAGTTCGGTATCGGCCTCGTCTCATCAGGGGCGCAGAAGTCGCTGAGCGGCCGCGGCATGGTGGAGGCAGAGGCCGGCGACATCATCACGGTCAATCCGAACGAGGTGCATGACGGCACGCCGATCGGAAAGGGACGATCCTGGCGCATCCTCTATTTCGATCCCGCGATCGTCACCGGTCTGTCGCAGGAGATCGGCGACGGCAGGGCAGGGCGATCGGAAATCGCGCATCCCGTCATCCGCAACCGCGCGATCGCCGCCCGCTTCGAAACGCTGTTTCGGGCGGTGACCGGCGGCGGAGCCGCCGACAGACTGCTCTCAGAGGAGATGCTTCTGCAACTCGTCGCCGACGTCATGCGCGAGCGCGGCGGCAGCGACGAGCGGCCGCCGGTGCCGGTGGCCATCCGCGCGGCCCGGGAGCTGATCGATGACGATCCGCTTGCCGCCATCTCGCTTGCCGATCTCTCCCGGGAAAGCGGGCTCAGCCGCTTCCAGGTGCTGCGCGGTTTTGCCAAGGCGACGGGATTGACGCCGCATGCCTATCTCGTCCAGGCCCGCATTCATATCGCAAGGCGGCTGATCGCTGCCGGCATGCCGCTGGCCGAAGCGGCCTTTGCCAGCGGCTTTGCCGATCAGAGCCACATGACGCGCGTCTTCGTGCGAAAATATGGTCTGTCGCCGCGGCTCTATGCCGGCGCTTTTCTCTGAGCCTTCAACCACCCGCCCTCGTCCTTCGAGGCTCCGGCCTACGGCCTGCGCGCCTCAGCAAGGATGAGGGCTGATCGTGGGTGCCGCGGGCTGTTATCTCTCTCCAGCCTCATCCTTGCTGAGGCGCCCCGCAAGGGGCCTCGAAGGACGAGGCTGGCCGCCGCTGCTTGCCTGCAATTTCGTTCAAGACCCTGATCCATCCCTGCTGTTTCCTCGGCGCAACCAACAGGAGACACGGAATGTCGAGACAGGTTCAAGGTTATCTCTATCTGGCGCTGGCGATGCTGACGGTGGGAAGCACTGTTATCGCAAGCAAGCTCATCGCATCGGGCCTGCCGCCGTTCAGCGCCACCGCATTGCGCTTTGCCATCGCCTTTCCCGTCTTTCTCGTGCTGATGCGGGCGACGGGCGCGCGGCTGCCGAAGCTCTCCAAACGTGACGGCCTCATCCTCGTCATTCAGGCCGGGGCCGGCAGCGTCGGTTATACGACGCTGCTGATCTCCGGCCTCAGCCTGACCTCGGCGGCGGATGCCGGCGTCATCATCGGCACGCTGCCGGTGGTGTCGGCGGCAATCTCCATCCTGCTGCTTGGCGAACGGCCGCAGCGTGGCCTGCTTTTCGCCGTGGCGTTGGCAACGGCAGGCGTGCTGTCGGTCGCCGTCACGCCGGAAGCGGCCGGCGGATCCCTCTCCGGCAATGCGCTGATCTTCCTGGCGGTCGTCTGCGAGGGATTGTTCATCCTGCTCAACAAAAGACTGAAGACGGAGATTGCGCCGCTTGCCCAGTCGACGCTGATGACCGGCATCGGCTTTTTCGTCGCCGTCATCCCGGCAGTCTTCGAGGCGCCCCTCGCACATAGTCTGTCCGGAAGTGCTGTCGTTGCCGTCGCCTATTATGCGCTGGTGCCGACCGTCGGCGGGTTTCTGCTCTGGTATGCAGGCGCCGAAAGGGTGAGCGGCACGGAAGCGGCGCTCTTTACTGCGCTTGCCCCGGTTTCCGCCGTTATGCTGGCGGCTCTTATCCTTGGCGAGCCGGTCGGACTCCACCAGATCGCCGGCATCACCTGCGTGCTGGCCGCCGTGCTCGGTTTGGCTCTTGCCGGGCGGCGTGCTGCGATGAAAGCGACAGGCGGAGGATAAGCCCGTTCGGTTCAACCATTCCGATGCGATGTGGCAGCTCTTTGCCAAACTTCGTCCCGGCGTGCTCTTGGGCCGGCGGCATGCCCGCCCTATCTCTGTGGGATCGATCTTCTGGAGACGCTTCCCATGGCAGAAAAGAAGTCAGACAAATCGATCAAGATCCCGGGGCCGGACCATCCGATCACCGTCGAGCACAATCCCTCCCGCGTCATCGTCACGCTTGGCGGCAAGACCATTGCCGATACTCATGATGCGCTGACGCTGCGCGAGGCCTCCTATCCGCCGGTGCAGTATATTCCGCGGAAGGATGTGGACATGTCGCTGCTTCAGCGCACCAACCACAGCAGCCATTGCCCCTATAAGGGCGATGCCTCCTATTACAGCATCATTGCCGGCGGCGCGCGTTCCGAGAATGCCGTCTGGACCTATGAGGCGCCGAATGTCGCTGTCAGCAATATCAAGGGCCATCTCGCCTTCTATCCCGACCGCGTCGACGGCATCGAGGAAATGGCCTCTCCGGAGGCCGGCGCTTTCTGACCTTCGTCGACCGGGAGCGCCGGCGGGAAATCACCGAATTCGATCCCGGTTATCTCAGCATCTCCCGGGAACCGCGCTGGGAAGGCGGAGGCATTACACAATTGGGTGACGGCGGCTCATGGCGATTGACAATTCGCCCATTCGGGCAGAACACCGCTGCGATCTTCTTGAAAACTCTTATAAAGGCCGGCGCGACCGCAGCCGGCCGGTGACATCGCAATGGACATATCCCAAGGCCCGCGGAGCGTTCTGCGCCACCCCGGCTATCTGAACTTCGCCGCCTCCCGCGTCTTTTCCTCGCTGTCTTTCCAATCCATCGGCATCGCCATGGGATGGATGATTTACGACCAGACGCACAGCGCCTTTGCGCTCGGCCTTGTCGGCCTCTGCCAGTTCCTGCCGATGGCGGTGCTGACCTTCGTCGTCGGCCATGTCGCCGACCGGTTCGACCGGCGGCGCATCGGCCTCATCTGCCAGCTGATCGAGGCGGTGACGGCGCTGGTGCTGGCGGTTGCCACCTGGCAGCAATGGTTGACGCCGGCCGGCATCCTGGCCGCCGTCACCGTGCTCGGCGCCGTCGTCGCCTTCGAACGGCCGACCATGGCGGCGCTCTTGCCGAACATCGTGCCGGCCTCGATGCTGCAGAAGGCGATCGCCACTTCCACCTCGATGATGCAGACGGCGCTGATCATCGGCCCGTCGCTCGGCGGCCTGCTCTACGGCCTGGACCCGGTCGCGCCCTTCGCCGTTGCCGCGCTGCTGTTTGCCGTTGCGAGCTTCAACGTCATCTCGATCCGCATGCAGTGGGCGCCTGCCAAGCGCGAGCCGGTGACACTCTCTTCCGTCTTCGCCGGCGTCTCCTTCATCCGCAGCCGGCCCGTCAGCTCGGCACGATCTCGCTCGATCTCTTCGCGGTGCTGCTCGGCGGCGCCACGGCGCTGCTGCCGATGTTTGCCAGGGATATCCTGCATGCCGGCCCCTGGGAGCTCGGCCTGCTGCGCGCCGCACCGGCGATCGGCGCGCTCGCCATGTCGATCGTGCTTGCCCGCCGGCCGCTCGAAAGCAATGTCGGGTGCAAGATGCTTGTCGCCGTCGCGGTCTTCGGCCTCGCCACCATCGTCTTCTCGCTTTCCACCAATATCGTGCTTTCGGTCGCCGCCCTGCTCGTCGTCGGCGCCTCCGATACGGTGAGCGTCGTCGTGCGCAGCTCGCTGGTGCAGCTCTTGACGCCGGATGAGATGCGCGGCCGCGTCAGTGCCGTCAACTCGCTGTTCATCGGCACCTCCAACCAGCTCGGCGAATTCGAATCCGGCATGATGGCGGCCGTCCTCGGGCCGGTCGCCACCGGCCTCGTCGGCGGGCTCGGGACGATCATCGTCGTGCTTCTCTGGATGCGGCTCTTCCCCGATCTCACCAAGGTCAAGACGCTGCAGGGCTGAACCATGCATGGCGCGTTGAAAGTGGAGGGCGGTCCCGCTAGGGTCCGCGCGAACCATTATCCGGCGGGGCCGTGCGTGACGACAAGCTTTCCAACTTATGCAATCGCGGCGATTTTCGCCTTGGCGCCGGCTGCCGTACGGGCCGAATGGCAGGCGGTGGAAGAAGTGCGGCCCTATTCGATATCGGGCAGGACGGGCGCCGAACTCTATGAATCGATCGGCGCGCGCGGGCCCGAGGTCGGCGCAGGCCGGGTGATCGCGCATACGACGTTCAAGCTGACCTGGACCCGCAAATACGAAGCGCAGGGTACCGCCTGCGTGATCACCACCAATCGTCCGAAGCTGATCATCACCTATACGCTGCCCAAACCGTCTGCCGCGCTGCCGGCAACCGTCAAAAGCAGCTGGGAGAGCTTCATCGCAGGCGTTGCGGCGCATGAGCGGGTGCATGGCGACACCATTAAGGAGATGGTCAAGGAGATCGAGGTGATGAGCATCGGCCTCACGGTGGCAGACGATCCCGATTGCAAGAAGATCAGGATCGAACTGACCCGCCGCCTCGGCGAGATCTCCCAAAGACAGCGCCAGCGCGGCCGCGACTTCGACAAGATCGAAATGGGGGATGGCGGCAATATTCAGCAGCTCATCCTCAAGCTGGTCAACGGGCCGTAATTGGAGTCGGAGAGGTGAGATCGATGCAGATGGCTGGCGGAGTATCCAGATCAAGGGTCCAACAGGCTGGTGGGACCGTCGGTTTCATTGCGTGGGCTCTGTCATAATCCATTATTTGGACAGCCACTGGAAATGGCATCTCTCCCGCGCCCTGATCATAGCGGCTGATTGTCTTGATGAATTTCCCTGAAGTCTTCGATATCCAGATGTCTATCGCCGCACTCCATTTGGATCGGTGCCAGTGTGCGGAGTAGTGAAAAGCAAGACCTTCTTCGGTTTGCGAGTCGCCGAGCTCTTTACAAGACGTGAAGACCGGCAGCCCCGAATCTGCATCGAGCGGGGTACGAATAGGCAGTCGCTTTTTTTCATCCCAGACGCCATTTTCCCTTCTGGAATAGACGACATTGTCTATCACTCGCAGCTCCACGTAAGGCCTGACGTGACCATCTTCTTGCAACTCCGATATCCTATAGCTGTAGCGCCCGCTATTATGCATGTTTTCGTATGCACGGTTGACGGCATAGCAGGATTTATCCTCCCCATTGAATGCTTGCAGATAAGAAGAGCGACGATCTTCCGCGCCGTGAGCGGTTGCGATTTGGATCAGAGTTAAACAAAAAGCGGATGCAGAAATAACACGACGCATGGGAAACCGGCGGATGAAATGACGGGTAGAACCTGAATGTTTCTACTTATACGCCGCATTGGTGTCTGCGCAATTTCTTGCTTCGCGATTTCGTACGATTGACCGCGAAAATCTGTAAGCGCGTCATCCCTGGACCTGCCGACATAGCCTCCTATCTCTCCGGTCAGCGCGGAGCTGTGGAGGAGAGGTGCCATGTCCTATGTTGACGGTTTCATCGTGGCGGTGCCGAAGGAGAATGTCGAAGCCTACAAGGAATTTTCGACCTTGGCCGGCACGATCTGGAAGGAATATGGCGCGCTCGAATATGTCGAATGCATCGGCGACGACGTGCCCTATGGCGAGTTGACCTCCTTTCCCCGCGCCGTGCAGGCGAGGGAGGATGAGGTGGTGGTGTTTGCCTGGATTACCTACCGCTCCCGGCAGCAGCGCGACGATGTCAATGCCAAGGTGATGGCCGATCCGAGGCTGAAGGACGACCAATGGCAGATGCCGTTCGACGGCAAGCGGATGATCTATGGCGGCTTCGAGACCCTGATCAAACTCTGACGCGGTATTCGGCGTTGACTTCTCGGTCACGGCGCGCCACCTCGCGGCGATACGATTCCGAGATGGGAGAGCGCCTTGCCCCAGACGATCCTTACCCTGTCCACACGCGGACAGGGCCTTTACGAATTCACCGACCAGGCGGAGGCCTTCGTCAGAGCCGCCGGGCGCGAGGAGGGGCTTCTGACCCTCTTTGTGCGCCACACCTCCTGTTCGCTGCTGATCCAGGAGAATGCTGATCCCGACGTGCGCACCGACCTTCTCTCCTTCTTCCGCCGCCTCGTGCCGCCGGCCTCCGATCCGTCGATGGGCTGGGTCGTGCATCGGGCCGAGGGGCCGGATGATATGCCGGCTCATATCAAGGCGGCGCTGACGCAGGTCTCGATCGGCATTCCCGTTGCGCGCGGCCGGTTGATGCTCGGCACCTGGCAGGGCCTTTACCTCTTCGAACACCGCGATCGCCCGCACCGGCGCGAAATCGTGCTGCATCTCGGCCCCTGAGGGATTAATCCTTCTGAATGGGGGGTGAATGCCCGGTTCGAACAGCATTCAGTTTGCGGGGTCTACTGTCGAGACAATCCCTGAAGGGAGAGCTTGGACAGTGCTAACGACGGAGACATCCCATGACGCATTTTCTCACCAAGGCTTGCCTCGCCGCAGTCCTCGCCCTCGGCGCCGTTCCGGCCACTTTCTCCACGGCCGCCGCCGCAGGACCGCAGACGAATTTCATCGTCGAGGCGCAATATCATCGGCCGATCCGTGGCTGCTCGCCGATCCATGCCGTGAACAAGGCGCGTGATTTCGGCCTGCGCAGAGCCCATATCACCCGCATGTCGCCGCGCGTCGTCGTCGTTGCCGGGCGCGACCGTCGCGGCTGGGACAGAATGGTCTTCGCCAATGTCCGTGGTTGCCCGCTGATCCGCCGCTAGTGCATATCGCGCAAAACTGTGCAGCGGTTTTTCGATCACGACGCGCATTTGTGCAATGAGGCGGCAAGCGCCGACGAGTCCTTGCCGCCGTTTTGCCTTGACCGCGCCACTTTCCGCCGTCTTTTCTCTAATCCGTATGAGTGATTCTAAATGACGCTTCGGCGTGATGTGGAGGAGGGCGGCTCGGCCGCACCGACTATAAAACGAAAGGTTTTTCGATGAAGCAGTTTTTGGCAAAGGCGGGTCTTGCCGTCATGCTGACAGCCGGCACCCTTGCCGGCACGGTGGTACCTGCTGCCGCCCAGTTGAATATCATTATCGGCGATCAGGACCGTGCGCCGCGCGATTATCGCCGTCCGCCTCCGGATTATGAGCGTCCGGGCTTCGACCGCCGGCCGCGCGGCTGCGATCCGCGTCTCGCCGAAGATATGGCCCGCGATTACGGCTTCCGCCGCGCCCGCGTCGTCGATATCACCCCGCGCCGCGTCATCGTTCAGGGCTGGACCCGTCGCGGCCCCGGCGAAATGAGCTTCGCCAACGTCCGCGGCTGCCCGGCGATCCGTCGCGGATATCAATAAATACCGGCTGCACGTCTAAACGACGTGCGGCGCTGCAAAAGCCGCCTTTGCCAATCTCCCCGGATCGGCAAGGGCGGTTTTCTTTTGCGCTCTGTTTGACTGTGCTCTTTCCTCCGGCATCATCGCGGGCCTTTGTATCCATCGCAAGACCCCTCCCCAACCCCTCCCCACAAGGGGGAGGGGCTAAGCTGTGGCACTCGGCGGCGATTAAAAGCAGAGGTTTTGCCGGCTGCGGCTTGCTACGATCGAGGTTATGCGAAGCGGTGCGGCACGTTAGCCCCTCCCCCTTGTGGGGAGGGGTTGGGGAGGGGTCTTCATCGGTGGCTGCCGGCGCGAACAGCATCGACACGCGGCACCTTCATTTCTACTGCTCGATCGCAAAAGTCACGGTGACGCTGACACTGTAATTGGTCTCGCCGCCCTGGACCGGAACGGCAGAATCCGCTTCCTTCATCATCGTGGCGCGATAGGCGGGCTGCGGCATTGCGCGCGGCACATTCTCGTTGATCTCGAGGATACGGCCGAGCTTGACGCCGGCGGCTTCGCTCAGCGTCTTTGCCTTCTTCAGGGCCTCGGCGACGGCGTTCTTGCGCGCCTCTTCGATTGCCGCTTCCGGCTTGGCGTTGGTGAACTGGATGTCGCCGCCCTGGTTGATGCCGAGCGTGACCGACTGGTCGATCACCTGGCCGAGCTTGGCCAGATCGCGCAGCCTGACGGTGACCGAATTGATCGTCTGGTAGCCGATCAACTGCGGCGGCTGCTGTTGGCCGTCGACCGGCTGCGGATAATTATATTGCGGCTGGATGGAAAAGCCGGAGGTCTGCAGGTCGCGCTCGGCGATGCCGCCGTCTTTCAGCGCCGTCAGCACCTCATTCATCGCCTTGTTGTTTTCGTCGAGCGCTTCGCGGGCGGTTTTGGCCTGCTTGACGACGGAGAGATTGACGATCGCCATATCCGGAGCTACGGCCGATTCGCCATCGCCCGTCACCGAAATCACCGCCTCGCGCGGCTTTGCCTCCTGCGCCAAGGCGGGCGCTGCGGCCGCGACCGGCAGGGCCAGAAGAGCAGTCATCAGAAGAGTCTTGGAGAGAATCGGCGCCATGTTTCATTCCCTAGTTGTCGTGTCCCGGATGAACTTTCTGTCGGTTGATTGTGAAGCTATTGCGGCGGAAGGGAAGGGCGGATGCGGATCGGGGGAAAAATGTGGAGTGCGGATGGACTCGAATGCGGTTCGACAGCGCGGAACGGCGAGGGTGTGCCGCGACAGCCCCTTGCTAGAGCCCGGGGGTCGCCCCGTCATTGGGCTTCTCATGGGGAGGTTGGCTGGGGTGAAGGCCTCCTCTTTCTCCTCATTCCTGTGCTCGTCACAGGAATCCAGTGCGCCCAAGTCCTTGGGCGCGGGAGACTCTCGTCAGTCGCCACAGAGTCATTCACCGCGCAGACGCGCGGTGGCTGGATTCCTGTGACGAGCACAGGAATGAGGGAGGTTGAGGGTGACGCTCTTATCAGTCGCCGGTGAAGGCGGTGCATTTTAGCTGCGTGGAGGCAGGGAAGAGCGGGGAAGGTCACGGCACAGCGTCTCCATTCCTGGGTGTTCACCATCGCAGAGCCCGTATGCGAAACGCCGGCGCCATCCGCCACCTTCCCAAATCCCCCAAAGCTGCTAGCAATGACGGCGGGTTAAGAAAAAGGGGCTTCCGGGTACTTCGTGCCCGGCAAGGGGGCAGCATGCGTTTCATGGCAGTTCTTTCGATTGGTCTCGCCATCGGCTTGGCGGGCTGTACTCAAGTGGCGGAAAAGGCGGAGAATGCAGCCAACCGCTCGTTCACCAGCTATGCGCTGGGCAAACCCTATGCGGAGATCGCCAATCTTGGCCAGTCGCCGATGGCACGGCTTTCCGGCTCCGACGCGACCTTCGGACCGATGATCGGCGCAACACCGTTGAAGAACGGCATGACGATCTACCGGCATATGGCGCCCGCCGCCAGGACCGAGACCGGCACGAATTTCGTCGGCCTGGTCGGTAGCTCCACCGTGTCCGAGAATAACCGGCTTTCCTATTTCCTGGTTGGCGCCGACGGGACCGTCAAGGATTGGGCGACCGGTTCGGTGCAGGGCAGCGCCAGCGACTGCGTGCAATATATCGGCGGCGTCATCAACCGCTGCAACGACATGCGCCAGCTGCAGGCGTCGCTTGCGCTCTATGATGCCAGGGTGTCGACCAAGGCCGGCCAGCCCATATCAAGCTGGGGTGAACCGGCAGCGCCCGTGGTGAACTGAGCTCGCAGGAAAATGGATCGCAGGCTTGCGCTCTTCGCGCGCCGCGGATTGCCGAGGCGAGGAGTTTCGCAAACCCCGCGTCGGGAACGCAGAACCAATCACGTCGGCTTCACCTAAAGAACTAGGCGTGGCGAAATGGCCCGCGCAAGGCATCCACTATCGGTGATCTAGCCACGGGTTGCCAATTCACCGAAGATGCAGAAACAGGTGGGCAAGCCGCTCGACGGGCGGATGGCGCACGCGTTGGAGTTACTGGGAGCCGACATGCTTCATATCGCTAATATGGCGCCACCTCGGTTCAGGCTGTGGACGCGCGCTTCACGGGAATGGCGTCGTGGTGAACCCGAGCTCCGGATCCTCGATAAATTATGCCGTCGAAGCCAGACTGCGATCGATATCGGCGCGAACTACGGTGTTTATTCCTGGTTCTTGACCAAGTATGCGCGCGATGTCGTCGCCTTCGAACCACAGCCGCACATGGTCGCTTTCCTGGAGGCTGCGCTTGGTTCGTCGGTTCGGGTCGAGCAGGTCGCACTTTCCGACAGCGCCGGCGTTGCAACGATGCGGATTCCCCGTGATCAACTCATGGATGGCTGCGCCACGATTGAGGAGCAGAATAGGCTCTCGACGCAAAATGTCGAAGAAATCTCCGTCCCGACCCGGCGCCTGGACAGCTATCAGTTCGGCCCGGTAGGCTTCATCAAGATCGACGTTGAAGGGCACGAACTAAAAGTTCTGAAAGGCGCGGAAGCTCTGTTGAACCGCGATCGACCGAACCTGCTCATCGAAGCGGAAGAGCGACATCGACCCGACGCTGTTGCCAGTGTGATCGACTATCTCAGGCCCTTTGGATATTCCGTCTATTGCCTGAAAGATCGGAAACTTCGTCCCCTGTCGATCGACGATGCCCGGAAAGGCTCTTCCGGCACGCCTTACAACTACGTCTTTTCTATCCGCGCGGATCTATAAGGCGCCTCCGTGGGCCCCGTACTCTCGTTTCATCAAAAAGGCTGAAAGAGCGGCGGGCGCGCCAGCCGGGATAAGGTCGTTTACCTCACCCGGCGGCCGGCGGACGCATTGTATGGTCAGGCGCCGAAATCATCCATGAAAGACGGATGGATCGCCGGCTTGCGCTCTTCGCGGGCGTCACGAAAACGCTGGGGAACCGCACCGAGACCGGTGACGAAACGGGTCAGGAGATTGCGGTTGAAAAGTTTCTGTATGGCACTCATGGCAGTTCACTCATTCTTCTTTTTGTTAGCTGGCGGCATATATTTTGCCCAGGCTGCCATAACAATGGGCAATTTTGCATGACAGTTATGTGACGGTGCATGAGCTTGAAAAGATGGGCTGAAAGGCGATCACTTTAGCGTGACGAGAGGCGGCCGAGGGCAGTCGATTGCCGTCAATCAATGCCTGCACTCGCCATGGCATGGTAGATTGCTCGGCCGGGGCAAAGCCACGCCCCCGAGGAGACGCTCAGATGAACCGATTTTTCGCCTTTATCGCGACCGGAACGCTGATCAGCCTTGCAACGATCACTTCGGCCTGCACATCCACAAACCCCGACCAGACGTCATCGATCGGCGGCGGTTATTATCATTACGAGAGCCAGCCGCTCAATCCCGCCTGTGGCGGTGGATTCAGGCCGAGTGATGGCCGTTCTTGTAGCTATTAATTTAAGCCGGCTGGGTGGATAGCGGCGTTCCCGCTGCCTGGAAAATCAAGGCAGAACTCGGCGGTTTCCAAAAATCCTGGCAAATGCCGTGGCAACGGCATGTAGCGTCAGTGTGAGAACGGAAGGCTTTTGAACGATGGGAGGCAGGCCCATCACCATTCGCTGTGTGGGAGTGAGCCTGACGGTGTCGACCAATGTCCAGGCATTGCCAGGATCGACATCGATAAGGCCCAGGGAGCGTGCTTGCTTGACGATTTCATCGTCGGCGAACCCAAGGCCGTCAAGTTTCCCGCCCTCGGCGGCGACGGCGCGAAGGAGTTCTTCAATCGTCTGCGGAGATTGCATTTTGTGCCCTATATCCTCAACCCAAGGGCCGGGGTATCAGGTTGCAAATTTCGCGTAAATCGTGCGATGCAGCAATGGCGTCGAAACCACCAAAAATGGTTAGCCGGCAAGGTTAAGCGAAGCCGCTCTGAGTGCTTTCATCCGGCGGCAGCTTAGATCACTCAACTACAACTCCATTAAGCTTGACTGCAAGAGATGGTTGAAAAGCATCCGCCGGACGTTCTAATCTCGGGCTGGCTGGGGATATTCAGATGGCAACCTTGTCTCGCGTCTTTTGGAGCAGTTTCTTTTCGGCTGTTTTTGCTTCCATATGTCTTGCCGACGGCCCGACGTCATCGGGGACCGGCTTCGCAGTAACCACCGATGGATGGCTGCTGACCAATGCGCACGTTGTCCAGGGATGCACGCGCATCGACGTGAAGGGCAAGGGTGACGCCGCCGACCCGCGGATCGACGCGACGAACGATCTGGCTTTGGTGAGGGTCAACGCTGCCGAGCCTTTGAAGCCTCTTGTGTTCCGTCGCGCACCAACGCGCCTCGGCGAGGACATCCTAGCCATAGGCTTTCCCCTGGCGACGTTGCTGTCGGATTCGGTTAAGGTCACCACAGGCAACGTCAACGCGCTTGCGGGGGCTTCGAAACGACACCCGCTACATCCAGATTTCGACACCGATCCAGCCCGGCAATTCCGGCGGGCCGGTCGTTGACCGCGATGGCTTTCTCATGGGCATCACCAGCGCGACGCTGTCCAAGGGACTCGCGGACGAGATCGGCATCACGGCGCAAAACGTGAATTTCGCTATCCGTGCCTCGGTTGCCGACCTTTTCCTCCAGTCCCAAAACATTACCGGGCAATCTGGAGACCGCGCAGCGGATCAGCAGCCGATCTCGACCGCTGACTTGGCGGACAAGATCACGCCCTCGGTTTTCCAGATACTCTGCTACGGCGAGAAACAGGAACAGGCGTCGACCAACATGCCGAGCGCCACGACTAATCTACCCGCACAGCCAACCGCCTCGTTCATCGATGCGCGCGGCTACGACGCGATCGGCTTCGACTACCGAGCCGTTAAGGATGTCACTTATTCAGGGTGCCACGAGATTTGCGAAGGCGACGGCCAATGTAGGGCGATTACCTACAACACCAAGCACGGCGTTTGCTTTCTGAAGAATAATATTGTTGCCCTGATACGGAATTCGGATGCGATCGCCGCATATACATCGTCAAAGGCAGCCGATGTGATCGTGTCTGATTTCACAAGCTATTCCGGCGTCGATCTTCCCGGCGGTGACTACAAGCGTCTGAGAGGCAGCAACTATTTGCAGTGTTTCACGGCGTGTATCAGTGACAACGCTTGCAAGGCATTTTCCTATGTTCCGAAAAAATCCGAATGCTGGCTCAAGGACACGATCGGTCGATCCAAGGCGACGAAAGGTGTGGAGTTGGGGATTAAGTAAAACACTGAACGCCCTCGCCAAGGCGTGGGCCGTGCCGCAATAAACATCACCGCTTTGGACTCCTGCTTGGCGTCTAGGTTATCACTCAGTGAAGTCCTTGCAGTCTGTTCCGCCGCTCCGCCAGCAGCTCGTTTTGAACTAGATGCCTGGCATTGTCCGAAAGACCATTCGGCCCCAACAGACCAAGTTCGGTAAACCGCGCTTCGATTTCCTTGGGAATTCTATCCGCTTCGTGTTGGCAAAGGCGCACAAGCCACTTCCATTCGTCGCTAGTCATATCCCTGTGCACGACCATGAATTGCTACCCCCTCCCGAGAACAACGACATTCATTAAACAGTACCACAACTTCGATCGAAAGGCAGGTGGCTCGGCACCCGCGCCGATCACGCGCGTATCAATTCGTAAAGCGCTGCGCGAACCGGATGCTTCAGGTCAGTTCTTTGCGAAGTGCGATCTCCAAGTCCACAGGGAGCGTCATTGGGAGGGTCAGTCGAGTGTCTTCCCCGATCACCTCGAAATCGTATTCGTCCGGCACTCGATCAAACACCGTGGACCGCCGGCCGCTATGGTGCGACATCACCTCAAATACATGATCTACCCCAAACCGCGGGGTGCCAGCCAGCGCTTGTCCCTCGGAAAACGGGGGAACTGCCCCAAACATCTTGTGTGAACCGGGAAACCACCGACCCACTATCAGTGCATGATCAAAATGGGTTGTATAGTAGACAGCATCAATTTTGCTGAAAGTATTGCCGACACGGGAAACGTTTTGCGCATCCTTGCGGACGTCGTTTTGCTCCTCGACGTCCCAATAATCACGAAAGACGATCATCACTCGATCAAAACTGACAAAAGAGCCATTTTCAGTTGAAATGAATTCGAATGCGCCTCCAAATCCTTGGTCGAGATGACGGCCCTGGCGATGTTGTTCGATCAGATAACGAGCTTGAGCGGCCAGTGTGTGGTTGAAAAAGGATACCCCGTCTCTGTTGTCGGCACTGTCTATTTCTAGTCTCTCTAGGAACGACTCCGCTCCCGAACCAGCAACAGAAATTGCACCGTCCTTCTCCCGGGCAATTTTCCGCATGTTGTGGCTGAATCCCACCATCCCTCTATCACGCGTGAATGCGTCGATGAACCAAGCTGACGCCCGATCTTTCGGAAGTCCCGATTCGTTCAAGATAGCTTGCAAAACCTGCAGCGATAAAGGTTCATCAAGTGGGGCTGAGTATAGATGTCGAAGCCCATTTTCAAAGTTTGCCATCGGCCCGCTCCATCCGAACACAAGATGAGGGCCGATCGTGAAAATTTTCCTTGTCAGGCCTGCAACTCGGATTCCGCTGCCTTCAATTTGTTCTGTCTCATTAGGGAGGTTCTGGGTTGGTATCGGGATATCTTCGTGGATTCTTGTCGGGGTCGTAATCAAGGTGTCGCCGAACGCAAAGTAAAACCCTTTCCACATGAAACTTGCGATCAATGTCATCGTGAACTCTCTGTGATAGTTTTGATTGCCGAATTGGCGGACTTTTGCTGGGGGAGGCGTCAAGGGAGACCGCTTTTCGTGATGATCGCCTCCACCGTCGAAACACAATCTCGACATTTAGTGGTGTCCACGCAAGCCGGTCTCTTATTTGCGCGCTTATTCGGGATTAATCCCCAACTTCACTGGTTGGATAGAGGGTCGAGGATGCGCCGAGCCGGCTTTGAGGAAGCTTTGAAAGGTTTTCAAGAATTCCGGCACCTGGTGTCAAAATTCCGTTTTTTCGCGTCCGGCTGTTGTCTGACACTTGATCTTGGAATTAACGGGAATATCCGGGATTTGGTGGGATGGAGCGGGAAAGCCCCGCAATACAAGGGTTTTCGATATTTCAGCCGGGATTGCGGGCCTCGGGAATTTGACACCAGGCGCGGCAAGAATCGCGCGGTGACGGAGAACCATAGCATTTCGTGGCCGCTTCTTTGCGCGGTCTTTGAAAAAGCCCGGAGCGGCCTTTGAGGCGTCTTCAAACTATTGAAATTGTTATACCTGCATCTGCAGGCGCTCGGCGTCGGCGGCGCGGGAAAGCCGGTAGTTTGGCTGGAAAATCAAAATAGATATTGGCCTTATCGCCAAAATCCCGACATTTGTTCGTTTTTGTAGTGATTTCAATGTCTTGATTGCAGCCGCGGCGTTCAAGAGATTTTGGCCGCGTTTTGCTGGAGCCGTTGCGATCGGCGAGGTGGATTGGCTGACCGCAACGGACGCTGCCATCACCGTCAGGCGGCGATATCGGCAGTCTCGCCGAAATGGCAGAGGACGCGCGGATTGCTCATGTCGCCGGTCTCCATGTCTACCATCACAGCATAGGCGGCAACGCCGACGAAGCGGTCGGCCATGGCAGTCGCGATCCGCTCAGCAGAGGCGGAGTTAGAAGCCTGGCGCATTTCGCCGGGCGCCAGGTTTCCTCGTACTCTCTTGAATGGCAGGACAATGAATTTCTCGGAAAGTGACATTGGCAACTCCTTTCGTGCTCAATCAATGTTCTTATTTTGTTCCAATTTTGGATTGAGTCAATCGGGATTCTGTTGACGGCAAATTGCAGGGGTGGACAGACGGGCCGCCGTGCCTTCGCGAACGGGCGAATCAACGTGCTTGGCGCCTGTGGACAACTTGTGGATAGCCTCTGATTACCGGTAGGTCGCGGTGGCAGAGTTTACCTCGACGTCTGTAAAGCCATATCTATCTAGCATCCTCTCGATCACAGGACGGGGAGTGCTGTGACGCGGACCAAGCCGGACACTCCTGATAGCGTTTGGGGTGATGTCCATATCGCGATAAGGTACTATCCGGTTGCCGCGAGCACCATAGTCACAATCGCAACGATCCTCGATTGAAATCAGGCGCCACTCCTTCTCTTCCTGAAATCCGTGATTTTTGAACACGAATTGAAAAAAGGCGCTATTCTCCAGTATGTTGTCAGTAGGTTTACGATATTGCTGCTTCTGCCGAACCCACTGGACAACTTCATGTTGCTCGTCCGGTGAGTAGATCGCTTTGTGAATAGCTGGACCGTTCGGTGCCCCTCCTATCAATTCTGTAGGGTTGAATTCAATGCAGAACCCGCTCCCATTGTCGGCGTAGCCGCGCCATTGACTCAAGAGGTCATGTTCCTCCGATAGGCATAGCCCCAACGTTGCAAACCGGAAATTGCGGGCTGCGTGATGCGAGCGGGCGGTGGCGATCCAAGCAGGCAACTCCTCCCCGTCATAGAGACCTTTTAAGATCTCCCAATACCATTCACCTTCTGCGCTATCATTGCTTTGCGTCAGATCTGAAAGCCTCACCTTACGGTTCGATATGATGAGCTGAAACGTCGAGGACGAGCAGTAATGGTAAAGAGTCTCCGGGGTTCCTTCCCAGCGATCCGGCCGTATCGGATCGCGATTAAAATCAACCATGTCATGATCCCTATCGTACTGGCATCGGCGCGTGGCCGGTGAACATTATTCGTCCGCCGACCTTCAATTCGTCGATGCGATCGGCAGTGATGATCTCAGGAGGAAAACCCGCCGCCATATTGTCCGACGTAAGATGGAGCTTTCCATCCATCGACCAGCGAGCGCGCTTCACGAGGACGCGATCCATCACGTTGAAATGGTAGATGCGGCCATCGTCTACGTCCGTCTTTGAGGCGTCGGCGATAAGAAGCGCTCCATCCGGTATGGTTGGCCACATCGAGTCGCCACGTGCTTCGAGGATGTAGCAATAATCCGGGTTTGCTCCGAGATTGCGGAGGAAGTCCCGCGCGAAAGCGACCTCGCCGACCGGCATCTGATTGATCGCAACCAGCCCTTGGCCCGCCGACGCTCGGGCATCGAATCGGGGGAGATTGACGAAGTCACCCTCCGCCTTCGCTTGCAAGGAAACTGAACTATTGCGTAGTTCCGACCTATCCGCGAGCCAGTCGAGGGACACATTGCATGCATCGGCGATCTTTCGCGCGATATCGATGCTCGGCGACGACCCGTCTTCATAGCGCTTCAGCGTTTGGACGCTGACGCCGGTTTTTCTAGAAAAATCAGAGTCCCGCAGGGTGCCCTGCAGTTCCTTCAACCGATCGGAAAATGTCATCCACAATACGATACGCGATTGCTCATTCTTAGACTGCGCAATGGTTGACTAAAATGCGCAATCGCGTATTCTTCTCCATGAATACGGACCAAATCACCAATGAAAAGGGAGGCCGGCCAGGGTCTCCCTCATCACAACGAGGATCCACTATGCACCGGCCCCAAAAGGCGGACAAGAAGACCCGCAGCCCCGTCGACAGAATTCAGGAAATGGCGGCGATCAAGGCTAAGCTCCTGATCGCCGGCATAACCCTCACCCAGATCGACGAGGAGTATAAGCTGCCTCGCGGTACCGCCGGAACGACACTCCGGGAGCCGAACAAGGCAGGGGAGAGGGCGATCGCCGCAGCTCTCGGCACAAGGCCACATCTGTTGTGGCGGACGCGTTACCACGCCTCCGGTCTGCGTAAATCTCCTCAACCGCCCGCTAACTATGAGCGTCCGCCGACCATGCGGCAACGCCAAAACGACGCGGCGGCGTAGACATGCGCAACCCCTTTATTCCCTCCCATTCTCGCGTCTGTGAACTGGCAAATCTTTTCATGATCTTCAGCGTCGTCGCCTCTGGCCTCGTCGCAGCCGTCGCTGCGTTCCTCGTGCAGGTGGCTCGATGATCTTCAATGCCTTTGATCAGAACGCGCTCTACCAAGCGCACTTGCATGCCTGCTTCGCTGCGGTCCGCGAAGGATTCCCGCATCTCGCGGTTCACGAGATCGTCGAACCTCCGCATGAATGGTTCGATGCGGCTCTGGCCCGCCAGATCGTGATGCATCTCATGATCGTCGAGCTTAAGTGGCCGAAACGCCGTGTCGTCGAGGTCGAAGACCGGTCACGCGAGGCCATCAATCGCGCTCTCCGGACAGTCAATGGCCGGCTGGAGAGCCCCCGGTTCCGGGCCCACTACCAAACGATGGCGCAGCGAGCCCGCACGTTCATCTCCCTTCAGACCACAGCAGAAGAAGACGCCGCATAATGGCCGAGTTCAAACGCATCCTCATATCCGAAATCGTTGTTCCAGAGCGCCTCCGGGCGGTCGAGGAAGAGCACGCGCTCGCGATTGCACAAAGCATCGTCGAGCATGGCCTCATTAACCCGATCACCGTCAGGTCAACCCCGGCTGCAAAAGGCGGGAACTGGACGCTTGTGGCTGGCGCTCACCGCCTTCGGGCGGTTGAGATCAACGATGAACCCGACATTGAGGCCATGGTCGTGGAGGGCGACAAGGCCGAGGCTCAGCTCATCGAGATCACAGAAAATCTCTTCCGTAACGATCTGTCGGTGATCGATCGGGCCATCTTCGTCAAAAGCTACCGCGACATTTGGGAGCAAAAGTACGGCAAGATCGAAGCCGGTCGCCCCGGAAATCGCGTCAACTTGACGGAATTGTTGGCGGCGGAAGCAGAGGCTGGTGGGTTCTCCCAGCATGTCGCCAGCCGCATGGGCATATCGAAAAGCGCTGTCGAGCGCCTTGATCGTATCGCCCAGAATCTTCACCCCGAAGTTCGATCGGCCGTGCGCGGTACGCCCATCGCGGACAACCAGTCGGCGCTCCTCAAGATCGCCAAGATGGAGCCGCTGAAGCAGCGCCAAGCGGCGGTCGCATTCCGGACGGAGCCAGACCTGAAGAAGGCGCTTGCACTCGTCGACCCCGCGCCGGCGCTGTCGAGCAAGCAGGTAGAGCAGGGCGTCTTGCTCTCGCGCCTCGTGACGGCATGGGAAGAAGCCAGCGAAAAGACCCGCAACGAGTTCCTGGAACACATCGGTCTTGGCGAAGCCGGCGATCCGCTGATGGCCGCAATCCACAGCGAGGCCGACAGTGACTAAGCATCCCGCCCAACTCGACTTCTTCCTAGAACCCCTATTTCCGGTTCGCCATGCCGCCGCCAGCATCGATATCGAGCGGTTCCGCGCGAAGCTGAAGCGTGCGATGGCACGGGCCATCCGCGAATGCCCGCATAGCCGCGAAGTCATCGCCGCCCGAATGGCGCAATATCTCGGCCTGCCGAACCTCTCCAAGACCACGCTCGACGCCTACACGGCAGAGAGCAAGAACACCCATGATATCAGCGTCGTTCGCTTCAAGGCCTTCATCCGGGCAACGGGGGCGCTCTGGCTTTGGGATATGATCGTCTCCGAAGACGGCCTCACGATGCTTGAAGGCGACGAAGCGCGCCTCGCCGAGATCGCGCGGCTGCAGCAGGAGCAACGCGCCCTCGCGCTAGAATTGAAGGCGCTTCGCTCGACACCGATCGTCATCAAAAGGAGGGCGCGGTCGTGAAGCAGTTCTTCACCATCGCTGAGCTGATCGCGGCGAACCTGCCGGAGTTGCCGCGCGATCCTTCGAAGCTGAACCGCTTCGCCAGTGACAATTGGCGCGGTGACAGCGGCAAGGCCCGCCAGACGTCGGGCAAGACCAAGCCGGTATGGGAGTATCATTATTCCCTGCTGCCGCAGGCCGCGCAAACCCGACTGCTGGTCATCCACTCGGCGCCGGCGAACGACGACAGGGACGCGAAGGCCGAGCAGAGACGCGCCTTGTGGCAGCGGTACGAGGCTCTTTCGAGCGAGCATAAAGGCATCTGTGAACAGCGCTTGAAGGTCATTCAAACGGCCGATGAGCTGGAGCGAGGCGGGCTTTCCGCCAAGGCAGCGGTCATGATGGCCTGCCGCAGGGGCGGCGTCGAGAAGTCGACGCTTTATCAGTGGCGGGAGATGGTCAGCGGTGTTGACCGGCAGGACTGGCTTGCCGCTCTCGCGCCCAGCTACAAGAGCGAGCGCGCCCGCTCGGAATGCCATCCAGACGCTTGGGAATTCATCAAGTCGGACTATTTGCGGGCGGAAGCTCCGAAGTTCTCCGCTTGCTACCGCCGCCTTCTCGTTGCTGCCAAAAAGAAGGACTGGAGCCCGATCCCGCATGAGCGCTCGCTTCGCCGAAGGCTTGAAGCCGAGGTTTCGGGGGCGGTCCAGAGGTTGGCCCGGAAGGGCAAGGAAAAGGCGAAGGCTCTCTATCCGGCCCAACGGCGTACCCGGTCACATCTTCACGCCATGCAGATGGTCAACATGGACGGTCACAAGCTCGATATCTTCGTGCGTGTGCCATGGTCAGAGCAGCCGGTTCGCGTCTTCTTGCTCGGCATCCAGGATCTCTATTCGGGCAAGGTGCTCGCATGGCGCATTTCCGATAGCGAAAACAAGGAAACGGTGCGCCTCGTCATCGGCGACATGGTCGAGCGCTACGGCATTCCCGATCGCATCTATCTCGACAACGGCCGCTCTTTTGCATCGAAGTGGATCTCTGGCGGTGCTGCCACCCGATACCGGTTCAAGGTTAGGCAAGAAGATCCGGAAGGCCTGCTCGTCACCCTTGGCATTGAGCCTCGTTGGACCAATCCTTACTCCGGCCAGTCGAAGCCGATCGAGCGCGCCTGGGGCGATCTGGCGGAGAACATTTCGAAGCATCCGTTTTGCGCCGGTGCCTATACGGGCAATACGCCTGCGGCCAAGCCGGAGAATTATGGATCGCGGGCAGTGCCCCTGGACGCCTTGCGCGAGCATGTGGCGCGGGAAGTGGCGGAGCATAACTCACGGGTTGGCCGCAAAGCTCAGACCTGCAAGGGCCGTAGCTTCGACGCGACCTTCGAGGAAAGCCTTGCCCATCCCGGCACGATCGTCCGCTGGCCGACTGCCGCGCAACGCTCGCTCTGGCTTCTCGCCTCCGAGGCGATCCGCGCTCAAAAGGGCAGTGGCGAAATCCATTACCACGGCAACCGCTACTGGAGCCGGGAGCTGAACCAATATGCCGGGCAGAAGGTCACAATCCGTTTCGACCCAGACAATCTGCACGGCTCTATCCGCGTCTACGACCTGAAAAACGTCCTGATCTGCGAAGCGCCCTGCATCGCCGACGCCGGTTTCGACGATCAGGAAGCGGCCCGCCAGCATGCCCGCAAGCGCCGCGACTATCAGAAGGCCATCGCCGCCGAGAAGTCGGCACTTGCCGCGCTTACTGCAGCCCAACTCGCCGAAATTCTCGCCAAGGGCGAAGCGGCAAGCCAGCCTGCGCCGGAGCCGGTGCGCCCGAAGGTTACGCGCCTGGTGACCGGCAATCTCGCTTTGAAGCCGGCGCCGGCTGCTGAAGAGAACACGTTTGAAGAAAGATTTTCCCGCGCTTTGTCCCGCGTTTCGGGTGAGGGCGCGATCCTGGAATTCCCGAGAGGGGATCGGTCCAGAGAGTAGTGCGTCGGACCGTCATAAGCAGAGCCGAAATGTAGTGAGTCCGGTTCCCACAAAAAAATAGGGCGAGGTCACCCCCGCCCAACAATCGGCCCCCCAAGGGGCAATGCGAAGGAACCTTAGTATGAATAAGCACATCGACACAAGTCGTTTTACGGGCTGGGAGCAACCGGAACCGGAAGCGAACTTCGTTGCCAAGCACAGTGACGAAATCGACGAATGGCGGAAGGTTCGTGAGCAAACGGCCGAAATCGCCATCTCCAATTCATGGAGCAAGGCGGAAGTCGCGCGCCGCAGCGGCATGAAGGAAAGCACCTTCAGCCAGTGGTTCTCCGGCAGCTATTCCGGCCGTCTGGAGAACATGACCCGGCAGATGCGGCAGTGGATCGACGCGCTGCTGGAAGCGGCCGCAATGCCCACGATCCCCGTCTCGCCGGCCTTCGTCAAAACGCGGATGTCCAGGGAGATCATCGAAACCCTTCGCTGGGCGCAGATGACGGCCGATCTCGTAATGATCACGGCCTGCGCGGGCAACGGCAAGACAGCGACCGTGCGGCATTATAAGGCCACCAATCCGCATGTCTTTCACGCGACGGTCAGCCCGCACACCAAGACAGTCCACGGCATGCTGGTCGAACTGGCGGCGGAACTGGACATTCACGAGCACAATCCCGCCAAGCTCACTCGCGCGATCGGTGGGCGGCTGCAACGTATCGGCGGGGGATCGCTGCTCGTGATTGACGAGGCTCAGAACCTGGTCGACGACGCGATCAACCAACTCCGGCATTTCTCAGACATCTATGAGTGCGGCATCGCCCTCGTCGGCAACGAGGAGGTCTATACCCGCTTCGTCAAGCAGTCGAACGGCCGCTCCTATGCGCAGTTGAAGCGGCGCGTCGGTAAGAACCTGAAGCGCCAGAAGCCGTACGCCGAAGATGTTGCCGCCTATATCGAAGCTTGGGGCGTCACTGATCGCGATACCGTTCGTTTGTTGACCGGGATCGGTACGAAGGGCGGCGCGCTCGGGCAGATCGATAAGACCATGAAACTCGCCAGCATGATCGCGCTTGGCGAGGATCGCCCCGTCACTGTCCAGGACGTCCAGGACGCCTGGAAGGCCCGCGACGTGGAGGATCTGGGATGAGCGCCATCCTCACCCTCAGCACTGAACTGGCGGTGGCCGTGAAGGACTTTGACCGGGTAATACCGGCAGGCCAATCGAACGATCGCGATATCGTTGCCCTCCGACAGCGGCTGCTTCTGCTTTGCAAGCTCGCGCGCAATCTGGAGAGCGAGGTCCAGATTTACCGGCTGATGGAAGCCGCGAAGCAGGGCCGCGACGTCGTTGAGCAGCTCGCCACCGAGGCTGCCGCCACCTTCGTCTTGAACCGCGACGACAATGTCATCCGGCCTGATTTCGGGAGGAAAGCATGAGCTGCTCGGAACTCACATCGCAATGCCTGGTCGCCATCCGCGAGGAGCTGAAACCGCATGTTCATGGCGGGAAGTTCTTTACCAGCGAAGACGTCGGCAACCTGGTCCGCCGTCTCAACACGGCAATCTCTCTCGCCGAGGAGGTCGAGGAAGAGAAAAGCATGTTGGAGCGGCGGGAACGTCTCGCTGGCGGTCGCCAACTCGGCCCAGCGATTGTTGGCCCCAATGTCGTGGCCTTCCGAGGCCATGCGCCGACCGGGGGCAGCCGCGCGTGAATCGCCCGATCTCCGCCCCGCCGGCCAAACGCCGTCCGGCCGAGACCCTTCGAACCGCCGTCGATCGCGTTGTGAGCGCGCTCGGCCATCTGGAAACAGTCACCCATACGGTCGGAGAACCGAGTGCGCACCGGAAGCTCATGCAGGCTGTCCGCAATCTGCGCGCTACCGCCGTCAAACAGAGGAACAGGTAAATGAAAGCAGTTCTTATCGAGCAGCAGAGCGCAGCCGAAGAGGCAGCCGGCATCACCATGGTCACCGGCCGGCCTTACATGACCGATGCCAAGGGCAACCTGGTGCCCGCCGAAAACGTCAAGCCGGAACACAAGCTGGAAGACGAAGTTGTGCGAAAGATCAGCGGCTTTGCCGAGGGGCTGTCTGCACAAATCGCTCGGTTCCGTGGTCACACCATGACCGATCTCGGCGACCTGGACGCTCTACTCGCCCAGGAATACGGCGCCAAAATCGGCGGCGCCAAGGGCAACCGCACCTATCAGACCTACGACGGCCTCATGAAAGTCCAGGTGCAGGTCGCGGATTTCATCGACTTCGGGCCCCAACTGCAGATCGCCAAGAAGCTGCTCGACGAATGCCTGATGGAGTGGTCGGCCGACAGTCGGCCGGAGATCCGCGCCGTCATTACCAAGGCCTTCCAGACAGAGAAAGAAGGGCAGGTCAACCGGTCGGAGATCTTCATGCTTCTGCGGCTCGATATCGATGACCCGCGCTGGCAGGATGCCATGCGTGCGATCCGCGAGGCGATGCGGATTACCGGCTCAAAGGAATATGTCCGCTTCTACAAACGCGCGTCGATCAGCGATGGCTGGCAAGCCATCACCATCGATCTCGCGAAGGTTTGAGGGCAGCACCATGAGCCGCCGCTTTGCACACGCCGCTGACGATTACGAGCGAATGATCGCCGATATCGCCCGCCAAGAGGGCTTCAAGGTCGAAACGATCGACGGCGTTGTCTTCTTTGTCATTCGCTCCTTCTCGCCTTCGGGCGAGGAGGTCTTTTCCAAGGTCAACATCACGCGCTTCGCCGAAGGCTTGGAGAAACATCTGTCATGAGCGCTTCCGTGACCACCATCGACAAGATCGCCAATGTTGAGCGGATGATTGCGATCGTTCGCGGCAAGATCGCCTCCATTCCGTCGATCGAGGACGCTGGTGACATCAGCGTCCAGGCCGCCGAAAAGCGCGTCAAGATGGAACTCACCCGTGAGTTCGGCGCGAGCTTCTCTTTCCGTTCGGGCGGATACCACGTGTACCTGTCCGGCGTCGGCGCCACCTGCACCGCGGGCTATTCTGGACTTTTCCGGAACTGGGAAATGGCGGCTCGCCGCAAGATCATGATGCTGCGGGTGGTTGCTCGCGGGACGGCGAGGGTGGCGTCATGAGCAAGACCTCAGTTCCCCTGGACCGCGTAGGACCGGTCGGTGAATTCCAAGCTCGCAATGAGGCGCTTAAGCAGCTGCACCGTGAGCATGATGGCAACAAAGGCGGTCTCAAAGACATCCGCGAACCCATCATGGTAGTGGTAGTGGTCGTTGCTAGTGGGATCGAAGGCGTCGACGATCTCCAAGTGGCGGTGGAGCGTATACCGAACGACTTGGTTTTGTTCCATCAGTTCATCGAGATATCGGGTCGTCGGGCCGTCGAACAAGACAATACCTTGTTGAAACTGATGACGCGACAAGACGCGATCTATCTCGTCAAAACGGGGAAGGTAACGCCTGCTCACTTCTGTGACCCACGACCACTCCCGCGTATCATCCCCCGGCGGAGGCTCAATTTTGCCATCGTAGAGATCGCTGAGTTCAAAGTGGATATCTCTCAAGTCCTGGATTTGAGGGAAAAGGGCGCGGCTGACCTTCAACCTGTCGGGCCGGGTTTGGATGCTCACCAGTTCGCGATGTCGTCTCTCGCTTTCGCGATCCGTCCTTTCCATCGTGCGAATTGTAATCGTGGCGGCCAGCACCGCCGCGATGCCAGTAATCAATGTCTGAAATTGGTTCACCCATGCCTGCCAGACCGGAAAAATAGCAATTCCGACCAGCGCGCCAAGCGCCGCGCCGATACCGGCCCATTTCATGTATCGCATCATAAGACTTTCATCCGAGAGTTGGTAACGGGCGTCATCGCATGACTACCTCCATCGCCGCAATCCACGTCGCCAAGAAGCAGCTCGGCCTCGATGAAGATACCTATCGCGCCAAGCTTGCCCGGATTACGGGCAAGTCTTCCGCAAAGGAGATGACCGAGGCCGAGCGGCAGCATGTCCTCGCGGTCTTCCGCAATGAAGGTTTCGCGCCGGCGCCAACGGCTCGCCGCGCTGACGGCCGGCAGAAGCTGACGGGCAAATATGCCAAGAAGCTGCAGGCGCTCTGGATAGCCGGCTGGAACCTCGGCATCGTCCGCGACCGCGACGACAAGGCCCTGATCGCATTCGTCAAGCGTCAGACCGGTCTCGATCACACGCGCTTCCTTGTCTACCCCGACGATGCCAACCGCGCGATTGAGGCGCTCAAAGGCTGGATCAACCGCGAAGCCGGCGTCCCCTATGGCAATACCAACGGCTACGACTGGCTGTCGCAGGACGGCGCCAAGGTCGCCTGGGCGCAGTGGAAGATCCTAACGCCCGGCGCCGGCCTCGTCGTCCGCAAGGGCTTTGACGATGAAGTCTTGCGTCTCACTGGCACCGCCATGCTTCAGGCGGTCACGGCCAAGGGCTGGCAGGCGGTCATGAACCGTTTCGGCGAGCAGATCCGGGCGGGCAGCCGATGAAGAACGTCATGGAGTCCCGCTTCCTCGAAAAGGGATCGCTGGAATATTTTCCGACGCCGCCCTGGGCGACCCGCGCCGTCATCAAGGAAGTTCTGCAGGGCGGGCTCTGGTTCGATCTGCGTTCAAAGCGCGTGCGCGACCCTTGCGCCGGCGGCGGTCACATGGCCGTGCCGCTGCGCGAAACCTTCGCGGCCGTGGACGTCGCCGACGTTGCCGATTGGGGGATCAATCCGGAGATCCGCGACTTCCTCGAGGAGACGCCACAACGTCTCCTCGAGGACGGTCATGAGCTGCCGGACTGGATCTTCATCAACCCGCCCTTCGAGCAGGCTGTGAACTTCGTTCTGCGGGCTCTCGAAATCGCCACGGAAGGCGTGGCCGTCTTTTGCCGCCTCGGCTGGCTGACCAGCCAATCGCGCTACGACCGCCTCTTCGGGTGGAATGCGCCGGCCTATGTCTGCCCGTTTTCGGAGCGGGTTGCCTTGATCCAGGGCGCCTGGGACCCGGAAGCATCGAGCGCGACCGATTACGCCTGGTACATCTGGATCAAGGATCATTTCCCCTCGGAAGTGGTTCGGCCTCGATCGACCGTGTGGCATCTGCCGCCCGGCATGCAGGATCGTTACACGCGCCTCCCTGATATGGACCTTGCCACACCAGGCGAGGCCGAGCGCCGCCGACTGGCTAAAAAGGCCACAGCGGACGCAGCTAAACAATCTCAGCTGTCCCTCCTGGAAGGAACATGATCATGCGCAATGCCATGCCCCTGTTCGAAAGTTCCGAGTTGGCGTCCGTTACCGCTCAGTGTGAAGAGCTTTTGAAGAAGCTTCAAAGGGGCGGCGTTGACGCCCAGACGCGCCTCCGTCGCGAGCAGCGGCTCCGCCAGTTGCGGGCCGAGCAGATGCGGCTTGAGGTGCAGCTCGGGCTTGGAGCACGCCAGTGAGCGATCTGACTGCTGAACTGCACGAGCTGCTAGGTGACGAGGGCTTTCTCAAGCTGACGGATATTCATGGTGGTATCCGCGTCTATGTCCCGAAGGTCGCCCAGGGTTCCGCACTGGCGAGCGAGATCGGCGTTGACAATACGGCCCGGCTTTCCAAAATGTTTTCTGGCGGCTATATACGAGTGCCGGTTGCCCGTGAGTTTCGCGCTCACCACTATCGTGCCCATGGCGAGAGCAATGCTATGATTGCCAGACGCCTCGGCTTGACCGAGACCGGTGTGGAAAAGCTCTTCCGCCGCGCCCCAAAAGAGCGGGTGGCGGCTAAAAAAGATCCTCGACAGATCGAAATGTTCTAGCCCGCCCGCCAAGGCGGGCATGAACGACCACCCGCCTGCGCGCGTATTGTCGCCCCAACGTTTCGACCTTGGGGCTTTTTCATGTCATCTCTTCAGCAGCGCTTGACCGCGCGTATCGACGCCAGCACGCTTAAGGCGATCGTTCCTCCCGTTTCCAACAAGCTGGCGCAGCAGCGCTCCATCATCGAGCAATTCGGCGACATGTTGCCGCCGCTGCTCGATCGCTTCGAGGTCGATACGCCGCTGCGTATCGCGCATCTTCTGGCGCAAACCGCCCACGAAAGCGATCTGTTCGTCACGACCGAAGAATATGCGAGCGGCGCCGCTTATGAGGCCCGCACCGACCTCGGCAATACGCAGCCGGGTGACGGCAAGCGCTACAAGGGGCGCGGCCCGATCCAGTTGACCGGACGGGCCAATTACAGGCTCTTCACCGCCTGGCTGCGCAAGATCAATCCGGATTGCCCGGATTTCGAAGCGAACCCCGATTTGGTCGAACTCTTCCCTTGGGCGGGCTGGGCCGTCTTCTATTTTTGGTCGGAGAAGAAGCTCAATGCCTATGCCGACCGCGATGACCTAGTGGGCGAAACGAGGGTTATCAATGGCGGCCGGAACGGCCTCGACCACCGTGCGGAGCTGCTCGCCAAGGCAAAGACCGTCATCGCCGGTCTCCAGGGCGACGGGATGTCCGGCCGGCAGGTCTTTCCCGTCATCAATCGCGGCATGTCTGGCAAGGCCGTCGAGGATCTTCAGCGGGCTCTCGCCGCAGCCGGTTTCTATCTGCAGGCGATCGACGGCCAGTTCGGCGCTGCCACCGAAGGCGCCCTGAAAGTCTTCCAACGCGAACGCGGCCTGACTGTCGACGGCATTGCCGGCCGAGAGACCTCCGCCGCGCTTGCGCCATACCTGAAGGGCTGACCATGCAAAAGCCCGCCTATTCCACGTCGAAGCGCTCGCTCTGGCTGAATTCGTTCATGGCCTGGTTGGTCATTCTGATCCTCGCCGTCGGTTCCATCATGCAGGGCCAGGCCCTCGGGTTCGCGACTGTCGCCGTTCCTTCGCTCGTCCTTCTGATCGCCGGGACACTCGGCATTCATCGCCACTATGGCTCACGCGACATGGAGCTGATGCAGCGCGACCAACGCCCGGAGGATTCGCAATGAACCTGTTCGGCTTCAAGATCGGGGGCGCGGCACTGGCCGCGATAGCTGCTGCGGCTCTTATGCTCGCGGCTGCGATCGTCGCCTATCTCGCGCTCGACAAGATCGACACGATGATCATCCGGGCGGTCCAGCAGGAGCGCCAGGAGCGTGACGCGTATTGGCAGCTCGAAATCCAGAAGGCCAACACGAAGGTCGCGCAAGCCGAGGCGGCGCAGGCCCGTGCCGTCATCGATATCCAGGCCGATGCCACCGACCGCGTCAACGCCGCGTCTCAACAGCTCGAAGAAGTGAGGAAACGGAATGAGAAACTGCCTCCGGCTACTGGCGTTGGCCTTGATGCCGCTCGTAGTCGCCTCTTGCCAAAGTGACGACAAGCCGGCCTTGCCTGTGGTGATCAGCAAGACCGTACCGGTTTCCCTGCCGCCCGAAGCCCGCAAGGAAGCGCCGAAGCTTACGGCGCCCGTCGATCGGGATCGGTTGCCGGACCAAGTCCTTATTGACTGGTCCTCAGATCGTATCGCCCGGAATGTCGGCGAGTACCGCCGTGCCGCCTGTGTCGCCGCTGTCGATGCACACAACGCCGGAGCCCGCTGATGGACCCGAAAGAATACGCCATCTGGATCTCGTTGGCGCTCGGCGTCATTGCGCTCCTCGGCCATCTGAAGGGCTGGATCAATTCCGGCGAGAAGAGCCTGGCGGACAAGGTCAAGGCCACCGAAGGCAGGATCAAGGCGGTGGAAGATCGGCTCGAGTCGCATGCAACGCGCATCTTGAGCATCGAGGGCGAGCTTCGGCATCTCCCCGATCGCGAGGGCTTCCATCG
This sequence comes from Rhizobium chutanense, assembly GCF_002531935.1. Lineage (GTDB taxonomy): Bacteria > Pseudomonadota > Alphaproteobacteria > Rhizobiales > Rhizobiaceae > Rhizobium > Rhizobium chutanense. The sequence continues at coordinate 247,719 of NZ_NWSV01000002.1, read as the reverse complement.
TCTGGAGATGAGGATGACGGAGCTGACCGGACAACTCAACACAATGACGGAAAGGCTAAAGCCGGTCGAAGCGATCGGCGAGCGCCTGCAGGAACTGCTTTTGGAGAGAGCTAAGTGACAGACGATATCGGCGTCGACTTCGACAAGATCATGCGCGAGGAAGCGCGCCTCATTATCCTGAAGGCGCTTGCCGAGCAAACCAACGAAAGCTTGAGCAGCTCGATGCTGGAGCCGGTGCTTGCCCGCTTCGCCATTCACCAGGAGCGGCCGTGGATCCACGGCGAGGTCGAGTATCTCCGCAACATGGGCGCCGTGACGGTCCTGCCGGCCGGTTCGGTGAAGATCATCACCCTCACGGCGCTCGGCAAGCGGCACGTCGATCGGCATGTCGCCATTGAGGGCGTGAAGCGGCCGTCCAGGCCAGGAGCCTGACCATGGCGAGAAAAGGTCGCGGCCGGTTATCGTCGATCCAGCTCCTGCCGCAGGAGGCTAACCAGATCGTCATGTGGGCGGCGGCCGAGCTGCAGGACAGCAGCCGTACCCAGCTCGAAATCTACCAGGAGTTTTCCGACAAGCTCGAAGAGCTGCAGCGTGAAAGCCGTGGCGAGCTGGAGTTCAAGATCCCGAGCTTCTCGGCCTTCAATCGCTATTCGATCAACCTCGACGCCATGACGCGTGACCTCAATGAGACGCGCGAGATGGCAGCGGCGATCTCCGACACCTTCGATCCCGAGGAAAGCGACGATCTCACGCTGGTCGCGGCCGAGGCGATCAAGGCGCTGATCTTTACGCTTCTGCGGACAGGGCGCGGCAAGATCGATTCGAAGGATGCCAAGCAGCTCGCCGACGCGCTCCGATCGGCGACGCATGCGCAGTCGGTATCGACGGCCCGCCGCGACAAGATCGAAGCCAAGTTCAAGGCCCAGGCCGAGAAGGCGATCGAGAAGGTGTCGAAGGAAAAGGGCATGTCGGCCGAGACAATCGCGCAGTTGCGCCGTGATTTCCTCGGCGTCAAACCGAAGAAAAAGGATGCCGCATGAGCGAGGCCACGATCTGCCCGCATTGCAAAGGCATCGGCCAGAAGGTCAAGCGGGTGACCTATCGGCCGAACGGGACCGTTTCCAGCATCGTCTACGACACCAAGGCAGGGTGCGATCTTTGCCGCGGCTCGGGTGTGAATGCTCCCGGTGAACGCAAAGGAGACAGCAATGATTCCTGATCTCACGGCGCTCTATTATTTCGTCATCTTCGGCATGATCTGCGGGGTGCTTGCCGTCCTGGGCGGCCTTGGCTTCGCTATCTGGTTCGTCATCGCCCACGTGCAGATCGTGTAGGTGACGACGTGCAGATCTTCGTTCCTTCATCAGCCCTGAAAATCGCCAAGGGCATCGCGATCGCGATGGCGCTGTTCGTTGCTTTCGCGGTCCTGTCCAATGTTCTGGCCATCCTCTTGCTGCTTCTAGTCACTGGCCTGGCCGCAGCGCTGTTCGTCTCGCCGCTGCTGGTGTTCGCCTGCTTCCTGATCGGAGGCGCTGCGATCTGGTCCGTCGCCGTCACCTTCATGCTGATGAAGAGGACGAAATGACCGAGGCCGTCTCGGAAGACGTTGTCCTGACGCGTGATCCGGCGAAGTTGCCGGAGGAGCTGCTGCGCGGCGCCAACATTCCCGAGGATCTCGATCCGCTCGCCGATGGCGTCTTGATGCGCCACCAGGCCGAGTGGCTTGAGGACGATAGTGACCTGAAGGTCTGCGCCAAGGGCCGCCGTACCGGGATCACCTTTGCCGAGGCGCTGGACGATACGCTGATCGCCTCGGCCGCCCGATCGGCCGGCGGGCAGAACGTGTTCTATATCGGCGACACGAAGGACAAGGGCCGCGAATTCATCGGCTATGTGAAACACTTCGCCTATACCGTCGCCAAGGAAGTTGCCGCGATCGAGGACAGTATCTTCGTTGACGAGCGCGCAGACGGCACAACCGCCTTCATCTCGGGCTATCGGATTTCCTTTGCCTCGGGCTTCCGCGTCGAGGCTCTGTCGTCCCGACCGGAGAACATTCGCGGTCTGCAGGGCACCGTCGTCATTGACGAGGCGGCATTCCACAAGAACGTCCACGAAGTGCTCGATGCCGTTAACGCGCTGCTGATCTGGGGCGGCAAGATCCGCGTCATCTCCTCGCACAACGGTTTTCTCAATGCGTTCAACCAGCTCTGCCTGGATGCGCAGGCCAAGAAAATTCCCTTCAGCTATCACTACATTCCGTTTCAGGCCGCAATCGACAACGGGCTGTTTCGCAAGGTCTGCGAGCAGAAGGGCGAGGAGTGGACCCAGGAGAAGCAGGACGCTTGGGAAAAGCAGATCCGCGGTGCCTATGGTTCGCGCACCGCCAAGATGAAACAGGAGCTGGACGCCATCCCGGCCGAGGGCGAAGGGGCGGCACTGACGCGTGTTCTCATTGAGAGCTGCATGTCGGCAGATATCCCCGTCATCCGCTGGGATCGCAATGACGACTTCAAAAACCTTTCGGACGAAGAGCGAGCACGCCAGGCCGACGCGTTCTGCAAGACGCAATTGAAGCCGCTTTTAAGTCGCCTCAATCCCGATCGGGAACATGCGTTCGGCGAGGACTTCGCCCGCAGCGGCGACAAGACTGCCATCATTCCGATCGAGATCGGGCAGGACCTGGTTCGGCGTGCCCCCTTCGTCCTGGAGCTGAAGAACATCCCGTATGACCAGCAGCGCGACATTCTCTTCTATGTCGTCGACGCGTTGCCGCGATTGATGGGCGGCGCCTTGGACGCGACCGGCAACGGTGAATACCTCGCCGAAAAGGCCCGGCAGCGATACGGCGACACCATCGTCGAGGTGAAGCTGAACCAATCCTGGTACAGCACGAACATGCTTCCTTATATCGAGGCCTTCTCGGACAAGACGATCCTGCTTCCGCGCGATGCTGATGTGCTCGCCGACCACCAGGCGCTCGCCTATGTCAACGGCATCATCAAGGTTCCGGACAATCACACGAGCAAGGGCGCGGACGGATACGAGCGCCACGGCGACACGGCGCCGGCGGGCGCGCTGGCGTTCTTCGCAAGCCGGCAGGAGTCGATCTCGTACGAGTATGAGACCAACCGGAAAACAGCCGCCTCTCAGGTCGGTCACAACGGCGGCCCGCCGCTTGATGACGATCGTCGCAGAAGCGTCAACGTTCATTTGAGGGGATCACTGTAATGGCATCGTTTCGGGACTGGCTGGGCCGGATCGTCCTCGGGAAAGAGCTGATGGACCAAGTGGCCGACGCGCGCGTCGGCAGCATGCGCAATCCATTCTCCGGCCATCCCGCAGACGGGATGACGCCGCAGCGGCTCGCCAGTATTCTTCGCTCGGCCGCCAACGGTGAACCTGAGGCCTATTTTGAGCTGGCCGAGGACATCGAAGAGCGCGACCTGCATTACGCGGCCGTGCTCGCCACCCGGAAGCGATCGGTCTCGCAGCTACCGATCACCGTCAAGGCCGCATCAGATTCCGCCGAGCACAAGAAGCATGCCGCCCTGGTTCAGTCCTGGATCGACGACGGCGTTTTGCAGAGTTCGCTTTTCGATATGCTCGACGCCGTGGGCAAGGGCTTGTCCATTACCGAGATCGATTGGCAGTATCGGCTCGGGAGCATGCTGCCTCGTGATCTGACGTGGCGAACCCAGCGCTGGTTCACATTCGACCAGGCAGATGGCGAGACCGTCTTGCTTCGTGAGGGCGTCGCCGGCGCCCCGCTCGCACCGCATAAGTTCATCGTCCATCGCCACAAGACGAAATCTGGCCTGACGATCCGTTCCGGAATTGCCCGCGTCGCCTGCTGGGCGTGGATGTTCAAAAGCTTCACGATCAAGGATTGGGCAATCTTTGCCCAGAACTACGGCCAGCCGATCCGCGTCGGTCGCTACGGTCCCGGAGCTACTGAGGCGCAGAAGGATGTTCTCTGGCGCGCGGTTAGCAGCATTGCCGGCGATTGCGCGGCGATCATTCCGCGCGACATGCTGATCGAGTTCATCGACGTCGGTTCGAAGGCGAGTTCAACCGACATGTATGAGCGGCGAGCAGACTGGCTCGATCGCCAGATCTCAAAGCTGGTTCTTGGGCAAACGACGACAACCGACGCGATATCGGGTGGACATGCCGTCAGCCAGGAGCACCGGCTGGTACAGGAGGACATTGAGCGATCGGATGCCATGTGCCTCAGCGGCACGGTCAACCTGCAGCTCATCCCAAATATCATCGCCTTCAACTTCGGGCCGCAGGATCATTATCCGCAGGTGAAGATCGGACGTCCGGACGAACTGCCGATCAAGGATTTCGCCGAGGCTTTCGATAAGCTGGCGAAACACGGGCTGACGGCTGACGAAAGCTTCCTTCAGGACCGCATGGGCATACCTGCGCCAAAAAAGGGCGCCGTGCTGATAGGCGGCCGCAAACCCGAGCCTGCTCCTGGTGGCGATCCGGCCACGCCAGCGGTTGCAAAAGACCAGCCGGCAAAGCCCGTTCACAGCAGTTTCAAACATCTCTTCCAACGGTCGGCCCATGCTCAATCGGAGGGTGACGACGTGGTCGACCGGCTTGCTGATCGGCTGGAGCGTGACGCGGCCGGCGCCATGGCCGGTATGGTTGACGAGGTGAAGGCGGCGCTTATGCAGGCTTCCGATTTGAGGGATGCGGCCGAGCGCCTGTCGCGGCTTGAGCTGGCGCCAGACGAATTGGCGGAGGCTATGGCAAGAGGTATGGCACTAGCCCAATTGGCCGGGCAAGCAAGCCTGTTAGACGACCTAAAGGGCTAATCATGATTAGAGGCCCACAGACGCGCGTGGACGGCCTTGGCGCTGCCGTCATCCGAAAAAACCTTGGAAACGCGTCTACGGGCTTTGAAAACCCTTTGAAAACGATGCGGAGTGTCATTGCCAGGATGGCTTCGACGCTCTCGGCCATCGATCTGCCATTTGACGAAGCAATAGCCTTTTTCCGGCAAAAGGTCAGCACCCCGACCGAAAGCTGGCGCGACGTCTGGGATGCGGCGCATTCGAAGATGTTCATGGTCGCCGGCGCCAACACCACGGCGATCGTCGACGACTTCAAGCAAGCGATCGGCAAGGCGCTTGAACAGGGCACCACGCTCGATGACTTCCGCAAGGATTTCGACCAGATCGTAAAGAAGCACGGCTGGAGCTACAGGGGCGAGCGCGGCTGGCGAACGAAGACGATCTTCGAAACCAATCTGCGCACGGCCTATGCCGCCGGCCGCTATGCCCAGATGAGCGAGCCGGATACCCTGGCCACGTTTCCTTACTGGCAATACCACCATTCGGGCGCCGTGCATCCGCGCCTGCAGCACAAGAACTGGAACGGGCTCTGCCTTGCCGCAGACGATCCGTTCTGGAAAACGGCCTATCCGCCGAACGGCTTTGGCTGCGGCTGCTTCGTCACGCCGGTTTCGCGTCCTGGTCTTCGTCGGCTCGGCAAGGCCGGTCCCGATCGCGCTCCGGATCTCGACCAACTCGGCACCGATCAGCCGCTCGGCGTCGATCCATCCTTTGCGTACAATCCCGGCCGCGCCTGGTTAGAACAGACTGCACCTGGTCCGAAGGCGGTCTCTGCAGACGAGGCGAATGTTGCCGCGTTCGTCTTCTCGGCTTTGCGTGGCAAATGGCCCGATGGTTCCTGGACGCCGGTCGGTATCGCGTCGAAGGAAGTTGCCACCACGCTTGAGATCAAGGCAGGAACTGAAATTCGCCTCTCGGCCGACACGATCCGCAGCCACGTCAAGCACACGATCGCCACGCCGGCGGCGTATGGCGTGATCCCGCGCCAGCTCGCTTCGGCCGGCCGGCTGGTGAAGGACGCGAACGGCCGCTGGGCGTTCGTCGGCGAATATGACGGGCAACTCTACCAGGCGGCGGTCAAGGTTGTGAAAAAGGCCGATCGCGAAGAAATCTATCTCGTCTCGCTCAGGCGGGCGAATGCGAATGAGATCAAGCGGCGATTTGGGGATCTTTGACGCGCCGGGGGGCCGGAAATGCCAATCCCACTCACCCTGAAGGGTGCGCTTCCTGCTCGGCGCGTCATCCACAATATAGGCCCGGTCGGGCGGAAAGGCAAACATGGCGGGCGCAGCTCTCTCGATCACGACTGAAGTGATGGACAAGCAGGTGCGCCGCGCCTTCGAGCGCCTGGAGCATCTGATGGACAATACGCGGCCGGTCATGGCCGCGATCGGCGTCGAGCTTGTAGGATCGACGCACATGCGCTTCGTCACGCAAGCCGATCCGGAGGGGCAGGCATGGCAGACGTTGAACACCGGATATGCCGCCACCAAGCGCAATTCCCGAATCTTGACCGAGAGCGGCCGGCTGCGCGACAGCATCAACTCCCAGGCTTCGAATGATGAAGTTCGCGTCGGGACGAACACGATCTATGCCGCCGCTCACCAGTTCGGCGCCGAGATCAAGCCGAAGACAGCAAGCCATCTTTTTTTCCGGATCGGAGGCAACATGATCATGGTCGACAGCGTGACCTTGCCCGCGCGTCCCTTCCTCGGTATATCGGACGAAGACGAGACGTCGATCGCGGAGATCGTCTTCGATTTCGTCGACCGCTATTCGTCCCGGCTTTAACTCCCCCTCAGATTTTCTGACACTCCTACCCGCCCGCCTCGGCGGGCATGATGTGCCGTTTGGCGCCATGGCATATCCGTGCCATGGAAAAAGCGATCAACTCAATCATCCGCGCCTTGAACCAGGCCGACGCCACCGCGCCGGAATGGCTCCATCTGCTTCCGGCAGCCGAGTTCAAAGGCGTCGACGGACGCGGCCCCTATGCCGCGCCTGACATGGATGCGCTGATCGCCACCTTCAATCAGGAAGGTCACAAGCTCGCCGTCGACGAAAACCATTCCACCGATCTTGCTGCCAAGCAGGGTCACGCCGCGCCGGCGCGTGGCTGGATTGTTGAGCTGCAGAAGCGTGACGATGGTCTCTATGGCCGCGTCGAGTGGACGCCCGAGGGAGAGCGCATGGTCGCCGCGAAGGAATACGGTTTCCTTTCGCCGGTCTTCCTGCACAGCGCCGCCAAGCCGTTCAAGGTCGCGAAGCTGCTGCGCGTCTCGCTGACCAACGACCCCAATCTTGCCGATCTGAAATCACTTCACTCTCAAGAGGAGAATGCAATGCTTGAACAGTTGCGGAAGGCGCTCGGCCTTCCCGAGACTGCCGATGAGGCCACCATTCTGGCGGCTGTCGCGGCAGCTCATACCGCCCAGGCCGGCGCCGCCGCTCTGATGTCCCGCGTTGCCGAGGCCGCCGGCCTCGCCACGGACACGGCGCCTGACGCTCTTGTTACCGCGATCCAGTCGCGCGGCAAGGTTACCGCCACCGAGGCGGAAAACGCCGATCTGAAAACGCAGCTTGCCTCGATGCAGAAGCAGCTCACGGCGATTGCGACCACGACGGCCAAGGATAAGGCCGAGACCGCGATCGACGGCGCCATTCAGGCCGGCAAGATCGTGCCGGCGCTGCGCGATCACATGATCTCCCGGCACATGAAGAACCCGGCCGAGGTCGAAGCCGAAATCAAGCTGCTGCCGTCGCTGAACGCCGGCGGCCTCGGCAATCGCAAACAGCCCGGCGCCGACGACAGCGCGCTCACCGCCGAAGACAATAACGTCATGGCGATGATGGGCATCGACCCCAAGGCCTACGCCGACACGGCCAAGGCCCTGCACGGAAAGGGCAACTGACATGACGGCGACGAATGATATTCGCGCAAAGAAGAAACCCGGCCTCGGCCGCGCCTATGGCTACCCGGTTCTTGCCGGCGTCGTGATCTATGGCGGCGCGGCCGTTGGTATCACCGCCAACAAGGAAGCGGTCCCGGCCGGGCACGTCAGCGCCGTCAAGCTCATCGGTTTTGCCGAAGAGCGGATCGACAACACCACCGGGGCCACCGGCGACCAGTACGTCAAGATCGAGAAGGATGTGCGCATCATTCCGCTTGCCGGCGCCACCGTCGCCAACATCGGTGCGGCTGTCTACGCCAGCGCCGACGACACCTTCACCCTGACAGCCGGCGCGCTGCTTCAGATCGGCACCATCGACGCCATCGACGCGGACGGCGTCTGGCTGAAAACCCTTTAAGGAGCAAGCCTTGGATATCAATGCCAACACACTGCGCGGCATCTATACCGGCCTTTCGACGGCTTATAACGGCCGGTTCGATTCAGTGCAGACCTACTATTCCACCGTCGCCATGACGGTGCCTTCGACCACGGCGATGAACGAATATCCGCGCCTGGACGATCTGCCGGGCTTCCGCGAATGGTTCGGCGATCGTGTCGTTCATGACCTTTCGGCCCAGACCTACATCATCCGCAACCGCGAGTTCGAAAAAACGATCTCGATCAAGCGGTCGCAGATCGAAGACGATCAGATCGGCATCTTCGCGCCGGTTGCGGCCCAGATGGGGCAGGATGCAGCCGAGTTCCCCGACCAGCTCGTCTTCCCGCTGATGAAGAAGGCGGAGACGGTGAAGTGCTACGACGGTCAGTATTTCTTCGACGGCGACCATCCCGGCTATGACGAGAACGGCGGCGCCAATATCGCTTCGAACTTCGCCGATGGCGCCGGCCCGGCTTGGTACCTGATCGACGACAGCCAGTTCATGAAGCCGTTCGTCTATCAGCCGCGGAAGAAGTTCACGCTGACGCCGATGCAGAACCCGGACGATCCGAACGTCTTCTACCAGGGCAAGTTCGTCTGGGGCGTCGACGGTCGCTGCAATGCCGGCCTCGGCCTCTGGCAGCTCGCCTACAAGTCCAAGGCAACGCTGAACGAGGCGAATTTCACTGCCGCGTACACGGCCATGACGACGATCCGTCGTCGTGATGGCTCGGTTCTCAACATCCGGCCGAAGAAGATCCTCGTGCCGCCGGCGCTTCGGATGACCGCCAAGAAGCTGCTCGAAGCTGAGCTGGTGAACGGCGGTGAGAGCAACGTGCTCGCGAAGAGCATCGAGGTCATCGACATTCCTTACCTCGCGTAATCCGGGCGGCGGGCACTCTCGCCCGCCAAACCGTCGCCGGCACCTCCTCCCGCCGGCGACGGGTTTTCGACAAGCGGCCGATGCGGGCCGTTTGCCCGAAACCCGAAGGAGAAACCTCTTGAAGATCCAGATCATCTGCAGCTCGCCCGGCATGTGGCGGAATGGCGTCCAGCACCCGGCGAGCGAATTCTACCCGGCCGATCGGTGGAGCGAAAAGGAGCTTGAGCGCTTCCGCGCCGACCCGGCCTTCACCGTCCGCGAGGTCGATGAAAAAGCTGAGAACACGCTGACGGAAACGGATTTCCAGCTCCGCGTCGATGCCGAAGTCGGCCGCCAGATGAAGGCCAAGGCTGAGGAGCTGCAGGCCAAGTTCGACCAGGCTGTGAAGAACGCAGTCGAGGACAAGACGGCGGAGCTGAAGGCCGACCACGACAACGCAATGGACAAGGCTGGCAAGGAGCTGGCAGCGGCCAATGACAAGGTCGCCAAGCTCGAAAAGCAGATCGCAGACGGCAAGAAGGCAGCCAAGGCCGGCGACGACGGCGGCGACAAGTAATCCCAAGGCGGGCCGACCGGGCGGCGGGGAAGCGAGAACCTGCCGTCCGGGCATCCCATCCAGAGCGGGAGCGCCGCGAAGACGCACATGCGGGCTTGATCCTGCACTCGGCGTCGAAGCCCTGGCTCGCACGGACGCGAGCGGAACAGCGGCAAACGTGAAGCCTGCAACCCAGAAAGGACTTAGATGCGTTCGTTCTACAGTTTTCGAAGTATCGGCGTCGGCGCCGCCATCATCATTGCAAGCCTCTCAAGCTTGTTCCTGGTGAGCGTCCCGGCGTCGGCCGAGGTGGTTCCGCTCGATGCGGGCATTTACCTCAAGGTCAATATGACCAGCAGTGATTTCGCCACCGTTGTGTTCGACGTGCTGCAGGTCGAGGAGGTCAATAGGCTCGCCGATCATCCCGGCGCCCAATCGCTGACAGCCTTTGCCGCACTTCATCCGCTGAAGCCGGAATATGCCGAGAGCTACCAGACCCACGGCCTCAACTTCATCGACGTGCGACGGCGATGCTAGCCGGACTTCTCGACACTGACTGACATGGAGGCCGGCTTCGCGGCCGGCCTCTTCCCCAACCGAACTGAGAGACGCCCTTATGTACGCAACCGTTTCCGACATGATCGCCCGCTTCGGTGAAACGCAGATCATCCGGCTTTCCCGGCCGGAAGACCGCACGGCCGAAACGGTTGACGAAGACAAGGTCAATATCGCGCTCGCTGACGCTGGAGCGCTGATCGACGGCTATATCCGTGGCCGGTATTTCGCGCCGATCGCGGCGCCGCCGGCGGAGATCGTTCGCGCCACCTGCATCCTTGCCCGCTACGATCTCGCCCAGGGCGAGCACACCGACCCGAGCGAAGAGATGGGCAAGGGTCGCAAGGATATCATCACCTGGCTTGAGAACATCGCCAAGGAGCTGGTCAATCTCGACGTGCCCGCTGCAGAGCCTGCCGGCCCGGCCGTCAACTCAGGTCCGCGCATGTCCGATCGGCCGCGCACCATGACCTCAGACACGTTGCGGGGCTGGTAATGGATCTCGCTTACGCACCGATCCGCAAGATGGAACCGGCGATCGTCGAGCGGTTGCGGCTCGCCTTTCCTGCGAAAGATTTCACGATCGAGCGCATCCCGCAGACGCTGACGATCAAGGAATTCGAGCGCCTCGTTAAGCAGGCGCCTTTCATTGGCCTGGCCTGGACTGGCATGAAGCCCGACGCCGCCAGCGGTCGCGCTTTGAAAGGTCAGATGCTGTGGCGTCTAGTGCTCGTCTTCAGGGCTTCAAATGGTCTTGAAACCCGCTTCAAAGGCGACAAGCGCGGTATCGGCCTTGATGCCATGTTCGACGTTGCTGTCGCACTCCTGCAGGCGGCCGAGATCCCCGACGTCGGCGTTGCCACGGTCACCGGAGCCAACAGCCTGATCGCCGATGGGTGGACCGACGATAACGTCGTGATTTCTCAGATCGACTTCAGCGTCGCCTTCGTCACCAGCCCTGCAAACTTCGCCCTGGTGACCCTCGACGATCTCAAGCGGATCGGCGTGTCCTGGGCTTTTGACGAAGATCCGGAAGCCATCGTCGCCACCGACGAAACCGAACTACCCGAGGAGTAGGACATGCTTGGATTTTTAAAGCCCGCCGAGGGCATGACGGTCGACCAGGAGGACGGCAGGCCCTGGCCCGCTAACGGCATGGACGCACCTAACACCCTGTTCGTCCGCCGCCGCATCGCCTGCGGCGACCTGGTCGAGGCCGAGCGCCCCGTCGTGGTACCGGCGGATCCCGAACCGGAGGTAGAGCCGCCGATCGTCCCGGAAGACGAAACGCCCGAGATTGATCCGGCCGCCGGCGCCACCGAAACCGAAACACCGCCGCGCCCGCGCCGGTCCAAAGGAGAGAAGTAAGCCATGGACTTCAATGAAATCCCCTATGATTGGCTTGAGCCAGCGACCCTTTTGGAGGTCAAGCCGAACTATTCCAATACCGGCATCCTGCCGTATCCGACCAAGGCGCTGCTTGTCGGCCACAAGCTTGCCACCGGCTCGCTGCAGCCCGGCAATATCGTCGAGGTCACCCGCGCAGAGGAAGGCATCGCGCTCTTCGGCCTCGGCTCGATCGGCGCCGAACAGGTCGCTGCCTTCCGCAAGGCCAACGGGACGTCGCCGCTCTATGTGACGGCAGCGGCCGACGCCGCCGGCGCGGTCAAGGCGAGCGGCACGATCACTTTCGTCGGCGCCGTGCCTCAGGCGACCTTGCTGTATTTCAAGATCGCCGGCCGGCCGATCCGCTTCACCGCGAATCCGGCCGATACCGTGTCGGTGATGGCGGCAGCGCTTGCAGCCGCTATCACAGCCGATACGGCCAACGTGGTCACAGCGACGTCTGCGCTTGGCGTTGTCACCTGCACCGCCCGCAATGGCGGCGAACTCGGCAACGGCATCGATCTGCGTGTCGACGCAGCAGCCTCTCCGGTCCCGTCCGGCCTGACGGTCACCGTCATCGACATGGCTGGTGGTGCTGGCAACCCGGTACTGCAGACGGTCCTCGATGTCCTGGCGAATACGTGGTTCACCGATGTCATCTCTCCCTGGGCGGATGCCACTAACATGGCGGCCCTCGCGGAGTGGCTGCGCGTCCGGTACCAGGCAACGTCGAAGCTCGATGTCCATGGCTATGTCGCCAAGCGTGGTTCCTATGGAGGCCTCGGAACCTTCGGCATGCTGACCAATTCGCCGAACCTGACCGCCATGGGTCTCAACCGCTCGCCGACCAGCCCTTGGGTTCTGTCGGCCGCTGTCGCCGGTCTCTGCGCTTTCCATCTGACGAACGATCCGGCTCGCCAGCTGCGCTCGCTTGTCGTGCCGGGCGTCGAGGCGCCGGCGCCGGCCGACCAGTTCACCGATTCCGAACAGAACCTGCTCTTGAACAAGGGCATCTGCACCTTCGACCATCTGTCGGACGGCTCGACGGTGATCTCGCGCATCATCACGACATACAAGACCTCGAGTCTTGGCATTCTCGATCGCGCCTGGCTGGATATCATGACGCCGAAGACCCTGTCGCGCATTCGCTACGACTGGTCGGCCTACGTCTCGCTGCAGTATCCCCGTTCGAAGCTGGTCGATGATGAAAGCAGCGCTGCCTTCGCCAGCCGCTTCGATGATGACGAGGATGCCGGCAGCGCCGTCGTCACGCCACGCCGCATGCATGCTTCCTGGGGCGCGCGCTGCAAGCTCTACGGCGAGAAAGTCTGGATCGAGAATGTCCAGGCAACCGTCAAGGCCAGCGTGTTCCAGCGCTCCAGTGACGACAGAAATCGGCTGGAAAGCCGCCAACAGATCAAGATCGTCGGCAACCTGATGGTGCTCGCCGGCTCCCTTGAATTCCAGGTGTAAGGAGAAAACCCAACCATGGCTCAAGTATTGGGCGTCGTGGATATCGTCTGGCGCGGACGAAATATCCCTGTCGAAAAAGGCGCCAAGGCCAAGATCGGCGGCATGCAGAACGTTGTCGTCACCTATGGCCGAAAGGCCGGTCGCGCGGAGGAGTTTGTGGCATCCGAAATCGAGGCCGTCACTGCCCTCGAAAAGGGGCAGCGCTACGGCAATCTTTGGGACACCGGTGAGGGCGAACTGCAGGCCGTTTGCGATACCGGCCAAACCTTCGTCTGGAACGACGCCTTTCTAACCGAGCGCCCGGATATCACCGGCGGCGAGGGCGGGAAGATCACTCTCAAATGGGGCGGCGGAGAGCCCGAGGAGATACTGGCATGAGCAACGCACTTTCGAAGGAAAGCACCGTCGTCATCGATCTCGATGAAGAGAGGGTCGAGGCGAACTCCTTCGTTGATGAGGACCGGCCGCTGGCGCTTGACGGTAAGCGCGACAAGGATGTTGTCGACGAAGACGTCAATCCGCTCGACCAGCTCCCCGAGGACGTCGTCCGCAATACGAATGGTTCGGTCACGCTTCCCCTGTATGTGCCGGTCACCCTGCGCATCAGGAAGGGCGGAGAAATCAGGGAACGCAAATTCTCAGAGCTGATCTTTCACCGTCTCAATGGCGCGGACCAGCGGGCCATCTCGGCGGCAAGCAAGGAACATGAAGTCGCCGTCACCTTTGCTCGATCGACCCGCCTCAACCAGGCGACCATGAACGGGCTCTACGACCAAATGGACCTCTCCGACATTTCGCGGGCGGGCCGCGTGATCAATTTTTTCGTCAGCAATGGCCCCAAAACTGGCGGCTGATGATGGGCGCTCTCGCCGACAGCACATCGCTGTCGGCGTCGGACATAGATGGTTTCGATTTTGAAACCCTCCTGTTCTGGTGGAACGGCGTGATGGAGTGGCGAAACTACGCCAAGACCCTGGGAGACTGACATGGCAAGGTCGATGGCGCTGGACGTTCTGGTCCGACTGAAGGATCTGCTTTCTTCGCCATTGCGTGGCCTACGCCGCAGCATCCAGGGCGTCGTCGACACGGCCAAGAAAATCGGCCTGGTCGGCACGGCTATCGCCACCATCTCCTTCATGCAGCCGATGAAGGAGGCGGCTGCATTCCAACAGCAGCTCCTCGACATTGCCGGAACATCGAACAAGACAGGCGCGCAAGCCTTCCTGATGGTCGATCAGTTGAAGGGACGATTCGAGGATCTGGCGCTGACGGTCGGACAGACGTCCGACACGGTCGCCAAGGGCGCCGGCCAGATGATCGCCGCCGGCCTCGGTGAGCAGCTCGTCAACAATTCCCTGAAAAGCATCGGCCGCGCCACCAAGGCTGCGAATGCCGAATTCGACGACATGGCCGGCGTCGCAGTCTCGCTGCTGCAGACGCTGAAGCTTCCGGCCGATCAGCTCGACGCCACCATGGCCGGCCTCATCGTCGCCGGCAAAGAAGGTTCCTTCGAACTAAAGGACATGGCGAAAAGCTTCCCAGGCCTGACAGGGCAGATGGCAAAGCTCGGCATCACCGGCCGAACGGCGGCGACACAGCTTGCCGCCATGCTGCAGATCGCCAAGAAGGGAACCGCCGACCCGGCCGAGGCGGCCAACAACCTCAACAATTTCCTGTCGAAGATTACCGCACCCGAGACGGTTCGCAACTTCGAGAAGATGGGCGTCGATATCCAGGGCGTCATGCAGGACGCGGTCACGAAAGGCATCAATCCGATCGAGGCCGTCATCCAGAAGATCTCGACGCTGACGGGGATCTCCGGCAAGGAAATCGACGGCTTGATGAAGAAGGCCGAGGCCGGCGGCCTCAAGGGCGCCGACGCGCTCGAACAGGTGCGAACGCAGCTCGAGGCGATTCACGGCGCCGGCGCGCTCGGCGGTCTCTTTTCCGATATGCAGGTGATGGGCTTCCTGATCCCGATGCTTGGCAACATCGACGAATACAAGCGCATCCGCGATCGGGTGGCCGAGGCGACGGGCGCAATGAGCGATGCGGACTTCGCAACGCAGATGCAGAGCCTGAATACGCAGCTCACCATTTTCGGGGAGATCGGAACGCAGGCATGGCGCGAAGTCGGCCTGGCGTTCGGCACTTGGTTGCCGCCCATTAACAGCGGCCTCCAAGCCGCTTTGAAGTGGCTTCGAGATCTCGACGCGTCGACGGGCGGCATGGTGAAACAGAGCCTCGCTTGGGCCGGCGCAGCCGTGCTTGTGGTGGCTGGCCTTGGCGCGCTCGGCGTTGTCCTGCCGGTCATCGCAGCCGGTCTGTCGGCCGTCGCCGCACTGATCTCGCCTGTCGGCTTGGCGCTCGCGGCAATCGCCGCCGGCGCGGTCTATATCTACCGCAACTGGTCGAGCTACGGGCCACGGCTGACCCAGCTTTGGGATCGGGCCAAGGATGGGTTTTTCCGGCTCGCCGATGGCGTCCGAGATCGCAGCCGCCGGATCATGGATGCCGGCCGCGAGATCTACACGCGATATGCACCGATGGTCCGGCGCGGTTTCGAAAGCGCCTGGATCGATGTCCAGGCCGGCTTGAAGAACCTTCAGCCCTTCTTTGAGAACTTCGGCAAGAGCCTCGATTTCAAACTCGATCTGTCCGGCCTGACGATCGACGACGCCAAGCTTCAGGCGTTCAGGCTGCTGGATGCCACGCTTGAACGGATCAAGGCTGGCTGGGAAGCGTTGCGCGATTTCGGCTCCGGCTTTGCACCGCATCTCGGCGAGATCGGTAAGCAGCTCGGCAGCACGGTCAATTCCATCGCAGGCATAGCCTCCGCGTTCGACCGCCTTGGCACGGCGATCGGCAAGATGATCGGCTTCGACGCGGGCAAGCTTGACTGGCTGCCGAAATGGCTTGGCAATCTCGCCGGAAGCATTACGGGGGAGTTCCTCCGCGTTCTGGCGCAGATCGGCAAGGATATCGAGACGCTCGTCAATCGCCTCGCTAGCCTGGTTGAGCAGGTCAACGCCGGCGTCGACTGGCAGAAGCTGATGCCACAGGGCGTGACAGATGCCTGGAACGCGCTGGCCGGCGCGATCAATGCCGTGAAATCCGCCATGTCCTATTTCCAGGGCGGCGTCGTTAAGCCGGGCGAAGCTCTGCCGAATGGCACGGCTGCAGGCTCGGCCACCGATCCGGACGGCGGCCGTGGCGCGGCGCTGGATGACTTCTTGAACGGGCCGGTCCCCGCCAACAGCAATCGTCCCGCCGGCGCCGTTGCTCCCGCGCAGGCAAAGGCTGTCGTCGGCGGAACGGTCACCGTCAAGATTGACGGCCCCGGACAGGTGACGGGTATCACCAGTGACAATCCAGCCGTGCCGCTGAAAGCCAACACCGGCCGTTCTGTCGGGAGAAATTAATGCAGCTCGATAGCATCCCGTGGGTTCTTCCTGGCCTGCTGCCGGGCAGCTTTCGCGGCATCACCTTTCACGTTCCGGACGCGTCGAGTGATGCTGGTCGCCGCGTCGTCGAATATCTCTTCCCCGGCGTCGATGCTGCGGCCTACGACGACTTCGGCCGGGCACCCGGCGTGATCTCCTTCAGCGGCCTGATTGTCGGCGATGACTACCGCGCTCAGGCCGTCGCACTGCAGGCGGCTTTCGAGACGGCCGGTCCCGCCACGCTCATTCATCCGTGGCTCGGCCCGATGACTGTCATTGCCGAGGAGCCGGCGCAGATCTACTTCTCCGATCGGGAGCTGCGCGTTCTTCGCTTCTCCGCGACCGTCAAGCGCATTGAAGGCTCGGCCTCCTCGATCCTTGCCGGCATCAGCGGCCTGTCGGATTCCATCGCCTCGGTCTCGGCCGCCGCGACGGCTTTGGCCGCCGGCGTCTCCTCGATCCTGTCGGCAACCCGAAGCAAGGCGGTTGCGCGCTCCTATCGCGTCCTGACTTCGACTGCCGCTGCCATCACGGCGCCGGCCGGATCGGCCAGGGCGCTGCCGCGCATCAAGGCCACGATCGCCGCGACCACGCCTGCAGACCCGAGCGCCCTGAACAGCCTGGTGCAAACCGTTGCCTCGGTCGTAGGCGAATATGCCGAGACGCCGGCAGTCGCGCCGGCCGCAAGTGCTGCGGCAACCGAGGAGACAAGCTCGCTCGCCTTGATGGAACTCGGCATCGGCATTGCCGAGCAGCTCGCCGGCGCTGTCGCCGATGCGCCTGCAGACGCCGATCGCGCGCTCTTGCTTTCGTCCGCCTCGCACTTCCTTGCAGCAACCGCCAGCCAGTCGACGTTTGCTGACTATGCCTCACGACAGGAAGCCCAGACCTTCCGCACGCGGGTGGTGGTGGCGATCGACACGCTGACCGATACGCTGGAGACATTTTCCGGCTCGGCTTTCGACGTCCAGAGCGCCACGCTGCGGCGCGCGGCGCGCGATCTGCAGGCCGCATTGATCGCCGATATCAACGAGACGATCGGCCGGCTGCCGGCAGTCGTGATCTTCAAGAACGATCGGCCGCTTGACGCCTGGCTTCTCGCCCAGCACGTCTTCGGCGATACGCCGCAACTGATCGAGGCCGGCTATCGCGAGATCGTCGCGAGGAACCGGCCGCGCCATCCTTCGGCCTTGCCGGCCGGCGGCGTCGAGGTGCTGCGCTGATGAGGAAGTCTGGCATTTCGCTGCGTGTTGCCGGCGTCGTCTATGACCAATGGACCTCGGCCGAGGTCACTCGCGACCTGAAGGATTTTTCCGGCTCGTTCAATTTCGTGCTGCGCGACACCAAGCGTTCGCTCAAGTCCTTCGACTATGCGACCGGCGGTGCGATCACCGATATTCGCCCAGGGCCGGAATGCGAAGTTCTGATCAATGGCACAGTCGTGCTGAAGGGATTCATTGAGGTCGTGAACCCGGATATTAGCGAGAAGTCCGCCGGCGTCACTATTTCCGGACGCGACAAGACCGGCGACCTGGTCGACAGCGCAGCCCTGACCGATGGGCCTTCGGAGTTTCGCAACGTCAAGCTTGAAGAGGCGGTCAAGCGTATCGCTGAGCCGTTCGGCCTTGGCGTCCGCAGCGAGATCGATACGGGTGAGCCCTTTACGCGCTATGGGCTGGATCTCGCCGAGACGGCTCACTCCGCAATCGAGAAGGGGGCTCGCTCCCGTCATGCTTTGATCTTGTCCGATGGCGTCGGCAATATTGTCATCACCCGGACCGGCAAGACGCGGGCGCCGGCTGATCTCAGCCTGCCGGGCAACGTCCTCGGATCGTCCGGCAGTTATAGCCACGAGGCGCGACATTCCAAGACCTATGTGCGTGGGCAAGGCGAGAAGGCCGGCAAGACCCGCTCCGGATCTGCAGCACTCGACAAGACGGCCGAGCCTATCTCTCCCGGCGATCGGGAGGCCTCCAGCGGTGCGACTGAGATCGAGCGCAAGGGCACTGCCGCGACGGGTATCGCAACAGATGGCGAGATCACGCGTTATCGTCCGGTCGTGTATCTGGCGCGCAGCAAGGCCGATGTGACGGCAGCTCAAGACGAGGCCGACTGGCGGATGCGCACGGCACGTGGGGCGAGTGAGGAAGTGACTGAGACCGTCAAGGGTTTTGACGTCAATGGTCAGCTGTGGCGCGTCAACGAGATCACCTTTGTTTCGGATGCCTTCCAGGACATCGAACGCGATATGCTCATTGTCAGGGTGTCCAACCGTTCTGACGAAAGCGGCGATGTGACCATGCTGACGGTGATGAGCCCGGAGGCCTTTGACGCCGAGCCCACGGCTAAGCGCCGCACCAACCGCACACGCCGCAAGAAGGCGTCCGCCAATCTCGACAGCACGGCGCGGGGTCTTTGATGGACAACGAGACAGCAGGCAAGATGCGCGGCATGATCCGGCGCGCTACGCTGAAAAACATCAAGGATGAAGGCCAGGCGCAAACGGCTTCGGTAGAGGTTGCCGAGGGCGTCTGGCGTGATGACGTCGAGATCCTGCAGCCTTACGGATTTGCCTCACATGTTCCCGAGGACGGCGCCCTGGCTGTTGTTCTGGCGGTCGGTTCCGACGAAGGCGATATCGTCGTGTTGCCCGTTGCCAATCCTTCGAAGCGGCTTGGAAAGCTCGGCGCCGGCGACGTCGGGCTCTATAATCAGCACAACGACCGGATGATCATCAACGACGACGGGACGATTGAGCTGCAGGCCGGCGAATCCCTTTCGGTCAAGATCGGAGGCGTGACCTTCGTAGTCTCGGCCGAGGGCGTCGATATCACCGGCGGTCACGTCAAGCACAACGGCAAAAACATCGGCGATACGCACGTTCATGGCGGCGTTATCGCTGGTGGAGACGATACAGCCGTTCCGTCGAACTGATGCCAGCCCGCCGAGGCGGGCATGATCTAAGCCGCGCGCGCGCGATAGCTTCGCGCCATGTTTCTCGATCTCGCTCTTAGATATGACAGTGATGCGCGCCGCTGTGACCTGGTCCTTGGCGACGACTTCGATTTGGTGCTCGACGAAACCCCCATCCCCGCCATCCTCATGTCTGTCGGGCTCGATCGGCGCGCAGCGTCCGACGATCCCCTGCCGGAAGGGCGCTCACAGTTTCTAGCGCCGGCGTCCTATTCCGAACGTCGCGGCTGTGCTGGCGATGCGCTCGACCCTTACGGCGATATGACCGGTGTGCGCACCTGGTTGCTTGACCGTGCCAAGCAGACCGAGACGACGCGGCAGCTCTGCGAATTCTGGCTGGCGGAGAGCCTCGCCTGGGCCAAGGCCGAGACCGGCGAGCCTGCCCAAATCGAAGTCGCATGGCTGGGCGCCGGGATCCTCGGCTATCGCGTCCAGGTCCAGGATACGAGCGTAATGCTTTCCCGTCGTGTGGAGGCCTGAAATGGTTTGGCCGATCCCGACAGCAAAGGCTATCGCCGCCAAGATCGCCGGCTCACTTGAGGCCGCCATCTTGCGCATCCGACCGGATGCTAACCCGGTTGACGTTTCCCGCGCCGTCCGCTCGGCGCGCGGCGTCTTCGCACAGATCAGCCGCGCGTTCTCGCTGGAGCTTCGCGAAGCGCATGACCATCTGGCTTGGTGGGGCCGGCAGTATTTTCCCGACACGGCCGAAGACGAGTTCATTTTTCGGCATGCCGGCATCTGGGGTGTCGATCAGCGTAGCGCCATCAAGGCCGTTGGCAGCATCCTGGTCGAAGGGTTGGCAGGGACGGCTTTGCCATCCGGCCTGCAGTTCTCCGCATCGAACGCGGTCATCTATGAAACGACGGCTGTCGCCGCGATCGGCGTCGGCGGAACGGTGACCGTGCCGGCCGCTGCAGTCGCGGCCGGCACGGCAGGCAATCTCGAAAGCGGCGTTCAACTCACCGTCGTCACGCCGTTTCCGGAGATCTCGAAGGCGACGGTTGCAGCAGCCTTTGTCGGCGGCGCCGATGAACAGACTCCGGCCGAGCTTCAAGCGGCGTATTTGCAGCGCATTAGGGAGCCGCCACACGGGGGCGCTGCCCCCGACTATCCGACTTGGGTTTCCAAGGTCGCGTCGGTCAAAGCGGTCGGCGTCATTGAAGGCTGGATCGGCCGCGGTTCGGTCGGCGTCGTCGTTTTGATGAAGAACGACGACGGGACCGCCCGCGTGCCGTCCTCGGCCGAGATCGAGGTTATCCAGGACTATCTCGGCGGCGTCGGCAGTCAGACCGGCACTCGGCCGGTGACGGCACGTGTCATCGTCGTCGCCGGCGTTCTTCGCACCCTGACAACCACCGTTCGCCTGCGGCCCGACACGGTCGCTACCCGCGCCGCCGTGACCGACGCCTGGCAGCGCTTCGTCGCGACGATCGGCGATGAGGATGACGCCGAGAACGCCAGCCCGATCGGCGCCCTGATTGAACCGTCGCGGATCTCCGAGGCGATCTCGGCCGCAGCTGGCGAATATGCCCATGACCTGGATCTGCCGGCGGCGCCGTTTTCTCTTGAACGGACGGAATATCCGGTCGCCGGCCCCATCACCTTCGAGGTTCCTTGATGGCCCGACTGGTTTCAACGATCCTTCAAAGCTTGATTTCGAAGCTTCCAACCGGTCTCGGGCTTGGCTTCAGAGGCGGCAATCTCGACGCGCTTCTTGAGGCGGCCGCCACGCCGGTCGCCGACATCGAGGCCGACGCCGAGGCTATGATGGTCGAGGTCGACCCGCGCGCCGCCAACAACTTCCTTGCCGATTTTGAGCGCTGCCTCGGTCCCGATCCGTGCGGTCGGGATCTCGGCGGACTGCCGGTTGCCGAACGCCAGCGACTTGCGCATCGGCGCTGGACCGCAAGAGGCGGGCAGTCGATCCCGTACTTTGTCCAGCTCGCTGCCAATCTCGGGGTCTCGATCACGATCGAGGAATTCTGGCCGTCGCGCGCTGGCAGCATGAGAGCCGGCCGGCCGGTGCGGGCGGAGGGTTGCCAATTCGTCTTCCGCGTCCACGTTCCCGGCCTTGTCACTGTCGTCAACCTAAAGGCTGGCAGCGGCCGTGCCGGACAGCGCCTGGGCAGCTTCAAGCTGTCATCGATCGAATGCGATCTGCGGCGCGTGAAGCCTGCTCACACACAAATCACTTTTGCCTATGGAGAGGCCTAAATGGATCGCGTCAACGGTGCGGGAACGATAGATATTGGCGGCGGCCGGCGTGGCTTCCGCGATGAAAACCTAGGAGCCGGCGTAGAAGGAACCGAGCTTACCGCGCTCTACCTCAACATGATCCAGGAAGAGATCATGAAGGTTTGCGCCATGGCCGGATTGTCGCCAAGCGAAGCCGACTGGACGCAGCTTTATCAGGCGATCGGCATCATGATGGATGCGCTCTTCGCTGACGTCGAGGCTGCATTTCCATATGCGACCACGGCCGAGGCCATCGCCGGCGCTCTTCTCAACAAGATCATCAATCCGAAGACGCTGGCCGATGTTCTCGCGGTCAAGCTCGCCGCCGGGCCGTTGGACCCTGCTGTTGTCACGTATCTGAACGTTTATCCGACCATTCTCGCGGCGAACAACAAGGCGACCGTTACCCCATCCGCCGGCCAGGTAGTCGTCACGCCTTTCCAGTGGGTCTGGCGCCAGTTCAAGACACTTGATTTGGCGGCGCTCAATCTCGCCGCCCGCACCTTCGCGACGGCTGCCAGCAAAACCTACCATCTTCGGCTGGCCTACGACGTCAATACCGGTGTGCAGACCTTGAGCCTGAAGGATCTGTCCTCGGCCGGCTACAATCCTTCCGCCTTGGCTGAAGGCAACGTGGCCTTCGATACCGGCTATGACGACATGATTATAGCGCTGGTGACCACGAGCGCCGGCAACGTGCCAACCGTCAAGCCGCTCAAGAATGCCTCCCGCCTGACGGCGAGCGCCCAGCGAACAACCTACGTTATCAACGCGAACGCCTCCATTGGCTGGGTCTATGACGCGATCACCCTGGATTGGGCACGGCAGCCGACGATCAACCTCGACACCACGAATGCGAACGTCACTAGCAATGACGACAGTCTTCAAGGGTTCATCGCCAACACCCGGACGCGCTACGGCTTCAACTTTCTCATCACCGCCACGTCACCCTCCGGCTACATCACTTGCCCCTATCTGATTGGGATTTCCGCATGAGTTACGCTATCGTTGAAAATGACCTGGTCACGCGCATTCTGTCGGGAGACCTGGTCGCCCCTGAAACCGCGATTGCCTTTGATGGCGCCCTTTCTGTCCTGCCGGCCGACCGGCTCGGCTGGGATGGTGAGGCGATCGTCGACCTCGCTACTCTGGACGCCTTTTTCGTCGGCGAGGATGGCCGCAAGTATGCCGTCGCCGGCGCCGGCCGCCAGGAAGTGGAATGCAGCTTCGACGCCGAGCTGGTGAAGGACGCGGATGGCTGGCGCCTGGTCAATGCCGCCGACCAGCTCGCGGAGTTGAAGGCGTCGCGGATCGCGGTTCTGACGACCGCCTGCGCGGAGGCGATCATCGGCGGTTATTCCTCCTCGGCGCTCGGAAGCGAGCACCGATATCCTTCGAAGGTCACCGACCAGATCAACATGATGGGATCGGTCACCGACTCTCTGTTGCCTGGACAGTCGCCCGACTGGACGACGCCATTCTGGTGTGCCGATGAAAGCGGCGTCTGGGCCTTCCGTCTTCACACAGCAACCGAGATTCAGGCCGCCGGCGTCGTTGGCAAGGCGCACGTCCTGGAGTGCCAGACCAAGCTCGGCCAACTGAGTGCACAGGTGATGACGGCCGCCTCGGCCGAGGCCGTCGCGGCGATCGTCTGGGAGGCTGAATAATCATGGCTGCATCCGCTATCCGCCGGCCGCCGCTGGTCAGCTATTCCGACCGCCCGATTTCGCGGGGTATCGTCACGCCTACCAGTGCTTTTGGGCCAAAAGAACCTTCGTTGGAGCTAGCGGGTGCCGTCGTCTCCGAAGGCACGACTGTTGGAACAACTATTGGCGCACTGTCGGTCCTCTTTGGGTCTGGTTCTTATATCTTTACCAAGACCGCCGATCCCGATGGCAAGTTCGCCATCTCGGGCGCAAATCTCAATCTCGCCGTGGCGGTCGACTATGAAACAAAGACCTCGCACAGCGTCACTGTGCAGGCAAACAATGGCGTCGATGCGCCGATCTCTCGCACCTTCTCGATCGCGGTTGCGAACGTGATCGAGGGAACGCTTGGCCCGACGACGGCGAACTTCCAGACCACCAACGCGGCTGGCACTGTGATCGCGACCGTGACCGGCCTGGATGCCGGTGCGAACGAGACCATAGTAGGCATCACGCCGAACGATGGTCGCCTCGCTATCGCCAGCGGCAACCAGGTGGTCAAGGGACTATCTGCCTCAACTGCCGGCACGATCAACGCGACCGTTACCACCTCGACCGGCCGCACCCTGGGCATCACCGTCACCATCGTCGAGGGCGGCTCGCTCCGAAACGTTTCCACACGTAATCTTCTGCCGAGTGTCAGCTCCACGGCAATCAAGTCGGCCAGAGGCCGATCGCAGATGATTGCTCGTGATGCGATCACCTCAGCTAAATTTGTTTTCCCAAATTGGTTCGCAGCGCAGTTTGGAGCAACAAGCCCCTACATCGAGCAAAACGGGCCTTCGGCACTGTCTATACAAGCCGCCGTCGAATACCCGGCCGGCGTCTTCACGCCCATATTGTTCAGTGGGTCTACTACAGGGACCATTCCGGCTGGCGCCAATCTTGTCAGCGACGATACCGCCCTCTCGATACCCGAGGATGCGCAGTATGCCATCCGCTGGCGCATCAATGGCACTGGCGGCCTCGTCTATGTGAGCGCGACGTCACCTGCGGTAACAAGCTCAGCATTCGGGGATGCCTTCGATAGTGCGGCGACCGTCAATTCTCTGGCCGATAACACCCAGAATGCGGCAGATGCCTACACCAACAACGGACCTGGCGCGTACTATGGTCCCATCGCCGTGCTTTCCGTCAGCGCAAGAGAGAGCATCATTGCCTTCGGTACTTCGATCACCCATGGCGAGAACGACACCCTGGATTCAACACTCGATCTAGGCATCATCGCCCGCGGAGCCGGTGTTAATTTCGGTTACATCAATTGCGGGGTACGTGGCGACAGCGCCTATCGGGCTGTAAACGTCCTCGGCACGGGGAATTTCGCAAAGCGAGCAGCTCTCGCTCAGTACGCCACGAAGGCGATCATCGAATACGGCCCGAATGATATCGGAACCGTAGAAGCCCGAACAGCAGCGCAGTGCCTGGCAGATAGGGCCACGCTCTACGCCTACCTGAAGTCTGTGGCACCGGGCATCAAGATCTACCAGACGACAACGACGCCTCTCGCCACCTCGACGGACGCTTTTGCGACCACGGGAAACCAAACCCCCAACGCAACGATTACCCCGAAAATTACGGAGATCAACGACGCGGTGCGGGCCGGCGGAATAGCCAATCTTGATGGCTACTATGATGTTTCGGATGTCGTCAGCACGGCACGGAATTCCGGAATTTGGAAGTGCCCTGCCGGTTACACGCCCATGACGAACAGCGGCGGTTTGCATCCGCTGCAGGCAGGTTACAAGTACGTGAGAGACAGCGGGATATTTGCGGCCTAAGTCGGAGATTGGTTTCCGAAGATCTTGCCTACTTTCGCCGCAACGGCATGCATCGCCAATGCGATAGCGGAAGGCTTTCGAACGACAGGAGGCAGGCCCATTTGCAAGCGCTGTTGAGGAGCAAGAGACACAGTATCAACAAGGGTCCACCCATTGCCGGTGGTCACCTCGATCAAGCCGAGAACTGCAGCCGCTTTGACGACGTCTTCGTCAGCCAGACCGAGGCCAGTGACGTGGCCTCCTGCTGCCGCAATAGTCGTCAAAAGCTTATCGATTTCCTGTGTATATGGCACCTTGCGCCCCCGCATTTCGCAACCCAGGAGCGCCGAATAGCAGGCTGTGAAATGCTCGTAAATTGGGCGCGACGTTGGTTGCAGCAAAAGACCAAAATTGGTCCCGCATCTGTCGGCGGAGAAGCCGACGTTCCATCCGAACTAAGAAGAAGCTGCTCAAAAACATCGGGTGGCTGAGGGCTCGCAAAAGCCCCCAAGCGACGGGCCTTAGTTTGGCGACCAGACCCGTCCGACAGCACCTATCGATAACCGTCACACTCGTACCCCGCAGGGCGGGACTCCAGTGACTGAGTCGAGAGATATTTGAAATGGTGAATCTACGGCCGATCGAGCCAGCCAATCCTGCCGCCCCGTATATCGGCGGCAAGCGTATTCTATCCAAGAAGGTCATTCAGCGCATCAACTCCACGCCTCACCAGGTGTACGCAGAGCCGTTTGTAGGCATGGGAGGGGTTTTCCTCCGCCGCGATCTGGCACCGAAGATGGAAGTCATCAACGACATCGGCGGCGACGAGAAATCCGAGAGCTATTCAGCGGGTGCCAAATTCAGCCTGTCGAATTGACCTATTCCATCTCCAATGGAGTTGGTACCAATGCGAGAGAGTTAATAATTGAGGGGAGAGTAGCGTGATCGGCCGGGGATTAGTTTTTGGTATCATCTTGGCGGCGTCTTCTGGCGTCGCGAAAGCCGATGAGAAGCCCGGCAATGATGCTGCATTCCAGTGTGTCGCAAAATCCGATTTCGAAGAAACCTCGTCGGCAGTGAAGGAAGTGCGACTTGCCAATTTCACGATCAGCGAGAAGGTCGCTGCTTGGAATGATCAGGTCGCAGGCGTCTCTATCAGCCTCGCAATTCAGAGCCAGGTGTCGACCGACCTCTATTTTGCTGCGGACTTTTTGCTACTCGATACGGCCGGCGAACCTGTTGCCGCCCTCAACGTCAATCCGCCGGAGTTTAAAGTTGAAAAGGGCAAGGGCGCTATCGCTACCGGCGGCACAGCGATAGCCCCAGGCGCGTTGGCAAGAACGCAGCGAATATGCATGCGTTGGTTTGTATTCCAGCTGCCGGAAGGAATGTAGCTTCGAAGCCCCTTCAAACGCTCTTTGAGAACGGCTTTAAGAAATCCGGAAATGGGGGAAGTGAATATATGAAATGGTTGCTCGACAAGATCGTGTCGGTGATTGCGACAAGAATGGCGACGCGAGAGATTGCCGCACTCTTAAGCGATATTCGAAGTGCGGGCGGCTCTGATGTGGTGTGCAGCAAGGCGCTCGCAGAGATCGACGCCACGCCCGATTTAAGGAAATTTGTGGAGACGAGTGGGATTCGAAACAGCCTCATATCGATCGAGGCAAGCGTTCTTGGAGTTGCTGCGGGCAATTCGATAATGCTTGCTCGTCGCGATCTCCAAACAGCGACCGATTCGGCAGAGGTCCTGCAACGGCTTCAGATGGCGCAGCGTGCGTTCGTCTATTCAAGTCTCATTTTTTCAGACGAGGACTTTGAGGCGGAAATGGAGAAACAAGCACAGCGCGTCCTACAATTACTGGCGGGAAATTCCGACACGCCGACCCTGTATGATGAGAGGAAACTTGCTGCAGAGGCCGCTTTAGAAAAGTGGATGACGGCAGACCTGACTAAGTACGCATTCATTTAGGTTAACGGAGCGGTCTTTACCCCTAAAATGATCTTCGAAAGCCGCTCGAACGAAGATCAAAATTCCGGATCCTAGTGTCAAAATTCCGGAATTTCGCGTCCGGCTACACCGGCTACAATGATGAAATGCTTGACGACTGGCGATGCGGCGAGCGAAAAGAAATGGTGGGCCCGGAGGGACTCGAACCCCCAACCAAGCGGTTATGAGCCGCCGGCTCTAACCATTGAGCTACAGGCCCGCGGCGCCGCAGGTCGGCGCCTTGATGCCGGAGGCCGGCACCGTGATGCCGGGGCAATGGTTCCCGCAGCATCGGTTCGCTCTAACGCAAATTGCAGAGAGCCACAAGCGCAGAGCGCAAGCATCTGTGGACGATGCATATTTCGTCGGTGCGGGCACTGGAACCTTGCCGCGCGGGCGACAATTACAGAGATCGGATTCGATGAAGAAGGCGATTGCTGATGGTGGGTTTGAACAGTGCCGTGGTGCTGATCGTCGAGGATGAGCCGGTGATCCGGTTCAATGTCCTCGATGTGCTGGAGGATGTCGGCCATGTGGCGCTGGAGGCGGCGAATGCCGATGAGGCGCTGGTGGTGCTGAAGGGCAGGCAGGATGTCGATATCCTGTTCACCGACGTCAACATGGCCGGTTCGATGGACGGTATTCAGCTTGCCAAGCGGGTGAGGGCGATGCGGCCGAATATCGGTATCATCATCACCTCGGGCATGGTGCAGCTCGACCCGATGGCGCTGCCCGCCAACACTGCCTTCCTGCCGAAGCCTTATATGCACGACGCACTGATCTCGACGATCAATTCCCTGATGACGTGATCGGTTCGCCTGGTGACATGACAGGGGCGCGCAGCCGCAAAACGGGGACTGGTTTTGCGGCTGCGCGCGAGGCGCCGGGAGACATGCTCGTCTTCGGGTGCAGCGGAGGGGGTCGCGCCCTCAGCCGAAGCTGCTCTTCAGCGCCTCGTTCTCGTGGTGAGCCTTCTTCTCGTAGATCGTGAACAGCGCCATCGAGAGGAGATAGGAGAGGAAGGGATCGCCTATCGCAGTGGCGATGTCGCGGGATGCGAGAACATGGCGCTCCAGCATGCCGATGTCTTTCTCAGTCGCGGTTTCAACGATGCGTTTCATGCTGCCATCTCCAGGAATTGGGTCACGACCGAACGGGCCGGGACGTGTCTGATATAAAGGGGTAGGGTCAGGCCGAGGGCGGCGCGCATCTTGCGCAGCACGCGGTCCGACACTTCGAAGGCGCCGCAGCAGACGGGATACTTGCCGTAGCCGTCTGCGCGGCCGAGTTCTTCCACTTCGGCGCCGGCGCGTTTGTAGACGCGCTTGAGATAGGGTTCGTAGTTGGAAATCATCGTATGGATGCCGTGGTCCAGCGCGCATTCGCAGAGCGCAAGCAGCATCATCGAAAAGGCGCGGCCAGCATCGATATTGGGGAAATCCCTGGCGATCGCCTCCTCGTCGATGCACATGCGCGTGCCTTCCCAGATGCCCGGCGCGACGAGATCGGCGGCGGCGGGGAACGTTTCGCGGAAGACATCGTAGAGAAGGGTGGGGCCGGTCGTCGGCATCAGGCGCATGCCGCCGTAAAGACGGGTGCGGCTGTCGTTGCACCAGACGAGATAGGCGGGCGCCAGCGCATCGTAGCTGTCGCGTTCATAGGGACCGACGACCGGAACATCCCAGCCGAGCGTATCGGCGAAAACCTTCTTGCGCAGGCGAAACATCTGGTCGAGTACGGCAGCGTATTTTTGATACTCATGTGCCTGAATGATAGCGAACATTTTGCCCTCCAGCGTTTGCAAGTCCGTGGAAGGCAGAATGGTTCAGGCAGGCCGGATCGGAAATTCCCTCAGATAGGCCCCCTCAGATGAGGGGATTAGCCCAAAAGTATGATGAATCGGGTCAGGTGCAAGTGCGGTGCGGCAAGGACCCCGACGCTCCGGCTTTGTTAATCGAGGCATGGTGCTTTCCGAAACTGATCTGATTTTCGGGCCGATGTTACGATGCTAGGGATTGATGATGCGCAATTGCACGGCACGCGAGGCGGCGGCCGAAATCGTGGCGCAGCCGAGCTTGAAGCGGGCGGTCTTCAGATAATCGCGCGTCGTGTGCTCGGATATGCCCAATATGACCGAGATATCCTTGTAATCCTTGCCGAGTGCCGTCCAGTGCAGGCACTCGATTTCGCGCGGCGACAGGGCCGGCACCGGATCGTTCTCGCCGTGCAGCTCATAGACGGCCTTGCGGTGGATCAGATGGGCGATCTCGATCCATTCGCTGCGGCAGCGGCGGACGAGCGCGGTCCATTCGTCGACCGGGATGCGGGCATTCACCGACAGAAGCGCGCGGCGCTGCGCCTTGTCGGCGACGGGAATGGAATAGCCATTGCCGCCGATGCCGTGCTTCTGGGCGTCGACCAGCATGGCATAGGCCTCCGGCGTCGGCTCGACCTCGCTCCAGTCGAAGGGCAGCTGGCGTTCGAAGCCCTGCTTGACGATCGGGTCGACCTTCACATAGCTGTTCAAGAGATAGCGCGAGACCCAGGCATCCGGATAGGTGGTGCGCACGAAGGGCGAATCGATCTTGCTCGCGATCGTCTGGGCGAGGTGGTAGGTGACGAAATCGAGGCCATATTCCGCCTGCAGGATGCGGATGGCGGCATCCACATTGGCCGCGGCCTTGATCTGTTCGAATGCGGGTTCGAACTTTTCGCTATAGGTATTGTCGATCATTTCCACTGCCCCAATTCCCTCAATCCTACCGTGAGGACCGTCACAAATACAAGGCATCCCCACATATGCGGGGAATGACAATCCCGGCTCCGCCTGCTAGCGCCTTTCACGAGGAGACCTCATATGGACAGCAAGAGACCATTCGAGATTGCCGAATGCCAACAGGCCGCCAAGGGCCTGAAATCCAGTTGGCAGGACATGGCGGGCTCCGAAGCGCTGATCCGCGCCCTCGTTGCCGAACGCAACGGAGACACCCCGCTGGCACTGTTCTGGACAGAGGTCCACCGGACGCTTTGCACGGAACTCAAGGTCTTCTGACACGGCCCGCCCCGGCGGGTTTCAGTCTTTTCCCCAATATAAGCAGGCTCAGCCGGCATCGGAATCGATGCTGCGGCGCGCCTGGCGGCGAGATGAAATCCGTGCGTGCGAACGAACACGTTTTTCAGTCTCATCCGTTTCCGATTTTGCAAGGGGAGTGTCGAGCGGCAATGTCGCGGGCAGGGGGAGCAGATAGCGCTTATCCCCTGGATTTATGCAAATATGCTTGATGAAGCGTTTCTAATGGGAGCGGGAACGGTTTACATTGTGCCAATGCGGCCGCTTTCTTGCTCCCTTGCGGCAGGCAAGCCCCGCCCTCTCTCCGCCCTCCAGTGCGGGAAGCCGCACCCTCTCTCCGTCCTCATCCTGAGGTGCCCCGCAGGGGCCTCGAAGGACGAGGCCGGCCAACGGTATCTCCTCCGGCAATGGATGCGGCAGCGCCCATCACCCGCCCCCGTCCTTCGAGGCTCCGGCCTTCGGCCTGCGCACCTCAGGATGAGGGCTAGTTGTAGTGCCTGCCGCTTGGATAACGTTGCTTCCCGTCGAGCCGGGCTGCTACCTCTCTCCAGCCTCATCCTGAGGTGCCCCGCCGGGGCCTCGAAGGACGAGGGTGGCCACCGGTCACCCGCGCTCACTTGGCCTCGATTGGCCCGCGTTTCGACAAATCAGGCAGAGCTTCGTAATCCATCGCGATCAACGCCTCCTTCTTGCGGCGCGACCAACCCTTGATTTGACGCTCGCGAGCGATGGCGTCGATGATGCGGTCATAGGTTTCGGTGAAAACGAGTTCGACGGGTCGACGCTTGGCGGTATAGCCGTCATAGGTCCCGGAATTGTGCTCCCAGACACGCGCCTCGACCTCCTGCTTGGTCAGCCCGGTATAATAAGAGCCGTCGCTGCAGCGGAGGATATAGACGGTGACTTCCATGGCGGGAGGCTAGCATGCGGTGGAGGCGGGCGACAATCGTCTGGCGCTAAAGTGTTCCAGCCACCCGCCCTCGTCCTTCGAGGCTCCGGTGTGGGAGCCGGGTTTTCAGTATATGCTGTGAGGCACGCGGTGCCCTCTCTCCACCCTCATCCTGAGGTGCCCCGTAGGGCCTCGAAGGACGGGGGTGGCCACTGCGGCCGCCTCTCCGCCGGCAATGGCCTCAGCCGACCTTTGTCGAAGGGCTGACCCAGCCGTCGCGTGGCAGTTCGGGCCGTTGCGGCTTCGGCCGAAATTTCACCAGCACCTCGCGCCCGTCGGAAGAGGCTTGCGTGCGCTCCAGCTCATCGCGCTCGGCAACGGCCTGGCGCCAGTGATCATCATCACGGCCGTGCGGGCGGCCCTGTTCTTCCCAGATCGCATAAGCTCTTTTGCTGATCCATTCGTGACGTCGGCTGCTCATCTATTCCATTCCTTAAAAGCGTTATTCAGCAATTTTGTTCTGCAAAACCGGCGAACGGCGCTTGGCCGCCATGAGCAGGTCGAGTTCGATCGAGGAGGGCCCGAACCGGGTGAAGAGGCTCTCGGCCTGTTCTCCGCCCAGGCCATATTTGGAGGCGAATTCATCAAGACTGTAGGGGCGGCCGCGCAGGATCCTGCTTCGGCGCTCCGGCTCTCGGATTTGCGTCATTGGTAGTAACCCCAGACTGTTTTGCGAATATGAGAACAAAACAGATTACAGCGATAAAGGTTCCGTGAATTTTCAGGGTTTTTTCGCCCGGTCGCGCCAACGGAATCCGGCGGCATGGATTTTCGGGAACGATGGTCGTTGAGAAAATTTCAACTAAAACACGCTGAAATTTCAGGGTGTTATGGAATTCGCTTCCGCTATGGCCGATAAATGGGCTTTACCCCAGCGCGTTACTCTATAGAATCAATCGTGTTAATCGGTTCGCAGGGGCAGCAAATCGCTCATTCCCCGCGTTGGCGCGACCGATACCGGAGGACTTTGGCTTCCACCCATCAAGAGGAGACAGACATGATGAATGCCCTGCCGCCACTTCATGACGGCCACGCGCCGTTCAACCTCCAGCAGCTGTTTCGCGA
The DNA here is from genome assembly GCF_002531935.1 of Rhizobium chutanense. Lineage (GTDB taxonomy): Bacteria > Pseudomonadota > Alphaproteobacteria > Rhizobiales > Rhizobiaceae > Rhizobium > Rhizobium chutanense. The sequence continues at coordinate 215,498 of NZ_NWSV01000002.1, read as the reverse complement.
AGCGCTCTATGCCTTCGAAGAATGGGACAGCGAATTGACCGAGCCGATCGTGACTCACGAAGGACGGGTCATCCCCATCAGCTTCGTTTTCGAAGCCATGCGTACATGCACCGACATCGTGCCGATGAATATTGTCGGCGCCGTCACCGAACGGCTGACCAAGCCGTGGGAGGGCGAAGGCCCGCTCGACCAGATGACCTTCTCGACGGCGGCGCGCGTCATGGGCGTGTTGGTGCGCAAGCGCCTTCTTGCCAATGGCACGGCCGATCTCGTCGCCGTTTCGGCCCACGCGGCCGAAGAGCAGAACCGCGACTGACGGGATGAGGATCGCGGCCAAGGCTGCGATCCTTTTCCGCTTCCCGGCGGAACCTCGCTCATTCCCAGCCGTTTAATCCGGCATGCACAGCCCGCCGCCAGTGACGGGCGAGGAATGAATGCCCTGCTGAAATCCATCGTTCATGAACTCATCGGCACGTCCAGGCGCGTGCCTGAACTTCCGCAATCGCTTGAACAATTTCGCGACAGGAAGCGGGTGCTGATCATCTTCGCCGACGCGCAGGACGACCGCGCCGACATCCAGGACGAATGGCTGCGCAAGGCGCATATGCGGCTCATCGAGGAGGACGTCGAGGTGTTCAGCATCGCCGGCGGCGGCGCGTTTGCGCTGTTCGACGACGACTGGGACCTCGATGCCGATGATATCCGGGAGCGGCTGCAAGGGCCGCCGTCCGGCGAGTTCGGGCTGATCCTGATCGGGCGTGACGGAATGGTCAAGCTGCGCTCCAGCGAGCCGATGAGCGCGGAGGAAATCTTCGCGGCCTTCGAAATGCTGCCGAAGAAGACGCCCTGGTAATCGGGATGTCCGTTTGAATCGATAGGGCGGGGCAGCGAAAGCGGTACCCGCCCATTTCACGTTCAGAGCTCGAAGGCTTCCTTGAGGCCGAGGCTCTTGCGTTCGCGCAGGTCGAGATCGGCCTCGATATGGGCGATGTGATGCAGCATCAGCCGGCAGGCGCGGTCGAGGTCGTCGCCTTCGATCGCCGCAATGATGTCGCCATGTTCGGAATGTCCGCAGCTCGATACGGTCGACTGGCCGTAAAGCGCGATCACCAGCGACGAGCGGGCAACGAGCTCTTCCATGAAGCGCTGCATGATCGCATTGCCGGAGATTTCCGCCAGCCTTAGATGGAAATCGCCTGAGGCCTTGATCTCGGCGCGCCGCGCCGTCTGGCCGCGCTCGCTCATCAGGCGGCCTTCCTCCAGTAGGAGCTGTTTCAATTGGCTGATGTCGTCAGGGGTGATCCGCGCCGCCGCCTCGCGCAATATGCCGGGCTCGACCAGGCGGCGGGCGGCAAAGATCTGGCGGGCCTCATCGGGCGAGGGATAGGCGACGAAGGCGCCGCGGTTCTTCGCGACGCTGACGAGGCCTTCATAGGAGAGCGCCTGCAGCGCCGCCCGGGCAAGCGTGCGGCTGACGTTGAAGAGATTGCCGACATCGTTTTCCGAAAGTTTGGTCCCGGGCGAAAGTCTGCGCTCGACGATTGCTACGCGAATGGAATCACGGATCAGTTGTGTGCTGGTTTCAGCGGAGTCTTCGGCCGGCGTGGCCTTGGCAGCGGATTTCATGAAAATCGATTTCCTGATGATCGGCAAACCATACCCGGCTTCCCCGCAAAAGTTAAACGGAATTTGTGCTCGAAGCAACGATCTAATTGTATACGATCATCTGCTTTAATTGCAGACAAAAGCCTAAATCATGTGCAGACATCGTCGTGACGATAATTTGTTCTCCGAGATCTGTCGCCGGTAAAATCCTCTATTTACAATAGGTTGTTGGCCAATCGCCGAATTGGCACGGCAGATGCATTGTCTTGTCCGAACAGGAGAAGCATGATGTCGAAAGCGGCAGAGATCGATATAGTATCCGTTTCGAAGGTCTATGGGGCGACGACCGCGGTCCAGGCGATCAGCCTGAAGATTCCGGCCGGCTCCTATTGCTGCTTCCTCGGCCCGTCGGGCTGCGGCAAGACCTCGACGCTGCGCATGATCGCCGGCCATGAGAGCATTTCGTCGGGCGATATCCGGCTCGGCAGAACAGTCGTCACCGATTTTCCGCCGGCCAAGCGCGGCACGGCGATGATGTTTCAGTCCTATGCGTTGTTTCCGCATCTCGACCTGATCGACAATGTCGCCTTCAGCCTGAAGATGAAGGGCGTCGACAAGGCGGAGCGTCGCGCCAAGGCGCTGGAGATGCTCAAGCTGATGCAGATGGAGCCCTATGCCAACCGGCGCCCGGCCCAGCTTTCCGGCGGCCAGCAGCAGCGTGTGGCGCTGGCGCGCGCTTTGATCACCGATCCGGAGGCGCTGTTGCTTGACGAGCCGCTGTCGGCGCTCGATCCGTTCCTGAAGATCCGCATGCGCGCCGAACTGAAGAAACTGCAGAAGTCGCTCGGCATCACATTCGTGCATGTCACCCACAGCCAGGAAGAGGCGATGGCGCTCGCCGATATCATGGTCATCATGAATGACGGCCGGATCGAGCAGGCGGCAGCGCCCCGTGAGGTTTTCGAGAAGCCTGCAACCGCCTTCGTCGCCCGCTTCATGGGCGATCACAACGTGCTTTCCGGCCGGGTGACGTCGAGCGAGAACGGCGTGATCGTCATGACGGTGCCGGAGGGGCAGAGCTTTTCCGTGCGAGGCGAGGGCCGGGAGGTCGGCGAGCCCATCGATATCGGCATCCGCACCGACCGGGTGCGTCTGCAGGTGGCGACCGAATGGACGCTCGGCTTCGATGGCATTGTCTCCAACATCGAATATCGCGGCTCTTCGGTGAAGATCACCGTTCTCGGCGCCGGCAGCGACGACTTCACCGTCATAGCGGACGACAGCGACTATTTCGCCCGGCCGGTTGCTGTCGGCGACACCGTTTCGCTCAGCTGGGCGCCCGAAGATGCCGTGCTGCTCGGCCGAGCTTCCGCATAGACCATCACCATCAAGAACCATGAACCTTCCATACCAAGAAAAGGGGAACTGACATGACGACTGAGACACCATCGACCAAGGCGGAGAAGGGTCTTTCCCGCCGCACGCTGCTGAAGACGGGTGCTGCCGCCGTCGGCGCCATCGCCGGCTCCGGCGCGATCACCGGCTTCCCCACGATCTGGGCGAAGACCAACATCACGCTTCGCCAGTTCGGCACCGGTGTTTCGAACATCAATGCCATTGCCGAAAAGTGCAAGGCCGATCTCGGCATCACGCTGGAGATGACGGCGACTGATTCCGACGCCGCCGCCCAGCGCGCCGTCACCCAGCCCGACAGCTACGATATCGCCGACATCGAATACTGGATCGCCAAGAAGGTGTTCCCGACAGGCGTGCTGCAGCCGATGGACGTCAAGAAGCTGAAATATTACGACAAGATCGTGCCGCTGTTCATCAACGGCAAGATGAAGCCGGACAGCGTGATTGCCCAGGGCACGGCGCCGCACACGGTCGGCTTCGTCGAGGCGCAGGGTTCCAAGAAGTTCGCCAAGGAGCCGACGCAGTGGATGACGATGGTTCCGACCATCTACAACGCCGATACGCTCGGCATCCGCCCGGATCTCGTCGGCCGCGACATTACGAGCTGGGCCGACATCATGGACCCGAAGTTCAAGGGCAAGACCTCGATCCTCAACATCCCGTCGATCGGCATCATGGATGCGGCGATGATCATGGAAGCCATGGGCAACATCAAATATGCCGACAAGGGCAACATGACCAAGGCAGAGATCGACAAGACGATCGAATTCCTGATCAAGGCCAAGGGCGACGGCCAGTTCCGCGCCTTCTGGAAGAGCTTCGACGAGTCGGTCAACCTGATGGCCTCGGGCGAAGTCGTCATCCAGTCGATGTGGTCGCCGGCCGTCGCCGCCGTCCGCTCCAAGGGCATTGCATGCAAGTATCAGCCGCTCAAGGAAGGCTATCGCGCCTGGGGCGGCGGCCTCGGCCTTGCCTCGCACCTCAAGGGCGCTGAGCTCGATGCGGCCTATGAATACATCAACTGGTACACGTCGGGCTGGGTCGGCGGCTACCTCAACCGCCAGGGCTACTATTCCGCCTGCATGGAGACCGCCAAGAACTTCATGACGGCAGACGAATGGGGCTACTGGATCGAGGGCAAGCCGGCGCAGGGCGATATCCTCTCGCCCGAGGGCAAGGTCATGGAAAAGGCCGGTGCGGTGCGCGATGGCGGCGCCTTCGAAGCCCGCATGGGCGCGGTCGCCTGCTGGAACTCGGTCATGGACGAAGACCGCTACATGGTCCGCCGCTGGAACGAGTTCATCGCGGCCTAAGGCCCGGTCGGCGTTTGCCGCTTTTCCCCTCTCGAACCCTCCCCACAAGGGGGAGGGAGCCCGGAGGCGGTGCGGCACAGAAACTCCCTCCCCCTTGTGGGGAGGGTTGGGGAGGGGTCTCTTTGAGTCCTCCCTGCCTGAAGGCGCCGGCGGGCGGATGAGCAATATTGTCTTTCGCTGATGCTCAAGACGTCGCTCCGCTCCGCCCCCTCATCTGCCCTTCGGGCATCCTCTCCCCGCTGGGGAGAAGAGGGAACTCGTCGCCGGGCAACGCGACAAAGGTAGGATTCGTGATGGCGCAGACGCTGCCACGATTCTCTTCTCCCCAGCGGGGAGAAGGTGCCGGCAGGCGGATGAGGGGGCGGCACCCACCTTGGTCCCGCCTGACGTAATCGAAACGGAGAAGCGGATATGGCGACCATCGCAGCGGAAACGGAAGACGACAAGGAAGGCGCACGCGGCCGCACCTTCCGCCTCTCCCCCTCAGCCATCTCCTATCTCCAGGCGACGCCGCTGATCGCCATTCTCGGCTTCTTCTTCCTGCTGCCGATCGCGATGATCGCTGTCGTCAGCTTCTGGGACTACGACTTCGCCGGCCTCTATCCCGACTTCCTCACCATGAACTACACCGATACGCTCGGCTCATGGGTAACGTGGAAGACCTATCTCAACACGCTGAAATTCACCGCCATCGTCTGGGGGCTGACGCTCGTCATTGGTTTCTGGGTCGCCTATTTCCTGGCGTTCCACATCCGCAAGACCTCGACGCAGATGATCCTCTTCCTCGTCTGCACCGTGCCGTTCATGACCTCAAACATCATCCGCATGATCTCGTGGATCCCGGTGCTCGGGCGCAACGGCCTCGTCAATTCGACGCTGATCCAGATGGGGATCATCCCGCAGCCGCTCGAATGGCTGCTCTATTCCGATTTCGCCGTCGTGCTCGCCATGGTGCATCTCTACACGCTGTTCATGGTGACGCCGATCTTCAATACGCTGATGCGCATCGACCGGTCGCTGTTCGAGGCGGCGCGCGATGCCGGCGCCTCCGGCTGGCAGGTGCTGTGGAATGTCGTCATTCCGCTTGCCAAGCCCGGCATGGCGATCGGCACGATCTTCGTCGTGACACTCGTGATGGCCGATTTCTCGACGGTGCAGGTGATGTCCGGCGGACAGAGCGCCTCGGTGGCGCTGATGATGAAGAACCAGATGTCGCTGCTGCAATATCCGGCGGCTGCCGCCAATGCCGTGGTGCTGCTCGCCGTCGTGCTCCTGATGGTCGCCGCCATCCTGCGCGTCGTCGACATCCGCAAGGAGCTCTGACATGAACCACGAAAAACGCGGCCTGGAATTCTATCTACTGGCGATTTTCTTCGTCCTCTTCGTGCTGTTCCTCTATGGCCCGCTGTCGGCGATCCTGATCCTCTCCTTCCAGGGGCCGGATGGCGGCCTGACCTTCCCGATGAACGGCGTTTCCACGCATTGGTTCTTCAACCTGTTCGAAAAGCAGGCGGTCGGCGATTTCGGCGCCTCGTTCCGCCGCTCCTTCACCCTCGGGTTGATGGTGATGGTGGTGACCGTCGTCGTGTCGCTGCTTGCCGGCCTTGCCTTCCGCCGTCGTTTCCGCGGCTCGACGGCGCTGTTCTACGCCACGGTCGCCAGCCTTGTCGTGCCGTCGATCATCATCTCGCTCGGCATCGGCGTCGTCTTCCAGGAAGGCGGGTTGAAGCCCGCCTGGTATTCCTCGGCCTTCGGTGCGCATCTCACCTGGACGCTGCCCTTTGGCGTGCTGATCATGTTTGCCGTGTTCAACCGCTTCTCGCCGGCCTATGAAGAAGCGGCGCGCGACCTCGGCGCCACGTCCTGGCAGACGTTCCGCCATGTCGTGCTGCCGATGATCGCGCCGAGCCTGATCGGCGTCGGCCTATTCGGTTTCACGCTCTCCTATGACGAATTTGCCCGCACACTGATGACGTCAGGCACCTACAACACGCTGCCGCTGGAAATCTACGGCATGACGACCAACGTCACGACGCCGGTGCTCTATGCACTCGGCACGGTGACGACACTGTTTTCCTTCACCATCATTCTCATTGCGCTCGGCATCATGACCATGCTCAGCCGGAGACAGGCAAAGACGGGCTGAAATGCGCATCCTCCTCGTTAATCCGAACACCACGGCCTCCATGACCGAGAAGGCCGCGACCGCCGCGCGCGCGGTGGCCGCGTCAGGCACAGAGATCATCGCGGCCACCTCGCGCATGGGACCCGTCTCGATCGAAGGCCATTACGACGGCGCGCTGGCGATCCCCGGTCTGCTCTCCGAACTCAAGGAGCGGCAAAGCGAGGGCTATGACGCGGCCGTTATCGCCTGCTTCGACGATACCGGGCTCGAAGCGGCACGCAGTTTTGCCGATGTGCCGATCCTCGGGCTTTGCGAATCCGCTGTGGCAACGGCGGGTTTTCTGGCGCAGCGCTTCACCGTGGTGACGACGCTGGAGCGCTCACGGGTGCTGATCGACAATCTGGTGCGCCGCTACGGCATGGGCGAACGCGCCAAGGTGCGCGCCTCCGATATCCCCGTGCTGGAGCTGGAGGATGCGGCGTCCGGTGCGATCGGCAAGCTTCGCGCCGAGATCGAGCGAGCGCTTGCGGAAGACGGCGCCGAGGCGATCGTACTCGGCTGCGCCGGCATGACCGATCTCGCCAGAAAATTGCAGGAGATCTACGGCGTGCCTGTCGTCGATGGTGTCGCCGCGGCCGTCAAGCAGGCCGAGGCGTTGGTGTCGCTCGGGCTATCCACCAGCAAACGCGGCTCCTATGCCTCGCCGTTGCCGAAACCCTTCATCGGCGCGATGAGCGGTTTCTCGCCGGTTCTGAAGGTCGTCTGAACCGATGGCCGTTTCCTTCGACTTCGAGCAGCTGACGGAGCGCGAACGCTACAAGCTGATGATCGGCACGATTATTCCGCGGCCGATCGCGCTGGTGACGACGGTCGATGAGCATGGCCGGATCAATGCCGCACCCTTCAGCTTCTTCAACTGCCTGTCGGCCGATCCGCCGATCGTGGCGATCGGCGTCGAGAACAATGCCGACATGTCGTTCAAGGACACCGGCCACAATATCCGCATGACCGAGGTCTTCACCGTCAACATCGTCTCCTTCGCCATCGCCGAGGCGATGCATGTCTGCGGCGCCAGATATCCGCGCGGCGTCGATGAGCTGAAGGAGGCGGGGTTGACCGCGATCCCCGGCGAGAAAGTGGCCTCGCCCTACATCGCCGAGGCGCCTGCCGCCTTCGAATGCCGGCGGCATGTGACGCTGGAGCTCGGCCGCTCGCGGCAGATTGTCATGGGCGAGATCGTCTATGCGCATTATCGCGATGGCGTCGTCGATCCCGAAAGGTTGCACGTCGATCCGGCCGCCATCGACGCCATTGCGAGGCTCGGCGGCGATACCTGCGCCACCATCCGCGACCGTTTCGAGATGCTGACGCCGAAACTCTGACGTCTCCATAGCCCCAAGTTTTGCTTTACTTTTTCTCTTCTGGTGAGAATGGTCTGCATCGGATCATTGCAGGAGAGGAGCGCCTATTATGACAATCGAGAACGATCTCAGCCGGATCGCCGAGCAGGAAAAGGCGCTGAGCTTCGACGCCTTCGATCTGACCACGGCTTGGCAGCTCGGCAAGCTTCTGCAGGAACTCGCCACCGAGCGCGGCCTCGGCATCGCGATCGATGTCACCCTGCATTCGATGCCGGTCTTCTATGCGGCGCTGCCGGGCGTCACACCCGATAACGTCAGCTGGGTCCGGCGCAAGCGCAACATGGTGCTGCGTTATTTCCGCAGCAGCTATGCCTCCGGCCTGAAGCTCGCGAAGGATGGCAAGACGGTCGAAGATAACGGGCTTGATGGCGCCGACTATGCGCCGCATGGCGGCAGTTTTCCGATTAACGTCAAGGGCACCGGCTGCATCGGCGCGGTCACCGTCTCCGGCCTGCCCCAGCGCGACGACCACAATCTCGCGGTTGAAGCTCTGGCGTTGATGCTGGCGAAGGATCTGGATACGCTGCGGCTTGCTCCGCCGCTCTGATGCGGATGCAGTTTCTGTCGCCGTAATTTTGACAGAAAAAAGCCATGAAAATTGCAAAATCGCGTCGCCGCTCCGGTGACGCGGGCTTATCCTGCGGCTAAGCTGCGGCATCGCACTCCTCATTTTACCCGGGACGCCATGATCCGCTTGCTTCTTGCGCTTGCCGCCACTGTCGGCTTCGGCCTGCTCCTTGCCTCCTGCAACACGCTGTCCAAGGAGGAATGCGTCGCCGCCGACTGGCGGGTGATCGGCGAGAGCGACGGTGCGGCGGGCTACGAGCCGCAACAGCGTTTCGCCGCCCATGCCAAATCCTGCGAGCGGGTCAAGATCGTGCCCGACCAGACCATCTGGTTCCAGGGGTATCAGACCGGTCTGGTGCGTTACTGCACGCCGCTCAGCGGGCTGGCGCGCGGCCAGTCGGGCGGCGGCTATGCCAATGTCTGCCCGCCGGAAACCGCGTCCGGCTTCCTGCGCGGCTTCAATCTCGGAGCCAAGCAGCATGGACTGCAGGAGCGCCTCAATTCGATGCAGAACGATTACAGCTCCAAAGAGACCGAGATCGACGAGCTTTCCGACAGGCTGAAGGATGCCAAGGACGGCGACCGGTCGGAACTGCGCCGGCGGATCGAGGATCTCGAAGACGACATGCACGACATTCGCCGCGACCAGCGCGACGTGCAGGACGATCTCGACCGCGTCAACGAGGATGTCGAATGGTTTCAGCGCAACCCGAGCGCCGAACTGCCGGCGCCGGGCTACTGAAGCTCAGAGCTTACCGCCGGCGTCAGTGATGCCCTTCGTCAGGCTGCCGGTGGCCGGGAAGAGCGGGATGAGGCAGGCCTGCAGGGCGTGGTAGATATCGCCCTTGCCGGGGAAGAGCGAATGCGAGGGGACGAGATCTTCCGTCAGTTCCTCGTGCCAGCCGCCGTTCCTGTGGTCGATGAAGGCGCGCTCGATCACGTTCCAGATCTTGCGGTAGCTTTCCTCGTGGAAATCGCTCGGCAGATGCTCGTTGAGGAAATGGGCGGCCGCCGCACCCTCGCAGGCCGGCCACCAGAGCTTGTTGCGCTTGGCGGGCTTGTCGTCCCAGTCGAGCGTGTAGAAGAAGCCGCCCTTGTCGCTGTCCCAGCCGAGCGCCATGGATTGGGCAAACAGCGCCTTGGCCGCATCCGGCATCCATTCGATGCGTTTGCCGCCGAGCGCCCAGAGCTGCAGGATGAGGCGCGCCCATTCCAGCCAGTGGCCGGGCGTCGTGCCGGCCGGGCGGAACATTTCGTTCGGATGATAGTAAGTCTTGTCGAGATTCCAGTCGGCGTCGAAATGCTCGGCGACGCGCCAGTCGACCGAACCGGCCGCGCGGCGGATGACAAGATCGGCGATGCTTTCGGCCTTGGTCAGGTACTGTCTGTCGCCGGTGGCTTCGAAGGCCGCCATCAGCGCCTCGGTCAGGTGCATGTTGGAGTTCTGGCCGCGATAGGCGCCGCCGTCGAGCGGCTGCCAGTCGGCGGTGAATTCCTCGGCGATCGCGCCGTGCCTGGCTTCCCAGAACCTGGTATTCAGGATCTCGGTGATATCGTCGAGCATGCCGTCGGCCAGCGGATGGCCGATGGTCTTTGCGGAGGAGGCGGCAAGCAGCACGAAAGCGTGGCCGTAGCCCTGCTTGTTGGAATCGACCGGACCGTCATTATTGAGCGACCAGAAATAGCCACCGTTTTTGCGGTCGCGATGGTGGTTCCAGAGATAGTCCATGCCGTGGTCGACGAGGTCGGCAGCGCCCGGACGGCCGAGCAGGGCGCCGATCGAGAAGCAGTGCACGGCGCGCGCCGCAATATGGATGCCGCGCACCTGGCCCTCGGCGTCGAGCGGCCGGCCCTGATCGTCGAGGTCGTAGAAGCCGCCCTTCGGGTTGACCGAATTGTGCTGGAAGAAATCGAAAAGGCCGTTTGCCTGCGCCAACAGCCAGCCGCGATGGTAGGCGCGGGTCGTCCAGTTTCCAAGCGCGGTGTTGCCGGTTGCGGGTGCCATGATGCTCCTTCGATTTCGTGCACAAGCGTTGCAAACGCCTATATAGAGGTCGGGCGAGTCTGTCATGAGGCAAGCTTGCAAAGCACGAAATCGATAGGCATATATTGACATAAAGATATCTTTATGTGATCTGGAAGTCTGGTCTTACGACGTCAAGGAGCCCTCCCGTGTTTGATACCCTCTTTGGTCCGGAAACGGGCAAGCGTGACGGCAGTGAAGTTTTCGCCGCTTTGAAGAAAGCCGCGAGCGAGCGCATCCTTGTCCTCGACGGCGCCATGGGCACGCAGATCCAGGGGCTCGGTTATGACGAAGACCAGTTCCGCGGAACCCGCTTCATCGGCTGCGCCTGCCATCAGAAGGGCAATAACGATCTGCTGATCCTGACCCAGCCGGACGCGATCGAAGAGATCCATTACAAATATGCCAAGGCCGGCGCCGATATTCTCGAGACCAACACCTTCTCCTCGACCCGCATCGCGCAGGCCGACTACGAGATGGAAGGGGCGGTCTACGACCTCAACAAGGAAGGCGCCGAGATCGTGCGCCGGGCAGCGCTGCGGGCCGAGCGCGAGGACGGCCGCCGCCGCTTCGTCGCCGGCGCCATCGGGCCGACCAACCGCACCGCCTCGATCTCGCCCGACGTCAACAATCCCGGCTTCCGCGCCGTCACCTTCGACGATCTGCGGTCGGCCTATGGCGAACAGATCGACGGGCTGATCGACGGCGGCGCCGACATCATCCTGATCGAGACGATCTTCGACACGCTGAACGCCAAGGCGGCGATCTTCGCCTGCGAGGAGCGCTTTGCCGCCAAGGGCGTGCGTCTGCCGGTGATGATCTCCGGCACGATCACCGACCTGTCCGGCCGCACGCTCTCCGGCCAGACGCCCTCGGCTTTCTGGAACTCGGTGCGCCACGCCAACCCGTTCACGATCGGCCTCAACTGCGCGCTCGGGGCTAACGCGATGCGCCCGCATCTGCAGGAACTGTCGGGTGTCGCCGACACCTTCATCTGCGCCTATCCGAATGCCGGCCTGCCGAACGAGTTCGGCCAGTACGACGAAACGCCGGAGCTGATGGCGGCGCAGATCGACAGCTTTGCCCGCGAGGGCCTGGTCAATATCGTCGGCGGCTGCTGCGGCTCGACGCCTGAGCATATCCGGGCGATCGCCGAGACCGTGGCGAAATACAAGCCGCGGCCGATCCCCGAGCATCGCCCCTTCATGTCGCTGTCGGGCCTCGAACCTTTCGAGCTGACCAAGGATATTCCCTTCGTCAATGTCGGCGAGCGCACCAACGTCACCGGCTCGGCGAAGTTCCGCAAGCTGATCACCAATGCCGATTACACCGCAGCGCTCGATGTCGCCCGCGACCAGGTCGAGAACGGTGCGCAGGTGATCGACATCAACATGGACGAGGGCCTGATCGATTCCGAAAAGGCGATGGTCGAGTTCCTCAACCTGATCGCCGCCGAGCCCGATATCGCCCGCGTGCCGGTGATGATCGATAGTTCGAAATTCTCGATCATCGAATCCGGCCTGAAGCGCGTGCAGGGCAAGGCGATCGTCAACTCGATCTCGCTGAAGGAAGGCGAGGAGAACTTCCTCGCCCAGGCGCGGCTGCTGCATAATTACGGCGCGGCCGTCGTCGTCATGGCCTTCGACGAGACGGGGCAGGCCGACAGCTATGAGCGCAAGGTGGAGATCTGCACGCGTGCCTATCAGCTGCTGACGGAAAAGGTCGGCTTCCCGCCCGAGGACATCATCTTCGACCCCAACATCTTCGCGGTCGCGACCGGCATCGAAGAGCACAATAATTACGGCGTCGACTTCATCGAGGCGACGCGGACGATCCGTGAGCGCATGCCACTCGTCCATATCTCCGGCGGCGTCTCCAACCTGTCCTTCTCGTTCCGCGGCAACGAACCGGTGCGCGAGGCGATGCACGCCGTGTTCCTCTACCACGCCATTCAGGCGGGCATGGATATGGGCATCGTCAATGCCGGCCAGCTCGCCGTCTACGACAACATCGATCCCGAGCTGCGCGAGGCCTGCGAGGACGTGGTGCTGAACCGCCGTCCCGACAGCACCGAACGGCTGCTCGAAGTGGCCGAGCGTTTCCGCGGCGCCGGCGCCAGGGAAGGCCGCGTCCAGGATCTCTCCTGGCGCGAATGGAGCGTCGAGAAGCGTCTCGAACATGCGCTGGTCAACGGTATCACCGAGTATATCGAGGCGGACACCGAAGAGGCGCGCCAGCAGGCCGCCCGGCCGCTGCACGTCATCGAAGGGCCGCTGATGGCCGGCATGAATGTGGTCGGCGACCTCTTCGGCTCCGGCAAGATGTTCCTGCCGCAAGTGGTCAAGTCGGCGCGCGTCATGAAGCAGGCGGTTGCCGTGCTGCTGCCCTACATGGAAGAGGAAAAGCGCCTCAATGGCGGCGAAGAGCGCCAGTCGGCCGGCAAGATCCTGATGGCGACGGTCAAGGGCGACGTGCACGATATCGGCAAGAACATCGTCGGCGTCGTGCTCGCCTGCAACAATTACGAAATCGTCGATCTCGGCGTCATGGTGCCGGCGACGAAGATCCTCGACACGGCGATCGCCGAAAAAGTCGATATCATCGGCCTTTCCGGCCTGATCACGCCATCGCTCGACGAGATGGTGCATGTCGCGGCCGAAATGGAGCGGCAGGGTTTCGACATCCCGCTCTTGATCGGGGGGGCGACGACCAGCCGCGTGCATACGGCCGTGAAGATCCATCCCGGCTACAACAAGGGCCAGGCGGTCTACGTGACCGATGCGAGCCGCGCCGTTGGCGTCGTCTCGGCGCTGCTCTCGCCGGAAACACGCCAGGGCTATGTCGACGATGTAAGAGCCGAATATGCCAAGGTGGCGGCCGCCCATGCGCGCAGCGAGGCCGAGAAGGTGCGCCTGCCGTTGGTCCGCGCCCGCGAGAATGCGCACAAGACCGATTGGTCGGCCTATCAGCCGACCAAGCCGCAATTCTTCGGCACGCGGGTGTTCGAGGATTACGATCTCGCCGAGCTTGCCAGATACATCGACTGGACGCCGTTCTTCCAGACCTGGGAATTGCGCGGCCGTTTCCCCGCCATTCTCGAGGACGAGAAGCAGGGCGAGGCAGCGCGGGCGCTCTGGGCCGATGCGCAGTCTATGCTCAAGAAGATCATCGACGAGAAGTGGTTCCGTCCGCGCGCCGTTATCGGCTTCTGGCCTGCCGGTGCGGTCGGCGACGATATTCGCCTCTTCACCGACGAAAGCCGCAGCAAGGAGCTTGCCACCTTCTACACGCTGCGCCAGCAGCTTTCGAAGCGGGACGGCCGGGCGAATGTCGCGCTTTCGGACTTCGTCGCACCTGTCGCAAGCGGCGTGCAGGATTATGTCGGCGGCTTCGTGGTGACGGCCGGCATCGAGGAAATCGCCATCGCCGAGCGTTTCGAGCGGTCGAATGACGATTATTCCTCCATCCTCGTCAAGGCGCTGGCCGATCGCTTCGCCGAAGCTTTTGCCGAGCGCATGCATGAACAGGTGCGCCGCGACTACTGGGGCTATGCCAAGGATGAGACGCTCAGCAACGAGGAGCTCATCACCGAAGCCTATGCCGGCATCCGGCCGGCGCCGGGTTATCCCGCCCAGCCCGACCACACCGAAAAGGCTACGCTCTTCAAGCTGCTCGACGCGGAAAAAGCCGCCGGCGTGAAGCTGACAGAGAGCTATGCGATGTGGCCTGGCTCGTCGGTCTCCGGCCTCTATATCGGCCACCCCGACTCCTATTATTTCGGCGTCGCCAAGGTGGAGCGTGATCAGGTGGAGGACTATGCCAAGCGCAAGGGCATGGAGATTTCCGAAGTCGAGCGCTGGCTGGGCCCGGTGCTGAACTACGTGCCGCGCAAGGCGGACGAGGACATCGACGACGCGGCATAACAACCGCTTCCCGCCGTTCTTAATGCAATGAATCAAGAGACGATGAAGCCGGAAAGTGATTCACTTTCCGGCTTCATGCTTTTGATCTGGCTCGATAATTGGTCGCGCTCAGGCCGTTTGAATTCGATAGCGGAAGTGACAAAGCGATGGTATGCTTAGTCAAGTTAGCTAACGAGGCTGCAATGCAAGTGACCATCCATGCTGCAAAGACCAATCTGTCGAAACTGATCGACGCTGCCCTCTCCGGTGAGGAAGTGGTGATCGCCAAGGGGCGCAAACCTGTCGTGAAGATCATTCCGATTGTGCAGTCTTCCTTCAAAATCGGTCTGCTCAAAGGGCAGGTTGCTGGAGATGGGCCGGATTTTTTCGAGCCTGTTGATGAAAGCGAAGTCGCGGCCTGGGAAGGGATCGAGTGAATTCGCTGCTGCTCGATACCCATGCCTGGGCGTGGTCGCTGACCGGCGACAAGCGGCTCTCGGCCAAGGCGATTGCTCTGATCGAAAGGGCGGAGAGTATTCTCGTCAGCCCGATATCCCTGTTTGAAATCGGGCAGAAGGTTCGTCTTGGTAAATGGCCGGAGATGGAGCCTTTCGTCGGCCGGCTGCCGGACCTGCTGCAGGAGCAGGGTGCTATTGCCGCGGCATTGACACCGGAAGTCTGCCTGGCCGCAGCCACGATGGATTGGGCGCACCGTGATCCGTTCGACCGGTTTCTTGCGGCGACTGCCATGCAGAATGGGATACCGATCATTTCCGCCGACACGATTTTCGATGAACTCGCCGGAAATCAGCTTTGGATTGCCCGTTTCTGGTAAGCCTTAGCTCACCCCGATCGTCAGCTCGGCCACGAAGTCATAAGCGTCGCCGCGATAGAGCGAGCGAGTGAACTCCACGGCGCGGCCGGAGCCGAGATAGGAGATACGTTCGATCGACAGGCCGGCCGCACCCACCGACACGCCGAGAAGCTGGGCGTCGGCTTCCTTCATATTGGTCGCCGAGATGCGCTGGACGGCGCGGACCGGACGGACGTTGAGGCGCTCGAGTTCGGCGTAGAGCGAATTGGTGACGGCGGAGGGGTCGGGGAGGAATTCGCCGGAGACGCTGGCGTTTTCGATTGCCAGCGGCTGGTCGTCGGCGATGCGCAGGCGGGAGAGGCGCGAAACCTTCACGTCGGCGGCGAGGCCGAGGATCATCATTTCGTCGGGCGAGGGGGTGTGGATGCCCTTGTGAAGCCATTCGGAGCGCGAGGACATGCCGCGGCGCGCCATGTCCTCGGTGAAGGAGGTGAGCTGCGACAGGCGCTGCTCGACCTTGGAGACCGGCTTGGCGACAAAGGTGCCCGAGCCGTGGCGGCGCACCAACAGGCCGTCGGCGACGAGCTCGTCGATCGCCTTGCGCACGGTGACCCGGCTGACGGTGGCAAGTTCGGCGATGTCGCGCTCCGGCGGCAGCGCATCGCCGTGGCCGAGCGTGCCGGTGCGCACGGCCTCTTCGAGCGTGCGGCGCAGCTTGACATAAAGCGGGCCGGTGCCGGCCGCCTGCAGGCGTTCCAGGGACAGGATTGTGGCGAGATCGTCGGTCATGCCGCACCTCTCTGGGGATCGGTCAGAAGCTTGACCGCAAGCTCCACCGCGCCGTGAAGGGCATCGTTTTTCGGTTTGGCTAGCAGCGGCCGGTAGCGGGAAAGCCAAGGTTCATAGGCTCCCGCAAGGCCGCCAAGCAAGCAGATGGACGGGCATCCGGGCCAGAGCAGTGCTTCGAGGCTTTCGCCGATCGCCGTTGCCGCATCGGTGACGATGCCGACCGCGACCGCATCGCCTCTCGTTGCATGTTCGAAGACCATGGGCGCGTAACGGGCAAAATCCGTCGGTCTTGCCGAATGGGCGAATTCGACAATGCGCTCGGGATCATTGCCGTATTCGGCCATGACCGCTCCGGTGATCGGCGATCCCGGGCGCACGCCGTCATGGGCGAGCAGCGAGCGTTCCATGAGGTCGCGACCGAGACGGGCGCCGCTTGCCTGGTCGCCGACGACGAAGCCCCAGCCGCCGATGCCGCTCAGCCGACCATCTTTCCGGGCATTATAGACCGAGCCGGTGCCGAAGGCGCCGACGATGCCGTCGGCATCGCCGAGCGCCCCCTGCAGGGCGATCAATGCATCGGTGACGACGCGGCCTTCGGCAAAGGGCAGGGCCTTTTCGATCCGCTGGCCGTAATCCGTGACATTGGCGCCGGCGACGCCGACGACCGCTGCAACGGAGGAGATGGTTTCAGCGGCAATTCCGGCATCGCGCAACGCCTGCCGGGCGGATTCGACGATATTGAGGAGAGAGTTTTCCAGATCGGACAGGATGTTGGCCGGGCCCGATTTGCCGCGGCCGATGATCTTGCCGTTTCTGTCCGCCACCGCGGCCCGGCAGCTCGTTCCGCCGCCATCTATGCCGATTGCAAGCTCCGTCATCGGACCTCCGAATACGCCGTTCCTACCCGTTTTGAATACAATACCAAAAAAATACCATTTACCAAGTGAGAATGATAATGAAAATGTATCTTTTTATCATATTGATTTTACTAGATAAAAATTTTTAATGAAGCTTTGACGGTCAAAAAGTTAAAATTCGGCTGGACAATTGGTATTTTTTTGGCCTTAATTCGGCAAAAGGGAACAGCGTTTCGAAGCCCACGAAAACCGGCAGCAAAGCCAAGCCGGAACCGCTTCGGGGGATGATTGCCGGAATGCCGGAGGCCTGTCGGGCCGGCGGTGGAATTCAGGCATCCATCGGCTTTTCCCATGATTTCGGCGCGTCCGGTGCAAGTCACCGGCACGGCGCGCACAGTCCGGCCGCAGGCGATCCGTCTTTGCGTCCATCGAGCTTTCGGGCCGGCAGTCGCTGGCGGCCTCCAAGGGGCGTTGGGTGTTTCCTCAGACACGCCAATTGCTTGTTTCAGATCGAAAACGGCGCCCTCCGGCGCCTGAAAACAGGAGAGGGAAATGAAAAACACTGCTCTGAAAAGCTTCCTGCTTGCATCCAGCCTGCTGACGTCGGCAGGTCTCGTCCATGCCGCCGACGTCACGCTGACGGTCGAAAGCTGGCGTAACGACGACCTGCAGATCTGGCAGGAGAAGATCATCCCGGCTTTCGAAGCCAAGAACCCGGGCATCAAGATCGTCTTCTCGCCGACCGCGCCGACCGAATACAACGCCTCGCTGAACGCCAAGCTCGACGCCGGTTCTGCAGGCGACATCATCACCTGCCGTCCGTTCGACGCCTCGCTCGAACTCTTCAACAAGAAGCAGCTCGTCGATATCACCAGCCTGCCCGGCATGGAGAACTTCTCGCCGGTCGCCAAGGCCGCCTGGTCGACCGACGACGGCAAGTCGACCTTCTGCGTGCCGATGGCTTCGGTCATCCACGGCTTCATCTACAACAAGGATGCCTTCGACAAGCTCGGCATCTCCATTCCGAAGACGGAAGACGAGTTCTTCGCCGCTCTCGACAAGATCAAGGCCGACGGCACCTATATTCCGCTCGCCATGGGCACCAAGGATCTCTGGGAAGCCGCCACCATGGGCTACCAGAATATCGGCCCGAACTACTGGAAGGGTGAAGAGGGCCGCGAAGCCCTGATCGCCGGCAAGCAGAAGCTGACGGACGCCGACTGGGTCAAGCCCTATGAAGAGCTTGCCAAGTGGAAGCCCTATCTCGGCGACGGCTTCGAAGCCCAGACCTATTCGGACAGCCAGAACCTCTTCACGCTCGGCCGTGCCGCCATCTACCCGGCCGGTTCCTGGGAAATTGCGCTCTTCAACACGCAGGCGCAGTTCAAGATGGGCGCCTTCCCGCCGCCGGTTCCGAAGGCCGGCGACACGGGCTATATCTCCGACCATCCGGATATCGGCGTTGCCCTGAATGCCAAGAGCAAGCATGCCGAGGAAGCCAAGAAGTTCCTGAGCTGGGTCGCTTCGCCCGAGTTCGCCGACATCTACGCGAATTCGCTGCCGGGCTTCTTCAGCCTGAACTCGAACCCGGTCAAGATGTCCGATCCGCTTGCCCAGGAATTCGTCTCCTGGCGCGGCCCGTACAAGTCGACCGTGCGCTCGACCTACCAGATCCTGTCGCGCGGCACGCCGAACCTCGAAAACGAGACCTGGGTCGAATCGGCCAACGTCATCAACGGCACCGACACGCCGGCCGTTGCTGCCGAGAAGCTGCAGAAGGGCCTCGACAGCTGGTACAAGCCGAAGAAGTGATGTGAAAAACCCCTCCCCAACCCCTCCCCACAAGGGGGAGGGGCTAGACCTGCCGCAATTGCGGTTCTGGTGGGGAGGATCGCGCCGCGAGTCTTCTTCCCCCTTGTGGGGAAGATGGCCGGCAGGCCAGAAGGGGTCTTTCGTCACGCCGAGGCGTGGCGGTTCGCCTTAGCGAAGAGGCACCTTGCCGGTGCATAAAGTCCAACTTCCTGGCTCCAAGATCTATCTAACAACAAGGCAAAAGCCATGAGCCAAACCGACAACGCGGCCGAAATCGTCCCGATCAAGCGCCCGGTGCGCTGGCACATTTTCGTCTTCATGCTGCCGGCGGTGATCGTCTATTCCGCGGTGATGGTGCTGCCGCTCATCGAAACGCTCAGGCTTTCGCTCTACAATGTCGTCGATGGTCAGCCGGCCTTCGTCGGACTGGCGAATTTCAAAGTGCTGTTCGGCGATCCGCGCTGGGCGCATGATTTCTGGAATGCGCTCGTCAACAACCTGATCTTCTTTGCCATCCACATGTGCGTGCAGAACCCGATCGGTGTGGCACTTGCCGCCCTGCTGTCGGTGCCGAAGCTGCGCGGTGTCGCCTTCTATCGCACGGCGATGTTCCTGCCGACGCTGCTCTCTTTCGTCATTGTCGGCTTCATCTGGAAGCTCATCCTTTCGCCGATCTGGGGTGTGGCACCCTGGATGCTAGATCTCATCGGTTTGAAATTCCTGTTCGCGCCCTGGCTCGGCAAGCCGGGCTCGGCGCTGATCGCGGTGTCGCTGATCTCCAACTGGCAATATATCGGCATTCCGATGATGCTGATCTATGCCGCACTGCTCAGCATCCCGGAAGAGGTGATCGAGGCGGCCGAATGTGACGGTATCACCGGCTGGGCCCAGTTCTGGAAGATCAAGCTGCCGCTCATTCTGCCGGCGATCGGCATCATCTCGATCCTGACCTTCGTCGGTAATTTCAATGCCTTCGATCTGATCTACACCGTGCAGGGCGCGCTTGCCGGGCCCGACATGTCGACCGATATTCTCGGTACGCTGCTCTACCGCACCTTCTTTGGTTTCCAGCTCCAGCTCGGCGACCGCTCGATGGGCGCGACAATCGCCACGGTGATGTTCCTCATCATCCTCGCCGGCGTTTCGCTTTATCTCTTCGTCATCCAGCGACGCATGCGTCGCTACCAGTTCTGAGGAGCGCGCATGTCCAAGGCACGCACATCTCCCGTCCGCACCGGCCTCGTGCATCTGGCGCTTAGCGCCTATACGCTGGTCGCGCTGTTTCCGGTGTTCCTGACCATCGTCAACTCGTTCAAGGATCGCGCCTCGATCTTCCGCGAGCCGCTGATGATCCCGACGCCGTCGACCTTCAGCCTCGTCGGCTATCAGACGGTGCTGGGGCAGGGCGATTTCGCCACCTATTTCCAGAACAGCTTCATCGTCACGATCGTCTCGATCCTGCTGGTGCTACTCTTCGGCGCCATGGCGGCCTTCGCGCTGTCGGAATATCGCTTCCGCGGCAATATGCTGCTCGGGCTCTACATGGCGATCGGCATCATGATCCCGATCCGCCTCGGCACGGTGGCGATCCTGCAGGGCATGGTGGCGGCTGGCCTCGTCAACACGCTGACGGCCCTCGTCCTTGTCTATACCGCCCAGGGCATACCGCTCGCGATCTTCATCCTGTCGGAATTCATGCGCACGGTTTCGGACGATCTGAAGAATGCCGGCCGCATCGATGGGCTTTCCGAATATGCGATCTTCTTCCGCCTGGTGCTGCCGCTGGTGCGCCCGGCCATGGCGACGGTTGCCGTTTTCACCATGATCCCGATCTGGAACGACCTCTGGTTCCCGCTGATCCTGGCGCCGGCCGAAGCGACAAAGACGGTGACCCTCGGTTCGCAGATCTTCATCGGCCAGTTCGTCACCAACTGGAATGCGGTTCTGGCGGCGCTCTCGCTCGCCATCCTGCCGATCCTCGTCCTCTACGTCATCTTCTCGCGGCAACTGATCCGCGGCATCACGTCGGGAGCCGTCAAATGAACCAGGGGAAACCGATCCGTGTCCTCGTAGCCGGCCTCGGCAATATGGGTCGTAGCCATGCGCTCGCCTATCATAACGATCCCGGCTTCGAGATCGTCGGTCTCGTCAACCGCTCGACGCCGGCGCTGGAGCCCGAGTTGCAGGCCTATACCATTCATCCCGACTTCGTGACTGCGCTCGCCGAGCTGAAGCCGGATCTGTGTTCGATCAACACCTATTCCGACAGTCATGCCGATTATGCGGTCGCCGCCTTCGAAGCCGGCTGTCATGTCTTCGTGGAAAAGCCGCTGGCGACCACCGTCTCCGATGCTGAGCGTGTTGTCGCCGCCGCGAAGACGGCGGGGCGCAAGCTGGTGATCGGCTATATTCTCCGCCATCACCCGTCCTGGGTGAAGCTGATCGAGGAGGCGCGCAAACTCGGCCCGCCTTACGTCTTCCGGATGAACCTCAATCAGCAGTCCAGCGGCCCAACCTGGGCGACACACAAGTCGCTGATGCGCACGACCTCGCCGATCGTCGATTGCGGCGTGCATTATGTCGACGTCATGTGCCAGATCACCGACGCCAGGGCCGTCGAGGTGCGCGGCATGGGGCTGCGCCTGTCCGACGAGATCGCTGCCGACATGTATAATTACGGCCAGCTGCAGGTGCTGTTCGAGGATGGTTCGGTCGGCTGGTACGAGGCCGGCTGGGGACCGATGATCTCGGAGACCGCCTTCTTCGTGAAGGATGTGATGTCGCCGAAAGGCGCGGTGTCGATCGTCATGGATCCGAACGCCAAGTCCGACGATATCGACACGCATACCAAGACTTCGGTGATCCGTCTGCACACGGCCGCGACCGGCCCGGACGGCAAGTTCATCCGGCCCGATCAGGATATGAGGATGACGGGCGAGCCCGGTCATCAGGCTCTCTGCGACCTTGAGCAGGCCTTCATGCTGAGGGCGATCCGCGAGGATCTGAACCTCGACCGCCATATGGCGGATGCGGTAGCGTCGCTGCGCATCTGTCTTGCCGCCGACGAGAGCGTGCGCACCGGCCAGCCGGTCAGATTGTAAGGGAAAAACAGTGGGATCGCTTCAACTCAAATCCATCCGCAAGACCTATGGCACGCATGAGGTGCTGAAAGGCATCGACCTCGAGGTCAAGGACGGCGAATTCGTCATCTTCGTCGGGCCGTCGGGCTGCGGGAAGTCGACGCTCTTGCGCAGCATTGCCGGCCTCGAGGACGTCACGTCGGGCGCCGTCGTCATCAACGGCCGCGACGAGACGCTGACGCCGCCGGCCAAGCGCGGCATTGCCATGGTGTTTCAATCCTACGCGCTCTATCCGCACTTGACGGTCAAGGACAATATGGGGCTCGGCCTCAAACAGGCCGGTACCCCCAAGGACGAGATCGACACGCGCGTCAGCAAGGCATCGGGCATGCTGTCGCTCGCGCCCTATCTGGCGCGGCGGCCGGCCGAACTCTCCGGCGGCCAGCGCCAGCGCGTCGCGATCGGCCGCGCCATCGTGCGCGAACCGGAGCTCTTCCTGTTCGACGAGCCGCTGTCGAACCTCGATGCGGCGCTGCGCGTCCAGACCCGCCTCGAAATCGCCCGGCTGCATCGCAGCCTGAAGGCGACGATGATCTACGTCACCCACGATCAGGTCGAGGCGATGACGCTTGCCGACAAGATCGTGGTGCTGAATGCCGGCACGATCGAGCAGATCGGCTCGCCGATGGAACTCTACAACCGCCCGGCCAATGTCTTCGTCGCCGGCTTCATCGGCTCGCCGCAGATGAATTTCATCGGGGCCGAGAAGGTCGGCGATCACAGCGCCAAGACGATCGGCGTGCGTCCAGAACACATGACGCTGTCGCGCGAACAGGGGAGCTGGGCCGCGAAAGTCGTGCATGTCGAGCATCTCGGCGCCGACACGATCATCTATCTGGAATCCGACCAGTGCGGGCTGCTGACGGCGCGCCTCTTCGGCGAGCATCAGTACGAGCCCGACGAGATCGTCTATGCGACGCCGGATCAGGCGCGTGTCCACCGCTTCGATGTGGACGACAGGGCGATCCGGTGATTCCCCTTCTCCCCAGCGGGGAGAAGGTGCCCGTAGGGCGGATGAGGGGGCTGCACGGCAGAACATTTGTTATTGCGCTGAGCCAAAGTGAAGGGCAATGAATGCTGTGCCGTGTGGCCCCCTCATCGCCTCGCTATCGCTCCGGCACTTCTCCCCGCTGGGGAGAAGAGACAAGTGGCAATGCCTTCGTCCCCTTCTCCCCGGCCGAAGCGAGAAAGATCTGACAAGGCTGCTGTCTCCTCCATATATTCCGAATAACGAAAAGGCGCCGTTTTGCGGCGCCTTTTGCGTGAGCGGTGCTGGTGAACTCAGTCGCGGATTACGAGCAGGTCGGCTGCCATGAAGCGCAGCGTTACGGTTTCGCCAGCTTGTGGCGGGGTGACGCCGGGGCTGTTGAACATGTCGAACGAGATGACGTTGCCGCCGACATTCATGCGGGTGCGGATGACCGAACCCAGGAAGTGAGCCGAGACGACCTGGCCGGTGAGAGCCGTATCGCTTCTGGCGGTGTCGGAGAGGGAGCCTGCTTCCGGGCGCAGCGCCAGCGAGATGGTCTCGCCGGCCTTATGGGCTGCGACCGACTGCTTCAGTGTGATCTTCTGATCGCCGATCTGGATGCGGTTGGTATCGGGATCGACGACCTCGGCCTCGATCAGGTTCAGCGTGCCGACGAAGGAGGCGACGAAGCGGGTTGCCGGCGTATTGTAGATCTCGAAGGGGGAACCGATCTGGTCGGCCTTGCCGGCATTCATGACGACGATGCGGTCGGAGATCGACAGCGCCTCCTCCTGATCGTGGGTGACGAAAACAGTGGTGATGCCGAGCTGCTGCTGGATCTGGCGGATTTCCTCGCGCAGCGACACGCGGATCTTGGCGTCGAGTGCTGAGAGCGGCTCGTCGAGCAACAGCAGCTGTGGCTTGACGGCAAGCGCGCGGGCGAGTGCCACACGCTGCTGCTGCCCGCCCGACATCTGGTACGGGAAGCGATCGGCCAAGTGGTCGAGCTTGATCAGGCCGAGCATTTCCTTGACGCGCGCGTTGATCTCAGGCTTGGCGGCGCCGGCGACCTTGAGGCCGAAGGCGACGTTGTCGTGCACTGTCATGTTCGGGAACAGCGCGTAGGCCTGGAAGACCATGCCGATATTGCGCTGGTTCGGCTTCAGCGAGCTCTGATCCTTGCCGTTGATGGTCAACGTGCCGCCGGTCGGTGTTTCAAAGCCGGCGATCATGCGCAGAACGGTCGTCTTGCCGCAGCCCGACGGTCCGAGGAAGGAGACGAACTCGCCCTTCTCGATGTTCATGTTGAAGTTCTTGACGACCTGGACCGGGCCGAAGGATTTCTGAATGTTGTTCAGTGTGAGAAAGGACATGAGCCAGATACCTTAAGCCTTTGCCGGGCGGGCTTTGCCGACGCGGGAAACGAGGTTGAGCAGGCCCATGCTGAGCCAGGTGATCGAGAAGGCGATGACGGCGAGCGCCGAAGGCTCATAGGCCTTGTTGGCGCCGACGAGCTGCAGGTAGGGACCGAAGGCCGGACGGTTGAGCAGCGCGGCGAAGGTGAATTCGCCCATGACGATTGCGAGCGTGATGAAGGCGCCGGAGAGCACGCCGCTCATGACATTGGGAAAAATGCACTTGAACATGATGGTCGTCCAGCGAGCGCCGAGGCTTTCGGCAGCCTCCGTCAGCGTGCGGACGTCGATGGCGCGCATGGCGGTATCGACGGCTCGGTACATATAGGGCAGGGACAGGGTGATATAGGAGAAGACCAGCAGGATGTTGGTGCCGGTCGTCGAGCCCGTCAGCGGCAGGTAGGACGATGAATTGTACATCCTGAGGTAACCGAAGACGATGACGATCGCCGGAATGACGAGCGGCAGCAGCGTGATGAATTCGACGACGGGGCGCATTTGCGGCAGCCGCAGCCGCACCCAATAGGCGGTCGGCACGACGAGCAGCATGCCGAAGACGATGGTGAGCAACGCCATCAACATGGAATAGCCGAAGGTCTCGCGGAACTGGGCGTCCGAGAAGACCGACTGATAGGCATCGAGGCTGTATTCGCCACGGCGCATGCGCAGCGAAAACTCGATGGTGCCGATCAACGGAATAACAAAATAGGAAGCGCCCAGGATAATGGCCAGCCAGGCTCCGAAACGTTGAGCTTTCATTTCTGCCACCGTTCGGCGCGCATGCGCAGCATGAGGTACAGGATGTTCGAGACGCCTGTTATGACGATCATGCCGAGCGCGATGGCATAGCCGAGGTTGGCGTTGTGCAGGACGTCGCCGCGGATCTGCGCGTAGAGCAGGATCGGCACGATGTTCAGCGAGCTGCCGGTCAGTGCGAAGGCGGTGGCGATGGCGCCGAAGGCGTTGGCAAAGAGCAGCAGCGTCGTGCCGAGCAGGCTCGGCCAGAGGATCGGCATTGCGACCATCGTCCAGTATTGGCGATTGGTAGCACCAAGAATCTCGGATGCTTCGCGCCATTCCTTCTTCATGCCGTCGAGGGCCGGCGTCAGGATCAGCACCATCAGCGGGATCTGGAAATACATATAGGTGATGGTGAGGCCGAGGAAGGACAGCAGGTTGAAACCGGTGCCGTAGAGATTGAAACCGAACCACTCACGGAGGAACATCGTCACAAGACCGGTGCGGCCGAGCGTTGCCAGAAAGGCGAAGGCAAGCGGCACGCCGGCAAAGTTCGAGGCGACGCCGGAAAAGGTCAGCAGCGTCGAGCGCACCGAGGCGGGCAGGCCGCCGAGCACGACGGCCCAGGCGAGAAAGAAGCCGATCAGCGCGCCGCCAAGGGCCGATGCCACCGAGACGCGGATACTGATCCAGTAAGCGCTCATAATCGATGGGGTAAAGAGATCGCCGATATTCTTCAGCGTGAGATTGCCCTCGGGCGTCAGGAACGCGCCCGCCACAAGATAAAGCGTGGGGATGATCAGGAACAGCAAAGAGAAAATAATAAAGGGTGCAATGCCCAGCCAGTCGATCACGCGGTCTTTGTTGATCAAGGGGGCGCTGCTTACCATCGGCGTTGAAACGGTACTCATGGAAAGCTCATCCTGGGGCGTCGGAGTGAGAAAACCTCCCCGCCTTTCGGGCGGGGAGGCAGGATCGGAGATTACTTGACGGCGGCGCCGACGACGCTATCCCAGTTCTTGGTGATGGCTTCCTTGCCGGCTGCCTGTTCTTCGAGCGTCGGGAAGACGGCCTTTTCATAGGCTGCTGCCGGCGGCAGCTTGTCGAGCAGGTCCTTCGGGATCTTGTTGTTCTTGGCAAGATCGTTGAAGCGGATCGGGTGGCAATAGCCCTTCAGCCAGCCGAGCTGACCTTCGTCGGAATAGAGGTATTCCATCCAGAGCTTGGCAGCGTTCGGGTGCGGAGCGAAGGCGGAAATCGCCTGGACGTAGACGCCGGCAACGACGCCGGTCTTCGGAACGATGACCTCAAACGGAGGGTTGCCCTTCAGGCTCTGGCCCCAGGAGAGAGCGTTGTAGTCCCAGGCGACGATGATCGGCGTGGAGCCCTGCGCGAAGGGAGCAGCCTTGCCGACGACAGGCACGAAGTTACCGGCCTTGTTCAGTTCGGCAAAGAACTTCAGGCCTTCTTCGCCTGCCTTGGCCGCGTCACCGCCGGAAGCGGAAAGGCCAGCAGCGTAAACGCCCTGGACGGCCTGGTTGGCGGTGCGCGGGTCGCCGGCGAGGGCGACGGTGTTTGCGTAGTCGCTCTTCTTCAGATCGGCCCAGTCGGCCGGCGATTCCTTGACGAGGTCCTTGTTCACGAGGAACGACAGAACGCCGTAATAGTCGCCATACCAGTAGCCTTCGGCATCCTTGGCGCTGTCCGGAATGGAATCCCAGGTGGAGACCTTGTAAGGCTGGATCAGGCCGTCTTTCTTAGCAGACGGACCGAAGGAAAGACCGACGTCGATGACGTCAGGGGCCTGCGGACCGGTGTTGCCCTTGTTGGCCTTGATCGCTTCGACTTCGTCGCCCGAACCGGCATCCGGGTTCAGTTCGTTGACTTCGAGGCCATATTTGGCCTTGAAGCCGGCAATGACGTCGCCATAGCCGCACCAGTCGTGCGGAAGAGCGATCGTCGTCAGGGTGCCTTCCTTCTTGGCGGCGGCGATCAGTTCGGCGCTCGGCTCAGCTGCGGCGATCGCGGTCGAAGCCACGATCATTGCAGTAGAAAGCGACAGCAGTCGAGAAATGTTAGAGATCACTGTTGTTCTCCTTCGGGTTTTCAGTGTCTGGCGATGCTGTTAATCAGCTTACATGAAGCTTGTATGACGATTGGATGACGTTCATTTCACCCTGAATATCAGGCGTTTGCGACAGGCGTTCTATTTGCGACAGTGCGGTCTGTTTCCGTGAAAATCCGTCATTGTTTTTCTTTTGTTTAGTCTTGTCCTCCTAACCCGGTTTACGGAAAAGCTTGGTCTGCTCGAACAGGCCTTCCAGCGTCTTCATGCGCTCCTTCGTCTCGTCCCAGGTCGAGTTCTGAACGGCCTCGATCAGTGCTTCGACGATGAACAGGGTGACGACGGAGGAATCCCAGGCCGAGGGTGCTTCGATCCGGACGCGGAAGGCATGCCGGGCAAGCTTGGCGGCGGGCGAGCCCCACTGGTCGGTGAAGACGACGATTTCGGCGCCGCGTTTGCGGGCGGCGGTGGCAAGGCTGACCATCTCCTGCTCGTAGCGGCGGATGTCGAAGATGATCAGTATGTCGCCGGCATTCATGTTGAGGACATATTGCGGCCAGCTGCTGGAATGCGACGACAGCAGCGTCGTTGCCGGCCGGATCACCTGCATGTGGGTGAAGAAATATTCGGCAAGCGCGCCGGTGATGCGGCCGCCGACGAAATAGAGGCCGCGCTTGCGGTCGGACAGCAGAGAGGCGACGCTGTCGAAGGTCGCGGTATCGAGATCGGTCAGCGTCTGGCGCAGATTGCCCATAATGGCATCGGCGAAACGGTTGAGAATATGGGTGCCCGGCGCGTTCTGCGCCCAGCGATCATGCTTGGCGATCGGGTTCGAGATCGTCGCCTCGACTTCCAGATGCAGATGCGCCTGAAAGTCCGGATAGCCTTTAAAACCGAGCTTCTGCACCATGCGCACGACGGTCGGCGTCGAGACGCCGGCGTTCTCGGCGATGGTGGTGATGCTGCCGAGACCGGAAACCGGATAGTTGTCGAGAAGGCTTTCGGCCAGTTGTTTCTCGGCGCGCGTCAACACGCCCAAATGCGAGTGTATGACGTCCGAAACCGTCTTCGACGCAACTGTCACTTTCAATGCTCCCCGGGATGGTCTGGCGCCACTTTCCCAACCAAAGTTAACAACGCTGTCATAATCCATGTCAACTGCTGTCATGAAAAGAAATTTTCAGAGAGCGCTTGACAGCGATCGAAACCTGAAGAATTCTTTTCTATAAATATTTTATTAAGGGATAAGGAGTGGCGCCTTTGGTGCTGGCCCGGCCGAAAATCCTCAGTGAAGCGGACGGCGACTGCGTCGGGATCGAGCGGGTCGACGGCCGGAGCCCGGTGCTGATCGTCTGCGAACACGCTTCGAAGGCGCTTCCCGCATCTTTCGGCGATCTCGGCTTGCCTGAGGAAGCGCTGTCGAGCCATATCGCCTGGGATCCAGGGGCTTTGGCAGTCGCCCGCGGCATATCGGAAGGACTCGACGCGACGCTCGTCTACCAGCGGTTCTCACGGCTGATCTACGACTGCAACCGGCCGCCCACTTCTCCCGGCGCCATGCCGGAGGCGAGCGAAATCTACGTCATTCCCGGCAACAAGGATCTGAGCGCCGAAGAGCGCCTTGCCCGAACCGACGCGCTCTACGTGCCCTTCCACGACGCCATTCGCGGGCTGATCCGCGATCGCCGGGCGAGGGGGCAAGACAGTATCATCGTGACGATGCACAGCTTCACGCCGGTCTATCATGGCCGCGAACGCGCCGTCGAACTCGGCATATTGCACGACGAGGACAGCCGGCTTGCCGATCGCATGCTGGAGGCTGCGGCCGAAGCGCCGCTTTACAGGACGGAACGCAACCAGCCTTACGGGCCCGAGGACGGCGTGACCCACACGCTGATCCTGCACGGGCTTTCGAACGGCTTGCGCAATGTAATGATCGAGGTCCGCAATGACCTCATCACAGACGATGTCGGCCAAGGGGTCATGGCCGACTATCTAAAAGGGTTGCTCCAGCAAAGCCTGGACGCCTGACAAAAAAGAAGACCCGAGGGAGCAGTCTAACTGCGAGCGTCCGCACGCGAAAATGCCGCGGACAATTTGGCACTGAACCGGCCCGCAATCCCGCGGCCGATCGTGAACAGGGGGAAGTCATGTCGGACTATACCGATCTGGACAAAAAGCAGGATGTGCACATCCTGCATTCGATGGGCTACGCCCAGGAACTTGAGCGACGCATGAGTTCATTCTCGAACTTCGCCGTCTCATTCTCCATCATCTGCATCCTCTCCGGCGGCATCAATTCGCTGGCGCAGGCGACCTCGGGTGCCGGCGGAGCCGCCATCGGCATCGGCTGGCCGGTTGGATGCTTCATCTCGCTCGTCTTTGCCGTCGCCATGGCGCAGATCAGCTCGGCCTATCCGACGGCCGGCGGGCTTTATCACTGGGGCTCGATCCTCGGCAACCGCTTCACCGGCTGGCTGACCGCCTGGTTCAACCTGCTCGGTCTCGTCACTGTGCTCGGCGCCATCAATGTCGGCACCTATTATTTCTTCATGGGTTCGTTCGGCACCAGCTATCTCGGGCTGACGGATACCACGACGGTGCGCATCGTCTTCCTCGTCATCATCACCGGTGCGCAGGCGCTGGTGAACCACATGGGTATTGGGCTGACGGCGAAGCTGACCGACTTTTCGGGTTATCTCATCTTCGCGACCTCGATCGCGCTGGCGGCCGTCTGCCTGATTGCAGCGCCCTCCTACGAGATCGGCCGTCTGTTCACCTTCGCCAACTATTCCGGCGAAGCCGGTGGCAATGTCTGGCCGTCGACTTCGGGCGCCTGGGTCTTCCTCGTCGGCCTGCTGCTGCCGATCTACACCATCACCGGTTATGACGCCTCGGCGCATACCTCGGAAGAAACGGTCAAGGCCGCGGAGTCGGTCCCGCGCGGCATGGTCGCATCCGTTCTCTGGTCGGCACTTTTCGGCTACATCATGCTGTGCGCCTTCGTCCTCATGCTCCCGAATATGGACGATGCGGCAAAACAGGGCTGGAACGTGTTCTTCTGGGCGATGGACAGCCAGGTAAACCCGATCGTCAAGGACATTCTCTATCTCGCCATCCTGGTCAGCCAGTGGCTGTGCGGTCTTGCTACCGTCACCTCGGTCTCGCGCATGATTTTCGCCTTCTCTCGTGACGGCGGTCTTCCGGCGTCGAAGGCCTTGTCGAAGGTCAGCCCGCAGTATCGTACGCCGGTGGCTGCGATCTGGACCGGTTCGATCCTGTCGGTACTTTTCGTTTGGTTCACCTCGCTCGACTTCATGAAAATCGGTGATACGCCGGTTTATACGATCGTTGTCTCGTGCACCGTCATCTTCCTGTTCTTCTCCTTCGCAATTCCGATCACGCTCGGCCTGTTCGCCTGGGGCACGTCGAAGTGGGACAAAATGGGTCCATGGAACCTCGGCGAAGGCGCCTTCAAGCTCTTTGCCGTGCTCACGATCATCTCGATGATCCTGATCTTCATTCTCGGCATTCAGCCGCCGAACGGTGCCGCGCTTTACGTTACCGTTGGCTTCCTAGTGCTGACCGGGATCGTCTGGTTCGGTTTTGAAAGCCGGCGCTTCAAGGGACCGCCGATCGGCGCCGAAGTGGCAAAGCGCCAGGCCGAGATCGCGGCCGCCGAAGCGGCGGTCGGCGAGAGCGGCGAAAAGTAAGCATCGAGGCTTCCCTCTCAAATGGCGGGGCCGCATCCTGCGGCCCCATCACCGGATCAACGAAAAGGCATCAGGCCGCGATACCAGGCCGAGCGCATGCGCTTTCGTTGCCCCGATCTTCTCAATTCCAAATTTCAGGCGGATCAATCATGAGCAGCAGCTACACAATCGACGATCTCACGAAGGATGTTGCCGAGGGGCGCATCGATACGGTTCTGGCCTGCCAGGTGGACATGCAGGGCCGGCTGATGGGCAAGCGGTTCCAGGCGGAATATTTCGTCGAGAGCGCCTGGAAGGAAACGCACAGCTGCAACTACCTGCAGGCGACCGATATCGAGATGGAGACCGTCTCCGGCTATAAGGCGACGAGCTGGGAGAAGGGCTACGGCGACTATACGATGAAGCCGGATCTTGGGACGCTGCGCCGTATTCCCTGGCTCGAGGGTACCGCGCTGGTGCTCTGCGACGTGCTCGACCATCACACCCATGAGGAGGTCGCCCATTCGCCGCGCGCGATCCTGAAGAAGCAGGTGAAGCGCCTCGAAGACATGGGCATGAAGGCCTATATGGCCTCCGAACTCGAATTCTTCCTGTTCGACCAGAGCTACGAGGCGGCGCACGCTTCAGGTTACCGCAATCTCAAGCTCGCCAGCGCCTATAACGAGGACTACCACATCTTCCAGACCACCAAGGAAGAAGAGGTGATGCGGGCGATCCGCACCGGCCTGCAGGGCGCCGGCATTCCAGTCGAGAACTCCAAGGGCGAGGCTTCCGCCGGCCAGGAGGAGATCAATGTGCGTTATGCCGATGCGCTCGCCATGGCCGACCGGCATGCTATCATCAAGAACGGCTGCAAGGAGATCGCCTGGTCGAAAGGCAAGGCCATCACCTTCCTGGCCAAATGGAATTACAACGCCGCCGGTAGTTCCTCGCATATTCACCAGTCGCTCTGGAGCCTGGAGGAAAAGCCGCTGTTCTTCGACCATACCGGCAAATACGGCATGTCGCCGCTGATGCACAATTATGTTGCCGGGCTTCTCGCCCACGCGAGCGAGATCACCTATTTCCTGGCGCCCTACATCAATTCCTACAAGCGCTTCATGGCCGGCACCTTCGCGCCGACCAAGGCGATCTGGAGCAAGGACAACCGCACCGCCGGCTATCGCCTCTGCGGCGAGGAGACCAAGGGTATCCGCATCGAATGCCGCGTCGGCGGCTCCGATCTCAATCCCTATCTCGCCTTCGCCGCGCTGCTGGCGGCCGGCATCGACGGGATCGAGAACAAGATGGAGCTCGAAGCTCCCTTCGTCGGCGACGCCTATGGCGGCAAGGATATTCGGGAGATCCCGCGCACGCTGCGTTCGGCAGCCGTTGCGATGACGGGATCGGCGATGCTGCGCAAAGCCTTCGGTGACGACGTCATCGACCATTACACCCGCGCTGCCGAATGGGAGCAGGAGGAATACGACCGCCGCATCACCGATTGGGAAGTGGCGCGCGGTTTCGAAAGAGCTTAATAGGCATTTCGCGGGTTGTTTGCCCCTCACCCTAACCCTCTCCCCGTTCTGACGGGGCGAGGGGACGTGCCCTGCGAGAGGTTGGTGGGGAACGGAGAGGTCGCGGCATGTCCCTTCGCCCCGCGTGCGGGGAGAAGGTGCCGGCAGGCGGATGAGGGGCCCAGGCCCTCACTCAATTTTTGACGCATACGAGGACAGGAAACGATCATGGCAATGATCCAATGCATTTCACCGATCGACGGATCGGTTTACGCGGAGCGCCCGGCGCTTTCGCTCGATGCCGCTAAAGACGTGGTGGCGCGCGCCCGCAAGGCGCAGAAGGCCTGGGCGCGACGGCCGCTCGAAGAGCGTGTCCAGCTTGTCCTGAAGGGTGCCGCGCGGCTGAACGAGATGTCCGACGTCGTCGTGCCGGAGCTTGCCTGGCAGATGGGCCGGCCGGTCAAATATGGCGGCGAATACAAGGGCTTCAACGAGCGCTCCAACTATGTCGCCTCGATTGCGGCAGATGCGCTCGCCCCGCTCGTCGTCGAGGAGAGCGAGCGTTTCGAGCGCCGCATCGAGCGCGAAGCGCATGGCGTCGTCTTCGTCATCGCCCCGTGGAACTATCCCTATATGACGGCGATCAACACGATCGCACCGGCGCTGATGGCCGGCAATACGGTGGTGCTGAAACACGCTTCGCAAACGCTTGTTGTCGGTGAGCGGCTGGTGCAGGCCTTCCTCGAGGCCGGCGTTCCCGAAGATGTGTTCCAGAACGTCTTCCTCGATCATGAGACCACGTCGGCGCTGATTGCCGCCGGCAGCTTCAATTTCGTCAACTTCACCGGATCGGTCGAAGGCGGCCGATCAATGGAGCGGGCCGCTGCCGGCACGTTTACCGGGCTCGGCCTCGAACTCGGCGGCAAGGATCCGGGTTATGTCATGGAAGACGCCGATCTCGAGGCGGCCGTCGATACGCTGATGGACGGCGCGACCTACAATTCGGGCCAATGCTGCTGTGGCATCGAGCGCATCTACGTGCATGAATCGCTCTACGACGCCTTCGTCGAGAAATCGGTCGCCTGGGTGTCGAACTACAAGCTCGGCAATCCGCTCGATCCGGAAACGTCGCTCGGGCCGATGGCAAACAAGCGCTTCGCCAAAGTGGTGCGCGAGCAGATTGCCGATGCGGTTTCCAAGGGCGCCAAGGCGCTTGTCGATCCCAAGCTTTTCCCCCAGGATGACGGCGGCGCCTATCTTGCGCCGCAGGTTCTCGTCGATGTCGACCATTCCATGGCCTTCATGCGCGAAGAAACCTTCGGCCCGGCGGTCGGCATCATGAAGGTGAAGAGCGACGAGGAGGCGCTGGCTTTGATGAACGACAGCCAGTACGGGCTGACGGCCTCGCTCTGGACCAAGGATGTCGAGCGGGCATCGCGCCTCGGCCGCGACATCGAAACCGGTACCGTTTTCATGAATCGCGCGGATTATCTCGATCCGGCGCTCTGCTGGACCGGCGTCAAGGAGACCGGCCGCGGCGGCTCGCTGTCGATCATCGGCTTCCAGAATCTGACTCGTCCGAAATCCTTCCACCTGAAGAAAGTCACAGCATGAGCAGCAACATCACCGCAAACTGGAGCTACCCGACATCGGTCAAGCTCGGCCGGGGCCGCATCAAGGAACTGGCCGACGCCTGCAAGAGCCTCGGCATCAAGAAGCCGCTGCTCGTCACCGACCGCGGCCTTGCCTCGATGGCGATCACCAAGAATGCGCTCGACATCCTCGAGGATGCCGGTCTTGGCCGCGCGATCTTCGCCGATGTCGATCCGAACCCGAATGAGAAGAATCTCGAAGCCGGCGTCAAAGCCTTCAAGGACGGCGGCCATGACGGCGTCGTCGCCTTCGGCGGCGGTTCCGGTCTCGATCTCGGCAAATGCGTCGCCTTCATGGCCGGCCAGACGCGGCCGGTCTGGGACTTCGAGGATATCGGCGACTGGTGGACACGTGCGAGCCTCGAGGGCATCGCGCCGATCGTCGCCGTACCGACGACGGCCGGCACCGGTTCGGAAGTCGGCCGCGCCAGCGTCATCACCAATTCCGAAACGCATGTGAAGAAGATCATCTTCCATCCGAAGTTCCTGCCGGGTGTCGTCATCTCCGATCCGGAACTGACCGTCGGCATGCCGAAGATCATCACGGCCGGCACCGGCATGGATGCCTTCGCCCATTGCCTGGAGGCCTATTCCTCGCCCTTCTACCATCCGATGTCGGCCGGCATCGCGCTGGAAGGCATGCGGCTCGTCAAGGAATTCCTGCCGCGCGCCTATCGGGAAGGCACCGATCTCGAAGCCCGCGCCAACATGATGTCTGCCGCCGCCATGGGCGCGGTCGCCTTCCAGAAGGGGCTTGGCGCCATTCATGCACTGTCGCACCCGATCGGCGCCGTCTACAACACCCATCACGGCATGACCAATGCGGTTGTCATGCCGGCGGTGTTGCGCTTCAACCGCGCTGCGATCGAGGAGAAGATCGGCCGTGCTGCCGCCTATCTCGGCATCTCGGGCGGTTTCGACGGTTTCTACGACTATGTGCTGAAGCTCCGCTCCGATCTCGGCGTGCCGGATACGCTGACGGCGATGGGAATCGCCCCCGACCGCATCGACGAATTGTCGGCTATGGCGATCGAGGATCCGAGTGCCGGCGGCAATCCGGTCCCGCTAACGCTTGAAAATACCAAGGCGCTTTTCAGGGATTGCTTCTGACGACATAAGACCGGACCTGCGGATCGGCCTGGAAGACCTCGGTTTTCCAGGCTTTTTCGTTGCGTTCCCATCCCAAATTTTAGGGATGTGAAAAATACTGGCTGCAATTTCGCCGCGCGCGTTTCGAATTTGTTAACCATGATTAGAAAGGATGGATTAACCGCACGATGCTCCGAGGGTGCGTAAAAGAGCGATTCCGGCTCGCACCATCTCCTTCCGAGGACCGACCATGCCTGTCATCACATTCGCAAACACCAAGGGCGGCGCCGGCAAGACGACCGCTGTTCTCCTGCTCGCGACCGAGCTTGCCCGCACGGGTTACCGCGTCACCATTCTCGATGCCGATCCGCAGCACTGGATTTCACGCTGGCACGAAATATCGGGTCATGTGCCCAATGTTTCGGTGATCGATTTCGTGACCACCGCCTCGCTGCCGCAGCATATCAGCGAGAACAAGCACAATACCGACTATTTCATCGTCGACCTGCCGGGCGCGCGCAATCCGCTGCTCGCCACCGCCGTCGGCCTTTCCGATCACGTGCTGATCCCGATCCAAGGCTGTGCGATGGATGCGCGCGGCGGCGCGCAGGTTCTCGAACTGCTGCAATATCTGGATGAGAAGGCCGGCATCAAGATCGGTCATTCGGTGGTACTGACCCGCGTCAACTCGATGGTGACGACCCGGGCGCTGCAGCTCGTCAAGTCGCTGCTCAGCGAGCGGCACGTGCCGGTGCTGGACACGGCGATCATCGAGCGCTCGGCTTTCCGCGACATCTTCGACTGTGGCGGCACGCTGCACACGATCGACCCGACGCGTGTCAGCAATCTCGACAAGGCGCGTGAAAACGCCACCTGTTTTGCCGAGGAAATGATGCGCAAACTGCCGGTCAGGCTGACGGCCTCGGCCCGCATGGCGAGCGCGGCCTGATAGTCTCCCGCACTCTCAGACCAAATGCGTCCGGCCCGCCCGCGACGCATTTGTCTTTTCAGGCGGTTGCCGTGCGGCCGCTCTCATGGAGAGAATGCGCCAGAAGGCCGGAAAGGCGCCTTTTGACTGCGGCCAATTCGTCCGACATGCGATTGCGTTGTCGCGGCAGGCCTATATCGACAACCTCCAGAACGCGTCCCGGCCAGGGGCGCATCACGACGACGCGATCTGCCAGAAACGCGGCCTCTTCGATGTCGTGCGTGACCAGCAGCATCGTCGTGCTATCGACGCGCCATAAATCGATCAGATGATCCTGGAGTTCGACACGCGTCATCGCATCGAGTGCCGAGAAGGGCTCATCCAATAAAAGCACGGATGGTTTCGTCACGAGCGCGCGCGCCAAGGCCACGCGTTGCGCCTGCCCGCCGGATAGTTCCTTGATCCAGCGCTTCTCGTAGCCGGCAAGGCCGATCTTCTCCAGGGCTGCCGATACCTGCTTCTCGCGTTCGCCGCTTGCCAGGTGACGCAGGCCGAAACCGATATTGTCGGCGACCGTCAACCAGGGAAAAAGCCGAGGCTCCTGGAAGACGAGGTTGACGAGGCCGTCCGGCTCCGTCAGCCGCCGTCCCTCCAGGCGGATGTCGCCTCGGGTGGGCGCTTCCAGGCCGGACAACAGCCTCAGCAGGGTGCTCTTGCCGCAGCCCGATCCGCCAATGACGGCGATCAGCTCGCCCTTCCCGACGCTCAGAGAGAAATCCTGCAGCGCATGCGTTCCGTTGGGATAGATCTTCGATAGAGAATTTATATCGAGCATATCAGATCCCGCTCGCATGGTTGTCACGCCAGCGCAGAAACGGCGCGGTCGCAATCAGAAGCAGGCTGTCGGTCGCCTTGCCGACAATGGCAAAGATCAAGATGGCGGCGAGGATCTGATCCGGTTTTCCGAGCTGCTGCCCGTCCACCAGCAGATATCCCAGGCCCTCCGACGCGCCCATGAACTCGGCCGCGACGACGAACATCCAACCGAGACCCAAGCCAGCGCGCAGGGCAAGAATATAGTCGGGCAGAACTGCCGGCAGCAGGATCAGTCGAATGAGCTCGAACCCGGAAAGCCGGAAGACGCGGCCGACCTCGACGATACGCCTGTCGACACCTGTAACGGCGCCGTAGACCCCGAGATAGACGGGAAAGAAGACGCCGACGCCAATCAAGGCGACTTTGGAGGCTTCGAAAATGCCGAACCACAGGATGAACAGCGGCACCCAGGCAATAGACGGAATGGCTCTCAAGGCCTGCAGGGTCGGATCGAGCAGCCGTGCGAGCAATTTGGAGGAGCCGGTCAGCGCCCCGAGCACAGTTCCCGCCAGCGACCCGAAGGCAAAACCGATCGCCACTCTGCGCAGCGTCGCACCGACATGGGTTGTCAGATCGCCGGATGCGGCCAGCGCATAGACCGTATAGAGAATCTTCGAGGGCGGGGGCATCAGGCGGCCGCCGATGATCCCCATGCGGACGAGGATTTCCCAGCCGGCAAACAATGCGACTGGAAACACGAGCCCGACGATCGGATGACCGAAAGGCAAGACCCGGCGGCCCCGGGTCTCGCTTCCTGTTTCGGTATTGCGCCATGACAGCGCGATGTCGACCAACGACATGGAATGTGTTTCCTATCGCTTCACTTTTTTATCACTTCACTGGCCGAGAGCGGCGGAGGCGAAGCTCGGATCGATCAGCTCGGATACGGTCTTGCTGACATCGACATCCGCCTTGATGACATCGGCTTTTTGCAGGGCGAGACCCGCGGCTTGGATCGTCTCGCGCTGGGCATCGCCGATCACGGAATAGCCGAGGTTCGTGCGCTCCAGCTGGCGCTCGATTACGGTATCGGGCAGCTTGGTGGCGGCGACGAGGGCGGTTTTCAGCTTGGCCGGATCTTTCAAGGCCTCGGCGCGGGCCTTTTCGTAGGAAGCAAGCACGCGCTTGACGAGGTCGGGATGGGCGGCGGCAAACTCTTCGCGCACGTTGAGAACGCCCCAGCTGTTATTCTCCGGCTTGCGGTAGAAGAGCACGTCGCCATCTTCGATCTCGGCGGAGGCCATGATCGGATCGAGGCCGGCCCAGGCATCGACGTCACCGCGCTTCAGCGCAAGGCGGCCATCCGCATGCTGGAGCAGAACAAGCGAAACATCCTTTTCGGTGAGGCCTGCATCGGCAAGCGCGCGCACCAGGAAAATGTGCGGATCGGTGCCGCGCGTCACGGCGATCGACTTGCCCTTGAGGTCCTCGACCTTGGCAATGCCGGTATCCTTACGTGTGACGAGCGCGGTCCATTCCGGACGCGAATAGACGTAGATTGACTTGATCGGATTGCCGTTAACGCGGCCGATCAAGGCCGCCGCACCGGCGGTCGAGCCGAAGTCGAGGGAGCCGGCATTGAGGAATTCCAGCGCCTTGTTGGAGCCGGCGGACTGGACCCAGGTTATTTTGATTCCGTCCTTTTCGAATTCCTTTTCCAGGATGCCTTCATCCTTCAGAATGAGGCTGACCGGGTTGTAGGTCGCCCAGTCCACGCGAATTTCCGAGATATCGGCAGCCCGCGCCGTGCCGACTGCGACCAGACCGGCGAACAGGCTCAAAGCCAAGCGAATAAACGATTTCATAAGACCTCCTAAGTGCCAGGAGATGAAATCTACAGATTTGATAGCTTTTTACGCGCTTTCACGTTCCAAACTTTGAAACGGGGGAGCAAATTTGAACTGCCGCCGCGGCTGCCGGTAGATTGTTGTGTCAAAAAGCGGACGGAACGGCTTATCCGCTGTGAGGTAAATCCGCCTCACGACGTGTTGCTGCGGTCAGTCGACGAACTCGACCGTCACGCCCGGTTTGACCATCTTGGCAAGCTCGGTCGCGTCCCAATTGGTCAGGCGGATGCAGCCGTGGCTCTGGGTGCGGCCGATCTTGGAGGGCTCGGGCGTGCCGTGGATGCCGTAGGTGGGCTTGGAAAGCGCCATCCAGACGGTACCGACGGGGCCGTTGGGGCCAGGCGGGATGTTGAGGATCTTGTCGTTGGCGCCCTGTTGGAAATTGATCTTCGGATTATAGGTATAGCCGGGATTGAACGCGACGCGCTCGACCGTCACGGTGCCCGACGGCGAGGGCGTGTCGGTGGAGCCGATCGATGCCGGATAGGCTGCGAGCAGATTGCCGGCGCTGTCATAGGCGAAGACCTGTTTGCGGCCCTTGTCGGCGATGATGCGGGCAACCTCGCCGCTCTTCGGCTCGCCCGGATTGACGACCTTGATGACTGTGCCGGCAACGGTGAAATCGGCGCCGGGGTTCATCTCCTTGAGGAAGGCCTCATCCATGTGGAAACGCTCGGCCAGCATTTCAGTGGTCGAGGTGTAGGCAAGCGACGGCAGCAGCGCCTTATGCGAATAGTCTTCCGGGATCTCTGCGACGAAGGGGCCGGCGGCATCGGCCGGCGTGATCGTGTAGCTGACGACCGGCAGGCCGCCGTTCATGCGCAGCTCTTCCAGAATGGCATCGGTGTCGTTGGGATCGAGCTTCGACCCGGTCATCTGGTCATAGGCATAGATGCCCTTGGTGACGTTCGAGCCCATATGACCGTCGATGACGCCGGGAGAGATGCCGGCGCGGTCGAGGAAGACCTGCAGCGCGACGATCTCGGGCTTCGATTTGTTCTTCAGCGTGATGACGGGTTCTTCCGGTGCCGCCTTCGGCGCGTCGGCGGGCGGGATCTGCTGGTCGGGATCGATCGAGGCATAGTCGTCGTTCGGTTGCGGATTACCGATGCTGTTGTCGTCGGGATAGGGTTGGTCGCCAAGCGGCCGGCGTTCGATCGCCGCATCGCGCGGAATGCCGCCGGTGACCGCACCGCGCTCGGCGTAGCGTGTGTCGCCATAGGTATTGTCGTCGGCATAATAGGGATCGTTGCCGTTCTGGTCGGCATAGACGTCGCGCGGGCCGGGCCGCGGCGGATAGTAGCCGCGGGCGCGCATCTCGGTGGCGACGACGTTGCCGTAGTCGTCGATCAGCACGCGGTTGCCGCTGCGGTCGCGAGCGTAGATATAGCCGCGCGGGACATAGTCGAGGATTTCGCCGCTTGGCGTCACCAGCACGACATCGCTCTGGCGGCGGTCGCGGAACTGCTGCGCGCCTGCTTCCGGCGCTGCAGCCGCAAGGGCTGCCAGCACGGCCGCAAGCGAAAATGCCGACTTCAAAAAGCGATTCACGTCTCAAAACCTCGAACAGTGACTGGCAGACACACACCTGCGAATTTTGACGCTAGTGTGGAATTTATGAAAGCGTGCTGAACAAAATATGAAAATCCCTAAGATTTCCTTTTACTCATAAACGTTTGCGTCTCTGCATCAGTTCCGCAAAATCCATGGCTGGAGCAAAAGCGCAAGAGGGGAACGGCGCCGATTGACGAAAGACGGTGTGAAACCTAACGCTACGGCTGATATAAACTCCTGAGGAGACCCGAGATGATCGAATTTGCCGCCGCAAGCGGGCCGCGCCTGATGCTCGATGAAACATCGGTGCTGGATATCGGCGGATGCATCGTCGAAGGCGTCGACATCGCGCCGAAGCGCGCCATTCCCGACGACGGCGATCCGCGAATCGATCATTCGCTCGAAGGCTTCCTCTTCACCTGCGGGCCGGACCATATCCGCCATCGCCAGCCGATCGCCGGCCGGGACGACGGCAAGGTCTATCCGCTGCACGGATCGGCTTCCGGCCATGCGGCCAGGCTATTGTGGACGAAGTTTGAGAACGGCAATGCCGAATGCCGCGCCGATATCGACATCGTGACGGTCGAGGGACTGCCGCAGCGCATCGAGCGGCTATGGCGCATCGACGGGGTGACCGGCGAGGTGCGGCTCGAGGACCGGGTCGTCAATACCAGCGACCAGACGGTGCCGACCTTCCTGATGTATCACATGAACACCGGCGGCAAATGGCTGGACCAGGGCACG
Source organism: Rhizobium chutanense (assembly GCF_002531935.1). Taxonomy (GTDB): domain Bacteria; phylum Pseudomonadota; class Alphaproteobacteria; order Rhizobiales; family Rhizobiaceae; genus Rhizobium; species Rhizobium chutanense. The sequence goes on along the minus strand of NZ_NWSV01000002.1, from coordinate 174,627 downwards.
CGGCTCGAAGGCCGGATGCTGGAAAATGGCGGTTTCCCCTGGGCATTCGGCGAGGAGCCGGGCGGCATCTTCTGCGTACCGGCGCCGGCAACGGAGGAGGGCTTTGCGGAAATCCGCCTCGGGCCGATCGCCGCGATCGGCGGCAAGACGCTCAGCGTACGCTTCCGCGCCGACACGCTGCCTTATCTGCAGGTGTGGCGCAACCAGAAGGCGCCGGCCCATATCCTCGGCATCGAGCCGGTTTCACACCGATGGGTCTTGCGCGACGAGCTTCAGGCCGCGGGCGAATTCAATGTGCTGGCGCCCGGCGAGAGCCGCAGCTATGCGCTGAGCTTTACCTTCCTGTGAGCGAAGTGTTGTTGACGCTGGCAGACCTCCGTCGTAGACCTTCAACCCACGATTTTTTGAGGAGACAAGACGATGGATATTCGCCAGATCGACGATGAATATTCGGTTTCGGGTCAGATCACGCTTGAGGATCTCGACGAGATCAAGGCGCTGGGGTTCAAATCGATCGTCTGCCACCGCCCCGACCATGAGAGCCCGGATCAGACGTCGTTCTCCGTCATCGAGGCGCGCGCCAGAGAACTCGGTCTCGAGATCACCCATGTGCCTGTCGGGCCGATGGGCGTGACCGAGGAAGCGGTGCAGGGTATGGTCGATGCGCTCGATGAATTCCCGCGGCCGATGCTCGGCTATTGCCGCTCCGGCGCCCGCTCGACGGCGATCTACCAGAAGACCCACCATATCCGCAGCTAGACCCGTTCCGGCTGCCGATTTCCCGGCGCTGCGCCGCAGCGCCGCCACCTTCCATTCACTCAGGAGACTATGATGAGCATTAAGCGTATCGACGTCGGCGCGCGCATGAGCGGCGCCGTCATTCACGGCAACACGGTCTATCTCGCAGGCCAGGTCGGCGAGGGCGAAAGTGTCACCGATCAGTGCAAGTCGGCGCTTGCCGAAGTCGACCGGCTGCTGGCTGCATCCGGCAGCAACAAGTCGAAGATCCTGCAGACCCTCGTCTATCTCTCCGACATTGCTTATTTCGGCGAAATGAACGCCGCCTGGGAAGCCTGGATCGATCCGGCAAACCCGCCGGCCCGCGCCACCAGCGAAGCCAAGCTCGCTGCACCGAAGTACAAGGTCGAGTTCATCGTCACGGCTGCGCTCGACTAAAAAGCTTTCATTTTAAATTGGTTGAAGCCGGTGAGTTCAGTTCACGAACTCACCGGCTTTTTGTCTGCGCGATTTCGGACAGCGTGCGCGTCGGCGTGATCGCTTCCGGATCGAGTTTGACTTCGATGATCGCGGGTTTGCCGCTGGCGCGCGCCCGCTCGAAGGCCGGAGCGAATTCCTCCGTGCTCTCTACCGTCTCACCGTGGCCGCCATAGGCGCGGGCAAGGGCTGCGAAATCGGGGTTGGTCAGATCGGTGCTGCTGACCCGGCCGGGATATTCGCGCTCCTGATGCATGCGGATGGTGCCGTAGATGCCGTTGTTGACGACGACAGCGATGATCGGCAGGCCGTAGCGGATGGCGGTGGCGAATTCCTGGCCGTGCATCAGGAAACAGCCGTCGCCGGCAAAGCAGATGACCTCACGCTCGGGAAAGAGCCGCTTGGCGGCGACGGCGGCGGGCAGGCCGTAACCCATCGAACCGGAGGTGGGGGCCGCCTGGGTGTTGAAGCGACGGAAGCGGTGGAAGCGGTGCAGCCAGGTGGCATAGTTGCCGGCGCCATTGGTGAAGATCGCGTCCGGCCCGGTATTGGCCTCCAGCCACTCCATGATCGGCCCCATATGGACGGCGCCCGGACCGGTCGCCGGCGGCTTCGACCAGGCGAGATAGGCCTGATGCATGCGCTCTGTGCGCTCCGCCCAGTGCGGCTCGGCCGGCGCTTCCAGATCGGCGAGCGCTTCAACGAAATCGGCGGGTGCGGCGCAGATCGCAAGGTCCGGGCGGTAGATACGGCCGAGTTCGGACGCGTCGGGATAGATGTGGACCAGCGATTGCTGGGGGTAGGGAATATCGATCAGCGTATAGGACGAGGAGGGCATTTCCGACATGCGGGCGCCGAGCAGGATCAGCAGGTCGCTCTCCTTGATCTCTTTTGCCAGCGCCGGATTGATGCCGATGCCGACATCGCCGGCATAACAGGAATGCAGATGATCGAACAGCATCTGCCGGCGGAAGGAGCAGCCGACCGGCAATTTGAAACGCTCGGCGAAGATTGCAAAATCGGCGACGGCATCTGCATCCCAGCGCGTGCCGCCGAGAATCACCATCGGCCGCTCGGCCTTCAGGAGGCGCAGATAGAGATCGTCGATCTGGCTGCGGCCGGGATGCGCCTCGACGCTGACATAACGCCTGGCGCGGGGCGCCTCGACCTCGTCGCGCAGCATGTCTTCCGGCAGGGTCAGCACCACGGGGCCGGGGCGGCCGGAGGTGGCGATCGCGAAGGCGCGGGTGACGAATTCGGGAATGCGGGCGGCATCGTCGATCTCGCCCACCCATTTGGCGAATTCGGTGAAGGCGCGGCGGAATTCGACCTCCTGGAAGGCTTCGCGCTCACGCGCCTCCCGCTGCACCTGGCCGATGAAAAGGATCATCGGGATCGAATCCTGTTTTGATATATGCAGGCCGGCGGAAGCGTTGGTGGCGCCGGGACCGCGGGTGACCATGCAGACACCGGGTTCGCCGGTGAGCCTGCCCCAGCAATCCGCCATCATCGCCGCTCCGCCCTCCTGGCGGCAGACGAGCACGTCGATCTCGCTGTCGCGCAGTGCGTCGAGGACGGCGAGGAAGCTCTCGCCCGGCACGCAGGACAGACGCTTGACGCCGTTCGCCTTCAGCGCCTCGACGATGAGTTCCCCGCCCGTCTTCTTCATGACGATGCCTTCCTCTCGTGCTCAGTGAGTTCCGCCAGAATTTCAGCTTGATGCTCGCCGAGACGCGGGCTCGGCCTGGTATAACGCAGGGGCGTCTCCGACAGCACCACCGGCGTCCTGACCCCGGGGATGACGGTGCCGGCGGCATCCGCAAGGTCGATGCGCAGGCCGCGGGCCTCAATCTGCGGATCGGCGAACATCTCTTCGATCGTGTTGATCGCACCAGCAGGAACGGCATTTTCCTCGCAGGCCCTCAACAGATCCGCCTTCTGCCATTTCAGCGTTTCGGTGGAGACGAGGCGGCGCACTTCGCCGCGGTTGGCGACGCGGGCTTTGTTGGTGGAAAAACGCTCGTCGCCTGACATGATCTCCAGACCGAGGATAGTGCAGAGGCGGCGGAATTGGCCGTCGTTGCCGACCGCAAGAATGAGATAACCGTCCGCCACCGGCACGACCTCATAGGGCGAAATATTCGGGTGGGCGTTGCCGAGGCGGGTGGGTGCGGCACCGGAGACCAGATAATTCATGTTCTGATTGGCGAGCACGGCCGATTGCACGTCGAGCAACGCCATGTCGACGAGCTGGCCTTCGCCCGATTTGAGCGCGTGGATCAGGGCGGCCTCGATCGCCGCGACGGCATAGATGCCGGTGAAGATATCGGCGATCGCGACGCCCGCCTTCATCGGCTGGCCGTCCGGCTCGCCTGTTATCGACATGAAGCCGGACATGCCCTGGACGATGTAATCATAGCCGGCGAGGCCGGCATAGGGGCCGGTCTGGCCGAAGCCGGTGATCGAGCAATAGACGAGCTTCGGGTTCAGCTTGCGCAGGCTGTCGTAATCGAGCCCGTATTTGACGAGGCCGCCGCGCTTGAAATTCTCGATCACCACATCGGCTGACGCAACAAGGCGGCGGACGAGATCCCGGCCTTCGGGGCTCTTCAGATCGGCGGTGATCGAGCGCTTGCCGCGATTGGCGGCGTGGTAATAGGCGGCCGAGAGATTTTCGCCATCCGCACCTTCGACGAAGGGCGGCCCCCATTGGCGGGTATCGTCGCCGCCGTCGGGATTTTCGACCTTGATGACGTCGGCGCCGAGATCGGCGAGCATCTGCCCCGCCCAGGGACCGGCGAGCACGCGGGCAAGCTCGATCACCCGGATACCGGCAAGCGGCGGCTTTTTCGTCGTCTCCGTCATATTCCCTCGTCCGGTTCTACGGCGCCAGCGTCACCTCAGATGTATCGGATACAGGCTTTGAAGCAAAGCGGCGCTCGCGCCAGAGGATGTAGAAACCCGACGCCATGATGATCACGATGCCGAGCCATTTCATCGCATCCGGAAAGTCGCCGAAAACAAGCCAGGCGAAGATCGTCGCCGAGACGATCTCGAAATATTGCAGCGGCGCCAGCGTCGAGGCCGGCGCGGCGCGATAGGCATAGACGCCGAAGATGCCGGCGATCGCGGCCATGGCGCCGACGCCGGCGACGTAGAACCAGGCGCTCCCCACGGGCATGACGGGATCGAAGAGATCGGAGCCGCTTCCCTCGCCGATAAATAGCAGGATAGCGCAGAAGAGCAGCCCCCAGATGCCCATCTGGAACTGCATCGACCAAGGGTCTTCCCGGTGCGACAGAACGCGGGTCATCAGCACGAAGATTGCGATGCAGAGCGCGCTGACGACGGGCAGGAGCGCGATGTAGCCGACCTCCTCGAAACTCGGCTGGATGATCAGCATCGCCCCGAAGAAGCCGACGCCGCAGGCGGTATAGCGCCGCCAACCGATGGTCTCCTTCAGGAAAATACCGCCGAAGATCGTCACCATGATCGGCTCGACGAAGAAGATCGCAATCGCGTCGGCGACCGCCATGTATTTCAGCGTCGTGACGAAGGAGATCATCGAGATGGTGATGATGGCGCCGCGGATCGCATGGAACAGGCTCTGGCGCCAGGAGAAATCAGCAAAGCTGCGCCGCCATATCACGATCGGCAGCATGCAGAGCGCCTGGACGACGAAGCGGCCGGCGGTGACTTCGGCGGAGGGAACGGTGACGACGGCAAGCTTGGCGAAAATATCGATGAGCGGCGAGAACATCACCGAGAGAAACATCAGCGCAAGCCCCGTCGTCACCTCGGAGGTGGACGAAGCGGGGCGGGCGGAGGTGCTGCTCATGATGGAATCTTTCCGGCGCCGGAGGTTGCGACGGCCTCGTCGCACCAGTCAGCGAAGGCTGCGATCGCCGCCTCGGCGCCGATCTCGTTCAGCGTTTCGTGTCGCATATCCTGATATATCTCAGTGCTGATACGAGAGAAGCCTTGCGCTTTCAAATGGTTTGACAGCCAGAGGATGGCTTTTCCACGCTCGGTCGCCGGATCCTCTCCACCGCCAACCAGATGGATCGGCATGTCGTGCGGCAGCCGATCGAGATGGGCTTTTTGCGGCGCTCGAAACGTCAGTTCGAAGAGATCGAGCCACAGCGAGACCGAAGCATCGAAGCCGCAGAGCGGATCGGCGACATATTTGTCGACTTCATCGGGAAGGTGCGACAGCCAGTCGAACTCGGTGCGGTGGCCCGAAATCGATTTGCCCCAGGCGCCGAAGGTGAGCTTCGGCAACAGGCTGCTCGGTACGTCGGACCCCTTCAGCATGCGCTCGGCAAGCAGGATGGCCTGGGCGGCCCGGCCGGCAAGCCCGACGGCGAAATTCGAATTCCAGACGGCGACGGCGTCGAAATCGGCCGGCGCCGTGATGGCAGCGTTGAGGGCGATCAGGCCGCCCATTGAGTGCCCGAAGAGGATCACCGGCAGGCCGGGATGACGGGAGGCTGCATAGTTGCGCACGGCAAGGACGTCGCCGATCACTTTTTCGACGCCGTCCCGCCGGGCGAAACGGCCGATCGGCGCGTCGGGCGCTGTCGTCTCGCCGTGCCCGCGGTGATCATGGGCATAGACGTGATAGCCGCGGCTTGCCATCGTCTCGGCAAAGCGGCGGTATCGTTTCGAATGTTCGGCAAGACCGTGCGATATCAACAGGATGCCGCGTGGCGGGCCGGCGGCCTCGGCATGGTGATAGGCGAGCGACGCTCCCGGCACGGCGAGCCTCTGCGTTTCAGAAAACATGTGGGTCCTCCTTGCCGCAACAGACCAGATCAGCGCTCAAAAGCAACATCGGTTCCGGGTTTATCCGATAACAAATTGCGTTCCTGCTGCGATTCAGGGTTGCGGGCTTTCGATCTTCGTGCTTATTTGTTCCTGTATTGTTCTTTTTTGGGGGTTGAAATGAGCAGCATGCAGTTGCGTACCTTGACGTTCGCCGTGTCGATGGTTCTTGCCGGCGCCGCCGTGGCGCAGGAGGCCGGCGGGCGCACCCGTTTTATTCTTGCGGCCAGCTGGCAGCCGGCCTTTTGCCAGACGAACCAGAAGAAGGCCGAATGCGCCAGCCAGACCGGCGAACGCCCCGATGCGACGAATTTTTCGCTGCACGGCCTCTGGCCGATGCGGCAGGATTATTGCGGCGTGAGCGCTGAGCAGAAGGCCGCCGACAAGGACGGCAACTGGAACACATTGCCTGAGGTGACGCTTTCGGCCGAGACCAAGGCGGCGCTCGCAAAGGCGATGCCCGGCACGCAATCCGGCCTGGAACGGCATGAATGGACCAAACATGGCACCTGCACGAAAATGAGCGCCGAGGATTATTTCGGCGTTGGCGTGCATCTTCTCGGCGCACTCAACACATCGGCGGTGCGCGATCTCTTCGCCGCCAATATCGGCAAGCCTGTTAAAGCCGAGGAGATCAAGGCGGCTTTCGACAAGAGCTTCGGGCCGGGTGCCGGCGACCGCGTCAAGATGAGCTGCCGCCGGGCCGGCAATGTCAAGATGGTCAGCGGGTTGACGATCGGGCTTTCGGAGGCCGCCGGGACGGCGTCAGCCAAAAGCGCCGGCCTTGCCGATCTGATCCAGGGGGCGGGAAAAACCTCCTTCGGCTGCGACGAGGGTGTTGTCGACGCTGCGGGCTTCTGACCGGAAATCCTGCGTAAACCGGGTTTCGACGTTGCCCGAAGGCGCCGTTTCGCCTACATAGCGGCACAATCGAAGTTTTCCGCCCGGAGCAGCGCAGCATGGCACGTCAGTTCATCTATCATATGTCCGGCCTCAACAAGGCCTATGGCAACAAGAAGATCCTGGAGAACATCCACCTTTCCTTCTACCCGGATGCCAAGATCGGTATTCTCGGGCCGAACGGCGCCGGTAAATCCACCGTGCTGCGCATCATTGCCGGCCAGGACAAGGAGTATACCGGCGAAGCCTGGCTCGCCGAAGGAGCGACGGTGGGCTACCTCGAGCAGGAGCCGCGCCTCGATCCCAACAAGACGGTTTTCGAGAACGTCATGGAAGGCGTTGCCTCGAAGACGGCGATCCTCGATCGCTACAATGAACTGATGATGAACTATTCCGACGAGACGGCGGAAGAGGGCGCCAAGCTTCAGGACATCATCGACAGCCAGAATCTCTGGGATCTGGAAAGCCAGGTCGAGATGGCGATGGAAGCTCTGCGTTGCCCGCCGCGCGATGCCGAAGTCACCAGCCTGTCCGGTGGTGAGCGTCGCCGCATCGCGCTCTGCCGCCTGCTGCTGTCGCAGCCGGATCTGCTGCTGCTCGACGAACCGACCAACCATCTCGACGCCGAGACCATCGCCTGGCTCGAAAAGCACCTGCGCGACTATCCCGGCGCCGTGATGATGATTACCCACGATCGCTACTTCCTGGACAATGTCACCGGCTGGATCCTCGAACTCGACCGCGGCCGGGGCATTCCCTACGAAGGCAACTACTCCGCCTATCTGCAGGCGAAGGCCAAGCGCATGCTGCAGGAAAACCGCGAAGAAGCCTCCCGTCAGAAGGCGATCAGCCGCGAACAGGAATGGATCGCCTCCAGCCCGAAGGCGCGTCAGGCCAAGTCCAAGGCGCGTATCAAGTCCTACGAGCAACTGGTGGATGCCGCCGAGAAGCAGCGTCCGGGCGATGCGCAGATCATCATCCCGGTCAGCGAGCGCTTGGGACAGGTGGTCATCGAGATGGAGGGCATCACCAAGGGCTTTGAGGGCCGCACGCTGATCAACGACCTGTCCATCAAGCTGCCGCCGGGCGGCATCGTCGGCATCATCGGTCCGAACGGCGCCGGCAAGACGACGCTGTTCAAGATGATCACCGGCCAGGAAAAGCCGGATAGCGGTTCGATCCGCATCGGCGAGACAGTGCACCTCGGTTATGTCGACCAGAGCCGCGACGCGCTGGCCGCCGACAAGACGGTCTGGGAGGAAATCTCCGGCGGCGCCGAAGTCATCAAGCTCGGCAAGTTCGACATGAACTCGCGCGCCTATTGCGGCGCCTTCAACTTCAAGGGCGGCGACCAGCAGCAGAAGGTCGGCAATCTCTCAGGTGGTCAGCGAAACCGCGTCCACCTCGCCAAGATGCTGAAGGCTGGCGGCAACGTTCTGCTGCTCGACGAACCGACCAACGACCTCGATACGGAAACGCTGGGTGCGCTCGAAAACGCGCTGGAGAATTTTGCCGGCTGCGCCATCATCATCAGCCACGATCGCATGTTCCTCGACCGTCTGGCGACGCACATTCTGGCTTTCGAAGGCGAAGGCCATGTCGAATGGTTTGAAGGCAACTTCGAGGATTATGAACAGGACAAGATCCGCCGCCTCGGCCCCGATGCGCTGAACCCGGGCAGCCAGGCCCACAAGCGCCTGACGCGCTGATCGCCCTTCTTTTCGTTTGAGAAAGCCCCGGTTCGGCCGGGGCTTTTTCACATCCGGCGCTGTCGCAATTTGAGTAGGCAATTTCGCTTAAGTGCGAATTGCCGCTTGTCATCGCAATCCAACTCACATAAAGATATCTTTATATCTTGATTGGATCGAAGATGAGCGAACCCTTGAAGCTTGGACTGGATGCGCTGGTGGACGTCTTGAAGGCGGCCGGCGAGCCCACGCGCCTGCGTCTTCTGGCGCTTCTCGATGGCGGTGACCTGACGGTGACCGACCTTACCGAAATTCTCGGCCAATCCCAACCCCGCATCTCGCGGCATTTGAAGCTGCTCGGCGAGGCCGAACTGATCGAACGCTACCAGGAAGGCGCCTGGGCCTATTTCCGTCTCAAGCAGGACGGCAAGGCGGCCATGCTGGTACGGGCATTGCTGAAGCATGTCTCCGAGAACGATCCGACCGTCCTTCGCGACGGCGAGCGGCTGTCGGCGGTCAAGCGCCAGCGGGCCGAGCGGGCCCAGGCCTATTTCAGCCGCAACGCGGCGGAATGGGACGAGCTTCGCCGCCTGCATGCGGCCGACGAGGAGGTCGACGCCGCCGTCATCCGGCTGCTCGGCAGCCAGCCGATCGATTCGCTGCTCGATCTCGGCACCGGCACCGGCCGCATCCTCGAACTTCTTTCCGGGCTCTACCGCCGGGCGGTCGGTGTCGATGCCAGCCGCGACATGCTGAGCGTGGCGCGCGCCAATCTCGACAAATCCCGCATCACCAAGGCCACCGTGCGTCACGCCGATATCTTGAACCTGCCGTTCGAAGGCCAGGATTTCGACTTGGTGACGATCCATCAGGTGCTGCATTTCTTCGACCAGCCGGAGATTGCGATCACCGAAGCGGCGCGCATGCTGCGGCCGGGCGGCCGGCTCGTGGTCATCGACCTTGCGCCGCACACGCTTGAATATCTCCGCGACGAGCATGCGCATGTCCGTCTCGGTTTTTCGCACCAGGCGATATCCGACTGGCTGCACAGGGCCGGGCTCGATGTCGAGCAGGTCGTTGATCTTCATCCGGGTCAGCAGAGCGGGCAGGGGTTGACGGTCACCGTCTGGCTCGCGCGCGATCCGAGGCGCCTCATGGCCTCGCAGACCAGCGAAGGCGCTGAACCTACATTTGCCGGGAGAGTATGACATGGCTTTGAATAACGAGGCACGCGGCCGCAACATCGGGATTTCCTTCGAATTCTTCCCGCCGAAATCGGAAGAGATGGAAGGCCAGCTCTGGCAGACGGTCAGCGAGCTGCAGGACTGGGATCCGGATTTCGTCTCGGTGACCTATGGCGCCGGCGGCACGACCAAGGCGCCGACACTCACCGCCGTCACACGCTTCCTGTCGCAGACGCCGCTTGCCACTGCGTCGCACCTGACCTGCGTCGGCGCGACGAAGGAAGAGACGCATCAGATGATCGAGACCTTCCGCAAGGTCGGCGTGACGCATTTCGTGGCACTGCGCGGCGATGCGCCAGGCGGCGCCGGCGCGCCCTATCAGCCGCATCCCGGCGGTTATGCCAATGCCGCGGAGCTGGTGGCCGGCCTCAAATCGGTCGGCGATTTCGAGATTTCGGTCTCCGCCTATCCGGAAAAGCATCCGGAAAGCCGTGACACCGCTGCCGATATCGACATGCTGAAGCGCAAGGCCGACAATGGCGCCGACCGGGCGTTGACGCAATTCTTCTTCGACAACGACAATTTCGAGCGCTACCTGGAGCGGGTGCGCGCTGCCGGCGTCTCGATCCCGATCGTGCCCGGCATCATGCCGATCCAGAACCTGACGCAGCTGAAGCGTTTCGCAGGCGCCTGCGGCACCATTATCCCGGCCTTCCTCGACGAGCGCTTCGCCGGCTTCGACGACAAGCCCGAGGAGCGGGCGAAGGTCGCTGCCGATGTTGCCGCCGAACAGATCGAAGATCTCGTCCGGCGCGGCATTGGCGATTTCCATCTCTATACGATGAACCGTTCGCCGCTGGTTTCCGCCGTGCTCGACAATCTCGGCCTCTCCCGCCGGCCAGCAAAAAGCGCCGGCGCAGCCGCCTGATCCTAACGGCCGTTCAAAAGTGAAAAGCGCATGTCGGGCGGGACATGCGCTTTTTTCATTGGCGGATTGATCAGGGGAGTTCAGGTACTACCAGTCATTACGCCTTCGCATCATCCGGCTCAGATGAAGAGCATGGACAAGACGAAAGCAAACGCTGCACTGACCAACAGAACATTCAAGGATTGCGTGAGTCCCATGTCTGTCTCCTCGCGTTAACCGGCCAATAATATGTCTGAAATATGTCGGTTGGGAAGAAGATTCGATGCTGCGCTGCGGAAGATCCGCTGGACAGGTCGAGTACTGTCTCGTCAATGCATTGAAATAACTGGGTAATTTTCAATAAATTTTTGTTCACAGATTTTAACATGCCGTTAAATCCGGCGACTGCGCATTTACCTATGCGCCCAAAACATGGCCGGCCGGCAACTGGTTGAAAATATAGGGAAACTGCAACCGGCTTTCAGGCGGTGCGTGTCAGCCGGCGATAGGCGCGGCCATCGAGAATGACGAGGCCGAAACCGATCAGCGCCATGCCGATACATTCGCCGACGGCCAGTCTTTCGCCGAGGAAAAGTACGCCGAGAAGAATGGCGCTCGGCGGCACCAGCAGGGTGACCAATGAGGCGTTGGTGGCGCCGGCCGCCGCCATGATGCGGAAATAGAGAATGTAGGCGAAAGCGGTCGATACCAGCGCCAGCGCCAGAATGGCGAGGAGGATATCGAGCCCGGGCAAGGGGAGCGTCCAGGGGCGATCGGCCAGCAGCGATAGCGGCAAAGTGATCAATGAGGAGGCGGTCAGCTGGCCGGCTGCGGTGACGGGCGCAGGAACATTCTTGAAGCGTTTGCCGTAAGTGGCGGCGAAACCGTAGGAGATGGCAGCCAGCACCGGAAGCAGCAACGCCCAGAGAGGCGCCTCGCCGCCGGCCGAGATGCCGGGGCCGATCAGCACGATCGTTCCGGCGAGGCCGACGAGGCAGCCGGCGATCTTTGCCGAGGACAGCTTCTCGTCCGACGTGAAATAATTGGCGATGAGCACGGTCCAGATCGGCGTCGTCGCGTTCAGGATCGCCGCAAGGCCGGCACCGATGCGGGTCTGGCCGAAGAAGATCAGCGCATGCGGCAGGGCATTGTTGATCAGGCCGAGGATCAGGAATTCACGCCAGCGAGCCTTGAGGATCGAATAGATGTCGAGGCGGCCGGCGATATAGATATGCAGCGCCAGGGCTGCGAGCAGCAGCCTGAGGAAGACGAGGGTCAGCGGCGGCACATGCTGGACGGCGATGCGGGCAAAGAAGAAGGAGCCGCCCCAGATCAGGCCAAGCAGGACCAGCAGGCTCCAGGTCCACGCATTCATTCTGCTGTCCATGCCGTTTTCTCCGCTGCAAATGCCGCCGCCGCCGGATCGCTGGTGGAAAACCGGCGGCGCTTCACCGAGAAGTTTTAGCGCAAGCGGGAAACGCCGCCACCCGTTTCTTGCGAAGCGGGCGGCGGCAGGCCAACAGCGGCGATCAGAGCGCGTTGAGAAGGGCAGGTGTGGCCCAGCCGTCGGCCGGTATGCCCAAGCGCTGCTGTTCCTTCTGGATCGCGATACGCGTACCGGAGCCGAGGATGCCGTCGATCTCGCCGACATCATGGCCGAGCGACTGCAGCTTCGTCTGCAGCGCCTTCATCTGGTCGTTGGCAAGCCCCTGTTCAGGCGCGCCCTTGAGATAGGTCGGGGCGCCGGAAAGGCGGGTGGCGAAATAGGCGGCCGAAGTCGTGTAGATGAACGACTTGTTCCATTCGAGATAGATCTTGAAATTCGGATAGGCGATGAAAGCCGGCCCCATGCGGCCCTGCGGCAGCACGAGATCGCCTTCGAGATGGCCGAAAGCGGTGTTGCCGTCGCGCGGCTTGACGCCGAGCGCGAACCATTCGCCGGCCTTCATCGTGCCGCCGAGGCCGGATTTCTCCCAGGGCAGGTTGTCGGGCACGGTGACTTCCTGCAGCCAGGGCTGGCCGCGCTCGAAGCCGAGATGCTGGATGAATTTCGCCGCTGTCAGGACGGCGTCCGGGCCGCTCTGCTTCACGTGGATATGGCCGTCGCCGTCGCCGTCCATGCCAAAGGCGATGATATCGCGCGGCAGCATCTGCACCTGGCCGATCTCGCCGGCCCAGGCGCCGGTGTTGGTCGCGGGGTCGAGATCGCCGTGCTCGACCATTTCGATAAGAGCGATCAGCTGCGGGCGGAAGAGTTCCGGGCGGCGGCAGTCATGCGACAGCGTCACCAGGGCGTTGCGGGTGTTGAAATCGCCCTGGACGGCGCCGAAATCGGTTTCCATCGCCCAGAAGGCGGTGATGACGCCAGCGGGAACGCCGAACTCCTGCTCGGCGCGGGCGAAGACGTCGGCATATTGTTTCATCTTCTGGCGGCCGATGTCGAGACGGGCCTGGCTGACGGTGCGCTGGGAGAATTCGAGGAAGGTCTGCTTGAAGACGCCCTGGGCACGATCCCGGCTCAAGACCTTGGGATCGATCTCGGCGCCGGCAAGGGCCTCGTCGGCGGCTGCGGCACTGGCGCCCGCGGCGACTGCATCGGCCTTGACGCCCTGGAGGAAGGCGGAGAGATCGCCGCCGCAAGGGGCTGCCGGGGCCGAGGCCGCGGCTGCTGGCGCCTGTTGGGCGGCTGCGCTGCCGGCAAGGGCGAGGGCAAACAGGAGGGCGAGTGCAGAGCGGCTTGCGAGCGAGCGGTGCATGAATACGGTCCTTATATCAAACGGATGTCCGTCGCTTTCCCAGAGGAATGTGACGGAAGCAAGAAACATTGTAAGACGTTACTAAGAATTTCTATCCTTGGAAACGGCCGCGACCCAATTGTTCCAGTTCTTTGCGCTGCCGGCAAAGACGTTGATATCGGTCGGCCCCTTGATGCCGGGAATAACGCCGGTCGAGGTATATTGCCAGAAGGCCCAGCGGCGGTCGGAATAGGTCACTTCCGGGTGTTTTGCCACGGAACGGACCCAGAAATGATAATCCTGGAAGTAACCGGCGAGATTGTCCCGGTGGAAATCGACCGAGGTGTAGATGATCGGACGCTTGCCGTAATAAGCCTCCAGCCGGTCCATGAAACGCTGCATTTCGGAGCGCACCGTTTCCGGGTCGGGCCGGTAGCGGCAGGTCTTCGACTCGGCGTTCCATTCGACGTCGAGCACCGGCGGCAGGCGCATGGCCTCCTTCGGCACGTTGCGGATGAACCAGTCGGCCTGCTCATCGGCCGAGGAGCAGAAATAATAGAAATGGTAGGGGGCATGCGGGATGCCGGCGGCGCGCGCCTCTCGCCAATATTCGTCGAAACGGGGGTCGACCCTGTCCTTGCCTTCCGTCGCCTTGATGAAGGCAAAGCCGACGCCGGAATTTCTCACCGTCGCCCAGTCGATATCACCCTGCCATTTGGAGATGTCGATGCCGTGGATCGCATTCTGCTGCGGATGCTTGGGGCCGAAATCCTGCGGATCGGTGTCCTGGAAGCGCGTCTTCGGCTTTATCGATGCGGTTTCGAGATAGTCGTGACCGGAAGAGGAGCAGCCAGCCAGCAGGATGGCCAGAGGCAAAACGCAAAACAAAAGCCGGCGCATGGGTATCCCGTCGTGAACCGAATGATCTCTTTGCCCCACAGCCTGACCTTCGAGAAAAACGAGTCCAGCAGAGGAATAACCCTCTTTTCACCATATCAACGTAAAAAATCGGTTAGTTTCAAGCGAATTATGAGCGCTTGCTGATAATAGCCGCCCGCCAGGCATAACCGCCGCCGACGGTTTCAAACAACAATCTCGCGTTGTTTTCATGGGCTTGGGCTTCCAGAACCTCGCGCAGATCGGCGCGCGGGGTGACGTGGAACTTCGCAAGCCAGGACTGCAGCATGCGGCGGAACCAGCCCGGCAGCCCTTCCTGCTGGCCGAAATCGACGATGTGCAACTGGCCGCCGGGATTGAGTGCGGCGATCGATGCATCGACGGCGCGCTCCCAATCCGGGATCATCGACAGGGCATAGGAAATCAGGATGCGGTCGAAGCCGCTGACGCCGAATTCGCGGGGCGTGTACGCGGTGGCGTCGGCGACGCGGAAGTCCGGGATTGTCGCCCTGGTGGCGAAGGTCTTGCGCGCCGAGATCAGCATTTCCTGGGAAATGTCGAGGCCGAAGAGCTTGGCGGCCGGGAAATGCTTATGGGCGAAGGCCATGTTGCGGCCAGTGCCGCAGCCGACCTCAAGCAAGGTGCCGCCGTCTGGCACGTCGAGATTGCGGATCGTGCTGTCGCGACCGAGAAGGTAATATTTGCGGGTGATGTCGTAGATATGGCGTTGGTAGCGGTAGATGCCATCCATCAGGCTGGCATGTTCGTCGCTGTTTCCTGCCGTTTCGGTGCCGACCTTGCTCACGCCTTCTTCCCGTAGATGTGGAAGCCGCCGTAGATCGCCGAACGGTCGAGTGCCGTCAGTTCACGCGACTTCTCTTCGAAGTAGTCCCACTGGTCGCGGATCGAAGGCGACAGGCGGCCTTCGATGATGCTCTTTTCGGCGGCGGTGCGGAAGATAACCCGGGCGCCGTCGCGCGCCGTGCGGGTGATTTCCCGCCAGACATCGTTCAACTGCGCGTCGGTCATCCAGTCCTGCGCGTCGAGCAGGATGTAACGGTCACGCGAGGCGGCCGGCTCGCGGGCCAGAAGCTCGGTGAAGCTTGCATGGTGGACATTGACGCGGTCGACATTGGCGCGGATCACTTCGTAGTGTTCCGGCTTCAGATAGGTCGGCAGCGGGCCTTTCTCTTCGGTGCCGTAGCGCCGGCCGAAGGCCTGCCAGGCGAAATAATTGTCGCTCATCGGGAAATGACAGGCGAGCTTTTCCAGGCGATGCTTCAGCACCGGCGCGATCGAATGATCGTCGGCAAGGCTGGCGAGTTCGTCATATTGCTGCGGCGGAATGCCGAGGCCGAAGAGCGAGCTCTTGCGGCCGGTGATCCAGCGCACGACCGGCTTTTCGAACAAGGGCGCGATCTGCTCGTCGAAGAACTGGCGCTGCTCGCGGATCGAGCGGGTCTTGGTCATTTCACGCAGCTTGACGCCATGCAGGCGAGCCAGAAGATGGGCTGCGCCGATGAAGCGGCCGAGCAGGCCGGTTTCATAGATGTTGCGGTCGAAGACGGTGACGCGACGCCGGCCGAACTTGCGGCCGTTCCAGTAGTTGCGAGTCGTCTCATCGAGACTGGCGGCGAGGTGCTGGTCGAAGGCGCGGCTGTTCGACTTCTCGTTCGGCATGGCCAGGAAGCGGACGAGATCGGTATGGCCCGGGAGGTGCTTGAAGGCGGCAAGCTTCAGGCGGTTCAGCGCGATGTGGTGCGGGTTGAGATCGACGACGTCGATCGAGGCCGGCGCCTTGGAGAGATAGGCGAGCATGTTGCAGCCGCCGGAGCCGATGGTGACGATGCGATGGTTCGGCTTCAGCTCCATCGCCTGCATGTCGAGATCCGGATCTTCCCAGATCTGCGGGTAGACGAGGCCGGAGAAGAGAAGGCTGAAGAGACGCTCGGAGAAACCGTCCTTCGAAAAAGCCTTGTGGCGGAGTAGGGCGTCCTTGAGTTTCCGGTTCTTGCGGAAGCCGGCATCCGGTGCAAATTCTGACATGAGTCTGTCACCTTTTTAGCGTTCAGGGCGTGTAGCGCGCCACTGCTACAGTTTGATGACGTGGGCTGTGGGCGCCGTTCTCCGAAAGCATCCTCCTCCTCGGAAAGTGATCGGGGCGGCGGGTCTTCTTCGCGTCGCCCCCTTTCCGGCGGGCGCAATTCCTGCTTCTCTCCGGCCATTCGGAGGAATGCCATGCGATTTGTCCTGCGTGTCCTGAAGGCGTTTGCTCTCGTCCTTGTTCTCGTCATCATCGCCGGCGCCGGCTGGCTCACCGTCCGGCCGCCGGAACTCCTGCGCGTCGGGGACGGCTACGCCGCCAAAATCGTCTGCTCCAATGTCTTCATCGCCGGCCGGGATGCGGACGACGTGCTTCATGACGATGTCCAGGCGCCCGGAAATCCGCTGCTGCGGCTGATGCGCGTCAGCGTCGACCGCGATAACGACCGTGTGACGGCGCGTTTCATGGGGCTGTTTGCGCCGAGCTACGCCCTCTATCGCAACGGTCTCGGCTGCACGACCGTGCCGGACGCCGATTTCGAGGCGGCGGCGAAAGCCGTGCCCTTCGATGCGCCGCCCAGGATGGAAGCGAGTGAGGCGGTGTGGCCGGAGGGTGAGGGCGTCGGCACTCAACCGGATGGGAAGATCGCCGCGCTGCTTGCCGATGCTCGGCTTGCCGGCCCGGCAATGCGGGCGATCGTGGTGGTACACAACGGTCGCATTGCAGCCGAGGCCTATGGTCCGGGGTTCTCGGCGAAGACGCCGCTGATCGGCTGGTCGATGACGAAGACGGTGAATGCCGCGATCCTCGGCCGGCTGATGCTCGACGGCAAGATCTCCTTCGACGACGATCATCTGCTAGCACAGTGGAAGAACGATGCGCGCGCCAAGATCAAGGTGTCGGATCTGCTCGGCATGGAGAGCGGCCTTGCCTTCAACGAGGATTATGGCGACGTCGCCGATGTGACGCGTATGCTCTATCTTGATCCCGATATGGTATCGCTGCCGGCCAACGCGCCGATCGAGGCTGCGCCCGGCCAGCGTTTCCTTTATTCGAGCGGCACGGCAGTGCTCCTGTCGCGCATCTGGATGGACAGGGTCGGCAATGCGCAGGCCGCCTTCTCCTATCCGCACGATGCGCTGTTTGCGCCGCTCGGCATGACGAGCGCCGTGTTCGAACTCGATGCGCGCGGCACGTTTGCCGGTAGTTCCTATCTCTATGCGACGGCGCATGATTGGGCCCGCTTCGGGCAGTTCCTGCTGCAGGACGGTGTGTGGAACGGCCGGCGGCTGTTGCCCGAAGGTTTCGTCGGCGCCATGCGCACGCCGACGGTGGCTTCGAACGGGCGGTATACGCAGGCCCAGGCCTGGCTTGCGCCGGGCGGCTCGAGCGCCCAGTTCGGGCTGCCGGAGGATACGTTCTGGCTGACGGGCCATGACGGGCAGAGCATGGCGATCGTGCCTTCAGCCGATCTGATCGTTATCAGGCTCGGCCTGACGCCGGGCTGGCTCGGTTATCAGCCGCAGACGCTTCTCAAGGCGATCCTGACGGCCTTGCCGCAATCGGGGGCGCCGCAACAGCAGGCCGGGTCGCAGCAACAGGCGCAGCCACAGCCATAGGCTGGAGCTTCGATCGCAGTTTCCGCAATTGTTTGGCGTCAGTAGTTGCCCTGGGCAACGTCGGTCATGCCCTTGCGCTTGGCATCGTAATAATAGCCGCGCGCGTAGAGGCGGACGGCGTCGTCTTCCTTGTTGTCGGAGACGAGCCAGGCGCCGCGCAGATATTTCGCGGCATATTTGATATTGGTTTCGGCGTCGAAGAGGCCGCCTGGCGCACCGTCATAGCCCATGGACTTGGCGGTGTTGTACTTGATCTGCATGAGGCCGAAATAGCCGCGCTTGTTATAGGCCTTCGGATTGTAGCGGCTCTCGCGATGGACGATACGATGGAGCAGCGTCTCGGGAATTTCGTAGATCTTCGAATATTTCTGGATAAGCTTGGTGACGAAGCTCTTTTCGACCGTCGGCGCATCGTCTTTGTCGTCGTCGCTGAACATCGGCGGCGCCGTCGGCGGATCGATTGGCCCGGATTCGTCGAAACCGTAGTCCATGCTGGCACGCGGCGTGGTGTCGACTGCTGCAAGTGCCGCAAGTGCGCTGTTTTGCGGTGTCGCTGCAAAGGCAAGCTGCGTTGTCGGCTGTGCCGGGGTTCCCGGGCGCGGCGTCGGCACCACGGACTGGATGGCCGTCATCTCGGGCGTCAGCGGGATCTGCGCATAGGCGGCCGGCTGCATGGTGAGATCGGCCGGCTGAGCGCCTGTGACGGCGGGCATCGCCGTTGCCGTCAGAGAGGGAGATGCCTGGGCAATGGCGGTGCCTGCCGGGCCAACTGCGCCCTCGGCGGTCGGGATCGCGGCGAGTGTTGCATCCTCGCCTGGTTTCGGCATCGGCACCACGGTCTGGGCGGCGGTGAGTTCGGCCTGCGAGGTGTATTCGACGCTCGCGCATCCCGTCATCACACCGCAGAGTATCGTCGAAACGACAAGACTGCGTTTCAGGCCGGACAATCCGATCGCTACCATTCCGCCACTTTCGTGAAATCGCGCCGCCCCGGCAGCGTATAAAAGTTACTAAATACCTTAAGCCCTGACGCCCCCATTAACCTATTCGTGGCATTCCGGCAACCACGGAATATTTCTAGGCTGCAATACGGCGATACCCGGCGGTTACGGCGCCTGCCGCGATCAACAGGGTGCCTCCGGTACGGTTTACGGCGCGCTGGACGCTTGCCTTGCGAATCAGTCCGCGCGCAGTATGGGCGAGAAAGGCGTAGGTGGAGGCGTTGAGGATCGCCAGCACGAGGAACGTTGCTTCCATGATCGCCATCTGCCCGAAGAAGGGCAGGGCCGGATTGAGGAACTGCGGCACGAAGGCGACGAAGAAGATGATGCTCTTCGGATTGAGGGCGGTGACGATATAGGCATGGAGGAAGATCTTCAGCGATTTTTCCTCCGGCAGATTGTCGTTGTCGGCAACGGGTTCGCCAATCACCGGAGCCCGCCAGAGCTTGATTCCCAGCCAGATCAGATAGGCGCCGCCGATCCACTTCAGGACGGTGAAGAGGGTGGCGGAGGCGGCAAGGACGGCGCCGAGTCCGAAGAGGGACGCCGTCATCGCGGTGAAGTCACCAAGCGCCACGCCGCTGACCGTCGCAAGCGCAGTCCTGCGTCCATGACCGAGCGCATAGGAGACGACGAGCAGTATCGTCGGCCCCGGTATGGCCAGCATGATGGCGGATGCGGCGGCAAAAGCGAGCCAGGCTTCAACTGACATGGTGTCTCCTCCTATTCCTCAGGAACAAGCAAAGACATCATATTAACCATCCGTCAATCACGCTTCTTTGTATTTCTGGCCTATATTGTCCATGACTTCGGCAAACCATGCCGTAGAGAGGTCAAAAGCCTTGCCGCCCTTGATGCGCGGGAATTCTATAGTGCGCAATTTACCATTCTGCGCTTCATCATGGCCGGTGACGCCGGAGACTTTGTTGAGCGCGCTTTCGACGGCGAGATCGACCATGCTCTGGATCAGCCTGAGGTCGTCGGCGTTGGCAGGCGCCGAGCGGGCGAAGTAGCCCGATTTCTGCACGAGGGAACGTTCGGCGTTCAAGAGGCTGGCGAATTGCTTCTGGAACCAGGCGCCGACATTGATCGTATCGATCTTCACATGGCCGAAGGCATCGCGCTTGACGGTCTCGCCGGCGGCTTCGCGCTCGGCGACGATGGCGTCGAGGCAGGCGCCTTCGGAGACGAAGACCGTGGCGTGGCCGTTGCGGTCCATGCTCTCCTTCAGGCGGGCGGCCTCGGCGTCGAGATCGAAGGCCATCTCCGGCAGGTAGACGGCGTCGATGCTTTTCAGATGCGCATCCATCATCAGGCCATCGACATACTGGTTGCGGCTGGTGCGCTGGAGATAGGCGCGGGCGGTCGCAGCCGTCAGCCAGCCGCAATGGCGGCCCATGACCTCGTGGATGACGAGCGTGCGGGGGGCGGCGGTCTGTTCGTTGCCGACATTGTCGAAGAAATGCGCGCCGACTTCGGCGGCCGTCCAGGCGCCGAGCGACTGGCGGATCGGCACGACGTCATTGTCGACGGTCTTCGGCAGGCCGACGACGGTCAGATTGTAGCCGTTGGCGGCGAGATAGGCGGCAAGGTCGGCGGCCGTGGTGTTGGTGTCGTCGCCGCCGATCGTGTGGAGAATGGTGATGCCGTCATTGGCAAGACGTTCGGCGGCGATCCTGAGCGGGTTCTCGCCTTCCTTGACCAGGCCGCGCTTGACGCAATCGGCGGCATTGGTGAGCTTGACGCGGCTGTTGCCGATCGGCGAACCGCCGTAACGGTGCAGCAGCGGCGCCTTTTCGCGCATGTCGCGGGTGATCTCGATGCTGTTGCCGGTGAGCACGCCCTGGTAGCCGGACTTGTAGGCGATGATATCGAGGTCGGGCGCCACGTCGCTGTAGCGTTCGATGAGGCCGCCGACGGCGGAGGAAAGACAGGGCGCCAGGCCTCCGGCGGTCAGCATTGCGACTTTCTGTTTGGCCATGATCCCTCCTATGGTGTTTCAATGCGGCAGCGTTAGCTAGCGCATGGATGCGGCAGGGAAAGGGCCCTGTAAAGTAAAGAATTTACGAAAACGCGCCTTTCTGCCGGGTTGAACGGCAAAGGTGGCGCGAAGCGTCGATATAATCGTTTCAAGCCCGATCTGCTGATCGGGAACAGTTGTGGAAATTGACGGTTAAGCGTTGAGTGGCGATGAAGCGGGCCGTCCTTTCCGGCCGATCAGGCGAAACGGATCGATCGCTTGTTGCGATGCAATAATTACAGAATCGTGAAAAGTGTTTTCGATCCTACGACCAATAGTCGCCTTGCAAAGGCTATGATTCTTTGGTCAAGCTGTTTGGTATAAGTTGACAAGCATGTGCGAGATTTTCGATGTCCTTCTGGGAAAAACTGTTGAATGCCATTGGCAATACCGCGGGCAATGCGCTTTCTGCGGTGGTCGAGGCTATCCGAACGGTTTTCGAAGGCGATCCCGAGACCCGGCGCAAAGTGGCTTTCTCCGTGGCGATCATCGCGCTGTCGGCCAAGATGGCCAAGGCCGACGGCATCGTCAGCGAGAAAGAGGTCGAAGCCTTCCGCGAAATCTTCGAATTTCCCGAGGACCAGGCCAAGAACGTCGCCAGGCTCTATAATCTCGCACGCCAGGATGTGGCCGGCTACGAAGCCTATGCCGAGCGGCTCTCGACGCTCTGCGTCACTTGTGCTGCTAATTGCACGGTGCTGGAAGACGTGCTCGACGGCCTCTTCCATATCGCCAAGGCCGACGGGCTGATCCACGAGAAGGAACTGAATTTCCTGCGCCATATTGGCGAGATCTTCGAGATGAGCGAGACCCGCTTCGAGCAGATCGCCGCCCGCCACGTCTCATCCGGCCGCGATCCCTACAAGGTGCTCGGCGTCTCGCCTTCGGATGATTTCCCGACCATCCGCCGCCGTTACCACGGCCTCGTCAGCGAGCATCATCCCGATCGGCTGATCTCGCGTGGGGTGCCGAAGGAATTCCATGTGATCGCCAATGAACGCATGGCGGCGTTGAACGCCGCCTATGCGGCGATCGAGAAGGAACGCCGCGCCGCATGACCTCTTTCGAGGCCGACTTCAGGAGCGCCCGTGTGCAGCCTTCGCCGAACCATGGCGAGCGGGCGAACGGGCGCCGTCCGGACATGGTCCTGCTGCACTATACCGGCATGCCGACGGCAGATGGCGCGCTCGACTGGCTTTGCCGCGCCGAGAGCCAGGTTTCCAGCCATTATTTCGTGCATGAGAACGGTGAGGTGGTGCAGCTCGTGCCGGAAGCGCGGCGCGCCTGGCATGCGGGCAAGAGCAGCTGGCACGGCGAAACGGATATCAATTCCCTGTCGATCGGCATCGAGATCGCCAATGTCGGTCATCCGGGCGGGCTTCCCGACTATCCGAAGGAGCAGATCGCCGCGGTGATCGAATTGTGTCGCGACTGTGTCAAACGTTGGTCGATCGCGCCGGAACGGGTCCTGGGGCATTCCGACGTCGCCCCGGTTCGCAAGGTCGATCCGGGCGAAAAGTTCCCCTGGGCCGAACTCCATCGGGCGGGGATCGGACACTGGGTCGAGCCGGCAACGATCGCCGGCGGGCGCTTCTTCCAGCGCGGTGACGCCGGACAGCCCGTCGAAGCGCTGCAGTCGATGCTGTCGCTCTATGGTTATGGCACTGAGATCACAAGCCAATTTTCCGAAAAGACGGCGGGCGACGTGGAAGCTTTCCAGCGCCATTTCCGGCCTGAACGGGTCGATGGAATCGCCGATTTCTCGACGATCGACACGCTGCACCGGCTGCTGTCGGCGCTGCCGCGTTATTCCTCAGCCGAATAGCCGGAGATCCGGGCGGATTTCTTCCGACCGGCGAGAAATCCCTCCCGCCACATCATTTCCCTATTATCTCCTCATTGCGATGGTCTAAGGACGCCCGCTGAACAGCGCTTGCGGCTGGTTTCAAGTGTAATTGCGAGCGCCAAATGAAACGATAAGAATTTCTGCGGACGCGATCAGTCCTTGATCGCGTGTGACCGGATGACGGCGAGGCGCGCAGTCCTGAAATTCTTTGGGTCGGAGTGAAGAGACTATATGAAGAATTTGATTGTTGGCGCTGCGGCGTGCTTCGGCATGCTGCTGGCAGGGTATAACTTTGCCTCGGCGAATGATGATTGGGGTGTCAGGGCGCAAACCATCCCGCTGAAGACCGTCGATCGCCAGAGCGGTTATGCCATGCCGGACTTCTCGACTGCCGTTCCCTATGCTGCGCTGATCAATAAATATGCCGCTGAATACGACGTGCCCGTCGAGCTTGCCCAGGCCGTCATTCGCGTCGAAAGCAATTTCAATCCGAAAGCGCGCGGCAGCGCCGGCGAAATCGGCCTGATGCAGATCAAGCCGGCAACGGCCAGGATGATGGGCTATGCCGGCACGCGGAAGGGCCTGTTCGATCCCGAGACCAACATCAAATACGGCATGAAATATCTGGCGGCTGCCCATCAGCTCGGCGGCGGGGAAACCTGCAACACCATCCTCAAATACAATGCCGGCCATGCCGCAACCCGCATGAACCCGGTGTCGAAGACCTATTGCGGCAAGGTCCTGGCGATGCTCGACTGAGCATGGCCGGGTGCGTCCGGGTGAAAATCCTTCCCGGGATTTTTGCGATATGAATCAGGACGCTTGCCGTGATACTCCACCTTTGAAACGAGGTGGGCCACCTCGAAATGAGGCGGGATATGGCAGTCGATTTCAGGTTTATCATCATCGGACGCGGCATGATGGGTGCCGCTGCCGCACGCCACCTCTCGTCGATGGCCGACGGCATTGCGTTGATCGGCCCGCGCGAGCCGGAAGAGCGAAAGGTCCATCACGGAGTCTTCGCCAGTCACTACGACGAAGCCCGCATCACCCGTACCTTCGACGGTAATCTGGCCTGGGGAACCTTCGCCGCCCGCGCGCTCGAGCGCTACCGCGAGATCGAGGCGAGGAGCGGCATCTCCTTTTATTCCGAGGTCGGCTGCCTCTTTGCCGGTCCGACGCCAAAGGATGAGCAGGATTATATCAACCGGGCGCTGACGGTCAGCCGGAGGCTCGGCAGCGATATCGAGACCATCGCGCCGTCGCAACTTCGCGAACGTTTTTCCTATCTTGCTGTCGATCCCGATTTCACAGGATATTTCGAGCGCAAGCGCGCCGGCCACATCAACCCGCGAGCGCTGGTGCGGGCGCAGGCGAGGCTTGCCGAACACGGCGGCGTCTCGCTGATCGAGGCAACCGCGACATCAGTGCGCGACGTCGGTTCCCATGTCGAGGTGACGACCGGCGACAGACGTTACAGTGCCGAGCGGGTGCTGGTCGCGGCCGGCGGTTTCAGCAATTTCCATGCCCTGCTGCCGCGTCCCGTCGATACCAGGGTCATGGCGCGCACGGTCGTCTTCTATGAAATAGGTGAGCGCGAGAGGGCGGTCTTCGGCGATATGCCATCGACCATCGTGCTCGGCGACCGGGAGGAGGATCATATCTATATCCTGCCGCCGGTGCGTTATCCCGACGGCAAGACCTATCTGAAGCTCGGTGGCGACACCGAGGGGCTTTCCTTTGGCAGGTTGGAGGATGCCGGCGTATGGTTCCGTTCGGACGGCAGTGCCGCCGAGCGCGATCATCTCTGCCGCATCGCCCTGCAACTGATGCCGGCGCTTGCCGGCTGCCCGGTCACGTCGGCGCCGTGCGTGGCGAATTTCACTTCGACCGGTTATCCCTATATCGGGTTCACGCAATCGCCGCGCGTCGCGGTGCTGACCGGCGGCAATTTCGTCGCGGCGAAATCCTCCGACGAACTCGGGCGGCTGGGAGCGTTGCTTCTGGCGGAGGGCGCGCTTGAAGACAAGGACTTCGGCGGCGAGCTGACGCCCGTCTTTTCCTGAGAGGAATATCATGGCAGTCGATTTCAAATATATCGTCGTCGGCCGCGGGTTGATGGGGGCTGCGGCTGCGCGGCATCTGGCGCGCCAAGCGGATGGCGTGGCGGTGATCGGCCCGGATGAGCCTGAGGATCGCAAGGCGCATCAGGGCGTCTTCGCCAGCCATTACGACGAGGGGCGCATTACTCGCACCATCGATCCCGACCGCAACTGGGCGCTGCTCGCCAACCGTTCGATCAGCCGTTACGGCGAGATTGCCCGCGACAGCGGCATCGACTTCTATCGGGAGGCCGGCTGCGTCGTCGTCGCGCCTGATGCAAGCGATTATCTCGAGAGAAGCCGGAAAGCGGCCATTTCGCTCGGCGTCGAGATCCGCTTTCTCGATGAGGCCGGGCTGAAGGCCGCCTTTCCCTATTTTGCCTTTCCCGCCGGAACCGCCGGTGTTTTCGAAGCAAGAGGCGCGGGGCACATCAGCCCGCGCAAGCTGGTCAAGGCGCAGTCGCTGCTGGCGGAAAAGGCGGGTGCGGCGGTCATCCGCGATTATGTCGTCTCGATCGGCAGCGAGGGTGGGGCGGCCGTCGTCAAGACATCGGGCGGTCAGAGTTATCGTGCTGAAAAGGTGCTGCTGGCCGCGGGCGGATTTTCCATTGCGGAGAATCTGTTGCCGCGGCCCGTTGCCATGACGGTTTATGCCCGGACCGTAACGCTGTTCGAGGTGAGCGAGGCCGATGCTATCCGCTTTGCCGCCATGCCGTCGCTCATTCTCGATGTGCCCGGCACCCATATCTACCTGCTGCCGCCGATCCGTTATCCCGACGGCAAATTCTACCTGAAGATCGGCGGCGACCCAGACGATCTGGCGCTCAGCGACGAGGCGGCGATGCGTGCCTGGTTCAAGACCGAAGGGCGAGACAGCGTGCGCGCGCATCTCGCCCGCATCGTTGAAGGTCTCGTGCCCGGCATGGTGCCGCTCTCGATTTCGACGGCTGCCTGCGTCGTGTCGCAGACGGAAAGCGGCTACCCGATGATCGGCTATACCTCTTCGCCTGAGGTCGCCGTGCTGACGGGCTGTGCCGGTACTTCGGCCAAGAGTTCGGATGAAATCGGCCGGCTTGGGGCCAAGCTGCTTTTGGCAGGCGGAATCAGCGGACAGGGCTACTCCACGGATTTCACACCGCAATTTCGCTAACGCATATCATTTATTCGATAGCAATTGCCCTCTCTCTCGTTTATGGGAGCCCTGCCAGTTGGCTGGGCAGCCGCGCTTTACCAATGCCGAAAGGCGGTAGGGTGAGGAAAGTCCGGGCTCCACGGAAACACGGTGCCGGATAACGTCCGGCGAGGGCGACCTCAGGGAAAGTGCCACAGAAAGCAAACCGCCTGTCATTACAGGTAAGGGTGAAAGGGTGGGGTAAGAGCCCACCGCATCTCCGGCAACGGAAATGGCACGGTAAACCCCACCGGGAGCAAGACCGAATAGGGATGACGCGGTGGGCCGAAAGGCCTTCCGGCCGGTTTCCAGGCCAGTCATCCGGGTGGGTTGCGTGAGGCAGCGTGCGAACGCTGTCCCAGAGGAATGGCTGCCACGTTCCGGTTCACGCCGGAGCCATACAGAACCCGGCTTACAGGCCAACTGGCGATTAACATTTGTGGCGCGATCAACCGCCGAATTGCGGGATAGTTATCCAGATAAGCCGCTGAAATAAAACGCTTTGAAGGGGATGCTGATGCATCGCTTCGGGCGGAAACTCTTTTTGTAAAAGTGCCATCTCCGCGCCTCTTGCGGGTGGTGATCCTAACCCTTTGTTAAACTTAACAGCTTATAAATTTTTGATCATGCGTCCATCGCAAGCTGGGCGTATCCCATTGACGCCCATATGGTCCCATGCTATCCCAAATGTGCACTGCACCGGGGCAATCACCTGCCCGTTCATCGCAAAGCAAAGGCGCCTTCCTCTCCGGAAGCGTCGGAGGGGTTTTCGCTCATCCGGCTTGCGAAGCTGTGCCTGATATCGGGAGTTTCGGGCGTCTTTTGGTCCGGATCCCTGCGGGAACGGATGTTTCGTGTGATGAACCGCTTCCTTTCGAACGCGACCAACAGGATCGATGCCAAGGGCAGGGTTTCCGTGCCTTCGGCATTTCGTTCCGTGCTGGCGCAGCGCAATGTTCAGGAGCTCTATTGCTTCCAGGACTTTGTGTTTCCGGCGATCAGCGTCGGCGGTCCGGATCTTCTCGAGAGATTCGAACGGCAGATTGCTGCGGAGGATCCGTTTTCGCCGGATGCCAACGAGATGTCGCTTCTCATTCATGGGGGCGGGGTCTTCATGAAGCTCGACGCCGAGGGGCGGCTGATGGTCACGGATTTCATTCGCGGCTTTACCGGCATTTCGGACGAAGTGACCTTCGTCGGTCGGGCGGATCATTTTCAGCTCTGGCAGCCGCAGGCTTTTGTGGCCGCGCAGGCGCAGGCACGAGGGGAGCGCAAGCTGGCGGGCAAGCGTTCCTGAAAGAGCGAGGGAACGGAATGGTGGCGAATCCTGGCGGAGGTTCAACTGATGCCGGTGGCGGACCGGTTCGTCACATTCCGGTTCTTCTCGATGAAGTGCTTTCGGCGCTGGCGCCCGCACCCGGCAAGCTCATCCTTGACGGCACATTCGGTGCGGGCGGTTACAGCTCGGCTATCCTTGCGGCCGGTGCCGAAGTGATCGCGCTCGACCGCGATCCGAGCGCGATTGCCGCTGGCCAGGCAATGGTCGTTGCTCATGGCGGTCGTCTCCGGCTCGTTCATTCGCAATTCTCACATCTTGCCGAACATGCGCCGCAAGGCGGACTCGACGGCGTGGTGCTCGATATCGGCGTTTCCTCCATGCAGATCGACGAGGCCGAGCGCGGTTTCTCCTTTCAGAAAAACGGGCCGCTCGACATGCGCATGTCGGCGACAGGCGTTTCGGCGGCCGATGTCGTCAATCGCGCCAAGGTCGCCGACCTCATCCGCATCTTTCATTTCCTCGGCGAGGAAAGCCAGTCGCCGCGCATCGCGCATGCGATCGAGAAGCGTCGCGAGGAAAAGCCGTTCGAGACGACGCGCGATCTTGCCGGTCTCATCGAGCTCGTCACGCCGCGCAAGATGAAGGATAAGATCCATCCAGCAACGCGTGTCTTCCAGGCCTTGCGCATTTTCGTCAACGACGAGCTCGGGGAACTGGCGCAGGCGCTGTTTGCGGCGGAAGCGGCGCTGAAGCCGGGCGGCCGGCTCGTCGTCGTCACCTTTCATTCGCTCGAAGACCGCATCGTCAAGAAATTCTTCTCCGACCGTGCCGGCAAGGCGTCGGGGTCGCGGCATCTGCCGGTCGCGCATGAGCGGGCGGCAACCTTTGCGGCTGTGGGCAAGCCGATGGTTTCGGCAAGTGAGGCGGAGGCGCAGATCAATCCGCGCGCCCGCTCCGCCAAACTGCGTGCGGGTCTCCGGACGGATGCCGCTGCCGAGGCTGCGGATATGTCGCTCTTCGGATTTCCCAATCTCGCCAGTCTCGGAAAGCTTGGAGGTTGATATGCTGAAAACGTTCGATCTCGTGCTCATCGGCGTTATGACGGCCACCGCCGCTGTCACCTACACGATCAAGCATCGCGCCGAATTGAAGCTTGAGGAGGTTCATCGCCTCGAAGCCGAGATCAAGCTCGAAGAGGACACGATCGACCTTCTCAAGGCCGACTGGGCGCTGCAGTCGCAGCCGAACCGGCTGGAGCGGCTGGTCAACGCCTATAGCGACGAGTTGCAGCTGCAGCCGACGGATTCGACGGCGCTCGTGCATGCCAAGGAATTGCCGATGCTGAAATCCGAGGTTCCCGTGCCCGACGTAACGGAGGCCAAAGCCAACGGGCCGAGCGCCAAGGGCGCGACCGTGGCCAGCGCCAAAGGCGCGGCCGGCGCCTCCAAGGCGCAGCCGGTTCCGGCGCCTGCGCCGCGCGGCGCCGTGGAGCCGCACGGCGCGGTGGCGCCCGACGGCGGAGCGGAGGATGATACAGACGCAGACGAGATCGAAACGGGGTCGGTGGAATAATGTCGTTTCTTTCCCGCATCATGGTTTTGAAGAGCCAGGCGCATTTTTCCGCCGGCGTTTATAATCGTTTCGGTGGTCCTTCCGCCGGCGTGGCGATCGAGGGAACGCGCAAGAAGAAATCGGGGCAGGCAAAAAGCCGCGTCGGCCTGCTGATCCTCGGCTTCATGGGCGTCTATGTCGTCATCGGCGGCCGTCTCGTTGAATATGCGATGAAGGATCAGGAGGTCGTCTCCAGCATCCTGCCGCCCGACCGGCTGATGGCTTCGCGCCCCGATATCCTCGACCGCAACGGCGAGGTGCTGGCGACCGATATCCGCACCGTCTCACTGTTTGCCGAGCCGAACAAGATCGTCGATGCCGACGAGGCGGTGGAGAAGCTCGCAACTGTTCTGCCCGAGCTCGACGTCAGGGACACCTATAAGAAGCTCTCGGTCAAGAGCTCGCATTTCGCCTGGCTGCGCCGGCAGCTGACGCCGAAACAGCAGAGCCAGATCCTGGCGCTCGGCATTCCCGGCATCGGCTTCCGGCCGGAGAAGCGCCGCTTCTATCCCGGCGGTTCGACCGCCGCGCACATCCTCGGTTACGTCAATATCGACAACCGTGGCGTCGCCGGCATGGAGAAATATATCGACGACCAGGGACTTGCCGACCTGGCTTCGGTCGGCATGACCAGCGACCAGCCTCTCGAGCCGGTGCGGCTTTCGATCGACCTGCGTGTGCAGAACATCGTCCGCGACGCAGTCGTCAACGCCGTCAACAACTTCCAGTCCAAGGGGGCCGGTGCCGCTGTTATCGACGTGCATACGGGAGAAGTGCTGGCGATGGCGTCGGCGCCGGATTTCGATCCGAACGAACCGCAGCAAGGCGCCAAGGACGGTTGGCTCAACCGGATGACCAACGGTACCTTCGAAATGGGCTCGACTTTCAAGACCTTTTCGCTGGCCATGGCGCTCGACACCGGCAAGGTGAAGATGACCGACAGTTTCGATGCCAGCAAATCGATCTATATCGGCGGCTTCACCATCCACGATTTCCACGGGCAGCGCCGCTGGCTGACCGTTCCCGAGATTTTCCAGTATTCTTCGAATATCGGCACGGCGCGCGTCATCGACATCGTCGGCATCGACGCGCAGAAGGATTATCTAACCAAGTTCGGCTTGCTGACCAAGATGCAGACCGAGCTGCCGGAAGTGAAGATGCCGAGCCAGCCGCGCGTCTGGAAGAAGATCAATTCGATCACCATCTCCTTCGGCCACGGCGTCTCGACGACGGCGCTGCAGACAGGAGTGGCGGCCGCCGCTCTCGTCAACGGCGGCAAGCTTATCGAGCCGACATTCCTGCCCCGCACGCGCGAACAGGCCGATGAGATCGCGACGCAGGTGATCAAGAAGACGACCAGCGACGAGATCCGCTATCTGCTCGACTTCAACGGCTACAAGGGATCTGGCCGCGTCGCCCGCGTGCCGGGCTTTGCCGTCGGCAGCAAGACCGGGACGGCCGACAAGGTGGTGAACGGCCGGTATTCGGCGACGCTGAACTTCAACTCCTTCATTGCCGCATTCCCCATCAACGATCCCAAATATGCGGTGATCACCTTCTGCGACGAGCCGAAGACCGGCGAAAAGCAATATGGCGGAACGATCTCCGCCGGCACCGCCGGCCCGATCGCCCGCGAGATCATCCGCCGCGCGGCCCCCATTCTCGGCATCGAGCCGAAATTCGGGGAGGGGGGATCGGCCTTGCTGGTGTCTTATTGAATGTGAATGAATAACGACACCGATTCGCGAGGGGTGAACCGGCTTCAACAGAGAAAAGTGCGTGCGATGAAATTGCGAGACCTGGCCGGAGATCAATTTCCGGAACTTGAAGCACAGCTCGAAGGCTCGGCAGGCTTGCTTGATATTTCAGGCCTGTCGTCGGATAGCCGCCATGTGGCGCCGGGTAATGCCTTCGTCGCGGTCGCCGGCACCAAAGCGGATGGGGCGGGCTTCATCGCGGATGCCGCGGGCCGCGGCGCTGTCGTGGCGATCGCTTCCCAGGTCGTCGAGGCCCCCATCCCCGTGCTTGCCGTCAACGAGCCGCGCCGTTTCCTGTCCATCGCCGCCTCGCGTTTCTACGGCAGGCAGCCCGAGACCATGGTCGCCGTCACCGGCACGGCGGGCAAGACATCCGTCGCTTCATTCACGCGGCAGATCTGGGCGCATGCGGGCCACGCGGCCGCGATGATCGGTACGACGGGCGTGGTTTCGCCGACGCGCAACGAATATGGCTCGCTGACGACGCCCGATCCGGTCTCGCTGCACAAGCTGCTTGCCGAACTCGCCGACGAAGGTGTCACCCATGCCTCGATGGAGGCTTCCAGCCACGGTCTCGACCAGTGCCGGCTCGACGGCGTGAAGCTTGCGGCCGCCGCCTTCACCAATCTCGGCCGTGACCACATGGATTATCATCCGACGATCGAGGACTATATGGCCGCCAAGATGCGGCTCTTCGATGTGCTGCTGCCGAAGGGCTCGCCGGCGGTGATCTTTGCCGACGATCCCTGGTCGGCTGAGGCGATCAAGGCGGCGACCGACGCCGGTCACGACGTCCGCACCGTCGGGCGCAAGGGCGACTATCTCACGCTGAAGCGTGTCGAGCATTTCCGCCACAAGCAGACGGCGGAGATTCATATCGGCGGAGAGATTTTCGAGGTGGATATACCGCTGGCCGGCGATTTCCAGGTCGCCAACGCGCTGGTTGCGGCGGGGCTTGCGATGTCGACCGGCATCGAGCCGAAGGTCGCGATGGCGGCGCTCGAGAAACTCATCGGCGCATCCGGCCGTCTCGAACTCGTCGGCCACACCAAGGACGGCGCGCTCGCCTACGTCGATTACGCCCACAAGCCGGATGCGCTGGAAAACGTGCTGAGCTCGGTCAGGCCCTTCACCACAGGCCGCGTCGTCGTCGTTTTCGGCTGCGGCGGCGACCGCGATCGCGGCAAACGGCCGATCATGGGCGAAATCGCCTGCCGCCTTGCCGATGTGGTCATCGTCACCGACGACAATCCGCGTTCGGAGGAGCCGGCTTCGATCCGGACGGAGATCATGGCGGCAGCAAGCTGCGCCTCCGAGATCGGCGATCGCGCGGCGGCGATCCGCGAGGCGGTCGGCATGCTGAAATCAGGCGATACGCTGATCGTCGCCGGCAAGGGGCATGAGGAAGGGCAGACGATCGGCAGCGTCACACTGCCGTTCTCCGATCATGCGGAGGTGCGCAAGGCCTTGGAGGAACTGAAATCTTGAGCTGGCTCTGGACGACCGAAGACATGATCGCGGCGATGGCGGGGCGCCCCTTCGGCACTCTGCCCGAGGGCATCACCGGCATTTCTATCGACAGCCGTTCGATTGCTCCAGGCGAGGCCTTCTTCGCGATCAAGGGCGACCGTGTCGACGGTCATGATTACGCATCGATGGCGATGGCGAACGGCGCGGCGCTTCTCGTCGTCAGCGAGGCGAGGCTTCCCGCCATGGGCCGTCTGACGGTGCCGATGATCGTCGTTGAAGATGTGCTCGCCGCGCTCGGCCGACTCGGTCTTGCCTCGCGCGAGCGCTCGCGGGCCCGGATCATTGCCGTGACGGGTTCTGTTGGAAAGACGACCACCAAGGAAATGCTGCGGCATGTGCTGTCGCCGTCGGGCAAGGTGCATGCCTCCGTCGCCTCCTTCAACAACCATTGGGGTGTACCTCTGACGCTGGCACGCATGCCCGGGGATACGGATTACGGCGTCTTCGAAGTCGGCATGAATCATCCGGGCGAGATCCGACCGCTGGTGGCGATGATCCGTCCCGACGTTGCCGTCATCACGACGATCGCGCCGGCCCATCTCGGCAATTTCAAGAGTATCAAGGAGATCGCCGCCGCCAAGGCGGAGATTTTCGAGGGGCTGGAACCCGGTGGGCATGTCGTGCTCAACCGCGACAATGACCAGTTCAATTTCCTCGACCGCACGGCGCAGTCGCTCGGCATCGAGCATATCCACTCCTTCGGCCAGCATGCCAAGGCCGAATTCCGGCTGGCGGAATTCAACGGCTCGGACGAGAATTCGACACTGTGGCTGACGATCGGCGGCGAGACGCTTGAAGTCGCGATCGGCGCCCCCGGCCGCCATATCGCCGAGAATGCTCTCGCCGCGCTCGGCGTCGTCAGGATCGTCGGCGCCGACATGGAAAAGGCGATCGATGCGCTTGCGACGCTGAAGCCGGAAAAGGGCAGGGGCAAGCGCCACCGGCTTTCGATCGGCAACGGCAGCTTCACGCTGATCGACGAGAGCTACAACGCCAATCCGGCTTCGATGCGCGCGGCGATCGCGCTCTTGGCGGCCTCCGAGCCGACCGGCCGCGGGCGTCGTATCGCCGTGCTCGGCGACATGCTGGAGATGGGCGAGTATGCGCAGAAGGTTCATAGCGATCTCGCCGTGCCGCTGCTTGCGGCCGGCATCGAA
Source organism: Rhizobium chutanense (assembly GCF_002531935.1). Lineage (GTDB taxonomy): Bacteria > Pseudomonadota > Alphaproteobacteria > Rhizobiales > Rhizobiaceae > Rhizobium > Rhizobium chutanense. Next base: position 141,140 of record NZ_NWSV01000002.1, on the reverse strand, counting down.
CATGTCTGGCTCGCAGGAGCGGAGATGGCTGCGCTCAAGGAATCACTGCCGGAAAGCGTCCATGTCGAATATCGCGAGAACACCAGCGAATTGACGGACTATGTACTGGACTCGGTCGTAGCAGGCGACGTGTTCATGGTGAAATCGTCTCTGGGCATCGGTTTCGGCAAGATCGTCGCCGCGCTCCTTGACAAGTTCCCACCATTTTCCGACACGCAACGCGAACTTTGATCGGGTAAACAAGGGGCCCTGAATGCTGATCTGGCTTGTCGAACTGTCGGAATATTTCAAATTTCTGAACCTGTTCAGATATATTACCTTCCGCACAGGGGCCGCTCTCTTCACCTCAGCTCTGATCGTTTTCCTGTTCGGACCGACGATCATCAATTCGCTGCGCATCCGCCAGGGCAAGGGCCAGCCGATCCGCGCCGACGGGCCGCAGACGCATTTCAAGAAGGCCGGCACGCCGACCATGGGCGGGCTGATGATCCTTGCCGGCATCGTCGGCGCGTCGCTGCTGTGGGCCGATCTTTCCAACGTCTACGTCGTTGCCACGCTGCTGGTGACGCTCGGCTTCGGCGCGATCGGCTTCTATGACGATTATCTCAAGGTGACCAAGCAGAGCCACAAGGGCTTCTCCGGCAAGGCGCGCCTCGGCATCGAATTCGTTATCGCCGGCATCGCCGTCTACTTCATGATGCGCACCGCTCTTGCGTCGGGGACTGCCGGCTCGACCTTCGGTTCCTCGATCGCCTTTCCCTTCTTCAAGGACTTCCTGATCAATCTCGGCATCATGTTCGTCGTCTTCGGCGGCTTCGTCATCGTCGGCGCCGGCAATGCCGTTAACCTGACCGACGGTCTCGACGGGCTTGCCATTGTGCCTGTGATGATCGCCGCCGCCTCTTTCGGCGTCATCGCCTACCTCGCCGGCAACGTGGTGTTTGCCAACTACCTGCAGATCAATTTCGTGCCCGGCACCGGCGAGCTTGCCGTCGTGCTCGGCGCCGTCATCGGCGCCGGTCTCGGCTTCCTCTGGTTCAACGCGCCGCCGGCGGCCATCTTCATGGGCGACACCGGGTCGCTCGCACTCGGCGGCACGATCGGCACCGTCGCCGTCGCCACCAAGCACGAGATCGTCATGGCGATCATCGGCGGCCTCTTCGTTATGGAGACGCTCTCGGTCATCATCCAGGTCGGCTTCTTCAAGATGACCGGCCGGCGCGTCTTCCTGATGGCGCCGATCCATCATCACTTCGAGAAAAAGGGCTGGACCGAGAGCCAGGTGGTGATCCGCTTCTGGATCATCGCCGTCGGCCTTGCCATGCTCGGCCTGTCGACGCTGAAGCTGCGGTGAGGCGGCGATGATCCCGGTCACGACGCTCAGGGACAGGAAGGTCGCGCTCTTCGGCCTCGGCGGCTCCGGCTTGGCCACCGCGCGGGCGCTGGTTGCAGGCGGCGCCGAGGTGACCGTCTGGGACGACAATCCCGACAGCGTCGCCAAGGCTTCGGCCGAAGGCATCCTGACGGAAGATCTGCACACGATCGACTGGAGCCGGCAGGCACTGTTCGTGCTCTCGCCCGGCGTGCCGCTCACCCATCCGAAACCGCACTGGACCGTCGATCTTGCGCGCGCCGCCGGCGTCGATATCGTCGGCGACGTCGAGCTCTTCGTGCGCGAGCGCCGCGCCCATGCGCCGGATTGCCCCTTCATCGCCATAACAGGCACCAACGGCAAGTCGACGACGACGGCGTTGATCGCTCATATCCTGAAATCGTCGGGCCACGACACGCAGCTCGGCGGCAATATCGGCACGGCCGTGCTGACGCTCGATCCGCCGAAGGCCGAGCGCTACTACGTCGTCGAATGCTCTTCCTACCAGATCGACCTGGCGCCGACGCTGAACCCCTCTGCCGGCATCCTGCTCAACCTGACCCCCGATCATCTCGACCGTCACGGCACGATGCAGCATTATGCCGATGTCAAGGAGCGGCTGGTCGCCGGCAGCGATGTGGCGATCGTCGGCATCGACGACAGCCATTCGGCGCTGATTGCCGACCGCGTCGAGCGGGCCGGCGTCAAGGTGGTGCGCATCTCGCGCCGCAACGTGGTGGCTTCGGGCATTTATGCCGAGGGCAGCAAGCTCATTCAGGCCGGCGGCGGCGCCATGCTGCCCTTCGCCGATCTCGACGGCATCCAGACGCTGCGCGGCAGCCATAATGCGCAGAACGCCGCCGCCGCTGTTGCCGCCTGCCTTGCCGTCGGGGTTTCCGCCGACGACATTCGCGCCGGCCTTGCCTCTTTTCCCGGCCTCAAGCACCGCATGCAGCCTGTGGGTAAACGCGGCCGCGTCGTCTTCGTCAACGATTCCAAGGCGACGAACGCCGATGCGGCAGCACCGGCGCTTTCGAGCTATGATCGCATCTACTGGATTGCCGGCGGTCTGCCGAAATCAGGTGGTATCACGACGCTTGCGCCCTATTTCCCGCGCATCGCCAAGGCCTATCTAATCGGCGAGGCGGCGGCGGAGTTCGCCGCGACGCTCGGCGAGGCCGTACCTTACGAGATCTCCGGCACGCTGGAGCGGGCGGTCGCGCATGCGGCAGCCGACGCGGAGCGCGACGAGAGTGGTTTTTCGGCCGTGATGTTATCCCCGGCTTGCGCAAGCTTCGACCAGTATAAGAACTTCGAAGTCAGGGGCGATGCCTTCGTCGGCCACGTGGCGGCACTTGACGGAATGACGATGCTGATCGGTCCGGCAACAGGAGAGAAATGACATGGTAAGCCGCGCGGAACGTGGGCCTCTGGCCGATTGGTTCTGGACCATCGACCGCTTCTTCCTGGCGATGTTCATCTTCCTGATGGGTATCGGCTTCATGCTGTCGTTTGCGGCCTCTCCGGCGGTTGCCGAGCGCATCGGGCTCGAGCCCTTCCACTTCGTCAAGCGCCACGCCGCCTTCATGATCCCCTCGATCGGCGTCATGCTCGGGCTGTCATTCCTGACGCCGCGCCAGGTGCGGCGAACCGCAATCCTGCTTTTGATCATCTCGCTTGCCATGATGGTGCTGGTGCTGTTCGTCGGGCAGGAGGTCAAGGGCGGCAGGCGCTGGATCTGGATCGCCGGCCTTTCGATCCAGCCGTCGGAATTCATGAAACCCGCCTTCGTCGTGGTCTGCGCCTGGCTGTTTGCCGAACATGCGCGCCAGCCTGAGATTCCCGGCAATCTCTTCGCCATCATCCTGTTCGGCATCGTCGCCGCTCTTCTCGTCGCGCAGCCGGACCTTGGCCAGACCATCCTGACGACCGCCGTCTGGGGCGGGATGTTCTTCATGGCCGGCATGCCGTGGATCTGGATCATGCTGCTCGGCGTCGGCGGGGCCGGCGGCCTGGTCACCGCCTATTACGTCTTCCCGCACGTGGCGCTGCGAATAGACAAGTTCATGACCGGCGAGGGCGATACGTTCCAGATCGACACGGCGCGCGAGGCGATCATCCGCGGCAGCTGGTTCGGCCAGGGACCGGGCGAAGGTATCGTCAAGCGCATCATCCCGGATGCGCATACCGACTTCATCTTCTCGGTCGCTGCCGAGGAGTTCGGCATCGTCTTCTGCATGGCGCTCGTCGCGCTGTTTTCCGTCCTGGTGCTGCGCGGCCTCTCGCATGCCTATCGCGAGCGCAACGATTTCAACCGCTTCGCCGTCGCCGGCCTGGTGCTGCAGATGGGCATTCAGTCGATCATCAATGTCGGCGTCAATCTCGAACTGCTGCCGGCGAAGGGCATGACGCTGCCGCTGATTTCCTACGGCGGTTCGTCGATGGTGGCGATCTGCGTCACCGCGGGCTTCATTCTGGCGCTGACGCGCCATCGGCCGGAAAAACGTGCGCAGGACCGGAGCCTCTTCCGCGTCCCGCACGGCATGCCGGCGGAGTAAGAGATTATGAGCAAAGGCATCGTGCTGCTTGCCGCCGGGGGGACCGGCGGCCATGTGTTCCCGGCGGAGGCGCTGGCCTTCAAGCTGAAGGAGCGGGGCTATTCGGTGCATCTCGTCACCGACAGCCGGGCCGAGCGTTATGCCGGCAAGTTCCCGGCCGAGGAGATCCATGTCGTGCCATCGGCGACGATCGGCTCGAAAAACCCGGTTGCCGTCGCCCGCTCGCTGTGGACGCTGTGGAGCGGCATGCGGGCGGCGAAGGCACTGATCCAGCGGCTGCGGCCGGTCATTGTCGTCGGTTTCGGCGGCTATCCCACCGTGCCGCCGCTGCTTGCCGCCACCCGGCTCGGCGTGCCCTCGATGATCCATGAGCAGAATGCCGTGATGGGCCGCGCCAACAAGGCCTTGGCGACCCGCGTACAGGGTATCGCCGGCGGCTTCCTGCCGGAGGGGGGCGCTGCTTTCCCCGAGAAGACGGTGACGACGGGCAATCCGGTTCGCCCGGCGGTCATCGCCGCCGCCGAGGTGCCTTACACGCCTTCGCATTCCGGCGAGGCCTTCAATCTCGTCGTCTTCGGCGGCAGCCAGGGCGCGCAATATTTCTCCAAGGCGCTGCCGACGGCGATCAGCCTGCTCGACGACGCGCTTCGCCTGCGCCTGCGCATCACCCAGCAGGTGCGCCCCGAGGATATGGAAATGGTCAGCGGCTGTGTCGCCAAGCTGGAGATGGGCGCCGATATCGCCCCCTTCTTCACCGACATGGCTGAGCGGCTGGCGAAGGCGCACCTTGTCATCTGCCGTTCCGGCGCGTCGACGGTTTCGGAAATCTCCGTCATCGGCCGGCCTGCGGTGCTCGTGCCTTACCCGCATGCTCTCGATCATGACCAGGCGGCGAATGCCGCCGCGCTGGCGGCCACCGGCGGAGCGAAGGTCATTGCCCAGTCGGAGCTTTCGCCAGAGAAGATCGCGGCGATCCTGACGGCTGTGATGAACGATCCGGAAAAGCTTGCGCATATGGCGGCGGCGGCGAAACTCGCTGGAAAACCCGATGCCGCGAACTTGCTTGCCGACATGGTTGAGGCTATTGCCGCCAAACGGACAATAGCGGAATTCAAGAGGACACGCGCATGAAACTGCCGAAGGCGATCGGTCTCGTCCATTTCATCGGCATTGGCGGCATCGGCATGAGCGGTATCGCCGAGGTGCTGCACAATCTCGGCCACAAGGTGCAGGGATCGGACCAGGCCGACAGCGCCAATGTCCAGCGGCTGCGCGACAAGGGCATCGAGGTCTTCGTCGGTCATAGGGCGGAAAACCTGGGTGAGGCCGAAGTCGTCGTCGTCTCGACGGCGATCAAGAAGAGCAATCCGGAACTGATCGCCGCGCGCGAAAAGCTGCTGCCGGTGGTGCGCCGCGCTGAAATGCTTGCCGAGTTGATGCGTTTCCGCAATGCGATCGCTATCGGCGGCACGCATGGCAAGACGACGACCACGTCGCTGGTCGCCACATTGCTCGAAGCCGGCGGGCTCGACCCGACCGTCATCAATGGCGGCATCATCAACGCCTACGGCACCAATGCCCGCATGGGCGAGGGCGAGTGGATGGTGGTCGAGGCCGACGAATCGGACGGCACCTTCCTGAAGCTTCCGGCCGATGTCGCCGTCATCACCAATATCGACCCGGAGCATCTCGACCATTACGGCAATTTCGATGCCGTGCGCGCCGCCTTCCGGCAGTTCGTCGAGAACGTGCCGTTCTACGGCTTCGGCGTCATGTGCCTCGACCATCCCGAGGTGCAGGCGCTGGTCGGCCGCATCGAGGATCGCAAGATCATCACCTATGGCGAGAACCCGCAGGCCGACGTGCGTTTCACCAATGTGCGCATCGACGGCACGCGCTCGATCTTCGATGTCGCAATCCGCCGCCGCCGCACCGGCCAGTTGATCGAGCTCAAGGGGCTGGTCATGCCGATGCCCGGGCGCCATAATATATCTAACGCGACGGCGGCGATCGCCGTTGCCAACCGGCTCGGCATCTCGAATGCCGATATCGCCAAGGGGCTTGCCTCCTTCGGCGGCGTCAAGCGTCGTTTCACGCTGACCGGCGAATGGAACGGGGTGCAGATCTTCGACGATTACGGCCACCATCCGGTCGAGATCAAGGCGGTGCTGAAGGCAGCCCGCGAAGCCTGCAAGGGCCGGATCATTGCGGTCCACCAGCCACACCGCTATAGCCGCCTTGCAAGCCTGTTCGAGGAATTTGCCGCCTGCTTCAACGATGCCGACAGCATTTTCCTCGCGCCGGTTTATGCGGCGGGCGAAGATCCGATCGAAGGCATCGATTCCGTTTCACTCGTCTCGCGGATCAAATCCGGCGGCCATCGCGACGCCCGTTTTCTCACCTCGGCGGAACTTCTGCCGCAGATGGTTGCGGAGGTTGCAAAGCCTGGCGATTTCGTGGTTCTGTTGGGGGCTGGGAGCATCACATCCTGGGCGGCGGCGCTGCCCAAGCAACTGGAAGGCCTATCGGGAAAGTCCGCATGAAACAGGTAAATGGGGAAAAGCTTCTCGCGTCTCTCGGGGACGGTGTAAAGGATATCCGCGGCCGTATCACACCGGATGCTCCCATGGACCGCGTCACCTGGTTCCGGGCCGGTGGCCTCGCCGAGCTGATGTTCCAGCCGCATGACATCGATGATCTCGTCGCCTTCCTGAAGATCTTGCCGGAAGAGGTGCCGCTGACGGTGGTCGGCGTCGGCTCCAACATTCTGGTGCGTGACGGCGGCATTCCCGGCGTCGTGCTGCGCCTGTCGGCCAAAGGGTTCGGCTTCGTCGAACTTGCCGGCGAAAACCGCATTCTGGCCGGCACCATCTGCCCCGACAAGCATGTGGCGGCGATGGCGATGGACAACGGTATTGGCGGCTTTCATTTCTTCTACGGTATTCCGGGCAGCATCGGCGGCGCGGCGCGCATGAATGCCGGGGCCAACGGCGTGGAGACGCGCGAGCGGTTGATCGAGGTCAACGCGGTCGACCGCAAGGGCAACAAACATGTGCTGTCCAATGCCGAGATGGGCTATTCCTACCGGCATTCCACGGCCCCCGCCGACCTGATCTTCACATCGGTGCTGTTCGAGGGCTATCCGGAAGAGCGCGCCCAGATCCGCGCCGAGATGGACGCCGTTCGCAATCACCGCGAGACGGTGCAGCCGATTCGCGAAAAGACCGGCGGCTCGACCTTCAAGAACCCGCCGGGCCATTCAGCCTGGAAGCTGATCGACGAAGCAGACTGCCGCGGCCTCGTCATCGGCGGTGCGCAGATGTCGTCGCTTCACTGCAACTTCATGATCAACATGGGACAGGCGACCGGCTACGATCTCGAATATCTCGGCGAACAGGTGCGCCGCGAGGTCTTCGAGAAAGAGGGCATCAAGCTTGAATGGGAAATCAAGCGCCTCGGCGTCTTCATGCCCGGCCGCGAAGTGCGCCCGTTCCACGGCGTCACCAGCGAATAGGTTTTACGTCACGGCAAGCTTCAGACCTTCGCGCGGCGTGACGATGGGCGACCAGCCGAGAACGTTGCGCGCTTGGGATATGTCGACCTGCAGCGAGCCGCAAAGACGCTGATAGACGGCGTCCTTTCCCACCGCCTTCGCAGCCATGTGCAGCAATATCGGTGGGAGGGGAAGCAACACCGGCTTGACGCCCAGCCCTGCGGCAATTCCCTCGATGAGCCCAGGCGTTGAAAGATCCTCTCCATCTCCGGCAAGAAACGTCTCGCCTGCGGCGGCGGGATGCGCCATGCACGTGATGATCAGGTCGATGAGATTTTGCACCGCGACCAAGGTGCGGCGGTTCTTCAGCGAAGCGAAGGGGAGCGGCAGTCTTTTACGGACAAGGCTGACGAGCAGGGCGAAGTTGCCCCTGGCGCCGGGGCCGTAGACCAGCGGCGGGCGAATGACGACGGTTTCCATGCCCGTGCGGGCGGCGATTTCGCGTAAGCCGATCTCGCATTCCAGCTTCGAAATGCCGTAGGGATCGATGGGCTTCGGCGTGTCGTCGTGGCGAAACGGCCGGTCGTTCTCTTCGCCGTTGACCTTGATGGTACTGATGAAGACGAACCTCTTTACGCCGGCGCGGGCGGCTTGTTCGGCAAGATTCAACGTGGCGGCAGTGTTCGTTCGGCGGAATTCCGCAAGCGGGTCGGCCGCCCGGTCGTTCATGATGTGAACGCGGGCGGCGAGATGGACGATGACATCCATGCCCTGAAGAGCCGGCGTCCAGTCGGTCGCCTCGGTCATCTCGATGGGAAAATGCCTGATATCCCCAGGGAAGGCTGAGGCCGCCAAGCGCGTCGTCACCGAAAGCTCTGAGATGCTCTCCTTATGCAGTCTTTCGACGAGGGGACGGCCGACAAACCCGGCTGCGCCGGTGATGAGGCATCGCATGATCTTTTCCCTATGCTGGAGCAGAATTCTGGCTAGCCGGAACTGATGATCGCATCAATAAAAATCGCCGAGGTTTTCCGCTGCGGGCCAGCAGCTCTGGCTGTTCTGGATTGCATCGTTTTCCAACAGGGCACTCGGTGGGCTGGTGTGGACGTTCCTCGACGCCGTCGACTGACTGCAAGACATCGGGGTATCCCATTGAGCCGGCGCGGTTTTTCCGCGTTGGCGCTTTTGTGCCAATGGATCGGCAAGCACCTTGGCTTCGGTAGTCCGACGAAGCGAAAGTTAAAAAATCGCAGGCGCGGCAAGAGGAAGTTAACGAAAGTAAACACTTCATTAACCATAATGATGCTCTACTGCAGCCAGATCGGACAAGGGTCTGAAACGGTGCCGACAGCTTCGCGCAAGCGTCGATTTCGAGAATGGAAGTTATTTTTGGGGGTGTTGATGAGTCGCAAGCATGTCGCTGTCCTGATGGGCGGATTTTCCTCGGAACGGCCGGTCAGCCTTTCCTCGGGAAAGGCTTGCGCAGAGGCCCTCGAAGCCGGAGGCTTCAAGGTGACGTGCATCGATGTGGCGCGTGACGTTTCCGAGAAACTCGCGGCGCTGAAGCCGGATGTCGTCTTCAATGCGCTGCATGGGCCCTTCGGTGAGGACGGCACGATCCAGGGGATCCTCGAATATCTCGAAATCCCCTATACTCATTCGGGCGTGCTCGCCTCGGCTCTGGCGATGGATAAGGACAAGGCGAAGCTTGTCGCTGCCGCCGCCGGCATTCCGGTCGCCGAATCGCAAGTCATCAATCGTTTCGCTTTTCCCTCGGCGCATCCGATGAAGCCGCCCTATGTGGTGAAGCCGGTGCGTGAGGGGTCGAGCTTCGGCGTCGTCATCGTCACGGAAGATCAGGCGCATCCGCCGCAGGTCGTCAGTTCCCCCGAGTGGCATTACGGCGAGGACGTGCTCGTCGAGCGCTATGTCTACGGCCGCGAACTCACCTGCGGCGTCATGGGTGAGACCGCGCTTGGCGTCACCGAGGTGGTGCCGCAGGGCCACAATTTTTATGATTACGATTCCAAGTATGCGGCAGGCGGTTCAAAACACGTCATCCCGGCGAAAATTTCACCGAATATTTACCAAAAAATACAAACATTGGCGCTAAGGGCGCATCAGGCAATCGGTTGTCGCGGCGTCAGTCGGTCGGACTTTCGTTACGACGATCGTTTCTCCGAAGACGGCGAAATCATCTGGCTGGAGGTCAATACCCAGCCAGGCATGACTCCAACCTCGCTCGTGCCCGAAATGGCCGGTCATGCCGGCTATTCCTTTGGTGAGTTTCTCCGGTGGATGGTGGAGGACGCGTCTTGTTTGCGTTGACGGTCAAGAAGATAGGGCGCCCCAGCCATCATGCTGCGCTTCCGATGATGGAAGCCGAAGAGCGATTTGTGCTGCCACGCCCGCTGCGCCGCGTCACCCGCTTCCTGATCAGCCTCGGCAGCGGCCGCATCTACATCCCCGCCCATACGGGCACGGTTTCGGCGCTGGTTTTCCTGGCTGCGACCGGGCTTTACGGCATGTCGCTTGGCGGTCACACGGAAGCCGTCGCCCAGGCGACGACGACGGCGGCTGGTTTTGCCATCGAGGACGTGAAGGTTTCCGGCAATTCGGAGACTTCCGAAATCGAAATCCTGCAGCTGATCGGCCTCGACGGCACGACCTCGCTGGTCGCCCTTGACGTCGATGCCGCTCGCCGGAAGATCGCGCATCTTCCCTGGGTCGAAAGCGTCGAGGTCCGCAAGGTCTATCCGAAGACGATCGAGGTGAAGCTCAAGGAGCGTCAGGCCTATGCCATCTGGCAGCACGGGCAGGAGCTTTCGCTGATCGAAAAGAACGGCAGCGTCATTGCGCCGCTGCGCGACAACAAGTTTTCGGCGCTGCCGCTCGTCGTCGGCCGCGATGCGGAAACGGCAGCAGCCTCGCTCGACGATGCCTTCTCGAAGTGGCCCGATGTGAAGGCCCGTGTGAAGGCCTATGTCTGGATATCAGGCCGTCGCTGGGACCTGCACATGGATAACGGCGTCGTCGTCAAGCTGCCGGAAGACGGTATCGACCAGGCACTGGCGACGCTGTCGAAGTTCGACAAGGAACACCAGCTCCTGGAGCGGGACATTGCTGCGGTCGATCTCAGGCTGTCGGATAGAACCGCGATCCAGCTGACGCCGGAGGCGGCGGTCCGCAGGCAGGCAGCGGTGACGGAGCGTACCAAGGAATTGAAGAAGGCGGGGCAGAATATATGAGCTTGTTCGGTTCATCCCATTTCGGATTGCCGCGCCTGAAGCCGCTTTCGTCGAAGCGGTCGCATGTCGTTTCGGTGCTCGACATCGGCTCGACCAAGGTCGTCTGCATGATCGGCCGGCTGACGCCGCGCGAGGAAAGCCAGATCCTGCCGGGCCGCACGCACAATATCGAGATCATCGGCATCGGCCACCAGCGCTCCCGCGGCATCAAGACCGGCGTGATTGCAGATCTCGACGCGCTGGAAGGCGTCATTCGGCTGGCGGTCGACGCGGCTGAACGCATGGCCGGGCTGACCGTCGAGAGCCTGATCGTCAATCTGACGGCCGGCCGCCTCGGCAGCGACATCTACACCGCGACGATCGATCTCGGCGGCCAGGAAGTCGAACTCAACGATCTGAAGAAGGTGCTGTCGGCGGCCTGCCAGCAGTCGCTGCGCCAGGACCGTTCGGTGCTGCATTCGCTGGCGACCGGCTTTTCGCTCGACGGCGAGCGCGGCATCCGCGATCCCTTAGCAATGTACGGCGATGCGCTCGGCGTCGACATGCATGTCGTCACCGCGGAACGCTCGGCGCTCAAAAATCTCGAGCTCAGTGTCAATCGCGCGCATCTTTCGGTGGAAGGAATCGTTGCGACACCCTATGCATCCGGTCTTGCCGCACTCGTCGACGATGAAGTCGAGCTTGGCTGTGCGGCCATCGACATGGGCGGCGGCACGACGACGATTTCGGTCTTCGCCGAAGGCAAGCTTGTCCATACCGATGCCGTCGGCCTTGGCGGCCATCACGTTACCACCGATCTGGCGCGCGGCCTTTCGACCCGCATCGAGGATGCGGAGCGGCTGAAGGTCGTGCATGCCACGGCGCTTTCGAATTCCTCCGACGAGCGCGAGCTGATTTCGATCCCGCCGATCGGCGAGGATGATCGCGACCAGCCGTCGCAGGTGCCGCGGGCGCTGGTTTCGCGCATCGTTTCGGCCCGGATCGAGGAGACGATGGAACTGATCCGCGACCGCATCCAGCGCTCAGGCTTCAGCCCGATCGTCGGCAAGCGCGTCGTGCTGACCGGCGGCGCCAGCCAGTTGACCGGCCTTGCCGATGTGGCGCGGCGCATCCTTGCCCGCAACGTCCGCATCGGCCGTCCGATGGGGGTCTCGGGACTGCCGACGGCGGCCAAGGGCCCGGCCTTTTCGACGGCGGTCGGCCTGATGATCTATCCGCAGGTCGCGGACATGGAAACACATGCGTCACAGAGCGGTCTGCTCATGTCGCTTGGGGGAAATAACAGCCGCATAGCCCGGATGGGCCAGTGGCTGAAGGAAAGCTTCTGAAATTTGCGTAATTGGCCGGCGTGGCGATGCGGCCAGAGAGAGAAGGAACAGGTACCATGACCATCAAGCTGCAAAAGCCTGACATCACAGAGCTGAAGCCGCGCATCACCGTATTCGGCGTCGGCGGCGGCGGCGGCAACGCCGTCAACAACATGATCACCGCCGGTCTCCAGGGCGTCGACTTCGTCGTCGCCAACACGGACGCCCAGGCGCTGACGATGACGAAGGCCGAACGGGTCATCCAGCTCGGCGCCAACGTCACCGAAGGCCTCGGCGCCGGTTCGCAGCCGGAAGTCGGCCGTGCGGCCGCCGAAGAGTGCATCGACGAGATCATTGATCACCTGAACGGCACGCATATGTGCTTCGTCACCGCCGGCATGGGCGGCGGCACCGGAACGGGCGCTGCGCCCGTCGTCGCACAGGCCGCCCGCAACAAGGGCATCCTGACGGTCGGCGTCGTCACCAAGCCGTTCCATTTCGAAGGCGGCCGCCGTATGCGTCTGGCCGAGATGGGCATCCAGGAACTGCAGAAGTCTGTCGATACGCTGATCGTCATTCCGAACCAGAACCTCTTCCGCATTGCCAACGACAAGACGACCTTCGCCGACGCCTTCGCGATGGCCGACCAGGTTCTCTATTCGGGCGTTGCCTGCATCACCGACCTGATGGTGAAGGAAGGTCTCATCAACCTCGACTTCGCCGACGTCCGCTCGGTCATGCGCGAAATGGGCCGTGCGATGATGGGCACCGGCGAAGCCTCCGGCTCCGGCCGCGCGCTGCAGGCCGCCGAGGCTGCAATCGCCAACCCGCTGCTCGACGAGACGTCCATGAAGGGTGCCCAGGGCCTGTTGATCTCCATCACCGGCGGTCGCGACCTCACCCTCTTCGAAGTAGACGAAGCCGCGACCCGCATCCGCGAGGAAGTCGATCCCGACGCCAACATCATTCTCGGCGCCACCTTCGACGAATCGCTTGAAGGCATCATCCGCGTCTCGGTCGTCGCGACCGGCATCGACCGGGCGGTGAGCGAAGCCGCCGAGCGCAATTTCCAGCCGGCCGCAAAGCCTGCTATCCGTCCTTCCGCGGCTGTTGCTCCGGCAGCGGCCGCAGTTCAGCCTGCCCCCGTGATGCAGGCACCGAAGGCCGTGGATCCGATCGCGCAGACCATCCGCGCAGCCGAGATGGAACGCGAGCTCGAAATCCCGGCCCCGCGTGCCGCCGCACCGCTCCAGCAGCCGGTGGTACAGCAGGAAACCTTCCGTCCGCAGAGCAAGATCTTCGCGCCTGCACCGGAAGCTCCGGTCATGCGTCCCCAGGTGCAGCAGCAAGCTCCGGCGCCCGTGATGAGCCAGCCGGTGGTGAGCCAGCCCGTCCAGCAGCAGCCGGTCCGGCAGGAGCCGATCATTCGCCAGGCGCCTGAGCCGATGCGCATGCCGAAGGTTGAGGATTTCCCGCCTGTCGTTCAGGCCGAACTCGACCACCGCACGCAGCCGGCTTCCGCCCATGCCGCGGAAGAGCGCGGTCCGATGGGCCTGCTGAAGCGAATCACCAATTCGCTCGGCCGCCGCGAAGACGATGCCGTTGCCGCCGACATGACGGCAGCACCGCCGGCCGCTTCGCAGCAGCGCCGTCCGCTGTCGCCGGAGGCAAGCCTCTACGCACCGCGTCGCGGCAACCTCGACGACCAGGGCCGCGCGGTTCCGCAGGCCCGGATGATGCAGGAAGACGACCAGCTGGAAATCCCGGCATTCCTGCGTCGCCAGTCGAATTGAGGGGCTGCTTCAGCACCATTCATGCCCGGGATCGAGGTCCCGGGCATTGCTGTTTTTCGGCCTGTGATTCGCGAGCGATTTCAATCGCCTGACTTCGTAACAAAGCGAAAGAAACAGTGATTTGGATTGGAGCGCCGGCGCACGTAAGTATGGTGCAAGAAAAATGCCGTAGGAGTCCTCTGGACAAAGCTCCTTCTGCAGAAGGAATGATAACCGCGCCGTGGCACCAACCGCTGGAGCGGAAAAATAAAGGCAGATTTTATGGCTATTGGCTTACTGGGTTTTCAGACGACGGTATCGCGTCCCGTGACGCTTTCGGGCATCGGGGTGCATTCCGGCGCTGATGTTTCGATCACCCTGAACCCGGCCGAATCGGGCACCGGCGTCGTTTTCCAGCGCCTGCATGACAATGGCGACATCACCGAACTCAAGGCCGTCTCCTCGCAGGTCGGCAATACCGATCTCTGCACCGTGCTCGGCTTCTCGCCGGCTCATTCGATCGCGACGATCGAGCATGTCATGGCCGCCATCTATGCGCTCGGCCTCGACAATGTGGTGATCGAAGTGCAGGGCTCCGAAATGCCGATCATGGACGGCAGCTCGCTGCCCTTCGTCGAGGCGATCGAGCAGGTTGGCCTCGTCTCGCTCGGCGTCAAGCGCCGTTATATCCGTATCACCAAGCCTGTGCGCATCGAACACGGCGGCTCCTGGAGCGAATTCCGTCCCTATGACGGTACGCGCTTCGAAGTCGAAATCGATTTCGATTGCCCGCTGATCGGCCGGCAGAAGTGGGCCGGCGACATGACGGCCGCCGTCTTCAAGGCCGAGCTTTCCCGCGCCCGCACCTTCGGCTTCATGCGCGATGTCGAGCGGCTCTGGGCTTCGGGCCACGCGCTCGGCTCCTCGCTTGAAAATTCCGTCGTCATTTCGGACGACAATACCGTCATCAACGTCGAAGGGCTGCGTTACGCCAAGGACGAATTCGTCCGCCACAAGACGCTCGATGCCGTCGGCGATCTGTCGCTCGCCGGCGCCCAGTTCATCGGCTGCTACCGTTCCTATCGCGGCGGTCACAAGATGAATGCCAATGCGCTGAAGGCGCTGCTCGCCGATCCCTCCGCCTACGAGGTGGTGGAGACGTCGACGCCGCGCCAGCGCGTCGCTGCCCGCGAACTGATTGCGGTCAGCGCTTCCGAATTCGCTCCCTGGTCGGCATGACCTCCAGCATATTCTCAAGACCAGGCCGCCTCTTTCCCGGAGGCGGTTTTTTTATGTCGGTGCGAGGCTGCGGCGATAGGTGTTTTATCGCAGTTGCTTAGCTGCCACAGCGTGGAGAGAAGAGGAAAAGCCGGTCATTCTGGCGGCTGCTGCCACAAAAATGCGTTAATGCCTTATCATTGCGTTGCTCTCGATGCACATTTGTGGCTAGAAACGCCAGCGAGGCGTGGCTGCCGTGGAGCGAGCGGCGGCAGTGGGGTTCTTTCGAATGGGTTATGCAGGATCTGAAGGTATGATGAAGACAGCGCGCGCTTTGTTCGCATCGCTTCTGGTGCTCAGCGCAGGCGCCGCGATCTCGGGCTGCCAGTCGGACCCCGATATCGACATCACCAAACTCGGCCTCGAAACCGATCCGCCTGACGTGCTCTACACCCAGGGCCTTGCCAACATGAAGGCCGGCAATATGGCGGAAGCGGCGCGCAAGTTCGACGCGATCGACCGCGAGAACCCGTTCTCCGAATGGGCGCGCAAGGCGCTCGTGATGAGCACCTTCGTCAAATATCGGCAGGGCCGCCTGGACGATGCGCTTGCATCGGGCAACCGCTACATGTCGCAATATCCGAAGTCCCAGGATGCTGCCTATGTGCAGTATCTCATCGGTCTCACCTATTCCAAGCAGATCGTCGACGTGACGCAGGACCAGCGCGCCTCGGCAAAGACGATCGAGGCGATGCAGGCCGTCATCGACAATTATCCGAACTCCGAATATGTCGACGATGCACAGGCGAAGATCCGCTTTGCGCGCGATCAGCTCGCCGGCAAGGAAATGCAGATCGGCCGCTACTACATGGAGCGGAAGGAATATCTCGCTGCGATCTCGCGCTTCCGTATCGTTGTCGAGAAATATCCGAACACGAACCAGATCGAAGAGGCCTTGGCGCGTCTCGTCGAGGCTTATTACGCGATGGGCATCGTCGACGAGGCACAAACGGCCGCTGCCGTTCTCGGTCACAATTATCCCGACAGCCAGTGGTACGCCGATTCCTATAAGCTGCTGCAGACCGGTGGCGCCGAGCCGCGGGAAAACAAGGGCTCTTGGATCGCTGCGGCAGGCAAGAAACTCCTGCTCGGTTCATAAGTCCAATGCTGATCCAGCTTTCGATCCGCGATATCGTCCTGATCGAGCGGCTGGATCTTGCCTTCGAGACCGGTCTTTCCGTGCTGACGGGCGAGACCGGGGCGGGAAAATCCATCCTGCTCGACAGTCTTTCGCTGGCGCTCGGCGGGCGCGGCGATGGTGGCCTCGTGCGCCACGGCGAGGACAAGGGGCAGGTGACGGCGGTGTTCGACGTCGGCATGGATCATGGCGCCCGCGTGCTGCTGCGTGAAAACGGCATTGACGACGAAGGCGACCTGATCTTCCGCCGCCAGCAATCGGCGGATGGGCGCACCAAGGCCTATGTCAACGACCAGCCGGTCAGTGTGCAGCTGATGCGCCAGGTCGGCCAGATGCTGGTCGAAATCCACGGTCAGCATGACGACCGCGCCCTTGTCGACACCAATGCCCACCGCACGCTGCTCGACGCCTTCGCCGGCCTTGCCGACGAAGTCTCGGAGGTTTCCCGCCTGTACCGCCTGTGGCGCGACAGCGAGCGGACGCTGAAAAAACATCGCGAGAAGGTGGAAGGTGCGGCGCGCGAAGCCGATTACCTCCGCGCCTCCGTCGAAGAGTTGGAGAAGCTCTCGCCGCAGGATGGCGAGGAAGACGAGCTCGCGGACCGCCGCCAGAAAATGATGAAGGCCGAGCGAATCGCCGGCGATATCGCCGAAGCGTCCGAGTTCCTGAACGGCAATGCGTCGCCGGTGCCGCATATCGCCTCGCTGGTGCGCCGGCTGGAGCGCAAGAGCCATGAGGCGCCGGGCCTGCTCGAAGACACGGTGACACTGCTTGATGCCGCGCTCGACCAGCTTTCCAACGCGCAGATGGAAGTCGAGGCGGCACTGCGCAAGACCGAATACGATCCGAGGGAGCTGGAGCGGGTGGAGGAGCGGCTTTTTGCGCTGAGGGCCGCCTCGCGCAAATATTCCGTGCCCGTCACCGAATTGCCGGCGCTTGCCGTCCGCATGATCGCCGATCTCGCCGATCTCGATGCGGGCGAGGAGCGGCTTGCGCGGCTTGAAGCCGAGGTCGGCCTGGCCCGGGAAAATTACGATGCGGCGGCGCGCGCGCTCTCCGACAAGCGTCATCACGCCGGCACCGCACTGGCTGCGGCCGTCATGGCCGAGCTGCCGGCGCTGAAGCTCGAGCGGGCCTGCTTCATGGTTGAGATCACCACGGATGCACACGAGGCGCTGGCCGAGGGCATCGATGTGGTCGAATTCCATGTCCAGACCAATCCGGGCACGCGGCCGGGCTCGATCATGAAGGTCGCCTCCGGCGGCGAACTGTCGCGTTTCCTGCTGGCGCTGAAGGTGGCGCTCGCCGATCGCGGCTCGGCCCCGACGCTCGTCTTCGACGAAATCGATACCGGTGTCGGCGGCGCCGTGGCCGATGCGATCGGCCAGCGGCTGAAGCGGCTGTCGGAGCGGGTGCAGGTGCTGTCGGTCACGCATGCGCCGCAGGTCGCCGCACGGGCGGCGACGCATCTGTTGATTTCCAAGGGACCGGCGGCCGAGGGATCGGAAAAGATCGCGACACGCGTGGCGACGATGGCGCACAAGGATCGCACCGAAGAGATCGCCCGCATGCTGGCCGGCGCTTCGGTGACCGAAGAGGCGAGGGCGGCGGCGAAGCGGCTGCTGGCCGGCAACGGGTGATTTCCAGCACCGTCGGCGGTGACGAGCGTCTCGCTTCGCGCTATCCGTGACATTCCGATCAGCGGCGATCCGTTGCCAATGTCAGCGATTGGGAATAGGCTGGGTAGGATTTTGTTATGCGCCTGCATGATGCTTCGGCCTACCTGCACAATTCGCCGGCATGAAATTGGGCGCGACGCTTACCCCGATCTCCCTCATTCCTGTGCTCGTCACAGGAATCCAGCCACGGCGCGTCTGCGCCGTGAATGACGTCGAATGAAGAGTCTCCCGTGCCCAAGGACTTGGGCACGCTGGATCCCTGTGACATCCCTCGGGCAAAGCCCGAGGAAGGGGATGAGGGCCGAGAGATGAGCGCTCGTATGTACGTCCGGCATCCGGCTACGTATTGCGAGCGATTGGGAACAGGATGGGTAGGCCAATCTTCCCGATGAGACATACACGGCCTCTCTTTTCATCCGGCGATTTTGCTCTAAAAACAATGCAGATTTCTGGCCAGATTCCCTGGAGTGATATTCCATGTCCACCGAAGGTTCCGCCGTCGACACGTTGACGATCGAAGAGGTTGCCGCCGAGCTTGAGCGGCTGGCAAAGGAGATCGCGCATCACGATGCGCTCTACCACGGCAAGGACCGGCCGGAGATTTCGGATGCGGATTACGACGCGCTGAAGCGCCGCAACGATGCGCTGGAAGCACGGTTTCCCGAGCTGATCCGCGACGACAGTCCGTCGCGGCGTGTCGGTGCAGCACCCTCCATCACCTTTTCGCCCGTCGTCCATGCACGGCCGATGCTGTCGCTCGATAACACGTTTTCGCAGGAAGACGTGCAGGATTTCGTCGCCAGCGTCTATCGCTTCCTCGGCCGCCTGCCGGACCAGTCGATCGCCTTTACCGCCGAGCCGAAAATCGACGGCCTCTCGATGTCGATCCGCTACGAGAACGGCCGGCTGACGACGGCTGCGACGCGTGGCGACGGCACGACGGGGGAAAACGTCACCGCCAATATCCGCACCATTGCCGAGATTCCGAACCAACTGCCGAAGGGTGTGCCCGCGGTTGTCGAGATCCGCGGCGAGGTCTATATGGCCAAGAGCGACTTCCTGGCGCTGAACCGGCAGATGGAGGCGGAAGGCAAGCAGACCTATGTCAATCCGCGCAATACGGCCGCCGGATCGCTGCGCCAGCTCGACGCCAAGGTGACGGCGAGCCGCAAGCTGAAATTCTTCGCCTATGCCTGGGGCGAGATGTCCGACATGCCGGCTGATACACAGTTCGGCATGGTGCAGACATTCAAGGATTGGGGGTTTCCGGTCAATCCGCTGATGAAGCGGCTGAATTCGGTCGCCGATATCCTGGCGCATTACGACGAGATCGGCCTCGAGCGTCCGGATCTCGATTACGACATCGACGGCGTCGTCTACAAGGTCGACAGTCTTGAGTTGCAGCAGCGCCTCGGCTTCCGTTCACGCAGTCCGCGCTGGGCGACGGCGCACAAATTTCCGGCCGAGCAGGCCTTTACCGAGGTCGAGAAGATCGAAATCCAGGTCGGCCGTACCGGGGCGCTGACGCCGGTGGCGCGGTTGAAGCCGGTCACCGTCGGCGGCGTCGTCGTCACCAATGCGACGCTGCATAACGAGGACTACATCAAGGGCATCGGCAATAGCGGCGAGCGCATTCGGCCTGATGATCACGATATCCGCGAAGGCGATACCGTCATCGTCCAGCGCGCCGGCGACGTCATTCCGCAGATCCTCGACGTGGTAATGGAAAAACGTGCAGCCGACGCCGGCTCTTACGAGTTTCCGAAGACCTGCCCGGTCTGCGGCTCGCATGCGGTCCGCGAGGTCAACGAGAAGACCGGCAAAATGGATTCGGTGCGCCGCTGCACCGGCGGCTTCATCTGCCGGGCGCAAGCGACCGAGCATCTGAAGCACTTCGTCTCGCGCAATGCCTTCGATATCGAAGGGTTGGGTTCGAAACAGATCGACTTTTTCTTCGAAAACGAGGATCCGTCGCTGCAGATCCGCACCGCGCCCGAGATCTTCACGCTGGAGAAGCGCCAGCAGCAATCGCTGACCAAGCTGGAGAATATCGATGGCTTTGGCAAGGTCAGCGTCGGCAAGCTCTATGCGGCGATCAACGAACGCCGCAGCATTGCGCTCCACCGCTTCATCTACGCGCTCGGCATCCGTCATGTCGGTGAAACGACGGCCAAGCTGCTGGCACGCTCCTACGGCACCTATGAGGCCTTTGCGACTGTCATGAAGGAGGCCGCACCGCTCTCCGGTGACGCCTGGAACGATCTCAACGCCATCGAGGGCATCGGCGAGGTCGTGGCCCGCGCCATGGTCGAATTCTACAAGGAACCGCGCAATATCGAGGTGATCGGCCGCCTGCTCGGCGAGGTGACGCCGGAGGAGGCCGAACAGCCGGTGACGGCAGGCAGTCCGGTCGCCGGCAAGACCGTGGTCTTCACCGGCTCACTGGAAAAATTCACCCGCGACGAGGCGAAGGCGAGGGCCGAAAGCCTCGGCGCCAAGGTGGCGGGATCGGTCTCCAAGAAGACCGACATCGTCGTCGCTGGCCCCGGCGCCGGCTCCAAGCTCGACAAGGCGCGCGAGTTCGGCGTGCAGACGATGGACGAGGACGAGTGGCTGGCGCTGATTGGCGGGTGACTGATGCTTGATTTGTTCCCGTATTGGGAATATGTTTCTCCATGCAGGTGATCGCCAAGTCGACATTGCGCGCGTTTTGGCAGTTGCACCCGCAAGCTAAAGCGCCCCTCGGTGTCTGGCACGCTGTTGTCAGCAAAGCGGAATGGGCGGGACCGGCGGATATCAAAAGGATGTTCGGTGCCAACGTGGATTTTGTCGGCGACAACAGGGTGATTTTCGATATCGGCGGAAACAAGTACCGCCTCATCGTGCACGTTGCCTATGCCTACCGGCGTGTATTGATCAAGTTTGTTGGTACGCATGCCGAATATGACAGAATTGATCCGGAGACTGTGTAATGGACATAAGGCCGATCAGGAGCGATGGCGATCTGGAATGGGCGCTTGGCGAAGTCGCTCCATATTTCGACAATCCGCCGTTGCGAGGCTCGGCGGATGCGGACAGGTTCGACGTGCTTTCCGATCTCATTGAAGCCTATGAAAACCGGCATTTCCCCACGGTCGAACTGGAACCGGTGGATTTTCTGTATGTCTTCATGGAAATGGCCGGCCGCAGCCAGGCTGATCTCGGCGAGATTCTGGGTTCGCGCTCCCGCGCTTCGGAAATCCTGCATCGCAAGCGTGCCTTGACTGTCGACATGATTTTCAAACTCAACGAGGCATGGGGCGTGCCCGCCGAATGCCTCGTCAAACCTTATCGCCTGGCGGTTGCTTAGGCTCTTAGCCGCCCCATGCTATAGGCATCGACATACTCGCCGGCGCGGTAGCCGAATGAGCGCAGAAGCCCTTCCTTCTCGAAGCCGAACTTCTCGTAGAGCCAGATCGCGGCCTCGTTGTCGGTGTAGACGGTCAATTCCAGCCGTTTGACGTCGAGCCAGTCATCGGCGGCGTCGACCATGGCGCCGAGCAGGATGCGCCCGAAGCCGCGGCCGGTGAAGTCGTCATGCACGCCCATGCCGATGCTGGCGACGTGCTGCCGGCGGCCGGAGAGGCGGTTGAGGCCGCAATTGCCGACGATCTTGCCATTCAGGGTGACGACGAGGCTGAGCGCGCCCGGCGCGGGGTTCTCCATGTGCTTGCGGACTTCCTCGATACGCTGGTACGGCGGCCGCAGGGTGCCGGCCCGGTAGCCCGGCAAATTGATGAGATCGGTGATCTCTTCGGCATCGGAAAGACGGACGGCGCGCACGACGACGTCGTCCGGCAGGCGCGCTCGGCCGCGGGGTTCATTCTCTTCGTTTTCAGACATGGGACGCTCTCCTTGGGTTTTGAGGAGGAGAGCCGGATTTCGAAAACCCTGCTCGCCTCGGCAGGGTTCTCGGGATGATCGAACGGCTAGTGACGCACCATCGCTCCCGCGTACCCTGGAAGGGTCGTGGCGATATGATGCATGGTTGATGTCACAGAGTTGATCATGCACAAAAGTTTCCCCATTTGCGTGCGGATGTCAACAGGCTGCGAATTTGCCTTCGCCAACGGCTATGATTATTCCGGTAGGGCAGACGATTCGGATTTTACCCTTGAAGACCATTGCCATCGATTTCGAGACAGCCAATGAACAGCGTGGCAGCGCCTGTTCCGTCGGGCTTGCCTGGATCGAGGAGGGCAGGGTGACGCGCGTCGAGGAACGGCTGATCCGCCCGCGGGAGATGCGCTTTTCCGGGATGAACATTGCGATCCACGGCATCCGGCCGGAGCATGTCGAGGATGCGCCGGAATTTCCCGAGGTGATGGACGAGTTCCACGAAGATATCAGCGGCGCGACGATGATTGCACATAATGCCGCCTTCGATTTCAGCGTCTGGCGGGCGAGCCTCGATCATTATCGGCAATCTTATCCGGAACTGACCTATCTCTGCAGTCTGAAGATGGCGCAGCGGATCTGGCCGCATTTCCTGTCGCACCGGCTGAACCTGATTGCCGAGCATCTCGGTCTGCGCTTCGTACACCATAATGCCGCCGAAGATGCCGCTGTCTGCGCGGCCGCAGCGATCGAGATGGCCAAGGCGGTGAAGGCCAACGCCGTTCACGCCATACCGGCGCTGATCGGTATGAAGCCCGGACGGTTGACGGCGCGGGCCTACGAGCCCTGCACCTGCCGGAAAGGCTGATCGCTTCCCCCGGGGCACCATTTCTTGCAAAGCATGGGCGCATGCTTATCTAGAATGCGGATCATCCAGGGAGCCGCCATGTCCAAACTCAACACGCTTTTTCTCACTGCCTTTTCCTTCGCCGCCCTTTCCGCCGGCACCGTTTCGGCCGAAGTCGTCGGCAAGGTCGGGGTCGACTGGATCGGCAATGACATCATCGTCGAGGCGGTCTCCGATCCCGAGGTCAAGGGCGTCACCTGCCATGTTACCTATTTCGACCGCAGCCTGATCGATCGGTTCAAGAACGGTAACTGGTTCGAAGATCCCTCCAACAATTCCATCGCCTGCCGGCAGACGGGGCCGATCGAGATCGGCAATATCGACCTATCCAAAGATGGCAGCGAAGTGTTCCGGCAAGGCATGTCGCTGATCTGGAAGACGCTTGTTGTGAACCGCATCTACGACAAGACCAACGACACGCTGATTTACCTCGCCCATTCGCGCGAGTTGACCGATGGTTCGGCGAAGATGTCGATCTCGACCATTCCGCTCTATGGGCAGAACGTGACGTGGAAGAATGGGAAGCCGTGAGGGTGGCGAAGTTCCGACTTCTCTATCGAGGCTGAAGACCCCGCCCCAAACCCCTCCCCACAAGGGGGAGGGGCTTAAACTGCCGCACCCCCTTTCCATATCTGCGCCGTTTCGAGAAGGAACGAGGCGGAGCCCCAGGTGAGTCCCTCCCCCTTGTGGGGAGGGGTTGGGGAGGGGTTTTCCTAAGGCTGAGCCAGATCCGTTCACGCACCATAGCAAAACAAAAAAGGCCCGGACGAACCGGGCCTCTGAATTCTATGTCCAGATAGGATCAAGCCGCCTGATTCAGCTCGTCGGCGATGACAGTGTCGAGGTTCAGGAAGCAGACCATGGTCTTCTCCAGTGCGACGATGCCGCGGCAGAAGGCGCGCTGGGCTTCCGGGATGATTTCCGGCGGCGGCTGCAGGTCTTCGCTCTTGATGGTCATCATGTCGGAAACCTGTTCGACCAAGAGGCCGACCAGCTTACCGGCGATGTCGGTGACGATGATCGCCGAGCGCTCGGAGGGCTCGGTCATTTTCATGCCGAGGCGGCAGGCCATGTCGATGACCGGGATAACCGCGCCGCGCAGGTTGATGAGGCCCAGCACGTAGGGCGGGGTGTGCGGCATCGGCGTCACCGGCGCCCAGCCGCGGATTTCGCGGATGGCCATGATGTCGATGCAGAATTCCTGATCGCCCAGATGGAACGAAACGATTTCGAGATAAGCACCCGACTGCTTGATGGCATTGTTGTTGTTCATGATCAGAATTCTTCCCAGTTGTCCCCAGTGGGAGCGGCGATGCGGAACCGCCGTTAAATATAGATGTGACCGCTTAAGTCTTTCCTAACGATATGTGTTTGCGGATTGTCCGGCGCTCTGAAGGCAAACTATTCAAACACATGGCATTTTCGATCCGTGCCAATTTCGGCGAGCGAATTTCCCGCTGCAGATGGCAACTGCCGATGAGACAATTAATCACGGGTCAGAAAACATATTGTTGAATTGCGCGCGTCCGGTCGGGGCTATAATCACGCGGGGCAAGGGTGGGCGGAAAATATCCGCCGGGATCGAGGATCATGCCAATGAAGAAATTCCGCATCGCCGTCTGGGTCGGTGTCCTGATACTTGCCGGCGTTCTCGGCGCGGTTCGGTTCTATCCCACGATGTCCGGCGACGTCGTGGCGGAACCGCCCTTCGGCGTACCCTTCACCCTGGTTTCCCAGAGCGGGCAGCCGATCACCGAAGAGGCGCTGCGCGGCAAGCCGACGGCGCTGTTTTTCGGCTTCACCCATTGCCCGGAAGTCTGCCCGACGACGCTTTTCGAGTTGAACGGCTGGATGGAGAAGGTCGATCCCAAGGGTGACAAGCTGCAGGCCTATTTCGTGACCGTCGATCCAGAGCGTGACACGCCCGAGATCATGAACGAATATGTCTCCAATGTTTCCAAGCGCATCACCGGCATTTCGGGTCCGCCCGACAAGATCGCCGAGGTGATCAAGGGGTTCCGCGTCTACGCCAAGAAAGTGCCGGTCGACGAGAAGGATCCGAACGGCGACTATACGATGGATCACACCGCTTCGGTCTTCCTGCTCGATTCGGCCGGCCGGTTTTCCGGAACGATCGCCTATGGCGAAAACCCGGACACGGCGGTAAAGAAGCTGGAGAATCTCGTCAACAAGGGATGACGGCTTGCGCATGACAGGGCGTCGGCTCGATCGGTGGCGGGCAACGGCAACGGGAAAGACCGCCTATCGTGAGTGAAATCCGCCTTTACGTGACGACGACCGAAAGCAAGGCCGAAGAGATCCTCGACCTTCTGAGCGAAGTCTTCGGCGAAGAAGACTTTGCCATCGGCACCACCGAAATTGATGAGAAGAAAGATATTTGGGAAGCCTCGATCTATATGATGACCGAGGACGAGGCCGATGTGCGCTCCCGCGTCGAGGCAGCTCTCAAGGGCGCCTTTCCCGATGCCCGGCTGCAGCGGGAAGTCATCCCCGATGTCGACTGGGTGGTGAAATCGCTGGAGGGACTGAAGCCCGTCAGGGCCGGGCGCTTTCTGGTGCACGGCTCGCATGACCGTGACAAGGTCCGCCCCGGCGATATCGCCATCGAGATCGATGCCGGCCAGGCTTTCGGTACCGGCCATCACGGCACGACGGCAGGCTGCCTGGAGGTGATCGACGCCGTGGTGCGCTCCCGCCCGGTCCGCAACGCGCTCGATCTCGGCACCGGCAGCGGCGTGCTGGCGATCGCGGTGCGCAAGCTCAAGAACATTCCGGTCCTTGCCACCGACATTGATCCGGTCGCAACGCGGGTGGCGGCCGAGAACGTGCGCCGCAACGGCATCGCCTCCGGCATCGTCGCCCGGACCGCGCCGGGCTTTCATTCGACGGCTTTTTCCGAGCACGGCCCCTTCGATCTCATCATCGCCAATATTCTCGCCCGGCCGCTGATCAAGATGGCGCCGCAGCTTGCGACGCATCTGGCGCCCGGCGGTTCGGTCATTCTTTCAGGGATTCTGGCCGCGCAGCGCTGGAAGGTAATTGCCGCCTATAGCGGGGCGCGGCTTCGCCATGTCAGGACGATCTGGCGCAATGGCTGGGTGACGATTCACTTCGATCGGCTTTGATTTTCTGAGTTGTCGGCGAGGGGATGTCTGCAGGATGCGTTTGGTTTGGGGCAAGGCATTTCCCACCCTCATTCCTGTGCCTGTCACAGGAATCCAGCCACCGCGCGTCTGCGCGGTGAATGACTCCGTGACCCTGAAGAGAGTTTCCCGCGCCCAAGGACTTGGACGCACTGGATCCCTGTGACGAGCACAGCGATGAGGGTGGGGAGATGTCTGCGCACCTATAGAAACGAAGCCGCTCCTTACGCCGCCCTGAAGACAAGAAAGCCCTCACCAGCCCAATAAAAAAGGCGGCGCCGATGGCACCGCCTTGGACCGGTCTATCCGGTCAATGCTCGCGAGCTCAAGGGGAGGAGGGCTCGAGCGAGCTCTACTGCGTTCCAATAGGCCGGTCCGGGAGGGAGGAGACGGACGGGCTTTCAGACTTAGAACGCGTAGCTGGGGGCGCCCTTGTGGCGTGCGGCGCGCTGGCCGGCGCCGAGCAGCTTGAGGCTGTCCTCATTCTGCGGGCGGCGGGCGCCGATCACGTGACGTACGGTCTGGCGTTCGCCAGCCTGCACCGGGCTGCCATATGCGAAGCGCGAGAGAGAGGCGGTCATTTCAAAAAATCCTTTGTTGCCGGTTCATCGCGAACCGTTCGATGACGCTTATATAGCTATTCTGAAATGCGGAGGCAGAGGGTTTCGCTCATGGGAGCCATGCGGCCAATGCATAAAGCGTGCCAAATTAACTTTTGGCGTCACAGTTCTGTCAAAATGTTGAGTGGCCAAGGGGTTTCGACTCGTTTCGTCGCTTTTTCTCCCCATCGGTTGAAATTTCGATAACATGGCTGGCATCCCCTTAACCGGATTCGTCTCAACCATTCGGGTTTTCCAGCATGTTCCAGTCTTTCGAGGTCACTTCCACGCCGCATTTCGGCAGGGATCGCGTATCGGCGCTGCGCGCTGCTTTCGATTCGCTCGGCATCGACGCCTTCCTTGTGCCGCGCGCCGATGAGTTCAATGGCGAATATGTTCCGGCATGTTCGGAACGCCTGGCATGGCTGACGGGCTTCACGGGTTCAGCCGGCATTGCGCTGATCCTGCGCACGCAGGCAATCGTCTTCGTCGACGGGCGTTATGTGACGCAGCTTGCCGAACAGGTCGACGGTTCGGTCTTTACGGGCGGCGATCTCGTCAATGAGCCGCCGCATCTCTGGCTGGGCGCCAACGGCGCCAAGGGCCTGCGACTCGGCATCGATCCCTGGCTGCATGCCGGTGCCGAGGTGCGTCGTCTGGAAGGGGCGCTTTCGCAGATCGGCGGGGCGCTGGTCTTCCTGCCGCATAACCCGCTCGACAGGCTCTGGAGCGACCGGCCGGCCGAGCCGCTCGGCGCCGTCAGCATCCAGAACGTCGCCCAGGCAGGCGTGCTGGCAAGCGACAAGATCGCGACGATCGCAGCCGATCTTTCGAAGAAGAACCTTTCTGCAGTGCTGATCGCCGATCCTTCCTCGGTCGCCTGGACTTTCAATATCCGTGGCGCCGATGTGCCTCACACGCCACATCCCTTGGCGCGCGCCATCATCCATGCCGACGGGCGGGCTGAGCTTTTCCTCGACAAGCGCAAGACTGGCATCGCGCCCGAAGCCTATCTCGGGCAGATCTCGACGCAGCTGCCGCCCTCGGCGCTGGAAGAGAGGCTTTCCGCCGTTTCCAGGGACGGCGGCCGCATATTGATCGATCCCGATATCGCCTCCTACGCGCTGGCTGAGATCATCCGCAAGGCCGGCGGCGAGGTGGTGGAAGGCGCCGACCCCGCCAAGCTGCCGCGCGCGGTGAAAAACGACGTCGAGATCAACGGCTCGGCGGCCGCGCACCTGCAGGACGGGGCGGCGATGGTGGAATTCCTCTATTGGCTATCACAAACGAAGCCCGGCACGGTGAACGAAATCGCCGCCGCCGAATATCTCGAAGCGACGCGGGCTCGCGTCGGCGAGAGCATGCAGAACCCGCTGAAGGATCTTTCCTTCGACACGATTTCGGGCGCCGGCGAACATGCGGCGATCATGCATTACCGGGTGACGACCGAGACCAACCGGATGATCGAGGCGGGCGAACTCTTCCTGATCGATTCCGGCGCGCAATATATCAACGGCACGACCGACATCACCCGCACCGTCGGCATTGGTACGGTCTCGGAAGAGCATCGGCGCTTCTTCACGCTGGTGCTGAAGGGGATGATCCAGATCAGTACGGCGCGTTTCCCGAAGGGTACGCGCGGCTGCGACCTCGATCCGCTGGCGCGCATCGCTCTGTGGCGGGCCGGCGCCGATTTCGCTCATGGTACGGGCCATGGCGTCGGCTCTTATCTCTCGGTGCATGAGGGGCCACAGCGCATTTCCAGGCTTTCGACGCACGAACTGCTGCCCGGCATGATCCTTTCCAACGAGCCGGGTTATTATCGGCCCGGCAGCTTCGGCATCCGCATCGAGAACCTGGTCTATGTGCGCGGCGCCGAGGAGATCGATGGCGGCGATGCGCCTATGCTCGGCTTCGAAACGCTGACCTTCTGCCCGATCGACCGCAGTCTCGTCATTCCTGAGCTTCTGACCCACGACGAGTTGCACTGGTTCAACGACTATCACCGCCGCACATGCGAGGCGCTGATGCCGCTGATCCACGATCGCGATATCAGGGCATGGCTCGAAAACGCCACGCTGCCGCTGGAGTATTAGGAGAATACTGGCTCAGAAGCCGCCGGCATGGCGCCAGATCATCACGACGATCCAGGCGGCAACCAGCATCCATGTATGGCTGAAGCGCAGGCCGACGAAGAGGGCGACGATCAGCGCCAGCTTCGATTCCCATCCGCCGATGAAGAAGGCCGGTGCGACCAGCGTCGTCAGCACGGCGGCCGGCACGGCGTTCAGCGCCGCTTCCATACGTGGCGGAATGCTCTTCATCCGGGTGATGAGGATATAGCCGCCGATGCGGGTGGCGAAGGTGGCTGCTGCTGCGGCGAGGATGACAAGCGCCATGTGAAGATCGAATTCCATGGCTCAGACCTCGTGCACTTCGGATTGAAGCGCGTCGGCTTCGAGATCCAGCTCTTTCGGCGGCGGCGACAGCAAGGCGGCAAGCACGATGCCGGCAGCAGCCCCCAGGCTGACATGCCAGGGTGAGCCGACATAGCGATAGGCGAGCACGGATGCCACGGCGCTGACGAGCGCCACCGGCAGGAAATTATCGCGCTTGCGGAAGCCGAGGACGATGCCGAGGAAATAGGCCGGCAGCAGGATATCGAGACCAATCGCCTTGGGGTCGCCGATGAATTTGCCGAGCACGCCGCCGGCGATGCTGATGAGGATCCAGGGGATGTAGATGATGATGCCGAAGCCGAAATACCAGGCGAAGGTCAACGGCCGGCCGGTTTCGCTACGCTTGGCGGCCTCGGCAAATTGCGGATCGACGAGCAGGAAGAATGTGAAGAATTTCTGCAGCGGTGTGAAATGGCCGATGTAGCGCGCCAAGGCCGCCGAATAGAGCACATGACGGAAATTGACGGCGAGGATCGACAGCACGATCAGCCAGGCATGGACGTTATGGCCGAAGAGTTCGATGCCGACCATCTGGCTGGCTCCGGCATAGACGGTGGCGCTCATGAAGGCGGCCTCTGCGAGCGACATGCCGTTTTCGACCGCAAGAGCGCCGAACAGGGCGCCAAAGGGCGCCGATGCCAGCGCAACGGCCGAGCCGCCCCGCAAACCTTCAACAAAGTCGGCGCGATTCATGTGGGTGATCCTGTTGGAAATTCGGGTTTTCCTTATGATCTAAGGCCTGCGGCGGCAATTGAATTTCGTTGATTGACCAATCGATTTCGCTGAACCATCAAAGTCCTGAGCGCATCCGGCAAAGAGGCACGCATGAAAAAGATCGAATTTTCCAAGGAAGAAAAGGCTGAGCTCGTTTCGCGCATCCGCGCTTATTTCGACCGGGAGCTCGACCCTATCGGCGCATTGCCGGCCGAATTCCTGCTCGATTTCTTCGCCCAGCAGATCGGGCCGGACTTCTACAATCGAGGCTTAAGGGACGCCCAAGCCGCCTTGCTGGCGAGGATGGAAGATGTCGCCGAGGATATTGACCTTCTTGAGAGGGAAAGAAAATTCTAGCTTCCTAAAATCAACTCAGGCCGACACTTAACGCCAAATTATTTCCGCGCCGATACGGTCGTCATGCTTTCGTTCACTGGGTTGCGTGCTGCTTGGCCTTGATGGTGTCTATTATCGGTGAAACTCGATCGGCCAAGTTCGGCAAGGCCCTGATCTTTATGGCCTGGCTTGCGGTGGCGTCTGCGCTTTGCTGGTCCGAAACAGTCTGGCGTGACGAGGTTCGTGCATTGTCACTCGCCCTTCAGGGGGACAATTTCATCGATATGCTTCGCCAGATGCATGGCGAGGGTCATCCTGCTCTCTGGTATATCCTGCTGCGCGCCGCCTATATCGTGGTCGGCTCACCGATCGTCCTGAAGATCCTCGCGCTGACGATTGCGGCAGCTGCGGCTTATCTCCTTGTTTTTAGGCTGAACCTGCCGCTTTCCATCATGCTGTTGTCGTTGTGCAGCAGTTTTCTGATTTTCGACTATGCCGCGATGTCGCGAAATTACGGCATCAGCATGCTTATAGTTTTCCTCATCGTGCTGAGTTGGGAGAAAGGGACACGCAACGGGATATTGCCTGGTCTGTTGTTTGCCCTGCTGGCAAACACCAACGTCCATTCGGTCGTCCTCGTCGGCGGCTTCCTTGCCTATTGGTTTTTCGATTTGATTCTGGCGCGACCAAGGCCTTCCGTGACGGAATATCGGGCCCTGGCAACGGCCGCTGCCATCGCCGCGGTTGGAATTGTTTTATGTTTCGTGACAGTCTACCCGACCTTCAACGATACGGGACAGAACGATCTCGCCGGCAAGAGTTTCGCTTTGCTGGCCCTTGGCGCTCTTGCGGCGCCCAGTTCGCATTTTATGGAGTTCTATCCCGACAGGATCCTCGAACTGATCGTGGCCTATCCGTTGGCTTCCCGTATTTTCGCGACGTTGATGTCCGCGCTCGTCTACGGCAGTCTGTTGGCGCTGGCGAACCGGCCGCCGGCGATGATCGCAGCGGCACTCGTTCTTCTAGGGCTTTCGCTGCTTTTTACGCTCGTCTATCCCGGCGGATACAGACATCAGGCGCTCTGGCTGGTTTTCATGATCGCGATCACAGCCACTGCACACTTCCAGCGCGAAAAGGCGGGCGTTACCGGCGTGGCGGCTGCTGGCGGCATCGTAAAGCTAGGGCGTCTATGCTTCCTGCTGTTGTTGGCGCTACAGGCTGCGTCCGGTCTCGAGAAACTCAATCGGGCCTTCGTCGCCGAAATCCCCTTGAGCCGAAGCAAGGATTTCGGTGCGTTCATTCAATCGCGCCCTGATCTCAAGGATGCGATCATCGTGGCCGATCCCGACTATCTCGTGGAAGCCTTGCCTTATTATGTTTCCAATCGCACTTATCTGATGCGGGAGGAGCGGTTCGGCGCCATCGTACGATATACCCGCAACGCGCGGCTTTCGCTCAGCCTTACCGATGTTCTGCAAACGGCACGCCGGCTGCGACAGAGCGAGCACGTACCTGTTATCGTTCTTCTTTCGCAGCGACTTGATCAGATTAATGCACCCGTCTCCTTGCGTGAGAGCTACGTCTGGCGGTTGTCGCTGACGCCGGAGGAGATTGCAGCTTTCCTGAGCGCAGCCGACCTCGTCAAACGCTTCGGTCCGGTCGCCGGGAGCGATGAGACGTACGACGCCTATCTCCTGAAATAAGGTGGCGGTCAGCCTTCTCAGCTTCAATTTTTCGCTCGTCGGCGCCTAACTGCATTCTTACGTTTAGGCGCCCACCGCCGGCATTGTGACTGCGAGAAGTCGCCAAAGGGGATTTTTCTCAGACCGCCGTCTTGACCGCGTCAAAGCCGTATCCCCGCCGCCCCTTAGCCTTGACCGCATACATGGCGGCATCGGCAATTTCGTAGATCTGCGTCACAGTACCGTCGTGGGTCGGCCGGATCGACACCCCGATGCTGGCTGAAATCGTCAAGTTCTCGCCGCTGATCGAAAACGGCCGCTCGAGTGCCGCCAGCATCCTCTCGGCGACGAGACGCGCTTCGCGCTCATTTATTTCCCCGCCGAGGATGACTGCGAACTCGTCTCCACCCAGGCGGGCGACTTCGTCTCCGGTGCGGACGCAGGCTTGCAGGCGTTGAGCGACCTGAATGAGCAATTCGTCACCGCCGAAGTGACCGATCGTGTCGTTGACCTGCTTGAAATGATCGAGATCGAGGGTCAAAAGGCCGACCATGCCTTGCAGCCGCGCTACTTCTTCAAGCCTCTGGCGGAAACGCCGCCGGTTGGAAAGGCCCGTCAGCGCGTCGGTCGCAGCCTCAAGCTCGAGCTTTTGCCGGAAAGCGTCATTGGCGCCATAAAGCCATGCCATGATAAAGGCAGCGATGATGCTCATGTTTCCCGCCGGCACCAGCAAGGCCGCGTATTTGTCCGCAGCAAACAGCGGGACGGCACCCGTCATGGCAATCACTTCCGGAAAGGCGACAATGGCAAAGACCAGCAGCGCATTGCTGGCGAATGTGAAGCATCGGGTCGCCAGGAGAGGCATGAAGACGAAGTACATGAAGCCGGCAAGGCCATAGACGAACCCGCCTTCGATGCGTCCCATGATGACGAAAAAACACGCCTCCCAACCGAGAAACATGACCAATGCGGCGACAAGGGCAAGGCGCCGGTCGAGCCGCAACCAAAGCGCTGCGATATAGGGCAATGCGATGGGCAGCGTGGCGAGGCGTAACCAAACCGTATTGGCCGCGCCAACGGGATCGTGGGTAAAGTCCCACGTCCAGAGGGAGGTGCCGGCCACGCCTGTGACCAGCGTCATGATGAGGCAATTGAACCGGTGCTCGTCATAATGCCGGGCAGCGAAATCGCGCGAGGGCCGGAGCACTGATATCAGCAGGCCGTGCCAACGAGCTTTAACGTTTGATATCTCCGACAAGCGTCCGCGCATCTCGCCCATTGCCCCGCACCCCTTGCACTCATGTGTGATATTCATAGGCGATGCGGATGAATAAATTCCTGCTTGGCGCGGCGTTGGTCCCGGGCGTTCGCCCCAATACGGACGCCGTCAGGCCGATCTCGGCGGCCGCGATCATTCCGTCAGCGATCGCCAGCCCAGCCCGGCGACAGGTCCTTTGTGCGTCCGGAAGGACGCAGGGCGCTCCATGTCAGGCGGTCAAAATCTTGGCGCTGTCGATAATGGCGATGCCATGGGCGCGCATCTCCTCGATCGCGGCCGCCACACCTTCGGGCGAGATGCCGCGGCTGGCATCCTCGATGAAGCGGACGCGCACATGGGGCATCATCTCCAGCGCGTCGAGCGCGGAGAACTTGACGCAGTAATCGGTCGCCAGCCCACAGACATCGAGATCGGTGATGCCCTGATCCTCGAGGAAGTCGGAGAGGCCGGTGGAGGCATCCCGATCATTATCGCGGAAGGCCGAATAACTGTCGATCCCGGGATCTTCGCCCTTCTGCTGGATCAGGTCGATCTCTGCCGATTTGAGCGCGGGATGCAGTTCTGCATCGCGCGTGCCCTGGATACAGTGGTCCGGCCACATCATCTGCGGTTTGCCGGCGAGTTCGCCCATCTCGAAGGGAGCCGCGCCCGGATGAGAGGAAGCGAAGCTGCCATGGCCCGGCGGATGCCAGTCCTGCGAGGCGACGATCAGGTCGTATTTGCCGCTGTCGATCAGGCTGTTTGCGATGGGAACCACTTTGTCGCCATCCGGCACCGGCAGATTGCCGCCCGGGCAGAAGCCGTTCTGAATGTCGACGAGCAGCAGCGCTTTCATCAAGGCCAATCCCTTCGCTTATTTCAGTGTAAGACGCCAAGCACATTGAGCGCATCCACTAGTGAATTTCCGGGAGCGCACATGCAAGTGCTAATTCTGATACTAACGGTAGCAAACGGCTGAAAAAGCACATGCTAATGCAATCATTGAGGGAATGTGGGGTGGCTCTCATGTTGAAATGGACAGTAATGACGAGGGAGCACAGGTAGCTGCAAGCCGACAGAGGCGGCGACTGCCGCCAAACCAGGCTGCCTGACAAGGCGCTTTCGCAAATCGATGGATCGAGGCTCCCCCGGCGGAGCCTCATCTCATCTGGTCAGGCCGCCGCCACGTCGTCGGTTGCGGTATCGGTCGCCACGGCGGAAGAGCCGTAAGTATTGTTGTAGGCCTGAAGCGCTGTCTGCATGTCGCTCAACACCTTGGTGAGCAGCGGATCGCTGTCGCCTGACGTTTTGATGCTGCTCGTATCGGCGGCGAGGAATTCGGACTCGGTCAACTTGCCGTCGCCATTCGTATCCATCGAGGCGAAAACGCCCTTGGAAGAGTCGTCGCTCTGATCGCTGCCGTCACCCTGATCATCGCTGCCGTCGGTCTTCTGCAGGGACAGCATCAGCGACAGGATGTCGGCGGTGATCTTCTTGACGATGTCGCTGCTTTTGTCGTCGCTGTCGTCGGTCGAGGTCTTGCTCGCTGTCGAGGACTGGGAAGCGGCGGCGAGTTCGTCCGGCGAAATCACGCCGTCGCCATTTTTGTCGAGGCTTGAAAGCGGAGACTGGTATTGGGTTAATGTACTGCCGAGAGATGAAACACTGGTCACTTGAACCTCCTTCGAAAAGTTCGTCGTGAAGCCCGCCTTTCATGGGTGGGCAGCCTCCGGGCTAAGCTGATTTGCGGAAAGCGTCAAAGCGACGTTTTGACAGGGGAGAAGTGCGATTGACGAGGCGGGGCAACGCGCGTTAACCTTTCGGTTACCAAAATCGTTCCATTGAAAATATTGGATTTTTTGGGTTGCCTCCGTGTTCGCAGCCGGGCAAATTTATGCCTTTTATCGGATGAGATCGTGCCGGCACGGCTTGTGGGAGAGTGATGGAGGATGCGGCCTGCTTTGTGCGGCTGCGGCATTTCGTCCGTCTTCTCAGCGGGGCAACGCCGGATCGATCTTGCTCGTCGCAGCGATTTCTGCCTTTCTTGCGCAAAAGCGGGAAGCGAAGCCATGTCCGAGCCTGGGCCAGACGAAAAAATCGATGCGACGTTCCGCAACGGATCGCTGACGGCGACCGGGATCATCCTCGGTTTCTCCCTCAACTTCATCAGTCTCTGGGTGTCCAATCCCAATGACTGGAGCCGTGTCGATCTGTTGCCGATGGCGTTCCTGACCGTCGGTATCGCCATTCAGGTGAAGGTTTTTGCCGACCTGCTCGCGCGCGACTCGCTGCTTGCGCTCAAATACGACAAGGCTCGGCGGCTCTTCCTGATCGGATTGTCGATCGTTGCCGTCGGGATGGGGATCGCCCTGCTGAACGACATTCTCGGGCTCAGCAGTATGCGGATGTTCGGGTGAGGGTTCCCACTCGCCGCAAGATCACACGCGCTCGACGAACCCGTCCAGTACCCGCTTCTGGCCCGCGCGATCGAATTCGATCGTCAGCTTGTTGCCTTCGATGCCGGTGATGTTGCCGTTGCCGAATTTGAGGTGAAATACACGGTCGCCGAGGGTGAATTTCGACGGCTCGGACGAGGTCGATTTCGCCACCAACTCGCCGTCGATCGTGCGCCCCTTCGGGCCGCTTTCGCCATAACCGATGCGTTCGACGGCATGGCCGGAGCGGCTGCCCCAGTTGTCGCGGGTGGCATCGTTCTTGTTGGCCTGGGCGCGCTTCCAGCCGGGGGTGGAATAGGAATTGGCGAAGGGCTCGGCCTTGTCGAAGCGCGACTGGCCGTAGCCGCCGCGGCCGTAACCGCCGTAGCTCTGCTCCATCTCGGCGACCTCGACATGGGTTTCCGGCAGTTCGTCGAGGAAGCGCGAGGGCAGGGTCGATTGCCAGAGGCCGTGGATGCGGCGGTTCGAGACGAACCAGATGTGGCAGCGGCGCTTGGCGCGGGTGATGCCGACATAGGCGAGACGGCGTTCCTCCTCCAGCCCGGCGCGGCCGCTCTCATCGAGCGAGCGCTGATGCGGGAAGAGGCCTTCTTCCCAGCCGGGAAGGAAGACGGTGTCGAATTCCAGGCCCTTGGCCGAGTGCAGCGTCATGATCGAGACGGCATCGAGATTCTCGTTGGTCTCTGCATCCATGACGAGCGAGACGTGCTCGAGGAAACCGCGCATCGACTCGAAGCTTTCCATCGAGCGGATGAGTTCCTTCAAGTTTTCGAGGCGGCCGGGCGCCTCGGCGCTTTTGTCGTTCTTCCACATATCGGTATAGCCGGACTCTTCGAGGATCTGCTCGGCAAGTTCCGTATGTGGTGTGTTTTCAAGCAGTTCCTGCCACCGGCGGAAAGATTGAATCACGTCGAAAAGGGCTTTTCGCGCCTTCGGCTTCAGCTCGTCCGTCTCGATGATGTCGGCTGCGGCCGCCAGCATCGGGATGTCGCGGGCGCGGGCATAATCGTGGAGGGCGCGCACCGTCGTATCGCCGAGGCCGCGCTTCGGCGTGTTGATGATCCGCTCGAAGGCGAGGTCGTCGGCCGGCTGCGCCACCAGCCGGAAATAGGCCATGGCATCGCGGATTTCGAGGCGCTCGTAGAAGCGCGGGCCGCCGATGACGCGATAGTTGAGGCCGAGGGTGACGAAGCGGTCTTCGAATTCGCGCATCTGGAAGGAGGCGCGCACGAGGATCGCCATGTCGTTCAGCAGATGTTTGTTGCGCTGAAGCTGCTCGATCTCCTCGCCGATGGCGCGGGCTTCCTCCTCCGAATCCCAGGAGGCGTGGACCTGCACCTTGACGTCGTCGGGATCGGCGCGGTCGGTGAACAGCGTCTTGCCCAGGCGGCCTTCATTGTGGGCGATCAGAT
Source organism: Rhizobium chutanense (assembly GCF_002531935.1). GTDB lineage: Bacteria > Pseudomonadota > Alphaproteobacteria > Rhizobiales > Rhizobiaceae > Rhizobium > Rhizobium chutanense. The sequence goes on along the minus strand of NZ_NWSV01000002.1, from coordinate 104,432 downwards.
GGGCGGCCGCGCCGAGGATATGTTCGGTCGAGCGGTAGTTGCGCTCCAGCTTGATGACCTTGGCGCCGGGGAAATCCTTCTCGAAGCGCAGGATATTGTCGACCTCGGCGCCGCGCCAGCCATAGATCGACTGATCGTCGTCGCCGACGCAGCAGACATTCTGCGGCTCGCCCTTGGTCCGCTGGGCCAGCAGCCTCAGCCACATATATTGGGCGGTGTTGGTGTCTTGGTACTCGTCGACGAGGATATAGCGGAAGCGGCCGTGATATTCCTTCAGGAGATCCGGGTTCTTGCGGAAGATCGCGATCGGATGCATCAGCAGGTCGCCGAAGTCGCAGGCGTTCAGCGTAGACAAGCGGTTTTGATAGGCGAAATAGAGATCGCGCCCACGGCCGTTGGCAAAGGCGCGAGCATCGCCCTCGGGGATATCGGCGGGGCCGAGGCCCTTATTCTTCCAGGTATCGATCATGCCGGCGAACTGCTTGGCCGGCCAGCGTTTGTCGTCGAGGCCCTCGGCCTGGATCAATTGCTTGATCAGCCGCACGACGTCGTCGGTGTCGAGAATAGTGAAACCGGAGCTCAGGCCGACGAGCTCGCCATGGCGGCGCAGCAGCTTGACGCCGATCGAATGGAAGGTGCCGAGCCACGGCATGCCTTCGACGGCGCCGCCGACGAGCAGCGCGATGCGCTCCTTCATCTCGCGGGCGGCCTTGTTGGTGAAGGTGACGGCGAGGATCTGCGAGGGGAAGGCGCGGCCGGTATTGAGGATATGGGCGATGCGGGTGGTCAGCACGCGCGTCTTGCCGGTGCCGGCGCCGGCGAGCACGAGGACTGGGCCTTCCAGGGTTTCGACCGCTTCGGTCTGTTCCGGATTCAGTCCGGCGAGATAATCCGGCCGCTTGCCACCGTCACGCGCCGCCATGGCGCGGGCGGCAATGCCGCCGCCGGCGGGCGCTCTTCCGGCGGGCGCGGCAGGCGGCTGCGGCTTGCGCGCCATCTCGCCCGGCTCTTCGTCGAAAAAGGGAATATCGTCGAAACTGTTGCTCATGGCGCGTAATGTAGTGATTCGGGATGGAAAGACCAGAAAAGATGTTCTGCTTTCATTCCCGAACCGCCGCTATCCCAAGAGGTTTCCCAGGCGCGGAAGTTGCGGCTGCGACCTCCCTACGGCGAAGGCGGCCGAAAAAAATCCTGGTGCAGCCTGTCGGAACCGATCCGGGGCGGCCGTCCTTGGTTCATCGGACAACGGTCCGGATCAACCGTCAACAAGGAAGCTGTTCATGCCGAAGGTCGTTTCAAATCTCTGGTTTGCCGAGGAAGCCCGCGAAGCGGTCGAATTCTACGTGTCGATCATCCCGAATTCCAGGATCGGTCGCACCACCATATTGCCGGCGGAAACGCCGAGCGGGCCTCCCGGCAGCGTCGAACTGATCGAGTTCACGCTCGGCGACCAGGCCTTCCTGGCGATGAAGGCCGGCCCGCTCGACAGCTTCAACCATTCGTTCTCGATTGCGATTCTGCTGGAAAGCCAGGTGGAGATCGATCGGGTCTGGGATGCCTTTCTCGCCAATGGCGGCACGCCGGAGGCCTGCGGCTGGCTTAGGGATCGCTGGGGTCTTTCCTGGCAGATCGTGCCGCGTGTTCTTTCTGAAATGATCGCCGACAGCGACCGCGAGCGGGCGAAGCGCGTGACCGAGGTGATGCTCGGCATGGTCAAGATCGATGTCGCTGCACTGGAAAAGGCGTTCAACGGCTGAATTATCTCGGCGGGCGCATGATCTAGCGGCCGGGATGCGCCCGCTTCCATCTGTCTGGGGCGCATCGGCACGTGCTGTCCAGCATCGACTTTGCGCAGATCCGGCTGCCAATCGTCGATTTTTCGAGAGTTCGAATCACGGGCGACATTGCACACCCTTTTCATCTTTCTGTCACGTCGTGAAATGTGCTGATATCGCGAAGGCACCCTTCTCAACTACAATAATGAACAGTTTCGTAGAGTTCAAAAAAGAACCGGTGCATGCACACTTTTGTGCATTGCTAGAAACAGCCGGTGGGCGTCGAATATATCTGCGAAATTATTGATTCTTAGGAACGCCGTGACCATCTGGATGGTTATACGGCTTAGAGCCTGCGGCATAACCTTAATGGAGGTACCATGCTGAGTGAATCCGTATTCGATGCGTTTACGCGCAGTTATGAAGCGCGCCGTGAAACCGATATGTCGGTGCAAGAGTATCTCGATCTCTGCAAAAAGGACCCGATCGCCTATGCCAATGCGACCGAGCGCCTGCTCGCCGCGATAGGTGAGCCGCAGATGGTCGACACCGCCAGGGACGCGCGCCTCGGCCGTATCTTCATGAACAGGACCATCCGCATCTATCCGGCCTTTGCCGGCTTCCATGGCATGGAGGAAACGATCGAACGCATCGTGTCCTTCTTCCGGCATGCCGCGCAGGGGCTGGAGGAGCGCAAGCAGATCCTCTACCTGCTCGGCCCGGTCGGCGGCGGCAAGTCGTCCTTGGCGGAGCGGCTGAAGCTGTTGATGGAGGTTCATCCGATCTATGTGCTGAAGGCCGGCGACGAGATCAGCCCTGTTTTCGAAAGTCCGCTCAATCTCTTCGATCCGGAGACGATGGGGTCGCTGCTCCAGGAGCAATACGGCATCCCGCTGCGGCGCCTGAACGGGCTGATGAGCCCGTGGTGCCTGAAGCGGCTTGACGATTTCGGCGGCGATATTTCCCGCTTCCGCGTCGTCAGAGTTCAGCCTTCGCGGTTGCGCCAGATCGCCATCGCCAAGACCGAGCCCGGAGACGAGAACAATCAGGATATCTCGTCGCTGGTCGGCAAGGTCGACATCCGCAAGCTCGAGACCTATTCGCAGAACGATCCCGATGCCTACAGCTATTCGGGCGGGCTCAACCGCGCCAATCAGGGCATTCTCGAATTCGTCGAGATGTTCAAGGCCCCGATCAAGATGCTGCATCCGCTGCTGACGGCGACGCAGGAGGGTAACTATATCGGCTCCGAGAATATCGGCGCGATACCCTTCTCGGGGATCGTTCTGGCGCATTCGAACGAAGCGGAATGGCAGACCTTCAAGGCGAACAAGAACAACGAGGCCTTCATCGACCGTATCTGCGTGATCAAGGTGCCCTATTGCCTGCGCGTGATGGAAGAGCAGAAGATCTACGAGAAGCTGATCGAGGGGTCGGAACTCGCCGATGCGCCATGCGCCCCGGCAACGCTCGAAATGCTCGCCCGTTTTTCCGTGCTGTCACGCCTGCGCAAACACGAAAACTCGACGTTCTTCTCGAAGATGCGCACCTATGACGGCGAGAGCCTTAAGGAAACCGATCCACGCGCCCGCAGCGTTCAGGAATACCGGGATGCTGCCGGCATCGATGAGGGTATGGACGGAATATCGACCCGTTTCGCCTTCAAGGTGCTTGCCTCCACCTTCAACCACGACACCACAGACATCGGCGCCGATCCGGTTCACCTGATGTATGTGCTGGAGCAGTCGATCCGCCGCGAGCAGTTTTCCGACGATGTCGAGAAGCGCTATCTGGAGTTCATCAAGGCCGATCTTGCACCGCGTTACGCAGAGTTCATTGGCAATGAGATCCAGAAGGCCTATCTTGAATCCTATGCGGACTACGGACAGAACCTGTTCGACCGCTACGTCGATTATGCCGATGCCTGGATCGAAGATGTGGACTTCAAGGATCCCGATACCGGCCAGCTTCTCGACCGCGAGCTCCTCAACCAGGAACTGACGAAAATCGAGAAGCCGGCGGGAATCGCCAATCCGAAGGATTTCCGCAACGAAATCGTCAAGTTCTGCTTGAGATCGCGGGCAGCCAACGGCGGAAAGAATCCGTCATGGACCAGCTACGAGAAAATTCGGGAAGTCATCGAAAAGCGGATGTTCTCCCAGGTCGAGGATCTCTTGCCGGTTATTTCCTTCGGATCGAAGAAGGATTCCGAAACGGAAAAGAAGCACAGCGAATTCGTCTCGCGCATGGCCGCGCGGGGTTACACCGAGAGGCAGGTTCGACGCCTTGTGGAATGGTACATGCGCGTCAAACAGGCAAGTTAATGCGGAGCCATTATGCACATTGTCGACCGGCGGTTAAATCCGCGCGGTAAAAGTCTGGAAAATCGGCAGCGGTTCCTTCGACGCATGAAGGGCGCCGTGCAGCAGGCGGTGAAACGCTCTCTGCAAAACCGCAACATCCGCGACGTGCTCGACGGCGGGGAGATCAGCCTGCCGATCGATGGAATGGCCGAACCGAATTTGCGCCGGGGCGGCGGAGGCATCCACGATCACATCCTGCCTGGAAACAGGGCCTTCGTCGAGGGTGACATCCTCCCGCGCCCGCCGGGGAGCCGGGGCGGAAAACCCAAGGATGCAGGCGAGGGCGACGGCGAGGACGGCTTCCGTTTCGTGCTGACGCGCGAAGAATTCCTCGACGTGTTCCTCGACGATCTGGAACTGCCGGATCTTGCCAAACGGCGCCTGGCCGAAACCGAGGAGGAAACGCCGTTCCGGGCCGGCTATTCCGTATCCGGATCGCCTTCCAACATCGCCGTCGGTCGCACGACGAAGCTCGCGATGATGCGCCGTGTCGCGCTTCACCGTCCGCGCCGGGAAGAGATCGAAGCCCTGCAGCGGCAGATCGCGGAATGCGAGGACGACGAGAGCCGCGTGGCACTTGAGGCGAAACTCAAGACCCTGAGAGATAAAAGCCGGCGCATTCCCTATATCGATCCGCTCGACGTCCGGTATCGCCGCTTTGAAAACGAGCCGAAGCCTGTGGCAAAGGCTGTGATGTTCTGCCTGATGGACGTGTCCGGCTCGATGTCGGAACACATGAAGGACCTGGCGAAGCGGTTCTACCTGCTGCTCTACCTCTTCCTGTCGAAGCGCTACAAGAAAGTGGAGATCGTCTTCATCCGCCATACCGACAGGGCCGAGGAAGTCGACGAGGAAACCTTCTTTTACGGTCCGGCAACGGGCGGCACGCTGGTATCCAGCGCGCTGGCGACGATGCGGGCGATCATCGCGGCGCGCTTCGACCCGGCGGAATGGAACATCTACGGCGCCCAGGCCTCGGACGGCGACAACGCCCATTCGGACGGAAACCTGACCGGCCAGCTGGTGCGCGAGATTTTGCCGCTGTGCCAGTATTTCGCCTATATCGAGGTCGGGGAAGAAGGCGGCGACTCCTCGATATCCCGTTCGCCTCTGTGGATGCTCTATGATGGGATCCGCTCCGAACTGCTGCCGCTCTCAATGCGCAAGGTCTGCCGGCGAAACGAGATATTTCCGGTTTTCCACGATCTCTTCCAGAAACGTGACGCGCAATCGAAGGTAACGCCATGACCACGATGCTGAGGTCGAAAGAGCTGCTTCTGTTCGAAGGTGCCGATTGGGATTTTTCAACGCTGCAGCGGATCCACGATGCCTGCGAGGCAATCGCGCTCGGCGAACTCGGCCTCGACGTCTATCCGAACCAGATCGAAGTCATCACTTCCGAGCAGATGCTGGATGCCTATTCCTCGACCGGCATGCCGCTCTTCTACCGCCATTGGTCCTTCGGCAAGCATTTTGCCCATCATGAAGCCTTCTACCGCCGCGGCATGCGCGACCTTGCCTATGAGATCGTCATCAACAGCTCTCCTTGCATCTCCTATCTGATGGAGGAAAACACGGCGACGATGCAGACGCTCGTCATCGCGCATGCGGCTTTCGGACATAACCACTTTTTCAAGAACAACTATCTCTTCAAGCTCTGGACCGACGCGGAAGGCATCCTCGACTACCTCGATTTCGCCAAGGGCTATATTTCCCGTTGCGAGGAACGTTACGGAGAGGTGGCCGTCGAGCGCACGCTCGACGCGGCGCACGCGCTGATGTCGCATGGGGTGCACCGATATGCCGGCAAGAACACCCTCGACCTCCGCCAGGAGGAGAAGCGGCTGCAGGAGCGCCGGGCCCACGAAGAGCAGATGTTCAACGATCTGTGGCGCACGGTTCCCGTCGGCAAGGCGAAGAAGGCGGGTGACATCGGCCTGGAAAAGCGCCGCGCCGCCCTCGGCCTCCCGCAAGACAACATCCTTTATTTCCTCGAGAAGACGGCGCCGCGGCTGCAGCCATGGCAACGCGAGATCCTTCGCATCGTCCGCCATGTCGCCCAATATTTCCATCCCCAGCGGCAGACCAAGGTGATGAACGAGGGAACCGCCACTTTCGTCCATTACCAGATCATGAACCGGCTGCACGAACGCGGGCAGATCAGCGACGGAAACATTCTCGAATTTCTGAAGTCGCATGCCAATGTCGTGTTCCAGCCGAACTACGACGACCGGCCGTTCTCGGGCTTCAATCCCTATGCGCTCGGTTTTGCGATGATGCAGGACATCGAGAGGATCGTGACGGCGCCGACGGAAGAGGATCGTGCGTGGTTCCCCGATATATCAGGCCGCGGCGATGCGATGGGTGTCCTGCGCGACATCTGGGCCAATTACCGGGACGAAAGTTTCATCAGCCAGTTCCTGAGCCCCAACCTGATCCGGCAGTTGCGGCTGTTCCATCTCTACGACGATCCGGAGCAGGCCGAGGGGGTGCTCGTTTCGGCCATCCACAACGAGCGCGGCTATCTGCGTATTCGCCGCCAGCTCTCCCGCGAATACGATATCGGCTGGACCGATCCCGCCATCGATATCGTCGATGTCGACCTTGCCGGCGACCGGCGCCTGCTGCTGCAGCACATCGTCATGAATGGCTGCTATCTGCAGGAAGACGATACGAAACTCGTCCTGCAACATCTCGCCGATCTCTGGGGCTATGACGTCTTGCTACAGGAAATCGACGGTTCGAACACTGTCGGAAGGGAACACACGGCGAGCCCGCGCAAGATCGTTCAGTGAGAGTGTTTTCTCTTGAGGCGCCGGATTTGGAAGGGTCGGGAGCCGATGGGAGGGGCCTAACTGCCGCAACCCTTGTCACGCGTGACGAGGGTTTTGTCCGCGTTTCGGAGCTTTTGAAGCTCGATGACTGGGCGAATGAAGGGCATTGAATTGTCCATGCCGCCGCGCATGCCGGAAAACGCGGGTTGGCGATCAGCAATTACCGGTGGCAACAAAGGCAAAGCCTTCGTAATCTGCCGCCGCTGCGATCGCCCTATCGATGTCCTCAACCAAATTCGGCCTTTGCAGCAATATTCCGGAACGGATGGCGCGGAGACGAGAGACCATGGGTGAAACGCGGCGCAAGCTGACGACGATCTTCTGTGCTGACGTGCAGGATTATACCCGGCTGATGGGGGCTGACGAGGAGGGGACGCTTGCGGCGCTGAAGCGCTGCCGGGAGGCGATGGGGCGGCTGATCGAAAGCCATGGCGGCCGTATCATCAATACCTGGGGCGATGGGCTGATCGCCGATTTCCCAAGCGTGGTCGAGGCGGTGCGCGCGGCTGTCGACACCCAGAACGAACTTGCCGGTTTCAACGCCCGCCGCCCGGAAGAGGGGCGCATGCTGTTTCGCATCGGCATCAATCTCGGCGATGTGATCGTCGAAGACGACGACATCTATGGCGACGGCGTCAACATCGCTGCACGGCTTCAGGCCTCGGCGTCGGCCGGCGGCATCGTCATATCCAGTACCGTCTACGATCAGGTCCGCAACAAGGTCGCGGTCGGTTTCGAGTTTCTCGGGCCGCTGATGGTGAAGAACGTCGATGAAGGCGTGCCGAGTTATGCGGTGAGGATCGGCAATGCCAGGGACGAAACGCCGCCTGCCGAACGATCGGGCCCCGCACGGCCGCAGCCGGTGGCTGAAATCGCCGAGGCAAGACCGGTGCCTGGCAGGCGCAGGCTGTTCGCTGTGCTCGGCGTCATCGCGGCTGTCCTGATCGCCATCAATCTTTTATCGTGGCAGGGCGTTTTCTGGGCGCGCTTTCCGGTGCTTGCGCTCGCCGTCGTCGCGGCGCTCGCCTGGAATCGCGACCAAACCCGGTTCAACCGCAAGATCACCGCGCTGGCAATCGTGGCGCTCGGCCTTGTCGGCATCAACCTCCTCACCTGGACGGGGCAGTTCTGGGCGGTATGGCCGATATTGGGGATTGCGGCTGTCATGGGCCTGCGATGGTCGATGCGTCGATAGGCATCTAGCCGATAGCGGCAGAGATTTTGTGCGACATCCCGCCCTTCAATCGGCAGTATCGAAGACATGGCGGGCGTTCGTTCAAGCAAAAGTGAGCGGCCGGGTTATTTCCATTCTTCGCTGATATTACAAATCGGTAATGCCGGCTGCTTATGCTTGCCGGTAAGCTGTAAACGCGCGATATTGTCGCACCATGGGATTGTGATCCCGCAGCGCCTCTTTCGACCGACCCTGGTCCAACCTCGAGTCCCTCCGGAGACGTGAATGGCTTTTTGGAAGCAGTTTATACTTTCGCTCATCGTCATTGTTGCCGGCTTTGCCGCGTGGGTTTTCTTTGTGCCCGGGGCCGGCGATACGATGCGCAATGCAGGTATTCCAGACGGCATCGTTTCCAGGATCGCGCCGAAGGCTGAGGAGACGGCGGATGCTGACGCGCCCGCCCGGGCACAAGGGCAGCAGCGGGGCGAAGGGCAGGGGCAGAACCGCCGCAATGGCGGCGGACGCAACGGCGCCACTCTCGTCGCGACGCAGGCCGTCATCCAGGGCGTCGTCAACGACCGGCTGAACGCCATCGGCACGGGCGACGCGATCCGTTCGGTCGCGGTGACGGCCCAGGCATCGGGCACGATCCGCGAAATCCTCATCAAGTCGGGCGACAAGGTGAAGGCCGGCCAGGTGCTCGCCAAGCTCGACAGCGAGGAACAGGTGATTGCTCGCGGCCAGGCGGATGTGGCGGTCAAGGCCGCCGTCGAGAAATCCAATCTCTATCACAACATCAAGTCCAGCGTGTCGCGCATGGACGTGTTCGATTCCGAAATCGCCGAGCAGGGGGCGCGGCTGCAGCTGCAGGCGGCCGAACTCAATCTCGCGCGGCGCAACATTATTGCGCCGATCGATGGCATCGTCGGCATCGTACCGGTCAATATCGGCGACAACGTCACGACAAGCATTCCGATCGTCACACTCGACGACCGGTCGGAAATCCTCGTCGACTTCTGGGTGCCCGAGCGCTTCGCCAACACGGTGTCGGTCGGCCAGCCGGTCGAGGCGATGTCGGTGGCAAAGCCCGGACAGGTATTTTCGGGCATGGTCGAGGCCGTCGACAACCGCATCGACGCGGCAAGCCGCACGCTTCGCCTGCGCGCCAAGATCGACAACAGTTCGGATGAACTGCGCGCCGGCATGTCCTTCAGTGTCAGCATGAAATTTCCCGGCGATAAATATCCGGCCGTCGACCCGCAGTCCGTGCAGTGGGATTCTCAAGGATCCTTCGTCTGGCAGGTTAACGACGACAAGTCGCACAAGGTGCGGGTCAGCGTCGTACAGCGCAACCCGGATTTCGTGCTCGTCAAAGCCGATCTCAAGGACGGCGACCAGATCGTGACGCAGGGCCTGCAGCGTGTGCGTGAGGGCGGGGCGGTGCGGGTGAGCGCCGATGTCGCCGCGAATGCGGAGGTCGCGACCCAATGAGCGTGACCGAGATTCATCAGGACAGGGCCTCGGGCAAACAGAGCTTCACCGCGCTTTTCGTGCGCCGCCCGATCCTGGCGCTGGTGTTCAATACGCTGATGGTCGTCGCCGGCCTTGCGGCCTATGTCGGCGTCGAAGTGCGCGAACTGCCGGATGTCGACCGTCCCGTCGTCACCGTGCGCACCAGCTTCGACGGTGCGTCGCCGCAGACCATCGACCAGGAACTGACCAAGGTGATCGAGGGGGCGGTCGCCCGCGTCAGCGGCCTGAAGTCGATCTCGTCGACCTCTTCCTTCGGCCAGAGCCGGGTGACGCTGGAATTCTCCGATGCGATCGACCTCGCGGTTGCCGCCAACGATGTGCGCGACGCGATCGGCCGGATCACCCAGAACCTGCCCGACGAGGCGGATGCGCCGCAGATCGTCAAGGCGGATTCGGATTCCTCGCCGATCATGCGTCTTGCCGTTACTTCCACCAAGCTCAACATGGACGACCTGACGCAGCTGGTCGAGAATGAGGTGATCGATCGGCTGGCCTCCATCGACGGTGTCGCCGACGTCGAGGAATATGGCGACCAGGAGAAGGTCTTTCGTGTCGATGTCGATCAGGGCGCGCTGGCGAGCCGCGGACTGACCATCGGCGACCTTATCAAGGCGCTCGATAATGCCGCGCTCGACGTGCCGGCCGGCTCGCTGAAGAGCAATACGCAGGATATCGTGGTGCGCGCCACCGCCAGTCTCCAGACGCCGGCAGATTTTTCCAACGTGATGCTGCAGGACCGCGTCCGGCTCGGCGACGTCGCGACGGTGACGCTCGGGCCGCGAGACGGCGAAACGGCGCTGCGCTCGAACGGCAAGCCGGGCATCGGCCTCGGCATCATCCGCCAGGCGCAGTCGAACACGCTGAACATTTCGACCGGCATCAAGGCCGCCGTCGAGCAACTGTCGAAGACGCTGCCGGAGGGAACGACGATCGCGATCACCAGCGACGACGCCGTCTTCATCCAGGGGGCGATCCACGAGGTGGTGCTGGCGCTGGTGCTTGCCGCCGTCATCGTCACCGCCGTCATCTATCTCTTCCTGCGCGACTGGCGGGCGACGCTGATTCCGGCGGTCAGCATGCCGGTGGCGCTGATCGGCACGCTGGCGGCGATCTATATGGTCGGCTTCTCGATCAACATCCTGACGCTGCTGGCGATCGTGCTGGCGACCGGTCTCGTCGTCGACGACGCGATCGTCGTGCTCGAAAACATCGTGCGCCGGCGCGCGGAAGGCATGGGGCCGCGGGCGGCCGCCGTGCTCGGCACGCGCGAGGTGTTTTTCGCGGTCATCGCCACGACGGCGACACTGGCGGCCGTCTTCATCCCGCTCTCCTTCCTGCCGGGGCAGGTCGGCGGCCTGTTCCGCGAATTCGGCTTCGTGCTCGCCTTCTCGGTCGGGCTGTCGTCGATCGTGGCGCTGACGCTCTGCCCGATGCTGGCCTCGCGCATGCTGACGAAGCCGATGCTCGAAGATCATGGCGCGCTCGGCCGCTTCGGCGGGGCGCTTGCCGATCTCTATAAATGGGCGCTGCACGGCTGCCTCAATGCGCCCTTCGTCGTCATTCTGTTCTCGGTGATCTTCGCCGGTGCGGCGGTCATCGCCTTTTCCACCGTCAAGAGCGAGCTGACGCCGGAAGAGGACCGGTCGATGGTGATGATGCGGCTGACGACGCCGCAGGGATCGAGCCTCGAATATACCCGCGACAAGATGCAGCTCGTCGAGGAATATCTGCAGCCGCTGGTGACGAGCGGCGACATTCGCAACATCTTCTCGATCTCCGGCCAGGGCGGTTCGCTGAATAGCGGCTTCATGGTGCTGACGCTTGCCCCCTGGGGAGAGCGGCACAGGACGCAGGCGGAGATCGTCGGCGACATCAATCAGGCGGCATCGAAGGTGCCGGCACTGCGCGGCAACGCCATCTCCTCCAACAGCCTGCGCATTCGCGGCGCCGGCAGCGGCGTGCAGATGGCGTTGATCGGCAACGATCACGAGGCGCTGACGGCGGCGGCCGCCAAGCTGGTCCAGGCGCTCGACGCCACCGGTCAGTACGATACGCCGCGCCTGACCAACGAGCCCAGCCAGGCGCAGGTGTCGGTGGCGATCGACCGCGAACGCGCTTCCGATCTCGGCATCGACATATCGGGGCTATCGACGGCGATCCAGTCGCTGCTCGAAGGGCGCTCGGTAGTCGACGTCTTCGTCGACGGCGAATCCTATCCCGTGCTTCTGACCTCGACGACGCGGCCGATCGACGACCCGACCGACCTCGAAAACGTGTTCCTGAAGACCGGTGACGGCAAGATCGTGCCGATGTCGGTCATCGCCACGATGACAGAAGGCTCGGTCGCGCCGCAGCTCAACCGCGAGCAGCAGCTCGCTTCCGTGGCGATCACCGCCGGCCTCAAAAACGGCATGTCGCTCGGCGTCGCCGTCAAACAGGTGACGGAACTTGCCGCGCCGCTGCTGCCGGCAGGTTCGCGTCTGTTGCCGCTGGCGGAGGCCGCAACGCTCGAGGAGAATTCAAGCGGTATGGCGCTGACCTTCGGCTTTGCCATCGTCATCATCTTCCTGGTGCTGGCCGCGCAATTCGAAAGCGTGCTGTCCTCGCTGATCATCATGTCGACGGTGCCGCTTGGTCTTGCCTGCGCGGTCTTCGCGCTGGTGATCACCGGCTCCAGCCTGAATATCTACAGCCAGATCGGCCTCGTGCTTCTCGTCGGGGTGATGGCGAAGAACGGCATCCTGATCGTCGAATTCGCCAATCAGCTGCGCGACAGGGGCGAGGACGTTCGCTCCTCGATCGAGAAGGCCTGCGCGCTGCGCCTTCGCCCTGTGATGATGACGATGATCGCCACCATCCTCGGCGGCGTGCCGCTGGTTTTTGCCCATGGCGCAGGCGCGGAAGCGCGCGTCGCGCTCGGCTGGGTGATCGTTGGCGGTCTCGGTTCTGCGACGTTGGTGACGCTGTTCATCACGCCGGTTGCCTATCTCCTGCTTGCCCGCTTCGCCAAGCCGCACGCCCATGAGGAAGCACGGCTGCACGAGGAGATGGCGATCGCCACGCGGCCGCGTGCCGCGCCTGACGATGAGCAGCTGCAGGCTGCCGAATAAGACTTTCATCCGATTTCGTAACGCCGCCAGACGCCCGTTTGGCGGCGTTTGCTATGGTGTATGAAGGCTTGAGAAATAAGCTAAATTACTTCTGAAGATTAGCCGTTTATTAAGCATAAAACGGCAATGATCGTTCGCAGGAACCGACTGGCCTTCGCCGTTTCTTGAAGGCCGCAATGCGCTGGAAATCCGGCGACCCCGGACATGATTGTCTGCGCGGACGGTTCATTTCTTGTTCTGTTTGCGTTTGTTGTGTTTTGGAGTTTAGTCCCGTGAGTATTTACCAGCGCGTCTCCGTTGATGCGGCGCTCCATGTATTGCGCGATATCAACCGGAAGATGGATGTCACCCAGAACCACGTCACGACGGGCCTGCGCGTCGCCAAAGCCAGTGACAACGCCGTCTATTGGTCGGTCGCCACCACCGCGCGTACCGACAACAAGGCAATTTCCGCGGTACAGGATGCACTCGGCATGGCAGCTGCCACGATGGGCACGGCCTATACCGGCGTCCAGAACGTCATCGATGTCGTCTCGGAGATCAAGGCCAAGCTGGTGGCTGCGAGTGAAGACGGGGTCGACAAGGACAAGATCAATGAAGAGATCAAGCAGTTGCAGGAACAGCTGCGCAGCGTCTCGGAATCGGCGACCTTCAACAGTGACAATTGGGTGGTCCTCAACAACGACACGACGCCGACGCAGCCGCGCCAGATCCCGGCCTCCTTCATCCGCAACGCCGACGGCACGGTGTCTGTGGGCATGCTGAGCTACCATATCGACAATACGCCTGTAGGGTCCACGACCTCCAAGGATGCGCGTTATCTGATCGACGATCGCGCCACCGGGACGGGCGAATACGGCGTGCTGACATCCGACCATTTCGCCACCGAACTCGGCACCTCGCAAAACTACGTGCTGATGACGAGCAAAAACGGCACGACCACGGGACAAGTGGTGATCTCGCTTTCGTCCACCACGACGCAAGGACAGGTCGGTGAAATGATCAGTGTCGTCGATGCTGCGCTGTCGCAGTTGACGACAGTCGGCTCGGCTTTCGGTGCTTTGGAAAAGCGCATCAACCTGCAGAACGACTTCGCCACCAAGCTGCACGACAACAACACCGCCGGCATCGGCCGGCTCGTCGATGCCGACATGGAGGAAGAGTCGAGCAAGCTCAAGGCACTGCAGACGCAGCAGCAGCTCGGGCTGCAATCGCTCAATATCGCCAATGCAACCTACGACACGGTCAGGCAGCTGTTCCAGAATTTCTGATGGGGCGATTGGACGCTGGGGCAGTGCTGCGCCGTTTCTCGAATCATGTGGTGTCCCTGTATATCTGCGGAAGATTTGAGGGCTGTGTTAGCCTCACTCTCCCTCATTCCCTCCTCGGGCTTTGCCCGAGGGACGTCACAGGAATCCAGTGCGCCCAAGTCCTTGGGCGCGAGAGACTTTTTCAACCGTCGTATTGAGTCACTCACCGCGCGGACGCGCGGTGGCTGGATTCCTGTGACGAGCACAGGAATGAGGAAGGAGAGGTGGACGCCGTTATATAAAGCAAGCAGGCGCTGCACCTTCAAAAACTGGTGATATCAGCGCATTCCCGCAACATGGCTGCTGTTTCGGCGCCTGAAATTCCCCTATCAAGGGAACATCTTCATTTTCTTGCCGCAATCCTTGCCATTTGCTCGCATCAGTTTTGAACGGAGACCGTCCTGTCCATGATCAAGAAATTCCTACTTCTGGCTGTTGCAGCAAGTTATCTCAGCGCCTGCACGACGACAGATCCCTATACCGGCGAGCAGAAGGTTTCCAATACGGCGGGTGGCGCAGCACTTGGCGCGATCGGCGGCGCTCTCGTCGGCGTGGCAGTCGGCGGCGGCGGCCACGGCAAGCGTAACGCAGCGCTGATCGGCGCCGGCGTCGGCGCTCTCGCCGGCGGTGCGATCGGCAATTATATGGATCAGCAGGAATCCGAGCTTCGCGCCCAGCTCCAAGGCACCGGTATTTCGGTGACCCGCAACGGCGACAACATCATTCTCAACATGCCGTCGAACATCACCTTCGACGTCGACCAGGACGCGGTGAAGCCCGGCTTCTATCCGACACTGAATTCGGTGGCGATCGTGCTGCGCAAATTCAATCGCACGCTGATCGACGTCAACGGTCATACGGATTCGACCGGCAGCCTGCAGCACAATCAGGATCTGTCGCAGCGCCGCGCGCTTTCGGTTGCCGATTATCTCGGCGGCCAGGGCATCGACCAGCGCCGCGTCTCCGCCGTCGGCTTCGGCCCGTCCCAGCCGGTTGCGTCCAACGCCAGCGAGGCCGGCCGCGCCCAGAACCGCCGCGTCGAGATCCAGATCGCGCCGATCACACAAGGCTGAGTCTGGCTCATGCCCTTCTAGGAAAGGCCGGGTCGCTCCCGGCCTTTTTTGTCAGTGCTGCATCGTTGCGCCCTTGGTGATTTTATCGACGATTTTCTTTTCGGCGCGCAACGCGATGCCGACCACCTTGGCGTCGTCGGGTGCGAATTCGGCGAACACGGCGCGGTTGGCCGCATCGTGGCCGGTCGCAAACATCTCCTCGATGAAAAGAGAAGCGGTGACATCGCGTTCCAGCACGCGGCGGTGGATGGCTGGCATCGTCGCCTCGTCGGCGGAGAGCACGATGATCGGCTGGATCGATAACGGATTATAGAGGTTACCGGCCCGGTCCTTGTAGGGCTCACCGATAATTTCGGGGTGCCCGCCGGCAACGCCGGTCATCAGGAAGGCGGTGACATTCAGCTTCTGCCAGCCGGTAAGATTGTTTCGCAGGACGATCGCAATTTTGGTATCAAACATTCCAGTCTCTTTCATCGGGTGTCGCGTTGAACCAGGATCTAACGCCACAGGCCTTCGAGGGTCTTGAACGTTTGTGCGAGCCGCAAGGGGGCAGCGGCATCCTGACTGCGCCGTCCTTTCCGGGTATCGAGCGCATCGAGGCGCAATTCTCCGGCAATGTCTTCGAGCCGCACCGGCACGATACCTATGCACTCGGCGTCACGCTGCAGGGCGTGCAGACCTTCACCTATCGCGGCGAGCGGCGCTTCAGCCTGCCGGGGCAGGTGATCGTGCTGCATCCGGACGAAGAGCATGACGGTGGGGCGGGGACCGAGGACGGGCTGCATTACCGCATGCTCTATCTGGAGCCAGCGCTGTTGATGGAATGCCTTGAGGCGGAAAAGATAGGCCTTCCCTTCGTCGATCAGCCCGTGATCGCCGACGGCGCACTGGCGCAGGTGCTGCTCGCAGCACTCAGTGAGCTCGACCGGGAACTGGACGAGCTTTTCGTCGATGATTTCGTCAGCCGGGTGGCCGGCGGCCTGTCGCGGCATTCGCAGGTGCGGCGCCGGGCTCTCGGCACGGTTGCCTGGAGACAGGTGCGGGCGGCGCGCGATTATCTGGAGGCGCATGCGCTCAGGCCAGTGCGCTCCGGCGAGCTGGAGAGCATTACCGGTCTCGACCGTTTCACCCTGTCACGGCATTTCCGCACGGCCTTTGCCACCAGCCCGCACCGCTACATGCTGATGCGGCGGCTGCAGCAGGCAAAGGCACTGATGGGCGAGGGCGAGGGGTTTGCCGATGTGGCGGCCGCCACGGGCTTTGCCGACCAGGCGCATTTCATCCGGCATTTCAAGAAAGCCTATGGGGTGACGCCGGGGCGCTGGGCCGGGCTTCAGCGGACAGCGAAGGTCAGCAACGGCAGCATATCATAGCGCTTGGTGCGAACGGGAAAGTTCGGCTTCACGCCATTGCAGCCATTGCTGTCTCAATTTGCCTCTGGACAGGCCGATGGTCTCCTCGAGAACCTTGAGATCGAGAATGCGTTCGGTGCGAAAATGGCGAAAGGCCTGTTTCGATTCGCACCATGCGATCAAAAGACAGCGCGCATCCTCATAGCCGAGCAGCACCGGCCACACGATACGGCTGGTTACCGCGCCATTCGCGGCGCGATATTCAAGCTCAATCTTTCGCCCCTCCCTGATCGCCCGCCGGATTGGACGACTGTCGAACGTCAGGCTGTCCATGACCTCGCCAGGTTTCAGGCTGACCGCAGGTTCGGCAATGAACGGAAGAAGGTCGTCCGGTACGGTGGATGCAATCTTTGCGATGACATCTCTGGCCGCAGTGTTGATTGCCGGGTCACCCAGCTTTGCCACCATCTGAACGCCCAGCAGAACAGCCTCGATTTCCTCTGCAGTCAGCATCAGCGGGGGCATATCGTATCGTGGGTCGAGGACGTAGCCAAAGCCAGCTTCCCCTTCGATGGGAACGCGCTGGCCAATCAAGTGGGCAATGTCACGATAGACGGTTCGTCGTGCGACCTCGAGTTCGTCCGCAAGCTGCGCCGAGGTGACCGGACGGTTTGATCTTCGAAGTATCTGGATGATCTGAAAAAGCCGTTCCGCTTTTCGCATGGCTGGTGACTCCTGCTGCCACAACGCTGGCAGGATGATTATGTCACAAGAGCAGCCAAAGAGATCATTATGCGTGAAGGAGAAAATGATGAAACTCGTATCCACCCGTCTCGTCGCTTCGGATATCGAAAGCATGGTGGCCTTTTATGAGCTCGTGACGGGCTATCGCGCGGACTGGCTTGCTCCCGTCTTTGCCGAGATCGTCACACCCGGTGCCGTCGTGGCGATCGGGAGCGCGGAAACGGTCGCGCTCTTCAAGGAGGGCAGTGCGGAGCCACGCGCCAACAAAACCGCCATTCTTGAATTCATGGTGTCGGACGTCGACGCTGAATTCGCTCGGCTCAAGGATCATGTCGAGGTGGTGCATGAGCCCAAGAATTTGCCGTGGGGAAATCGCACGGTTCAGTTCTCTGACCCGGAGGGCACCCGCGTCGCGTTTTATACGCCCGTCACCGAGGCTGCGAGACAACGCTTCAGCGGTCGATAGGCGCGGCCGGCCACGGTATTTATCCGTAAAACGGCATTATCATATGCATTGCGCATGCCTACAGCAAGAAAGCTTGATGACATAAGTTGTCTCCCGGGTCCGAGCGATCGGCATCAGCCGAAAGCTCTCTCCAGTATGACGCCTGGCTGTGGAATCGGCAGTCAGTGACAGGGAAAGTTCGAGGCACAACTATGTCAGCAAATGATAAGCCACTCATCGCAATTGTCGGTGCCACCAGCAAACAGGGCCGAAGCGTCGCATCATCGCTCCTTCGCAGCGAGCGTTTTCGCGTACGCGCCCTAACCCGAAAAAAGGATTCACCCGAGGCTTTAAGCCTGGAGGGGCTTGGGGCTGAAATTGTAACCGTCCCTCTCCAGCTTGGCTTCCAGAAGGATCTCGTTGCTGCCTTCAAAGGCGCGGACGGGGCATTTCTGATGACGCCGCCCGTCATGCCGCCGGCGACCATAGAGGCTCCTATCGGCCGCCAACTGGCGGATGCAGCGGTTGAGGCAGGCGTCGGACATATCGTCTTCAGCACGCTCGAGAATGTCGATGCCATCTCCGGCGGGACGAAGTTTGCTCCGCACTTCACCGACAAAGCGCGCGTTGCAGACTATATTCGCGGTCTGCCGATCTCTCATTCCTTCGTCATGCTGGCATTCTTCTACACGAACCTTCTCGAATATTATCCGCCGCGCATGGAAGGCGACACGCTCGTGCTGCCGATCTATCTTCCCGAAGATTTTCGAGCGCCTTTTGTCGATCCGCTCACGGCGACCGGGCCGGCAGTGCTCGAAATTTTCTCAAATCCCGAGCGCTACAACGGCAAAACGCTGCCGATCGTCGGCGATATCATCTCGCCGCGCGAGATGGTCGAAACCTTCCGAGAGGTAACCGGCCTCAAGGCAGAATATCGAAACGCTTTCACCAGGGATGGCCTGCTGCGGTATTTTCCGGAATTCGCCGCCAACGAGCTTTTCGTGCGCGAGCTTCTGGGGATGGTCGAGTATGCCGTCGAATATGGTTATTTCGGCAAGGAGCATGATCTGGAATGGAGCCGTCGCCTCAATCCCGAGGCGCTCGATTGGGAGCAGTATCTACGGACCACGGGCTGGCGCGGCGACAAGCGATCTTTCGGGCTCTAAATCACGATTGCCGAATTCCCGGCAGTTTGGAAATCTCGGCGACAAGAAAGTCGGTGAGAAGGCGAACGCGGGCAAGAGCGGAACGCTCGGGCACGATGAGCAGGCTCAGCGGGACCGGCGACGGACGATAGTCTTCGAGCACGACCTCGAGCCGGCCGTCGTCCAAGAGATCGTGGACCAGCCAAAGGTGGGTGGGACCTATGCCGCGCCCTGCGGCAAGGGCTTCGCGCGCCGCAAGCCCGTGATCGACGCGCAGCCTCCCATTGACTGGAACCGTCAGATTCTCGCCATGGCGGGAGGAGAGAGCGATCTGATCGCTCCCGGCCACATTGGACATTATGATGGTTTCGTGTCGCGAGAGATCGTCCGGGCGCTCCGGCCGCCCATGAGCGGAGAAATAGGCCGGAGCGCCGACCAGCAGCCGGTGGCTTTTTCCGAGCGCATGGAGCTTCATGGAACTGTCGGTGAGAGGTCCAAGCCGGATCGCCAGGTCAACGCCTTCGCGTACCAGGTCGATGCGCTCGTCGGTCAAGTTGAGGTCGACGCGGATATCAGGGTGCTGGTCCTGAAATTCGAAGATCAGGCGGGTGATGTGCATCACGCCAAGCGCTGCAGTACACGAAAGCCTGACTGCGCCTGCGGCCGCGCGACGCGCATTCCTGGCTTCCTCGGCAGCCTGCTCGACCAGGCGTAATACCTGAAGGCAGTTCGCATAATAGCGGCTGCCTTCGTCCGTAAGGGTGACACGACGCGTGGTTCGGCTGAGGAGAGGCACACCGACCGCGTCCTCGAGTTCATTGAGATGCCGCGTTACGGTGGATTGACCGATGCCGAGTTCCCTAGCCACAGTAGAGAGGTTGCCTCGCTCGGCGACGCGAACAAAGGTACGCATTCTGTCGAGAGACAGTCCTGAGTTATCCATTTTTCAGCACAGTGAAGTTCATTGAAGCAATTTAGGGAATAACCGGGCGTGAGGCTAGTGGGCCAGGTGCGCTGACGATTTCCGGACTTAGGCGGGATTTTCCGCAAGGCCGGACCGGCGGGCGATGAAGCGGGCGAGCGCCGGCCCGATCAGCAGGATGACCAGGAAACGGCCGGTCTGCATCGCCATCACGAAGGGCACGTCGACATCGCTTGACGCGGCGATGATGGCGACGGAATCGGCGCCGCCGGGGCTGGTGGCGAGATAGGCCGTCAGCGGATCGATGCCGGCGAAATGGTGAAGTGCCGCTGCCATGCAGCCGCAAAGCGCCATCAGCAGCACGATGCAGGCTGCCACCCTCGGCAGGGCGCGCGCGACGTGGGTGATGATCGAGCGGGTGAAACGCAGGCCGATGCTCCAGCCGACCAGCGCATAGGCGATGGCGAGCAGCCACATCGGCAGCTCGATCTTCAGGAGGCCGATGCCCTGCAGGAAGGCGCCGAGGAAGAGCGGCACGATGATCATGCCGCCCTGGATGCGCAGGCGGCGCACGCCATAGGCGCAAAAGCCGGCGAAGGCGATCGTCGCCGCAAAGGCTGGCCAGTCGACTGGGGGAAAGAGGACGAGCGGCGGCGGCTGGGTACCGTCTGCGGCCACCCAAAGGCGTGAGATCACCGAAGCGCCGACGGCGACGAAGACGACCCTGAGATATTGCATGAAGGCGACGAGACGGGCATCGGCGCCATAGGCTTCCGACATGATGACCATGGCCGAGGCCGCACCCGGCGAAGAACCCCAGACGGCGGTCGTTCCCGGCAGGACCTGCCAGCGTGTCAGAAGCCAGCCGAGGCCGGTGGCGATGGCGATAACCGAGAAGACGAACAGCAGGAAGAGCGGCGCGTCCTTCGCCATGGCGCCGAGAATATCAGGGGTGATGGTGCGCGCCATCATCAGGCCGACGAGGACCTGGCCGAACTGCAGCGGCTGAAGCGGTATGCGAAGCTTTCCCTTGCCGACGGTCAGCGCCAGCACGATGGCGGAGACCATCGGTCCGATCAGCAGCGAGGCGGGCAGGGCGAAGAGTTCGAGAAAGACGGTGAAGGCGGTGGACAGCGCGAGTAGTAACGCCCATTTCGGCAGGCCGGCATCCCGCAGCAGGCGGCGTGCATGGCTGAGTGACATGAATCCCCGTATCTTTCCCGGCCGGTGCCAAGCCCTCAGGCTGAAGATTGGGAGGAAGCTCCGGCATGACGAAGAGAGGCCGGCTGAAGGGCCGGTCGGCGCGGCCTCGGTATAGGCGGCTGCCGCGAGCGCGGTCAATTGCGAAATCTGGTGCGAAATCTGGCTTCCCGGCGATCTGTCATGCGATTTTGATTCAAGCCGCCGCCGCAAGTCCTTGTTATCTCATCAGAGACGCACATGGCTGACGAGGAAATCGAGCAGGGCGCGCACGCGCGCCGGCAGTGGTCCGCCCTGGCCCATATAGAGAGCGTAGAATTCTTCCGTGTCGCCAGGATTGGCCGCTTCCAGCACCCGTATCAGCCGGCCGGCTTCGAGATCGGCGCGCACGGTGAAGGCGGCAAGGCGAGCGAGACCGGCGCCGGCAATCGCGAGATGGCGCATGGCTTCGCCGTCTCCGACCTGCACGCCCGGCGTGATCGGCACCGTCACCATCTCGCCGCCCTCGCGCAGCGGCCAGCCCTCGACGGCGCGGGCGTAGGAAAAGCCGATGCGGCAGTGGCGGCGGAGATCGGCGATCGTGCACGGCTCGCCGTGACGCTTGAGATAATCGGGGGAGGCGACGATGAGCTTGCGGGTGGCGCCGAGCTTGCGGGCGATGAGACTGGAGTTCTTCAAGGGGCCTGTGCGGATCGCGACGTCGGCGCGCTCCTCCATCAGGTCGACGACCCTGTCGGTGTGGGCAACATCGAGCGTCACGGCGGGATGAAGCGCCATGAAGGCGGGCAGGAGCGGCGCCAGCACATGATTGCCGAAGGAGCCACTGGTGTTGATGCGGATGCGGCCCGAGGCCTGTTCGCCTGACGAAGCCTGACGTTCGGCCTCGGCGATATCGGCAAGGATCGCGATGCTGCGCTCGTAGAAGGCGCAGCCCTCCGGCGTCAGTTGCAGCTTGCGGGTTGAGCGGTTGACGAGGCGGGCGCCGAGACGCGCCTCCAGCCGGGCGACGAGCTTGCTGACGGCTGAAGGCGTCATGCGCTTCACTTGCGCGGCAGCGGAAAAACCACCACGCTCGACGACGCTGACGAAAACTTCCATTTCGCCCGATCGATTGATGTCCTGACGGCTCATGATGAATTCAAATCATAGATGATATGCTTTAAGGCAATCTATATCATCAATCCGATCGGATCTATCTCTTAAAAAACAGGAGATTGAATCATGGAATACAGAAATCTTGGCGCATCGGGCCTGAGGGTGCCGGTGCTGAGCTTCGGGGCCGGCACGTTTGGCGGCAGCGGCCCGCTATTCGGCGCCTGGGGCACGACGGATGCGCAAGAGGCGCGGCGGCTCGTCGACATCTGCCTCGAGGCCGGCGTCAATCTCTTCGACACGGCCGACGTCTATTCCGCCGGCGCTTCCGAAGAGGTGCTCGGTCAGGCGATCCGTGGGCGGCGTGATGCCGTGCTGATCTCGACGAAGACGGCGCTGCCGATGGGTGAGGGGCCGCAGGACTGGGGCACGTCGCGGGCGCGGCTGATCCGGGCAACGGAGGATGCGCTGCGCCGGCTCGACACCGATTATATCGACCTGCTGCAACTCCATGCTTTCGATGCCTCGACGCCGGTCGAGGAAGTGCTATCGACGCTCGACGGTCTCGTGGCGTCAGGCAAGATCCGGTATGTTGGGGTTTCCAATTTCTCCGGCTGGGAACTGATGAAGTCACTCGCGGCCGCTGAACGTGATGGCCATCCGCGTTACGTCGCCCATCAGGTCTATTATTCGCTGGCGGGACGCGATTATGAGTGGGAGCTGATGCCGCTCGGCGCCGATCAGGGTGTCGGAGCCCTGGTGTGGAGCCCGCTCGCCTGGGGGCGGTTGACCGGCAAGATCCGCCGCGGCCAGCCGCTGCCTCAGGCAAGCCGGCTGCATGAGACTGCGCAATACGGCCCGCCCGTCGACGACGAGAAACTGTTCGACATTGTCGAGGTCCTCGATGCCATTGCCACCGAGACCGGAAAGACGGTGCCGCAGATCGCCATCAACTGGCTGCTCGGCCGGCCGACCGTATCGAGCGTCATCATCGGTGCCCGCAACGAGGAGCAACTCAGGCAGAACCTCGGCGCAGTCGGCTGGAGCCTGTCGAAGGATGAGATCGAAAGGCTCGACGCCGTCAGCGCCGTGACGGCTCCCTATCCCTATTTCCCCTATCGGCGGCAGGAAGGTTTTGCGCGGCTCAATCCACCGATCGTCTAGACGACGCACTGGCGTATAACAAAAGGGGAATGAAATCTTCCCCATTCTTAACTGGACAGCCGCTTTGACTTGCCGCATACCCAGCGAAACACGATATGGTTTCTGCGGAATGGCAGGGAGATCAAAGGGATGGCGCTCAAGGACGCGAAGGCCGGCATACGCAACGAGGCGGGGATATCAGCCGTGCTCGGCATTCTCAAGCAGAGCTTCGGCGAACGCTTCCAGACCGGTCAATCCTTCCGTGAACAGCATGCCCACACGACCACTTACATCCCGCCGCAGTTGCCGGACGGCGTGCTGTTTGCCGAGAGTGCCGAGGACGTGAAGGCGGCGGTCAAGGTCTGTGCCGCCCACAAGGTGCCGGTGATCGGCTTCGGTGTCGGCACCTCGCTGGAGGGCCAGGTCAATGCCGCCAATGGCGGTATTTCGATCGATTTCAGCCGCATGAACCGGGTGCTCGAGGTCAATCCGGAGGATCTCGACTGCACCGTCGAGCCGGGTGTGACGCGCGAGGCGCTGAACATCCATCTGCGCGATACCGGCCTGTTCTTCCCGATCGATCCCGGTGCCAATGCTTCGATCGGCGGCATGGCCTCGACGCGGGCTTCCGGCACCAATGCCGTGCGCTATGGGACAATGAAGGACAATGTGCTTGCCGTTACCGCCGTCACCGCCAATGGCGAGGAGATCCGCACCGCCCGGCGTGCCCGCAAATCCTCGGCCGGTTACGATCTGACGCGGCTCTTCGTCGGCGCCGAGGGCACGCTTGGCATTCTGACCTCAGTGACGCTGCGCCTGCAAGCGATCCCGCAGAAGATCGCCGGCGGGGCCTGCGCCTTTCCGAGCATCAAGGCCGCTTGCGATGCCGTCATCATGACGATCCAGATGGGCATTCCGGTGGCGCGCATCGAACTGCTCGATACGGTGCAGATGCGGGCCTGCAATGCCTATTCCAAACTTTCCTACGCCGAAAGCCCAACGCTCTTTCTCGAATTCCACGGCACCGACGAGACGGTGCCGCTGCAATCGGCAACCTTTGGCGAGATCGCCGCGGAGTGCGGCGGCGGCGAATTCCTCTGGACCGCCAACGCCGAGGAGCGGACGAGGCTCTGGAAGGCGCGCCACGATGCCTATTGGGCCGCAAGGGCGCTGGCGCCCGGGCTTGCCGCACTTTCGACCGATGTGTGTGTTCCGATCTCGAGGCTTGCCGATTGCGTTTCGCAAACGCAGGCGGATATCGAGGCGCACGGGCTGCTGGGACCGATCGTCGGCCATGCCGGCGACGGGAACTTCCATGTGCTGCTGTTGTTCGACGACAAAAGCGCGGAAGACATCGCCATGGCCGAGAGCTTCGTGCAGCGGCTCAACCGGCGGGCGCTCGACATGGACGGGACATGCACCGGCGAACACGGGATCGGGCAAGGCAAGATGGCGTTTCTGGAACAGGAGCTCGGAGGCGCCGTGGATCTGATGCGACAGGTGAAACAGGCGCTCGATCCGGACGATATCTTCAATCCCGGCAAGATTTTCCACCATGGCTGAAAGCGCGGAATATTCTCATGAACTTGGGCCTTGCTCCCGGCATGAATAGCGCTAGAACAGGATTTGGATTTAGGCCGATCGGGCATAAGTCCGAATCCTGTTCTCAATTAAAGAGTTAGAGCATGATGTCGTCCGAAAATCGCGCACACTTTTCGGCATCATGCTCTAGAGTCGGCAACACAATCCCGAATGGAGACTCCTTGCATTGGTAGGCCGGTTCCTCGTCTTTCTGGGGGGAGTGATCGTCGTAGTGCTGTTTATGGCGCTGCTTGCGCCGCTATTCATCGACTGGACGGATTTCCGCAAGAATTTTGAGGATCAGGCGAGCCGCATCATCGGCAAGAAAGTCACCGTCTACGGCACAGTGGATGCACGCCTGCTGCCGTTTCCGTCGGTGACGCTGCATGACGTGCGCGTCGGCCAGGAAGCGGACGGCACGCCGATCGTGAAGGTCGAGCAGTTTTCCATGGATGCGGAGCTCGCGCCCTTCCTGTCGGGTGAGGCGCTGATCTTCGACATGCGGGTCGTCAATCCGAAGGTGCGCCTGAGATTGCTCAAGGACGGCACGCTCGATTGGACGCACGGCAGCCGCGCGGAAATACCGGCAAAAACCGTCGTTCTCGAAAACGTGCATGTCAATGGCGGCGAAGTCGAGTTCATCGACGATCAGTTGGGCCGCTCGCGCCGCATCACCGGCCTCAATGCGGAAATGTCGGCCAAGTCGCTGGCCGGCCCCTGGCGCATCGAGGGCGATGCGGCGCTCGACGGCGACCACGGCAAATTTTCGATTTCCAGCAGTCAGCCGGACGAAAAGGGCGTGCTGCGCATGCGCACGAAACTTTCGCCGGACAAGCACCCCGTCAGCATCGATCTCGACGGAGAGCTGAAGCTCGTCGACAGCAAACCGAACTATCAGGGCCAGCTTTCGGCGGCGATCGAAAACCGCAACATGGCCAAGTCCGCCAACAAGAACGAGCAGCCGCCGCGCGTCAAGGGCCGTTTCGAGCTCACCAATGAACGCATCCGCATTCCCGAATACAGGATGGAGATCGGCCCGACGGACGATCCCTACGTCATAACTGGCGAGGCGACGCTCGATACCGGCAATGCGCCGGAATTCCTGTTGACTGCCGACGGCCAGCAGATCGACGTCAATCGCATCGGCAATCAGGGCGCGTCCGGCAAGACGACGCGCGATGCGGCGGTTTCGGCACGCCAGCGGCTGAGCTCGCTGATTGATGTCATCGCGCAGGTGCCGATCCCGCAGGTGCCGGGCAAAGCGAGTGTCAAGCTGCCGGCGATCGTCGCCGGCGATACGACACTGCGCGACGTGCAGCTGGAGCTGGAGCCGGCCGGTACCGGCTGGATGATCGACAGCGCCACCGGGACGCTGCCGGGGCGTACGCAGGTGGAAGGCAAGGGCAAGCTGCTGCTTCAGGGCGCCCCCTCGTTCAACGGCCAGATCGTGGTCGCCTCCAGCCAGCCGACCGGACTTGCCTCCTGGCTTGCCGGCTCGGTCGATCCGGCCATCCGGCAATTGCGGCAGGCCGGCTTTTCCGCCAACGTCAGCCTGACACACGAATTGCAGCGTTTCGAAAATCTCGAGATCGCCATCGGACCGGCGACGCTGAAGGGCCGGCTGGAGCGGCAGGCAATCTCCGGCCAGACGCCGACCTTGTCTGTGGCGTTGAACGGCGACACCCTCGATCTCGACGCGCTGCAGGCGCTGAGCGGTCTCATGACCGGCCAGGATGCCGGTGACAACGTGCTCGACCACAAGATCGCCGCCCAGCTCAAGGCAGACAAGTTCACGGCCTTCGGCGTCGATGCCGAGAATGTCGAGACCACCTTCACCATCGCCGACGGGGCGCTGGCCGTCGACCGGCTGTCGATCAAGAATATCGCCGGCGCCGAACTGACGGCAACGGGCAGGGCGGAAGGCTCGCTGCTCGACTATAAGGGCGCGGGTGAGATCACCTTCAAATCGGCCGATCCCGGCGGCTTTTTCACCATGCTGCGTGAGCACCTGCCGCATCACCCGGTGCTCGACCGGCTGGTGCGCAATGCCGGCTGGTACGGCAATACGGCGCTGCGCGGCGCGTTGACGCTCGGCGGCGACGAGGGCAACGCACTGACGGTGACGCTCGCCGGCGTGTCGAACGGCAGCCGCGTCAATCTCGACTACCGCATGTCCGATCTCCTGGCGCTGACCGGCAACGGGACCACGAGCCTCGAGGCGACGCTCGAAAATGCCGTGCCATCCATCCTGTTCGGGCAGGCCGGGCTCGACCCGCTGCCGGTCGATGTCGGCGCCAACGGCCGCCTGACGCTGAAGGTAAAGGCATCGGACAACGACCCCGCCGATGCCGCGCTGACCTTTGCGACCGACCGGACCTCGTTCACCGCCAATGGCAAGGTCGATGTCCGGCCGGAGACTTTCATGAACGGCAAGATCGCGCTTTCGCTCGACAGCGCCGATATCGACCCCTATCTGATCATGAACGGGATCGCCCTGCCGCAGACGGGAACCGGGCTGCCGTTCGGTCTGCAGGTCAATGCCGGCATCGATAGCGACAAGATTGTCTTTTCCGACCTCAAGGGCCATGCCGCCGACAACGAGTTTTCAGGCGCGCTGAGCTTCGACCGGGAGGCTGCGAAGACGACCGCCAGCGGTGCGCTGACGCTCTCCAAGGCGGATGCCGGCTGGCTTGGAGAGGCGGTGTTCGGCCAGATCGTCGATCCTGCCAATGGCGCGCTGACGACGGCGCCGCTCGGGCTGCCCGTCTTCAAGGATCTCGACGTCAACGTGAAATTGACTGCCAAGCAGTTCTGGCCCGGCCTGCCGGAAACGGCGGTGTCCGACTTTACCAGCAACGTCGCCTATAAGGGCGACGAGTTGCAGCTCAACGACATGGCCGGCAATTGGGACGGCGGAAAGCTCTCCGGCAATTTGCTGTTCACCAATGCCGACGGCACCGGTTTCGTGCAGACGAAGCTCGCGCTTGCCGATTCCGATCTCTCCGGTGTCGTCTGGCTGCGCGACGGCGCGCCAATCGCCAACGGCAAGTTCGGCCTGTCGCTTTCGATGGAGGCTTCGGGCAAGACGGTCGGCGAAATCGCCGGCTCGCTCAACGGTTCGGGTGAGTTGAGGCTCGGCGATACCAGCATACGCGGGCTGAACCTTGCCATCCTTCCGCCGCTGCTTGCCGCGACCGATACGATGCAGGAGCAGATCAATGCCGGCAAGGTACACCCGATCGTCGAGACGCTGCTCAGCAACGGCGAGGCGAAGCTGCCACCGCTCGGCATCCCCTTCAATATCACCGACGGGACACTGCGCGTGCAGAATGTCACGGTCGCCAACGATCTCGCCCGCATCACTGCCGATGCGCAGATTGCGCTGCCGGAGGAACGGATCAGCGCCACGCTGGGCGTCGGGCTCAATCCCGGCGCGGAGGTGCTTTCCGGCGCCGAGCCGGCGCTCAGGCTGAATTTTTCCGGCATGCTGCCGTCGCCCGGCAAGACGATGGATGTGACCGATATCACCAGCTATCTGTCGCTGCGCGCCTTCGAGCGCGAGCGCCGGCGTGTCGAGCGGCTGCAAGCGATCGTGCTCGAAAAGCAGCGGCTGCGCCGCGAGGCGGCGCTCTACCGGTTCAACGACGCCGAGCGCGTCAAGGCCGCCGAAATGGAGCGACAACGGCAGGCGGAGGAAGAGCGGCTGCGCGCATTGGCGCAGGCTGCGGCCGAACAAAAGGCCGCGGCGGAGGCCGAAGCCAAGGCGAAGGCGGAAGCGCAAGCCAGAGCGGCCGCGGAGGCGGAGGCGGCGCGGCGCGGCGAGCAGGGACAGCCGGGCCAACTCAACTTCGACCAATTGCCGGGCGTTCAGGCCCAATAGATCGCGGTCGTCATGGCCGGCCGCCCGCCTTTATCCAGGCGAGAACATGGAGCCGCAGCGCCGAGGACAGATTGCTGTCGGCAGAACGGTGATCGTCGATTTCGGAAATCAGGGCGGCAAGCGGCATCGAACGGCTTGCGGCGATTGTCTTCAACTCGTCCCAGAACTCATCTTCCAGTGAGAAACTGGTGCGATGGCCGTGCAGTGTCGCCGAATGCTTGCGGATCATGAAGCGGCTTCACATCCAGGGTATGGGTTGGCAGATCGATTCAATAAACCCGCTCAAGTGACTGATCGCAGACTCCATTCCGGCTTTGAACTAAGCAGTCGGTGAAGCCGTCACGCGCCGTCGTCATCCGTCTCGATCCGTCCATCGCGATGAGCCCTGTCGGCCTTTTCGTTCAGGCTGCGGGTCAGTTGCTTTTCGGCCTTGGTGCGGCCGAAGGAAATGCGGTTCTGCTCGGCCTGTTTCTCCTTTTCGGAGCGGGCCTGCTTCTTGCGGAACTGGCGCAGATTGACGATTTCGGCGCTCATGCGGTTGCCTGAATTCCCTATGAAAAAGGGAGGCTTGGCCTCCCTCAGATCACTGCTTCTTGCGGAAAGAGTCGAGCGAGACGACGGAGCCTGGCTTCTTTTCCTCGCCGTCGGCGGGTTTTGCGGCCGCGGCCTCATCGGGCTTTCCTGCCGCGTCGACAGGATAGGCGGTGATCTCGCCTGACGGCAGTTCCTCGCCATCGGCCAACGGCACGTCGAATTCGAGCTCGAAATTGACGGAGGGGTCGTAGAAACCGCGGATCGCATTGAACGGGATGACCAGCTTTTCCGGAACGTCGGAGAAGGAAAGGCCGATCTCGAAATGCGTCTCGGTGATTTTCAGATCCCAGAACTGATGCTGGATGACGATGGTCATCTGCTCGGGATATTTCGACTTGAGGTGCTGGGAGATGCGAACGCCGGCAGCGCCGGTGAGGAAGGTGATGAAGAAGTGATGGTCGCCCGGCAGGCGGCCCGTCGCTCCGACTTCCGCCAAAACCTTGCGGATGACGCCGCGAAGTGCATCCTGTGCCAGAATGTCGTAGCGGATATGATCCTGCCCCATGCTTTTCCTGTCTTTCGTCGGTTCGGAAGTCTTTTCACACGGTTATATGCCACGTCCGGGCGCCTTGGGAAAGACCGGAGCCGAGTCACGTTTTTCAGCAGCATACATGATTTCGGCGGCAGGGAGAAGGTGAAGGCTTCTGTTGCCAGGTGCCTTCGGACCCCGCCTAGAGGTGCGAACCACTAGGGCTTGATTTGAAGTGTCACACTGCGATTAAGCAGCGAGACGAGCTTCCGCATAGTTGTCGTTTGCAACTACAATTTTAGCCCGATAACGGCGGTACAATGCCGAGCAAAAAGTCGATCTTTACACCCTTGTCGATCCTGTTTCGCCCCCATCAAAAGCCGGCCTTCAAGGCCGCCGGTTTTTGGTGGAGGCGCCGGGTACCGCCCCCGGGTCCAATAGGTTTATTACACCGCTCATTTATCGCCATAGCCGGCCCGAAAGCCGGCAAGGCTGATATAGTGGTTTCCTCAGCCCAAGGAAAGGGCAAACGTCATAAAAGCGTTATGCGTCCCGTCAGAAATACTGGGAAAATGCCTGCCGGTGATTGGTTTCCTGCCGCTGGAGGCTTAAATTAACCGAAACGGAATCAGCGCGACATGAAGCAATATCTCGATCTCCTTACCCATGTGATGGAAAAGGGCTCCGACCGGGGCGACCGCACCGGTACCGGCACGCGGTCTGTCTTCGGCTACCAGATGCGCTTCGATCTCCAGGAAGGCTTCCCCGTGCTGACCACGAAGAAGCTGCATCTGCGTTCGATCATTCACGAGCTTTTATGGTTCCTGAAGGGCGAGACGAATATTCGCTATCTCAAGGAAAACGGCGTTTCGATCTGGGATGAATGGGCCGACGAAAACGGCGATCTCGGGCCGGTCTACGGCGCCCAGTGGCGCTCCTGGCCGGCGCCTGATGGAGGCCATATCGACCAGATCGCCAATCTCGTCAAAGGCATCGTCAACAACCCGAATTCGCGCCGCCACATCGTCTCGGCCTGGAACCCGGCGGAAGTGGACGAGATGGCGCTGCCGCCCTGCCATTGCCTGTTCCAGTTTTACGTTGCCGACGGCAAGCTCTCCTGCCAGCTCTACCAGCGCTCGGCCGACATCTTCCTCGGCGTGCCGTTCAACATCGCCTCCTATGCGCTTTTGACGATGATGGTGGCTCAGGTAACCGGGCTGAAGCCTGGCGATTTTGTCCATACACTCGGTGATGCCCATCTCTATCACAACCATTTCGACCAGGCGAAGCTGCAGCTGGGGCGCCGGCCGAAGCCGCTGCCCTTCATGCGCATCAACCCCGATGTGAAGGACATTTTTGGCTTCACCTTCGACGATTTCGAGCTGATCGGTTATGAGGCCGATGCCAGCATCAAGGCGCCGATTGCCGTCTGATCCGGGAAAATTCATGGCCGACATCCACAAGACCATCGTCGTTGCCGTTGCCCGCAACGGCATCATCGGCCGCGACGGCGACATGCCTTGGCGGCTCTCGAGCGATCTCAAGCGCTTCAAGGCGCTGACATTGGGCAAGCCCGTCGTGATGGGCCGCAAAACCTACGACTCGATCGGCAAGCCGCTGCCGGGCCGGCCGAATGTGGTGATATCAAGGCAGGCAACGATAGACCACCCGGATGTGCAGATGGCGCATTCGCTGCCCGAGGCCATGACGGCGGCGGAAAGGCTGGCGCGGGAAACCGGCGTCGACGAGATCTGCATTATCGGCGGCGGGCAGGTCTATACACAGGCGATCGACCTTGCCGACCGGATGTGCATCACGCATGTCGAAGCCGATCTCGATGGGGACGCTTCGTTCCCGGCGATCGATCCCGATATCTGGCGGGCAGGGGAGACGATCGCAGTCCCGGCCGGCGAGAAGGATACCTATCCCACGCGCTTCGTCGTCTATGAACGCCGTCACGCCTGAAAATGAACTATTTTCCAATTAAATTGACCAAGTTTCTCACGTTGCGTTGAAAGCCGATGCGGCGATACCTATAACGGTCACCAACGCATCCACCGCTCAGCCCCCACGGTTCCGGATGCGTGGAAGACTTAACGAACAACGAGGTTTTGATGCCCTGGAGCAATCAGAATGGCGGCGGCGGCCCTTGGGGCGGCGGCGGCGGTAATAATAATCAGGGACCATGGGGCCAGGGGCCGAACCGCCCGCGCGGCGGCGGCAAGGGCGGACCGCCCGACCTGGAAGACATTATCCGGCGCGGCCAGGACCAGCTGCGCAACATCGTTCCCGGCGGTTTCAACGGCGGCGTGGCGGTGATCGTCGCGGCGATCGTCGCCATCTTCTGGCTGATTCAGTGCGTCTATGTGGTGCAGCCGGATGAACGGGGCGTCGAACTGCGGTTCGGTAAGCCGAAGGAAGAGATCTCGATGCCCGGCCTGCATTTCCATTTCTGGCCGATGGAAAGCGTCGAGACGGTCAAGGTGACCGTGCAACAGTTGAATATCGGGGCGACCTCGGCATCGTCTTCGAACGGCCTGATGCTGTCCAGCGACAAGAGCGTCATCAACGTGCAGTTCGCCGTCTTCTATACGGTCAGCGATCCGAAGGCCTATCTCTTCAACGTCGAAAATCCGGCAGAGACCCTGCAGCAGGTTTCCGACAGCGCTATGCGCGAAATCGTCGGGCGTCGTCCGGCGCAGGACGCCTTCCGCAGCAATCGCCAGCCGATCGAAGTGGATGTGCTCAATATCGTGCAGGATACGATGAACCGCTATGGCGCGGGCGTGACCGTGACCGGCGTGACGATCCAGAACGTGGCGCCGCCGCGTGAAGTCGCCGATGCCTTCGAAGAAGTGCAGCGTGCCGGCCGGGACCGCGATAGCACGATCGAGGACGCCAACCGCTACACGAACCAGAAGCTCGGCCAGGCGCGAGGCGATGCGGCGCGAATCCGTGAAGACGCAGCTGCCTACAAGGACCGTGTCGTGAAGGAGGCGGAAGGTGAAGCGCAGCGCTTCACTGCGATCAACGACGAATATTCGAAGGCTCCCGAAGTGACCCGCAAGCGGCTGTTCATCGAAACGATGGAGCAGGTGCTGAAGAGCTCGAAGAAGGTCATCATCGACGAGAAGCAGGGCGTGTTGCCCTATCTGCCGCTCAATGAGCTCGGCAAGCCGGCGCAGCAGGGAGGTTGAACCATGACATCGAACAGACTTCCCATCATTCTCCTCATCCTCGCCATCGTGCTGGTCGGGCTCTATTCGTCGATCTTCGTGGTGAATGCACGCGAACAGGCGATCGTTGTCCGCTTCGGCCAAATCCAGTCGGTCAAGACCGAACCCGGCATCTATTTCAAGCTGCCCTTCGGCTTCATGGATGCTGATCGAGTCCAACTGGTTGAAAAGCAGGCGCTGAGGCTCGATCTCGATAATATCCGCGTTCAGGTTCAGGACGGCCAGACCTTCGATGTCGATGCCTTCGTGATCTACAATATCTCGGATGTGCGCCGCTTCCGCGAAACGGTTTCGGGTGACCGCGAGGCCGCCGAAGCGCGGCTGAGGGCGCAGCTCGATTCATCGCTTCGCCGCGTCTACGGCCTGCGTGACTACAATGCCGCGCTTTCGGAAGAGCGTGTCGCGATGATGCTGGAGATCCGCGACGACCTGCGCACGGATGCCGAAAATCTCGGCCTGCATATCGATGACGTTCGTATCCGCCGCACCGACCTTTCGCCGGAGGTTGCGCCCAACACCTACAATGCCATGCGCTCCGAACGCCTGGCCGAAGCCGAGCGCATCCGCGCAGAGGGCAATGAAGAAGGTCAGCGGCGCCGGGCCGTCGCCGACCGCCAGGTCGTGGAACTGACCGCGGGCGCCCAGCGCGACGCGGAAATCCTGCGCGGTCAGGGCGATGCGGAACGCAACCGCGTCTTCGCCGACGCCTTCAGCAAGGATCCGGCTTTCTTCGAGTTCTATCGCTCGATGGCCGCCTACTCCTCGGCGCTTTCATCGCAGGACACGACGCTGGTGCTGTCGCCGAATACGGAATTCTTCCGCTATTTCGACAATGCCGCCGGTGCCCTGCGGGCGCCGGCAAATCCGGCTGCGGCAGTTCCTGGTGCGGCTGCTCCGGCAGCACCCGCTCAGCCGGCGAACTGACGCCAAGGATGCCGTTGGCATCCCGACAATCTGGAAGGGCTGGCCCGCGTGCCGGCCCTTTTTTCGTGGGATGATTGAGATGATCCGGCATTTGCGAGGCCACATCACATTGCACGGGGATTTCGCGAAAAGGTGATTTCACCCTCCATCATTCCGCCTTATGCTGGTGCTCAATGTGCGCATTTACCCCCTATGAGGAAGCTTGATGGCCCCCACGAATCGCTCGCCCTTCAGACGAACGCTCGCGCTTATGGCCAGCGCTGCAATTCTTGCGCATGCCGGCATGAACGGGGTCGCCTATGCGCAAGCCGCGGCTGAGACGACGGTGCCCGGGGTTGCTGCACCGGCACCGGCTGCTCCTGAGGCGGCTGCTCCCGCACTCGCACCGCCCGCACCCGCCGCACCGCAGCAGACCGCGCCGATGCAAACCGGGGTGCCCGGCAACGGTCCGGCTTCGGTCGCCGATCTTGCCGAGGGGCTGCTCGATGCCGTGGTCAACATCTCGACCTCGCAGAATGTGAAGGACGACGAGGGCGCCGGCCCGGCGCCACGTGCGCCAGACGGCTCGCCGTTCCAGGAATTCTTCAATGATTTCTTCAACAAACAGCAGGGCAACAAGGGCGGGAACCATAATGTCAGCTCGCTCGGCTCCGGTTTCGTCATTGATCCCACAGGTTATATCGTCACCAACAACCATGTGATCGAAGGTGCCGACGACATCGAGATCAATTTCGCCAATGGTTCGAAACTGAAAGCGAAGCTGATCGGCACCGATACGAAAACCGATCTTTCGGTGCTGAAGGTGGAGCCGAAGACGCCGCTGAAATCGGTGAAGTTCGGCGATTCCAGCACGATGCGCATCGGCGACTGGGTGATGGCGATCGGCAATCCGTTCGGCTTCGGCGGTTCGGTGACGGTCGGCATCATTTCCGGGCGCGGCCGCAACATCAATGCCGGGCCCTACGACAATTTCATCCAGACGGATGCGGCCATCAACAAGGGCAATTCCGGTGGTCCGCTCTTCAACATGAAGGGTGAGGTGATCGGCATCAACACGGCGATCATTTCGCCGAGCGGCGGCTCGATCGGCATCGGCTTCTCGGTGCCATCGGAGCTTGCCTCCGGCGTCGTCGAGCAATTGCGCGAATATGGCGAGACGCGGCGCGGCTGGCTCGGCGTGCGCATCCAGCCGGTAACCGACGATATCGCCGACAGCCTCGGGCTCGACAGCGCCAAGGGCGCGCTGGTCGCCGGCGTCATCAAGGGCGGACCGGTCGACGACGGCTCGATCAAGGCGGGCGACGTCATCCTTAAATTCGACGGCAAAACCGTCAGCGAAATGCGCGACCTGCCGCGCGTCGTGGCCGAAAGCAGTGTCGGCAAGGAAGTCGACGTGGTGGTGCTGCGCGACGGCAAGGAGCAGACCGTCAAGGTGAAGCTTGGCCGGCTGGAAGACAGCGATCAGGCGGCAGCACCCGGCGATGGTGACGGTTCGCAGGACGATGGCGTGATTACACCGGATCCCGACGAGAATAATGATATGGACCAGCCCGACGGCGGCGATCAGGCGCAGCCGGCGCCGGATGCACCCGACCCGCACAAAGGCCAGGTGACGCCGGATGCGGCCACGCCGAGGAACGTGCTCGGGCTGTCACTCTCGCTTCTGAGCGCCGAGACGCGCAAGGCTTTCGGCATTGCCGAGAGCGTCGACGGCGTCGTCGTCACCGAAGTGACGCCCGGCTCCGCCTCGGCCGAAAAAGGCCTCAAGCCCGGCGACGTGATCGTCGAGGTGGCGCAGGAGTTCATGAAGTCACCGGATGCGGTCGCCGCCAAGGTGCAGGCCCTGAAACAGGAAGGCCGCCGCAACGCCCAACTGATGATCGCATCGGCGAATGGCGATCTGCGGTTTGTGGCGGTGCCGATGGAATAAGCGAGAGGAGCGGTCAGCCGCTCCTTTTTTGATACTTGGCGACGTGGGTGCGCAGCGCGGAATTGATATCCGTCTGGTAACCACGTCCGCCCGCATGGCTCTTGAACCAGTCTAGGATATCGGCGTCCAGGCGGATGGTAACTGATTGCTTCAGTGGCCGGTACAAATTGCCCTTGCGAGCAAGGCGCCACTGTTCGTCGGTGATCTCGGGAATGTCGCTGGTGTCGATATCCTCGTCGCGAAGCTTCTCCAGTGCCTGGAGTTCGGCGAGCTGCGAGTCAGTCAAGGGTCGATTGCTCATATCGTCTTCTCTCGTGCGATGTCGCCTTTCGAGCGCTGATTACTCGAATGATCTCTTCATCCTCGGCGTCGTGGATGACATGGACGGCAAGTAGTACAGTCACCAAACCCACGGTGCCGATCGCCAGCCATCTTTGTTCGCCGTCATAGACCGCGTCTGGAATGAGAAGATACTGCGGATCATTCCAAATCAGGCGCGCCGTCTCGAAGGATACGCCATGCTTAGCGTTGTTGGTTCGGTTTTTCTCGTCGTTCCATTGAAACCGCGGCATGTCCCATCCAATAAAATTGTACGTACAAATTTGTAAATTTCAAGAGGCTATCGGGAAACGAAATCCGTCTTCCGGTAGCCCTGGATGTAGAGCAGGGCGGTGAGATCACCGTGGTTGATGCGCATCGCGGCCTCGGCGGCGACGGCAGGCTTGGCATGGAGGGCGACGCCGGAGCCGGCAAGGTGGAGCATGCCGAGATCGTTGGCGCCGTCGCCGACGGCGATCGCGTCGTTCGGCGAAATGCCGAGGTGCGCTGAAATTTCGTTCAACGCATCGACCTTCGCCTGCTTGCCGAGGATCGGCTCGGCGACGAAGCCGGAGAGGATGCCGCCATCTTCGAGCAGCGTGTTGGCGCGGTTCTCGTCAAAGCCGAGCGTGGCGGCAATGCGGCTGGTGAAGACGGTGAAGCCGCCGGAGACCAGCGCGGTGTAGTGACCTTTCGACTTCATGGTGGCGATCAGTTCCGGGCCGCCGGGGGTGAGCGTGATGCGCTTGGCGATCACGTCATCGACGACGGATATCGGCAGGCCCTTCAGCAGGGCGACGCGCTCCCGCAGGGCAGGTTCGAAGGCGATTTCGCCGTTCATGGCGCGAGCGGTGATATCAGCAACCTTCTCCTTCAGGCCGACTTCGGCCGCCAATTCGTCGATGCATTCCTGGCCGATCATGGTCGAATCCATGTCGGCGATCAGCAGCTTCTTGCGGCGGGTCTCCTGCTCCTGGATGACGAGGTCGATCGGCGCGCTCGTTATGACGGCGAAAATATTGGCCTCGGCTGCTTGCGCATCGGTGCCGTCACGCAGGACGATATCGCAAGCGATGCCGTCGGCCAGCCAGTAGAGGCCGGAAGCATTGACCGCCTCGGCCGCCTGTTCGGCGATCCTGGGTGTCAGCACGGGATTTGACGGATTGGCAACAAGCGTGGCAACGAGAGCCATGATGGAAAACCTTCTGAGCACAGTGAACGCGATCCTGATAACCGGGCCGACCGCCAGCGGCAAGTCCGCGCTCGCCGTCGAATTGGCCAGGCGCCACGGAGGCGCTGTCGTCAACGCCGACAGCATGCAGGTCTACGACACGCTGCGGGTGCTGACCGCACGCCCCTCGGAAGAGGAGATGCAGGGTATGCCGCATCATCTCTACGGACATGTGCCGGCGGGTGAGGCCTATTCGACCGGGGCCTGGCTGCGCGATGTCTTGGGGCTCTTGCCGAAGCTCAGGGCTGCCGGACAGCTGCCGGTCTTCGTCGGCGGCACCGGGCTTTATTTCAAGGCGCTGACCGGCGGTCTTTCCGACATGCCCGAGATTCCGGAGGCGCTGCGGGAAGAGTTGCGAACGCGGCTCCTGGTGGAGGGGCCGGACGGGCTCCATGCGGAACTCGCCGAGGCCGATCCCGCCATGGCGGCAAGCCTCAATCGCCAGGACGGGCAGCGTGTCGTCCGGGCGCTGGAGGTGATGAAGGCGACGGGGCGGTCGATCGCCGATTTCCAGGGCCGGTCGGGACCTGTCGTCATCGATGCCGCCGAGGCCCGCAAGATCGTCGTGCTGCCGGAGCGGGCCGTGCTGCACGCCCGCATCAACGGCCGTTTCGAAAAGATGCTGCGCGAGGGGGCGGAAGACGAGGTGAGGGCGCTGCTGGCGCTTAAGCTGCCCGCTGAGGCGCCTGTCATGAAGGCGATCGGCGTTTCTCAGATCGCGGCGATGCTGAAGGGCGAGATGAGCCGCGACCAGGTGTTGGAGAAGGGTGCTGCGGCGACGCGGCAATATGCCAAGCGGCAGATGACATGGTTCCGCAACCAGATGGACGAGAGTTGGGAGCGGCTGACGGCTAGCTGACGAGAACCCGTCAGCCACCGCATTTGTGCTGGGCGTCGGGCAGAATCCAGCTTGCGCGCGTGCGGTCGTTGGTGACGAGGAACAGCCGCCCGCTGTCATCAGGGCCGCAATCCCGATCGATCTCGACCAGACACATGGTGACGGGATCGCCGGGCTTTGAGCTGATCAGCGCTTCCTCTCTGTTATAAGAAACCTGGTAGCCATCATTGGCATAGTCGATACCCGTGCCGCTGTCGAAGTCCGCGCCGGCAGCGGGCGCATTGCCATCGTCCAGACGAGGGTGAACCTCGAGGACCGTCGTGGCCGCGCATTGCCCGACTTTTTCAGGGATCGCGGAGGTCTCGGGCAATCGGCTGCCTGTCAGGGATCGGGCCGAAATCCCTCCCATGAAATCGCTTTTATCGGGCGAGATTTCCCAGAGGACGGCGAGATAGGCGCTCAGAATGCAGGATTTGTCGTCGCCGCAATCGCGCCGATCAGCCAGGAAATTGCGGGCCTTGTGGACGAGATCTTCGTCGGGCGATGCCTTTTTCGCTGCGGCATAGCGTTCGTTGAAAAGCTCATCGAGATGAGAAAGCCTGTCGTCGCCGCAGACGATCTTTTCGTCGGCGCTGCTCGCCTTGGAACAGTCGAAGCCGGCAGCTTCAGCCGCCGTCGCGAGAAGGATGCCGGCGCCGCAGACGACGATGAAGTGCAAGACGGATCTCATGAAGGCTCTCCCTGAAGGTCGGCAGTCTCCGACATCGTCATTGCCGATCGGTTACGATTTTCGAGATTTCGATGCGGCGGGCTTTAATTCAGGCGGGGTTTACAGCAGCAGTTTGACGAGTTCGCCGACTGCCGCCTGCAACTGCTCCAGCGGAAATCCGCCGAAGCCGAGCATCAGGCCGTGGCGCGCCGGCTGT
The DNA here is from genome assembly GCF_002531935.1 of Rhizobium chutanense. Classification (GTDB taxonomy): domain Bacteria; phylum Pseudomonadota; class Alphaproteobacteria; order Rhizobiales; family Rhizobiaceae; genus Rhizobium; species Rhizobium chutanense. The sequence continues at coordinate 65,290 of NZ_NWSV01000002.1, read as the reverse complement.
CCGCCATACATGGGCGAGATTGCGCGCACGGCGAGGCCGACCGACAGAGCGCGGGCTGCGATCTTTACGTCGTCGACCCCTTCGGGAAGCCATAGGAGAATATGCATGCCCTGGTCGCTCGGTTGAACGCGGCATCCCTCAGGCAAGGCTTGCTCGAGCGCCGCCAGCAGGACGGCGCGCCGTTCGGCATAGAGTCCGCGGATACGCCGGATATGCGCTTCGAAGTAACCCTCCCTCATGTAGGCCGCCAGAACATGCTGTTCTGCTGTCGGCGAATGCCGGTCGAGAATGGCGCGGGCGCCGGCGAAGGCTTCTGCGAGCGGGAAAGGGGCGATGACATAGCCGAGGCGCAGCGCGGGAAAAAGCACCTTGCTGAACGTGCCGAGATAGATGACACGTGACGGACGCAACCCCTGCATCGAAGGAAACGGGTGCCCGGCATAACGCAGCTCGCTGTCGTAATCGTCCTCGACGATCCAGGCGCGGTTTTGATCGGCCCAGGCGATCAGGGCATTGCGACGGGCCATGCTGAGCGGCATGCCAATCGGATATTGATGTGAAGGGGTGACGAATGCGGCGCGCGCCTGCGGGTAGAGCTCGAGGCCGTGTTCCACATTCATTCCCTGCGCATCGACCGGCAGACGGTGCGTCTTTACGCCGAGATCGTCGAGCACCGCCGTCAGGCCGGGATAGGCCGGGTCTTCGGCCCATACCTGATCGTCACGGGACAGAAGGACCCGGCCCGCCATGTAGAGGCCTTGCTGCGTGCCTGACGTGACGATGACCTGTTCCGGCTCGCAGTGAACGGCCCGCGAGCGGCGGACGTGGTCGGCAATGGCAAGCCTGAGTTCGAGCACGCCCATAGGGTCGTGGTAACCGGAGGGTGCGGCCTGTCTCGACGCGCGCACACGATTGCCGAGGCGGCGCCAGTTGTCGTCAGGTGCAATACCGGAAGCCGGGACGGCGATAGCGAAGGGTATGGGTGGGTGCGGAGTGAGCGCACGGGCGATTGCGATCAACCGGGCAGCCGGGGAAGGCAGGTCGACGGCATCCGCCGCCGGCGGCATCGCCGGGGCCGACGGGAGGCCCGGCGTTGCATCCAAGAGGTGAGCGGCAACACGGGTTCCAGCTCCGATCCGCGCTTCGAGATAACCTTCAGCAGTCAACTGATCGAAGACCTCGACGACAGTGCCGCGAGCGATTTTCAGCGAAGCCGCAAGGGTACGTGTCGAAGGAAGGCGTTCGCCTGGCCTCAGCTCCCCGCAGGCGATGGCGTTGCGCAGGGACTGGGCAAGCTGGCGGCCGACATTGGCGGTTCGATCGATCGCATTGAGCGAGGGGATTTCGATGGTGCTGCGCCGCTTGGACATTGCAAATGGTCCACAATATTTCCTCAAAATGGAGCTTCATGATGGACCAGTTTTCGAAGAGAAGGAAGCGAATTGATTGTTTCCGGAAACCGCAAATGCAGGATCTTCTCGTCGTCTACATCGCCTATGCAATCGCGGCAGGCAGTCCCGGGCCAAGCAACATGGCCATCATGAATGTCGCAATGAGCCAGGGGCGCCGACCGGCGCTGGTGCTTGCTGCCGGGGTGATCACCATGTCCTCATGCTGGGGGCTGATTGCGGTCACCGGCATCTCGACACTCCTCGTGCGTTATTCCCACGCTCTGCTGATCCTCAAGATCGCAGGTGGGGTCTACCTCCTCTGGCTCGCCTGGAGGGCGGCCCGCTCGGCGGCGGCCCCGGATCGGCCTTCAGGTGAGTTCGCCAGGCCGCCAGCGAAAGTCGGCACGCTGTATCGCCGCGGCGTTCTGATGCATCTCGGCAATCCGAAAGCGGTTCTGGCCTGGGTCGCGATCATGTCGCTTGGCCTTAAGCCCGGCGCTTCGCCGGAGATGGCGGTCACGGCGTTCGGCGGCTGCGTGCTGCTGGGGATTTCGATCTTCGCCGGTTATGCCGTGCTGTTCTCGACGGCGCCGATGGTGCGCGGCTATGCGCGTGCGCGGCGATGGATCGAGGGAGGTCTCGCCGTCTTCTTCGCCGGCGCCGGATCGCGCCTGCTGTTTTCACATTGACCGCTATTCAGGACCGCATCATGTCTTCAGTTTCTCCCTTTCATGGACTTTCGGCTTTTCCGCCAACGCCTGCCGATGTGAATGGCCGGGTGGACACCGAATCTCTCTGCCGTCTGCTGGAACCGCTGTGCGATGCCGGCGTCGCTTCCATCGGCCTTCTCGGCAGCACCGGGATCTACGCCTTTCTGACACGCGCGGAGCGACGGCGCGCCGCTCAAGCTGCGGTCGAATGCGTTAAAGGTCGTGTTCCCATTATCGTCGGTGTCGGGGCTCTCAGGACGGACCATGCCGTCGATCTTGCCAGGGATGCCGAGGCCGCCGGTGCGGATGCGCTTCTGCTTGCGCCGGTGTCTTACACGCCATTGACCCAGGAAGAAGCCTACCAGCATTTCCTTGCGGTCACGAAAGCGGCGGCGCTGCCGCTTTGCATCTACAATAATCCCGGCACGACGCATTTCACTTTCAGCCGGGATCTTCTGCACCGCCTCTCCGATATCGAGACGATCAGGGCGGTGAAGATGCCGCTGCCTGTCGATGGCGATCTGCGGGGAGAACTGGCGGCATTGCGTGAGAAGACCAACCTCGCGATCGGCTATAGCGGCGACTGGGGCGCGGCCGAAGCGCTGCTTTCCGGCGCCGACGCCTGGTACAGCGTCGTCGGCGGCTTGCTGCCGCACATTGCCCTTGCCCTGACGAAGGCGGCGATTGCTGGCGACGGCGGCGAGACGCGGCGTCTCGATAGTGCTCTGCAGCCGCTCTGGAAATCGTTCAATGAGTTCGGAAGTCTTCGCGTGGTCTATGCGGTGGTCAATCCTCTTCTGCCGATCGAGGCAGAACTCCCACGACCGCTGTTGCCGCTAGGGCCGACGGACCGGAGGCGTGTGCTCGACGCCGTCGAGCCTCTGATCGCGCTGGAAAACGAGCTGAAGGCTCAATCCTTGTTGTAGAGGCTGCTCAGCGGTTTCTTCAGGATGCTTTCGCGCAGCGACGTGCCGGGTTCGCGGCGCGTGATCGCCGGCTGGTCGGCCGGCGGTGCCGGCCGCGGAAAGACCGGCTCTTCGCGGCGCATCTCGCGGCGCAGCGCATCAAGCCGCGGGTCGATCGAGGGTGATGTGGCCGGGTCGAGGCGCGGCGCCTGCGGCAGCAATTCGCGCCGGTAGGATTCGAGCGGCGCAGCAGATGGCGCAGGCGGGGCATAGGGCTTGTCGCCGAGATCTTCTTCGGCATCATCAGCCCCGTCGAAGCCCACCACCGATGCGGCCAGGCTCTGCTGGAAATTCGAAATGTCGGGTCCGACGGTTACCGCCCGCATGCGGGTGACGATCTTGCGCAGATCGACGCTATCCGGATCCTCCTCGCTGTGCTTGTTGTTGGCGTTGCTCGCCTTCGGCAGGAGGGTCTCGTCGACGCGGGAAAAGCGCATGCGCATCGGCACGCTGATCGCCTCGCCGAAGGCGATCGCCTCGCCGTTGCCGATCGAGGAGATGAAGCTCGTCGTCGAGATCGACGAATTCGGGATGGCCGAACGGATAATTTCCTGGTCGCGGTCGTTGGCAAGGCGCATGGCAAAGAGCGTCGAGCACTGTGACAGGATCGTCTGGTCGAGTTCGCCCGGCCGCTGAGTGATGATGCCGAGCGAGACGCCGTATTTGCGGCCCTCCTTGGCGATGCGGGCGATCGCCTGGCGCGTCGGCACGAAGCCGAGGCTGGGGTCGGAGGGGATGTAGCGGTGGGCCTCTTCGCAAACGACCAGCATGTGAATGGCGCCTTCGCTCCACAGCGCCACCTCGAAGGCCATACGGCAGAGCACCGAGGCGACCGAATTGACCACCTCGGAGGGAATGCCGGCCAGCTGGAAGGTGCAGATCGGCCGGTTCTCGCCGGGGACCCGGAAGATCTGCGCGATGGTCTCGGTGATCGTGTCGCTGATCGTGTTGTTGGAGAACATGAAGTGATAGCGCGGATCGTTGATCGCGGCGATGAGGCGCATCTTCAGCGAGCGCAGGAAGGGTTTCTCCTGGCGGCCTTCCAGGCGGCCGATGCGTTCGTCGATCAGCGCCAGCAGATCGGCCATGCGGTAGGGAACCGGCGTATCGGCAGTGATCGAGCTCTTTTCCGTCGTGCGGCGCACCAGCGAATTGTCGCTGCCGCGGAAGGCACGTTTGGCCTCAGGCATGATGTCGCGCAGCATGTCGAGTTCGTCCGGCACTGGCGGGCGGCCGCGAAACACGACCTCGGCAAATTCTTCCAGCCGCATCAGCCAGAAGGGCAGGTCGAGTGTATCGGTGTCGATGGTGACGGCGTGGTTGGGAAAGGCGGCGGCGAATTCGTTGTGCGGATCGAGGATCAGCACCCGCAGTTTTGGATCTGCCGCGATCGCCTTGTGCAACAGCAGCGACACGGCCGTCGATTTGCCAACGCCGGTGGAGCCGACGACGGCGAAGTGCTTGGAGAGCATCGAGGGGATGTGGATCGCCGCGTCGATGCTTTCGTCCTGCGTCAGCTTGCCGATGACGGCCGTCGTGCCCTCTCCGGCATCATAGATTCGCATCAGGTCGGCGGAGCGGATGCGGTGGGCGATGGCGCCGAGATAGGGATAACGCGAGATGCCGGTCGAGAATTCCTCGCGCCCGTCCTCGTCGACGCGGACTTCGCCGAGAAGCTCGGTCTCGATCTTGAAATAATTGTCCTCGCCTTCGCCCCAGGCATGGCTGCCGGTATTCATCGAGTAGACGAGGGCGACGACACGGTTACGGCCGACGCTGATCGAAATCAGCCGGCCGACGGACCAGAGTTCGGTGAGATCGGTGCCGCCCTGTTCGGCGACGGCAGCGATCGTCGCCCGCGATCCGCTGCATGCGACGACGCGGCCGAGAAAGCGATTTCCTGGCGCATGGCCATCGCGTCTATCGTGCTCGCCTGCCTTGCCAGACACGCGCAAGTCGTTGTTGAGCAACGGGCTACTCCCTGCAATAGGGAACAAGGATAGAGTCCATCCTTTAACAAATCCTTCAGCCTATGGATTTTCGGGGCTTGAGGGATTTCGGGAGGCTCGGGCGCGCAGGCAGTTTTTTATTGCGGCATGCGTTGACGCTGCGAAATTTTCTGTCTATCACTGCCGACCATGAAAATCGCAACGGCTCTTATCGTGGTGGGAAAGCGCATGGGCAGGATGGTGTAACCATCCGGCGGTAGCCACCCATGCGCTAGATGACAGGCTCCTCCGGGGCCTTTTTTTATGCCCGAAATTCGGGCTTCCGGCCACAAACGCAATCCCAGCATCAAACGGAACAGACAGATGACCACGGACAATCAGGCGGCAGGCAATCGGATGACGGGAGCGGAGATCGTTCTCAAGGCGCTGAAGGACAATGGCGTCGAACATATCTTCGGCTATCCCGGCGGCGCGGTCCTGCCGATCTACGACGAGATCTTCCAGCAGGACGAGATCAAGCACATCCTCGTCCGCCACGAGCAGGGGGCAGGCCATGCGGCCGAAGGTTATGCCCGCTCCACCGGCAAGGTCGGCGTCATGCTGGTCACCTCGGGTCCGGGCGCCACCAATGCCGTCACGCCGCTGCAGGATGCGCTGATGGATTCGATCCCGCTCGTCTGCCTGACCGGTCAGGTTCCGACCCCGCTGATCGGCTCCGACGCCTTCCAGGAATGCGATACGGTCGGCATCACCCGGCCCTGCACCAAGCACAACTGGCTGGTCAAGGACGTCAACCAGCTCGCCGCCATCATTCACGAGGCCTTCCGCATCGCCCAGTCCGGCCGTCCGGGCCCCGTCGTCGTCGATATTCCGAAAGACGTGCAGTTTGCGACCGGCACCTACACGCCGCCCGCCGATTACGCGATCCAGAAGAGCTACCAGCCGAAGATCCAGGGCGATCTCAACCAGATCCACGCGGCAATCGAGATGATGGCGAATGCGCGCCGTCCGATCATCTATTCCGGCGGCGGCGTCGTCAATTCCGGCCCCGAAGCCTCCAAGCTGCTGCGCGAGCTGGTCGACCTCACCGATTTCCCGATCACCTCGACGCTGATGGGCCTCGGCGCCTATCCCGCTTCCGGCAAGAACTGGCTGAAGATGCTCGGCATGCACGGTTCCTACGAGGCCAACATGGCGATGCATGATTGCGACGTCATGGTCTGCATCGGCGCGCGCTTCGACGACCGCATCACCGGCCGCCTCAACGCTTTCTCCCCGAACTCGAAGAAGATCCATATCGATATCGATCCTTCCTCGATCAACAAGAACGTCCGCGTCGATATCGGCATCCGCGGCGATGTCGGCCATGTCCTCGAAGACATGGTCCGCCTGTGGCGGGCGCTGCCGAAGAAGCCGGAGAAAAACCGCCTCGAGGGCTGGTGGAGCGATATCGCCCGCTGGCGGGCGCGCAACTCCTTCGCCTATACGAAGAACAGCGACGTCATCATGCCGCAATATGCGCTGGAACGGCTCTTTGCGCATACCAAGGACCGCGACACCTATATCACCACCGAGGTCGGCCAGCACCAGATGTGGGCGGCGCAGTTCTTCGGCTTCGAGCAGCCGAACCGCTGGATGACTTCGGGCGGCTTAGGCACCATGGGTTACGGCCTGCCGGCGGCGCTCGGCGTGCAGATCGCCCATCCCGGCAGCCTCGTCATCGACATTGCCGGCGACGCCTCGATCCAGATGTGCATCCAGGAAATGTCGACGGCGATCCAGTACGACGCGCCGATCAAGATCTTCATCATGAACAACCAGTATATGGGCATGGTGCGCCAGTGGCAGCAGCTGCTGCACGGCAACCGCCTGTCGCACTCCTATACGGAAGCGATGCCCGATTTCGTCAAGCTGGCGGAAGCCTATGGCGCCGTCGGCCTGCGCTGCGACAAGCCGGACGAGCTTGACGACGCCATCGTGGAGATGATCGAGGTCAAGAAGCCCGTCATCTTCGATTGCCGCGTCGCCAATCTCGCCAATTGCTTCCCGATGATCCCGTCGGGCAAGGCTCACAACGAGATGCTGCTGCCTGACGAAGCCACGGATGAAGCGGTCGCCAATGCGATCGACGCCAAGGGCCGTCAGCTAGTATAACGATAAGGTAGGAAACCCAGGATCATGAACGCACACCTTCAACCCACCGGCTCTGCCTACTTCATCTCTCCGGAAACGACGGCCGTCGAGAGCCATACGCTCTCGGTGCTCGTCGACAACGAGCCGGGCGTGCTTGCCCGTGTCATCGGCCTGTTCTCCGGTCGCGGTTATAACATCGAGAGCCTCACCGTCTCCGAGACCGAGCACCAGGCGCATCTTTCCCGCATCACCGTCGTCACCCGCGGCACGCCGCAGGTACTGGAGCAGATCAAGGCGCAGCTCGAGCGCATCGTGCCGGTGCACCGCGTCGTCGATCTGACGGTGCGCGCCCGCGAACTCGGCCAGGAACGGCCGATCGAACGTGAAGTGGCGCTGATCAAGGTGATCGGCGAGGGCGAAACCCGCGCCGAGACGCTGCGCCTTGCCGACGCTTTCCACGCCAAGGTGGTGGATGCGACGATCGATCACTTCATCCTGGAGATCACAGGCAAGTCGTCGAAGATCGACCAGTTCGTGGCGATCATGAAGCCGCTCGGCCTGATCGAGGTCTGCCGCACCGGTATTGCCGCGATGAACCGCGGCGCGCAGGGGATGTGAGCCGGCCAAGGCTGTTTGGTTCGTGCCGCTGGGCTGCCCCTCACCCTAGCCCTCTCCCCGTTCTGACGGGGAGAGGGGACGTGGCCTGCGAGAGGTTGGCGAGGGACGGAGAGGGTGCGGCATATCCCCTTCGCCCCGCTTGCGGGGAGAAGGTGCCGGCAGGCAGATGAGGGGCCGGCTCGGCGATCACAGCATCTCCAGCACCCTTTTGCTCGTCGGCGGCGGGAAGGCGGCGTCAAGTGCGTGCCAATCCTCGTCGGTTATGTCGAGCGAGACGCAGTCGCGGTTTTCGCGAACGCGTTCGGCATTCGATGTCTTCGGGATGACGATGACGCCGTCGCGTTTGAGCAGGAAGGCGAGCGCCAGCTGGGCGGGCGTTGCCTGATAGGCCTTGGCGATGCGGATCAGTTCAGCATTGTGCAGGATGCGGCCCTGTTCGATCGGCGAATAGGCCATGATCGGGATGTTGCGGCTCTGGCACCAGGGCAGCAGATCGAATTCGATGCCCCGGCGGGAAAGGTTATAGAGCACCTGGTTGGCGGCGACATTGGCGCCGTCGGGCACGCGGAGCAGTTCCTGCATGTCGTCGGTATCGAAGTTGGAAACGCCCCAGGCGCCGATCTTGCCCGCAGCCTTCAGCGTCTCGAAGGCTTCGACCGTCTCGGCGAGCGGATAGTTGCCGCGCCAGTGCAGGAGATAAAGATCGATGCGGTCGATGCCGAGCCGTTCGAGGCTGTTCTCGCAGGCTTCGATCGTGCCTTTCAGGCTGGCATTCCAGGGATAGACCTTGCTGACGATGAAAACCTCGTCGCGCCGTCCCTTGATGGCCTGGCCGACGATCTCCTCGGCGCCGCCGTCGCCATACATTTCGGCCGTGTCGATCAGCGTCATGCCGAGATCGATGCCAGCCCTCAGACTTTCGATTTCGGCCTTCGCATATCCGGCATCCTCGCCCATGGCCCAGGTTCCCTGGCCGAGCGCCGGCACTTCAGCGCCGTTCGGGAATGTGACTGATGGAATCGGATCGTCCTGCATGGCTCTTCTTCCTGCTCAAGAGATTGGGCCGTGTCGCCATCTTTCAAGTAATCCTGTCACCATGACAATGATGCAATGGCATCCGGAATTTATGGCAGTTATGCTGACCTAAATGAAAACAAGAAGCAAAAGGCCGGTTTCGGGAGGTCGCATGCCGCTGGATACGTTTTTCGCCCTCTTTCTTTTCGCCTTCACGACGTCGATCACGCCGGGGCCGAACAATATGATGCTTTTCGCTTCAGGCGTGAATTTCGGCTTTCGCCGAACGATCCCGCATATGTTCGGCATCGGCGCGGGCTTCTTCTCGCTGCTCATCGGCGTCGGCCTCGGTCTCGGCGCGCTGCTGCACACGGTGCCTGCCGTCTATATGGCGCTAAAGTTTACGGGCGGTGCCTATCTCGTCTGGATCGCCTGGAAGATCGCTTCGTCGCGTTCGCTCAGCGAAGGCAAGAGCGGTGCGGCGCCGATGTCCTTCGTCTCGGCGGCGGCGTTCCAATGGGTCAATCCGAAAGCCTGGGTGATGGCGGTGACTGCCATGGCGACCTATACCAATCCCGAGCTTTATATCGTCAGCGTGCTGGTCGTCGGCCTGGCTTTTGCTGTCGTCAACGTTCCGAGTGTTTCGACCTGGGCGGGCTTCGGCTCGGCGCTGCGGGAATGGCTTTCCGATCCGGTGCGGCTGAAATGGTTCAACATCAGCATGGCCGTGCTTTTGGTGGCGAGCCTCTGGCCGATGTTAAAATAGGGTGAGCGACGGTTTGGTCAGCATCAGCCAGAGAATGCCGAGGACGGCTGAGAAGGCCGGGAAGCCGCAGGCGAACCAGATGTGGTAGAGGCTGTGATAGGCCGGCGGTAGCGCTTGTCCCGAGCTTATTGCGGCGCGGGCGAGATCACGCAGCCGGATCTGGATCCAGACGACAGGCAGCCAGAACAGGCCGGTGACGACGTAGAGCAGCAGCGACAGCGCAATCCAGCCCTCAGACAGATCCCAGCCGATCGATCGCGCCAGCAGGTAGCCCGTGATGGGCTGGAGGATGGCAGCGGTGGCGGTGAAGACCGTGTCGGCGATGACGACGGTTGCGGCGACATGGGCGATCAGGGCGGGATCGCGTGTGCGATGCGCCATCACCATGAAGAAGGCGATGCCGGCGCCGGTGCCGAAGAGCACGGTCGCGCCGATCACATGGGCAAGCAGCAACAGTTCGGCGAGCATCAGCGTTCGTCCAGCGTGGCGAGGGCGGTCAGCGTCAGCAGGATCGATGGCAGCACCTTGACGAGGGGGCCGAGCGGATCGAGCCAGAGCGCCGGTTCGAGAAGCGTGCCGCCGGCGAGATAGGCCAGTGAGATGGCCAGCATGCCGAGAAGGGCGCGTTTGGCGAGCGGGCGGACAAGGACGGCGGCGCCGAGTGCGATGTCGATGAGGCAGGTGATGATCGTCAGCGCAGTTGCCGCCGCCTCGGGCATGAAGGGCAGGAAATGGGTGCTGGCTTGTGCCGGCACCAGCAGCGGGATGAGGCCGGAGAGCAGCCAGAAGGCCGACAGGCCGACTATGACGAGCGGTTTCAGGAGATAGAGCCGGGCGAACCAGAGATCCTGCACGCCGGAGGGATTGGCCGCGAGCGTTGCTGCGGCTGATGTCGCAGGAAGCGCGCCTTCTGCTTTGGCACGCCGCACACCTTCCGACATCACGGTCATGGCCGTCGAGCGCAGCGGCGAACGCCAGCCGAGCAAGCCCGCAACATCGGCGAGCCAGGTCACCGGCTTCGCAAGCCAAGAAGCTAGGGCGATCACTCGGACAGGCGGCAGGCCCAGCCATTGCCGGTGCAGGCGCACGAGATCGGCAAGTGTCAGTGCCTCGTCGGCAGCAAGAACCACGTCCCCACGAAGATTTCCCGCGACCGCCCGCGACACGGCTTCCGCCACATCGTCCACGGAAAGCGTTTCGACCGGGCTTTCCGCATGGGTGAGCGGCAGCATCAGGGGGAAGGCGGCCAGCGCCCGGATGAGCGACGAGCCGCCATGAGCATTGCGGCCGAGAACGAGGGCAGGGCGCAGGATGAGGTGAGGCAGGCCGCTTGCCGCCAGCGCCTCGTCGGCCCGCCGCTTGGTGGCGAGAAAGGGCAGATCTCCCGCCGGGCCTGCCGTCCTTGCGGATATCTGCACGATCAGAGGGCGCGAACGTTTCGCGGCGGCGAAAAGCGCCAGTATCGCATCCGTCTGCGTGGCCGCCAGATCATCCGACAAACCGTCCTGCAGGGCGCCGGCACAATTGACGACGACATGCTGGCCCTCGAGGAGTTCGTCCCAGTCCTCGGGCTTCGTCATGTGCGAGAGATCGGCCTGGAGCCAGCCGATTGCAGGCTGCTTCAACTGCGCCCGCCCGGGATTACGCCCGAGTCCGGTCACGGCGTGCCCATCGGCCGCGAGCCGGGCCGCGACGACGGAGCCTATGAAGCCGGTTGCGCCGAGAATCAGGATGTTCATGGCGGGAGATTAGCCGAAAAGAGGACGGCGCATAGAAAGGAATGGCAGGCCCGCGGCGCATGTTGGCCCCGTTGACGAAGTCCTAAGAACATCGGCGTCATGGTCGCCAGATGAAATTTCGGCAATCAGCCTCAAGGTTCAAAAAGTGTCTGAGTCTACCCCTATGGTTCTTCTGGACCAACGCATTCGTGAAGGCATCATCGATTACTTCGAATGGGTCGGGGATTACCAACTTCAGAGGAAATACCAGGCAGATGTACCCCACGTGAATGTTCCTAACGAAGCAATCAATCAGTGGGAAGACTGGATACGAGGAGAACGATTTGACACATACGTCGAGCCCGTTTTCTCTCGCCAAGAGCAGATTGCCATCCGAGAGTTTCATAGAATTTGGGATGCAGTTGCGGATGAAATGCCTGAGGGTTATTCCAGGCTCGAGGATCTAATCGGAACCGCCCTATGGGAGCGATTGAGAAAAGCAGCGGAGCAGGCGCGTAATATCTTCATTCTGCGCGGTCACTTCGATCGCAACGTCATTCAGTTCCCAGATCAGGATTAAGACTATGCCTTCGGCCAAACTCAAACCTACCAACACCGAAGCAAACTTTGTCAACAGGACCTAGAAATAACGGGTAGTTTCGGGAGGGCTTCGCTTTGCACGACCATGACGACGAGCACGATCATGCGCACCGGCATGACCATGATCACAATCACTACTCCGACATGCAGGCGCGCGTGAAAGCGCTGGAGACGTTGCTGACGGAGAAGGGGTTGATCGATCCGGCGGCGATCGATGCGATTGTCGAGACCTATGAGACGAAGGTGGGGCCGCGGAATGGCGCGCGTGTCGTCGCCAAGGCTTGGAGCGATCCGGAGTTCGCGGACTGGCTGAAGCGCGATGCGACGGCGGCGATTGCGAGTCTTGGGTTTACCGGCCGGCAGGGCGAGCATATGCGTGCCGTCTTCAATACGCCCGACACTCATAACCTGATCGTCTGTACGCTCTGTTCCTGTTATCCCTGGTCGGTGCTCGGCCTGCCGCCGGTCTGGTACAAGGCGCCGGCCTATCGCTCGCGCGCCGTCATCGATCCGCGCGGCGTGCTGGCCGAGTTCGGGCTGACGCTGCCTCCGGAGAAGAAGATCCGTGTCTGGGATTCGACGGCGGAGCTGCGTTATCTCGTCATTCCCGAGCGGCCGGACGGGACGGAAGGGATGGACGAGGCAGCACTTGCCGATCTCGTCAGCCGCGATGCAATGATCGGGACGGCCGTTGCCGGCAGCTCGGAGGCTCTGTCATGAACGGACCGCACGATCTCGGCGGGCAGATGGGCTTCGGGCCTGTCGCGCCCGAAAAGGATGAGCCCTATTTCCATGCCGAATGGGAAAAGCGGGCGCTCGGCATCACGCTTTCCTGCGGCGCTTTCGGCGCCTGGACGATCGATGAGAGCCGGCATGCGCGCGAGAATATTCCGCCGGCCGATTATCTCGCAGCGAGCTATTACGAGATCTGGATGCGCGGTGTCGAGACGCTGCTCGAAAGGCACGGTTTTGCGACGCGCGAGGAGCTGTCGTCCGGCCACAAGCTGCAGGATGGGACGGTGCCGAAGCGGGTGCTGAAGGCGGATATGGTGCCGGCGGCTCTGGCGAAAGGCGGGCCTTGCGATCGTCCTGTCGAGGCCGCGCCGCTCTTTGCGGTCGGCGAGCGTGTGCGGACGAAGAATTTCAATCCGGCGACCCATACGCGGCTGCCGCGTTATGCGCGCGCCAAGGTGGGCGTCGTCGAAGCGGTGCAGGGGTCTTTCGTCTTTCCCGATGATAATGCCCATGGCAAAGGCGAGAACCCGCAATGGCTCTATACCGTCGTCTTCGATGGCGCGGAGATCTGGGGCGAGGGCGCCGACCCGTCGCTGACGGTCTCGATCGATGCGTGGGAGAGCTATCTTGAGCCTGTGTGAAAACCTTTCTCAGCTCTCGCAATCACCTGATCTGCCGAAGTCGCCGGAGGGCAATCCCGTCTTCCCGGAGCCCTGGGCGGCCGAAGCTTTCGCCATGACCGTGCATCTGCACGAAAAGGGCATCTTCACCTGGAGCGAATGGGCTGCCGTGCTCTCACGAGAGTTACATAAGCCCGGCCGGGCCGAAGACGGCAGCGATTATTTCGACTGCTGGGTGGAGGCGCTTTCGGACCTGCTCGTCAGTCGCGGCCTGGCGGATGCCTCCGCCATCTTTGCCCTGCAAAAGAGTTGGCAGCGGGCGGCCGAAGCCACGCCGCATGGCAAGCCGATCGAGCTTGCCAACGATCCGCTGCGCTGAGCCTCATGACGGGAACTGCCGGTAGCATTCCTCGGCCACTGCGCGCAGCGTCTCGCGGGAGATTTCGCCGGTGACGGCGTAACCGAGTTCGCCGTCGATCCAGTAGAAGGTTTCGACATTGCCTGACGAGGCGAAACGGAAGCTGGTCGTGCGATTTTCGGTGTTGCGGCCGACCAGGACGGTCAGGCGTTCGCCGGTCTGGTTCTCGTACATGAACATGGCGCCTGGCCGACCGTCGACGGGCAGCAGGCGGCCGCCGACCAGCTTGAAGCCGAGCGGCTGCAGGCTCGGGATTTTGAGGTTCTGGATTGCCAGGCGCTTGCCGAGCCAGGTGGCGAGGTGGGCCTCCTCGTCGGCGAAGACCTCGACGGGATGGCGAACCTCAGCGGCATAGACGGCAAACGCCGTCTCCGCCTGTTTCGGCAGGGTTTCGGAGCTGGCAAGCTGCAATTCCGGCTTATCCAGAAAGGAGGGGCCATAATGGCCGCTGACGGCGCCGAGCGCGAAGATGACAACAGCCGAGGCGGCGATCGCCCAGCCTTTGCGCTCTGACGACACGGCGCGCGGGGGAATGACGAGCAAGGGGTCGGTGTCTTTCGCCTTTTCATAGGCTGAAAACAGCGACCGAATGCCCGTGTTCTGCGCCCGCCATTCGGCGACCATCGTCGCCGCGTCGGGATTGTCGGCGAGGTAGGCTTCGATGCGGGCACGCGAGCTTTCCGACAGTTGGCCATCGGCATAGGCGTGGAGATCGGCTTCGGTGACGATCGGGTCGGCTTCGTTCATTTCGGTCTCCGAAGCGTAATGATGTTGTCGGCCTTCAGTCGCTCGGCGACGCGCTGGCGGGCGCGCGACAGGCGGGACATGACGGTGCCGATCGGGATATCGAGGGCGGTGGCGACCTCGCCATAGGTATATCCCTCGATGACCACGAGCATCAGCACGGCGCGGTGCTCCTCCGAAAGGCTGTTGAGTGCGTTGTCGAGCCGCGCGCGTTCCAGCGGATCGGCCGGCGGTTCGGGTGCGGCGATGTCGTCGGCGGCGTCGAGCTCGACGAGGCCGTCGCGCGCCTTGCCGCGCCGGCCGTTGCGATAGAGATTGGTCATGATGGTCAGGACCCAGCCGCGCAGGTTGAGGCCGCGCCACTGGCCGCGGCGCGTCAGGATCTTCTCGACACAGTCCTGGAGCAGGTCCTCGCCATCGGCATCCGAGCGCGTCAGGCTGCGCGAATAGCGCCTGAGCGAGGGCAGGAGGGCCAGGATCTGGCCCTCGAAACTGTCGGGTGCGGGTGTTTTCACGCCAGCGGTTCTCTTTTGATCGAGGCCTGTACCATCAAGGCTTGGCAAGTTCCCAGTTGCCGCCGACGCCGTCGCCGGTAATGTCGCCCGCCTTCTTGTCCTTGACCCAATAATAAAGCGGCATGCCGTCCTTGGCCCATTGCTTCGTGCCATCCTTGCGATCGATGATCGAATATGCACCATCGGCCTTGGCACCGGAAGCCGCCATCAGCGGGGGCCAGTTCTTGGCGCAATCGTCGTTGCAGTTGGAAACGCCCTTGGCGTCCTTTTTGAAGGTGTAGAGGGTCATCCCGTTTTCGCCGGCCAGCACCTTGCCCTTGGCGGATTCGACTTCCTTGACGGGAGCGGCTGCGAAAGCAGCGGTCGCGGCAAGGGCGGCGGCGGCCGTTACGGACAGGAATTTCACGGATGTCATGATGTCTCTCCTTGGGTTGGGCACGCAATGCTGCGATACCGGAGATGAGACACGGGGGGAGGCGATTTTATTCCCGATGGAGCGAAAATAGTCGTCGCAGGGGAAGCGCCGCCGGTTGCCTTGGCGGATCATTTACATCATGCTGTTTTGCGGATATTCTATATCCTTAATTCCGTTCGCAGAACCAGCCGTTACGAGTTGCTGAATGATCCTGAAAAGCCAGGTCGAGTGGGCGCTGCACTGCTGCGCCATTCTCGCGGGCCTGCCTGAGGGCAGGTATCTCTCCACCAAGGCGCTCGCCGAGCTTCATGGTCTGCCGAAGGAATATCTCTCCAAGGCACTGCAAAGCCTTTCCCAAGCCGCTCTCGTCGATACCACGCTCGGCCCGAGCGGCGGCTACAGGCTTGCGAGATCCTCCTCCGAGATCAATTTTCTCGACATCGTCGAGGCGGTCGAGGGAAAGGCGCGCAGCTTCACCTGCACGAACATCCGGGAAAACAACCCGTGCCGGCCGGCGGGCTATTGCGACAGCAAGCCTTGCGCGGTCGCGCGCATCATGTGGGAGGCCGACGAGGCCTGGCGCGATACGCTGAGGCGCGTCCGGCTCTCCGATCTTGTCGGCATTCTGTCCGAGGAGGTGCGGCCCGACCTCTGGCAGAGCACCTTCGAATGGGTGCTGAAGCGCGCCGGCTGAGAGGGGATGCGGATTTTTACGCCCTGAAAATGGTCTTGATGGTCTTCAGGATGGCGTGCACGTTGTGGGCCTGTTCCGGGGGCCGGGCTGCGCCGTCGCGAAAGCGTTCGGCGCGGCCGGCGAGGGCTCCGGCGATCTCTTCGGCCAAGGCGGGGCGTTCGGTGAGCAGCGGCCCAAAGGTCTTCTGGTCGATTTCATAGGCCGTCACCGGGGTCAGGGCCTCCAGGGTGCAGATCTCCTGCATGCCGGCGAGCAGGCCGGTCTCGCCGAAAAAATCGCCCGGCGCAAACCGCCCGCGCTCTTCGCCCTCGCACTGCGCCACGATGATGCCGGCGCGCACCATCATCAGCGAGGGCAGCATTTCGCCCTCCCGCACGATCACATCGCCCTTGCGGAAATGCCGGACAGTGGTGGTCTCGGCGAGCTTCTGCTTTTCATCGGATGTCAGTGTCGCAAAGACCGGAATGGCTTCGATCAGCGCAAGCGGCGTTACGCTCGGGGGCCTGGCGTTTTCTTCCGTCGGCAGGTCGGCGGTCAGGATATTGGCCGCGGGAGGAACGGCAAGAATCAGGCCGGCGGATTTGCAATGGCGGTAGACGAGATCGAGGACCTCGTTTCGCGCCGGAACGCGCTGGCTGGGGCTCATCACCCGAAACTGCAGCTCGACTTCGAGCGCGGTGGCATCCAGCCCCTTCAATGCGACGACCGGCGGTGGTTCGCGCACGATGGAATTGCAGCTCGTGAGCGCGGAGAGCATGACCTGGCGGATCGATGCCGGCATCCGAGTGGGCGCGATGCGGATGGTGAGGATCAGCAAATGCGTCTCGTCCGGCCGGCTGACATTGGTCAAGCCGAGTTTCGCCAGGAAACTGTTCGGCAGGACGACGACATTATTGGCGCTGGTCAGGATGTGCGTCGCGCGCCAGTTGCTTTCGACGATGCGCCCTTCCGTCCCGTCGCTCAACAGGATCCAGTCGCCGATGACATAGGGCCGGCCGAGCGTCAGAGCGATGCCGGAGAAGACGTCGGCGAGGGTGTTCTGCAGCGCCAGACCGAGGATGATGGCGATTATGCCCGAGGTGGCGACGAGGGTGCCGATCGGTACGCCGAAGACGAAGGCGAGGATCGAGAGCGCCATGCCGATATAGACGACGCCGATCACGAGATCCTGGAGCAGGCGGGCTTCCCGGGGGCTGCCCTCCAGCACCAGATACAGCCTGATGAAACCGATGACGGCCCATGCCAGGTGGACCCACCAGAGCGATTTGGCGAGAACGACGAGCAGGGCCTGCGGGTCTTCGGACTGATAGCCCTGAAAGCGGTGGGGCTCCATGCCGCTGCCGACGAGGATCAGCGTCATCACGGCAAAGAAGAGGATCTGCACCACCAGCCGCGTCGTCGGCCGCTGGCTGGACAGGAAGTACCAGACGAGGATGCCGGCAAAGCCGACCACGATGAGGGAAATCAACGGCTTACCGAAGAGCGCATCGTAGATCATCTCTCAGTCTCCGGGAGGGGCGGGCGGTACATGATTGAGCATGTCGGCCACCCGCGCAAGCGGCGGGTTTTGCGCGGGCGACGATCGGCGGAGCGTCAGTTCTGCAGCGGGAAGGTCAGTTCCTTCTGATTGGTGTCGACCACGAAGACGGCGAGCAGGCGGGCTGGCTTGGTCTTGCTGCCGTTGGCGCTGACGCCGTGGCGGTCGCCCGGCATTTCCGAGAAGCTCTCTCCTGCCTGATAGACCTTGACCGGACCGTCATTGACCTGGCTGCGGATCGATCCTTCGAGCACGGTGGCGTAGATGAAGGCTGAGTCAGGGTGGGTATGGCCGTCCGAGAAGCCGCCCGGGCCGTATTCGACCAGCACGCCCTTGAGGCTCTTGCCCGGCACGTTCGGAAGTTCGTGCTCGTAGACGAGCGTGACCTTGGCGGCCTTGCTGTGCTCATCGGCGCTGGCGCCGGTGGCTGCCAGGAAAGCGAGGGCGGCGGCGAGGAATGATGTTCTGATCATCGGAATCTCCATAATTGACGATTTTCATGACGGATCTCTCTCCGCTGCCGGGGCGCGGCAGCGTCAAAATTGAATCTTCTCAATGAATTGCTAGGATTAGCTCAGGCCTGCCTTATCGAGGCCATAGGCCTTGTCGGCCGTGCCGGGCACGGTCTTGAAGCCGACATTGACGCGGTTCCAGGCATTGATGGCCATGACGACGAAGGTCAGGTCGGAGATTTCCTTCTCCGAAAGCTGGCCGCGAATCCGCTCATAGATCTCGTCGGGAACACCGCCCTCGGGCAGCTTCGTCAGGGCTTCGGTCCAGGCCAGCGCCGCGCGTTCGCGGGGGATGAACAGGTTCGATTCCCGCCAGATGGCGACGTGATAGATCCGCAGCTCGCTCTCGCCATGGAGCTTTGCCTGCTTCACATGCATGTCGAGGCAAAAGCCGCATCCGTTGATCTGCGAGGCGCGGATTTCGACCAGGGCCTGCAGCTTCTCGTCGATGACGCTGCTACGGAGCGCCATGCTGAATTCCATGAACTTCTTGAAAAGCTCGGGGGACTGCTGGGCATAGTTCAATCGCTGAGTCATGTCTTTCTCCTCTTATTAAGGATACTTAATATCCTTATGGATAAAATATATCCTTAATTTATGGACTGTAAAGCCATTCTCACTTAGTCTGGCGGCATAAAGCCTATGCGCAAAAGTATGAGGGGGCGGGCATGGATATCGTTTCGACATTGCGGACTTTCCAGCGCGTCGTGGAGACGGGCTCGTTTTCAGCCGCCGCGCACGATCTCGACGTGACCCAGCCGGCGGTCTCGCGGCAGGTCGCGGCGCTGGAAGGCCATTTCAACACGCGCCTCCTGCATCGCACGACGAGCGGCCTGTCGCTGACGGCGGAGGGGGAACGGATGCTGCCGATGGCGCTGAGGATTCTCGAGGCGGTGGAGGAACTCGGCGATGCTGCCGGATCGGATGCAGCGATCGCTTCAGGCAAGGTCAGGCTCAGCGTTCCGGCTCCACTCGGTCTCTATCTGAGCGAGCGGCTGGGTGATCTTCTCGCCGCCCATCCGAAGCTCTCCATTGAGCTGCTTTTCAGGGAGCAGAGCTCGGATATGATCGAGGAGCGCCTCGATCTCGAAGTGTGCCTTGGCCCGGTCGCCGACAGCAGCCTGGTCTGCCGGCGGATCGGCTGGACGACGGCATTCCTCGTCGCATCTCCCGCCTATCTCGCCCGCAGGGCGGCGCCGCGCGCACCGAAGGACATCAAGGACCATGAATGCCTGTGCTATAGCAGGGCAGGCGAGGCCAACATATGGTCCTTCTCGAACGGCTCGGAAGACATAACCGTCCGGATCTCGCCGCGGTTGACGGCCTGCAACGCCGTCGCCATTCACCGGGCCACTCTTGCCGGCGCGGGGCTTGCGGTGCTCTCCCACATCGTCGCAATGCCCGACATCGCCGCCGGTCGACTGATCCCGGTGATGGAGGATTTCCAGCCGAGCCGGCTGCCGGTCACCGTCGTCTATCCCTCGCGGCGCAATATGCCGCTGCGCGTCAAAACGGTTCTGGATTTTCTGATAGATGCGATGGCGCAGGACCCGTCCATGTGCGCAAGCGGCGCGGACCCGGGCTGGAATGGATGAGTGCAGGGATCTGCCGCCATGGCCCTGCCGCATCAGTTTCCGCCTTGCCTAAGTCAGGCGAATCCTGCCAAGTCGTCTGATCATGCAATTTGCGCCGCAACAAGACGAAGCCCTCAAGGCTGTTTCGAAATGGCTGAACGAAGGGCGCTCGCCGCTCTTTCGCCTGTTCGGCTATGCCGGAACGGGCAAGACCACGCTTGCCCGGCATTTTGCCGAGAATGTCGATGGCGACGTGCTGTTTGCCGCCTTCACCGGCAAGGCCGCGCAGGTGCTGCGCTCGCGCGGCGCCTCCAACGCCAAAACCATTCATTCGCTGATCTACCGGCCGCGCGGCGAAGAAGCGGTGGAGGACGAGGAAACCGGCAAGACTTCGATCGCGCCGATGTTTTCGATCAACCGGCAGAGCCCGGTCGCGAAAGCCGCGCTGATCATCGTCGACGAATGCTCGATGGTGGACGAGGCGCTCGGCAAGGACCTGATGAGCTTCGGCACGCCGATCCTGGTGCTCGGCGATCCCGGCCAGTTGCCGCCGGTCAGCGGCGGCGGTTACTTCACCAACCAGGACCCGGATTATCTGCTCACCGATATCCACCGTCAGGCGCGCGACAATCCGATCATCAAGCTTGCCATGCAGGTGCGCGAAGGCAATGAGATCATGTACGGCGATTACGGCACGGCCAAGGTGATCTCGAAGAGCGAGGTGACGCAGGACCTCGTGATGAAAGCCGACCAGGTGCTTGTCGGCACCAACCGGACGCGGCGCCGCTACAACCAGCGCCTGCGCGAGTTGAAAGGCTTCAATGCCGATTATCCGCAGACCGGCGACAAGCTCGTCTGCCTCCGCAACGATCCGGCCAAGGGCTTGCTCAACGGCTCGCTCTGGCAGGTGATGACCTCGTCCAAGGAAACGACGAAGCCCGGCATCAATCTGCTGGTCCGTCCCGAGGATGACGACATGGATCGCGGGGCGGCGAAGATCAAGCTGTTGAAGCAGGCCTTCGAGGATGTCGAAGGCGAGATCCCGTGGAATACCCGCAAGCGCTACGACGAGTTCGACTACGGCTATGCGCTCACCGTTCACAAGGCGCAGGGTTCCCAGTGGGACGACGTCGTGCTGTTCGACGAGAGCTGGGCCTTTCGCGACACGCGGGAACGGTGGCTCTATACCGCGATCACGCGTGCGGCGGAGACGCTGACGATCGTTCGCTGAGCGGATTGGCGGGGAAGCGACGGTGGCGGCCGTCGGGGCGTGGTTCGTGCTTTAGGCCTGCACGACACCGAGCAGAACGGCCTTGGCAATCGCCTGGAAGCGGTTGTTGGCGCGGAATTTCAGGATAATTCCGGCTTCGAGATCCCTGGTCTCGTCATGCTTCAGGTCGAGCGCCCGGGCGATGCGCTGGGTGGAATAGCCTTCGGCCATCAGTTCCAGACAGCGAAGTTCCCGCGGGGTGAGGCTGGAACTGTCCTGATTGTCGTTGAGCGGCTGCGTCTCGATGCTGTCGTCGAAATCGAGGAGATCGCCGACCTGCTGGAGCTGGCGGTGCAGTGTCGACATCTCGGCCGTCAGTTCGCGCTTGCGCGCCTGCAGGGCCTCGCGGAAGATCGCTTCGGCCGATTCCTGCGAATCGGCGCCGCGAAGCTCGTCCATCAGTTCCTGGATGACGGCAATCGGCATGCCCGTCTCGCGACAGACGGTGATGACCGCCATGCGCATCACGTCATCCTGGCCGTAGACCCGCATGAGGCCGATACGATTGGCCGAAATCAACCCTTTTTCTTCGTAAAAATGCAGTGTCCTGTGCGTAACGCCGAATGCGTTAGCCATATCGGCAATGGGCACGGGACCGTCTGGCAGATCCGGCGGCAGCGCGGCCGAAGGCAGAAACCGGTATTTCGACCGGGCCTCCGACGCAATACCGGCGGTAGCAAACAGGCGTTTGGAACCGTCTGGCATGAACCCTCCTAGGGCATCGTGTTGCACCTCATGCTGATTTGCCAGTTGCTTCCCGGGCGCGGCGAGTGGGGTTTTCCTCTAGGCATTCTTATCGTGGGAAAGAAGCAGTACGCGGCCTACGTTTACGCGATACAATGTCCACGTTATGCGTGAACGATCTTTTTTATAAGTGCTAAAAATAATCTCTTTTAAATGGGATAGCAACGTGACTGCATATTTTGCGCCGGCTGTCGGGTGTGCTGCAGCAAAATGTCTGCTGCGCTGCGGTATCTGACGGTCGTCTTCAAAGGCGACGGGAATTACTATTTGCGGTACGCGCGGGGTGCGCCCATCAGCGATCTGCATCGCATCCATCTGCGAATCTCGTTGGCCATCGCACGGCACTTGGCTTAAAAGCAGGGCCTCTTATTTCCGTGACCGATGGATATCAGCCATGCCCGCCAAGCTCTCCGTGAACCTCAACGCCATCGCCATGCTGCGCAACCGGCGCGATCTGCCCTGGCCGAGCGTCGAAGCGCTCGGACGAATGGCTCTTGCTTCCGGCGCCAGCGGATTGACGGTGCATCCGCGCCCCGACCAGCGGCATATAAGATTTTCCGACCTGCCCGTCATCCGCAACCTGATCGATGACGAATTCCCGAAGGCCGAGTTCAACATCGAGGGTTATCCCACCGACGAATTCCTCGATCTTTGCGCGGGTGCTGCCCCCGAGCAGGTGACGCTGGTACCGGACGACCCTTCGCAGGCGACCTCCGATCACGGCTGGGATTTCCGCAAACACCAGGCGTTCCTCACCGATGTCATCGCGCGGCTGAAGAAGATGGGATGCCGGGTCTCGCTCTTCGCCGACGGCGACGGCGATGCGGAAGCGGTCAAGATCGCCAAGGCGGTCGGCGCCGATCGGATCGAACTTTACACCGGCCCCTATGGCGGCTGCTACGACGCGCCGGAGCGGGCAGCGCCGATTCTCGAAGCGCTGGGGAAGACGGCGGATGCGGCGCTGGCCATCGGCCTTGGCGTGAATGCCGGGCATGATCTGACAGTGGCAAACCTGCCTGATCTGGTGAAGCGCATTCCGGATCTGGCCGAGGTCTCGATCGGCCATGGTCTTACCGCCGATGCGCTGGAATACGGCATGGCGGAAACGGTTCGGCGGTTCTGCCGGGCGTGCGGGCAGGTGGTTTGAGAGAAGAGGAGAATCCTGCGCCCAAGGACTTGGGCGCGCTGGATTCCTGTGACAGGCACAGGAATCCAACCACGGCGCGTCCGCGCCGTGAATGACTCATATGCGGTAACGGCCTTTTCATTCACAGTCCGGTTGTGCTGCATCCCTGCGACGTTGCGCAGGGATGAGCGAAAGGCTCAATGGCCGCCGGCCGCCGTCAGCACAGCCTTGTGCGCCACGAAGAAATCCTTCAGCGGCTGCGGCTGTCTGCCCGTCAGCTTGGAGAAGTCTCCGGTGAGGATGTCGAATTTGCCGGCGCGGATATTGGCGTCGGCCGACACCAGCATGTCGGCGACGAAGCCGGGGAGGCCGGCGCCGCGCATACCCTGGCCGAGCTGTTCGTCACTGACGTCGACCACTTCGAGCGGCTTGCCGGCGGCTTCGGAGACGATGGCGGCGATCTGTCGGTTGGTCAGCAGTTCAGCGCCGGTCAGCGTATAGGTGGCGCTTTCGGAGGTGCCGGAGGCAAGGGCGGCTGCGATCGCCAGGGCGCAGTCGTCGCGCGAAATGGTCGAGATCTTGCCGTCGCCCGTGGCACTGTACCATTTGCCGCCCTGAAGATTGTGCGGCATGCCGTGCAGGTAATTGTCGTGATACCAGGCGTCGCGAATGATCGTGTAGGCGATGCCGCTTGCCTTGATGGCATTTTCGCTGCCGAGGTGGTCGGGCGCGAAGGTGACGAGCGAATCGTCGGGCGCCGGCATCGAGGTATAGGCAATGTGCTTGACGCCTGCCTTGACGGCGGCAGCGACGGCGGCCTTGTGCTGGGCGAGGCGCTTGCCCGGGGTGTCAAGCGCGTCGGTGCTGATGATCAGCAGCCGGTCGACGCCTGAAAAAGCCTTCTCCAGGCCGGCCGCGTCATCGAAATCGGCCTTGCGGGTGACGACGCCCTTCTCTGCGAGAGCGGAGAGCTTCTCGGGGCTGCGTGTTGCCGCGACGATCCTCCCCGGGGCGACCTTATAGGTCTCGATGAGGTGGTGGATGACACGCTGGCCGAGCTGTCCGGCGGCGCCGGTGACCAGGATGGTTTCGCTCATACGTCATTTCCTTCTGCGTTTGACGGTGGTCTCAAAAAGAGACTAACACTAGAATAGGAATTGACTTCGCGGTGTAAAGGAGGCAGTTTTTCGGCTGCAAGTTACCAAAAGGGAACCACCAGATGAGGTCCTCAGCCTCAAGAACAGGATGCCGGGGATGCGGCGCGAGATCGATCTTTCCGGTCTCGATTTTTCCAATTGCCCGGTCAGGGACATGATGCAGCACATCGGCGGCAAATGGTCGACGCTGCTGCTGGAGGTGCTGGCGGCCGAGCCCCGACGCTTCGGCGAATTGCGGCGGATGCTGCCCGATATTTCGCAGCGCATGCTGACCCAGACGCTGCGCGACCTCCAGAGGGACGGTTATATCAATCGCGAAGTCTTCCCGACCAAGCCGCCGAGCGTCGAATATTCGATGACCGATCTCGGCCGTTCGCTTTACCAGCCGCTGTCGCAGCTTCTCAACTGGGCGGAGATGAATCATGAGGCCGTCCGCGCCGCCCGCTTGCGCTTCGATTCCGACAACGCTTAGCCATCATTCCTTCGTTCGCGTAAACAGGGATCGGAACAATTCCTCCGACCGTTGCAAACCTTCGTCGCTTAGAACGACCGATTTGGCCTTGCCGGCGGGATTTGCGATCAGGCCCTTCTTATACAACCGGTCCATCGCGTCCCAATCGAAACCCTTCCAGGCCCGGTCCCCATCATGTAGCGTCAGCCATAGCAAGGCCAGAACAGTGTCGTCGATCTTGTCTTCGTCTATGTCCATGCTCGCAATATCCCATAAAAACCGAAGATTCTGCAGCGGTGGATGCGTAAGCTGCTGCCCGAATGTCCGCATTTAGAAGCGGGCCTTGTCAAGGTGTCAGACATCAGTTCGGATTTTGCTTTCCTGCTTGTCGCGCCCTTCCGTCAGGAACAGCAGGAAGGCGAGCGCCGGGAAGCAGAAACCGATCCAGGCCGTCATCGTCCATCCGCCGGTCGCATAGGCCCAGCCACCGAGCGCCGAGCCGAGCGCGCCGCCGGCAAAGAAGGTGGCCATGAAGAGGCCGTTCAGCCGGCTGCGGTGTTCCGGGTTCAAGCCATAAATGGCGCGTTGGCCGCAGACGAGATTGGTCGTGACCCCGAAATCGAGCATGATCGCGGCCACGGTCAGAAGGATCAGGGCGGTGAGCGAGCCGTCGTTTGCGAAATGGCTGATCAGGAAGGACGCCATGCCGAGCAGCATGGCGATGGTCGAGGCGACCTTCGTCATGCCGCGGTCGGCGAGCCGGCCGGCAATCGGAGAGGCGATGGCGCCGGCTGCACCGGCGAGCGCAAAGAGGGCGATGCCGTTCTGCGTCAGGCCGAAGGCCGGGCTTGCGAGCAGCAGCGGCGTCGTCGTCCAGAACAGGCTGAAGGCGCCGAACATGCCGGCCTGATAAAGCGCCCGGCGCTGCAGCACGCGCGAGGTCAGCGCCAGATGGGCCATGGAGGCGAGCAGTTCGCCGTAACGCAGTTTCGTCTTCGGCCGCCGGACGGGCAGGTTGGCGCGCAGGACGACGGCGAGCGCGATCATCAATGCCGCCGTGACGTAATAGACCACATGCCAGGAGGAGGCCTCGGCGACGAAGCTCGCGAAGGGCCGCGCCAGCATGATGCCGCAGAGCAGGCCGCTCATGACGTTGCCGACGACCTGGCCGCGCGTTGCATCAGGCGCCATGTTGGCGGCGAAGGGAACCAGCACCTGAACGGCGACCGAGGACAGGCCGATGCAGAGCGAGGCGACGAGGAAGGTCGTGGGCGTCGACGACAGTGCCGCGCCGATCAGCGCAACGGCCGAGACAGCGATCAGCATCAACACCAGGCGGCGGTTTTCCGTGAGGTCGCCGAGCGGCACGATCAGCAGCAAGCCAAGGCCGTAGCCGATCTGCGTCAGTGTGACGATCAGGCCGGTCGCGGCCGGCGTGAAGCCGAGTTCGGCGCTGATCGGACCTGCAAGCGGCTGGCCGTAATAGAGATTGGCGGCCACCAGCCCGCAGGCGGCGGCGAAAAGGAAGGTGAGCCAGGGAGATAACGCCCGTGGAACGGCTTTATCCGGCGTGGTGGCTGAAACGCTCATCAGAAACTCCGGTGTGATTTAAAAATTTAGTGGCAAATTGTCCTGCCGCCACCCGTTTCCCGCCGGGAAAGTGCAGGGCATTTCCCCGGGAAATGTCAGGTCACCAGCTTCATCGCGGCTTCGGCCGCCGCCGCCATTTGCTCGCCGCTGCGTCCCGTCTTGCCGATGACGCGCATGCCCTTGGTGAGGCAGAGCAGGGCAAGGGCTACTCCCGACACATCGAGATCCGCCGAAATCGAGCCGTCGGACTGGCCGAGGCGGATGAGGTCGGCGAGAAGCGCCTCGTCGGTCGTGAAGGCGGTGGCGACCCGCTCGGCCGCCTCTTCGTCGAAGAGCGCGAGATCGCCGGCGCTGCCGACGACGAGGCAGCCCTGCCTGCCGATCTGCCCGTGTGAGGAGGAGGAAAAGAAGGTGATCAGCGCATGGAGCTTGTCGCGGCCCGTCTCGACTTCGGCGAGCCTGGCGTCGAGAAGGCCGCGGCGCACCGCGCGGTAGCGATCGAAGGCGGCAAGGAAGATGCCGCGTTTGTCGCCGAAGGCCTTGTAGACGCTGCCTGATGCAAGCCCCATGGCATCGGTGAGTTCGCTGATCGAGGCGGCGTTGTAGCCGCGTTCGGAAAAGACGCGCAGCGCCGCGTCGAGGGCGGCCTCTGCGTCGAATTCCCGCGGGCGGCCGCGGCCCCGGGACTTCGCTTGATGGTCGAGAGTCGTCGTGTTCATGTCTGCCTAATTAGGAAATGATCATTTCCAAATCAAGCAAAATTTTGCGCCGCAACAGAGGTGAATCACAAGGTCAGAACCCAGTTTTGGCCATTGGCTTCCGGACCGAACATCCGATGTCTCTCCTCGGAGACAAGGCGAAAGCCTGTTTTGACGTAAATGGCGCGGGCGGTTTCCAGCATGTCGTTGGTCCAGAGTTGGAGCTCGCTATAGCCCTTCTGCCTGCAAAAGCGGATGCATTCGTCGACCAGCAGCTTGCCGAGCCCAAGGCCGCGGGCTGATTTGTCGACATAAAGCAGCCGCAGCTTGGCGATGCCGCCGCCGCCATTGGTGACGAGGACGGAGCCGACATTGATACCGCCGCGTTCGGCGATCCAGCAATATTCGAGCGCCGGATCGAAATTGGCCAGGAATTTTCCGGCGACCTCGGCGACCAGCGCCTCGAAGCGCAGATCCCAGCCATATTCCTCGGTATAGAAGCGGCTCTGGCTCTGGACGATCCAGCCGATATCACCGGCGCGGTGGGCGCGGATGATGGCAGGCGCCGGTTTTGCGGTGGGGTCGAGCAGGGCGCGGATCGTGCCCATGGCACGCACCGCCGCCTCCGGCTCGCCGCGCGCCAGAGTGTCGAAACGCGCGGCGATCTGCGCGTTGGCGCGCCGGCCGAGTTCCTCGAACTGCTCTCGTCCCCGCTCGGTGACAGTGATGATCTGGCTGCGCAGGTCGGCCGGATCGGGACTGGTCTCGACCAGCCCCTCGGCGCGAAAGCGCTTGAGGATGCGGCTGAGATAGGCCGGGTCGAGATGCAGGTCGCGGACGAGGCTCACGGCGCTGACGCCGGCATGCGAGCCGATCTCGAACAGGATGCGGGCATCGGTCAGCGTGAAGGGCGAGTCGAGATAGGCCTTGTTCAGGAGGCCGAGGAAATTCGTATAGAAGCGGTTGAAATCGCGGGCGGTTTCGATGAGGGCGATATCGGACATGACAAAGATCTCCAGGTGGAGACATCGGTGCCTCCAGACGGAGATTTATCGGTCTGCTGACAAACGTCGCCCTTTACTCGACGTCATCCTCGGCCTTGTCCCGAGCATCTGCTGCCCTATCGACCGGAAGCAGATGCTCGGGACAGCCCGAGCATGACGAAAGAAGGCCGACTGTGTCGACAAACTGACAAAAGTCTCCGTGAAGGTCTTTGTCATGCATTTAGTTGACTGCGTCAACTAAATTGTCGATCCGATTCAGGCGGCTTCCTCTTCCGCTTCTTCCTCAGCCCCGAGCGCGAACTCCACTGCCGCACGGGCATGGATCGTGGTCGTGTCGAAACCCGGCAGCGGCAGGCGGTCGGGATCGAGGATCAGGCAGATCTCGGTGCAGCCGAGGATGATGCTGTCGGCGCCTTTTTCCATGGCGCGGTCGATGATCGCGATCAGCTTCTCGCGCGAACTATTGTGCACCCTGCCGGCGCAGAGTTCGTTGAAGATGATGTCGTGCACGGTGGTGCGGTCGGCAGCATCGGGCACCAGGATGTCGAGACCGAGGCCCTTCATGCGGTCGGCATAGAAGCCGTGCTCCATCGTGTAGCGGGTGGCGAGCAGCAGCGGGCGCTTGCGGCCGCTCGCATGCAGCGATTTCGCCGTCTCGTCGATGATGTGGATCAGCGGTACGGAGATCTTCTTGGCGACCTCGTCGGCGATCAGATGCATGGTGTTGGTGCAGATGAGGACGCAGCCGGCACCGCCTACCTGCAGGCGCAGCGCCACATCGGCGAGACGGCGGGCGGCCATATCCCAGTCGCCGGCCTTCTGAAGCGCGACGATTTCCTCGAAATTGACCGAATGCAGGATAAGCTCGGCCGAGGCGAGGCCACCCTTGCGGGCGCGCACCATCTCGTTGACGAGGCGATAATAGACCGCCGAACTTTCGAAACTCATGCCACCGATCAGGCCGATCGTTTCCATCTCTTCATGCTCCCATGCTTCGAGTTTCGAGAATGATGCCGCAATGCCCGCGCGCGGTGTTTGCGTTGTTTGTCCTCTGCGCCCAGTATGTGCTATTATTTTGCGCGATTTGGAGTGATCGCGCAAAATCAAGGCGGAAGGTTTATTTCTCACACATGCTGGATGATCGCGACAGACGCATTCTCGATATGCTGCAGAAGGATGCGGGCATCTCCGTGACCGACCTTGCTGAGCGCGTGGCACTTTCGGTGTCGGCCTGCTCACGGCGCATCCAGCGGCTGGAGGAAGCCGGCCATATCGCCCGGCGTATCGTCGTGCTCGATCGGGAGAAAATGGGTGTGCCGACGACGGTCTTCGCACTGGTGAAGACGGCGTACCATTCCGACGAATGGACGGAAAGCTTCCGCAGGATCATCAGCGACATTCCCGAGATCGTCGAGGCGCACCGGTTGACCGGCAATCACGATTATATACTGAAGATTGTCCTGCCCCGCGTCGAACATTACGACGTGATCTACAAGCAGATCGTGCGCAAGCTCGAGCTCTTCGACGTCTCGGCGTCGATCTCGATGGAAGAATTGAAACATGGAATGGCGATACCCGTGGGCTACGCCCGATGAAGAGTGTCATGCTGTAAAAAACAAGGTTTGATTGCGGGAAAGCCGACAATCCTCAGCGCCATCGATAGCTATTAATTTATCTCGATACGGAACGTTTTACGATATATTATGTTCACCTTTGGTTCAGGAGGAGGGGAGGATATTCCTCCTCTTGGAGGAAGAGGAGAATAGTCATGAGAAAGCTGGCAATCGTCACGTTAGGCTTGATCATGGGTGCCACCGGTGTCACGCCGGCTCAGGCGTTTCCGGCTATGAACCCACCCAGGATCGAAGCACAGCAGCAGATAGAGCAAGTGCAATGGCGTGGCCATGGTGGTCATTGGGGTGGCGGCTATCACGGAGGCGGGTATTACGGCCATCATCACAATGGATCAGGCTGGGGCTGGGCTCTCGGCGGTCTGGCCGTCGGCACCATCATCGGTGGCGCACTGGCGCAGCCCTATTACGGTTCGTATTACGGGTCGCCCTATGGCTATTATGGCTCGCCCTACGGCTACTACCGCAGGCCTTACGGCTATTACGGCGGCTACTATGGCAGGCCTTATCGGGCCTATGCGTCGTCCGCCTATTATGGAGGGGGCGGCAGCCACGAGAGCTGGTGCTATGCCCGTTATCGTTCGTACAGGGCGTACGACAATAGCTTCCAGCCCTATCATGGCCCCCGCCGTCAGTGCCTCGGTCCCTATTGATTGGCGCTGACGCATCTGCGTTATGAACTGGTCCCAGGCCGTCCAACGTCTTGCAAGCCGTTGGACGGCCTTTTTCGGCTGCGATCGGCGCAGGGGAGACATGCCGAAACAGCGGTTGCAACCTTCGCGGCGAAGGCCAAATTTGCTTTCAGCAAAATGTCGTAGAAGGGGCAGGTCATGAGCGATCATCATGTCGTCGTTGTCGGCGGCGGTTTCGGCGGGCTGCAGCTCGTCAACGGGTTGAAGGGCGCAGGGGTGAGGATCACGCTCGTCGACCGGCGCAACCATCATCTCTTCCAGCCGCTGCTCTATCAGGTGGCGACGACCATTCTCTCCACCTCGGAAATCGCCTGGCCGATCCGCCGCCTCTACGCCGACCGGCCCGATGTGACGGTGCTGCTCGGCGAGGTCACCGGCGTCGACAGCGGCGCGAAGACGGTTTCGTTACGCAACGGCATGACTCTCGGTTACGACACGCTGGTTCTGGCGACCGGAGCGACGCATGCCTATTTCGGCCGTGACGAATGGGAGCCGGTGGCGCCGGGCCTGAAGACGCTGGAAGACGCGACGACGATCCGCCGGCGCGTGCTGCTCGCCTTCGAGAAGGCGGAGCTGGAGGCCGATCCCGCCGTGCGCGATGCGCTGCTGACCTTCACCATCGTCGGCGCCGGGCCGACCGGCGTCGAACTTGCCGGCATCATCGCCGAGCTCGCGCATTTCACCCTGCCGAAGGAATTCCGCAACATCGATACGCGCAAGACCCGTGTCGTGCTGGCCGAGGCCGGCCCGCGGGTGCTGCCGACCTTCGCCGAGGAGCTTTCGGCCTATGCGCAGCAGGCGCTGGAGAAACTCGGGGTCGGGGTGCTTCTCGGCAAGCCGGTGACCGAGTGCAGCGCCAACGGCGTGCAGATCGGCGAGACCTTCGTGCCGAGCCGGACGATCGTCTGGGCGGCGGGCGTCACCGCCTCGCCGGCGGCCCGCTGGCTTGATGTGCCGGCCGACCGGGCAGGGCGCGTCACCGTCGAACAGGATCTGAGCGCGCCCGGCCTGCCCGACGTCTTCGTCATCGGCGATACCGCCTCGGTCATGCGCGAGGACGGCAAGCCGGTGCCCGGCATCGCGCCCGCCGCCAAGCAGCAGGGCGGTTACGTCGCCAAGGTCATCCGCGCCCGTCTATCGGGCAAACCGGCGCCGGCGCCCTTCAAATATCGGCACCAGGGGAGCCTGGCGACGATCGGCCAGAGTGCGGCGATCATCGATTTCGGCCGGATCAAGCTGAAGGGCTGGATCGCCTGGTGGATCTGGGGCATTGCCCATATCTACTTCCTGATTGGCACCCGCTCCCGCTTCTCCGTCGCCTGGAGCTGGCTGTGGATCTATCTCAGCGGCCAGCACAGCGCCCGGCTGATCACGCAGAGGGAGACGATGCGGGAGGAGGGGTAGGCATCCTGCGCTGCCTCCGGTCTCATCCTTGTACGTTGCAGTTGCTGTATAATGGGGTTGTGCGTCGGGGATGCGTGTCATCCCTGGGTTTTGAACTCGTACCTCAGCGAGCATCTCCGTCGCCATGTCTCCCGTGGGCAAGGGCGTGCCGTGTGACACCGGAAAAGATCCACCCATTGCACCTGAGCACGAGCGCCGATGCAGGGTGCTGGCTCACGTCAAAAAGGCGGCCCTTTCGAGCCGCCTTCCATTTCCTCAGGCCGCCAGCGAGGCGATGTCGATGACGAAGCGGTAGCGGACGTCGCTTTTCAGGACGCGTTCATAGGCTTCGTTGACCTGCTGGATGTCGATCTTCTCGATCTCGGAGACGATGTTGTGCTTGCCGCAGAAATCGAGCATTTCCTGGGTTTCCTTGATCGAGCCGATCATCGAGCCGGAGATGCTCTTGCGGCCGGGGATGATCGCGAAGGCATGGACCGGGATCGGATTCTCCGGCGCGCCGACGACCACGAAGGAGCCATCCACCTTGAGCAGGCCGAGATAGGCGTTCCAGTCGATCTCGGCGCTGACGGTGCAGATGATCAGGTCGAAGCTGCCGGCGAGCTTGGTGAAGGTTTCCGGGTCGTTGGTGGCATAATATTCCTTGGCGCCGAGCTTCAGACCGTCTTCCTTCTTGGAAAGGCTCTGGGAGAGAACGGTGATATCCGCGCCCATGGCCGAACCCAGCTTGACGCCCATATGGCCGAGGCCGCCCATGCCGACGATCGCGACCTTCTTGCCGGGGCCGGCATTCCAGTGGCGCAGCGGCGAATAGAGCGTGATGCCGGCGCAGAGCAGCGGCGCGGAGGCGTCGAGCGGCAGATTGTCCGGGATGGACATGACATAACCTTCTTTGACGACGATCGAGTCGGAATAGCCGCCCTGGGTGCGCGTCTTGCCGTCGGCTTCGAAGTCATTGTAGGTGCCGGAAAGACCCGGCATATACTGCTCGCGGTCGAGGTCGCGCTCGGCACAGCCGATGCAGGAATCGACGAAGCAGCCGACGCCGACGCGGTCGCCGACCTTGAATTTGGTGACGGCCGAGCCGACGGCGGAAACTATGCCGGCAATCTCATGGCCCGGCACGATCGGATAGACGGCGTTCTTCCACTCGTTGCGGACGGTGTGGATGTCCGAATGGCAGATACCGGCAAACTTGATGTCGATGACGACGTCATCGGGGTTCGGGTTGCGGCGCTCGAAGGTGAAAGGGGTCAGCGGCTTGGAAGCGTCGGTGGCGGCGTAGCCTCTTGCAATAGGCATGGGAACCTTCCTTTTCGTCTTTGGGAGGGGTTGAGCGGGATGGCGGACTATTGCCCGGAACGGCGGGAGAGGGTTAGAGCGATCCTCTCAGCTTTTTGCACGATCCTGCAAAAGTGAGGCGCCTATCTGTTTGCGAAACGGCCGAGGCACTCTAGATATGAGCGGTATCGACGGCGTCGGACAATCGACAGAAAGAGTTGCCGCATGACCTTGCCCTTCAGCCCCTATCAGGAAATCGTCGACATCGCGATGCGCTTTGCGCCTGGCGACGGTGAGTTCTCGACTGCCATCGGCAATCTTCACGTCAGCCGCCGGTCCAAACCCAGCGATCCCTTGCACAGCAGCTACCGGCCCTGTTTCGCCTTCGTGCTGCAGGGGGCGAAGAGCCTGCAGCTCGGCACGGAGCAGATCAGCTACGGCACCGGCGACTATCTCTTGACCTCGCTCGACCTGCCGGTCGCCTGGCGGGTCACGGAGGCAAGTCCCGAGGTTCCGCATCTCTGCCTGGGGTTGGCGATCGATTCCGAGAAGCTGCTGGATCTGCTCAGCCGCATCGATATTCCCCGCCCGGCCGCCCATACTGACGGGCAGCGCGGCATGGTGGTCAACGTCGCGCCGCCGGAGCTGATGGATGCCGCCGTCCGCCTGCTGCGTTTGCTCGATCGTCCAGGCGACATCCCCGCCATGGCGCCGCTGATCGAGCAGGAAATCCTCTACCGGGTGCTGACGGGACCGCACGGCGCCCGGCTGATCAACATCGCCACGGCAGACAGCCACAGCAATAGGATCGCCCGCGCCGTTGCCTGGCTGAAGGAGAATTTCGCGCGGCCGCTGCGCATCGAAGACCTTGCCGAGCGCGTCAATATGAGCGTGTCGTCATTCCATCACCATTTCAAGTCGGTGACGGCGATGACGCCGGTGCAGTATCAGAAGCAGCTTCGCCTGCACGAGGCGCGCCGGCTGATGCTCGTCGAGCGGCTCGATGCCGGCACGGCCGGACACCGCGTCGGCTATCAGAGCCCGTCGCAGTTCAGCCGCGAATACAGCCGTCTCTACGGCGCGTCGCCCGCCCGCGACGTCGACGGCGTGCGCGAGATCATGGCGGCGGAATAGCGCTGAAGACGTTCGGCGGCTGCCGGCCAGCCATTAAAGGATGTTTGACGTTTCCCGGCTAGGCTGGCGCCATCCATGAAGCAGGCACCGCCGTCCGCATGACGCAAGCTCCGTTACTTTCCATCGTCGCGCCTTGTCACAACGAGGAAGAAGGCCTGCGCGAATTCTGCCGCCGGGCCGCCGCTGCCGCGCAGAGCGTTGCCGGTGATGCCTTCGAGCTCATTCTCGTCGACGACGGCTCGTCGGACGGCACCTGGGAGATCATTTCGGATCTGGCGGCAAAAGTGCCTGAGGTGCTCGGTGTTCGCCTCCTACGCAATCACGGTCATCAGCTGGCATCGACGGCGGGTCTGTCCGTGTCGCGGGGCGAGCGCGTGCTCCTGATCGACGCCGATCTTCAGGATCCGCCCGAGCTGCTTTTGATGATGATGCCGATCCTCGAGCGTGGTGCCGACGTCGTTTACGGTCAGCGCACGCGCCGTGAGGGCGAAACCTGGTTCAAGCTCGCCTCCGCTTCGCTTTTCTATCGCGCGCTGTCCAAGCTCGCCTCCGTGACGATCCCCCGCGATACTGGTGATTTCCGGCTGATGCGCCGGCGCGTCGTCGATATCCTGCTGGCAATGCCCGAGCGCGATCGCTTTATCCGTGGCATGGTCAGCTGGATTGGCGGCAAGCAGGTGGCTCTCCCCTACGAGCGTGACGCCCGTTTTGCCGGCACGACGAAATATCCGCTGCGCAAGATGATCAATTTTGCGCTCGATGCGATCACCAGTTTTTCGACGACGCCGCTGCGTATGGCCACATGGCTTGGCATGATCAGCGCCGGTGTGGCGGTGGCGTTGCTCGTCTATACCTTCGTTCGCTGGCTGGAAGGCGAGACGGTCACCGGCTGGTCGTCGATCATGGCCGCGGTCAGCGCCTTCAGCGCCATCCAGCTGATCTGCATCGGCATCATCGGCGAGTATCTTGGTCGCCTCGTGCAGGAGAGCAAGAAGCGGCCGATGTTCATGATCGAGACGATCCTGCGCGGCAGCGAACACGCCGAGTTGTCGACAGTTTTTCCGGAGATGAGCGCCGGCGACAAGCGCGCTGCGCTGGATGCGGCCTTTGCATCCGGTGAGCCGCAGTCGCAAAAGACCAGCCGGATCGGATGATGGACCATATCGTCACGCCTGCTGCGGTCGCAGCCGATCCCGAGGAAACGATCGCCGGACAGGATTCGACCGCTGCGATCGTCGCTTTCGTCGGGCTTGCCGCGGCCCTGGTGATGCTGTTTCCGTTTCCGCCGGTTCTCGATTACGCCAATCACTACGCCCGGATCTGGCTGCTTTCGGGCGGGATCGGCGAACAGCCATTTCCGCAAATCTATGCGATCGACTGGAGCCGCACCTTCACCAATGTCGGGATCGACATTCTCGGCACTTGGCTAGGGCCGCTTGTCGGCCCTGACAGGTTGGCGCGGACGTTGCTTTTCCTGGCGATCGTGCTGCCGCCGCTCGGCGCGGTCAGCTTGCACCGCGCGCTTTTCGGCGGCCGGCACCACTGGCAGACCGCCATACTGTCGCTTGGCTGGTGCGCCACCATGATTGGCGGCTTCATCAATTTCCAGATCGGCCTTGGCATGGCGCTCGCCTTCGCCTGCGTCGACCTGCGACTGCAGGGCCGAAATCCCGCCATGCTTTTTGCCTGGCGTCTTGCAGCCGCGCTGCTGCTGACGGTGATGCACATCTTCTCGCTCGGCTTCTATATGGCGATCGTCTGCGGCCTCGAATTTTCCTGGCGCTTCGATATAGTGCGATCAAGGGCGGGTCTGTTCAGGCTTGCCGGCCGGCTGGCACTAGCGCTTGGCGCCTGCGCGCTGCCGCCACTCGTACTTTATCTGCGGACGCCGGCTTTGCCCGGTGGCGGTGGCGACGGCCTTGCCCTTGCCTGGAACGACAGCATCGTCCTGATCGTCATGAATTTGCTCTCCGCCATCGTGACCTATATCCCGATCGTGGATGTCATGCTGGTTCTGCCGCTGATCCTCATCTGCACGCGTGCCGCACGTGCCGGCGACATCCGCATTCATGCTGGGCTCGCCGTCGCCGCCTGCGGCCTGCTGCTGCTCTCCTGTGTTTCGCCTCGCCACATGCTCGGCACCGGATGGATCAGTTGGCGCTTTCCGATCATGACGGCGCTCGTCGCCATGGCGATGATGTGTCCCTTCGCCAATCTCACGCGCCGGCAGGCGATGTTGCTTGCCCTCGTCATCAATCTCGCCGTCTTCGGCCGTACAGGCTGGATCGGCTGGAACTGGTGGCTGGCACAGAAGGACGTCGCGGCTGTCGAGACTGTGCTGAAAAAGGTGCCGGCCGGTGCCGCTGTTCTGCCTCTGGAGCACGATGCCGAGACGACGATCAGCTTTGCCTACTCCAGCCGGTATTTTTTCATGAAGGAGGAAACTTTCTGGCACCTGCCGACGCTTGCCGTGCCCTTCTCGCATGCTTTCGTGCCGACGATCTTCACGGCAAAAGGCAAGCAGCCGCTATCGGTTCTGTCACCGTGGTCCGAAATCGCCGTTCCCGAGGGCAATCTGCTGTCCATCGGCGTGCTTTCATGCCCGGCAATGATGCAGGAATATAAGGGCTTCACGCCCTATCTGTCGGACTGGCGCAGACGTTTCGATTTTATTCTTGTCGCCAATGCCGATCTCCCCGACCGCACCGTCGGCACCTTCATGCCGACGGGCCTGAGACTGGTCGAGGACGCCGGTTTCGCGAAGCTCTATGCGATCGACAAGGCGACGCCGGCAGAGCCTCTCATGCCCCCCGCCGCTTGCGCTACGGCGTCATAAACTGTGGCTCTTCACGGAGGATTACCTGTGAAACGGGCATGATGGCGGCCGCCATACGGTTCGGGTTATCCGCTGATCAGCCGGGAAATTTCAGCGCCTTGTCATTGCGGCATTTGGCGAGCGCAAGCTGGCGGAAGGAGAGGATTTTGGTGATGCGCTCCTTCCCATCCGTCTCCACACTCATGCAGGCGCAGGCATAGCCGTAATTGCCGTTGGTTTTGACGTAATCGTGCTCGGAGATGTCGGGGATGAGCTCCATGCCGTCCACCGCGTCGGCGTCCTCGCCCTGGGTCATGATCGTCCAGGTATTTTCCGCGTCCTCCAGCCACCAGTTGGCGGGCGTCGGGTTCTCGAGCCAGCCGCAACGGGTCTCGGCGGCCTGTGCATTCGCCGCGATGGCAAGGGCTGCGGTTATCACCGCCATGGCGATCTTGTCTTTCATTGGTTTCCCCAGCCGTAGATGTCAGTTGTTGATCGCCGTGATCGCCCAATGACTTGCCTCGCAGGCGTCGTCCTCGCAGACCGCGCCCATCCAGACGGCGCCGCCGGCGAGCATAACGCCGTCACTGTTGACAAAGAGATCGCCATATTGCTGGCGCCCGACGGCGCTGCGGGTCTCCGGCGTTACCAGATCGTCGAAATTCTCGACGAAATCCTCGGCATTCTCCACATCGTAGGTCTCGCCATTGGCCTTGACGGTCAGCGGATATTCGGCAAGTCCTGCGATGGCCTCGGCATCGCCCGTGCGCATCGCCAGAACGAGTTGGCGCAGCGGCCGGTCGAAACCCGCGGCATCGCCATGCAGCTCCTCGATCTTGTTGTAGACCTCGTTTTCCGATTGCGCGAAGGCGCCGGAGGCGGCGAGGACTATTGTTCCGAGCAGGAGAAGGATAGGCAGGCGCGACATGAAAGGCTCCCGGCAAATGGCGTGGCGTGACATTATGCAATCGCCCGGAGCGCGCCTATCCAATTCTGGTGTCTCACCGAGGTTTCCCGTATAAAAAATCTGTCGGGGCCTTCTTGACGGCCTGACCGGTTTATCGCATAAACCTCACGAACCGTACCGTACGGTACTTATCTGGGAGCCATAATCGTGTCCGTCGATACCGCAGAGCCGAGCGAATTCTCGCCGCGCCAGAACGCTGTTCTGGAGCAGGCGCTGCGGTTGCTCGTCGACGGCGGCGAGAAGGCGCTGACGACCTCGGGTGTGGCGCGCGCCGCCAATTGCTCCAAGGAAAGCCTCTACAAGTGGTTCGGCGACCGTGACGGGCTCTTGTCGGCGATGATCGCCTATCAGGCGAGCAAGGTGCGCACCTTCGAGCGCAACGGCGAGCGGCTGACGGCAGCGAGCCTGCACGACCATGTCGTCATCTTCGCACGCGATCTTCTCGAAGTGCTCGCCGGCGACGTCTCGCTGGCGCTGAACCGGCTGGCGATCGGCCAAATCAACAAGACGGAGGCGAACCGCGACGGCTCGAAGCTCGGCAAGCTTCTGCTCGAACGCGGCCGCCGCCAGATCGACCGGCGCGCCATGGCCCTGATCGACGCCGGAAAGAGGGCGGGGCTCCTGCGTTTTACCGATGCCGACGAGGCCTATCACACGCTTTACGGCCTGGTCGTTTCCGACCTGCATGTGCGCATGCTGCTCGGCGAACCCGGCCTCAGGGATACCGCGCGCCAGGCGGAGAGGGCGGTGACCGCCTTCCTCCGGCTCTACGGCACGGACAAGGTTCTGGCGGAGATGCCGGCTCTCGGCTGACCCGCTTTCATGACAGTCAACAAGACAAGCACAAGGGAAGGAACTTCAAATGCGCGTCTATTACGATCGTGATGCCGATCTCAACCTCATCAAGGCCAAGAAGGTCGCCGTCATCGGCTACGGCTCGCAGGGCCGCGCCCATGCGCTGAACCTCAAGGACAGCGGCGCCCAGAATCTCGTCATCGCGCTCAAGGCCGGTTCGCCCACGGTCAAGAAGGCCGAGGCCGATGGCTTCAAGGTCATGACGGTTGCCGAAGCCGCCGGCTGGGCCGACCTGATGATGATGGCGACGCCTGATGAACTGCAGGCCGACATCTACAAGGCCGACATCGCTCCGAACATCCGCGACGGCGCTGCCATCGCTTTCGCCCACGGCCTCAACGTGCATTTCGGCCTGATCGAGCCGAAGGCTTCCGTCGACGTCGTCATGATCGCGCCGAAGGGCCCGGGCCACACGGTTCGCGGCGAATACCAGAAGGGCGGCGGCGTTCCCTGCCTCGTTGCCGTTCACCAGAACGCTTCCGGCAATGCGCTTGAACTCGCTCTCTCCTACGCCTGCGGCGTCGGCGGCGGCCGTTCCGGCATCATCGAAACCAACTTCCGCGAAGAGTGCGAAACCGACCTCTTCGGCGAACAGGTCGTTCTCTGCGGTGGTCTCGTCGAGCTCATCCGCGCCGGTTTCGAAACGCTGACCGAAGCTGGTTACGCGCCTGAAATGGCCTATTTCGAGTGCCTGCACGAAGTGAAGCTGATCGTCGACCTGATCTATGAAGGCGGCATCGCCAACATGAACTACTCGATCTCCAACACGGCCGAATGGGGCGAATACGTCACGGGTCCGCGCATCATCACCGAAGAAACCAAGGCTGAGATGAAGCGCGTCCTCAAGGACATCCAGACCGGCAAGTTCACCTCCGAGTGGATGCAGGAATATCGGTCGGGCGCGGCCCGCTTCAAGGGCATCCGCCGCAACAACGACAGCCATCAGATCGAGGAAGTCGGCGCGAAGCTCCGCGGCATGATGCCCTGGATCGGCAAGAACAAGCTGGTCGACAAGTCCGTCAACTAAACGGTTCCAGTGAAATAAAACGGGGAGGTCGGAGTGAAAGCTCCGGCCTCCTTTGCTATTGGTGCGTCTGTTGTCGAAGTTGGTATATTGGATCTGACGTGTTTGAAGCGATCATGCGGGTGGCAAGGAAGGACCTGGAAGACGGACTTGGAACCCTCTATCCTGCATTCCTGGAATATCCCTTCCCGTCGTCCCTGGACGCTTCGCCGCTGCGGGACGCCGAGAAATTTCTGACTGCACTCAAGTCCGCTCCTTTGCGCGAGATCCAGGCGGCGGAGTTGGCCGAGTATGCGGCAAGTGCGATAACGACAGTCGGCTCGGCCGATGATTTCAAGCATTTCCTGCCGCGTATCCTGCACTGTGCCGTCCTCAGCCCATCCTCGTATGGTTTCGAGCCGCCGATCATCGCTTCCAAGCTTTTATTGTGCGACTGGCAGCAATGGCCGATAGCCGAACAGGCGGCTGTCGCGAATTTTTTCTACTCGGCCTGGGCCTATAAGAGACTGCTGGATCCTGATTTCGATGCGTCGGCTTGGCACTGGATCGTGGCGATGGCAAGACTCGACCTGCAGTTCGAGGCATGCCTTGATCTGTGGCTGAAACAGCCGACGCCGAACGCTTTCATTCAGCTTGCCGATGCCGATCTTCAAAGTCTCTACCGGGGCAACGGTTTTTGGCAGGATGTTGCGCGGGAAAAGCGCGATCTTGCCCTTGAATGGTTCAAGGGGGATGTGATCGAGAATGCGTTCATCGGGCTGATCGATGCGATACCGCCGCAACGGCACTGGATTGTCGATCGCCTCCTCGATGAAATCAGAGAGTTGCGACGTCTGCCTCCTCGCATTGAGGTGCCGGCGTGAGAAAATAGGCGTGATGTCCCGCCGGCGCGAAAGCTCCGGCCTTTATTTTTGCGCGCGGATGGTGAGCCAGCGGGTCGGCTTGCCGTCATATCCGCCGCCGTCATATGGGCGGATGGCGATATTCCGCCAGCCGCCTTTCGTCAAAAGCTCCGAGAGCCATTCGGCGGAAGGATAGTTGTAGTAACGCCCGAAGTCGTCATGGCCTTCTGCTTCCCCGGCCTTGAAGCTCGCGTGAAGGAGGCCGCCGGGGCGCAGGGCGCGGCGGATGCGGGCGAAGACGTCGGGCAGTTCCGGCCTCGGGACGTGGAGAAGGCTCGCATGCGCCCAGACGCCGTCGAAGGTGCTGTCGGCGTCGAGCTCTTGGAACAGCATGACCCTGACCGGCCTGCCGATCAGCCGTTCCGCCTGTCTTGCCAGCTCGGCCGACCCATCGGTCGGCGTCACGTCGAAACCTTGCGACAGCATATAGGCGCTGTCCTGCCCGCCGCCGCAGCCAAGTTCGAGGATTGCGCCACCCGGCGCGAGACCGGCGAGGAAGGCTTCGAGCTGTTGCTTTGGCAGGCTGCGTACCCGATTGGCGTATGTTTCGGCGTTTTCCTCGTAAAAGGCGGAGGTCGTGTCATGAGGCATGCGGGCCAGCCGGTCGGTTGGATTGAAGGTGTCTGTCGGAAAGCCGGTCAGCGCCGATGATGTCGATCACGAGGATGCCGTCCGGTATTTCGCGGTAGAAGGCGACATGGCGCATGTGGAGGAGGCGGCGAAGCCCGGCGCCGAGCTCGTCGCACCTGTCTCCCATGGAGGGTACGCGTGAAAGAAGCACGAAAATTCTGTCCCAATCGAGAAGATAGGCATCCGCCTGCGCCTCGCCGAAATGCAGGCTGGCATATTCGTCGATGCCTGACAGTACGGCGTCCGCGGTTCGGGTCAGCCTATAGGTAGTTGTCACGCAGTTTCGCCTTCGTTTCCAACAGGATGTCGGCAATGCGCCGGTCGCTGATGCCGCTCTCCTCAGCCAGTCTCAGAATCTCACGTATTTCGTCGTCATCCAGCTTGCGATGGTCCTGGTCCTTAAGGATGAGTTCCGTCAGATATGTGCTGGCGCTGCTGTATCTGCCGCTTGCGACACGGCGCGCGACGTAATCTGCCAGGTGATCCGGAAGCGAGATCGTCATTTTCGCCATTGAATTCGGTGCCGTCCGCCCATGCTGGTATCAGCTGTCCCTGATGCCAGATTATCATTCCCCCGACTGTGATAAAAGCGTTAACCGCCGCCGTCGAGCACTTGGGTCACATGCGGGTCAGTCTTTTTTGTCGATGTAGAGGGCGCGCTCCAGGCCCTTGAAATGGGCATCGCATGTCAGGATATCGGCATTGTGGCGCTCCGCCGTCGCATAGATGATCGCATCGGCGGTTGCGAGCTTCAAGGCTGCGGATATTTCGGCGGCGCGGCGGGCGAGCGCTGTGTCGAGGGGAGCCACAATGCATCTGGCGGTATAGGCGATGAAGCCGTCGACGGCTTCGTCGTCCCTTTCGCGTGCCAACCATTTGGAAAGCTCGAGCTGGACGATCGTCGGCACGATACATTGATCGCGTGGCGGGATTTCAGCCGCCAGCCGGCTTCCCGCCACACTTTTCGTCAGCCATTCCACCCATGCAGAACTATCGACCACACGCATCAGAAGCGATCGTTCCGGTCGCGGTAGTTGTTCTTGTCCGCACCCTCGGCCATGCCGTGAAGGTCGGCAAGGGTGGGAACTGGCATCAGCAGCACGCCTTTGCCTTTCGGAATGAATACGAATTCCTGACCCGCCGCCCAGTGCTGCTCATCGCGCACTTCCTTCGGAATGGAAATCTGGAATTTTGAAGAAAGGGTTGCTGTCGCCATTCTTACTTTTCTCCTTCGATGGAGCAAATGTAAGAATTCGGTTGAAGATGGTCAATGGCGAGCAGGCGAGGTGGAAAGCGGCGCCCACCATGTCGGTGTTGGCGCCGCCTTTCGCGTGGAAGGTCTGAAGTTTAGGCCGTGACGAGGCGTGTCCAGCCGTGCTCATCGTTCGTTACGCCCTTCTGCAGGCTGACGAGCTGCTGGCGCAGTTCGCTGGTCAGCTTGCCGGTCTGTCCGTCTCCGACCAGAAACTCGCCGCCGGCATGTCGAACCAGGCCGATGCCCGCAAGGACCGCGGCCGTGCCGCAAGCGAAGGCTTCGACGAGCCTGCCACTGGCGGCATCCTCCTGCCATTCCGCAAAGGAGTAGGGACGCTGCTCCACGCGCAGGCCCTTTTCCTCAGCGAGCACGATGACGGAGGCCCGGGTGATGCCCGGCAGGATCGTGCCGCCCAACGGCGGGGTTACCACCGATCCATCGTTCATCACGAAGAAGACGTTCATGCCGCCGAGTTCTTCGACCCAGCGATGCTCTGCGGCATCCAGGAAGACGACCTGATCGCAACCCTTCTTCGAGGCCTCGGCTTGCGCCACGAGGCTGGCTGCGTAGTTTCCGCCGCATTTTGCAGCACCTGTCCCGCCGCTGGCTGCACGGGTGTATTCGGTCTCTACCCAAAGGGAGACGGCCTTCGCGCCGCCCTTGAAATAGGCGCCAACCGGAGAGGCGATGACGCAGAAGATATATTCCTGAGCCGGACGAACCCCGAGAAACGCCTCGTTGGCGAACATGAAGGGGCGGAGATAAAGACTGGCGTCGCCCGAGGGTATCCAGTTCTTATCGACTCGGACCAGTTCTTCGACGGCCTTCAGGAAAAGGTCTTCCGGTACCTCCGGCATTGCCATGCGGGCTGCCGACCGAGCGAAGCGGCGGGCGTTTTCTTCCGGCCGGAAGAGCAGAATGCGGCCGTCGTCGGCCTTGTAGGCCTTCATGCCTTCGAAGATTTCCTGGGCGTAGTGCAGCACGGCGCTTGCCGGATCGAGTTCCAGGGGGCGGCGCGGCGTCACCTTTGCATCGTGCCAGCCCTTGTCGGCCGTCCAGCGTGCCAGCACCATATGATCGGTGAAGATCTTGCCGAAGCCGGGTGTTTCCAGTGCCTTGATGCGGTCGGCGTCGGGAACGGGAGACTTATGGAATTCGATTGTGATTTCAGGAGAGGTCGACGTCGCGGTCATGCTGGCACCTTGATAGTCCATTGAATAATGGCGCGCACACTACTGCCCCCGGGCCGGTTTTGGAAAGGACTGAATCGGCCGGTTTCGGCTTTTGATCAGACGAATAGTCGCTTGAAGCGGCAAATTTTCACGCAACAGGCTGGGCCGTTTGCGTGAAACCTCCAACGTCTGCCCAATTGGCTGGGGCTTTCGAATGCCGGATC
Organism: Rhizobium chutanense; assembly: GCF_002531935.1. Classification (GTDB taxonomy): domain Bacteria; phylum Pseudomonadota; class Alphaproteobacteria; order Rhizobiales; family Rhizobiaceae; genus Rhizobium; species Rhizobium chutanense. The sequence continues at coordinate 21,636 of NZ_NWSV01000002.1, read as the reverse complement.
TTCAAACTTTGTCACGGTAACAAGAAAATAGGTCAGTATTGTTGACATAATTTCCGCCCCATGGTTTGTCGGCGGTATAGAAAATACGAGGAAACCTCCATGCTGAACTGGGACACCATGTTTGCGTCGCGCTCGTCGCGCATGCGCGCATCCGAAATCCGAGAGCTCTTGAAGCTTCTCGACCAGCCCGACATTATTTCCTTTGCTGGCGGCATTCCGGATCCAACGTTGTTTCCGGCCGAGGAATTCCAGCAGGCCTATGCCGATATTTTCTCGGGCCCTGCGGTCAATTCGGCGCTGCAATATTCGCTCAGCGAAGGCTACAAGCCGTTACGCGAATGGCTGGCTGGGCAGATGGGCGCGCTCGGTATTCCCTGCGAATTCGACAATGTCTTCATCGTCTCCGGCTCGCAGCAGGGGCTCGATTATCTCGGCAAGCTCTTCCTGTCGCCCAACGATACCGCGCTGGTGACCTGGCCGACCTATCTCGGCGCGCTGCAGGCCTTCAACGCTTATGAACCGGCCTATGACCAGTTGACGCTGAACGGCAACCGGACACCCGATTCCTATCGCGTTGCCGCGGCCGCTGCCGGCGGCAAGGTGAAGTTCGCCTATCTCTCCGCGGATTTTTCCAATCCGACCGGCGAAACGGTCGATCTCGATGGCCGCAAGAAGGTGCTGGCGCTCGCCGAAGAGCTCGACATCGCCGTCATCGAGGATGCGGCCTATCAGTCGCTGCGTTACGACGGTGATCCGATTTCGCCGATCCTGGCGCTCGAGATTGCCGAAAAGGGCCATATCAACGATACGCGCACGATTTATTGCGGCAGCTTTTCCAAGACGCTGGCGCCCGGCCTGCGCGTCGGCTTCATCGTCGCCAATGCGCCCGTCATCCGCAAGCTGGTGCTGATGAAGCAGGCGGCCGACCTGCATTCCTCGACAATCAACCAGATCGCGATCGCCAATGTCGTCGAGCGCGGATTCGAGACGCAGGTCGCCAAGATCAAGGCGGCCTACAGCCATCGCCGCGACTGCATGCTGGCCGCACTCGAGAAATATATGCCCGAGGGCACGAGCTGGACGAAGCCGGAAGGCGGCATGTTCATCTGGATCACGCTGCCGGAGGGCATGGACGGCGCCAAGCTTCTCGCCAAATCGCTCGAAACCGCCAAGGTCGCCTTCGTGCCCGGCAAAGCCTTCTTCGCCGACGGCTCCGGCGCCAACACCTTCCGCGTCAGCTTCTCCTGCGCCAATGAGCAGATGATCGAGGATGGGATCAGTCGGCTGGGCAAGCTGATTGCGGCGGAGATTGGTGGCTGAGTGAGAGGGCGGGGGCGGCCGGCTATGAAGCGAAGATTGATGAGAGCCGTCCCCACCCGCTGTCACATCTCCGGCAGGCCGGCCTTTCGGAAGCCGTCCACAAAGTGGTCTCGTACCGATGCATCGCGCAGCGGCTGGGAGCTGAGCCAATGGCCGATCGTGAAATGAGGGTGGGCGATCAGGAACAATTCTGCTTCTCGCCGCGCCTCCTCATGGTGGCCCAACTGCGCAAGCGTAGCCGCCAGGAATTTGCGTGAGTTGGTACGATACGTTTCTTCCCTGCGGAGTGTAGCTTTCGCCGCCTCATAGTCACGCGCGGCGTATTGGGCCTGCCCAAGATGACAGAGATACCAGCAGGCTGGATAGGGATTGAGCCGCAGAGCTTTTTCGATCTGCGCCAGTCCGTCGGCAACCCTGCCATCCAGCACTGACATGTCCGACATGGCGGCCCAGGTGTCGGCGTGGTTGGGGTCCAGCTCCAGGGCCTTGGCGAAGGCGGCCTCCGATTCCTCCCATCGCCGCTCATAAGCCAAAATGGTCCCCAGAACGTAACGGCAGCCGGCATCGTTGGGATCGAGGTCGACCGCCTTCTGCGCTGATGTCGTCGCCATCTTCCGGTTGGGATCTTCGGGCTCGCCGAAATGAGTCCAGGCAAGCCAACGGTTGTAGGCGAGCAGACCGAGCGCCTCGGCATATGATGGCTCGAGCTTGACCGCGCGTTGGAGCAATATATAGGCCTCACGCTCAGTTTGCGGCGACTCTTCCGTCAGGAGGCGGGCGCGCACACACAGGTCGTACGCCTCAAAGTTTTTCGGCCGATTGCGTGGCGTCGGGATGGTCAGCCGGCCGACAAGGGCTTCAACAATCTTGGCGTTAACCTCGTCCTGTAATTCGAAAACATCTTCCACCGTCCTGTCAAACCGCTCGGCCCACAAGTGCCCGCCGCCTTGCGCGTCGACCAATTGAGCATTGATGCGGACACGGCCGATTGCGCGTCTGGCGCTCCCCTCCAGGACGTAGCGGACGCCGAGTTCCTGGGCGACCAGCCGTACGTCGACCGGCTTGTCCTTGTAGCCGTACACGGAATTGCGCGCTATGACGAACAGGCCAGCCGTACGGGAAAGGTCGGTGATCAGGTCTTCGGTCATGCCGTCGACGAAAGGCGCGTCCGCTTCATCCCCACTCATATTCGTGAACGGCAGTACAGCGATCGAGGGAATTTCGGGCAGCGGCAATATGCTCTGCAGCGCATCCGGCCAATGCCACACGTGGACCGGGCGAGTGAGGTTCTTCAGGTAGCGTTCGCCTGCATCAAAGAAGAGGTCGTCGATCTTGCCGACAATCTCGCCGTGAACGCTGGCTGAAATGCAGATACCTCCCGGCGCGGCCTGCGTCTCGAGGCGCGCCGCGACATTGACCCCGTCGCCGAGGACGTCTGAACCGTCGTCAATGACATCTCCCAGATTGACGCCTACACGCAAAAGCAGGTGCCGGTCTCCGGAAGCCTCAACAGCAGTGGTGGCCCGTTGTATTTCCAACGCTGCTGCGACCGCTTCCACCGCGCTACCGAATTCGATCAAGAAGCCGTCGCCCACGACCTTGAAGATGCGACCGTTGTGACGCATCACAGCCGGCTCGATAGTGCCGGAACGGAGTTCCCTGAGGTTTGCCAGCGTTGCGACTTCATCTGCCTCCATCAGGCGTGAATATCCCACCACATCGGCAACGACGATGGCGGCAAGGCGACGCTGAAGAGATTGACCCGTCATGTGAGGACAAGCCTAATGACCGACTTCACAAGCTACTGCTCAACCGCGGGTGAGTCAACGAGCGGCAGAGGTTACATCCGATTCCCGGCACTGATAAGCGCCTAGTTCTATTCCGCGAAATGCACTTCCGGGTGAACCCGAACTGCAACTACCCGAGTCTGCATTTCTGGCTCGCCCTCCAGATGCGACCAGTCTCCTTCCGGCCGAAAGCGATCCTTGGTGGGAGGACGTTGCCTCACACTCCTTCTCGCCCGCCAGCCGGAACCCCAATCAAAAGATCGTCGTCCAGCCTTCGTTTGCCGTCTCGCTCTTGCCGTAGCCGACGCGGTCGGCGACGGCGTCTTCGCGGTTGCGCAGAATGATATCGCCGCCCTTGTTGGCGAGCTGCGGGCCGCCGGCTGCGGCGTCAAGCGCTATGGTGCGCAGCTCGCCGGCGGCAATCGTTCCCGACAGCGTCTGGGTTCGGCCGTTGTCGTCCTCCAGCTTCCAGCCGTCGAGCGATACCGATATGTCGGAGCGGTTGATGAGCGTCACCGTTTCGGCTTCCACGCCGCCTGCACCGTTCACCGGGTTGATCAGCGCGGCGATGATGCGCAGCGAGGAGGCGACGACCGGCTGCGGCCGGCGGGTGCCTTCGCCGCGGCCCTGGCCGCCGCTGCTGTCGGAAACGGGATGGCCGGTTGCGGCGTTGGTGTTCCAGCTCTGCGACTGGAAGCAGAGGAAGATCGCCGCCCATTCGTTGGTATTGTTGAAATGGACGAGCAGCGCGCCGTCCTGGTTCGGCGCATTGGTGGCCTTGAAGCTGCCGCCGTCGCCCTGGTTCATGTGGATATCGTGGATGCCGTTGCCCGGCTCGAAATGGAAATATTCGTCCGGCTTGTTGTTTTCAGGTCCCCAGGCCTCGCCGAAGGCATAGAAATGCACGTCGGTATCGGCGATGCCTTCCTGGACGATCGGCTCGATGAAATCGCGCAGATCGTTCTTCGGGCCGGAGAGCTGGAAGGGCGCGACATTCATGTCCTCGCGCTCGATCAGCCCGCCGCGGACATAGTCGATCGCCAGCTCCGGATGGTCCTTGCGGATGTCGGTCAGGCCCATCGGCAGGGCTTCGAGCGCCTCGGTCAGCGTCCCGTGCTTGAAATCGACGATGTTGGCATAGAGCAGGTCGTGCGGCGATTCCTTGGAGCGGACGTTGAGCGCGATGCGGTAGCTGACGCCGTTCGCCTCGATGCGGATCTCGATATGCGGATCGTTGTCGTCATCGAGCGCCAGCGCGCTCGCCGTACCCTTCAGCACCTTGTAATTCTTCAGCATGGCGAGCCTCCCTGGCGATGCGGGATCTCACGATAGCACTGATAAAGTGCATCTTTTGTGATGCGTCACTTTCACCGTGCATGCCGTAACTGCTTTATTGCTTGATATGCGGGCCGAAAAGCTCGAGATCGGCTTCACCAAACCTGTCGCTCGCCGTGTTCAGCTGGTGCCAGTAGGGATAGATCACCGGCGGCAGGCTGACGGCGTCGAGGCGCTTGCGCTCCTCATCCGTGAGCTTCAGTTCGGCGGCGGCGATGTTGTCGCGGAACTGCGCTTCGGTGCGCCCGCCGATGATGACTGACGTGACCGCCTTGCGGCCGATCAGCCAGGCAAGCGCAATTTGAGCGGCGGAAACGCCGCGCTCTTGCCCGATCGCGACCAGCGTCTCGACAATGTTCCACAGGCGGTTCTCGTCGCGGATCGGCGGCTCCGTCCAGCCGGCGAACTGGCGCGTGCCTTCGGGTGCCGCCTGGTTGCGGCGGTGTTTGCCGGAAAGCAGGCCGCCGGCGAGCGGGCTCCAGACCAGCACGCCGAGGCCCTGATCGATCGAGATCGGCAGCAGCTCGTATTCGGCGTCGCGGGCTTCCAGCGTATAGTGGATCTGCTGGCTGACGAAGCGCTGGTAGCGGTGCTCGTTGGCGATGCCGAGCGCCTTCATGATGTGCCAGCCGGAATAGTTCGAGCAGCCGACATAACGCACCTTGCCCTGCCGGATCAGGGTGTCGAGCGCTTCCATCGTCTCTTCGAGCGGCGTCTGGCCGTCCCATTCATGCACCTGGTAGAGGTCGATGACATCGGTCTTCAGGCGCTTCAGGCTCGCCTCGCATTCGCGGATCAGGTGGTAGCGCGAGAGCCCGCTGTCATTCGGGCCTTCGCCCATGCCGAAACGGGCCTTGGTGGCGAGCAGCACGCCCTGCGGCCGCTTGCCGGCGAGCGCTTCGCCGATGATATTTTCGGATTCGCCTGATGAATAGACATTGGCGGTGTCGATCAGGTTGACGCCGGCATCGATGCACATGTCGATCATCTTCTTGGCCTCGGCGGTGCCGAGATCGCCGACCATCTTTGCCCAGCCGACGCCGCCGAAGGTCATCGTGCCCATGGTCAAAGTCGAAATCTTGAGGCCGGAACGGCCGAGCAGACGATATTCCATTGAACTCTCCCTTGATCGAAATGAGATTGACGTAATACGGAGCGGCGGAATGGCAAGAGCTGTCTGCGTGAGCCGAGTAGCCAACAAAGTCGGTCAACACCTCTTTCGTTATGCTGGTCCCGAGCGTCTGCAACCATTGCAGCCAACGCTCCGGCGGCGAGTTTGGCTGGAACGCCAGCCCCGTTCTCCGTCGTCTTCGGCCTTGAGCCGAGGACCCATGCCGCGAGCGTCGGCGGGTGCTGTATGGATGCTTGGCTCAAGGCCAAGCATGACGGAGCAAGGGGCGGGCGGAAGGAACTATTCGCAGCGTAGACGACCGCCTCAGGAATGACATCATCAGGAAAACCAGGCAATGCCCGCGCCGAGCTGAACTGACTTAGCGAGGGAGCAAGCAGCTGACTTTTTAGGCTTCCTGTTCCTGTCTCAGACGCCGCGAAATGTCTTAAACCAAATAGAATCAATAATATGCATCTGTTCCATATTTTAACCAGACAGCGGTGGCACAAGGCCGGGGATGACGCCCGGTAACGAACAGAGGTTCGTCAACAAACTGCGCTCATGCTGATGCGGGCTCCCTCAAAATCCTGCACACGTTCAACTGGCTTTGCTGACGGCTTGCCGGATGGCCCGCCAGCTAAGGCGCCTTGTCACATGCCTGTCAACGACGCTTAATAAGGGGAGGGGTGACCGCAATGAGGATCCCTCCCATGAAAACGATCGTTTCCGCCGCTGCACTTCTTGCCGCGAGCTTCCTTGCCGTTCCGGCGTCCGCCGCAAACCTGGTTCTCTACACCAGCCAGCCGAACGAAGACGCGCAGGCGACCGTCGATGGCTTCATGGCTGCCAATCCCGATATCAAGGTCGACTGGGTGCGCGACGGCACGCCGAAGATCATCGCCAAGCTGCAGGCCGAGATCCAGGCCGGCAACCCGGTTGCCGACGTTCTGCTGATCGCCGATGTGGTAACGCTGGAGCGCCTCAGGGAAGACGGCAAGCTGCTCGCCTACAAGTCGCCTGAGGCAGCCCAGTATGACACTGCACTCTATGATGCCGAAGGCTATTATTATTCGACCAAGCTGATCACCACAGGCATCATGTACAACACATCAGCCGCGATGAAGCCTGCGAGCTGGAAGGACCTGACCAAGCCTGAGGCCAAGGGCCTCGTCACCATGCCGAGCCCGCTTGCCTCGGGTGCCGCCCTCATCCACGCCCAGACACTCGCCGCCGTTCCCGGCCTCGGCTGGGATTTCTACAAGTCGCTCGCTGAAAACGGCGCAATCGCTGCCGGCGGCAACGGCGCCGTGCTGAAGTCGGTCGCCTCGGGCGAAAAGGCCTATGGCGTGGTCGTCGACTACCTGCCGATCCGCGAGAAGGCCAAGGGCGCGCCGGTCGAGTTCGTCTTCCCGAGCGAAGGCGTATCCGCCGTCACCGAGCCGGTCGGCATCCTGGCGAGCACCAAGAATGCCGATGCCGCCAAGAAATTCGTCGATTACGTGCTCTCCGAAAAGGGCCAGGAAGGCTTTCTGAAGCTCGGCTATATCCCGGCACGCAACGGCATGAAGGTGCCGGAAGGTTTTCCGGCGCGCGACACGATCAAGGTGCTGCCGATCAAGGCGGCTGAAGCATTGAAGAATACCGACCAGGATCTGAAGACCTTCTCGGGTATCTACGGCTCGAACTGATCTTTCCATGCACGGATATGTCAAAACAGGAAACAGCCAGCCCGTCTGGCTGTTTCCTTTTGTCGTTGCGGTCGTTCTGATCCTCAGCGTGCTACCGCTCGCCCGCCTTGCCATGGTCGGGATCGGGGCCTTCGCCAATGGCGGCGTGATCGATGTGCTGACCGCGCCGTCGCTCTGGTCCGCGACCTATTACACTGTTCTCACATCCGTTCTCGGCACGGTCATCTCGCTCCTCATCGGCTGCCTCTTCGCCTTCCTGCTGACGCTGACAGACATTCGCGCCAAGGGGCCGCTCAGCTTCTTCTTCGTGCTGCCGATGATGATCCCGCCGCAGGTGACGGCGCTTGCCTGGGTGCAGATGTCAGGTCCATCAAGCCCGCTGCTGAAGGCGCTTGATATCGCGCCACCGCTTGGCTCGCCGCAGCCGCTCTATTCCGTGGGCGGCATCGCGCTGCTCTATGGCGTGCAGCATGCGCCGCTGGTCTACCTCGCGCTCAGGGCGGGGCTGATGACGCTGCCGCGCGACGGCGTCGAGGCAGCGCGGCTTTCTGGCGCCTCCAGCCTGCGGGTGTTCCGCGATATCATCCTGCCCTTGTCGCTGCCCGGCATCATCGCCGGTGCGGCTATCTCCTTCGTTTCCTGCACCGGCAATTTCGGCATCCCCGCCATTCTCGGCATTCCGGCCTCGATCTTCACGCTGCCGACCTTGATTTTCACCAAATTCTCAGCCTTCACCAGCCGCACTTTCGGTGATGTCGCCGTGCTCGCGGCAATCACTGCAATGATTTCGGTCGCCGGACTGATGATCCAGGACCGGGCGCTGCGCGGCCGCGATTACCGTGTCATCGGCCTGTCGGGCGCGAGTGCCGCTTTCGAGCTCGGCGCCTGGCACCTGCTATTCACGCCGCTGCTCTGGTTTATCCTGTTCTTCATGCTGGCAGCACCCTTTTTCGCGCTGGTCGCCGGCGCACTGGTGCCGGCCTATGGCGTGCCGCTCACCTTCAAGACCGTGTCGCTGCATGCGTTCCAGGAGATCCTGTTTCGGCAGGCGGTGACGCGCACGGCCTTTATAAATTCGCTGTCGCTCGCCGGCGCGACCGCACTCGGCCTTCTCGTGGTGGCGGTGCTTGCGGCCTATGCGCTGACGCGGCGCAGGGACGCGCTGTCGCGCATCGTTTCCAGCCTGATCGAGATACCTTATTCGCTGCCCGGCATCGTCATGGCGGTTGCCTTCATCCTCGTCTTCGCAGCACCCATCCCGGTCCTCAACGTCTCGCTCTACGGCACGATCTGGATCATCCTGATCGCCTACTTCTCCTCCTTCTTCGCCGTCAGCCTGAAACCCGTCGTCAGCGCCTTCCACCAGCTCGATCCGGCGCTGGAAGAGGCAGCGCGGCTTTCCGGCGCTGGCTTTTTCCGCAGGCTTTTCGATATCATCGTGCCGCTGATTGCGCCGGCCGCCGGCGCCTCCGTCATCCTCGTCTTCCTGATCGCCTGCAATGAGCTGACGATTTCGGCACTTCTCTGGTCGGCCGGCACTCAGACGCTCGGCGTCGCCATCTACAATCTCGACGACAGCGGCAGTTCCGACCTTGCCTCGGCGCTCTCGGTGCTCATCGTCCTCATGGTCGTCGTCATGATGCTGCTCCTGGAAGTCCTGGCGAAACGCCTGCCGAAAGGAGTGGTCCCATGGCGCAACTGATCCTCAACCGGGTGGCCAAGGATTTCGGCACCGGGCGCGCTGCCGTCAGCGATTTTTCGCTCGATGTGCGCGAGGGCGGCTTCCTGGCGCTGCTCGGGCCTTCCGGCTGCGGCAAGACGACGGTGCTCAGAATGATCGCCGGTTTCGAGACGCCCTCCGATGGCTCGATCCATCTCGGCGAGCGGCTGCTTGCCGATGCCGCCCAATCGCTGCCGCCGGAAAAGCGCAACATGGCGATGGTCTTCCAGTCCTATGCACTCTGGCCGCATATGAGCGTGGCGGATAATGTCGGCTATCCCCTCAAGGTGCGCGGCATTTCGGGCGCGGCTTACCGGGCGAAGGTCGGCGAGGCGCTCGCCACCGTGCGGCTTGCCGATTACGCCGCACGCCGGCCGGCCGATCTCTCCGGCGGCCAGCGCCAGCGCGTGGCGCTCGCCCGCTGCCTGGTGACATCGCCCGACGTCGTGCTGCTCGACGAGCCGCTCGCCAATCTCGACCGGCACCTGAAACAGGAGATGGAAGAGACTTTTCGCGAGTTCCACCAGCGCTCGGGCGCGACGATGATCTACGTCACCCACGACCAGAGCGAGGCGATGGCGCTGGCGACCGATGTCGCCGTCATGTCGGAGGGGCGACTGCTCCAGGTGGCGCCGCCGGCCGAGATCTACGCCCGGCCGGAAGGGCGCATCGTCGGCGGCCTGATCGGACGCGGCGCGATCTTGACACTGCCTGTCATGGGGGGCGAACGCCAGCTGGAGTGGGACGAGCTTGAGGGCGCGCTGCAGGCCGCCAATACCGATGGCGCCGATATCCTGGTGCGGCCGGAGGAGGTGGTCATCGGTGGCGAAGGGGCGCGGGCGACTGTCGAATCCGTGCTGTTCGAGGGTGAGCGTTATGAGGTGAAGCTGACGCTCGGCAACGGCCAGACGCTACGTGCCTACAGCCGCGTGGTCGTCGTGCTCGGTGAGGCGGTTCGTGTCGTCATCCGTTCGGGGTGGCGGCTTTGATGGAGGAAGAACCGGACTTCTACGGCGAAACCAGGTGAAGTTCCGCAGCATAAGGTTGAAAGTCGCCGGCGACTTCTTCCGAATCGCTGAGAAGTTGAATATCTCTTGCGAATTCGATTTCGCAAACCGTGATTAAAACAGACGACAAGTTATTGCAGGCGCCTCAAGCAAAGCCGGCGCGACAATCAGTTTATCGAGGGGTTATACTCGCATGCCAATTCAAGTAAGGCGTATCCGCTCCGTTTTGGTGCTTTCGGCGGTTCTTTTAAGCGCCGCGAGCGTGCTTCAGGGATGCCCATCCGTGGAGCGGCAGAAACGGGGCGATGATTGGAAAACCCGAACGTTTAAGCCAAGTGAGATATATGGCGGTTCGAGCAACAGCAGCTCGTCGAGCAGTCCTGATGGCGGGCAACACCAACCTCACGATAACGCTACTTCAAGTCCGCCCAGCCATATATAAGCGCCATTAAAAAACGCGTCGAGGCGATCTGTTCGTCGGCATGCATTGCGGTATGGTTTTGGATATCTGCGGGTTGGCGTGATTGTGGCCCACAGACTCGCGGCCGCTTGCGGAGCCGGCTGGCGACGCGGCTTGTTTCTAGCTTCAAAGTCACGTCTGTCCGCATATTTCTCGGCTCACCACCTTTTCCTGCCGCTTCTGCTGGTTAAGGTAGCGTCCGCAACCGGACTCATGCCATGTCGCTTCGTCTCGCCACCTTCAATGTCGAAAATCTGCTGAGCCGTTTCGATTTCACCGGCTTCCGCAACCAGCTTCGCCAGGACCGTGTCGTCAAGCTTTTCGAGGTCAACAGCGAGGGCGTCTATCAGCAGCTCGAGCAGGCCCGCGTGATCGCCGCGACCGACGACACCCGGCAGATGACGGCGCTGGCGATTGCCGATGCGGATGCCGATATCCTCTGCCTGCAGGAAATCGACAATATGGCCGCTCTGCAGGCCTTCGAATACGGCTATCTCTTCCGCATGGTCGGTAACGGCTATCGCCAGAAGTTTCTGGTCGAAGGCAATGACAGCCGCGGCATCGATGTCGCCGTGCTGATGCGCGAGGAAACCCGCGACGGCCAGAAGATCGAGCTTCGGGACATCAGAAGCCATGCGATGACCACCTACCGCGACTTCGATCTCTTCGACGAGGAACTGGCGCTCACCAACCGCATCGACGACAAGATCTTCAAGCGCGATTGCCTGGAGCTCGACCTTCTGATCGGCGACCGGCCGTTGTCGCTCTATGTGGTGCATTTCAAATCGATGGGCAGTCCGCGCGAAGGGCTCGACGGGCGCCAGTCGACCATGCCGCTCCGCCGCGCCGAGGCGCGCGCCGTGCGCCGCATTGTCGAGGATCGCTTCGGCGCCGGCCATACCGATAAGAAGAGTTTCGCCATCTGCGGCGATATGAACGATTACGAGGAGCGGGTCGACGTCATCGGCCGCCGCGGCGCCGGTTATCGTTTCGAGCATCAGGACGAGGCCGAAAGCGCGCTCGATGTCTTTAGTCATGACGGCTTTGCCGAAAACGTCGTGCGCCGCCGTGATGCCCTCGACCGCTGGACGCTCTATCACTCCCGCGGGCCGCAGGAGCAATGGCTTTGTCAACTCGATTATCTCTGGCTTTCGCCGGCACTTGCCGCCCATAATGCCGGCCGCCTGCCTGAAATCATCCGCAGCGGCCAGCCCTATCGCACGATCTTCCCGCCGGGGCAGGAGGTGGAGCGTTACCCGCGTACCGGCTGGGACCGGCCGAAAGCCTCCGATCATTGCCCCGTCGTCATGACCCTGGATCTCCCCTGAAAGCGAACATGAAAACCAATTTGAACAAGAACTTTCCGTACAGCGATTTTTCCGATGATTTCGCCGGCTGGCCGCCGGAAGCCACGGTCTTCCCGATCGCCGGCGTCGATCTCAAAGTCCTGCCCGGCACCCATCCCTTCGTCGCCACTGAAGGAGCGGCGATCCGTGAGAACTGGGCGAAGGAGACGGCCGCCAACCCGGCGCTCTTCGACGGACGCCTGGTGTTCCAGCAGCGGCTGTCGCTTACTGAAGCCGGCATATCGGGCGAGGGCTACGTCATTCCCTTTTCCGCCTTCATGTACTGGCGCCGGCAGCCGCAGCGCGGGGGTGGACTGCACATTTTCGCCTATCCGGTGCTCGAAAGTGCCGATGGTGCGCTGGTGGCGATCCGCATGGGCGCCCATACCGCCAATCCCGGCCAGGTCTATTTCGCTGCCGGCTCGCTGGAACCGGAGGATATCGTCGACAACAGCTGCGACATCGAGGCCAACATGCGCCGCGAGGTCCACGAGGAGACCGGCTTCAATCTTTCCGACGCCGTGGCAGGGCAGCAGCTCTATGCCAGCCACGCCAACCGAACGGTGACGCTGATGCGCCTCTTCCGCTTCGACCTGACGGCCGACGAAATGGTCGAGCGGATCGAGGCCCACATGCTGGTCGCCGAAGACAAGGAGATTGCGGGCGCGGTGGCGATCCGCTCGGCTGATCATGCGGCCTATCCGTATAATCGGGCGATGCTGCCGGTGATTGATTGGTATTTCGGTAAACGCGGGGTGTGAGAGATACCACGGGTAAGGCTTCTCAGAGGCGCGCCGTACATGGATTCCTGCGCGCCGGCGTGCCGTATGGTACCCCCCTCTGGCCTGCCGGCCATCTCCCCCACAAGGGTGGAGATCGGCAAGAGGCTTGACCAGCGCTCCTCTCAAACGGCACCGACAACCATAATGCTTGAGTTGTTTGGGGAAGCCGTCGCGCCAGCCGATCTCCCTCCTTGTTGTGGGGGAGATGCCCGGCAGGGCAGAGGGGGTGACCCACGGCACACCCTCTCCATTCCTGCAATACCCGCGCGTTCCGACACGCTCCAACGCCGCCTCCCGAAAAACAAAATCGATTTTCATTAACGATCACGCATAAATCCGAGACTGCAGGCGTTTCCTGCCGGGGGTGCGTTGTTTTTAGCGGACTTACCGCCTTGCACTCGACCGCTCGGTCGGGCAGGTTGGCGGCGCGATGACCGATTCAAGGAGGCCGATGTGGCGCGAAGCTACAGCGTCTATGACGTGTTCACCGATCGAAAGCTTGCGGGCAACCCGCTGGCGGTGATCTTCGACGGAGACGATCTCAGCGACGAGGCGATGCAGGCGATAACCCGGGAGATCAATCTCTCGGAGACGGTTTTCGTCCAGCCTTCGGCCAATCCGGCCTATGCGGCCAGGATCAGGATCTTCACCCCGGGACGCGAACTGCCGTTTGCCGGCCATCCGACAGTCGGTACGGCGATTGCGCTCGCCGAACGGACGCATGGCGCCGTAAACCGCGATCTCGTCACTGTCATCGAGGAAAATGTCGGGCCGGTGCGCTGCGCCGTGCGGCTCCGGGAAGGCGAGGCTAGCTTTGCCGAATTCGACTTGCCGCGCAAATCGCAGCAGGCCGTCATGCCGCTCGACAAGCTCGGCATGGCCGACGCGCTGTCGCTGAAGGTGACGGAAATCGGCTTCGAAAATCACGTGCCCTCGGTCTGGACCGCCGGCGTGCCCTTCCTGCTTATTCCGGTGCACGATGTCGGCGCCGCGCAGCGCGTCGATTTCGATCCGCAACTCTGGGAAAAGATCGTGCCCTTCGTCGATGGTGCGCTTGCCTCGGCCTATGTCTATTGCCGCGGCGGCGTCAATCACGTGGCGAAGTTCCATGCGCGCATGTTCGCAAGCGGCATGGGCATCGTCGAAGACCCGGCGACCGGCGCGGCGGCGGCCGCACTCTCTGGCGCCATCCACCATTTCGACCGGCTGACAGACGGGCACCACCCGATCATGATCGAGCAGGGCGTCGAGATGGAGCGGCCCTCCTTCATCCACCTGCATATCGATGTCGACGGCGGCGCGATTTCCAATGCGCGGATCGGCGGCCAGGCCGTAAGGCTGGCGAGTGGCACGCTCGACCTTTGATTTCATCAGAGTGCCGCGCGGGCCGACAGGCCGCGCCACGGGCGTTCTATGCGTTTGAATCTGCGGATAATCCTTTGCGAAAACCGGTCCCGGTTTTCGGGGCTGCGTGCCGTATTTCAGCCGTGCCGAAAAATCTTTGCAATTAACCAAAGAAATTTCGCCGATGTGCTGGACAAGCCTGCCGATCCTGTTTATACGCCCCGTCACACCGCGCAGCCAAGCGCGAACGGGTGATTAGCTCAGTTGGTAGAGCAGCTGACTCTTAATCAGCGGGTCGTAGGTTCGAGCCCTACATCACCCACCAAATCTCTTGATAAGATTGATGAATTTCAATTCAGGCCGGATTCTCCGGCCTGCCGGAATCATTCCGGAACGAGAGGTCGTGGTTCGCCTTCTCGGAGCCACTGGCCGCATCGATCCGCTCGCCCTATCTTCCTCTGATAGACTGGAGGGGGTCATGAGAAGCGTCATTTTCGCTGTCGCCTTGTCTTTGCCGCTGCCGGCTTTTGCCGCCGGGGTGATCCAGGTCAAGGCGGGAGATCACAGCTGCGGGGAGATTGCGCAGATCATCCGGGAAAATAAGAAGGTGTTTGTCCGCGTCGGCTTCGGCGGCCGCAGCTTCCGCTATCCGCCGGCCCAATGCAGCCTGGGCGACAAGCGCACCACGACCAGCTTTCGCGATGCGGCGGGCAAGCAGTGCATTCTCGATTACGCCTGCGTCCTCGATCCCGCATCGTCCTATAATTTCCCTTGATATTCGGGCGGCAGGATTGGCAAGCGCCTCAGTCGCGGTCGGTCGGTTTCACGCCGAGGAGCCAGAGGGCGCCAAGGATGAAAATCACCAGGGCCGCCATTGCCGCCATGGGCGGTGCGTATTGCGAGAAAGAGTAGGACTTGTCGAGGGCGGCGAAGTGCATGGCCGCAACGGCAAGCTTTGCGGCGATCAGAAGGGCAAGGGCGCCGTTTCTGGCGTATCGACCGATCCTGCGCCAGTCATAGGCCGCAGCATTGCCAGACGCCGGAGCGGCCTCGATCCGCTTTCGCTCGAGTAATGCTGCAGGGCGCCTGCGTCCAAAGGTCGGTTTCATGACCGGCAGGATAGGCCAAACATCTTAACGGATAGGGGATGTGCTCGGCATGATCGATCGCGCGCCAATTCCGTCCAGGCCGTTTGCAGGCTATCATAAGGCGTTGAAGGCTGGCGGCATGGATACATGTGGCCTGCCTCTGCCCTCTCATGTTCAGGAGTCTCCATGAAAAGCCTCGTCCTGGCCGTCGCGCTGTTGCTTCCCTCCGCGGGCTTTGCCGCCGAGGCGGTGGAGGTCAATGCCAGGGATCATAGCTGCGGGCAGCTTGCGCAGATCATCCGCCAGGACAAGAAGGTCTTCGTGCGCATGGGTTTCGGTGGGCGCAGTTTCCGCTATCCGCCGGCGAGATGCAGTCTGGGCGACAAATACGACACTGCGAGGATCAAGGACGGCGACGGCAAGCTCTGCCTGCTCGACTATGAGTGCGTGTACGATCCGCAATCCTTCTACAACAGGATTCCCAGGTAATTCATCGAGCCTGCGAAGGCCGAGCCGGTTCGGCGGCGATGATCAGGACAAGAAAAAAGGCCGGGCGAAATTCGCACCGACCTTCCTCGATTTGTCTCGACGACGGCTGCCAGTACATCCGTGGTCAGCCGTCGGAGACAAGCTCAATGACTGAAATATAAGGCTTGTCCGAAGAGGTTCAAGGGCTGCTGGTAAAAACTCGCCCCTTGTCGGCACACGACCGCAAGTCGGGATCGGTTCCCGATCATAGGTCAATCAAAACCATGGACCATCCCTGGCGTGTCGGATACGGCCCGCCAGGGAGGCTTCCAGTTTCTATGCGCCGAGCAGGGTTACTGCTGGGCAGGGGCAGCCGGCGGCGTGGCCGGAGCCGGCGTTGCTGGTGCCGGTGCGGGCGTTGCGCTGTTGTCGGTCGGAGCGATCGGCTTGACCGGCGCCGGCTCGGATTGCGTCGTGGAAGCCGTCGTGTCCGGGGATGTGCCGGGCGTGCTCCACTGCGAATAGGCGAATGCAGCGACAGCGATCACGGCCAATGCAGCGACCCAGACAACCCACGTATTGCTGCTGCGCGCGGCAGGCGTGGTGCGCAGATCCAGATTCGGGTTCAGCGGGCGGTTCGGGTCGTTGGCATTATTGGGGTCGTACGTCATGGTACTTTCTCCTCTTTCGGTGAGAGAGAAATGGCCGAGTGGGCTTTTTGTTCCATTCCGGGGCCGAAGTGTTTGTGTTGGCGGGGTTTTTGGTGCTGAAGCGGTTCCTTGAGGGGGGAGGAGCGCTAGCGACGAGCGCCTTGAGCAGGAAGCGAAAAGCCAATTGCGGGGATGACATCCGAAGAGATCTGTCATCGTCATACGCACAGCACAACCGCCGTGTAGACGGTCATAACCGCCGCGGAAGCGTCATCCTTGACAGGATGGCGTCTCTTTGCCAATGCTTTGGTTCTGGGGTCGCGATCACCCCACGAGGCGTCATGCTGAAGAATCGCGTCCGGTAAACCCGATCAACGGAGGACGCGTCATGCCGTCATTTCTCGAAATTTCTCCTGACAAGCTCAATCGCCTCATCGGAACTCCCGGTGCGCCTACCATCATTGATGTGCGTACGGAGGAGGACTTCGCGCTCGATCCGCGCCTGGTCCCGGGCTCGATCCGGCGCGACCATGCCGACGTTTCATCCTGGGTCGATAGCATCGATGCCGATGCCGTCGTGGTGGTCTGCCAGAGGGGTGCCAAGCTCAGCCATGGCGTTGCCGCTCATCTCAGACATGCCGGGATCGAGGCGGAAAGCCTCGAAGGCGGCTTCGAGGCCTGGGTTGCGGCCGGACCTGTCGTACCAGAGGCGAAGTTGCCGCGCCGCGACGCGCAGGGACGCACCGTCTGGGTGACCAGGGCGCGGCCGAAGATCGACCGGATTGCCTGTCCGTGGCTGATCCGGCGCTTCGTCGATCCCCACGCGGTCTTCCTGTTCGTGCCGGCGCCTGAGGTTATCGCCGTCGGCGAGCGCTTCGAGGCTGTGCCCTTCGATATCGAGGACGTGTTCTGGAGCCATCGCGGCGAGCTCTGCACTTTCGACGTGATGATCGAGGAGTTCGGGCTGGCATCTCCGCCGCTGCAGCACCTCGCAAGGATCGTCCGGGCTGCCGACACTGCAAGGCTCGATCTCGCGCCGGAGGCGCCGGGCCTGCTGGCTGCATCGCTCGGCCTCTCCAGGATGTATTCCGACGATCTGGAACAGCTCGAGGCCGGAATGCTTCTCTACGACGCCTTCTTCCGCTGGTGCCGGGACGCGACCGAGGAAACCCACAACTGGCCCGCGCCGAAGAAGAAGGCATGAGATGACCGAGATGACCGACAATCCACTCATGGCAGAAGCGACGGGCCAAACGGCGGGAAAAGACACAGGGGAGAGGCATCACCACGGCGTCTCCTTCGGCGAGGCCTTCAAGGTATGGCTGCGGGTCGCCGCCCTGAGCTTCGGCGGTCCGGCCGGCCAGATCGCCGTGATGCACCGGATCGTCGTCGACGAGAAGCGATGGATCGGTGAGCACCGGTTTCTGCATGCGCTGAACTATTGCATGCTGCTCCCCGGACCCGAGGCGCAGCAACTCGCCATCTATATCGGCTGGCTGATGCACCGCACGCTGGGTGGTCTCGTCGCCGGCCTGCTGTTCGTGCTGCCGGGGTTCCTGTCGATCCTTTGCCTCAGCTATATCTACGCGGCTTATGGCAGCGTCGGCATCGTCGCCGGCCTGTTTTTCGGGTTGAAGGCGGCGGTGCTTGCCGTCGTCGTGCAGGCCGTCATCCGCATCGGCAGCCGTGCTCTCAGAAATAACATCATGCTGGCAATTGCGGCAGCGGCCTTCATCGCCATCTTCTTTCTCCACGTGCCGTTCCCGCTGATCGTGCTGGCCGCCGGTTTTGCGGGCTTCCTCGGCGGCCGGTTCGGGCTCGCCGCCTTCAGTCCGGGCGGTGGCCACAAGGCGGGGAGCGGACCGGTGCTGTCGGATGCCGACTCCGCGCTCGGCGAGGGCATACCGGCGCATGCGCGCCCTGATCTTGGCTGGTCGCTGCGCATCTCGGCGGCACTGCTCGCCCTCTGGCTCGTGCCCGTCGCCGCCATTTACGTGTCCCTGGGACCAGGCGACGTCTTCAGCCAGATCGGCCTGTTCTTCAGCCAAATGGCCGTCGTCACCTTCGGTGGGGCCTATGCCGTGCTTGCCTATGTCGCCCAGGAGGCTGTGCAGCATTTCGGCTGGCTGAAGCCCGGCGAGATGCTCGACGGTCTCGGCATGGCCGAGACGACGCCGGGACCGCTGATCATGGTCGTCCAATTCGTCGGCTTCATGGGGGCCTACCGCAATTCCGGCTCGCTCGATCCGATGTTCGCCGCCACGCTTGCCGCGATCCTGACGACATGGGTGACCTTCGTGCCCTGTTTCCTCTGGATCTTTCTCGGCGCGCCCTTCATCGAAAAACTGCGCGGCAACGCAGCGCTGGCGGGCGCGATGTCGGCGATCACGGCGGCAGTGGTCGGCGTCATTCTCAATCTCGCCATCTGGTTCGGCGTGCACACGCTGTTTGCCGAAGTCGCCGCCGTCCAGCTCGGCGGACTGCGGCTCGATATTCCCGTGCTGCAATCGGCCGTTCCGGCGGCAATGGCGCTGTCGGTCGCCGCCGCCATCGCGATCTTCCGGTTCAAGACGTCTGTTATCACGACGCTGCTTGTCTGCGCGATATCAGGAATGCTCTGGACGCTGGCTGTCGGCTGATGATTGCTGCCTCGATATGTGCAGCGGTTCCGGGGCGGCGACACGCACAGACAAAGAACTGAAGAGCGTCTCATGAAGCCTGATGCGATCAGGCTTCCACCCCGTCCGCTTGGATACGCGTCGCCAGCATCTTGTCGATGCGCATGCCGTCCATATCGAGCACTTCGAAGCGCCAGTTATCGAAGACGAAGGTTTCGCCGGCTTCGGGGATGTGCTGGAGCTGATGCAGGGCGAAGCCCGCAAGCGTATGGAAATCGGCATCCGGACGATCGCGCAAGCCCAGCCGCTCGAAGGCGTCGAAGGCCGGCATCATCGCATCGATCAGCAGCGATCCGTCTTCGCGCACGATGATGTCGGGTTCTTCGTTGGATCCCGGCAGGTCGCCGGCGATGGCTTCGAGCAGATCGGTCTGGGTGACGATGCCTTCCAGGCTGCCATATTCGTCGATGATAATGGCGAGCCGGACAGGCGACGCCTTGAAACTGTCGAGCACGCGCACAACCGAGGTGCCTTCGTGCAGCACCAGCGGCTGCTTGATCACTGCCATCGGCCTGACCTTGCCGCCGTCGAGAACCTGATCGAGAAGGTCCTTCTTCAGCACCATGCCGATCGGTTCGTCGATCGAGCCGCGGGCGACCAGCAATTGTTCGTGGGCGCATTCGCGGATCGTCTTCAGGATCTCGGCCTCGCTGTCGTCGGCATCGAACCATTCGATATCGAGGCGCGGGGTCATGATGTCGGAGATCGGTCTGTCGCCGATGTTGAAGACCCGCTCGACGAGCTGCTGCTGCACCTGGTTCAAGAGGCCGGCCTCCTGGCTCTCGGCGACCAGCAGCTTCAATTCCTGCGGCGAGTGGAACGACGATTCGCCTGTCCCGGCGCGAAGTCCGACGGCCCGGAGTACGAGGTTGCCCATGCCGTTCAGGGTGAAGATCGCCGGCTTGAACAGCACCAGGAAAAGCCCGAGTGGACGCACCACGGCAAGCGAGGTGGCCTCACTGCGCTGAAGCGCCAGGCTTTTCGGCGCGAGCTCGCCGAGCACGATGTGCAATGCCGTGATGATGACGAAGGCAATGACGATGGCGACGGTATGGGCGCCTGTTGTCGCCCACTGTCCGGGCAGCCAGGACAGCAGAGGCTCGATCAGATGGGCAAGCGCCGGTTCGCCGACCCAGCCGAGGGCGAGCGAGGAGATGGTGATGCCGAGCTGGGTGGCCGCGAGGTTGGCGTCGAGATTGTCGACGGCGCGCTGGAGGGCGGAGGCATTCATGCGGCCTGCCGCGGCGAGTTCGGTGACACGGCTGCGCCTCACCGACACCAGCGCGAATTCGGCGGCGACGAAGAAGCCATTGGCCGCCACGAGAAGCAACACGGCTAGTATCCCGACATAGTCGAAGAGCCCGCCCGCGGATTCGGACATGTTTTCCCTACCTCTGAATTGACCCGAGTCCGAAACTACACGCTCGGGCCGAGGTAGCAAGGCGCAGCCACCATTCTTGGCGTTGGCAACGCCGATGCCGGCCCGCCGTCGTCAGGGTATCGCGTGCGATTCAGTCGACGCGGAAAGCATGACGGCTGCAGCAGCTTTCATCTCTTCGGCGCTTCGAAGAGTTCGATCGGGTTTCCGGCTGGGTCTTCGAGCAGGATCTGCTTGCCGCCGATGCCCTGGACGATTTCATTGCGAAACCGCGCGCCCGCCTGGCGCAGCGTGGCGACTTCAGCCTCCAGGTCTGCGACTTCGATCTGGATGCGATTCCATCCGCCGGGTTCCGGTGTTCGCCCGTCGGGCATTGCCTGGGACGCGCCGCCCGGTCCCACCATGCCGCTGACGAGCAGACGAAAACCGTCCCGGGTCAGGATGGCAAAGCTGGGGGCGGGGTGAAGCGCCACCGTGAAGCCGAGATGTCTCGTGTAGAATTCCAAGGCGGCGTCGACGTCGTCGACGATATAGCGCATGCTGATGCCGGGCATGGTTTCCTCCATCTGTTTTCCCCGCGTGATGGCCGACGAGGCCAGACAGGACGCGGGGAGGGTGCTCAATGATTGTGAATCTGCGCCTGATCCGGCCGAAAATCGAATCCGATCTTCGGGAGCTTGGCTCTTGGCGCCGGGGCGTCGATGTCTCCGGCCACGCAAAACGGTTATCCGTCAGGGTGTATACGTTTAATCTAAAATATAAATTTAGGCCTGCAGACATCGGATTTCATTACGAAAGTGTAATTTAAATTTCAGTTTCGGTTCATCTTTTAGGGCCTAATTTTCTCCCGTGCCCAACATGAGGAACACAAAATGAAACAGGTTTTTGCAGCTCTTCTTTCCGCTTCCTTCCTTCTGTCGCCCTTCGTGGTTTCCCATGCTAGCGCCGACGATTTCCACCGTCCGCCGGTCGTCGAGAAGAAGGTGATCGTCGAAAAGACGGTCGTCCGGCCGCATTGGAAGAAAGGATACCGCATCAACGCCAGCGAGCGTCGCCGGCTCCACGACGTCAACGACTACCACCGCTACCGTCTGACGCCGCCGCCGCACGGCTATCGCTGGGTCCGCGCCGACAAAGACTTCCTCCTGATCGGCGTCACCAGCGGCGTCATCTCCAGCGTCATCGTCGGGCGCTGAGTGGTGGATGGATGAGAGAGGGCGGCATCGGCCGCCCTTTCTGACTGAGGGCCTTGCAAGCGACACTTTTTCGATAAGCATCGTTGCTCTCTCTGTCCCGCCACGAGGCTACCGCGTCCTGATCGGCTCCGCCCGCTAACCCCACCCTCCGTCCTGCTCGGCCTTGAGCCGAGCATCCACACGGCATCCATCAGCAGTCGTGGCATGGATCCCAGGGTCAAGTGTAAAGCCCGGATACATACCTGACAGATGTTCGGAGACATGCCTGACAGTCATTC
>NZ_NWSV01000029.1 GCF_002531935.1 Rhizobium chutanense | reverse complement strand
GAATGACTGTCAGGCATGTCTCCGAACATCTGTCAGGTATGTATCCGGGCTTTACACTTGACCCTGGGATCCATGCCCGCTGCTGATGGAGGCCGGCATGGATCCTCGGGTCAAGCCCGAGGAGGACGGAGGGTGGGGTGGCTTGCGGAGCAAGGACAGCGAGGCATACCCGCACGACTGCAATTTTTACGTGGGCTTCCCCAGCCCCCATTATCCGACCTATGGCACCTTTGCCCCGGGGTTGAGCCAGCGGTGTCGCAGGCACAGACGTCGCCACGGCGATCGATGGCGAGCAACCCACTCACGACCGACCCGACAATCTCGGGTCGGTCGAATATCGGGTCACTCGCGATCGATGGTGCCCCGCACGGCAACGGCGTCAGACCCATTGTCCGAGAGGTCGATGCTGTTGAATATGTCGCGGACGACCCTGGTAATTTCCTCTGCAGAAGCGCCCTTGGCGTATTCTTCCTGCATGCGGCGTCTCACAAGTTTTTCCAAATCTGACATAACTCACCTCATCAAATCCGGCGCGGGAGGAGTGTCGCGCCGGGGCTGGTCTCAGGCAAGTTACGATTTGTTTAGAATGGCTTACCGATTTGTAAGGTTTGATCTACAGCGCGATATAACGATCGACGCGATGATTGATGGCGACGAAGAGGTTGAGGACGATGGCCCCGAGGACGGAGTAGAAGACGACCGGCGGCGTGGTGACGAAGAAGGCGGCGGCGAGCACGCACAGGTCGATGGCAAGCTGGACGAGGCCGGCGCGGATGCCGAAACGTTCCTGCAGATAGATGCCGAGAATGCCGACGCCGCCGAGGCTGGCGCGGTGGCGATAAAGCGCCAGCAGGCCGAAGCCGAGCAGCAGGCCGCCGAGAAGGGCCGCCCAGGCCGGATGGATGCTCGAAATCGAAAAGAACCGCGACTGCACATCCGCCAGCACCGAGGTCAGGCCAATGGCGATGAAGGTCTTGATGGTGAAGGCCATGCCGAGGCGCTTCCAGGAGAGATAGAAGAACGGCAGGTTGAGCAGGAAGAAGGCGAGGCCGAAATTGACGCCGAAGGCATAATGCAGCAGGAAGGCCACACCGGCGGTGCTGCCGGTGAGTAGGCCGGCGCTGGCGAGCACATAGAGGCCGAGTGCCGCCACCAGGCTGCCGGAGAATATGCCCTGCACGTCTTCGATCGGCGTGTGGCGCGTCGCGCTGCTATTCCAGACGCCGCCAAGGGCATTGATGAGCTGTGTCATATCGCCAGTCTCCACGGCAGACGCGTTTGGGAACACGTCCGGGAAAGCCGGACGCGATGGATTTTTGCAGTGTAAAGGAGCCCGAGCGCCTCGGCGCCAATTGCCGGGCTCTCTGCTGATGCGAAGCAGTATCGGGTTTTTCGGTCTTCCGATCAAGCGAAATAGGTAAGCAATACTGACCTATAAAAACATCGCAAGAAATGTTCGCTCACGCGGGCTTGCGCGTAAGGAACAGAATGCCGGCAACCGGTTTTCCGCCATCTTTGCGAATGACCGATTTGACGGTCGCAAGGATTTCGAGGCCGTGACGGGCAAGCAGCGTCCCGACATAGGTTTGCGAATGGGCGTAACGCAGCGACGGGGCGAGATGAAAGCCCTCACCGTCGCCGGCATCCTCGACGGAAAAAGCGATATCGGCGCCTGGTGCAGTCAGTTCTCCGACGATGGCAAAGACGCTTTCGAGATTGTCGAGATACATCAGCACATCGGCTGCCGTCACCAGATCGGCGCGATGGCGTCCCGCATCGGCAAACAGACCGGAAAGATCGGGCGCAAGCGAGAGATCGGCCTGGGCGAGATGATCGTAGACCCCCTTCTCGGCGGCCTTGGCCAGCATGTTCTGCGAGAGATCGAAGCCTTCGAGACGGGCGACGCGGCCACGGATTTCGGGGCCGAGCAGGCCGGTGCCGCAGCCGAGATCGACGGCGTGTTCGTAATGCCTGCCGGTGGAGGCGATGAGGGCTGCGAGCTTCTGCGGGACGCTGTAGTCGAGTTTATCGACCAGGGCCGATTCGAAACGATCGGCATAATCGTCGAACAGGCGCTCGACATAGCGGCTCGGCGGCTGGGCCGGCGTCGCCGCATCGCCGAGAAGGGCGAGCTTGAGGGCGGCGCCGAAAATATCGTCGGGATCGAGGGCAAGCGTGTTGCGATAGGCTTCGATCGCGGCCTCCGCCCTGCCCGCCTTTTCCCGATAGGTGGCGAGGCGATACCAGCCGGCGGCCCAGGCGGGCACCAGTTCGAGCGCCTGCTCCATCAGCTCGGCGGCCGCGTCCGGCTCGCCGCCTTCTTCGAGCATTCTGGCATAATCGGCGCGGCGGTCGGCGATGACGTCGCCGGAGGAAAGCTGGTGGGGCTGCATAAGGTGACCTTGGTTCGTCCGCATTTGGCGGCGGTCACAAAAAAACTCAAGTCCTATTTCAGAGGCGAAGCGGCCCAGCCACAAAGGGGGCGAATCGGCCAAGCCCGCAAGGGGCTTAGAGGCCAATTCCGGAAAGGGCTTGCGGGCTGAAGGCCGCGACCTTATTCCAAGGGCAAACAGGAGATGGCGTATGTCCGATCAGGCGAACAGGTTCCTCGGCGATTCAATCGGCCGCACAGTGATAAAACTTATCGTGGTGTCGCTGATCGTCGGTTTCGTCATGACCGTGTTCGGCCTGACGCCATGGAATATCATCTACGGATTCCGCGACTTCATCCTGGAAATCTGGCATCGGGGTTTTTCGGCGCTCGGGCGCGTCGGCGACTATCTCCTGCTCGGCGCCACGATCGTCATTCCGCTCTTCGTCATCCTTCGCCTTTTCAGCTATCGCCGGTAACATGACCTCCATCGATCTTTCCAGGCGCGGCCTGCTGCGTCTTTCCGGACTCGCACTCGCCGCCGGCATTGCCGGCTGCACCACCACGCCGCGAATTGCCGGCACACCTTCGAACGGCGAGGACGAGACGGCGAGCGTATTGCCGCTCGTCAACCAGCTCCGTGCGAAGAACGGGCTGCCGCCGCTTGCTATCGACCCGGCGGCACAGACCGCGGCCCTCTTCCAGGCCAAACGCATGGCGAGCGTCGGCAAGATGGCGCATCTGATCGGCATGACCGACAGTTTCGGCGCCCGTGTCAAGGCGAGCGGGGTGCGGCTGCCGGCAGCGGAAAACATTGCCGCCGGCCAGCAGAGCGTCGATGCCGTGGTGACGGCCTGGATCAATTCGCCGCATCATCTGGAAAACATGCTCGGGCGTTATGACGGCCTCGGCGTCGCCGTTGCCCACAATACATCTTCCAGGAACCTGCCCTATTGGGCCATGGTGCTTTCCAGCCGAGGCGATTCCGCCTCCATATGAGGCAGGTCATGGACACGCGCAGCAACAATCACTCCCTTGCCTTCGAGGTAACACACCGGCTGGTGCTGTCGATTGCCGTTCCGATGACGCTCGGCTTCATGACGACGCCGCTGCTCGGGCTGACGAGCACCGCCGTCGTCGGCCATATGGGCAATCCCGAGGCGCTTGCCGGGCTGGCCATCGGCGCGATGCTGTTCGATCTGATCCTCGGCAGTTTCAACTTCCTGCGCGCTTCGACGACAGGACTGACGGCGCAGGCCTATGGCCGGCGGGATCAGCACGAGCAACAGGCCGTTTTCTGGCGAGCTTTGATTTCGGCGCTCGGCTGCGGGCTGGCGCTGCTCTGTCTTTCGCCGCTGTTGATGGCGGCCGGTTTGAAGCTGATGGGCGCGGAAGGGGCGATCGCCGAAGCGACCGGCACCTATTTCGCGATCCGCATGCTGGCGGCACCTGCAGCGCTGGCGAATTACGCCATCCTCGGCTTCGTGCTCGGGCGCGGACAGGGCACTGTCGGCCTGCTGCTGCAGGCGCTGATCAACGGCGTCAACATCCTGCTTTCCATCTATCTCGGCCTGTCGCTCGGCTGGGGTGTCGCGGGGGTGGCCTGGGCAACCATGGCCGGTGAAGCGATCGGGGCGATCGCCGGACTCTTCATTGTGCTCAGCGGTTTCGGCAAGGCCGAGCGGCCGGCATGGGCCGAGATCTTTTCCCGGCACCGGCTGGCCGAGCTTTTTGCACTCAACCGCGACATCCTGATCCGCACCTTCGTGCTGATCGGCGCCTTCACGATCATGACGCGGATCGGCACCGGCTTCGGCGCGGTGACGCTTGCCGCCAATGCCGTGCTGATGAATTTCTTCCTGCTGTCAGGCTATTATCTCGACGGGCTTGCCAATGCCGCCGAGCAGATTACCGGCCGGGCGATCGGCGCGCGTTACCGACCGGCCTTCGACCGCGGGCTGAAGCTGACGACCGTCTGGTCCTTCGGACTGGCCGCATTCGCTTCCGCCTTCTTCTTCCTCGCCGGCCCCTGGCTGATCTCGGTGCTGACGACCTCACCCGAGGTGCGGCAGGCGGCTGAAACCTATCTGCCCTGGGCTGCTATCACCGGGCTGACCGGCGCGCTCGCCTTCCTGATGGACGGGGTCTTCATCGGCGCGACATGGTCTGTCGACATGCGCAACCGCATGCTGATATCCTTTGCCGGTTATCTCCTGATGCTCGCCGTCTTCGTGCCGCTCTTCGGCAATCACGGCCTGTGGCTCGGCATGAACGCCTTCCTGCTCTTCCGCGGCTTCTTCCTGGCGGTGCTGGTCAAGCCGCGCGCCGATCAGACCTTTCGCGCGGCCCAGTAATCGAGCCTGCTGTCGCGCAGCGCGCGGATCGAGCCGACCTTTTCGCGGTCCAGCAGTTTCGAGAGGCCGCGAACGATATCGCCGGCGAGGCCCGGGCCCTCATAGACCATGCAGGAATAGAGCTGGACGAGATCGGCGCCGGCCCTGATCTTCTCCAGCGCCGTTTCGGCCGACGAGACGCCGCCGACGCCGATGATCGGCAGATCGGGGCCGACGCGCCTGCGCATCCGGGCAAGCACCGCCGTCGACTTCTCGAACAGCGGCACGCCGGAGAGGCCACCCGTCTCCTGCGCCTGGCGCTGATCCTTCAGACCTTCGCGCGACAGCGTCGTGTTGGAGACGATGAGGCCATCAAGCGCATGCGAGAGCACTTCGGCGGCGATATCGTCCATGCCTTCCTCGGTCAGGTCTGGGGCGATCTTCAGGAAGACCGGGATCTTCCGGCCGGATTTCTGTGCCATCTCGTCGCGCGCCGCCAGCACGGCCGACAGCAGCGCCGCAAGGCTTTCGCGCGCCTGCAGATCGCGCAGGCCGGGCGTGTTCGGCGAGGAGATATTGGCGGTGAAATAGCGCGCGACGGAATAGAAGCGGCGAATGCCGGCGACATAATCGGCGATGCGATCCTCGCTATCCTTGTTGGCGCCGATATTGACGCCGATCATGCCGCCGCCCGTCAGCGCGACGAGACGTGCGAAAGCGGCATCATGACCTTCATTGTTGAAGCCGAGGCGGTTGATGACGGCTTCATCCTCGACCAGGCGGAAGATGCGCGGGCGCGGATTGCCGGCTTGCGGCTTCGGCGTCACGGTGCCGATCTCGGTAAAACCGAAGCCGAGCTTCAGCAGCGCTTCGGGCACCTCGGCATTCTTGTCGTAGCCGGCCGCCATGCCGAGCGGATTGTCGAAGGTAAGGCCGGCGACGATCTGGCGCAGGCGCGAATCTGAAGTCGGCTGGCAGGCGGGCACGAGGCCGGATTTCAGCGCCGCGATCGACATGCCGTGCGCGGTTTCCGGATCGAACAGGAAGAGGCCCTTGCGGGCGAGACGCTTGAAGGGATCGATCATGGCGTAAGCTCCGGGAAGACATGGGCGCCGGCCTCATCGAGCGGCAGCGCCGCCTCCCAGAGCACGGCAGCCAGCGGCAGATCGGCGTAGAGATGCGGGAAGAGATCGCCGCCGCGCGACGGTTCGAAGATCAGCTTGTCACCGAAGTGGCCGCCATCGACGGCAATCAGCAGCAGGCCGGACTGACCGGCAAAATGCAGGGCGGCGGTCTGCTTCACCTGATCGGCCGTCGAGAAATGAATGAAGCCGTCCTTGAGATCGATGCCGGCGCCATGAAAAATGCCGGTTTGTCTGGCTTGCTGCCAGAGCGCTTCCGTCACGATCTTGTAAAGGGTCGGTGTCACGCTCATCATGGCCTCGCGATAGCTGGTCCTTGGATCATGAGCGCTTTGCCGGAAAGAGGCGGCGATGTCCACGCCCCGGCGCTGAAAATGGGACTGGCAGAAAGAAAAATCCGGAGGATGAGACGATGAAGATTTTGGTTCTCACATTTGGCGTTCTTCTCCTGCCGCTCGGCGCCGCGGCGGCCGAAGCCGATGCGGCCCGCTTCCAGCTGGAGAAGAGCGGCGACCATTTCGTCCGGCTCGACAGGCAGACCGGGGCGATGTCGATCTGCCAGGACAAGGACGGCGCCCTCGTCTGCCGCATGGCCGCCGACGAGCGGGCGGCCTATGAGGACGAGCTCGACCGGCTCTCCGAGCGGGTGACGAAGCTGGAACAAGGCGGCCTCGTCCAGCGGGCGCTGCCGAGCGATGCCGAGGTCGACCGCTCGATCAGCATCATGGAGAAGATGATGAAGAGCTTCATGGGGATGGTGAAGGAGTTCCAGGCCGAGGAAAAGGCCAATCCCCTTCCGCAGAAGACCTGATCTGATATAGTCCTTCCGAGGAAGCGGCATGCGGCGCGGGGGGACGGCGCACGCAGGCACGATCGGGCTCTTGGGAGGGAGTTTTCGATGCACGAACAGACCATCATCATTGCGGACGATCATCCGCTGTTCCGGGATGCGCTGCGCCAGGCCGTCATCGGCATGGAAGGCCGGCAGACGATCGTCGAGGCCGGCGATTTCGCCGCCGCGCGCAAGGCGGCGGGCGCCCATGCGGAGGCCGACCTGATGCTGCTCGACCTCGCCATGCCCGGCGTCAGCGGCTTTTCCGGGCTGATGGCGCTGCGCTCCGAATTCACCAGTCTGCCGATCATCATCGTTTCGGCCACCGACGATGCGACGACGATCCGCCGCTCGCTGGAACTCGGCGCGTCCGGCTTCATCTCCAAATCCTCCGGGATCGACGACATTCGCCGCAGCATCCAGACGGTGCTGGCCGGCGATATCGCCACGCCGGAGAGCTATCGCGACGGCCAGGAGCAGGATCCCGATGTCGCCGATCTGATCCACCGTCTGCATACGCTGACGCCGCAGCAGAGCCGGGTGCTGACCATGCTGGCCGAAGGGCTTTTGAACAAGCAGATCGCCTATGAGCTCGGCGTCTCCGAGGCGACGATCAAGGCGCATGTCTCGGCGATCCTCTTGAAACTCGATGTCGACAGCCGCACGCAGGCGGTCATCCAGCTCGGCAAGATCAACATGGCGATGGTTGCCTGAACGCCCCGCGGGAAAATCGCAAGCGATCTCGGCCGGCGGCTAAGGGCAGGATTTTATTCCTCTTTTGCCTTTACTCAGGCGATACGGTCGGTTAATATTCCGCTCGATTGAAGCGCGGCAGGCACGAGCCGCCGGGATCGGGCGCATATGCTGTCACACGAGCAGATCTGGAGTGCGATCGACAGGCTTGCCGAACGGCACGCGCTGACGCCATCCGGTCTTGCACGGCGCGCCGGGCTCGACCCCACCTCCTTCAACAAATCGAAACGGCTTTCCGCCGACGGGCGGCTGCGCTGGCCCTCGACGGAATCGATCGCCAAGGTGCTCGATGCGACCGGGGCGAGCATGGAGCAGTTTCTGGCCTTCCTGCGGCCGGGCGCCGCGTCTTCCGAACAGCCTCACGGCGCAGCTCCGCCGCAGGGCAGCTCGATTCCGCTGCTCGGCTTCGCGCAAGCCGGCGCCGGCGGCTTCTTCGACGATGGCGGCTTTCCGGCCGGCCAGGGCTGGGACGTGGTGGAATTTCCGGCAACGCCGGCGCAGACATCGGGCGTCTATGCGCTGGAGGTGCAGGGCGAAAGCATGATGCCGCTCTATCGCGACGGCGACGTGCTGATCGTAGAGCCGGCGGCGCAGGTGCGCCGCAACGACCGCGTCGTGGTCAGAACACGCAAGGGCGAGGTGATGGCCAAGGTGCTGCTGCGCCAGAGCCCACGGTCGATCGAGCTCTTGTCGCTCAATCCCGAACATCCCAACCGCACCCTCGAACTTGCCGATGTCGACTGGATCGCCCGCATCATCTGGGCCAGCCAATAGGAAGATATTCCATGCGCCCTGCCGCCGTCTTCACAGGTTTCTTCGGGATGGCGGTGGTGGCCGGCCTGCTGCTGGCCGGTGAAGCCAGGCTTCGCGGCGGCACTTCCGGCGACGAGACGGCATCGGCGGAGGAGACGGCAACCACCACGGCGGATACTGCCCCTGAGCCCACCGAACCCGCAATATCGGACGAACAAGCCGAAAGGATCGCCGCCTCGACGGAACCGGCGCCATCGCCCCCTTCAGGACCGGGCGATGGCGCGGCCGCCAAACCCGCCGATCCCACGCAGCAGGCTCAGACCGCTCCCCGACAAGCGGCAGCGCCGGCCGCGAAGAAGCCGGTGGAGCTGGCGCGGCCGGCGGTCGACAATGCCGGCATGCTTTCGTTCGGCGAGCGCCGGCTGCAGCTGGCCGGCGTCATTCCGACCGCCGCCGATAAAATATGCGGACCGGCGGGCCGGCAATGGCCCTGCGGCATGATGGCCAAGACGGCGCTGCGCCAGCTGCTGCGCAACCGCAGCATCAGCTGCGATCTCGATAGCGCGGAATGGAAGGGCACCGCGTCGGCAAGCTGCCGGCTCGGCGCGCAGGATCTCGGCACATGGCTCGTCGAAAACGGCTGGGCGGAAGCGGCGGCGGGTTCGCCGCTTGCCTCAGCCGCCGAGGCGGCCCGGCAGGCGGGAAAAGGCATTTACGGCGACGACCCGCGCCGGAGATAGACGGCGGCCTTGACAGAGAGCCGATCCCTTGTAATGCCGGCTGCCAATTCCCACTCTGGGCTGATTGAAAAAGGAAACAGAGATGAACAAGCCGCTTTCCGCCCATGACGCGCTGATCTACGTGATGGTGATGGCCTCCGCCGTCGACAGCACGATGAACGACCGGGAGATGGAGAGGATCGGCCAGCTGATCGGATTCCTGCCGGTTTTCCGGGATTTCGACGACGACAAGCTGATTTCGGTGGCGCGCGACTGCGCCTCGCTGCTGGCCGGCCCCGAGGGTCTCGACGTCGTTCTCGAAACCGTGCGCGACACTCTGCCGGCAAAACTCTACGACACGGCCTATGCGCTCGCCGTCGAAGTCGCTTCCGCCGATCTTTCGGTCAAGGCCGAGGAACTGAGGCTGCTCAGCCTGCTGCGCGATCGGCTCGGCCTGGATAAGCTCACCTGCGCAGCGATCGAGCGCAGCGCCATTGCCCGCTTCCGCAAGGGCTGACCTTTTGCTTATGTATGTCGTTATCCCAAAACCGCTGCACAGTTTTGGGCGACATGCATCTCAATAGAGCCCGTAAGGGAAATACCTGAGATAGATTTCCTGGAGGCGGCCGTTGCGCGACAACGTGGCGAGCGCGTGGTCGATGGCCGCCGTCAGCACGCTGTCCTTCTGCCGCAGCATGATCGTCATGCCCTCGCCGAGGAATTGCTCGGAGAGATAGGGGCCGTCGAACAGCGCGCAGCATTTGGCCGAGGCGGGTGACGAAACCCAGAAGGACAGCTGCAGCGCATCGGCAAAGGCGGCATCGACCTTGCGCTCCTTCAGCGCCGCCAGCAGGGCGTCCTTTGTGTCGAAGGCCTGCGCCTGGATCGCCGGGAAGAAGGCCGCCAGCATCGCCTCATGCACCGTCCCCCTGACGACCCCGACCGGATGTTTCGCAAGGGCGGCAGCCGTCTTGCCGTCGAGCGGCACGGCGAGATTGCGCACGAAGCGGGCCGGCAGCATGAGATAGGGCCGGGAGAAGACGAATTGCCGGCGCAGTTCCGGAGTCACCGCCAGGCCGGCGATGACGGCATCGCCCTGCGAGGCGGCGAGCGCATCCTTCAGATCGGCAAAGGGGATCGCCTGGATCTGGCACTTGTCCGATATCTCGAGCTCGCTGCAGATTTCGCGGGCAAGGTCGACGTCGAAACCGGAAAGCTTGCCGTTCTGATCGGTGAAATTGAACGGCGGAAAATCGACCGAGGTCAGGAAGCGCAGGCGCACCAGCGAGGAGAGATCGGGTCTGGCCAGACGCTCGCGGGCATCGAAGAGCAGCGGCAGCGAGGGCGACACCTGCTGGGCGGAGGCGGCAAAGCTCGACAGCAGCGCCAGCCCGAACGCGAAAAACCCTTGAAGAGTCAGGGATGCCAGCCTGGATTGCGTCATCGTGATCTTGGTCTCGGGTTCAGTGGGAAGCGTTGCGGTGTCGGCGAGATGTATCAGAGTCATGGCCGACGGGGAATATGTGCGGGAGTGCGGGGAAGCGCCGCCGTGCAGAGAAACAGCCTTCATGTCTCACCTTCGGCCTGAGGAGATCGCCGAGGCCAGCCCCTCATCCGGTTGCCGCCACCTACCGAGGTCGAGCCCTCTCCGTTCCCCCTCCACCTTTGGAAAAACCCCTCCCCAACCCCTCCCCACAAGGGGGAGGGACTAACTCGGGGCTCCGCCTCGCTCCTCCCGAGACGTCGAAGATCTGGAAAGCGGGTGCGACAAATTAAGCCCCTCCCCCTTGTGGGGAGGGGTTTGGGGCGGGGTCTTCGATCGGGACAGCGGTAACAACTTACGGGGGGATAATAATTCAGCCCCCTAAAAATTGCGGCCATCCGCAGCCTCCGTGTTAGCGCGGAATTAAAGAATATCGCCTCTATTTGTGGCGACGACACGGACCCCGCCGGCCGATTGCATGATGCATGCGTCAATCCACATTTCCTGAGCCGCGACACTGAAGCAGCGCTCTGTTTGCAACAATTGATTTCAAAGCACCGGGCGCGACACGCCCAGCCAACCGGGTGACATTTCCATGTTGAAGCATCTGAAAATCCGCACGAAAATCATATCGGTCGTGGCACTGCTCGGGCTGATCACGATGACCGGGCTGATCTATGTCATCTCCGAATTCCGCCGGGCGGACGCTGCCTACAGCGCCTTCATCGATCATGAGGCGCAGGCCTCGATGCTGAGCGCGCGCGCCAGCGCATCGGTCGTGGCCTCGGTGCTGCAGGTCACCCTGCTTGCGGAAATGAAGCCGGATACGCCGGCATTCCAGACGACGCTCGCCACACCGAGTAGGCTGCCGCAGGCCCGTGACCGGCTGAAACAGGCGCTGGCGCTGGTGCCGAGCCGCAAGGCCGCGATCGACGACATTCAGGCCGGCATCGATGAAATCGAAGCGCTGGCAAACAAAATCATCGAGCAGAGCAAGGCCAAGGATAGCGCCGGCGCGCTGGCGAATGCCGCCCTGATCAATACCAAGCTCGATGCGCTGACACCGAAGATGATCGCCAACAACGATGCGATGATGGCATTGCTCAACGACGGCGGCGACGCGCTTTCGGCTTCGGTGAGCGGCCAGATCGCCTTCAGCTTGGCCCTGATCGGCATCGCCGTGCTTGCCGCGATCGGCTTCGGCGTAGTCGTGGCGCAGAAAGGCATCGCCGGCCCGATGACGGCGCTGCGGCTGCGCATGACGCGGCTTGCCGAAGGCGATACCACAAGCGAAGTCAGCGGCCTCGACCGCGGCGACGAGGTCGGCCAGATGGCAAAGGCCGTTTCGATCTTCCGCGACAACGCGATCGAGCGGGCCCGGATCGAAGCCCGTGCCGACGCCGAGCGCAGCGTCAGCGACGGCGAGCGCCGCGAACGCGAAGCGCAGAAGACCCGCGAAGCCGCCGAACTCGACCGCGCCGTCGCAGCCCTCGGCGACGGCCTGCGCCGTCTGGCCGCCGGCGATCTCGCCTCGCATATCGACCAGCCTTTCGTCGCCCACCTCGATGCGTTGCGCCAGGACTTCAATAATTCGGTCGAAAAGCTCAACGAGACCATGCATACGGTCGGGGCCAACGCCCGGGCGATCGGCGCCGGCGCCAACGAGATCCGCTCTTCCGCAGACCAGCTTTCCCAACGGACGGAACAGCAATCAGCCTCCGTCGAAGAGACGGCGGCAGCCCTCGAAGAAATCACCACGACGGTGCGCGATGCCGCCAAGCGCGCCGAAGAGGCGAGCCAGCTCGTCGCCCGCACCCGCCTCGGCGCCGAAAAATCCGGCGAGATCGTCCGCAAGGCGGTCTCCGCCATGCAGCAGATCGAGCAGTCTTCGGTGGCGATCGGCAATATCATCGGCGTCATCGACGAGATCGCCTTCCAGACCAACCTCTTGGCGCTCAATGCCGGCGTCGAAGCCGCACGCGCCGGTGAAGCCGGCAAGGGCTTTGCCGTGGTGGCGCAGGAAGTGCGCGAGCTTGCGCAGCGTTCGGCCAAGGCGGCCAAGGAAATCAAGGACCTGATCAGCAATTCCGGCACGCATGTGCAGACCGGCGTCTCGCTGGTCGGCGAAACCGGCAAGGCGCTCGACTCGATCGTCGCCGAGGTGCAGGAGATCAACCAGCACGTCCACGCGATCGCCGAAGCCGCGCGCGAGCAATCGATCGGCCTGCAGGAGATCAACACCGCCGTCAACACCATGGACCAGGGCACGCAGCAGAATGCGGCGATGGTCGAGCAATCGACGGCGGCGAGCCACGGCCTTGCCACCGAAGCGGCCGCGCTCAACACCCTGCTCGGCCAGTTCAGACTGACCGGCACCGGCGGCTTTACCGCCGCCGCACCGATCGCCTCGACCCGACCGCCGGCCGCAGCACCGCGTGTCGCCCCGCGCCCGGCGGCCAAGGCATCGATCCGCGTCGCCAAGGAAGGAACGGCCCGCCCGGCCGCCTCCCCCGCCCGCGCCCTCGGCCAGACCCTCGCCAACGCCTTCGGCGCCGGCACGAGCACGCCGTCGAGCCAGGATGCGGATTGGACGGAGTTCTGAGAAGCTTGAGGCAAGCCTGTCCGGTTCGTGCCAGTGGCTGCCCCTCACCCTAGCCCTCTCCCCGTAAACGGGGCGAGGGGACGTGCCCAGCGAGACGTTGGCGAGGGGACGGAGAGGGTTGCGCCTATCCCCCTTCGCCCCGTTTACGGGGAGAAGGTGGCGGCAGCCGGATGAGGGGCGGACGGCGGCAACCGCCCTTTCCTTTTGAGGTCTCGTCTACCCCGGCCGCCACCCAACCTCGACCAGAATATTTCCAGGCGCCGTGCAATAAAACAGCCAGCCGCCGCGCATCGCCGCCGGCGGGCCGGACAGCGCAGCGCCTGAAGCAACGAGCCCGGCGTGGACAGCATCGACATCCGCCCTTTCCGGCAGGATGAAGCCGATATGATAGGTCTGGCGGCCGATCTCCACCTGGTCGGCGGTGCCGAACTTGGCGATCGCGTGGCTGAGCACGATTTCGAGGCCGGCATCGTCGCTCAGAATCGCCAGGCCGTTCTGGCCGCGCATATCCTTCAGCGTCAGTCCGAAATGGCGGATGAAAAAATCCGCCGTTGCAGCGATATCGGGTACGTGAAAATCGAGATGGTTCAGGCGCATGACTGTCTCCGTTCAAAAAATCCCGGGACTGCCTTTTGCCGTCTCCGCACGCCGCCGGGATCCCGCATCTTGATGCGGATCACGTCGCGGGTTCTCGTGCCATAGGCCACGGAGCAGAGCTTCTTGAGGGCGCTCACGCGCTCTTGCGGAAGGGATCGGGCTTACCTCAACCGATCCTGCCTTTTTCGACGATGTCGATCTAGCAGACGGCAGCGGTTTCAGCAATGGATGGTCCGAGCCGTCACGGCGTCCGAAGCCGTGTTTGTCGAAGGATTGAAGGCGGATATGCCGTTTCATCTGGTGAGCGCAATGCGATCGGGAGTAAGATCGCATCGTTCGGCGCGTCAGAAGGGGATTGATATGAAACCTGCACTCATCGGCCTTATCGGCACCCTCGTTCTTGCCGGGTGCAACACCGTTACCTATTCCGGCCCGGGCCTCGAACCCATCCCAGGCAGCATCACCTATAGTGGCCAGCCGCGCACCAAACTCACCAAATCCCCGGTCGGCTCCGCCTTCCCGCATGATTTCATCGACCAGTATGGCCGGCAGGTGGAGGAAACCTACATCATCCAGCCCGACCGGAGCCTGATCATCGCGCATCGGCAGTACAAGCCAATCCGGTTTTTCGGCGATTAGGCATTGATCGACAAAATTTGGATGACGTCGTCGGGCACGCATATTGATCGTTCGGTGCCGTACGAGGCGACAGCGAGATCCGCGGAAACGATGCTGTTGAAATCGACGACGCCTGCAAGTCCGGCAAACTCAGGACGTGCTGCGTTTTCCGAAACCGAATGTCTTTCTCAGACTGCTATCGACCGCGTTTGCCGGCATAAACCTGCGCAGCCGGCTGAGCAGCGTCGCCTGGCCACCTGCCGGTTGACGCATTCGATATGGACCGTTGATCACAGCCAAGATCTTCTCGGCTACTGCCAACGGCGACGGCGCGGTCCTGATCTGAGCCTGGACCGCCTTGATGGTCGCGTCAGCCTGCGTGGCATAGACCCCTAACGGCATTTCCGTCTGTGCTGCGTTTACATCAAGTTTCGTGTTGGTGAAGGTAGGTTCAAGGAGGACGACGCGCACGTTGAATTCACGAATCTCGTGGTCGAGGGATTCGGACAGCCCTTCCAGCGCATGCTTGCTGCTCGCATAAATGCCCATAAATGGCGCAGGCAGGAATCCCAGGACCGAGCTTACATTGATGATCAGCCCGCTCCGCGCGGCCCGCATCGAGGGCAAGACAGCACGGATCATGCGCAAAGGGCCGAACAGGTTCGTATCGAACACCGTTTGAGCTTCGGAAACAGAGGTATTTTCGACAGGGCCGACCAGTGAAACGCCGGCATTGTTGATCAGGATGTCGATTTTGCCTGCCTCGGACAAAACCCATTGAACAAAATCGGAGACCGAGGCGTCGTCGGTGACGTCGGCAGTCCCATAACGCACGCCGGGAATGGCATTGACACGCTGCGGGTTTCGCACGCCGCCAAAGACCTGGAAGCCGTTTTGTGCAAGAAGGCGGGCCGACGCTTCGCCTATTCCGGAGGATGCTCCGGTGATGACGACGACTTTATTTTGAGACATGGAGGCTCCTGGCTGGGCGCGAGTGGTTGACTACGTGCTTCAATAGAAGGGTCAGACTTTTTACCCTGTCCAAAAGACAGTAAGTCAGAACCGGTCATCGGACACGTAAGATTTCGATCGACATCTATTCTCTCTTTAGATGTCAATCGAAATATAAAATCAAGCACTTTTTGCTTTACGGCGATTTTTTCGGTGATCGCGCCTTCAAACGTGCCGGGGCATGTCAACTGGGAGCGGCACGAGCCTCAACCGGTTCAGGATTTCGGAGCGGCAGTCCCCGCTCGGTTTTGAGCGACTATTTCGTCGTGGGTCGGGCCACTGCCTGCCGCGAAGAATTCCTTGATCAGCGCGTCGGGTCGGCAGCGCTAAATGAGGCGCTTATCGCTCGCGGTCTGACGTGCCGAGAGCTTTCATGATGAAGCGGATTTGGGCATGGAGGCTGACGGCGGTCGCCTTGCCTTCCTGAACGCGCTGCTCAAGCAGAACAGGATGGAAGAACGGCAAGAAGGCGGTGATGATGCCGCGCGCGGCTTCGTCGGCGTCTTCGACGTTGAACTCGCCTGTCTGCCGACCCTCGCGGACAAGTCCTTTGAGGATCCCCAGAATGCGCTCATTGTGCGCGTTAACGGTTGCCCAACTTCCATCCATGGCGGCGACAAGCAGATCGTGCATGGGTCTGTCCTCCACCAGCATTCTCGTGCTGTGGTGGTGAATGGCGGTCAAGAGATCCGCCAGCTTCTTGCTCGCCGGCGCGTCCGAGCGTGCAATCGCCTGAGCGATTTCAGCAACCTCTTTGATAATCAGTCCGCAGACGGAACTGTTTATCGCCGTCCTCGAGGGAAAGAAGCGATAGACATTGGCGCGGCTCATGCCGAGTTCGGCGGCGATATCGGCGACTGACGTCTTATGGTAGCCGATCCGCCGAAAATGCCTTTCCGCCACCTCGAGAATCCGCGTCCGCGACTGCTCGATATCACTTTCTGCCGGATTCGCAAAAGTCATCGCCATCTCCGGAGAACATCACTCGGCAGCCATTGCCGTCGGTAGTTCCACCTCCTCCGGGGAGTTTTCATGGCTTTCCTTTTTCGTCGGCTTGATGCGGAACCAGGTGGCATAGAGAGCGGGGAGGAACAGCAGGATCATCACCGTGCCGACCGCCGTTCCGCCGATCAGCGTGTAGGCCATCGACCCCCAGAAGACCGAGTGCGTGAGCGGAATGAAGGCCAGCACGGCCGCCAGAGCCGTCAGGATAACCGGGCGCGTGCGCTGTACAGTCGCCTCGATGACGGCGTGATAGTCGTCGAGACCGGCCGCTCGGTTCTCCTTGATCTGCTCGGTCAGGATCAAGGTGTTGCGCATCAGGATTCCCGCGAGCCCGATCAATCCGAGAATGGCATTAAAGCCGAATGGCTTGTCGAAGAGCAGCAGGATGGGAACCACACCGGCTAGACCGAGCGGCCCTGTCAGCATCACCATGGTCATCGTCGACAGGCTCCGGACCTGCAGGACGATGATGATCAGCATGGCGGCAATCATTGCCGGGAAAATTTTGACGAGCGCGACATTGGCCTTCAGCGACTCCTCGATGTTTCCGCCCATCTCGATACGATATCCGACGGGAAGCGAGGCAATCAGCGGCTGAAGCGCCTTCAGAATCTGTTGCGAGACTTCCGGGGGCTGCGTCGCCTCGGCGATGTCCGAGCGGATCGTAATCACCGGCGTTCGATCGCGACGTTTGAGGATCGGCTCTTCGAACCGGATTTCGGAGTGACCGATCTGATCCAGCGGAACCTGCCGGCCATCCCGGCTCATCAGCGAGAAATCTGCCAATCTCGATGGATCAAGCCTGTTTTCGCCAGCGCTACGGGCGATGACCGGCACGTTGCGAATATTCTCACGGACCTGCGTGATCTGAACGCCGCTTAACAGCAACTGCATCTGCTGGGCCGCCTCGGCCGGCGAAAGGCCGATTAGGCTCAACCGATCCTGGTCGGGAACGAAGCGCAGCACCGGCGTGCGGTCGCCCCAGTCACGATTGGCCTGGCGGACATCCGGCACGCTCTTCATGATGTCGAGCGCCTTCTCGGAGATTTCGTACAATTGCTTGGGATCGGGACCCATGACACGAAACTCGACCGGGAACGGCGTATAGGGACCGAATACGAGTTGGGTAACGCGGACATAGGCTTCCGGGGCGAGCCCGTCCGAGACGGCCGTCCGGAGACGATGTTTCAAGGCCTCCCGGGTCTTGGCGTCGGGAGTGAGCACGACGATCTTGGCGAAGGACGGGTCCGGGAGTTCCGGCGCCATGGCGAAGAAGAAGCGAGGAGCGCCCTGACCGACATAGCTGGTGACGGTCTTTGCCTCCGGCTGCTTCTGCAGCCACCCTTCGAGCTTTTCGACCGCAGCCGTCGTCGTCTCGATGCTGGTGCCTTCCGGCATACGGACTTCGACCAATACTTCGGGCCGATCGGACGTCGGGAAGAACTGCTTCTTCACCGATCCCATTCCGACGACAGAGACCGCCATGGCGATGGCGACCAGCGCACAGGTGACGAACTTGTGGCGTACGCTAAACTCGATCATCCCCCGCAGGCGGCGATAATTCGGCGTGTCGTAGATCGCGTGATGACCACCTTCGACCGGCTTGATCGCTGGCAGCATCTTGACTCCGAGGTAGGGCGTGAAGATCACCGCGACGATCCAGGATACGATGAGGGCGAATCCCACGACCCAGAAGATGTTGCCGGCATATTCACCGGCAGTCGAGCGGGCGAAACCAACGGGCATCAGCCCGACGATCGTCACCAGCGTACCCGACAGCATCGGCGCTGCCGTATGGCTCC
Source organism: Rhizobium chutanense (assembly GCF_002531935.1). GTDB lineage: Bacteria > Pseudomonadota > Alphaproteobacteria > Rhizobiales > Rhizobiaceae > Rhizobium > Rhizobium chutanense. The sequence continues at coordinate 59,247 of NZ_NWSV01000029.1, read as the reverse complement.
ATGCATAGGCGGCCGCCTTGATCCGATCCATCCCCTCTTCCATCTTCACCACCATCACCTCGATGGCGATGATGGCATCGTCGACCAGGAGACCGAGGGCCAGAATGAGCGCGCCGAGCGTGATGCGATCGAAGAAACGGCCAGTCTCCAGCATGATGAGGAAGACGACGGCAAGCGTCAGCGGTACGGCAAGCGCGACGACGATGCCAACACGCCAACCGAGGCTGATGAGGCTTACGAACAACACGACGCCGAGCGCCATGGCGAATTTCAGCATGAACTCGCCGACGGCTTCCTGGATGTTGACGGCCTGGTCGCTGACTTTGGCCAGCGTCATGCCGAGCGGTAACGTCTCGGCGATCGCACCGGATCTTTCTTCCAGCGCCTTGCCGAGCTCCAGACCATTCCAACCCTGCTGCATCACCACGGCAAGCATGATGGCGGGTTCACCATCATGGCGGATAAGATAGGTGGCCGGGTCCTCATAACCGCGGCGAACCTCTGCGAAATCGGAGAGTTTCAGCGTGCGCCCGGCCGCGACGATCGGCGTGTCGGCGATCGCCTGAATACTGTCATAGGCGCCATCGAACCGGATGAACACCTGCGGGCCGCGCGTATCGATCGACCCCGCCGGCGTCACGGCGTTTTGCCGCTGCAAAGCGGCCGCGATGTCTTGCGCCGAAATTCCGAGGGTTGCCAGTTTGGCATAGGAGAACTCGACAAAGATCTGTTCGGGCCGCTCTCCGAGGATGTTGATCTTCTTGACACCCGGCACATGCAGGAGATCCTGACGGATCACTTCGGCCTGACGCACAAGTTCGCGCATCGGCATGCCTTTGGCCTTCAGCGCATAAAGACCGAAGCTGACATCGGAATACTCGTCGTTGACAAACGGGCCAAGAACGCCCCGCGGCAGGTTTCGCGTCTCATCCCCAAGCTTTTTGCGGGCCTGATAGAATTCCTCCTCGACAGCGGTGGCCGGCGTACTGTCCTTCAGCGTAACGGTCAGAAAGGCGTATCCCGGCCGGGTTGTCGTCTCGACGCGATCATACCAGGTGAGTTCCTGAAGGCGTTTCTCGAGAGGCTCGGCGACCAGGTCCTGCATTTCGCGCGCTGTTGCACCCGGCCACACCGACGTCACGGTCAGGGTCTTGATGGTGAACGAAGGATCCTCCGCCCGCCCCAGCTTGACGAACGCATAGATACCGGCGACGGCAAGCAGGACAATGAAGAACAGCGTAACGGCTCTCTCGCGAACCGCGAGCGCGGATAGATTGAAGCCCATCAGTTCGCCGCCTCTACCTGTTCCGCTTTGGTGCGCACGCTGGCGCCGTCCTGCAGCAAATGCGCGCCAAGCGCGACGACCGGCTCGCCTGCCATAACGCTTGAGACCACCGCAACCTCCTCGCCGATCTGTTCTATCTTCACCTGCCTGAAGCGAACGGTCGACGATTTCTCATCAAAAACCCAGACGCCGGTCCGGCTGCCGTCGTCCAAAACGGCGCCGACAGGCACCGCGGCATGCGATTGGCCGCCGCCGTTGGAGATTCTGATCGTCACTGTCGCGCCGAGAGGCGCTGCCGCTGCTGCGCCATCCAGAACCCACCGTGCCTCGTAGGTGCGCGTTTGGGGATCGGCAGCATCCGAGATCTGCCGCAGCCGCGCCTTGTCTTGCCGGCTTTCGTTGCCGTAGATACTGGCATCGGCTGTCTCGCCGATCGACGGCCGTAGGAATTCAGGAAGCCAGACCAGCGCCTCGCGCGGACCAGCCTGTGCGAGCCGGACCACGGTTTGTCCCGCCGTCACAACCTGCCCCGGCTCCCCGAGCGTTTCGACAACGGTTCCATCAGTATCGGCCACCAGGACGGAGTAGGCAGTCTCGTTTTCTGCGACCTTCGCTTCCGCTTGCGCCGCGGCAAGCCGAGCGGTTGCCGTGTCCAGCGCCGCCTTTGCCTGCTCGTAGCGCTGCGGCGTCGCCGCCAGTCCGTTCTTCACCAAAGCGGCATAGCGCTTCTCGTCTGCCTGGGCTTGGGTCAGCACAGCTTCAGCTGCAGCGACGGCGTTCCGTTTCGCCGTCAGTGCCAGATTGAGATCGGTCTCGTCGATGCGCATCAGGGGCTGACCGGCTTTGACCTGCACGCCGACGTCCACATAGCGCTGCATGATCTTGCCGGGCACACGAAAGCCGAGATTGCTCTGCACCCGGGCGGCGATGGTGCCGGTGAAGGTGCGTTCGGTTGCCTCCGGCATTTTGGCTTCCACCAACTTGACGAATGGTGGCGCCATGCGGGGATCAGCAGCTTGCGCGCTTCCTTCCGAGGACTCCACGACGATGACGAGCGTCGCGGCGCCGGCAGCCGCAAGAAGGCTGAAAGATGCGAGGAGTATTTTGCGGTTCATGTCATTAACTCTTATTGACGGGCGCAGCTATTTATTTAGATTGCGATCTAACTCTAATTTCTGTATAGATGTCAAATGAAATCTAATTGGAGATCGCTATGAGAGTCAGTCGTGCTCAGGCCGAGGCCAATCGAGAAACGGTAATCAATGTCGCAAGCCGTCTCTTCCGGGAGCATGGCTTCGACGGCATAGGGCTGAAGGATTTGATGAAAGGCGCCGGCCTAACCCAAGGCGGATTCTACAAGCAGTTCGAATCGAAGGACGATCTTGTGGCGCTGGCATCCGGACGAGCGATGGAGAGCGCGGTTCGCAGATGGTCGACGGTGGCCGGCGCAAGCACCGACCCCCTCGCAGCGGTTGCCGCCCTCTATCTCTCGGCCGGACATCGGGAAGAGAAAGCCGATGGTTGCCCCTTGGCCGCGCTTGGCTCCGACGCGGCGCGTCAAAGCGAAGAGGTGCGGGCTCCATTCCAGCACGGCATAGAAGCTCACCTGCGGATTCTCGACGAATTGATCCCGGCATCGGACGGCGCGGAACCTTATGACAAGGCCATGGTCATCCTCTCCCTCATGGTCGGCGCGGTGACGATCTCCCGCGTCATGACGGATCGGGACATGTCGGCGCGTCTGCTCGAAACCGCATCCGATGCGGTTAAGCGCATTGCGAGCGGCACAGACGAAGAATGAGATCTCTGCTCCGTCAGCGACTTCGACTCCGCGCGAATTCAACACGCTCCCATGAATCATAATCCCGCACCGACGCAACGATGGGCCGGCGCAGACTTCGACGGAATGTTGGAAACATTCATCGGAGCTGCCCACTTTGACGCGTCGCCGGCCCATAGGCTTGAAGGCTTTCACTGGTCCGCCGATGTTCGTGTTCACGGCGCGATGACGGTCGTCGATCTCGCATGCAATGGAGAGTGGAACCTTTGGGCTACCCTGGACACACCGGAATGGCTTACCATCCACGTGCCGCGAACCGGCATCTCCGGCATGACGCGACGGCAAACCACGACAACAGCGACACCGGGCCAGATGCTGCTTGGGCAAAGCCACGAGGCGGATCGCTTCCTCGTGCGGGGAGAGTTCCATCGATCACAGAAACTCTTCTTGCATTGGAACCAGATCTGCCAAGCGTTCGGGCAGGTGTTTGAAGCCCCACTTGTCGAACCGCTGAACCTCTCACCCCTGGTTGACGGATCAAGTGCCGCCGGACATCTCATCAAGAATCTCGTCGAGACGATCATCGGCGGCATGCTTGGAGACGCGATCTTGCTTCATTCGCCGATCGCAATGGTCAACCTCAATCAGGCACTCACTCATTTGCTCATTCGATCGGTGCCGCATCGCTACTCTCAGCGACTGGAGCAGACTGCGTTCATGCCCGCTCCACGACATGTTCGTCGGGCGATAGATTTCATGCACGCGAATATCGCCAGGCCGATCACCATTTCGATGATCGCTCAATCGGCCAACGTCTCAGTCCGCACCTTGGAAACCGGCTTCCGGACCTTCAAGGACGCTACTCCGGCAGGTTACTTGCGAACGCTGAGACTGCAGGCCGCTCGATCAGACCTTCTGGATCGGTCGAACCGGCAGAGCGTCAGGGATATCTGTCTGAAATGGGGATTCTCCCACGCCGGCCGCTTTTCTGCACTATACCGGTCCGCTTACGGGGAAAGCCCTCGGGAAAGCGTCAGGCGAAAGTTTTCGGCCGGCTCGTCTCAGTCCGGTATAAGGCGAGGCAGCCTCTAAGCCGTTCGGCATTATTCTGTCGATGAAGGTGATGGATGGAGCGGGTGAAGGGAATCGAACCCTCGTATTCAGCTTGGGAAGCTGCTGCTCTACCATTGAGCTACACCCGCGATGCGCTGAGATTTCCAACAGATGGGGGGCGCTGTCAAGTCGCGTTTCAGATGCGGAAGTGCTTCGAGAGTTTGAGGCCCTGGGCCTGGTAGTTGGAGCCGAGGCCGGAGCCGTAGAGGCTCATCGGTTTTTCCTGCATGTGCTCGTAGACCAGGCGGCCGACGATCTGGCCGTCTTCGAGGATGAAGGGCACTTCGTGGCTGCGCACTTCGAGCACGGCGCGGCTGCCGCGGCCGCCGGCCGGCGCATGGCCGAAGCCCGGGTCGAAGAAGCCGGCATAATGGACGCGGAATTCGCCGACCAGCGGATCGAAGGGGGTCATCTCGGCAGCATAATCCGGCGGCACGTGCACGGCCTCGCGCGAGACGAGGATATAAAACTCGTCGGGATCGAGGATCAGCTCGTTGCGGCCGCGGCTATAGAGCGGCTCCCAGAAATCGAAGATGTCGTGCTGATCCTTCTTGTCGACATCGACGACGGCGGTGTGATGTTTGCCGCGATAGCCGATCAGGCCGTCCTTGTCGCCGGCCAGATCGATCGACAGCGCGATGCCGCCGCCCGATACGTTCGGCAGCTTGCTCGCCACCAGCGTCTCGCTTTCATGCAGCTTCAGCAGTTCCGGCTCGCCGAGCAGGGACTGGCCGACACGGAAGCGGATCTGCGACAGGCGCGAGCCGCGGCGCACGACGATCGGAAAGGTGCGCGGGCTGATTTCGAGATAGAGCGGGCCGGCATAACCTGCCGGGATCTTGTCGAATTCCTGGGCGTAATCGGTGATGACGCGGGTGAAGATATCGAGGCGGCCGGTCGAGCTCTTCGGGTTGGCCGAGGCCGACATGTCGGCCGGCAGCGCCAGGCTCTCCATCAGCGGCACGATGTAGACGCAGCCGGTTTCGAGCACCGCGCCTTCCGTCAGGTCGATCACATGCAGGCTCAGCCGGTCGAGCTTGTCCGACACCAGATGCGAGGGGCCGGGCATGAAAGAGGCGCGCACGCGAAAGGCCTTGCTTCCCAAGCGCAGGTCGAGGCTTGCCGGTTGGATCTGGTCGCGGTCCAGCTCCCGTTCGGAGATCAGACGCCCCGTTTCAAACAGCGCCGAGATCGCGCGGTCCGCCAGAATTCCCGTTTCACGAGCCATCATGCCTCTTCCATCATTTGCCGCCGACAAAACCAAACTCGGGGAATTGACGCAAGCCGCCAACAGCAGTATTGCAGAATTATCCCGTGGTGATTTGGCCGGTCGGCTTGCAGCCACGTTAAACAAGTGGCTAAAAAGACCGGGTTGAAACCGGTCTGCTTTTGCGACCGGTTTTTTTGTTATGTGAAGGTGATGGCATGAGCAAGACCTGGCGCCCGGCAACCCAACTCGTCCACGGCGGCACGCTGCGTTCGCAATATGGCGAAACATCCGAGGCAATCTATCTCACGCAAGGCTTCGTTTATGACACCTCGGAAGCGGCCGAAGCCCGCTTCAAGGGCGAGACCGACGGCTTCATCTATGCCCGCTACGGCAGCCCCACCAACGACATGTTCGAAAAGCGCATGTGCATGCTGGAAGGTGCCGAAGACGCCCGCGCCACCGCCTCCGGCATGGCCGCCGTCACCGCCGCCATCCTCTGCCAGCTGAAATCAGGCGACCATATCGTCGCCGCCCGCGCCCTGTTCGGCTCCTGCCGCTGGGTTGTGGAAACATTGGCGCCGAAATACGGGATCGAGTGCACGCTGATCGACGGCCGCGATCTTGCCAACTGGGAAAAGGCAATCACTGCGAAAACCAAGGTGTTCTTCCTGGAAAGCCCGACCAACCCGACGCTCGAGGTGGTCGATATATCAGGCGTTGCCAAGCTCGCCAACCAGATCGGCGCCAAGGTCGTCGTCGACAACGTCTTCGCCACGCCGCTGTTCCAGAAGCCGTTGGAGCTCGGCGCCCATATCGTCGTCTATTCCGCCACCAAACACATCGACGGCCAGGGCCGCTGCCTCGGCGGCGTCGTACTCTCAGACAAGGAATGGATCGACGAGAACCTGCACGACTATTTCCGCCATACCGGCCCGGCCATGTCGCCGTTCAACGCCTGGACGCTGCTGAAGGGCATCGAGACGCTGCCGCTCAGGGTGCGCCAGCAGACCGAGAATGCGGCGAAGATCGCCGATTTCCTGGCCGAGCAGAGCAAGGTCGCCAAGGTGATCTATCCCGGCCGCAAGGACCATCCGCAGGCCGATATCATCGCCAGGCAGATGACCGGCGGCTCGACGCTGGTCTGCTTCGAGCTGAAGGGCGGCAAGGAGGCGGCCTTCGCGCTGCAGAACGCGCTCGATATCGTCAAGATCTCCAACAATCTCGGCGACAGCAAGAGCCTGATCACCCATCCGGCCACGACGACGCACAAGAACCTGACGGAAGAGGCGCGCGCCGAACTCGGCATCTCTCCCGGCACGGTGCGGCTTTCGGCCGGCATCGAGGATACCGACGACCTGATCGAGGATTTTGCGAAAGCGCTTGCCAAGGTTTCGGCCTGATCGACTGATACAGCGGCCGGACTTCATCCGAATCCGGCCGCTGCATTCGGACACGTTCGCCTGTGGCGGCGTTGCGAAGTAAATTAACACTGAGAATTAGGCTTAATGATCGAAAAACCTTTCGATCATAGCTGTTTCATCGCGGATCAACGTTCCGTTTCTTGACGGACAGGGCCTCTTATAAGATATGGGTAACATATCTTGACTAAGGTGCAAGGCATGTATCGCGCCCTCACAAAGGATATCGAAGTCGTCGTCGAGCCATTCTATCTGGAGGAGCAATCCGATCCGGAAGACGATCGCTATGTCTGGGGCTACCGGATTGTCATCAGCAACAATTCCGCCATCGCCGTTCGCCTGGTCAACCGCTACTGGAACATCACCGACCAGAACGGCGTGGTGGACGAGGTGACCGGCCCCGGCGTCGTCGGCGAACAGCCGCGGCTCAGCCCCGGCGACACCTACGAATATTCCTCCGGCTGCCCGCTCGACACCCCCTCCGGCCTGATGTTCGGCCATTACCAGATGGAAACCGACGAAGGCGAGATGTTCGATGTCGACATTCCCGCCTTCTCGCTGGATTCTCCGGGGCTGCTGCGCGTGCTGAACTGACGTGTAACGCCACAGGCGGTAGGACACTTCGGCCCGGAGATTGCCGGGGGCCCGCCCCTCATCCGCCTGCCGGCACCTTCTCCCCGTAAACGGGGCGAAGGGACCAAGCCGCAACCTCTCCGTCCCACGCCACCTTTCACAGGGCACGTCCCCTCGCCCCGTTTACGGGGAGAGGGTTAGGGTGAGGGGCATCTTGCGGGTCCGAACCGGCCCTACTCCGCCGGCTGAAGCTCAGTCGTTTCGAAGCGGTAGGTGGTCGAGCAGAATTCGCAGGTGACTGATATTTCGCCATTTTCCTGGCTGGCCTCGATCTCCTCGGCCGAAAAGCCCTTCAGCACGCCGCCGATCTTTTCCCGCGAGCAGCTGCAGCGGTCGAAGACGGCGCGGGGTTCGTAGACGCGCACGCCGCGCTCATGGAACAGGCGAAACAGCAGCCGCTCGGTCCCGACAAGCGGGTCGGTCAGTTCATCGGCGTCGATGGTCTCGACCAGCGAACGGGCTTCGAGCCAGGCATCGTCCTCACCATGCAGGCGGCTGCCGGTGTCGCCGTCGCCGCCGTGGAGATCGGGCCGGCGCATGCGTTCCGGCGCCTCCGGCAGGAACTGGGCGACGAGGCCGCCTGCCCGCCAGCGATGGCGCGGCTTGCCGGCCTCGTCACGATCGAAGAGTTCGGCTGCGGCCAGGCGCACGCGGGTCGGGATCTGCTCCGACTGGCGGAAATAGACGCCGGCAATCTCCTCCAGCGAGGTGCCGTCGAGCTCGACGATGCCCTGGTAGGGCTGGCCGAACTTGCCCTGGTCGATGGTGAAGGCGAGCACGCCGCAGCCGAGCAATTGCTCCGGCTCGGTTTCGCCCGCGGCAATCGCCTTGTTGAGCAGCGCCTGATCGAAACGGGCATAGGCGCGGACATTTTCCGGCGTCGAGAAATCGGCGACGAGAAGATCGACCGGGCCATCGCCCTTGGTCTGCACCGTGAACTTGCCGTCGAATTTCAGCGAAGTGCCGAGCAGCACCGTCAAGACGACGACTTCGGCAAGCAGCCGGGCAACGGGGGCGGGATAATGATGGCGCTCGAGGATCGCATCGAGCATCGGGCCGAGCTGGACGGCGCGGCCGCGCACGTCAAGCCCCTCCACCTGAAAGGGGACGACATGGTCATCGCCGGCGAAATCGAACTGGCCGAGGGCGGCTGCAGCTTCTGCCATGGCTTTACTCCTGGTTTTCGCGAGCGACGGGGCAGCGTGCCCTTCGCTCGCGCGGCCGCGGGTCGATGACTCGCGGCATCCGATTATGGTTCAGATCGCGCCCAGGCACCAAGCAAGAATCGACTTCTGCGCATGAAGACGGTTTTCCGCTTCATCGAAGACCACGGATTGCGGACCGTCGATCACCTCATCCGTCACTTCCTCACCGCGATGAGCCGGCAGGCAATGCATGAACAATGCATCATTGCCTGCTTTCGCCATCAAGGCCGCGTTGACCTGGTAAGGCTGGAAGACATTGTGACCCCGGGCCCGATGTTCCTGATTCATGGAGACCCAGGTATCGGTCACCACGCAATCGACGCCTTCGACCGCACGGTCGGCATCATGGCAGAGCATGATTTCGGCGCCCTCATTGCGGGCCCAGTTCAGATAGTGATCCTTTGGCTCCGAACCAAGGGGCACGGCCATGTTCATGCGATAGCCGAAGCGCGCGGCCCCTTCGACCAGCGAATGCAGCACATTGTTGCCGTCGCCGGTCCAGGCGATGGTCTTGCCCTTGATCGGGCCGCGATGCTCTTCGAAGGTCATGATATCGGCCATGATCTGGCAGGGATGGGTATCATCCGTCAGCGCATTGATCACCGGCACGGTCGCGTGCTCGGCGAGCTCCAGCAGGCGCGAATGCTCGGTGGTGCGGATCATGATCGCATCGACATAACGCGACAGCACCTTGGCGGTGTCGCCGATCGTCTCGGCCCGGCCGAGCTGCATCTCGGTGCCGGACAGGAACAGCGTTTCGCCGCCGAGCTGGCGCATGCCGACATCGAAGGAGACGCGGGTGCGCGTCGACGGCTTTTCGAAGATCATCGCCAGCATCTTGCCGGCGAGCGGCTTGTCGCCCGTGCCTGATTTGAAGGCCTGCTTGCGGGCGAGCGCATCGTTCATGATGGTTCTGAGATCGGCCGAGGAGACCGCCGAAAGATCGAGGAAATGTTTAGGTGCCATGTTCTTACCTGTCGTGCGCCCGAAGGCGCAATCCTTTCAAGCCGTCTTCTTGACCTTGGCGGCGCGGATGCTCTCGGCAGCGCGCTCGAGGCGGGCAAGGCCCTCGCGGGCTTCCTCGGCGGTGACGACGAGGGGCGGAAGAAGGCGGATGACGTTGTCGCCGGCGGGTACGCCGAGCAGATGGGCGGCGCGGATCGCCTGCAGCAGTTCGGCCGAGGGAATGGCGGCCTTGACGCCGAGCAACAGCCCCTCGCCCCTGATATCCTCGATCACATCGGGATAACGATCCTTGAGCGAGGCGAGGCCTTGGCGGAAAACAAGGGCGACGTCGCGCACCTGCTGGAGGAAGCCGTCGGCGAGGATGATGTCGAGCACGGCGCTGCCGACGGCCATGGCGAGCGGATTGCCGCCATAGGTCGAGCCATGCGTGCCGGCCTTCATGCCGGAGGCAGCCTCTGCCGTGGCAAGGCAGGCGCCGAGCGGGAACCCGCCGCCGATGCCCTTGGCGACCGCCATGATGTCGGGGGTGACGCCCGACCATTCATGGGCGAAGAGCTTGCCGGTGCGCCCGACCCCGGTCTGGACCTCGTCGAGGATCAGCAGCAGGCCGTGTTCGTCGCAGATCTGGCGCAGCGCCTTCATGAATTCGGGGGTGGCGGGGCGCACGCCGCCCTCGCCCTGCACCGGCTCGATCAGAATTCCGGCCGTGGCATCGGTGATCGCGGCACGCACCGCTTCGATATCGCCGAACGCCACCTGATCGAAACCCGGCGCCTTGGGGCCGAAGCCTTCGAGATATTTCTCCTGGCCGCCGGCGGCGATCGTCGCGAGCGTGCGCCCGTGGAAGGCGCCTTCGAAGGTGATGATATGGAAGCGCTCGGGATGGCCCTTGGAAAACTGGTAGCGGCGCGCCGTCTTGATCGCGCATTCGAGCGCCTCGGCGCCCGAATTGGTGAAGAACACCTTGTCGGCGAAGGTGGCGTCCGTCAGCCGTTTGGCCAGACGCTCCTGGCCAGGGATCTCATAGATATTGGAGAGGTGCCAGACCTTGTCGGCCTGCTCCTTCAGTGCGCCCACCACATGCGGATTGCTATGGCCGACCGAGGTGACGGCGACGCCGGCGCCGAAATCGAGATATCGCTCGCCGCTTTCGGTGATCAGCCACACGCCCTCGCCTCGCTCGAACCGCAGCGGGGCACGAGAATAGGTGTCATAAAGCGGCGCGGCTTCAGCCATGGCGCGATCTCCCGATCTAAAGTTATGGGGCGACTGACTCCGGCTAAGAAAACCAGGCCCGAAAAATCAAAAATGCCGCCTTGCGGCGGCGACTGGCACTATTTCCTTTTCGCGCTGCAATGTCAACAAAACTGCGCCCTTAGCGCATGCAGCAAGGGTGTACAGCGGCATTTTCAGTCTTCAACAGGCATTATTGCAGAAATGACACGCCGGGGCAGCAAGTTGGGGAAAACTCGGAATTCGATTCATCCGGATTCCCGCGACTCTTGTCAGGGAGTCAGGCTCACACTAGGTTAAAGTTCAATTACTAGACTGCATGCGGCGGAACTAGTCACCAAAATTGATCGGGCGTTTCTTGTTTCGGAGCCTTCCGGGACAACGGTGAGGGATTCTGCCATCACCAACGCGAAAGGTGGAGACAGGGCATGAACTGGACAGACGAGCGGGTCGAGAAACTCAAGAAGCTTTGGGCCGAAGGACTGAGCGCCAGCCAGATCGCGGCACAACTTGGCGGCGTCAGCAGAAACGCTGTTATCGGCAAGGTACACAGGCTGAGCCTGCCGGGCCGCGCCAAGGCCGGCGGCACGAACACCGCGGCGCGAACGCCGAAGCGCACCACATCGGCGCCGCGCGCACCGAACTATGCCTCTCGCATCACCACCACCCGCACCGTTACCCGCCAGCAGGGCGCGACGATGCTGAAGGAAGAGATCGAGATCGAAACGGTCGAGGAAATGGAATATGTGCCGAAGGGCAACGTGGTCGTGCCGATCTCGCGCCGCCTCGGCCTGACGGAACTGACCGAACGCACCTGCAAGTGGCCGGTCGGCGATCCGCTGAAGGATGACTTCCACTTCTGCGGCTGCGAATCCCCCGACAATTCACCCTATTGCAGCTATCACCAGAAACTCGCCTACCAGCCGGTCAACGAACGCCGCCGGGCAGCAGCGCGGGTTGGCTGAGCGGGTAGCATCGCTGGACATGAGAAACGGGCCGAACGGCCCGTTTTTTTATGATTGGAGTAGAGGCTCTCGGGTCAGCCTCAGCATGACGGAGGGCGAGGTGGCGCCTCCTCTGTCACGAGGAAGGCACGATTACGGCGCAGGGAGACCAGAGACACGGCAGGGATGCGCCATCCGCTGGCCCGGGAGCGAATTTGGCGAGAAAGCCACCCCACTCTCCGTCATCCTCGGCCTTGAGCCGAGGATCCACGCCTCTGACGTTTGCGGATGCCGTCTGGATCCTCGGGTCGAGCCCGAGGATGACGGAGTATTGGGGGAACCACGCAGCAAGTACCGCAACGCGCGCCAAATAGACGTTTGACTCCGCAAGCAGCAACGCAATGAACCGGCCTGAAGCGGGCGCAAAACCGCTGCATACGGTCACTAGCGGCCCTCAGGCTTCCATCGAATAACCGGCGCCGCGGACGGTGCGGATGACGTCCTGCATGTTGGAGAAATTCAGCGCCTTGCGCAGGCGGCCGACATGGACGTCGACGGTGCGTTCGTCGACATAGATGTCGTGGCCCCAGACGCCGTCCAAGAGCTGCGAGCGGGAGAAGACCCGGCCGGGCGACGACATCAGGAATTCCAGCAGGCGGAATTCGGTCGGGCCGAGGCGGACTTCGCGGCTCTTGCGGTGGACGCGATGGGTTTCGCGGTCGAGCTCGATATCGCCGCATTTCAGCACGGTCGACAACACCTCCGGGCGGGCGCGGCGCAACATCGCCTTGACGCGGGCAACGAGCTCGGGGGTCGAGAAGGGCTTGACGACATAATCGTCGGCGCCCGTCGAAAGGCCGCGGACACGCTCGCTCTCTTCGCCGCGCGCCGTCAGCATGATGATCGGCAGGCGCTCGGTTTCCGGCCGCATGCGCAGGCGGCGGCAGAGCTCGATGCCGGAGACGCCGGGCAGCATCCAATCGAGGATGAGAAGATCGGGCGTGCGCTCCTGAAGCCGCATTTCGGCTTCGTCGCCACGAAGGATGGTATCGACCTCGAAGCCTTCCGCTTCGAGATTGTAGCGAAGAAGCACGCTGAGGGCCTCTTCGTCTTCAACAACTGCAACTCTCGGGATCATGCGTGTCGGTCTCCTCGCGCATGATCCTTAAACCGGGGGTGATTTAAGCAATGCATCCTGCGCAAATTCAGAAAATTGGCTGCGACCTCTTTGCGCGCCCGGCCGGGCGCGCACGCAATTGACGGGTGCGGGCCTGGCCCGGGCGATTATTCAGTGGCCGCGCCGACGGTGTTGGCGCTGTCGTCCTTCGGACGATCGCCTTCCGGCTGCGCGCCTGTCGCCATGTAGAAGATCGTCTCGGCGATGTTGGTGGCGTGGTCGCCGATGCGCTCGATGTTCTTGGCGCAGAAGAGAAGATGCGTGCAGCTGGTGATGTTGCGCGGATCTTCCATCATGTAGGTCAGGAGTTCGCGGAACAGCGAGGTGTACATCGCGTCGATCTCGTTGTCGCGCTCACGGATCGCATTCGCCTTGTCGGCCGAGCGATTGGTGTAGACGTCGAGCACTTCCTTGAGCTGGACGAGCGCCAGTTCGGAGAGATGCTCCAGGCCGCGGGCGAGCTTGCGGGGAACGCCGGTGCTCTGGACGGCGATGACGCGCTTGGCGGTGTTCTTGCCGAGGTCGCCGACGCGTTCGAGATCGCCGGCGATGCGGATCGAGCCCATGATTTCGCGCAGGTCCGCTGCCATCGGCTGACGGCGGGCGATGGTGACGATCGCCTTGTCGCCGATTTCACGTTCGGCGTGATCGAGGATCACGTCGTCGGAGATGACCTTCTGGGCCAGCGCGGTGTCGCCGTTGACCAGCGCCCGGACGGATTCGGCGACCATCTGCTCGGCCAGGCCGCCCATTTCGGAAATCCGCCTGGAGAGGAACTTCAGATCATCATCATAGGCAGAATAAATATGTGTCGATGCCATGGGGCTTTATCCTCGAATAACGGGAAGGCTTGCTGTCGCCAAAATCAGCCGAAGCGACCCATGATGTAGTCCTGGGTGCGCGGATCGTCGGGATTGGTGAACATCTTGTCGGTGTCGTTCTCCTCGACCAGGTTGCCGAGGTGGAACATGGCTGTGCGCTGCGAGACACGCGCGGCCTGCTGCATGGAATGGGTGACGATGACGATCGTGTAGTTCTCGCGCAACTCGTGGATCAGCTCCTCGACCTTGGCGGTGGCGATCGGGTCGAGCGCCGAGCAGGGCTCGTCCATCAGGATGACCTCAGGGCTGACGGCGACGGCGCGCGCTATGCAGAGGCGCTGCTGCTGACCGCCCGAGAGACCCGTGCCGGATTCATGCACGCGGTCCTTGACCTCGTTCCAGAGGCCGGCGCGCTGCAGGCTGGTCTCGACGATCTGGTCGAGATCGGCCTTCGACTTGGCCAGGCCATGGATGCGCGGGCCGTAGGAGACGTTTTCATAGATCGACTTCGGGAAGGGGTTCGGCTTCTGGAAGACCATGCCGACGCGGGCGCGAAGTTCGACGACGTCGATATCGGGATCATAGATATCGTCGGTGTCGAGCGTGATCTTGCCGGTGACGCGGCAGCCGTCGATCGTGTCGTTCATGCGGTTGAGGCTGCGCAGGAAGGTCGACTTGCCGCAGCCCGACGGGCCGATCAGCGCGGTGACGGTGTTTTCGCGAATGTTCAGGTTCACATCGAAAAGCGCCCGCTTCTCGCCGTAGTAAACCGAGACATCCTGTCCGATCATTTTATACGGGACGTTGCTCATCTTCTGATCCAGCGCCTTTTCAACTGCAGCTTCGGTCAACATGTTCATGATGTTTAACTCCGTTTACCAGCGGCGCTCGAAGCGACGACGCAAGAGGATGGCGCCCATGTTCATGACGATCAGGAACAGGAGCAGGACGATGATGGCACCCGAAGTCCGCTCGACGAAGGCGCGTTCCGCCTCGTTGGCCCACATATAAACCTGCACGGGCAGGGCCGTCGAGGGATCGAGCGGTGTGGTCGGCGCGTTGGCGACGAAGGCGACCATGCCGATCAGCAGCAGCGGCGCGGTTTCGCCGAGCGCGTGCGCCAGGCCGATGATCGTGCCGGTGAGGATGCCGGGCATGGCGAGCGGCAGAACATGGTGGAAGACCATCTGCATCTTCGAGGCGCCGAGACCAAGGGCTGCGGCGCGGATCGACGGCGGCACGGCGCGCAGAGCCGCGCGCGTCGCGATGATGATCGTCGGCAGGGTCATCAGCGTCAGCACCAGGCCGCCGACCAGCGAAGCCGAGCGCGGCAGGCCGACGAAATTGATGAAGACGGAGAGGCCGAGCAGGCCGTAGACGATCGAGGGGACGGCAGCGAGGTTATTGATGTTGACCTCGATCAGATCCGTCAGCCGGTTCTTCGGCGCGAACTCCTCGAGATAGATCGAGGCGGCGACACCGATCGGCAGGGAGAGCACCAGCACGATCAGCATCAGGTAGAGCGAGCCGATGAGGGCGACGCCAAGGCCCGCGGCCTCCGGACGGCTGGAATTGCCGTTGACGAAGAGGCCGGTGTTGAACTGCTTGGTCAGAGCGCCGCTCGCCTTCAGCTCGTTCATCCAGCTGACCTGCTTGTCGTTGACCTTGCGGTTCTTCTCATCGACCGTGAGGTCGATCTGGCCCTTGTTGGCGCTGTCGATATTGGCATCGGCGAGCACCGTGACATTGACCGTCTTGCCGATGATGGAGGGATCGGCGACGACCATATCGCGCAGCTGGATCGGCGCACCCTTGGAGAGCATGGCCGTTGCATCGCGGACATCAGGGCGGCTCGAAGCGTTGATACCAAGCTGCTTGACGATCGCGTCGCGCAGGAGAACCGGGTAATTGGCGGCGACCAGCACCGAGGGGTCGGTCGCACGCTTGTTGTTCGGGTCGATCGTCTTCTCGGTGAATTCGATCGGCAGGGTGATCGCCGTCTGCTGGAAGGCGGTGTAGCCCTTGCCGATCACCGTCCATAGCAGGATGAACAGGAAGACGAGACCGAAGGTGATGGCGGCGATGCCATAGGCCTGGAACCGGCGCTCGGCGGCGTAGCGGCGCTTGATGCCGATATCGCGGCGTGCCGGCGCCTTGGAGACGGTGACGCCTGATGTGGGAGAAACAATATCCGTCATTCGTACTGCTCCCGGTATTTGCGCACGATGTAGAGCGCATAGATGTTGAGGCAAAGCGTGATGCAGAACAGCGTGATGCCAAGCGCGAAGGCAACCAGCGTCTGCGGCGAGGTGAACTCGAGGTCGCCCGTCAGCTGGTTGACGATCTTGACGGTCACCGTCGTCATCGGCTCGAAGGGATTGATCTGGATGCGGGCGGCGACACCGGCGGCCAGCACGACGATCATGGTTTCGCCGATGGCGCGCGAGGCCGTCATCAGCAGCGCGCCGACAATGCCGGGAAGAGCGGCCGGCAGGACCACCTTCTTGATGGTTTCGGAGCGGGTGGCGCCGAGCCCGAGCGAACCGTCACGCAGGGCGCGTGGCACGGCGGTGATGATATCGTCCGACAGCGAGGAAACGTAAGGGATCAGCATGATGCCCATGACGATGCCGGCGGTCAGAACGCTCTGTGCCTGAATGAAGTTGGTGTAGCTGCCGGAGAGCAGGCCGCTGATCTCAGCCGAGAAATCGCGCAGGAACGGGCCGACGGTGACGAGCGCGAAGAAGCCGTAGACGATCGTCGGGATGCCGGCCAGCACTTCGAGCAGCGGCTTGGCGACGCCGCGCAGCTTCGGCGAGGCGTATTCGGCCATGTAGATGGCGGCAAAAAGGCCGACGGGGACGGCGACCAGCATGGCGACGAGGCCGATATAGAGCGTGCCGAGCAGGAGCGGGATCAGGCCGAACTGGCCGAAGGACGAGCTGCCGGCGCCGGCAAAACGCGGATCCCAGACGGTGCCGAAGAAGAAGTCGGCGGCGGGAACGGCGGCAAAGAAGCGGGCGGCTTCCGACAGCATGGAGAGCACGATGCCGATCGTCGTCAGGATGGCGATCGAAGAGGCAAGCAGCAGGCCCCAGAGCATGACGCGCTCGACCCGGTTGCGGGCACGGAAGCGTGGGGCGATGGCGCGCAGCGCATAGAAGGCGCCTGAAACAGCCAGAATGAAGACGACCGCCGTCATGGCAAGCCGGCTCGTCGCGCTCATGGCGTTGAGCGTCTTGGCGGCGTCGAGCATGTAAGGCTGGGGCTGGCCGGCAAGCGGCACGCCCTTTTCGCTGAGCTTGGCCTGAAGGGCGGCCGGATCGCCGGCGAGTGCCGCGGTTTCATCCGCCGTCAGCATCGTCAGGCCACGGGCGACCGTCGCCACCATCGAATAGCCGAGATCCTGCTCGACGGCGGCTTGCGCCTTGACCTCGGCAGGAAAGGCGCCGCGAACGGCGGACTGGATGATGCCAGGGCTGATCGAGAGCCAGACGCAGAGGACGATGAGGGCGGGAAGAACGGCCCAGATCGCCGCATAGGCGCCGTAATAGGCCGGCCGCGAATGCAAAGCCGAGGATCTGCCGCCGGCAAGTGCCGCGGCCCGGCTGCGCGCGACCAGATAGGCGGCGGCACCGATCACCACAAGGCACAATAGTATGATGGATGTGCTCATTCGTTACGTCCCCAGGCCCGTAGCCCCCAAAGCCCGGCAGCGTCATCCGCCGCCTTCAGCTTCCAATCATGCGGAATGAATTCAACCCTGCAGCACCCAAACATCGGTCGCGCGGGGGATAAGGCAATGCCGGCGCGGGCTTTGAAGCACCGCGCCGGCAAAGTCATTACATGGACTTACCGGCTTCGACGTCCTTGCGGATCGCGTCGCGCTCGGCATCCGGAGCGGCAACCAGGCCGTATTCAGCCAGCGGGCCGTCGGGGCCGATCATCTGGTCGGATACGAAGAAGTTGACATATTCCTTCAGGCCCGGAACGGCGCCGAGATGTGCCTTCTTGACGTAGAAGAACAGCGGGCGGGAAACCGGGTAGGTGCCGTTGGCAATGGTTTCGGTCGACGGAACGATGCCGTTCACGCTGGCAACCTTGAGCTTGTCGGCATTGTTTTCATAGAAGGAAAGGCCGAAGACGCCGACGCCGGTCTTGTTAGCGGCGATGCGTGCGAGGGTTTCCGGATAGTCGCCGTCGATGTCGACTGCAGCGCCGTCCTTGCGGACTGCGACGCAGGCCTTGCCCTGGGCGGCCTTGTCGGAGATTTCCTTGGCGATGACGTCGACAGCGCCCGAGGCCTTGCAGCCGGCGGCGAGAACGTTCTGTTCGAAGACTTCGCGGGTGCCGTGCTTTTCGCCCGGGATGTAGGCAGCGATATCAACAGCCGGAAGCTTCGGGTTGACTTCCGACCACTTCTTGTAGGGGTTGGCGACGAGCTTGCCGTCGACGACGACCTGGGCTGCGAGGGCCTTGTAGATGTCTGCGGGAACGTAGGCAACATCCGGGTTGGAAGCGTCGGTTGCGAAGACGATGCCGTCATAACCGATCTTGACTTCCTGAATGTCGGTCACGCCGGCTGCCTTGCAAGCTTCGGCTTCGTTCTTGTTGATCGGGCGCGAAGCGTTGGCAATGTCGATGGTGTCTTCGCCGACGCCCTTGCAGAATTCCTTCAGACCAGCGCCCGTGCCGCCGGATTCAACGACCGGCGTCTTGAAGTTGGTGAAGGTTTCGCCGAAGGATTCGGCAACGATCTTTGCGTAAGGCAGGACGGTGGACGAACCAGCAACCTGAATCTGGTCGCGGGCGACGGCAGCGCCAGCGAAAGCAGCGGTTGCAGCGAGTGCGGCAACGGTGAGCTTGAAGGTGTTCATTAGAAATCTCCCGGCATTGGGCTTGTGTGAGTGCGGCCTGTAGAGAGGCCCTCGCAGTGCCTTTTTTCATCGGCGGGACTCTCTTAGCGCTTTAAGCACCGTCCTTTTATGTCAAATCGGTGAAACATTTGTGACAGTCTATATGTTTGATTTATAAATGGAAATTTTAACTCTACCAGCCGATCGCGTCGGAGAATGGCAAGGTTCGGCGGTCAATCTACCTCGCGTTGTAAAAACCGGTCACATATCGGCAACGGGTAGGATGGGCGGTGGTTTTCTGCCTGCGTCCTTTTATCAAGGTCGTTCTGTGAAATTTTGCATCCGCCTGCCAGCACCGCTTTCCGACCCTTGTAAACGGGGCGAAGGGACAAGCCGCGGCGTCCCGACTCCCTCTTCTCCCCAGCGGGGAGAAGGTGCCCGTAGGGCGGATGAGGGGGCCGCGAAACAGGCCTTTCCAAATGGCGCCACTGCCGGCCGCGTGCCGGAATAGATTTTAGGTGAAGGATGTGTCGTGTGGCCCCCTCATCCGCCTGCCGGCACCTTCTCCCCGCTGGGGAGAAGAGAGTTGCGGCAGCCTCTCCGTTCCCCATCAATCTCTCGCACGCACATCTTCTCGTCGGTTGCGAGGAGAAGGGACATGCGCAGTCAGAAGCGCACCGTAAAATCAGTCCCCTTGCCGACTTCGGATTTGACGATCAGGCGGGCGCGGTGGCGGGTGAGGATGTGTTTGACGATGGCGAGGCCGAGGCCGGTGCCTTTTTTCGAGCGGCTGTCCTCGATGCTGACGCGGTAGAAGCGCTCGGTCAGGCGCGGCACGTGCTCGGCCGGAATGCCCGGCCCCTTGTCGATAATGCTGACCTCGACGGGCTCACCGGCGCCGTTCTTCAGCCAGACATCGACGACCTCGCCCTCCTGGCCGTATTTGCAGGCATTTTCCATCAGGTTCTCGAAGACCTGGACAAGCTCGTCGCGGTCTCCCAGCACCTCGACCTTGCCATCGGGCAGATGCAGGTTGATGGCGACGCCGACATCCCTTGCCAGCGGCACCAGCGAATCCCTGACATGGCCGAGCAGCGGCACCAGATCGATCTTCTCGTCCGGGGCAATGTGCGATTTCAGCTCCAGCCGCGACAGCGACAAAAGATCGTCGACCAGCCGGCTCATGCGCGTCGTCTGATCGAACATGATGGCGAGGAAACGCGCCTGCGCCTTCAGATCGTTCTTCGCCGGCCCCTGGATGGTCTCGATGAAGCCGCGCAGCGAGGCAAGCGGCGTGCGCAGCTCATGGCTGGCATTGGCGACGAAATCCGACCGCATCCGGTCGATGCGCCGAACCTCTGAAATATCGCGGAAGGAGAGAATGAAATAACGCTCGCGCATGCCCTCTTCGGCCGCAAATTCGATGGGCGCGCTGCGCACGATATAGACGCGCTCGGAGGGCAGCCGCTCGGCATGCTCGATCTGGTTCGGGGCGTTGGTGGCGATGGTTTCGCGCACCATGTCGAGCACACCCGGCGAGCGCAGGCGGGCCGAGATATGGGCGCCGAGGACCACCTCGCCGAAGGCCTTTTCGGCAGCGCGGTTCTGGAAAAGCACCGAGGCATCGCCCGACAGCAGCATGACCGGGATGTCGAGGCCGGAAAGCGTGGCGGAAATCTCCGGCAGCCGGCTCGGCGGCGCTTCCGGCTCGATCGCCACCGGTTCGACGGGCTCGGCCTTGATCACCGGCGCCTCGTTGAACAGCGCGGTCAGGACCATGGCCAGCAGCAGACCAAACACAACCCATTTGTTCATGCCGGCGGCAAGGGCGACAAGGGCGCTGAGGATTGCCGCAAGCAGCACCGGCCGCTCGCGCCGGATGCGCGCCAACAGGCTGGTTGTCCACGATGTTTCGTCTTGCAAGTGCCCTCGCGGCGTCGATTCGTTTATGTTTATATTGAACTCTGCCTGATAGCGGCAATTCATGACAGAAATTTTCCGGAGGCCGCCGTGATGCGAAGGGCCGCAGCCGAAACCCACGAAAAATTATCGGCCGACCGCGAAAGATTTGATTTTCAACGGTAACTATGTTCGCCTGAAAGAAAGAAACGATCGGAGGCAGGAGAAGCACATGGGCGAGGACGTCGAAAGCAGGGCCGTGGCGCTGGATATTCGCGGAAAGAAACGCATCTTCGATGTCGACGATCCCGTTCTGCCGGATTGGGTGGAGGAACATGCGCTGGAATCCGGCGAATTTCCCTACAAGAAGAAACTCAAGGAAGAAGATTATGTCGAGCAGCTGGAAAAGCTGCAGGTGGAACTCGTCAAGGTGCAGTTCTGGCTGCAGGCGACCGGCAAGCGGGTGATGGCGCTGTTCGAAGGGCGGGATGCCGCCGGCAAGGGCGGCGCGATCTCGGCCTCCTCGGAGAATATGAACCCCCGCCTTGCCCGCGTCGTGGCGCTGACGAAGCCGACCGAGCGCGAACAGGGACAGTGGTATTTCCAGCGTTATGTCGCGCAGTTTCCGACCGCAGGCGAATTCGTGCTGTTCGACCGCTCCTGGTACAACCGCGCCGGCGTCGAGCCGGTCATGGGCTTCTGCACGCCGCAGCAATACGAGGATTTTCTCAAGCAGGCGCCGCAGCTTGAAAAGATCATCGCCCATGAGGGCATCTTCTTCTTCAAATTCTATCTCGATATCGGCCGCGAGATGCAGCTGAAGCGCTTCCACGACCGCCGGCACGACCCGCTGAAAGTCTGGAAACTATCGTCGATGGACATCGCGGCGCTGACGAAATGGGACGATTACAGCGCCAAACGCGACCGGATGCTGAAGGAAACCCATACGGATTTCGCGCCCTGGACGGTGATCCGCGCCAACGACAAGCGGCGGGGGCGGCTCGAACTGATCCGCCACATGCTGAACCGGATGGATTATGACGGCAAGGACAAGAAGGTGCTCGGCACGGTCGATGAGCAGATCATCGGCTCCGGGCATGGATTCTTGAAATAGGCTTTCTGAAAGAGGCGGCGAGCGGAAGCCGGGCCACCAGCTTTGCTGGGACCGAGGCCATCGGCTTCGCCGCGGCTGGCATCACTGCCCGGGCAGGATGCGGATGGCGAAGAGGTTGATGCCGCGCGCCTTGCCGTCGAGATCGCTGTTGATGACGAGCGTGCCCGGCGCATTCGGCGCCAGCGAGCGGTCGAACTTCACCTGCAGCAGCGCGTCCGATTTTTCCCGGGTGACGTTGAAACGATGGCGGGCGCAATTGCCGAGCGACTGGAAATTGCATTCGACGGTGACCTGGGTCGGCTCGTCGCTGGTCGACTGCAGCGTCAGCGCGATCGTCGAGGATTTGCCGGCAAGCTGCTGCAGCACCGAAGGCGGCACGCTGATGGCGATATTGCCATCGGCGGCACCGCTCTGCGAAATCAGGCGGATGGCGGGGCCGTCATTTTCTGTGATTTTTTCGGTGCGCGCCCGCGTGCCACTTTGGATCTTGTCGGCGTCGTCGGGCTTGAACAGCGGGATCCAATCGGCCGAAAAACTGTTCTGCGGATCGATGGTCACCGGCTCGTCGGTGTGAGGGGTCGCTTTTGCGGCGCTGTCGTCATTGCCGGTGAAATCTTCCGGCTGGGTGCTGGCCGGCGGGTTGGCGACGCTGGTGTCGCGTTCGGCCGCCGTCAGCAGCAGGCCCGATGTATGCGCCCACCAGGCGCCGATGCCGATGAAGGCGAGCAGCACGCACCAGACAAGAAGCCTCGAAAAGAATTTGCGCGGCTTGCGGCGGCCTGCCGCCCGCTCCGGGCGGAAATCCATGTCGGTAGCGCGCTGGCCGCGCAGAAGCCGCTCGTCGCCGACCGGAGCCGCAGCCAGGTGGTCGGTACTGCCGGCATGCACGTCGTCGAGGCTGAAATCGTCGCGGCGGCTGTGGGCCACCTCGGGAGCGCGGCTCCGTGCATCTGCCCCGGGGCCGTCGACGAGATTGTCGATATCGGCCACATCACCCCGATGAACCGGCGGCGCCGGCATTTCAACGACCGGCGGCACGGGCACTTCAGGCGGCCTCTGGCGCGGGTGAAGGCGGTCACGCTCCTCGCTTTCGATGGCGTGGATGGTGCTTTCCAGGCGATGGCGGTGATGGGCGACGACCTCGGTATCGGTGATATCCTGCTTACGAAGGCCGGCTTCCAGCGCCTGGCGGGCCGACTGATAGATCCTCGCTCGAACCTCCGGATTGTCGCGCTCGGAATTGTCGAGCGCTGTTCTGATGGCCGTTTCTAATCCGCTCACGTCAAGTCCTTCACCTTGAACTCGGCATCGGACTGCAATCCCCGCCGTTCTCCATCAAAATTCGGTAACGGCAAGTGCGGCAAACCGCAAGCCTTGCGGGCCTGGCACGCAGTTGATCGGCGGGGATAATCGGCAGGTTTCAGCGCTTGCAGGCCTTATTCTATCAGCTTTCGCAGACATATATTCGGGGTGAAATCGGCGAAGGCATGGCAGCCGCTCTTTTATCGGCTTTTCTTCTCTGCTATGAGATTGACGTTTTCGTAAACGTCAATGGAAGCGATGGACATGGCCCTGCCCCCGATCCTCAAAGACAAATTGAGACTGCCGGTCATCGGCTCGCCGCTGTTCATCATCTCGCATCCCAAGCTGACGCTGGCGCAATGCAAGGCGGGTGTGATCGGCGCCTTTCCGGCGCTCAACGCCCGGCCGGAAAGCCAGCTCGACGAATGGCTGGCGGAGATCACCGAAGAACTCGCCCGTCACGACGCCGCCCATCCCGATCGGCCGGCCGCCCCCTTTGCCGTCAACCAGATCGTCCACATGTCGAACAAGCGGCTGGAACACGATCTGTCGCTCTGCGTCAAATACAAGGTGCCTGTTGTGATCTCCTCGCTCGGCGCCGTGCCGGAGGTCAATGCCGCCGTGCATTCCTATGGCGGCATCGTGCTGCACGACATTATCAACAACCGCCACGCTCATTCGGCCATCCGCAAGGGTGCGGACGGGCTGATCGCAGTAGCGGCAGGCGCCGGCGGCCATGCCGGCACGCTGTCGCCCTTCGCGCTGATCCAGGAAATCCGCGAATGGTTCGACGGGCCGCTGCTGCTGGCCGGCGCGATTTCCACCGGCGGCGCCATCCTCGCCGCAGAGGCGATGGGCGCCGACATGGCCTATATCGGCTCGCCCTTCATCGCCACGCAAGAGGCACGCGCCAGCGAAGCCTACAAGCAGGCGATCGTCGAAGGGGCAGCCGGCGACATCGTCTATTCCAACTATTTCACCGGCATACACGGCAATTATCTCAAGCCCTCGATCGTCGCCGCCGGCATGGACCCCGACAACCTGCCGCTCGCCGACCCCTCGAAGATGGATTTCGAACAGGCAACCGGCGGCGCCAAGGCCTGGAAGGACATATGGGGCAGCGGCCAGGGCATCAGCGCCGTCAAGGCCGTCGAGCCGGTGGCAAAACTCGTCGACCGGCTGGAGGCCGAATACAAGGCGGCGCGCGCCCGGCTGGCGCTCTGAGGCGCGCTTTCTTGGCCCTTTCCCTCTTTTTTGCCAAAGGCATGACAGGGCGCTTGAAATCTTCGGACAATGGCTGTATCAGCGCCATGCAAATCGCGGGCCGCATGTTTCGGTCCTGAGATGCCGCTTTAGCTCAGGTGGTAGAGCACATCATTCGTAATGATGGGGTCGCAGGTTCGAGTCCTGCAAGCGGCACCATTTTTCTCTCTTAAAATTCTATATCCAGCTTTAGACTGGCCTTGGCGAGTCGTCACGGAAAGCTTCAACGGCTTGAGGGCTTCTTCACTCAAGGCGGCTGGGCTGCCCTTCGTCGACAGATGCGCGACCGATATCGACCGAACGCGAGCAGGTTTGGCAATTAGGAGGATCTATGCGGACATCGCTTTTAAGCATCGCGCTTTTCACATTTACCCTGTCCGCCGCGCAGGCAAAAGACTTCCCCCTCGCCTCATGTGCTGGATGGAACGGAACGCTGGTCAGCAAGACCGGCATCGATTCAAGCGCAGCAGTGATGGAGGGCAAGCTCACTCGGGCCGACTTCCAGGAATATTGCAAGCGAGACCCAGGATGGGAGACAAGAGCCCATGGCGGCAAACTGACCGTCAAGCAGTGCGTAGCGATGTACACGAAAGAGAATGGGAAAGACACTTTCCGTTCCACCGCCAATTGCAGCGAAGGCACCCTGTCCTTCGAACCTTCTGCCGGAACACCGCAGAGTGTCACTTTCCCATTGCCGGAGAATGCAGACGTATCATGCGCTTCGGGGATGCCGCCGCTGATCGAGCAGTTCAGCCTTCTCTGCCCTCAGGCGGCGCGAGAGTTTCATTTGATGGATGACGAATGACGGGAGAGCCACCTCAGCGCTCCGATCAACAAAAAGTTGACTACGCCCAGGAGGGCGTTAATTATAGTTCACAGAAATACACCATCCTCCAGACCGTCGAATTCCAGAAATGGCTGCGCAAGCTGAAGGATCGGAATGCAAGAGATCGAATTGTCACCCGCATCGTTCGTGCGGAGGCCGGCAATTTGGGAGACCACAAATTCTTCGATGGCATCGGGGAATTGAGGCTCGACTACGGTCCAGGGTATCGTTTGTATTTTGCAATGCAGGGCAACATTGTCGTTATTCTCCTGTGCGGGGGCGACAAGGGTAGTCAGGAGCGGGACATCAAGCGAGCAATCGAAATGTCCAAGGAGATCTGAGATGGCGCTCGAAATCATCCCATTTGACGCAACCGAGTTTCTGGATACCGAAGAATCTCAGACCCATCTCATTGAAGATGCGTTTGAAAGCGGTGATGCCGGTTATATTGCGCACGCATTGGGCGTTGTTGCGAAAGCGCGTGGCATGTCACAAGTCGCCCGGGATGCCGGCGTTACCCGCGAGGCTCTCTACAAATCTCTCAGTGAAAAAGGCGACCCGAAACTCTCGACGCTCATCGGTGTCGCCGCAGCTCTCGGATATAAGCTGACGGCGACGCGTGTGGATGCTTCAGCGCGGGAGGACGAGCGCCGATCTGCTTAGGACGTACGGGCCGGTTCGCACGCTGAGGCCGCTCCGAGGTTTAAACAAATTTCGAGCCTCGATAGCCCGCTTGTCCCACCGTCATGGAGATACAGCTCCGGTCGCCGCCCAGGCCGTTACTCCCGTTTTAAAGCTATGAACATCTGCTCGGCGCGTTCTGCTTCGATGAAGTCGAGCCATGCCGTCAGCAGTTGCGCATAAAGGTTTATCCCTCAATCAAACCACAGTGAAAACCGCAACCGCGACAGGAACAATGGCGCCGCCGCTTGGGTTCTCCGCTCGAGACAACAAGCATGGAGAAAACTATGTCCTGCAAATTCATCGCGATATCGCTGCTTTCCATCGGTCTTGCCGGCCCGGCGCTGGCGCAGACGGCAGGCGGGGTGGATTCCAGTGGGCGGCTTTCGGTGGCGCCCGTTATCGGGGGATCGGGGAGTTCGGGCGGTGGGTCCGCCGGCACCGGTTCGACTGGAACCGGCTCTGCCGGCACCACCGGCAGCACCAGCGGCAATGGTGGGGTCGAGCTCAATAGCGGCCGCAGTACGATCAATCCCGGCGGGGTCAATCCGGATCTGCAGCCGACGCCGAGTTGCACCGCCGGTTCCGCCGATAGCAGCGGATCGGGCGGTGAGGCCTGCCCGCAATGAGGAAGGATGGTCTGACTTTCTGACCGTGAGGGCTCCGACCGAAGCGGCGCCGGGCCTTCGCTTCGGCCGCTCCCCCATCGGACGAAAATAACGGCCGTCAGGGGAACGGCTTTACGACTCGCGCTTGCGGACGTAAAACGACCCGTCACTCCGCACTTGGCCATCGCCCCACACCCAGCCAGCCTGCCGTATTCCGGCGTCTGCGGAGCACCCGAAGAGGATCGTCATGTCGAATGCAGCGCATCGCTCCAACCGCGTGCCTGTCGTCGCCACCATCATGCTCGCCACCTTCATGGTGGCGATCGAGGCGACGATCGTGGCAACCGCGATGCCGCGCATCGTCGGGCAGCTCGGCGGCTTCTCCTATTACAGCTGGGTGTTTTCGGCTTTCCTGCTGGCGCAGTCGACGACCACCGTCATCTACGGCAAGCTTTCCGACATTTTCGGGCGCAAACCGGTGCTGATCGGCGGCATCCTGATCTTCCTTGCCGGCTCTTTGCTCTGCGGCTTTGCCTGGTCGATGATGTCGCTGGTGGCCTTCCGGCTGCTGCAGGGGCTGGGGGCCGGCGCCATCCAGCCGGTGACGATGACCATCATCGGCGATCTCTTCAAGCTTGAGGAGCGCGGCCGCGTGCAGGGCGCGATGGCGACCGTCTGGGCGACATCGGCCGTGGTCGGGCCGCTCGCCGGCGGCATCATCGTCGACACCTTCTCCTGGGCCTGGATTTTTTGGATCAACCTGCCGATCGGCGTCATCTCGATCATCGCCTTCATGGTCTTCCTGAAGGAGGATGTGGCGCACAAACAGGCAAGGATCGATTACCTCGGATCGGTGCTGTTTTCGATCTCGATCGTGGCGCTGCTCGTCATGCTGACGGAAACCGATGCCGGGGCGGGGATTCTGATCTCGCTGTTTGCCGTCTTCGTGGTCGCGGGCGTCCTCTTCCTCGCCCAGGAAAAGCGGGCGCCGGAGCCGATCATTTCGATCCCGCTGTGGAGCCGAAGGCTGATTGCCACCAGCAATGCGGCAACGCTGCTCGCCGGCATGGCGCTGATCGGGCTTTCCACCATCCTGCCGATCTATGTGCAGGGCGTGCTCGGCCGCTCGCCGATCGTTGCCGGCTTCACGCTGACCATGCTGGTCGTCGGCTGGCCCTTGGCGGTGATGCTCTCCAGCCGCTTCTACAAGGCTTTCGGCATTCGCCGAACCTTGCGCGTCGGCAGCCTGATGTTTCCGTTCGGCGCCTGCTTCCTGCTGTTCCTGACGCCGGAAAGCTCGCCGGTTATTGCCGGCGTCGGCTCCTTCTTCATGGGCTTCGGCATGGGTCTGATCAGCCTCACCAGCATCGTGCTGGTGCAGGACAGCGTCGAATGGTCGATGCGCGGCAGCGCCACGGCCTCGATCATCTTTGCCCGCAGCCTCGGCAATACGCTCGGCGCCACCGTGCTCGGCGCGATCCTGAACGCCGGCATCAACCATTATGCGAGCGGTGAGGCGGCGGCAGGCCTGCATCAGGCGCTGAACCAGCCGACCGGGCTCTCGGCGCTCGCCGCCGACCCGGCAATCCGCGCCGTCTTCGATGCCGCACTGCACTGGAGCTTCTGGGGCGTGGTCGTCGTCGCGGTGCTGACCTTCTTCACCACCTGGCTGATCCCGGTCGGCCACGGCTGGAAGCGGGAAGAGGCGCCTGCGGCCAGCGAAGCGGCTTCGCATTGAGCGGTTCGGCGGGGCCGATCAGGGATACGAAAGCGAAAATGGGCGTCAGAAACTATCTAATCGAAGGCGTTTCCGGCATCGGCAAAACCACCGTAGCGGAAGAACTGCAGTGGCTGGAACTCAAAGTCGAAAGGAGTCTAAATCAGCCCGACCAGCATTTCCAAAAGAAACGACGGTGAGCTGAGGAAGCCTCCGGCGACAAGGCCGACAAAGCCAAGCGCCAACGCTCCGGCCAAGCCGTGATTTTGCCAGCCGATGCAGGCACCCACAGCTGCTGCCACAATGACAACCGAAACGGTCCACGCGATTTTGACCAATGAAATCAAGCCGCGAACCGGCGTTTGTTTTTCTTCCGTCACGGCGCAAAGCAACCTTTTGAAACACCTCGATGTTCTGAATATAATATTGAATTTCTTCCCACCAAGAATGCTCGCCTTATGCGCTGTCGCCAGGAAATTGCCCCGACATAGTCAGTGTAAGCTTACGGGGTATCCTGGATATCCAAGCGAACGACCTTACCGCCTTCGATGCGGAAGGTATGCGGGACGGTATGCCCGAGGCGATTGCGGCCTTGTTCCTGGGCAATCGTGAGGCATTGACCGGGTTCACGGATGCGGAAGCGGGGCAACTTGCCGATCTACTCAGGCGGCTGATCGAAAATCTGGATCGGATTGCCAGCACAGAGGCTGCGTCACACGATTGATGCGCTCGTCACCAAGCGGACCTCAATTTTCTTTCCGGGGCTGGGCCGCTTTATTCGAGCTGGTGCTGCCCTTCGGCAGGGAACGGCGGTTCTCCAAGACGCGTGACAGCAGGTTGCCTTTTCTCTTGCGCGGGACGAGATCGATATCGCTGACAAGCTTTGCGCCGCCCCGGCGGCGCTCCAGCGTGATCTTGCGGCTATGGAAGGCTTCCAGCTCGGCGCGATGGGCGACGCTGATGATGGTGACCTCGGGCAATTCGTGGATCACCATCTGCATCATCCGGTCCTGGCTCTTCTCATCGAGCGCCGACGTCGCTTCGTCCAGCACGATGATATCGGGCGTGTGCAGCAAGAGACGCGCAAAGGCGAGCCGCTGTTTTTCGCCGCCCGACAAGGTCTGGTCCCACGGCGCCTCTTCCTCGATCCTGTCTTTCAGGTATTCCAGTCCCACCTTGTCGAGGGCCGCCTTGATCTGATCCGCCGGCCAGCGATCGGCCGCGCCGGGATAGGCGACCGCACGGCGCAGCGTTCCGGAGGGGATGTAGGGCCGCTGCGGCAACATGAACAATCGCCTGTCGGGGTGGAAATCGACGCTGCCCTCGCCCCACGGCCAGAGGCCGGCAATCGCCCGCACCAGCGTGCTCTTGCCCGAACCGGATTCGCCTGCCACCAGCACCCGCTCGCCGGGTTCGATCGCGACCCGGGTTTCCTTGACCACGGCAGTGCCATCGTCGAGCGACACGGAGAGATCGTTCAGGCTGAGCATCGCCTCGCCTTCAGTGTCACCATGCTTGATGCGGCCGAGAGCGTCGCTCTGTTCGGCCCGCTCGAGCCCGTCGAGCGACATCATCAGCGAAGCGACGCGCCGTGCGCAGGCGTTCCAATCGGCAAGACGGGGATAGTTGTCGACCAGCCATCCGAACGCACCCTGAACGATGGCGAAAGCGGAGGCCGCCTGCATGACCTGTCCGAGGCTCATGCTGCCTTCGAGAAATTTCGGAGCGCACAGCAGCACCGGCACGACAGGCGCAATCAGCATCGATCCATGCGACATCAGCGTCGTGCGCATGTGCTGGCGGGCGAGCAGCGCCCATTGAGCGAGCACTTTGGCGAAGGTCTTGTGGAGATCGTTGCGCTCCTCCTCTTCACCGCCGAGCAAGGCGATGCTTTCGCCGTTTTCCCGCACATGCGTCAGCGTATAGCGAAATTCGGCTTCCGTCTGATTTTTGGTCTCGGAGACCTGGACGAAATGCCGGCCGATGACCGCCATCGAACTGGAGGTGATCGCGGCGTAGAGGACCGCGGTGACGACGAGAAAACCGGGAATGGTGACGGTAAACCCGGCGATCGGCAAAGTGAGGGCGCCGCCAATCGTCCAGAGCACGACGATAAAGGTCGAGGCGGAGAGAAAGGCCGATATGACACCGGCGATGAAATCGACCGGGGCTTCGGTGGCAATCCGCAAATCCTCGGAAATGCGCGCTTCGGGGTTCTTGTGGTCGCCGCCGATGAGGTTCAGCTGATAGTAACGGCCGTTTGCCAGCCAGCGCGCGATCACCGCCGTCGTCAGCCAGGACCGCCAGCGGCGCTGGATCATCATGCGAAGGGCGACCTGCGTGGTGACAACGGCGACGGTTCCGAGCACCAGCGGCAGGAAGACGGCGCTGAGGAAATAGACGGTGCCGGCATCGTGTCGCTCGATGGCGTCGAAAATCGCCCGGTTCCAGCGATTGATCCCATATTGGAAGCCGACATTGATGCCGATCAGGGCCAGCAGCCCGATCGAGCACGGCCAGGCGAGCTTATCGCCGCCGCGACCCCAGAAACGGCGTGCGCTGATCCAGAACCGCTTGAGCAGATATTTCTTGCGCGCCTGCTCGGCCTCCTCGGGCGTCAGTTCCGGATCGGGTTCGATAACATCCGGCGGCGGCACGACCTCCACCGTCGATGCCGTCTCCTGGGGCGAGTTCCCGGCACCGTGCGGTTCGGTGCCGTCGACCGAGTCCGGATTGAATTTAGCGTCGGCCATAGGCACGATAACGGCTTAGGGATCAGAAGGTTTCATAGGATCTTAGGCTGTCCTGTTTGTGCCGTCCAAGACCCCTCCCCAACCCCTCCCCACAAGGGGGAGGGGCTTAACCTGCCGCACCCGTTTTCCATATCTGCGGCGTTTCGAGTGGGACGAGGCGGGCGCTCCGGGTTAGTCCCTCCCCCTTGTGGGGAGGGGTTTTGGACGGTGAACCGAGACGTCCCACCCAACCTCACGCAGTCTCCGTCGCCATCTGCGGCAAGGATTGCAGCAGGGTCTGGCGGGCGGAGTGCAGGTGCGCGCGGCAGGCTTTTTCGATCGCGGCCTGGTCGCCGGATTCCAAGGCGGCGATATAATCCAGATGTTCGTGGATGGCGCGCTCGTTGCGCTCGCGGGCGGCGGTCTTGTTCCACTGGTAGTGATAGTGGAAGACGATGGCGATGGCGTCGTAGAAATCGGCGATGAAGCGGTTTTTCGAGGCGCGGTGGATCAGCAAATGGAAGCGTTCGTCGAGGACGGAAAAATCCCGGAAGCGCTGGTTGATGTCGGCAAGCATGGCATGATGGTCGTCGCGGATGGCGGCAAGATCGGTCCAGGCCTGATGGCCTCGGGGAAGCCGGCCGAATTCGGCGGCCGAATGCAGCTCGAACATCTCGCGCACATCGGCCAGTTCGAGGGCGAATTCGCGGGTAAAGCCTTTGAGCGTCCAATGGCTGTTCGGCCGTTTCTCGATGAGGCCGAAGCGGGAGAAGCGGATCAGGAATTCGCGCACGCTCGTCGTGCCGGTGCCGATCTCGCGGGCAAGCTCCAGCTCGTTGATCTGCATGCCGGGGGCGGCATCGTCGGCGAGGATGCGCTGCATGAAGCTGCGCTCGATGATGTCGTGCAGGGAGTCGGTCTCTTCGGAGGGAAAGAGGTCGCGGTCTGTGGGTTGGCGCAGCACGATCTTCTGGCGCTTGTTCCAGCGGATGATGCCTTCGTCGCTGAGCCGCGTCAGGATGGCGCGCGCCGTCGAGCGGCTGACGCCGAGCTGGGCGGCGATCTCCGGCTCCGAAGGCAGTGCGGTATCCGTGCGGAGCGCCGCGGCATACCTGTTATAGGCTTCCTTGAAGACCGTATTCTGCCTTGCCATCAGACCCCGCTTTCCGCCCTCGTGCCCGTCGCCCGCTCTAAAGCAGGGCAAACCGGCCGGGGCTTGTTCAAACGACCTTTAGCTTATTTCCGGTCGCCTGCGGCCCATTGCCTCCCTCGTCCACAGGATCAATATTCCCGTTGACTTGAAAATGTTTATTGTAGATAAAAAACAAAATCAATGCGCATTCGCCGATGCAGCGAGCGTTTCTGAGTTCAACAGTTAGAGCAGGATGCCGCCCGAAAACCGCTGAGGTTTTTCGGCATCATGCTCCAGGGAGAAGAGACTTGGACAAACTGCCTTGGATCATCCTGTCGGCCGGCGACAATGTCGCGGTCGCAACGGGCTCAATCGCGCCGGGTTCGATGGTTGCCGGCATCGAGGCCCGCCAAAAGATCGACCCCGGCCACAAGGTGGCAATTGCCGATATTCCGCTTGGATCCCCCGTCGTTAAATACGGCCAGGCGATCGGCCGCACCACGGCCGAGGTCAAGGCCGGCGACCATGTGCACAGCCACAACCTGCATTTCGAAAACGACCGGCTGGCCGCGACCGCCAATTCGGCGCCGGAAACGGCGACGGCCGAAGACAAGGCCCGTACCTTCATGGGCTATCGCCGCGCCGACGGGCGGGCGGCGACGCGCAACTATATCGGCATCATCGCCAGCGTGAACTGTTCCACCACGGTCTGCCGGGCGATCGCCGACGAGGCGAACCGGACGATCCTGCCGCATTACGAGGGCATCGACGGTTTCGTGCCGATCGTGCACGACCAGGGCTGCGGCATGAGCTCGACCGGTGACGGCATGAATGTGCTGCACCGGACTCTGGCCGGCTACACGAGGCACGTGAATTTCGGCGGCGTGCTGATGATCGGCTTGGGCTGCGAGGTCAATCAGCTGACGCTCTACGGCCAGAGCGGTGCCGGCGCTTCCAAGCGGCATTTCAACATTCAGGATGCCGGCGGTTCGCGCCGTGCGGTCGAGCGCGCCATGGGCATGCTGCGTGAAATCGCCGCCGATGTCGGCAAGGAAAAGCGCGTGCCGATCTCGGTCGGCGAGATCATCATCGGCCTGCAATGCGGCGGCTCGGACGGCTTTTCCGGCATCACCGCCAATCCGGCGCTCGGCGTCGCCGCCGATCTCCTGGCAGCGGCCGGCGGCACGGCGATCCTGTCGGAGACCTCTGAGATTTACGGCGCCGAACATCTGCTGCGCAGCCGCGCCGTCAGCGACGAGGTGGCAAAAAAGCTCGACGAGAAAATCGCCTGGTGGGAAGACTATGTCGCCCTGCACGGCGCCTCGCTCGACAACAACCCGTCGCCCGGCAACAAGCGCGGCGGGCTCACCACCATCCTGGAAAAGTCGCTCGGCGCGGTTGCCAAGGGCGGGCGCTCGCCGCTGACGGCGGTCTATGGTTATGCCGAGCGCGTCACCGCCCCCGGCCTCGTCTTCATGGACACGCCCGGCTACGACCCGGTCTCGGCGACCGGCCAGGTGGCCGGCGGCGCCAACATGATCGCCTTTACCACGGGCCGCGGCAGCTGTTTCGGATGCCGGCCGGCGCCGTCGCTCAAGCTTTCCAGCAATTCGGCGCTCTATGCCTCGATGGAAGAGGATATGGACATCGATTGCGGCACGATCGCCACGGGTGACGCGACGATCAGCGGCAAGGGCCGCGAGATCTTCGAGCTGATCGTCGACACGGCCTCGGGCAAGAAGACCAAGAGCGAACTCTTCGGCTACGGCGATAACGAATTCGTGCCCTGGCATCTGGGCGCAACGCTCTAGATAGAGAAACGAATTTGACGTCCTGGCGAGGAGGAATGATGAAGACGAGAAAGATCGGCAAGACCAGGCTCGAGGTGACCGAAATCAGCTTCGGCGCGGCAGCGCTCGGCGGTCTTTACCGCGCCTGCCCGCGCGAGCAGGCGATGGAGACGCTGCAGGCGGCCTGGGACAGCGGCATCCGCTATTTCGATGTGGCGCCCTGGTATGGGCTGGGTCTTGCCGAACGCCGCGTCGGCGATTTCCTGCGCGACCAGCCGGATGGCTCTTATGTGCTGTCGACCAAGGTCGGCCGGCTGCTCAGGCCGGTGCCGACCGGCACCGTGCCTGACTACAGCTATGTCGATCCGCTCTCCTTCGATGCCGATTACGACTACTCCTATGACGGCATCATGCGCTCGGTCGAGTTCAGCTATGCCCGCCTCGGCCTCAACCGCATCGACATTCTCTATGTGCACGACCTCGGCGGCTACACCCATGGCGCGGCGAAGAATGCGGTCCACCAGAAGCAGTTCCTCGATTCCGGCGTGAAGGCGCTGGAGGAGCTCAAGTCCTCGGGCGCGATCTCCGCCTTCGGCCTCGGCGTCAACGAAGTGCCGGTCTGCCTCGACGTCATGCGCCATGCCGATCTCGACTGCATCCTGATGGCCGGCCGCTATACGCTGCTCGACCGTTCGGCCGTTGCCGAACTCCTGCCGCTCTGCCGGCAGAAGGGCACCTCGCTCGTCGTCGGCGGCGTCTTCAACTCCGGCATTCTCGCCACCGGCCCGGTGCCGGGCTCGCATTTCGATTATATGCCGGCGGATGACGAGGTGCTGGCCAAGGTCGGCGCCATGGAGGCGATCGCCAAGCGCCACGGGGTGCCGCTCGCCGCGCCCGCCCTGCAGTTTCCGCTGCGCGATCCGATCGTCGCATCGGTGCTGATCGGCACGGCCAAGGCCTCGAGCCTGATACGCAACATGGAGATCGTCGAGCCGCGACTTGCCGACTCGATCTACGCCGAATTCGAGCCCTATACGCTCACCGCGCCGCCGCTCGGCGCCGAAGCGGTCCGGGTCTGAGGAGACATTATGCTGAGAGGTATTCATCCGCTGCTCGGTCCCGATATGCTCCATGCGCTGAAGACCATGGGGCATGGCGACGACATCGTCATATCGGACGCCAATTTTCCCTCGGGCTCGATGGGTCCGCCCGTCATTCGCGCCGACGGCGTCAGCGCCACCGCGATGGCCGAGGCGATCCTCACCCATATGCCGCTCGACACTTTCGTGCCGGAAACGGCGTGGCGAATGGAGGTGGTCGGCGATCCCAGCGCGGTGCCGGAAGTCTGCGCCGAGTTCCAGGAGATCGTTTCCAGGCGGGCCGGCGATTTCCGCATCGTGCCGGTGGAGCGGTTCGCCTTTTATGCGATGGCCCGCAAGGCCGCCTATATCGTCGCGACCACCGAGTTTCGACTGTATGGCAACCTAATTCTGAAAAAGGGCGTCGTGCATCCGCATGAGGTCGACCTGGGCTGATACCTATTTTAGGTTATCGTTGTATTGAAATAAAATCAGTTGCTTGGAGGGAGTTTACCAAAGCAAAAAAGCCGGATCGGCGCTCTTGCAATTTGATTGCGCCTCGGCTAGCTTCTCCCTGCAAATGTTTTTTATCGATAAAAACCCTCCGCCAGCGTTCAGCGGTCCGGTTTATTGGAGGAGAACGCATCCTGAGAGGAGAACCCTTATGACTATCGTGAAATCCCTTCTGTCGCGTCGCGCCTTTACCGCGCTCGCGGGTGCTGCCGTCATCGCCACGGCGATGCCGGTCACATCCTTTGCCGCCGACGTGACGATCCCGATCATCGTCAAGGACACGACGTCCTTCTACTGGCAGATCGTTCTGGCCGGCGCCCGCAAGGCCGGCAAGGATCTCGGCGTCAACGTGCCGGAACTCGGCGCCCAGGCGGAATCCGACATCAACGGCCAGATCAGCATTCTGGAAAACGCCGTTGCCGGCAAGCCGGCCGCCGTCGTCATTTCGCCGACCGAATTCAAGGCGCTCGGCAAGCCGATCGATGAAGCCGCCAAGTCGGTTCCGATCATCGGCATCGACTCGGCCGCCGACTCCAAGGCGTTCAAGTCGTTCCTGACGACCGACAACGTCCAGGGCGGCCGCATCGCCGCCGACGGCCTCGCCGCCGCCATCAAGGAGATGACGGGCAAGGAAGAAGGCGAAATCGTCATCCTCACCAATCTTCCCGGCGTCGGCTCGCTGGAACAGCGCCGTGAAGGCTTCCTGGATCAGATCAAGACCAAGCATCCGGGTCTGAAGGTCATTGCCGACAAGTACGGCGACGGCCAGGCAACGACCGGCCTCAACATGATGACAGACCTGATCACCGCCAACCCGAAGCTCGTCGGCGTCTTCGCCTCGAACCTGATCCTGGCACAGGGCGTCGGCCAGGCGATCGCCGAAAACAAGCTCGGCGACAAGATCAAGGTCATCGGCTTCGACAGCGACGACAAGACGGTCGGCTTCCTCAAGGACGGCGCGATTGCCGGCCTCGTCGTTCAGGACCCCTATCGCATGGGTTATGACGGCATCAAGACCGCGCTTGCCGTCTCCAAGGGCGAGAAGGTCGAAGCCAATGTCGACACCGGCGCCAACCTCGTCACCAAGGCGAATATGGCCGATCCGAAGATCGACGCGCTGCTGAACCCGAAGATCAAGTAAAACGACAAGACCAGGCCGCGCCGGCTTCAAAAACCGGCGCGGCCTTTTCCATCCATGGTATGGTTACCAAGGGATGGAAAGCAGACGTGACAAGAAGGAGGAGAGGTCCATGACCGGACTGGAAGAGGTCAGTCATCGCCATGATGACAGCGCCACGCTGAAAGAAGCCAATCGCATTCCCGCCGGATCGCCTATCCTCGAACTCAAGGGCCTGCAGAAGAATTACGGTCATGTGCAGGCGCTGAAACCGGCGACGCTGACCTTTCTTGCCGGCGAAATCCACGCCATCGTTGGCGAAAACGGCGCCGGTAAATCCACCCTGATCAAATTGCTGACCGGCGTCATCACCCGCACCGCCGGCGAAGTGCTGTGGTGCGGCCATCCCGTCGGACTGTCGACGCCGAACGAGGCGATCGCCCGCGGCATCAACGCCGTCCATCAGGAAGTCGTGCTCTGCCGGCACCTGACGGTCGCCGCCAACCTCTTCCTCGGCGACGAGGTCAATCGCTACGGCCTGATGCGCAAGAAGCAGATGGAGAAGATGGCGCAGGCCGTGCTCGACGATCTCGGTTTCGGCCTGCCGGCCGGCGCGCTTCTGAGTTCGCTGACGATCGGCCAGCAGCAGCTCGTCGCCACCGCCCGCGCCGCCATGCGCGGCACCCAGTTCCTGATCTTCGACGAACCCACCGCCTATCTCACCCGCCAGGAATCGGCGCAGCTCTTCAAGCTGATCCGCCGCCTGCAGGGCGAAGGGGTCACCATTGTCTATATCAGCCACCGCATGGAGGAAGTGTTCGAGTTGGCCGACCGCGTCTCGGTGCTGCGCGACGGCACCCATGTCGGTACGCGGCTGATCG
Source organism: Rhizobium chutanense (assembly GCF_002531935.1). Lineage (GTDB taxonomy): Bacteria > Pseudomonadota > Alphaproteobacteria > Rhizobiales > Rhizobiaceae > Rhizobium > Rhizobium chutanense. The sequence goes on along the minus strand of NZ_NWSV01000029.1, from coordinate 21,952 downwards.
GCGAGACCAACGATGCCGAGCTGATCGCGCTGATGATCAACCGCTCGATCGAGCAGATCTACCACAAGGAAGAGATTGCGATCGGCGAGACGATCGTCGAGGTCAAGGGCCTCTCCGGCCCGGGCTTCGAGGATGTGTCGCTGAGCGTCAAGGCGGGACAGATCGTCGGCCTCTATGGCCTGATCGGCGCCGGCCGCAGCGAATTCGCGCTCGGGCTCTATGGTCGCCAGCCGACAAGTGCGGGCGAAATCCACTGGATGGGCAAGCCTGTCGACATCAAGAACGAACGCACCGCCATGGAACTCGGCATTGCGCTGGCGCCCGAAAGCCGGCGCGACCAGGGGCTCTGCCTCAACCTGCCGATCGGCCTCAACATCAACCTGCCGGTGTTCGGGCGCCTCAGCCATGGCCCCGTCATCAACCACACCCGGGAATCGGCCAATGCCGACCGGCAGATCCGCGATCTCAGCATCAAGACGCCGAGCCGGCGCGTTCCGGCTTCCAGCATGTCGGGCGGCAACCAGCAGAAGATCGTCATCGGCAAATGGCTGAGCCATGGCGCGCGGCTGTTCATCTTCGACGAACCCACCGTCGGCGTCGATGTCGGCACCAAGGCGGAAATCTACCGGCTGTTCGCCAAGCTTCTGAAGGAGGGTGCCGGCATCATCCTGATCTCCTCCTATCTGCCCGAGGTCTACGAACTGGCCGACCGGCTGCACGTCTTCCGCGGCGGCAAAATCGTCGCCAGCCATGATTTCCACGCGGCGACGCATGAAGAAGTGCTCAGCGAAGCGATCGGCGTCTGAGAAAAAAGAATAAGAGGGAGAAATTTCATGACTGCCACCCCCACCGAAATCGTTGCGCCGCCGCCGCGCCGGAAAATGAACATCCTGTTCGGTCTGACGCTGATCGGCCTGCTGGTCTTCCTCTGGATCGTGCTCGGCTTGGTCACCCCGAGCTTCTGGACGCCGCTCAACATCTCGAACCTGCTGCGCCAAGGCGCGATGACGGCGATCCTGGCGCTCGGCCAGACCTTCGTCATCATCACCGCCGGCATCGACCTGTCGGTCGGCGCCATCGTCGGCTTCTGCACCGTCATCATTGCCTGGCTGCTGCAGGCGGGCGTGCCGCTCTGGGGCGCGATCGTGCTGACGCTCGCCATCGGTGTGGCGATCGGCGCCTTCCACGGCTTCGGCATCGTCCATATGGGCCTGCCGCCCTTCATCATCACGCTGGCAACCCTGACATCGCTACGCGGCATCGGCCTCTTGATCACCAACGGCTCGACGATCAGCATCACCGACGAAGGCTTCAGCAATTTCGCCCGCGCCGATTTCCTCAGCATTCCCAGCCTGTTCTGGATGGTCATCCTGGTGGCGGTGCCATCCTTCATCTTCCTGCATCTCAGCCGCTGGGGCCGTTATCTCTTCGCCGTCGGCTCGAATGCCGAAGCCGCGCGCCTTTCCGGCGTCAACGTCAAGGGCATGATCTATCTCGCCTATATCCTGTCCGCCGGCTTTGCCGCCTTCGTCGGCGTGCTGCTCGCTTCGCGCATCGCCATCGGCAATGCAACGCAGGCCGACGGCTGGGAACTGCAGGCGATCGCCTCCTCCGTCATCGGCGGCACCAGCCTGTTCGGCGCGGTCGGCTCCGTGCACGGCCCGCTGATCGGCGCCTTCATTCTCGCCACCATCAACAACGGCGCCAACCTTTTGAACGTCAACTCCTTCTGGCAGCGCATCATCACCGGTCTCTTGATCATCGTGATCGTGTTCTTCGACCAGCTGCGCCGCCGCAAGAGCAACTGAACGGCAAAGAAACGGAGCCGGTCCGAAAGACCGGCTTCTTCACTTCCCAGGGAATGCGAGACCCGTCATGAAAGCAGTTGTTTGCCGGGAGCCCGGCGTGCTCGAACTCGTCGAACGTCCTTCGCCGGCCGCACCGGCGCCCGGCTGGGTGCGGCTGGCCGTCAGCCATGTCGGCATCTGCGGCACGGATTATCATATTTTCGAGGGCAAGCACCCTTTCCTCGAATATCCGCGGGTGATGGGACATGAGATCTCGGCGACGGTGCTGGAAGCCGGCGACGGTGTTGCGTTGACGGCCGGCACCCCCGTCATCGTCAATCCCTATCTCTCCTGCGGCCAATGCGTCGCCTGCATCAAGGGCAAGCCGAACTGCTGCACCAATATCAAAGTGCTCGGCGTCCATACCGACGGCGCCTTCTGCGAGGAAATCTCGGTTCCATCAGGCAACCTCTATCCCGCCGAGGGGCTGAGCCTCGAAGCGGCGGCGACAACCGAATTTCTGGCGATCGGCGCCCATGCGGTGCGCCGCTCGCTGGCCGGCGCCGGCGCACGCTCGCTCGTCATCGGTGCAGGCCCGATCGGGCTCGGGGCGGCGATCTTCTCGCGCATTGCGGGCCATGACGTGACGCTGCTCGATACCAGCGCCGAGCGGCTGCAGATGGCCGCCGAGCGTTTCGGCTTCACCTCGGGCATCGTCGCCAACGAACAGACGGCCGAGGCCGTCAAGGAAAAGACCGGCGGCGACGGTTTCGACGTGGTGTTCGACGCCACGGGTTATGGCCCGTCGATGGAAAAGGCCTTCTCCTTCGTCGCCCATGGCGGCGCGCTGGTGCTGGTCAGCGTCGTCAAGGACGATATCCGCTTCTCCGACCCGGAATTCCACAAGCGCGAAATGACACTGATCGGCAGCCGCAACGCCACCCGCGCCGATTTCGAACATGTGGCGGATTCGATCGCCAAAGGCCTGGTGCCGGTGGAGAAGCTCATCACCCACCGCACGACGCTCACCGAGGCGCCACGCGATCTGGCCCGCTGGGCGCATGAGAAGAGCGGGCTGATCAAGGCGGTGATCAGGGTTGGGGGGTAGGCCTGTACCATGCCCGCCGAGTGCTGCGCGTGGATACTCGGGTCAAGCCCGAGTATGACGGAGGGTGGGGAAACCTATGCCGCAAGAGGCGGGGCGTCCGAACGAATTCCTGGAAAACGCGCGGGCGGCTTTGCGTGCGGATCGCTTAAACAAAGACGGCAATTCCAATAAAATCACACGCGCTTGCGGTCCTTGCCGCCCGCGTTCCCCCACCCTCCGTCGTCCTCGGGCTTGACCCGAGGACCCATGCGGCAAGCACTGTATTCGCGTTTCAAAAGCGCAAAACGCTTTCCGTCCGGAATTGCGAGACCGCTAACGCTCCATGGACGCAATCGCCCTGCACATCTCCCTGACCACCGCACTATCCGTCCGGTTGGCGCTTTTCGCCTCGAAACCAAAGGCGACCGCGCGGAGGTCGGCGCTTTCTATAGGTGAGCTGCAGGAGCCATGGACCTCGCGAGCGCCGGTCGCCTGCAAGATGGCGGTGACGTTGGCGGGGCGGATGCCGCTGCCGGGCATGATGGAGATGCGGCCGGCGGCTCTTGCCGAAAGGCGCTTCAGCGTGTCGAGGCCGTCGGCCGCCTTCAGCGCGCAGCCGGAGGTGAGTATCCGCTCAACGCCGAGTTCGACCGCCTGTTCCAGCGCCTGATCGGCGTCCGGCACCAGGTCGAAAGCCCGATGCAGTGTTGACCACAGGCCTGAAGCATGCGCTTTCAGGCGGTGGATCAGCGGCATGTCGAGCGTCCCATCCGGCCGGTTGGCGCCGATGACGACGCCGGCGAGGCCTGCGGCGCGCACGGCATCGATATCGAGCATCATCGCTTCTTCGTCCGTCCCGCCGAAGATGAAGGGGCCGGCATGCGGGCGGATCATCGCGTAGACCGGGATCGGCGCCCGGGCGGCGATCCGCATCAGGCTCGGCAGCGGCGTCAGGCCACCGAGCTCCAGCGCCGAACAAAGCTCGATACGGCCGGCGCCGCCTTCGATGGCGGCGGCAAGGCCGTCGGCGCTGTCCACACACACTTCCAGCAGGACGGTCAAGCTGCGTTCTCCCTGGCTTTGTCGCGCGCCATGATCTGCGCGACAGGTTCCGCCGTAATCCTTGCCGCCGCTTCGATGATGACGGCACAGGCATCGGCGGCGGCTTTGCGATGGTTGAAGGCGACGTGATAGGACATCGGCAGGTGTTCGTCGAGATCGACGATGCGCACCTTATCGGCGATCGGCATGGCGCTGACGCGGCCGAGGAAGGAGACGTAGCCGTGATTGGCGACGAGGTCGACGATCACGGGCAGCGAATCCGCCGCGGTGATATCCCGGCTGCGCAGGCGGCGGTTCGGCGTGCGTTCGTCGCTGAAGGCCATGGCCGCGTGGCCGAGGCCGGTGCGCGGGCTCGGCATGCAGATTGGATGAGCGGCGACGAGATCGGCGACGTTCGTCTCGATACTATCCGGCGGGGCGATCACCACCATCTCGGTCTGCAGCAGTTCACGGTGCCGGAAGCTTTCCAGGCCGAAGACCGAATCCAGGATGGCGACATCGATGCGGCCGCTCTTCAATGCCTCGCGCAGATCGTCGGCGGTCATCGACACCAGCGAGATCGCATTGTTGCTGCGGCCGATATTCCATTCGGAGACCAGTGCCCCCACGCAGCGCGCCACCCAGCTTTCCGAGCCGGTCGGGATGATCGAGCCGATGCGCAGCGAGCGGGCGCTGCGCCGGTAACGCTCGTCGGCCTGCGATTTCAGATCGTTCCAGGCCTGGCTGATCGTCGTGAAAATCTGGTAGGCCCGCCTGCCCTCCTCCGTCAGCACCGACCCCTGCGCCTGCCGCTCGAACAGGCGGCCACCCAGGAATTTCTCCAGATTGGCAAGCTGAAGCGAAAGCTGCGGCTGACCCAAGCGAAGGCGGCGGGCGGCACGATTGATGCTGCCCTGATCGGCCACTTCGAGAAAACGCTCGATCGTGACGATCTTGACGGGAATGCGGGATGCCCAGGTCTCATAGGCGTCGGTGGCGCTATCGTGACCGGTCAATCGACCGAGCTCGGCGATCGCCGCGGTGATCGGCGCCAGGCCTTCCAGCACCCTGCCGCTTGCAATCAGCGTCACCAGTTCGCCGGAGGCGCGTTCGGTCAGCTTCATCGCCAGTTCGGTCTCGAGATGGTGGAGGGCTGATGACACCGTGGATGGCGACAGCTGGAAACGCCGCGCGGTCTCGCGCACCGAACCGGAAGTCAGGACATGCTGGCTTATGAACAGGGCCCCGAGATGCAAACCTCTCCCTCCGGAAAGCGCTGGAAAAACCGGACGATATGATGTGTTCGTGAAAAAAGATATCCCTGCCTCCGAAGAGGCGGGCTATCGTTTCGTCATAAAAAAATCCGGCGGCGGAAATCCCGCGAGAGAGCCGGGGAATATCGTGGAAACACGCAAGGGGACAAAAACAAATCGCGCCGGCCGCGGAAAAGGAAATGCGTTTCCGCGCGCGGAAATGTGTTCGCCGCCATAATCGTCGGCGCGACCGCAAATACTGGAGGGGGCTTGCATCGATTTTTCGGACGAGCACGCTATTTCCATGACGCACGCAATTCCGGCATGATGGCGCTCGGTCGCCCTCGCCGGCGGATTTCCCGTGCGCAAGCTACCGCCAAGGGCTTGCGCCTCATTCACGGTGTTTAACAAGGGGACTTTCCATGCTGAAGAAACTCGCACTTGCCGTTTCCCTCTCCGCCTTCGCGATGGGGGCGGCCCAGGCCGCCGACGTCGTCGTCTCGTCGAAGATCGACACCGAAGGCACGCTGCTCGGCAACGTCATCGCGCTGGCGCTCGAAGCCAACGGCATCAAGACGCAGGACCGCATCGCGCTCGGCGCGACTCCCGTCGTGCGTAAGGCGATCACCGCAGGCGAAATCGACATCTATCCGGAATATACCGGCAATGCCGGCTTCTTCTTCAACAAGGCCGACGACGCCGCCTGGAAGAATATCGACCAGGGTTACGAGCTGGCGAAGAAGCTCGATTACGACGCCAACAAGATCGTCTGGCTGACGCCCTCGCCCGCCAACAACACCTGGGCGCTCGCCGTGCGCAACGACGTCGCAGGGCCGAACAAGCTGAAGAGCCTGACGGACTTCGGCAAGTGGGTGGCCGGCGGCGGCACCGCCAAGCTTGCGGCCTCGGCCGAATTTGTCAATTCGGCCGGCGCGCTTCCCGCCTTCCAGACAACCTACGGCTTCCAGTTGAAGCCCGACCAGATGGTCGTTCTCTCCGGCGGCGATACGGCGGCGACGATCAAGGCGGCGGCCGACCAGACGAATGGCGTCAACACCGCCATGGTCTACGGTACCGATGGCGCGATCGAAGCGGCCGAGCTCACCGTTCTCGAAGACGACAAGGGCGTGCAGCAGGTCTATGCGCCCACCCCGATCATCCGTGAAGAGGTGCTGAAGGCCAATCCGAAGATCGAGGAAATCCTCTCGCCGATCTTCAAGAGCCTGAGCGCCGACGAGTTGCGCAAGCTCAACGCCAAGATCCAGGTCGACGGCGAGCCGGCAAAGTCCGTCGCCGAAGCCTATCTCAAGGAAAAAGGCTTCCTGAAGTAATCATCGCCCGCTCCGCCCCTCGCGGGCGGAGCTTCCCTTTGCCGACAGGCCAGACGGGGTTGGATTGCCAGACAGGGTTGGATCGATGGAAGAAACCTCAGCGGTCCGCAGGCTGGACCGGCTCGGCGTGGTTCTGGTGGCCGGCGGCATTGCGGCGACGGCGCTGATGCCTTTCATCTATGTCAAGGCGAACCGCATCGCCGCCGGCAAGCCGATGCTGCTGACGCAGCTTCTTCCCCAGCCTTCCGTCATCATCCTGACCGCGCTTCTCGTTCTCATCGCCTTCGCCACGCTTTTTCTGCGCAACGCGCTGGCGCGGCTCACAATTGCGACACTCTGCCTTGCGGCGCTTGTCGTGGCGATCGGCCTCGTCTCGACGGCGGCCACGCCGCCCGGAAGCACGGTGGCGCGCATGACGCCCGGCGGCGGTTTCTGGGTGCTGCTTGCGGTGATCGGGCTGATCATCTCGGATGCGCTGGTCAAGATCCGGCTGGCGCCGTGGATGCGGGTCGCAGCCCTGGCCGCCTATGCGGCGCTGCTCTTCGCCTTCCTTTCTTCCGGTCTGCTCGACAGCCTGTCGATCATGAAGGAATTCTCGACGCGGGCGCCGCAATTCGAGAGCGAAGCGATCGCGCATCTGCTGCTTGCCTTCGGTTCACTCGCCATCGCCATTGTTCTCGGCCTGCCGCTCGGCATCCTCTGCTTCTGGGTGCCGAAACTGCGCGCCGTCGTGTTGCAGGGCCTCAGCCTCATCCAGACGATCCCCAGCCTGGCGCTCTTCGGCCTTCTGATGCTGCCGCTCGGCTACCTCGCCACCCATGTGCCTGTCGCCGCCGCCATCGGCATTCGCGGCATCGGCACGGCGCCCGCCTTGATCGCACTGGTGCTCTATTCGCTGCTGCCGATCGTCGCCAACACCGTCGTCGGCCTGCAGGGCGTCGACCCCGCCGTGCGCGATGCCGCCGCCGGCATGGGGCTGACGCGCCGGCAGATCCTCACCGGCATCGACATGCCGCTTGCCTTTCCCGTCATCCTCACCGGCATCCGCATCGTGCTGGTGCAGGCAATCGGCATGGTGACGATCGCCGCACTGATCGGCGGCGGCGGCTTCGGCATCTTCATCTTCCAGGGGCTCGGCCAGACGGCGATGGACCTCGTCCTGCTCGGCGCCGTGCCGACCGTCTTCTTCGCCTTCTCATCGGCCGTCATCCTCGATGCGGTCATCGACAGCATCCGGGGATCCGCCGCATGAGCATGATCGAGATCAGCAACGTCACCAAGCGCTACGGCACGGCCACCGTCGTCGACCAAGTCTCGATGAGCGTCGAAAAGGGCGAGATCACCGTCATCGTCGGCACGTCGGGCTCCGGCAAATCGACGCTGATGCGGATGATCAACCGGCTGGTGCCGATCACCGAAGGTCAGATCTTCGTCGGCGGCCAGAATGTGATGGACGTCGAGGTCACCGAACTTCGCCGCAAGATCGGCTATGCCATCCAGGGCCACGGCCTGTTTCCGCATCGGACCGTGGCGCAGAATATCGCCACCGTCCCGCAGCTGCTCGAATGGGATGCCACCCGCATCGCCAGGCGCGTCGAGGAACTGCTCGGGCTCTTCAACCTCGATCCGGCTGAGTTCGCCGAGAAATATCCGCACCAGCTGTCCGGCGGCCAGCAGCAGCGCGTCGGTGTGGCGCGGGCACTTGCCGCCGAGCCGGAACTGCTGTTGATGGACGAACCCTTCGGCGCCCTCGACCCGGTCATCCGCGGCAAGGCGCAGGACGATCTGCTGGCGATCCAGAAGCAATTCGGCACGACCATCATCCTCGTCACCCACGACATGGACGAGGCCTTCCATCTCGGCAACCAGATCGCCGTGATGAGCCAGGGCCGATTGCTGCAATGCTCGACGCCGGAAAAGATCCTCACCGAACCGGCCGATCCTTTCGTGCAGCAATTGACCGGCACCTCCGACCGGGCGCTGAAGCTGATGTCGCTGCTGCCGCTGAAGGAAAGCATGGCGCCGGCGAAAAGCGGTCTCGCCTACGCGCTGCCGCAGTCGCTGAGTCTCCGCGACGCGCTCGCCGAAATGATCTGGCAGGGGGTCGACGAGGCGGCGGTGCAGGACGGCGAAAAGGCGCCTGTCGGATCGATCTCGATGAGCCGGCTTCTCGAACTGGGCCGCAAGGCATGAAACTCCTCGTCGCCAATCTCTTCCGGCTGGCCGCACTCGCGCTGCTCTTGATCCTGCTGTTCAGGACGGAGTGGCTTTCCTTCCTGCTTGTGCCGCTGACCAGCAACAATGCGCCTGCCGTCTATACGCAGAACAGCCTTGCTTCGCTCGCGGCCGGCCATTTGCAGCTGGTTGTGGGATCGATCGTCTGCAGCGCCGTGCTCGCCGTTGTCGGCGGCATCTTCGTGACGCGGGAAAGTGGGGCCGACTTTCTGCCGCTGTCGCGGGCCATCGCCAATGCCGGCCAGACTTTCCCGCCGGTCGCGGTGCTGGCGCTCGCCGTGCCGGCCACCGGCTTCGGCGCCATGCCGACGCTGATCGCGCTTTTCCTCTACGGCCTGCTGCCGATTTTCGAAAACACCGTCGCCGGTCTGAAACAGGTGTCGCCGCAGGTGCTCGACGCCGCCGACGGCATGGGCATGAATGCGACGCAGCGGCTGTTGCGCGTCGAGCTGCCGCTTGCCCTGCCGCTGATCCTCGAAGGGCTGAAGGTGGCGACCGTCATCAATATCGGCACGGCGACGATCGGCTCGACGGTGGCGGCAAAGGGCCTCGGCGAGGTGATCATCGCTGGACTGATATCGGACAATACCGCCTTCATCCTGCAGGGCGGCCTGATCGTCGGGCTGATGGCAGTGCTGATCTATGACGCCATGGGCCTCGTCGAAGCGGCGATCACCCGAAGAATCGGCTTGCGCCCGGCGTAAGAGGACGGGTACCAAGGCTGCGGTGCCGGCGTTACGAGAGTCGGCGCAATGGGAGGCCGCCTTGGCGAAGATGATCCACTCCATGATCCGCGTTCTCGACGAGGCGCGCTCCGTCGATTTCTACAGCAAAGCCTTCGGCCTTTCGGTCGCCGACCGCGTCGATTTCGACACTTTCACGCTGATCTACATGAGCAATGCCGAGACCGGTTTCGAGCTGGAGCTGACGGTCAACAAGGGCCGGACCGCGCCCTATGAGCTCGGCAATGCCTATGGCCATCTCGCCGTCTCGGTCGAGGAAGTCGCCATCGAGCGCGAGCGGCTGTCGAAGCTCGGGCTTCATCCGGGCGAACTGGTGGAACTCAACCGCGACGGCAAGCTCTTCGGCCTGTTCTTCTTCATCAGCGATCCCGACGGCTACAAGATCGAAGTGCTGCAGCGCCACGGCCGGTTTCTCTAGGAATATCTCATGATCGAAAAGACCGCGCTCAACTCCGGCTGGACGCTGACCTGTAACGATACAGGAAGGCCCGGACTATGGGACGCGATACCCGTGACGGTGCCGGGATGCGTGCATACCGACCTTCTCGCCAACCGGCTGATTCCCGATCCCTATGTCGACGTCAACGAGATCACCAATGACTGGATCGGCAAGACCGACTGGACCTATCGCTGCATGTTCGAGGCGATGCCCAGGGATGGCGGGGTGCAGGAGCTCGTCTTCGACGGGCTCGATACGATCGCCACCATCGTTCTCAACGGTGAGGAGATCGGCCGCACCTTCAACATGCACCGCAGCTATCGCTTCGATGTGTCGAAGCTGCTGAAGGCCGGCGCCAACGACCTCACCGTCACCTTCCGCTCGGCTTACGCCTATGGCGCGGAGATGGAGAGACATTACGGCTACCGGCCCAACAATTATCCGGGACCGGGCAATCTAATGCGCAAGATGGCCTGCAATTTCGGCTGGGACTGGGGGCCGACGCTGGTGACGGCGGGCGTCTGGAAGCCTGTGAGGCTGGAAAGCTGGGACCGGGCGCGGCTTGCCGAGACGCGCGTGTCGGCCACGCTTGCCGGTCGCGACGGGCTGGTGAAGGTGCATGCGCGGCTGGCGCGGCATGGCGATCACGGGCCCTGCAGGCTTGTCGCCGAGATCGGCGGTGTGAGCACGACGGTAGCGATCGCGCCTGGCGAAGACACGGTCGCCTTCGAGCTTACCCTGCCCTCGCCCCAGCTCTGGTGGCCGCACCATCTCGGTGCGCAGCCGCTCTACCCGCTGACGCTGAAGCTGATCGACGAGGCCGGCGCTCAGCTCGACAGCTTCGAGCGCGAACTCGGCTTCCGCTCGCTGCGGCTCGATACCGCGGCCGACGCACACGGCTCGGCCTTCACCTTCGTCATCAACGACGTGCCGCTGTTCATCTGCGGGGCGAACTGGATTCCGGACGATTGTTTCCCCCCGCGGGTGACGGCCGAGCGTTATGCCGCGCGGATCGAGGAGGCAAAGGCCGCCAATATTCACCTGCTGCGCGTCTGGGGCGGCGGCATATTCGAGGCGGATGAATTCTACCAGGCCTGCGACCGCCTGGGCATGCTGGTCTGGCAGGATTTCCTCTTTGCCTGCGCCGCCTATCCCGAGGAGGAGCCGCTGAAGAGCGAGGTCGAGGCGGAGGTGCGCGACAATGTCGTGCGGCTGATGCCGCATGCTTCGCTGGTCCTCTGGAACGGCAATAACGAGAATATCTGGGGCTTCGAGGAATGGGGCTGGCGGCCGATCATCAAGGCGGGCGAAAGCTGGGGGCTCGGCTATTATCTCGACCTGCTGCCGAGACTCTGTGGCGAACTCGATCCCGACCGGCCCTATTATCCCGGCAGCCCCTATTCCGGCTCTATGGAGATCGAACCGAATGCCGACGGACATGGCTGCAAACATATCTGGGACGTGTGGAACGATGTCGGCTACGAGGTCTATCGGAATTATATCCCGCGCTTCTGCTCCGAATTCGGCTGGCAGGCGCCGGCGGCCTGGGCGACGATCGAAGAAAGCGTGCATGATGCGCCGCTGACGCCGCAATCGAACGGCGTCTTCCATCACCAGAAGACCACCCAAGGCAACGACAAGCTGATCCGCGGCCTCGCCGGCCATCTGCCGGCGCCGCAGACGATGGACGACTGGCACTTCGCCACCCAGCTCAACCAGGCCCGCGCCATCCGCTTCGGCATCGAGCACATGCGCTCGCATCGGGACATCTGCAAGGGCGCGGTGGTCTGGCAGTTCAACGACTGCTGGCCGGTGACCTCCTGGGCGGCACTCGATTCGGCCGGGCGCCGCAAGCCGCTCTGGTATGCGCTGAAGGCGGCCTATGATCCGCGCCTCTTGACGATCCAGCCACGCGGCGACGGGCTGGCGGCGGTGGCGGTCAACGAACGCACATTGTTCTGGCGGGCGAAGATTGCCGGCAAACGCATGCAGCTCGACGGCACTGTGCTGGCCGAATTCGAATTCTGGCGGCTGCTCTGCGACCGCTTCGAGGCCAAGGAGTTTCCGTTGCCCGAGGATATCGTCACTCCGGACTTACCGAAGGACGAGGTCGTTGTCGTCGAGATGCTCGACAGGCGGGCCTTTCATTATTTCGTCGAGGATATCGACCTCAATCTGGCGGCGCCGCGGCTGGCGGTCGATGTCAGCGGGATCGACGGTGGGGTCGCCGTGAAGGTGATGGCGGAAAATTTCCTCAAGGATCTTTGCCTGATGGCGGATCGGCTGGATCCGGATGCGGTGGTCGATTCGATGCTGGTGACGCTGCTGCCGGGTGAGAGCCATGTGTTCGTGGTGAAGACGGCAAAGGCGATCAGGGCAGAAGATATCACCGTCGGCACCGTGCTGCGCTCGGCCAATGATCTTGTTGCGGGTTCGCGCAAGAAAGACCCCTCCCCAACCCCTCCCCACAAGGGGGAGGGACTAACCTGGCGCACTGTATGATGCCAAACAGCAACCTTTTCTGCAGATGAAACGGTGAAGTGGAACACGTCGGGGGCGGCACTCAAGCCCCTCCCCCTTGTGGGGAGGGGTTGGGGAGGGGTTTCACCGGACAAGGGGCCGCCGAGCCCACGACATCACCAACCACCAAAAAGGCCCCGCCTCCACGGGGCCCTTCCAGCTCGGCAATCGGACGACGTTACATCCAGTAGGGCGGCACGCCGTAGTAATCATAGACCCGGCGTCCATTGTCGTTGTACCAGGTGTCGTCATCGTCCGAATAGCTCGGGGCGCCTTCGATCTGTTCCTTGGTCAGGTCGATGCGATAGCCGTCCAGCTGGGTGTCGTAGTTCAGCTTTTCCCAGGGCAGCGGATAGTGGTCGTGACCGATGCCGAGGAAGCCGCCGAAGCTCAGCACGGCATAGGCGACGCGACCGTCGCGCTTGCCGATGATCAGGCGCTCGATCGAGCCGATATGCTTGCCGTCGGCGCCATAAACACGGGTGCCTTCGACGCGGTCGCTGGCGATCATCGAATGCGTCTCCTTTGCATTCGGGTCGCGGCGATTGGCGTCAGTATCCTGATTCAACATTGTCGATCTCCTTTGGGTGTTCCTCGGATTGGGGATGCAAGATCAACGCCATGGCGGACTCAAAGTTCCCAACCTCCGGCACGATTGCACATCGGCGAATGTTGACGTTTACGTCAAGGTTATTGTAGCTTCATTCGGCTTGAACCGTTCAGGCAATGGCATAAGCTGCCGGACTGGAAGATGGAGGATCCTTCAGTCGATTCCCGGCGCGAGCCGGCGCGGCGGCCGCAAGGGAGAGAGGATAAGATGAACAGCATTTCCGTCCATCCGAACGGAGCCAAGCCCGAGAAGCCCTGGCTTGCCGCCTATCCGGAAATGGTGCCGGCCGAGCTGCCGCCGCTGGAATATGCCTCGCTTGCCGAACTGCTCGAAAAATCCTGCGCCCGTTACGCCGACCGGACCGCCTTTTCCAGCATGGGCAAGGCGATGCGCTACCGCGACCTGGAAAGCCAGACGCGCAAACTCGCCGCCTGGCTGCAGAGCATCGGCCTGGAGAAGGGCGACCGCGTCGCGGTGATGATGCCGAACGTCTTGCAGAACCCGGTCGCGACCTACGCCATCCTCCGGGCCGGCCTCGTCGTCGTCAACGTCAATCCGCTCTATACGCCGCGCGAGCTCGAACATCAGCTGCGCGATTCCGGCGCCAAGGCGATCTTCGTGCTGGAGAATTTCGCCCGCACCGTGGAGCAGGTCTTGAACAAGACCGACCTTCGCCACGTCGTCGTCACCTCGCTCGGCGAAATGCTGGGGGCCAAGGGGCTGATCGTCAATTTCGCCGTGCGCAAGGTGAAGAAGCTCGTTCCCTCCTGGTCGATCCCTCAGCACAAGAGCTTCAGCCGGGTGCTGCGCGAAGGGGCGAATAAAACGCTGCGGCCGGTGACACTGGCCGGCAGCGATATCGCTTTCCTGCAATATACCGGCGGCACGACGGGCGTTGCCAAGGGCGCCGTGCTGACGCATGCGAACCTGCTCGCCAACAAGCTGCAGCTGTCGCTCTGGCTGCGATCGGCTTTCGAGCGCAAGAAACAGCCGGAAGTGCTGAATTTCCTCTGCGCCCTGCCGCTCTATCACATCTTCGCGCTGACGGTGAATTCGCTGATGGGCTTGTCGCTCGGCGCTCATAATATTTTGATCGCCAATCCGCGCGACATACCCGGCCTCGTCAAGGAATTCGGCAAGTCCAACGTGCATATCTTCCCCGGCCTCAACACGCTGTTCAATGCGCTGATGAACAATGCCGATTTTGCCAAGCTCGACTTCTCGCCGCTGATCATGTCGCTCGGCGGCGGCATGGCCGTACAGCGCCCGGTCGCCGACCGCTGGCTAAAGATGACGGGCACGCCGGTGACGGAGGGCTACGGGCTTTCCGAGACCTCGCCGGTTGCCACCGCCAACCGTTTCGATTCGGCCGAATTCACCGGCACGATCGGCCTGCCGATGCCCTCCACCGATCTCGATATCCGCGACGAGGACGGCCATTCGCTGCCCTTGGGCGAAGTCGGCGAGATCTGCATCCGCGGGCCGCAGGTGATGGCCGGCTATTGGCAGAAGCCGGAGGAAACGGCGCGGGTGATGACCGAGGACGGCTACTTCCGCTCGGGCGACATGGGCTTCATGGATGCGCGCGGCTTTACCAAGATCGTCGACCGCAAGAAGGACATGATCCTGGTCTCCGGCTTCAACGTCTATCCGAACGAGATCGAGGAAGTCGCCGCCATGCATGCCGGCATCCTCGAGGCCGCCGCCGTCGGCGTGCCGGACGGGCATTCGGGCGAGGCGGTGAAACTCTTCGTCGTCAGGAAAGATCCGAACCTGACCGAAGCCGAGGTGAAGGCCCATTGCATCGCCAATCTCACCAATTACAAACGGCCGCGCTTCATCGAGTTCCGCACCGAGCTGCCGAAGTCGCCTGTGGGTAAGATCCTGCGCAAGGATCTGCGCGGCTGAATTTGACAACCGCATGACAATAGGTGCCATCCGCACGCCGCGGGTGGCTTTTTTCATGTTTCGACCGGCGGCTGAACTTGATTTGCACTGGAGAAAGCGAATAGTTTCCGCAACCTTTCCGCCTCCAAAGGAGCCTCCCATGAAAGCCATCGTCGAACAGCTGAAAAGCACCGCTGATGCCACCAAGGCAACCGACATCCGGGCCGCTTTCGCCGCCGATCCGCAGCGCTTTTCGCGCTTTTCCGTGGCGCTCGATGACCTCCTGATGGATTTTTCCAAGACGGCGGTCAATGACGACATCCTCAAGCTCCTGGTCAAGCTTGCCGAAGAGGGCGGGGTCGAAAAGAAGCGCGAGGAAATGTTCTCCGGCAAGGCGATCAATTTCACCGAGGACCGCGCCGTTCTGCACACCGCCTTGCGCAACCGCTCCAACACGCCGGTTCTGGTCGACGGCAAGGACGTCATGCCCGATGTCAACGCGGTGCTTGCCGCCATGGGCAGGTTTGCCGACGAGATCCGCTCCGGCGCGCTGAAAGGCGCGACCGGCAAGCCAATCACCGATGTCGTCAATATCGGCATCGGCGGCTCGGATCTCGGCCCCGTGATGGCGACGCTGGCGCTTGCCCCCTTCCATGACGGCCCGCGCGCCCATTTCGTCTCCAATATCGACGGCGCTCATATTGCCGATATCCTGAAGCTGGTGCAGCCGGAGACGACGCTGTTCATCGTCGCCTCGAAGACCTTCACCACGGTGGAGACGATGACCAATGCGCAGACGGCGCGCAATTTTATCGCCAAGGCGCTCGGCGAAGCGGCCGTGCAGCACCATTTCGCCGCCGTCTCGACGGCGCTCGACAAGGTCGCCGCCTTCGGCATCGACAGCGCCCGTGTCTTCGGCTTCTGGGATTGGGTCGGCGGCCGCTACTCGATCTGGTCGGCGATCGGCCTGCCGCTGATGATCGCCGTCGGCCCGGAAAATTTCGGCAAATTCCTCGATGGCGCCCATGCCGTCGACAATCACTTCCGTAAGGCGCCGATTACCGAAAACCTGCCGATGCTGCTCGGCCTGATCGGCTTCTACCACCGCAATGTGCTCGGTTACCCCACCCGCGCCATCCTGCCTTACGACCAGCGCCTGTCGCGCTTCCCGGCCTATCTGCAGCAGCTCGACATGGAATCGAACGGCAAGGGCGTCACCATCGACGGCACGCCGGTCGAGGGCAATTCCGGCCCGGTCGTCTGGGGCGAGCCCGGCACCAACGGCCAGCACGCCTTCTACCAGCTCATCCATCAGGGCACGAGCATCATCCCGGCCGAATTCATGATCGCCGCCAACGCCTTCGAGCCGGAGCTGCGCCACCAGCACCAGCTTTTGATCTCCAACGTGCTCGCCCAGTCGGAAGCGCTAATGAAGGGCCGCAGCTTTGCGGAAGCCAAGAAGCAGCTGACCGACAAGGGCATGGACGACAAGAAGGCCGATTTCATCGCCCCGCACCGCGTCTTCACCGGCAACCGCCCGTCGATCACCTTCGTCTACGACAAGCTCACCCCCTACGCGCTTGGCCGCCTGATCGCCCTTTACGAACATCGCGTCTTCGTCGAAGGCGTCCTCTTCCGCATCAACTCCTTCGACCAATGGGGGGTCGAACTCGGCAAGGAACTGGCAACCGGCCTGCTGCCTGTTGTCGAGGGCAAAGAGAGCGCGGCATCGCATGATTCCTCGACGCAGGGCCTGGTTGCGGCGCTGGCGAAGCTGGCGAAGTAAGTATCGAGGGCCGCCCCTCACCCTAGCCCTCTCCCCGTAAACGGGGCGAGGGGACATGCCCTGCGAGAGGTGAGTGAGGAACGGAGAGGTTGCGGCATATCCTCTTCTCCCCAGCGGGGAGAAGGTGGCGGCAGCCGGATGAGGGGGCCTCACGGCACACCCTTCACCTCACAGCCTACCCTGAGCGCGCGCCAATGCCAGCTCGGTTAAAGCTCGCATGGATGTAGTTAAGAAAGACCGGCGTCGCCGGCCCCCTCATCCGCCCTACGGGCACCTTCTCCCCGCTGGGGAGAAGAGGGAGTCGAGACGCTGCGGCTTCGCCCTTTTTTTCGGTCCGAAGGATGGGTCGGGACCGGTGGCTCGACGCCGAGTGCTGCGCCACAAAAGCGGATTGAACGTTCTTCTAATAGAAAATTGTAGAAAGAATTCTTTCAATCTGTCGCCATCGCCCTAGATTTAAGCAAAATCTGTGCGGAGTGCCGTTCCGACGACATGGCTTGCCATGCCGGGGATCGCGCTCCATTTCATTGTTCCGCTGGCGCTTGCACCGGGCCACCCGCATCCGGATCACGGCCCCTGCCAGGTTCAGGAGATCGCCCGAGACGTTCGCCACAGAGCGTTTCCACGTTCCATCCTCACCAAAGGAAGCTCATGAGCCGTCTTATCGTCGTTTCCAATCGTGTCCCCATGCCGGCCAAGGATGGGAGCGCCGCGGCCGGCGGGCTTGCTGTCGCGTTGCAGGCAGCCTTGGAGGCGCGTGGCGGCATCTGGATGGGATGGTCGGGAGAGTCGAGCGGCGACAGGGAGCCTGGCCCGCTGTCGCAACTGCAGAAGGGCAACATCACCTATGCGCTGACCAATCTCACCGATACCGATGTCGAGGAATATTACCGCGGATTTGCGAACCGTGTTCTCTGGCCCATCTGTCACTACCGCCTCGACCTCGCCGAATATGGCCGAAAGGAAATGGCCGGCTATTTCCGCGTCAACCGCTTCTTCGCGCACCGGCTGGCGCCGATGATCGAGCCGGACGATATCATCTGGGTTCACGACTACCACCTCATTCCGCTGGCGGCTGAATTGCGGCAAATGGGGCTGAAGAACCGGATCGGTTTCTTCCTGCATATTCCCTGGCCGCCGGCCGACATTCTCGTCACCATGCCGGTCCACGAAGAGATCATGCGCGGGCTTTCCCACTACGATCTCGTCGGCTTCCAGACCGATTACGATCTCCAGAACTTCGCCGGCTATCTCAGAAGAGAGGGCATTGGCGACGACCTCGGAAACGGATCCTTCGATTCCCATGGGCGGATCTTCAAGGCCGGCGCCTATCCGATCGGGATCGAGACCGCAGCCTTCGCCGAATTCGCCGAGAAAGCCGCAAACCATGTCATGGTGCAGAAGACCGGGCGCAGCATCGAAGGCCGGGACATGATCATCGGCGTCGACCGCCTCGATTATTCCAAGGGCATCATTCAGCGGCTGGACGCATTCGAACGCTTCCTTACCAACAATCCTGCCTACCAGAACAAGGTCACCTATCTGCAGGTCACGCCGAAATCGCGATCGGAAGTTCCCGAATACGAGCATATGCAGAAGATGGTCGCCGAGCAGGCCGGCCGCGTCAACGGCGCCATCGGAACGGTCGACTGGGTGCCGATCCGCTATGTCAACCGATCGATCAGCCGCACCGTGCTCGCCGGCCTCTACCGCCTGGCGACGATCGGGCTGGTCACGCCGTTGCGCGACGGCATGAATCTCGTCGCCAAGGAATATGTCGCCGCCCAGGATGCCGATCGCCCGGGCGTCTTGGTGCTATCGCGCTTCGCCGGCGCGGCACGGGAGTTGAAGGGGGCGCTGCTGGTCAATCCCTACGATGTCGAAGGCACGGCCAATGCGCTCGCCAGGGGCCTTGCCATGTCGCTCGAGGAGCGCCGCGAGCGCTGGAGCATGATGATGGAACATCTGCTCTCTCACGACGTCTCGCTCTGGTGCGAAAACTTCCTGCGGGACATGGTGACCGCTCCCGAGCGTCCGGTCGGCTGATCGATCATCGTCCGCTCGTGCAGCTTCGTTTTAGAGCCCGATCTCATGCGCCCAGGGCGGGTTGGCGCCGGCGCGCGACACGGTGACGGCAGCCGCCTTGGCGCCCAGCGCCAGCGCATTGCGCAGCGCTTTTTCATCGAGATTGGCGACCTGCGCCTTGGTCAGCAGATTATCCATCTTCAGCGACGCCAGTACGCCGGCATCGAAAGTGTCGCCGGCGCCGACCGTGTCGACCACCGCGACGCGTTCGCTCGGCACCGTCACCTTGCGCTGCCTGGTGTAACCGGAGGCGCCTTCGGCGCCCTTGGTGATGACGACGAGCTTGGCGCCATGATCAAGCCAGTGGGCGGCGAGCGTATCATGATCGCCTTCGAGGCCGAACCAGTCGAGGTCCTCGTCGGAGAATTTGACGATGTCGGATTTGGCGGCCATGCGCTTGATGCGGGCCATATGCGCCGGTTTGTCCTTGATGAAACCGGGGCGGATATTCGGGTCGAGCGAGATGACGCGGCGGGCGGCCTCGCGGTCGAGCAGCGCCTCGTAGGTTTCGCCGCAGGGGCTGGGGATCAGACTGATCGCGCCGAAATGCAGGGCTTCACAATCGTCGCCAAGCGCCGGCAGGTCGGCCTCGGTGATCATCCGGCCGGCCGTGCCCTCGTCATAGAAGGCATAGGTCGCCTGGCCGTTGACCAGCTTGACGAAGGCGATCGTCGAGGGGCGCGGCGTGATGGCGCACGGGCTGTAATCGACATTGCTCGCCTTCAGCGTTTCGAGCAGGATTTCGCCCATCATGTCATCGGCAATGCCGGTGAAGAAGGCCGTGGGAATGCCGAGGCGGCCGAGCGCGATGGCGGTGTTGAAGATCGCGCCGCCGGCATAGGGCGCAAAGCCCTTTTCGCCCAAGGTGGTGTCCCTCGGCAGCATGTCGATCAAGGCTTCGCCGCAGCACAAAATCATCGCATTCCTCCCAACAGCATTTCTACGTTCATCAACCGGTTAAGCGAGCTTTTGTCAATAGCTAGAGCGAAAGCTCACTTACGCCGCCATTGCGGCCCGACCAGGCGAGCGGCGCATCGAGGAAGGCCTCGACCTCTGCAAGCGTCTTGTCGTCGAACAGTTTCTGCTCCCTGGCGACCGCCAGCACGTTACGCCAGGTGGCGATGTGATGCAGCCGGACCTTGCCGTCGGCAAAACGCTGGTCGCCGAAAATGCCGTAGAAGAACAGCGCGATGCCGTGATCGACGATGCCGCCGGCGGCCCGCACCGCATCGATGAATTTGAACATGCTGCCGCCGGCCGTCGTCAGATCCTCGATGACGAGCACGCGCGAACCTTCCGGCATGTTGCCTTCGATCTGAGCATTGCGGCCATGGCCCTTCGGCTGCTTGCGGACATAGATCATCGGCAGGCCGAGGCGGTCGGCAAGCAGGGCGGCGAAGGGAATGCCGGCGGTCTCGCCGCCGGCGATGCAATCGAATTGCTCGAAGCCGGCATCGCGCAACAGCGTGCTGGCGGCAAAATCCATGACCGTCGAGCGGATGCGCGGGAAGGAGAGCAGCTTGCGGCAATCGATATAGACCGGGCTCGCCATGCCGGAAGAGAGCCTGTAGGGCTGGGCGGCATTGAAATGCACCGCCTTGATCTCCCAGAGCATCTTGGCCACCAGTTCGGCCATCACGGCGCGGTCGGGAAATGTCGTCTGGATCATGCGGCTCTCCTTCGGTTTTGCGTCTCCGGCAATAGCAGCAAGAGGCCATCGTTTCCAGACGCAGGCGCGCTATTCCCCCAAGAGACGGCCGATATCGGGGCCCTGCATCTTCTTGAACAGGGCGATCGCCGCATCGCCCTCCGCCGCATTCAGCGAAACGGCATAACGCACCGCGGCGGCAAGCAGATGCATGGTCAGCCGGGCGATCGCCAGGAGTTCGCTGCGGTCGCGATCCGGCCGGAGGCGGACGAGCACGGCGAGAAATGCCTGGGCATGGAATTGCATATCCTCGGCGTCGATCTGCTGCAGCAGCTTGTCGGTATGGGTCGCATGCCAGATGTCGCGCATCACGGGTTCGCGGCGGAAAAAGGCATAATATTCGTCGGCGATATTGGCGAGCGCGCCGGTGAGCGCCGCAGGCTCGGTCACCTCAGCCAGTTCCGCCTCGACGCAGCGCCTGCCCTCCTCGTTGAAGCGCTCGGCCAATGTGCGGATGATCGCGCTCTTGTCGGGGAAATATTGGTAGAGGGCGCCGAAGGAAAGACCGGCCTTTTCGACGATCTCGCTCATCTTCAGGCCGTCGCTGCCATGGCTTTCGATCAGCTCCGAGGCGACGGCGAGGATCTTCTCGAAACGCTCGCGGCCGCGCTGCTGGCTCGGGATCCGCCGCGGCTGGCCGTTATGCTGCTGGCGCCTGCGCGTTGCGACCGGCTGTTGCGACATGCGTGCTCCTCATGATTGACAAACAAAATAAGAGAGTTTATCTCATTTGGCAAATGAGAGAGTTCCTCTTATTTCATCCGCGGAAGGAGTTTCGACATGCAGATCGTCCTCATCCTTTCCCTCGTGGCCGCCGCCATCGGCAGCGGTCTCGTCGCCGGCATCTTCTTCGCCTTCTCGACCTTCATCATGACCGCCTTCTCGCGCATCCCGGCCGAACAGGGCATCGCCGCGATGAACTCGATCAACTTGACGATCGTCCGCTCGCCCTTCATGGCGCTGTTCGTGCCGACGGCGATCCTCTGCCTCGTCATTGCCGTGCTGGCGCTGATGAACTGGCGCGGCGGGGCTTCCATGCTGATGCTGGCAGGTGCCGCCCTTTATGTGCTTGCCTCGTTCCTCTCGACCATCGTCTTCAACGTGCCGATGAACGATGCGCTGGAGAAGGTCAGCGGCAGCGGGCCGGATGCCGCGGCGCTCTGGAGCACCTATCTCAGGGACTGGACATGGTGGAACCATGTGCGAACGATCGCCTCGCTGCTCGCCTCGGTCGCTTTCGTGCGGGCGCTGATGATTGTTTAGGAGAGACGCCGGCATTCAAGAGAGCCGAGTATGAGGGACGTTGGAGGGTGCCGTGGCTTGGCTTTCGGCTCGGCCCAACAGAGTGCCGATGCCGGCCCCTGGTACAGCCCGGGCTGATCCCTGACAGAATGAACCGGGTTGAAGGTTGACAAGTCATAGTGCGTCGGAGGGAGGGCT
>NZ_NWSV01000028.1 GCF_002531935.1 Rhizobium chutanense | reverse complement strand
AGCCCTCCCTCCGACGCACTATGACTTGTCAACCTTCAACCCGGTTCATTCTGTCAGGGATCAGCCCGGGCTGTACCGCAGGGTGCGTGGTCGGCGGGACGGTGAAGGCAACCACCGAGCGCCCGCCTCGCCCTTCGAGGCCCCTGCGGGGCACCTCAGGGTGAGGCTCTCCTGGGTGTTGGCGCGAGGCATTCTCCTGCGCCTGCTTTTCTGGCGCGGCATTCTCCAGCACCCGCTATTGCAGGCGCGGCATTCTCCAACCTCCCTCATGCTGAGGTGCGCAGCCCGAGAGGGCGGAGCCTCGAAGCACGCGCGGCAACGCTGCTCCTTGCCTCCACCAACCGGCGGCGCCACGTCCACTTGCCTACCTCATTGCCGTCGTCAGGAAATGACGCCGCTCGGATTCTGTTTCATCATCTCCGCATAGGCGTCTGCCATCCTCTCGGTCTCTTCGAGATACGGCGTTGCGGTCGGGCGAGCGCGAACCAAATCGTAAAGCTTGGCAATCGAGGCAAGCTGCGTGCATACGGCTTTGCGGTCGAGGTATGCGACCCAAAAACACAGATAAAAATCCGCAAGGGAAAATCGAGTTCCCAGGACGTAAGGACCTCGTTGCGCCAGTCTGGTGTTCATCACGCTCAATCGGCTGAGGACGAGCGACTTTGCCAAATCCTGAATTCCGGCATTGTCTTCGCTTCTCAGAGAAAAGCGGTGTGGAAAATGGAAGCGCTTCATCTCGGATTGTATGTCCCCGGCGATATGGAAGATCGCCGAGAGAAAATGCCCCCTGTCCGGGTCGGTCGATGGGGGAGCCAGTTGCGTGAGCTGGTGCCGCTCAGCCAGGTACAACATCAGTGCAGCGACCTCATAGAGTGCATCGCCTTCCGGCGTCATCAGCACCGGCACCAGACCGGCCGGGTTTATGGCGAGGAATTCCGCGGAGCGGTGCTCGCCATTGATAATGTCGATTTTTCTAAGTTCGTATTCGATCTTGCCTTCGTCGAGAACCCATTGAACGAGCGTTGCACGGGTGAAGTCACCACCAAAAAGAATATACATCTGGCTCTCCGTCGTTGACTGCACGTCTGTCAATGGTGAGCGCTTCCCGAGTGCCATGACGGCCATTCAGGGCGTGCCGGGATCAACTATATCGATTTGCCGAGCCGATTGTCTCCTTGGCCAATAGGCGCATGCGGCGCAAGGCAGCCGTCCCGCCCATGACGGACAGCAGGTTCGCGCTCGAAATGGCGAAAAAAAAGAGCATTTCCGTCACTTTAACAAAGACGGAAATGCTCTCTTAATTGAGTGCGGAGCCATTCTGGGGCGCTTCGCACCGCCTGCACCTCACTCGCGGCTATTCGTCTGACGTTTGCCGGGGGACGTTTTCCAGCGAGGTGCGGATCTGATCAATCTTTCCATTCGCGTCGCCAACTCCAAGGATGGTCTTGGCTTCGTCCAGAACAGCCGGGCTGACCTGACCGGTTTTCGTTGCGGAAGCCAATGCCTCCTCCAGGGCCGCGTCGCCCAACAGAGGATCATCGGCTGCCGGCTCGGTTCCATTGTCGAGTTCGTACTGGGCATAGGCCATGGCATAGGCCGAGATGGCGGTCATGCGTGGGTCCGACGTATGCATCAACGCCCTGTAATTCCGCTTCAGAGAATTCAGGCCGGCAAGTTGCGCCGACATGTTCTTCTCTTTCGTGACGGTTTTGGTGTCGTCATTCTTGGCAGACTTGGACTTGCTGCCTGCCTCGGTGGATTTGCCTTTCACGCCGGAGGATTTGCCGTGGGTCGAACCGCTGCCCTGGTTGCTGCTGCCGTGGCTGCCGCTGTTTCCGTTGCCGCCGCCGTTGCCACCACCATTGCCGCCGCCGTTGCCGCCGCCATTTCCACCACCGTTGCCGCCGTCCTTCGCCAGAGCTGACATGTCGAAGCCTGCAATGGTGGCCGGGCTTGCTGCAAGGGCCAGCGAGAGTGCAGCCAAGGACGCTAAGGTTACTATCCGCATCATCTTCCTCCGGATCGGATCATCAAGTGCGATGTGGGGCATCGCGTATGAGATGTCGGAGGTTAGACCTTGTTTGCGTCTTCCACATCGGCCCGAGGTCCGATGTCGGTCGGACTATGGTCCTAAACAACTTGAAATACTTAACAAATCCACATTCCCATCCGGCCGGCGGCGGCGAGGCGATATTACGAATGACCTGCTGCCATGCCTCCCAGCTTGCTCCTCCCCTTCGCCCCGCAGTTGGCCCGTGACGATGGCCGCCGGTAGGCGGGCGGTCAGAAACCGGCTGTGCGCCGAAAATAGCCCTTTGCGCCCGCCCTCTCTCCGTCGTGCTCGGCCTTGAGCCGAGCATCCAAACGGCATCCATCGGCGTCGCAACTCATCACCTGCCTTGCCTCGACTCACGCCAAACGCAAATCGAGAAGCGGGTGCAGCTTCTTGAGGTTCGGCAGCGACTTGGCTTGCCAGGGATATTGATTGGTGCCTTTGACGACAAGCAGGAGGTCGCCCATCTTTCTGGCTTCGATCGTCAACTTGGCGAGCAGATTTATGCCGGAGGAATTGAGGAACTCTAGGCCGGTGAGATTGAATGTCACCTGTTTGTGCCCTCCATGGAGCAGGGCTGTTACCAATGAATAAATGGGCGCATAGGCGTCCGGTCCTGCCAGCCGGAAGACGCCGTCGAAATACACTTCGTTTTGTTCCGCCCATACGCGGAAATTTTCGTCGCTGATTTCCATTCTTCGCTCACGGGTTGGAGGAGGGCGGCATCGCCACGGCTGCAGTCGTCGTCAGTATGACAGGCTGGTCGTCACTCCCTTCGAATGCCCATGCCATTTTTGCGTCGTAGTCGCTGAGAAGCGTGAGCAATCCCAAGCCCGAACCGCTTGCCGGCGATATGGCGTTGGTTTCGATTTGCTCAAGGAGAAGTTCGCCGGGGTCCTTCGATTGAAGGCGACGCAGCAGTTGCTGAAAGCGAGTGGATGTCACGCCATCGATGGCGTTTTTCACCCTGATCAAAAAGCTTCCCTGGAATATGCCGGCTTCGATGAGGATCTCACCGGGCTGCCGAAACTTCACGGCGTTTTCGATCAGCTCGTTGCTGAGGTATCCGATGTCGTGATGCGCCTGCACGTAGTCTTTCTTGGAACGCGAATACTGCAGCGCCATGACCTGCGCTATGAAGTCGGCCGTCATTCCCGAGTGCTTCCATCCGAGCTGAAGGGGACCGTCCGTCAAGGTCAGGCGCGCGCCGGAATCCAGGCTTATGTCGGTCAGAGATTCGATGCCGTAGACCGTTGGCGTCATGTCTCACCTATGCCGTACTGCCAGAAGCGTAATGTCGTCGTAGATTTTCTGCGGTCCGATAAAGAGCATGAGTGTCGCGACAATTTCGGAAACGACTTTCTCAGCGCTCAGATCCTTCAAGCGAACGGCTTCACGGCACAGCCGTTCCATGCCGAACAGTTCTCCGGCGCCGTTTTCGGCCTCCGTGACGCCATCCGTATGCAGGAGTATGAGGTCCCCTTTTTCGAATGCGATTTCGCGGGTTTTGACGAAGGCTGAGATATCGGCTTCCAGCCCGATCGGAATGCCCAGATCCATGGTGTTGATGCGCTCGACCTCGCCGTTTGCCCGCACGATGACAACTTCCTCGTGTTGTCCCGACAGGATCATCTCTTTTCCGTCGTAGTCAAGAAACGCCAGAGTGAGGTGTTTGTCGATTTTCGTTCTGACGATATTTTTAAACAGAGCGCTGTTCAGATCTGTGAGAAATTTCACCGCATCGGTATTTCCGGCTTCCTGCAGGGCGCGGGCGACGGACTGAACCATCAGCATCAACACGCCGCTTTCGAGCCCGTGCCCGGTGACGTCGCCGATGCCGATCTTCAGCCGGCTACCGTTCTTCAAGACGTCGTAATAATCACCGCCGACCTCTTCGGCGGGTCTCATATAGGCCGCTATCTCGAGCGCCTGGAACGCCTCGAGCTCCTGATCCAGCGGGAGGACCATCAGCTGGATTCTCTCGGCGACGGCGAGCTCCGTTCCGAGGCGCCGGTTTTCCCGCTGGAGCTGCGAGTTCAGCATCGAAATCTCTTCCTTTGCGTCTTCGATCTGAGCGGTTCGCTCCTCGACGAGCTGTTCGAGATTTTCCGTGTGGTAGCTGATCTCCTGGGCCATCCGATTGAAGGCTTCGCCGGCCTCGCCGACCTCATCCTTGCTTCTTATGGCCACCCTGACCGAATAATCCTTCGCCTGAATGCGTTTGGCCGCACCTGCCAGCGCGCTGATTCCGCCGGTTATTCGTTTCGAGGCGGCAAATACCGCGATCGTCACGATCAGCAGCGACATCAGGATCGCCAGGATCTGGTAGAGCACGATCCGGTTCGTCGCCTCGGAAATCTTGGCCTGGGCCGCGTAAAGCGAGGCTTCGATCTCCCGTTCGGGCACGATCACGCCAAGCGACATCGCCTCCTGGCGGACCGGGCCGCTGGACCAGAGATTGGTCGCAGGCAGTTTCTTCACGATCGCGATATAGGGAACTTCGCTGCCGTCCTGCTGCAGCAGCAAATGTTGAATGCCCTGTTCGCGGTCGAGGGCCAGTTTTGCGATTGCCGGCTGAGAGCTTCCCTTCAAGGAACGCTCCAGGCCGGTCACGCCGGTTCCGCCCGCATCGCTCGCAGCCCGCAGACCGAGGGTTTTTTCGCCGGTGCCGTTGATCGCGACGACATTGCCGTCGGACATGGCCAGAAATCCGAAACCGGACTGGGCCACTTTGACATTTTCAACCGTCTGCGCGAGCTGATCGAGTGTGATGTCGGCGCCGGCGGTCCCGGCGACGTCCTTCCTGTCGGCGGTCCACAATGGATGAAAGAAACTGACGATCAGCTTGCCGGTAATGGCATCGGTATAGGGCGCTGTCTGGGTGATGTCGTCGGCGACCGGCCGCGTTTTCATGTCTTTGGCCCAGCCCTGCCAGGACTCATAAAGGCCGGGAAAAAAGAAGTCCCAGAAATTGGCGTCGTTGTGACCGGGATAAAGCCGGTCGAAGGTCTGGGCCTGGTCGGTGTAGGGCGCCGTCCTGAAGATCGGTCGTTCTTTCGAGCCGATATAATACATCTGCAGCTTTGAAGCCCCGTGCTGCATCAGGCTCGGCGCAACGAGATCCAGAACCGCGCTCGTGCGGATATCGCTCTCGACGTCCGCCTTCGGCTTATGGTCCGGTCCGAGCAAATACCCCCAGACGCTGACGACCGAGGCGGAGTTCGGAGCATTCTGAGACCATCTCCCATTCTGATCGTAGGAAAGGCTGACACTGCCCGGAGATGTGCGTGCGATCGCGGCGCCGACGTCGGCGTTGCGTTCGGGATCGTCGATCTGCGCCTGCAGCACACCGGCCAGAGTGTCGACGTCGTTATGAACTTGCCGCAGCAGCAAGCCCACCTGCGCCGCGGTGGAATCTGCATAGGTACGGATATATTCCTGGCTTGCCGCTTCAAGACCCTGGCCGACCTCGAGCGTTGCGTCGCGCGATAGCCTCTGAACGTTCCAAAGCGCCAGTCCGCCGCTGACCAGCAAGTCAAAGAGGACGGCGCCACCGACGACCAGGATGAACTTTGCCCGAAACGAGCCCAATCTTGCCGGTCTTCTCGCTGATCGCGCATCCATTACAGCGGCTTTCGTCCGGAGGCGGCCCAGATCGGCCAGCCCGCGTAACCCTTGGGGTGAAGAGCGGCAAAGATGTGATCCCTGAAGCCTTGCCGGAACCTGCGAATGAACTCCACGGAGTCGCCCCGCCGCACCGCCATCTCACCGGCATAGACATTTTCCCAAGCTTCGATGATGTCTGCGAAGTCCTGCGGATCCCCATCCAGGTTGGTCACCATGAAGCAGTCGACCTTGATGGCGTCGAACCCGGCATCGGCCAGCAGATGGCGGCTTTTCGGCCCCATTTCGACATCCATGTGGAAGTGCCTGAACAGTTTGGCGACCTCCTCGTAAGTCCATTTTATTGTTTCGGCATGCGGCTCGCCCAGGCAATGCGAATTTTTCTCGTTGGTGATGTAGACACGGCCGCCTGGTTTGCAGATGCGGTAAAGCTCCCTGAGCAGCATCTCGGGACGATTGAAAATCTGCAGCGAATGCCGGCAGGTGACGAAGTCGAACTGGTTGTCTCGAAGCAGCATTTGCGAGGCGTCGCCATAGGTGTATTCGATCCCCTGCAGATCGAAATCGGCGGCGACCTTGCGGGCATAGTCGAGGCTGCGCACGGAATGATCCAGCGCGACAAGGCGCGACGGCTTGAATTCCCGCTGGACCAGGGCGGCGAAATCGCCAATTCCGCAGCAGATGTCGGCGATGGCAAGGCCGCTGCGCAGGCCGTGGAGAGGCAGCAGTTCCCGTTCGTGCCGCCATGTCATTTTCGTCTGGGTGCGCAGGATGGGAATGAAACTCTCATCCTCGACGAAGCTCTGGCCCGGATAAAATGCCGAATCGTAGACTTCGATCGACAGGTTCGGCTGTGAGGCGACCAGCGTCTCGAACAGCGAGGTCGACCATGCCACCACGCTCGAGGTGATGATGACGATCCGGCGGTCCGGCCGGGCCCGGCAGCTCGCCTTGAGAACATCGGACAAGGCGGCGAAGGCGGTCATGTTGATGTGCGTCAGGCGTTTGACATTGAGGTAAACGACCCCGCTGTATTTTTCCAAACTTTGCCGCACCAGCGTCAGGACATCGGCAATCTCGCCGGCGCTTTCGGGCCGCAACTTGCCGGACAGCAAAAGTTCCTGATTGGTCGGATCGAAATGCGCGGAAAAGGGCAGGGGAAGCATGTTCATTGGAAATCCTCCCTGGAGGGGAAATCCGCGATGATTTGCATTCCGTGCGTCTCGTCCTCTTCAATTCGGATCGCGGCGCGGAATATGGTCGCCAAGTCTCGGAGCAAGAGTGTTTCTTCGGGCTTGACGACCGGGTCTGCAGAGCCGGCGATGGCGACCGGCGGGCGTTCGTTTGCCGTCGCCTTCGTGGGCCGGCGGTCGAAGGCGTCGTCGCAAGGAAAGGCAATTCTCAGCCGATTGAATGTCGCGCTCCGATAGAGGCCGAACCGTATCCTTCCGGGCGCTCTGGTCGAACGGAAAGCAAGCTCGACGAGTTCGTTTGCCGCAACGGAAAGAAAATTGGTATATCGAGCCGGATCGCTGTGGCTTTGGCCCAGGATTTCCGAGAGATATTCGGTAATCCCGTCGCAAAGCTGCCACCGGGATTTGAACATCGCAAGGTTCATTTCGAGCGAGACCATCGGCACGAATGCATGGTCGTCGAAGCCAGACGCTTTGTCTTCCAATCCATCCTCCATCAGTTTCCCCGCGAAAAATCGGTTGCTCGCTATGACAGAGCGTGCCGCACAGATGTTTCCGCCCGGGAGATGAACTCGCCGATTGCCTCGACCGGAAGCGGCCTGCTCACCAGATAACCTTGAAGCCTGTCGCAGCCCACATGGCGCAACCATTCCGCCTGAGCCGGTGTTTCAACGCCTTCGGCCGTCACCTGCATGTCGAGGCCATGGGCCAGGTCGACGACGCAGCGGACGATCGTCTGACTTTTCGGATCGGTTTCGAGATCGGTGATAAAGTATTTGTCGATTTTGATCGTGTCGAAAGGGAATGTCTTCAGATAGCTCAGGGAGGAATATTCGGTCCCGAAATCATCGAGCGAGATGCGTATCCCCAATACGTTGAGCGTATTCAGCGTATCGATGTTATTGACGGTCCGCTCGAGCAGCACGCTTTCGGTGATCTCGAGTTCCAGGCGATCGGGCGGCAAGCCGACCAGATCCAGCGTCTGGGATATGCGATCCGTGAGACCGCTCGTCAGGAATTCGGCCGCCGATACATTGACGGCGACGATGTAATTCTCAGGCCACTTCATTGCCTCGCGGCATGCCTGCTCCAGAACCCACGCGCCGATATCGGGCATCATGCCATCGGCCTCGGCCATCGGAATGAATGTCACGGGGGGGATATTTCCGAGCAGAGGGTGGTGCCATCTCAGCAAGGCTTCGAAGCCGACGATGCTGCCGCCCTCGGCGATGGGTTGGTACTCGACGAAGAATTCCTGCTGGACCAGGGCCATGCGAAGGCTGCGGCGCAGCAGTTCACGCTGCTCCAGCAATTCCAGCATCGAGGCATCGAAGGCGCTTGCCCGACCGCGCCCCTCTTTCTTGGCGGCGTAGAGGGCGAGGTCGGAGGCTTTCATCAGCTGCTCCGGAGTTGTCCCGTCCGGGGGAGCGGTCGATATGCCGATGCTGGTGCCGACAAAGACGGTGATGCCATCGATGGTGAAGGGCTTCTTGAATGCGGCGACCAACGCTTCCGCCAAACGGTGGGCCTTGGCCGGATGCCCCGAACCCATGGAAATGACGGTGAATTCGTCACCCGCCAGTCGGTAGGCTCTGTCGTCAGCGGCGAGGCAGCCCTGAATACGCCTTGCCGCGAATTGAAGAAGCTTGTCTCCAGCCGCATGCCCGAGCGTGTCGTTCACGGGTTTGAAATCGTCAAGATCGAGCTGCATCAGAGACAGGGTCTCGTTCGTGCCGGCGGTCTCCTGCAAAAACTCGGTAAGGTCGTCGCTGAACTGGCGTCGGTTCGGCAGTCCGGTCAGCGGATCGTGGGTGGCGAGATGCCAAAGGGTTGCGCGCTCATCGTCGATCGGTTCTTCGGAGCGAACCACCGCATACAGATCTCCGATCCGATAAATCGTCAGTCCGCGCGAGCCGGGCCTGCCGGGCTCGGCAAATATCCGCAAAGGCTGGGCACTCTCGCCCATGGAAGAGAAAGCCAGCGTCAGCGCCGATCTGTCCAATCCGGCAAAATGCTCCCAAAACGACGCGGCCGGTTTGACTGATGCAGGCAGCTCATTGCCCAGCAAATTCTCGACGGGATTGAAATCGCGGTCAAAGAACAAAAGCCGGTCGATCGAGCTCAAAGCTTTTGCCTCCGTTTTTCCGCGGGCCGGGCGGGCCGCACGAATTTTCCGCATGTCCGAAGCTCTCCCCTGAGCGAATCCTAATCAGTTATTGTAGCAAATCAACTACCTCACAACTTGTGCACGTCAAGATTTACATTAGGCATTTCTGATTAACAATCCCCAACCTGTGGGGGCGGATCAAAGCCCTTCCTTGGTGATGGTAATGAAGCGGATGGGTGCCTGGTCCGGTTTGATATCGGTCAAGCCGATTCGGTTCAGAACGAGATCGAGCGCGCGGCGCGCCTGCGCCTCCGGCGCCTGATCCAGCACCACATCCATGATGCCGTCCTGCAAGGCCGCGCGGGTATATTCGGTCAATTCGTGCCCGACGAAAAAGACATCACGGCCGCGCGGATGCCGGCGAAGCACCTCGATCAGGGCGGAATTGGCGCCGCCGGCATTATAGAGACCGGCAAGGTCGGGATACATCTCCAGGGCCGACCACAGGCGATCGGCGCTGGCGCGCTCCTCATCGCCGCCAAATCCCAGCCATTCGAAGCCGGAGGCGCCGGGATAATCACGGAAATAGTCGGAAAAGCCGCGGATGCGATCGCGATGTACCTGATAGATGGGGTGGCAGATGGCAACGACAGGCCCGGTCCGGGCAGCCATCCGGCTGATGTAGAGCGCGGCCGTGCGGCCGGCGGCATTGTTGTCGATGCCGATAAATTCGCCGACGCGCTCGGAGGCGCGTGTCACGACGTGCACGACCGGCAGACCTTGCGCATTGACCTTTTCCACCGCGGCGCTGATCATCGGGCTGCTCGGCACCGCAAGGATCAGGCCGGCGCGGGAAAGGTCGCTCGAAACGATGCGCCGCGCAATCGCCTCCGGATTCAATTCGTCGGTAAAGCTGCGGTGCACGACGACCAAGGGATCGAGGGTGGCGGCGATTCTTTCGAAAGCATGCGAAAGGCGACGGTAGAAGCTCGTTTCCGGCCGAACCATCAGCACTTCTATCCTGAGGAGGCCGCGATGGGTCTCGGGAAGCTTGCGCGGGTAATCCAGGCGACGTGCGGCGGAGACGACTTTTTCGACCAGTTCAGGGCGAACACCCCCACGCCCGTTCAAGACCCGTTCGACCGTCGCAGTTCCGACGCCGGCATGGCGGGCGATGTCGCGGTAATTCGGCTTGCTCACTTTCCAGGTCCTCGAATGGGCTTACGCGACGTCGTTTCTCCTTCATACATCTTAACCTCGAATCTCACAGGGGCTAAGCGGCGCGCGACATCCGTTCTTGGCAAAGCACGCGAGAGAGCTTGTTTCGCGGCGCCGCCGCTCTATGTCCCCATCGGTTTCAGCATGAGATTGCAGGCAGTATTTCACCGTAAATCCGGGCGGCGACGGTTTGTCCGCCGGCCGGCTTTGAAGGAGCTGAGCAATGAAAATTCTCATGGTTCTCACATCGCATGATCAGTTGGGAAACACCGGCAAGAAGACGGGATTCTGGCTCGAGGAGCTTGCTGCTCCCTACTTCGTTTTCCGGGATGCCGGGGTCGACATCACGCTGGCTTCGCCGAAGGGCGGTCAGCCTCCGCTCGATCCGAAGAGCAATGAGCCGGCCTTCCAGACGGAAGCGACGCGCCGCTTTGAACAAGACACGGCCGCAAAGACTGGGCTCGCCAACACGGTGAAGCTGTCCGAAATCAACCAGGCGGATTATGACAGCGTGTTCTTTCCCGGCGGGCACGGCCCGCTTTGGGACCTGACGAACGACCGTTATGCGCTGTCGCTGATCGAGGACATGCTTTCGGCGGGAAAACCTGTAGCGCTCGTCTGCCACGCACCCGGTATCCTGACGAATGTCAGGGCGCCGGATGGAACGCCCATCGCCAGAGGCCGGGCGGTCACGGGGTTCACCGATTCCGAAGAAGAGGCCATGCACCTTGTCGACGTCGTTCCCTACCTGCTCGAGGACGTGCTGAAAGAGCAGGGCGCAAAATTTTCGAAGACGGCGGATTGGGGCGTGCATGTCGTTCAGGATGGACTGCTGATCACCGGCCAGAATCCGGCTTCGTCGACACAGGGCGCCCGAACGCTCCTTGATGCCTTGCGAAAGCAAGACGCAGCTTAAGCGCACGCGAATTTCGACGCTTCCGCCCCCGGGGCGCCACCGCGCCCGGGGACGGCGATATCGCAAGACGTTCCAACCCGCGATGAGGGGCCTGAGATGACCGGGAAATATACGGGGCAGTGCGCCTGCGGCGCGGTAAAATTTGCCTTCGACACCGATCCGAATTTTGTCGCCAACTGCCATTGCCTGGATTGCAAGAAGGCGTCGGGCGGCGAGGCGGCGACATTCTTCGCCATACCGCAGGAGGATTTCGCCCTGGTCGCCGGCCGCCCGAAAGCGTTCCACTACATTGCCGCTTC
This sequence comes from Rhizobium chutanense, assembly GCF_002531935.1. GTDB lineage: Bacteria > Pseudomonadota > Alphaproteobacteria > Rhizobiales > Rhizobiaceae > Rhizobium > Rhizobium chutanense. The sequence goes on along the minus strand of NZ_NWSV01000028.1, from coordinate 74,851 downwards.
CGGCAAGGGGCTCGACCGCAACTTCTGCCCGGATTGCGGCGCCAGATTGTTCAGCAGCAACCTGGAAAGCTTTCCCGGCCTTGTCTTCGTGACGCTCGGCAGCCTTGACCGGCCGGAACTGATCGAGCCGGGGGTCGAAATGTTCACCAGGCGCCGGCTGAAATGGGCAAGGCCGCTCGATCTCCCGCAATTCGACGGCATGCCCGGCTGATCCATTCGACTGCAAACGCAGTTGAGCACGACACGCTGCCCGAGCAATCTTTCTTGAAGAAAAGTTCGATCCGGTGTCGGATCGGCCAAGCCATATGCGTCCTAGGTTCGTCCATTCCGTCCATTCAAAGGATTACGACCATGCCGAACACCATACGCCTGCACCGTGTTTTCGCGACCAGCCCGGACAAGGTCTATCGTGCATTCATCGAGGCCGACGCGCTTGCCAAATGGCTTCCGCCGAACGGCTTCCTCTGCACCGTGCATCATCTGGAGCCGGCCGTCGGCGGCACTTTCAAAATGTCGTTCCGCAACTTCACGACGGGCAACAGCCACGCCTTCGGCGGCGAATTTCTCGAACTCGTCCCTGGGGAACGCGTTCGCTACACCGACAAATTCGATGACCCCAACCTACCGGGCGAAATGGAAGTCACCGTGACGCTGAAGAAGGTTTCGGTGGGCACCGAGGTGGACATCGTGCAAGCCGGCGTGCCGGATGTCATCCCGCCCGAGGCTTGTTATCTCGGCTGGCAGGAATCCCTGAAAAACCTCGCCAGGGTGGTTGAGCCCGATATCAACGAATAGCTTGGTTCAGGCGATCGGTCATTCCTGCAGATTGCCGCCGACACTCAAGCGAGCCTCACCCTGAAGCGTCTCGCAAAGGGGCAGGGTGAGGTTCTGGACGACGCCGCGCAGCTAGCTGCGGCTGCGCTACTCAATTGCTCCCATCGTTGGGCCTGGCCTTGGCGCTGTCGTTGCTGCTTTCCGAGGCGGTTTTGCCGTCGGCTTCGATATGAACGAGGGCCGGACGCGCTGACCGCGTCGCTTGCAATTTGATTCATGCAATGCGGCTAAGTCTCTGTTTTCCAAACATCAGCTGCCGAAATAGGCCGGGTGGTCGATGTCGGCAAGGAGTCCCGGCTGCTCCGGCTGCCAGCCGATGAGCGCGCGGGTGTGAGCACTCGACGTCGGGACATCGAAGCCGGCGAAGGTCGCAAACCAGCCGAAATGTTCCACCGCCTCTTCCGGTGAAAGTGAGGCGACCGGCACGTTCAGTCGCCGGGCGATGAGTTCGGCGATTTCCCGGAAAACCACGCCCTCTTCGGCGACCGCGAGGAAGGGGCCGCCGACGGCGCCGCGTTCCAGCGCCAGGCGATAGACGCGGGCGGCATCGCGCCGGTGCACGGCCGGCCAGCGGTTGGTTCCTTCGCCGATATAGGCGGAAACGCCCTTCTGCCGGGCGATATCGATCAGCATCGGCACGAAGCCGTGATCGCCATGGCCGTGCACGGAGGGCGGGAGCCGGACGGTTGCGGCGCGGACGCCGCGGGCGACGAGCGACACGGCAGTGATTTCGGAGGCGCGGGGATAGGTCTCCGTCGTCGGCATCGGCGGGTCCTTCTCGGTGCCGATGCGGCCGGGCGCATGGCCGAGGCCAGCCGTGACGAGCAACGGGCGCTCTGAGCCCCGGAGCGCTTCGCCGAGCGCCTCGATGGCCCGCCGGTCGAGGGCGCAGTTTTCGGCGAATTTCGAGAAATCATGGTTGAAGCCGGTGTGGATGACGCCGTCGGTCTCGGTCGCGCCACGCTGCAGACCTTCCAGATCCTCGAGCGTGCCGCGCTGGACTTCGGCGCCGGATGCCGCCAGTTCCGCCGCTCCCTTGTCCGAACGGGCAAGTCCCAGCACCTGATGGCCGGCGCCGATCAATTCGCTGACGACGGCCGAGCCGACCCAGCCGGTGGCTCCAGTGACGAAGATGCGCATGTCGATATCTCCTGATTTAACCGCAGACAGATATCGAGCAGTCTGGTATCATGGTAAAGTAGTGATATTATCATGGTATAAAGGCTAACAGGATGAGTGAATTCGTCGCCTCGGACAATCGGCTGGGCGTTTATCTCAAGGACCGCCGCGCCAAGCTCGATCCCGCCGCCTTCGGCTTTGCCGGCGAGCGCCGCCGCACGCCGGGGCTGCGGCGCGAGGAGGTGGCGAACCGCGCCAATATCAGCCCGACCTGGTACACCTGGCTGGAGCAGGGGCGCGGCGGCGCGCCGTCATCAGACGTGCTCGACCGGATCGCCCGCGCCCTGATGCTGACCGATGTCGAGCGCGAGCATCTCTTCCTCATCGGCCTCGGCCGCCCGCCCGAAGTGCGCTACCGCAGCGAGCAGGGCATCACGCCGCGGCTTCAGGGCGTGCTCGATGCGCTCGACCCGTGCCCGGCGCTGATCCGCACGGCGATCTGGGACGTGGTCGGCTGGAACCGGGCGGCGACGGTGCTTCTGACCGATTGCGGCGCGCTGCCGCCGGAGGAGCGCAACGTGCTGCGCTTCATCTTCCTCGATCCCAGAGTGCGCGCCGCCCAATATGACTGGGAAAGTGTGGCCCGCTTCGTCGTCGCCGCCTTCCGGGTGGATGCGGCGCGTGCAGGTGCTGCCGATGAAGTGGAGCCGCTGATCGACGAACTCTGCCGCAAGAGCCCGGAATTCCTGGCGATGTGGCGCGACAACGACGTGCGCACCCACGGCGAGGGGGTCAAACACATCAAGCACCCGGTGCTCGGCCTGCTCTCCTTCGAATATTCCGCCTTCCAGGTGGACGGCCGGCCCGACCTCAGCATGGTGGTGTACAATCCGGCGACGGCGGAGGATGTAGCGAAGATCAAGGGGGTGCTGGGGTGATATTGCCTTTGGCTTTGTACGTATTGAAAGCATACAGAGATTGACGCACACTGCCATCCTGCGTACTCTTTCAATGAGTACAGATGGAGTCTGCCATGCCAAGGGTGGCCGTTGAAGACAATGAGCGCATGAGTCTGCGGGTTGCCGCATCGGCCAAAGCCAAGCTGGTGCGGGCGGCAGCACTTCGCAATACGGATCTCACCAATTTCGTGACACAATCGGCATTGCGGGAGGCCGATGCCGTCATCGCCGAGGCGGAGGTCATCAAAGCATCGGAGCGCGATTACGGGCGCATTCTCGAACTTCTGGAAAATCCGCCTCAGCCGAATGAAAGACTGCTGGCGGCTGCTGGAGCCTTGCCGAAATCCGTATGACGGCCTGGCACGAAGAGCCGATCGGCAAACATCACGATCGCAAATCATTCGACTGCGGCGATGCCGATCTCAACGATTTTCTGCAGCGCTACGCACGCCAGAGCCATGAACAGGGCGGGTCCAAGACCTTTCTTGCGATCGACGATGCCGATGGAAAAACGATCCGCGGCTTTTACAGCCTCGCGCCCACATCCATCAAGCCCGAGATCGTGCCCGATGAGGTCAAGCGCGGTCTTGCCCGCCACGAGGTGCCGGGCTTCCGGCTGACACGCCTGGCCGTCGACAAACGACTGCAGGGGCAGGGGATGGGCGGCCAATTGCTGCTGGCTGCCGGCAAGCGATGCCTGCGCGTCACCACCGAAGTCGGCGGTGTTGTGATGGCGATCGATGCCAAGAATGACAGAGTGGCTGAGTGGTACAAGACCTACGGCGCGCTTGCGCTGATCGACGCGCCTCTGTCGTTGGTCATCCCGTTGGCAACGATCACTGCTGCGTTGCAAGCGGCCGGTGGTCGCAATTTACAACCTTAGCGGCCGTCATCGCCTCAATCCCGACAAATCTGCAGTGATGCTGTGCATCGGCGCGCGCAAGATTTGAGCCGCGCGAGTGGGGGATTTCAATGAATTCATATCGCGTTGCGGTCTTGGTCGCCGCTTCGGTTTTGACGGCGCTGTCGGCTTCGGAGGCGTCTGCTTGCAGTTGCGGCAGGTCGTCCCCGAAGGACAAATTCGCAGAAGCGGATTTGATCGTGAGAGGCCGTATGAAGCTGGTGACCTTCGGCGTTGAGCTACCGGATTCTCGGACCGATCGCGAAGCGGCACGGCTGACGCGCGGCGACTTTGAGATCGAGAAGGTAGTGAAGGGGACCTTCAAGGGCAAAGCCCTGTCGGTCTATACGGGTGCCGGCATGGGGGATTGCGGGCGCCTGGAGGATTTCCTCAACGCAGCGTTCTACTACCGCAGCGACAAATTCGCCGTTTACGAATTCGGATTGTCGAAGGCGGAGTTTGAAGGTCAGACATTCTATTTTACGTCTATCTGCGACTATGCGAAGGGGCCGAAGGATGGCCAGGAGTGAGGCCACCGATCCCTTTTGAGGATCGCCGCACCCGCCTCGTCCTTCGAGGCTGCAGCCTTCGGCTTCCGCACCTCTGGATGAGGCTCTCTCGAGCGTTGGCGCGGCATCATCCGATGCACCTCGGGATAAGGCTCTCTTGAGTGGCAAAGCTGTGAAAGCCATAAAATACCACTCCTGCTAGAAAATCCATTGACCTGCCGGCCCCCGGCTGCTTTCCTCCCGGTCGATCAAGGCGAATGGATCTTGAAGGAGATAGCCATGACAGTGCTTGAAAAACCTGTGGCGGTCGATGATGTCGGGAGCGTTTCCGAGAATGATGTGATTTCAGGCAACCTGCTGGAGAATGATCTGGCTGGGGGCTCCGGCAACCTGTTTCTCACCTTCCTCGACGGCGAGCGGGTTCTTGCCAAGAAGGGTGGCGCGATCACCGATATCGAGGGCGAGCACGGCACGTTTCATGTCAGGGCCGACGGCTCCTATAGCTACACCATGCACGAGGCCGACAAGGTGGGCTTCGTCGAGGGCATGACATTGACGGAGACGATCGGCTACAAGATTTCCGACGGCGCCGGCAATACCGATGTCGGCCATTTCAAGCTCGACATTCACGGCGTCACGAGCCCGCCGGTCGCGATCGACGACGCCTTCTCCTTCCACGAGGGAAGCGAGATGGCCCGCAACGTGCTCGCCGATGATCATGCAGGCGAGGCGGGTACGCTCTTCCTGCGTTCGGTCGGCGGCATCAGCATTGCCGCCGGGCAGGGGCAGACGACCGATGTGGCGGGCGAATTCGGCACCTTCCATTTTTCGGCGAACGGAAGCTTCACCTACGATCTCGATCCGGCTGTGAAGGCGGGCCTCGACGATGGCGAGCATGTGACGGAGAAGCTTCGGTACAAGGTCTCCGACGGCGCCGGTCATGCAGATGCCGGCGTGTTCACGCTGACCGTCGACGGCGTGACGGACGGGAAGTCTGTGAATACGGCTCATGCCGAAGCCCAGGCGGACGTCGTGCGCCCCTTCGACGACCATTACGAACTCCAGGGCGTGGCGATCGATCCGCTGACGGGCAAGTTTTACGTCAGCTCCGGCCATGGTTTCCCGGATGATTCCATGGTGAGCATCTACGACAATGCCTCGGCTTTCGAGGCCGGCAAGGCCAGCGGCGCCATCTCTCTCGGCGACTATGACAAGGGCGAATATGACATCGGCGGAACCTATTTTTCAGTCCGCGGCGGCGAGATCATCGGAAGAACCAACGAGGCGAGAAGCGGGGAGGACCCTTTCCCCGATCAGACCTATCTCGCAAAGTGGGATGCCGCCGACGGATCGCTCGATCATAAGGGGGCTTCGATTCCCGGCCTTATCGGCCAGAACGGGGCGGGTACGTTTGACTGGGGCGGCTTTACGGCGGTCAATACGATGCAGGATTCGACCGGCATTTATGTCGTCGGCCGCCTCAATGATGCGACCTGGCAGGTCTCCAAGATCGATCCCCATACGCTGAACCCGATCGAATCCAAGACATTTTCGGCCGGCGGGCTCGGATACGGCTTTGCCGTCGACGGCACCTTCTTCTTCGGCGATGCCTCCGGCGGCGAGCACATCGGCACGGCATTCAACTTTGCGACCGGGGCCAAGACGGCAGTCGATATCAACCTCGCCATACCGGGGGACGACTTCATCACCAACGTTGTCTATGACCCGGCGGCGGATAATCTCTACCTCACCAACACCATGACCGACGAAATCTCCGTCGTGCATAAGGTCTCGGACATACTCTTCGCCTGACGGTCTTGACCGGCCGAATGATGACGCCGTCCCGCCCGTTTTCCAAAGGGTGGGGCGGCGTTTATCCGCTCAGTGCCGTGGTGAGCAGATCAATATGACAGTGGCCGCTTACTGCAGCGTGCGCGTCTGGATCTGTTCGGCCGGGGCGTGAGGCGCGGATGCGGGCAGGGAGCTGCCTTCCAGGCCGGTCGCTACCACAGAGACGCGGAACTTGCCGTCAAGGCTGCGGTCGAAGATGGCGCCGACGACGATATCGGCGTCATCCTGCACCTCGTCGCGAATGCGGCTTGCCGCTTCGTCCACTTCGAACAGCGTCATATCCGAGCCGCCCGAGATCGAGATCAGCACGCCTTTGGCGCCTCGCATCGAGATATCGTCGAGAAGCGGGTTGGCGATTGCCGCTTCCGCCGCCTTCATCGCACGGCTCTCGCCGGAGGCTTCGCCAGTCCCCATCATCGCGCGGCCCATGCCCTGCATCACCGACTTCACGTCGGCAAAATCGAGGTTGATCAGGCCTTCCTTGACGATGAGATCGGTAATGCAGCCGACGCCGGCGTAGAGCACGCGGTCGGCGGTCATGAAGGCATCGGCGAAAGTCGTTTTCGCATCGGCGATGCGGAATAGGTTCTGATTGGGAATGACGATGACCGTATCGGCTGCTTGGCGAAGCGCCTCGATGCCGACTTCCGCCGTCCGCATGCGGCGATTGCCCTCAAAGGTGAACGGCTTGGTGACGACGCCGACCGTCAGGATGCCGGCGGCACGCGCGGCGCGCGCGATGACAGGGGCCGCACCCGTGCCGGTCCCGCCGCCCATGCCGGCGGTAACGAAGCACATATGCGATCCTGCCAGATGATCCATGATCTCATCGATCGATTCCTCGGCAGCCGCATGGCCGATCTCAGGCAGCGAACCGGCGCCGAGACCCTCGGTCACATTCGCGCCGAGTTGAATGCGCCTGGTCGCTTTTGACGTGGCGAGGACCTGGGCGTCCGTATTTGCGGCGATGAATTCAACGCCTGCCAGCTTTTCCGCGATCATATTGTTGATCGCATTGCCACCACCACCGCCGACGCCGATCACAGTAATATGCGGCCGCAGTCCCGAAATGCCGCTCTTGGCGTCCGTCATCGCGCTCTCCTTTGATGCTTCGTTCACGCCACGCCCTCGTCGTGGCCAGCGAATCGTCGCTTAGGATAGCCGCCCAACAAGGCAGAGGCGAGGCGAAAGAAATCTCGGGTGCCGCCGAAGTCCCACCCGCCCGGTCAAACCGCGAATTTCGACAAAAGCCCCGTCGGCGCGTGAACCAAAGCCGCGCGGGGGTGTTTACTGGCATGCCTGATATTTCCGAAAGGAGCGGTTCCCATGCAAAGACTTCTTCTATCTGGCCTTGCCGTTGCGGCCCTTGCCGGCACTGCCTTCGCGCAACAGCCGCCCGCCCCACCATCCGCCGGGACACCGCCCGTAGCCGTGGAGCCAAGCGCACCACCTCCGCCTACACCTAGCGATGAGGGGGCGATGCGGGGCGGGCCGGATGCGCTGCCGAGAGAACGTCCCGATGACCGCTGGCACGGATCGAGGGGCGACATGGGTTTCCGTGAGGACAGGGGCTATCGTGGTTTCCGTGGTCATCACCCGCCGCCGCTGTCCAAGGCGGCGCATTTCCGGATCGAGGACGGGAACACCCGGATCGATCTGCAATGCGCCGAGGACGAACCAATGAAGGCCTGCGCCGATCTCCTGCTGCAGGTGATGGACCGCTTGCAGGGCCAGGACTAACCTTGCCTATCCCAGATGAAGCGGGATGCCGGCGACGATGCAGCCACCCGCGACCCGGGTCGCACGCTTCCCGACTGGCTGCCGGCCTCCCGAAATGCAATTTCTCCGGGAGCATTGACGACGACCCAATTTGCATCTAGCTATGCTGCCATGAAAATCGCAATGGTTCTGGCAGTGGTGATCGGGCGCATGGGCAGGGTGGTGTAACCATCCGGCGAAGGCACCCATGCGCGGTAAGCAGGCTCCTGACGGGGCCTTTTTTATGCCCTGAATCCGGGCGTGCGCCTCGTCGGACTTTCCACACATCGTCACACCGATCAAGGAACGGAACCATGAGATCCCGTCATTCCATCGACACCCCGCGCGCTCAGATGACCGGCGCGGAAATCGTTCTCCAGGCGCTGAGAGACAATGGCGTCCGGCATATTTTCGGCTATCCCGGCGCTGCCGTGCTGCCGATTTACGACGAGCTTTTCCAGCAGGAAGACATCAGGCACATTCTGGTTCGCCATGAGCAGGGCGCCGGCCATGCCGCCGAGGGCTATGCCCGCTCGACGGGCAAGGTCGGTGTCATGCTGGTGACATCAGGCCCAGGCGTCACCAACGCGATCACGCCGCTGCAGGATGCCTTGATGGATTCCGTGCCGCTCGTCTGCCTGTCCGGCCAGGTGCCGACGACGCTGATCGGCTCCGATGCGTTTCAGGAATGCGATACCGTCGGCATCACCCGCGCCTGCACGAAACACAATCGGCTGGTTGGTGACGTCAACGACCTTGCGGCGACCATCCACGAGGCCTTTCGCATCGCCAGCTCCGGTCGGCCCGGCCCCGTTCTGGTCGACATGCCCAAGGACGTGCTATTTGCCAGTGGCAGCTACACGCCGCCGGAGGCCGTCGCCGCGAGAATGAGCGACCAACCGGACCGTCGCGGCGACATCGGGAAGATCGAGGCTGCCGTCGCCCTGATGGCGGCGGCGCGCCGGCCGGTCATCTGCGCGGGCGGCGGCGTGATCAATTCCGGCCCCGAAGCGGTAAAGCTGTTGCGCGAGCTGGTCGATCTCTCCGGCTTTCCGGTCACGTCAAGGCTGATGGGGCTCGGCGCCTATCCGGCTTCCGGCCCGAACTGGCTGAAGATGACCGGGCTTCACGGCTCCTATGAGGCCAATATGGCGATGCACGACTGCGACGTGATGCTCTGCATCGGGGCGCGCTTCGACGGCGAGGTCACCGCCGGCGTCAATGGTTTCTCGCCGAATTCCAGGAAGATTCATATCGATATCGATGCCGCCTCGCTTAGCAAAATTGCGCGCGCCGATATCGGCATCCGGGGCGATGCCGCCCACGTGCTTGCCGACCTCGTTGGTCTGTGGCGGGCGCTGCCGCAGGCGCCGGACCGGGCGAGACTGACCGAGTGGTGGAGCGCGATTGCCGGCTGGCGGGCGCGGCGATCGTTTTCCTACGCGATGCGCGACGACGTCATCATGCCGCAATATGCCATCGAGCGACTCTATCAGCTGACAAAGGATCGGGATACTTACATCACGACGGAGGTCGGCCAGCATCGGATCTGGGCGGCGCAATATTACGGCTTCGAGCGGCCGAACCGCTGGATGACCTCAGGCGGCCTGGGGACCATGGGATACGGGCTGCCCGCAGCCCTCGGCGTGCAGATCGCCAATCCCAACAGCCTCGTCATCGACATAGCGGGCGATGCCTCCGTGCAGCTGACGATGAAGGAAATGTCGGCCGCCGTGCAGCACCAGGCGCCGATCAAGATCTTCATTCTCAACAACGGCTATCCGGGACAGCGGCAGCACGGCAACCCGGATTTCGTGAAACTTGCGGAAGCCTATGGCGGACACGGCATTCGCTGCGAGAAACCCGCCGAACTCGACGATGCGATCCTGGAGATGATTGAGGTCGACATGCCTGTTCTGTTCGATTGCCGCGTCGCAGAGCTCGCCAATTGCCTGCCGATGATTTGCACCGGCAGGGCAGGCAGCGAGCCGAAGGGCTGATGGCGGCATTGCCATCGGGAGATGGACGCTGGCGCACCCGCCACGTCCTTCGAGGCCCCTGCGGGGCACCTCAGGATGAGGCTCTCTTGGGCTTTGGCGCAATGGGAGCTGGAAGCAAATTGCGGCATCCTCCAACGTTTCTCATTGGGGCGGCATCCTCCGTGTTCCCTCATCCTGAGGCGCGGAGGCCAAAGGCCGGAGCCTCGAAGGACGCGCCGCAACGCTGCGCCTTGCAGGCATCACCGGCATACCCGCCTCGTCCTTCGAGGCCCCTTCGGGGTACGGATGAGGCTCTCTTGGGTGTTGGCGAGGGAAGCGAAACTTTGCCGACCAAGTGAATGCCGTCGACTCGATAGCTGATGCCCTCACGCTCTACTCCCGCGCCATCGCCCGCCACGCCGCCGGCGGGGTGGTGAATGCCCGCGAAAAGGCGCGGTTGAAGGCGGCTTCGGTGGCGTAGCCGGCGTCGTCGGCGATCGCTGCGATCGGCCGGCCTGAGGTGGCGAGCGCGACACTTGCTAGGTAAAGCCGCCAGTCCCTGATATAGCGGATCGGCGAGATCGAGAGCATTGCCTGGAAGCGATCGGCGAGTGCGCTGCGCGACAGGCCCGAGGCTGCGGCCAAGTTCTCCAGCGACCACTCGCGTTTGGGATCGTCGTGAATGAGGGAGAGGCAGCGCGACAGCGCCGGGTCGGCGAGCGCTGCCAGCCAGCCGACCGAGCGCGGCTCGGCCATCATGATCTGGTGGCGCAGGATCTCGATGAAGATGATTTCGGTCAGCCGCGGCAGCATCGAGACGCCGCCGGCGCGCGGTCGATCGACCTCCTCGACCATCTGGCGGATGGTGGCGCGCAGCCAGTCGCCGTCATTGGCGCCCCGTGTCCTGACATGGATCATTTTCGGCAGCGCCTGGCGCAGTGGGCCAAAACTCAACCCATCCCATTGCAGATAGCCGCAGAGCAGCCGTCCCCCCTGCGTCGCCTCGCCATAGCGGAGCACGGGAATCTCACGCCAAGGCTTTTGCGGCAGGTCGCGGGTCGGCAGCACCAGCATGCCGTCTCTTCCCGCTCCGAGCTGATGACCGGTGCCGAAGGGAAAGACCAGCACGTCGCCGGCCTCCAGCTCGGTCTCCTCGCCTTCGGTCTTCAGCCAGCAGTTGCCGGCGACGACGATGTGAAACGGCATCGTGCCCGAAGCCCTTGCTGAAAGACCGGCCAGCGACGGCGTGGCATCGGTCTGCCAGTCGCCGGTCGGCATGAAGCAGAACTGCAGCGATCCCGAAAGGCGGATCGTCGACAGCAGCGCCGACAAGACGTCGTCGCGCACGACACCGCCCGTCGCCTCTGGATTTTCGGACAAGGCTTCACGCATTCCGGCCAAATACGCGCCCCGCGCACCCTCCTATGGTGAACACGTCACTTCAACAGGAGAATACTATGCAAAGCCAAAGCGATAAACTGGTCGTGCTCATCACCAAGGGCATCGAATCCGAACTCTCCTCCGTCGCCTTCACTATTGCCAATGGCGGCATCACTGCCGGGCTGAAGGTTTCGGTGTTCCTCACCAGCACCGGGATCGACCTGGTGCGCAAGGGCGGTCAGCGCATGACGCAGGTGCCGCCGCTCGATCCGCTGTCGAGCCTGATCGAAAATTTCCAGCAGCGCGGCGGCACGATCTGGGCCTGCCCGCCCTGCGTGACCTCGCGCGGTTATACGCAGGAGGACATGCTCGACGGCGTGGTCATCGTCGGCGCCAGCGCCATGCATGCCGAGATCAAGGAGGGTGCCGCGACGCTGTCGTTTTGACCGGGTGTTGGGGCCGGGCGGGAGTTTGGGAACAGTCTCTCGCCGGCATCGCCAGGCTTTCCGGGTGGCCTGCAAGTGCGGGAGACCAAAGCGTCTATTCTTGCGCTCGGCAATATACTTGTGAGATTGTATCGATATACATGCGATAATGCCTGGTGCGGGCAGCGCGGGGGCTTCGATGACATCCGTGAGGGTCAATGAGCTGATATCGGTGGCGGGACAGCCCGATGCCGCGGGCTTTGCCGCTTTTGCGGCAGACGGCTTTGCCGGCGTCATCAATGCCCGGCCGGATGGCGAGGAGCCGGGGCAGCCCGGCAATGCGGCCGAAAAGGCTTCCGCCGCCGCTGCCGGGCTTTCCTACAGCTTCATACCGGTGAAGGGGCAGGAAATTACCGAGGCCGATATCCGCGCCTTCCAGGCAGCGATGGCCGAGGCCAAGGGGCCGGTCGTCGCTCATTGCAAGAGCGGCACGCGGGCGCTGACGCTTTATGCGCTGGGCGAGGTGCTGGACGGGCGGATGAAGCCCGGGGATATCGAGACTTTCGGTCAAAATCTCGGCTTCGATCTTGCCGGCGCGCATCGCTGGCTGGAGAAGCGGGCAGGGCAGGCGGCTGATGTGAAGGCCTTCTTCGAGCCCCGCACCTGCAGCGTGCAATATGTCGTTGCCGACCCGGTCACGAGGCGCTGTGCCATCATCGACCCCGTGCTCGATTTCGATGAAATGTCCGGGGCGACGGGAACGGCCAATGCCGACGCCATCCTCGCTTATATCGAAAACGAAGGGCTGACCGTCGAGTGGATCCTCGACACGCATCCGCATGCCGATCATTTCTCCGCCGCGCATTACCTCCAGGGAAAGACTGGCGCGCCGACGGCGATCGGCGCCCATGTCACCGACGTGCAGACGCTCTGGAAGGAGATCTACAACTGGCCGGCGCTCGCAACCGATGGCTCGCAGTGGGACCGGCTGTTTGCCGATGGCGACATGTTCGAGATCGGCGCGCTGAAGGCCCGCGTGATGTTTTCGCCCGGGCATACGCTGGCCTCGATCACCTATGTGATCGGCGACGCCGCTTTCGTGCACGATACGGTGTTCACGCCGGATTCCGGTACGGCGCGCACGGATTTCCCGGGCGGCAGTGCCAGCGCCCTCTGGCGCTCGATCCAGGCGATCCTGTCGCTGCCGGAGGAGACCAGGCTCTTTTCCGGCCATGACTACCAGCCCGGCGGCCGTCACCCGCGCTGGGAAAGCACGGTCGCCGCCCAGAAACGCGCCAATCCGCATATATCAGGCATTGACGAGGCCGGCTTCGTGGCGCTGCGCCAGGCGCGCGACCGCACGCTGCCGAAACCGAAGCTGATGCTGCACGCGCTGCAGGTCAACATCCGCGGCGGACGGCTGCCCGAGCCGGAGGAGAACGGTAGGCGCTATCTGAAGATCCCGCTGGATGCATTGTAGCGGGTGGTGGTGAACGCCTGCGCGCCAGAGAAAGGGCCAAATCGGCGCCAAGCTACGGGAACGCCACCGTCTGCAATCCGTTGCAGGAATTATCATGAAAGCTTCATGGTCGGCATCCAATACGTCATCGATTGAGGAATGGCCGTATGTCGTCCTCAAGGGGTGGTGTGACCTCACTGGCCTTTTTCCCGGACTGGCGTATGATTTCTGAGGGCATGCGCGCCCGGTCGAACGGAGTTTCGAGATGCTCGAACGAAATCAGTTTCCTCTGCGCCCTGTCGTCCCCGGCTTTGCTGTCGCCTGGGTCGTCGTCATTTCAGGTGCGAGCGTCGCGCTCAGCCTGCTTTTTGCCTGCGTCACGCCCTTCGTGGCTCTGGCGGCGGTGTCGGCGGTCATTCTTCCCCGACGGATGGCGGTGACGGCGGTCCTGCTGGCCTGGCTCGCCAACCAGATGATCGGATATCTCGTGCTCGGCTATCCCCAGACCTGGGACAGTTATGCCTGGGGTCTGGCGATCGGTGCTGCGGCATTTGCGGCGCTCGCCGCTGCACTCGGGGTGCTTCGTCTCGCTGCCGACCTTGTCGTCACCATGGCTGGCGCCTTCATCGCCGGCTTCGTTGCCTATGAAGGTGTGCTCTTTGCCGCAACGGCGGCGCTTCCGTCGGGCGACGGCGCGTTTTCGGCGTCCGTCGTGGCTGACGTCCTGCTGATCAATTCTCTGGCTGCGGTCGGGCTCATTTGCCTGCATGCCGCTGCGGCAGTCGGGTGTGCGTTTGTCGCAAGACAGCCGGGACCGGCGCTGCCTCAGGCTTGAGGCGGCGGAAGCCTTATCGCTTCCCGCAACAACTGGATCACCTCTGAGACCGATGGCCCTTTGACCGGCGGCGGCTCTGCACGTTCGCAGAACTCGCGCCAGACAAACAGCGTCAGTTCCGCGCCATCCGTTGCCGTTTCCCCCGGTCCCTCTGCGAAATTCGCCAGCAGCCGATAGCGAGCATCCCTCCAGAACAGCTCCTCCACCCAGTCATATATAGGGATCACATGGAAATGGATCGGATAACCGGGCGTGTGTCCATATCGGCCGATATAGACACGCTGCGCATTCAGTTCCCGTTTCAGTATGCTCTGAGCCCTTGCAAGCAAGGGGCCGAATTCGGCCAGGGCGTTTTCGGACAAATCCGACAGGTCTGTCGTGTCGGTCTTGGAGCCGATCATGAGATAGCCGGGAAGGGCGGAGTTCATCCGATGGTTCACCAGCCATCCTGATGTTTCGGCAACATGAAAGTGCGGAGGAATCTCCAAGCGTTGCCTCTTTCCGCTTTTGCAAATGCCGCTGTTCACTTCTGATGGCCGCAGAATAGGCAGTTTTGCGAGGGCTGCAAATGCCGCATCCGCGATATAACAGGCCGGAGTCCAAGAGCCTCATCCCGAAAGGCTTGTCGTCATATCCGCCAACCGCTATCTGGTGCTGACCCAGGCGAACCCGCCGAAAACGACAAGGCCTCTCATGATCCCCGATTTCCTCGTCACCCATTCCGGTGGCTTCCATGCCGACGAATTGCTGTCGAGCGTCATCCTGACCCGGCTTTTCCCGCAGGCGCGGATCGTCCGCAGCCGCGCGCCGGAATGGATCACGCCAGGCGTAGACCGCATCATTTATGATGTCGGGGGAACCTATGACCCAGCTGCCCGGATATTCGATCACCATCAGCGCGGCGCGCCGCTGCGCGAAGATGGCCAGCCCTACAGCTCGTTCGGCCTGATCTGGAAGCATTACGGCCGTGATTATCTCGCAGCCTCCGGCCTTCCGGAGGCGGATGTCGAGGCGGTTCACGGTTCCTTCGACGCCGGCTTCGTGCTGCCGATCGATCTGACCGACAATGGCGCGCTCAGCCCCTCGGGGCCGCTGGCCGGCTTGACGCTGCCGGTGCTGCTGGAGACCCTGAAACCGGTTTTCGACGAAGCGGAGCCCGAGGCCGACGACCGCGCTTTCCATGCGGCGCTTGCCGTTGCCCGCAGTTTCGTCGAGGCGAGGATTTCCCAAAGTGCCGCAAAATTGCGGGCCGAGTCGATCGTGCATCGGGCAATCGAGGCCGCGGGGCAGGGGCGTGTGCTGGAATTGCCGAGGGGAATGCCCTTCCGTCCGGCCATCGTCAAGGCTGGCGCCGATCACCTGCTGTTCGTCGTCCACCCGCGCGAAAAGGATTGGTGCGTGACCGGCATCCGCCGCGCCGAGGAGGGCTTCGAGCTCCGGGCCGATCTGCCGGCAGCCTGGGCCGGCCTCACCAATGGCGCGCTGGAGGCGGTGTGCGGCATAGAGGGCGCGAGCTTCTGCCACAACGGTCGCTTCATCGCCGCCGCCAGGACCCGCGAGGCGGCGCTTGCCATGGCCGAGTTGGCGGTTAAGGAGGCGCTTTCGATCGGGGGCTAGGTCAAATGGCGGCAGCTCAGGCAGGTTTCCGCGTCGGATCCGCCGGAGGTCTGATCGTCTTCAGGTAGCCTCAATTGTGGAACCGATTGACTTGCTGCCGCGAAGGACTAAGCTTTAGCTATAACAACCACTACCCATACGCGAGAGATCGTGGAGGGTGCGAGTGGCTGGCGACCTTCAGGAGGATGGGGTTTGCCGTGGATTACCGTGTTGTTTTGCTGATCGCCACATCCGTCATTGCCTTTTCCCCTGGTCAGTCAGGGGCGCAGGAGGGCGATGCGACCGCGGGCGCCGAGGTTTTCAAGAAATGCGCGACCTGTCATATCGCCGATTCCGATACGAACAAGGTCGGCCCGTCGCTGAACGGGGTGCTCGGGCGCAAGGCCGGGACGCATCCTAATTTCGCCTATTCCGCCTCGATGAAGGCGGCTGGCGACGGCGGTCTCGTCTGGGACGAGGCGACGTTACGCGACTATCTCCACAATCCGAGAGTGAAGGTGAAGGGCACGAAAATGGCCTTCGTCGGGCTCAAGGACGATCAGGAGATCACCAATCTCATCGCCTATCTCAAGCAGTTTTCGAAATGACGGGCGAGTTTCCAGCTGACGCGCAATATACTCCGAAAGGCGGGTCGCAGATCATGTCGACCCTGCCTAAATCGCCGTAATTGCCGATATTTTCTATCTGTGCGATAATAAAGACGGACTTTTTGCGGAATGCGGTTTCACGGGTCAACCTGCTCGAGGAGGAGCGGATATGGCTGTCGTGCTGATCCTCGTCCTGATTGTCGTCGGCTCCGTGCTGTTCCATGTGCTGAGCCCGTGGTGGTGGACGCCGATCGCGTCCAACTGGACCTATATCGACAGTACCCTCGTCATCACCTTCTGGATCACCGGCATCGTCTTCGTGGCGGTGGTTTCGTTCATGGCCTACTGCGTCTTCCGCTTCCGGCACAGGCCGGGCAACCGGGCGCATTATGAGCCGGAGAACCGCCGGCTCGAATTGATGCTGGCAGGGGGAACGGCCGTCGGCGTTGCGGCGATGCTGGCGCCCGGCCTCATCGTCTGGAACCAGTTCATCACGGTGCCTGCCGATGCCGCATCGGTCGAAGTCGTCAGCCAGCAATGGCTGTGGAGTTTCCGCCTGCCGGGGGCGGACGGAAAGCTCGGCCGCGCGCAGACGCGCGACGTCACTGCCGAAAACCCGCTCGGGCTTGATAAGAACGACGCAAACGGCCTCGACGACGTCATCATCGAGGGCGGCGAACTGCATCTGCCGATCGGCAAGCCGGTGCATATATTGCTGCGCTCCGTCGATGTGCTGCACGATTTCTACGTGCCGGAATTCCGCGCCAAGATGGACATGATCCCCGGTATGGTCACCTATTTTTGGTTCACGCCGACGCGGACGGGCAATTTCGAGATTCTCTGCGCCGAACTCTGCGGCGTCGGTCATCCGCAAATGCGCGGCAGCGTCGTGGTCGATAACGATGCGGACTACCAGACCTGGCTCGGGCAGCAGCAGACATTCACCCAGCTGACGGCGTCATCGGGAGAGCCGCCGCCGGCAAACTGAACTGGGGGTGGAGTAGGGAGGAGATATCATGGTCGAGATTCCGTCCGGCAGCGCAGGGGTCATCCCGTCCGCGGAAGTCGAGGATGTCGAGCTTTATCATCCGCACAGCTGGTGGACGAAATATGTGTTCAGCCAGGATGCCAAGATCATCGCCGTGCAATATTCGGTGACCGCGATCTCGATCGGCCTGGTAGCGCTGGTGCTCTCCTGGCTGATGCGCATTCAGCTGGCCTTTCCCGGCGCTCTCTCCTTCATCGATGCCGATCACTATTACCAGTTCATCACCATGCACGGCATGATCATGGTGATCTATCTCCTGACCGCGCTCTTCCTCGGCGGCTTCGGCAATTACCTCATTCCGCTGATGGTCGGCGCCCGCGACATGGTGTTTCCTTACGCCAACATGCTGAGCTACTGGATCTATCTGCTTGCCGTGCTGATCCTCGTCGCCGGCTTTTTTGCCCCCGGCGGCCCGACGGGGGCCGGCTGGACGCTCTATCCGCCGCAATCGGTTCTCTCAGGCACACCAGGTGGCAAGGACTGGGGCATCTTGCTGATGCTCACCTCGCTGATCGTCTTCATCATCGGCTTCACCATGGGCGGCCTGAATTATGTGGTGACGGTGCTGCAGGGGCGGGCGCGGGGGATGACGCTGATGCGGATGCCGCTCACCGTCTGGGGTATCTTCACCGCGACCGTCATGGCGCTGCTCGCCTTTCCGGCCCTCTTCGTCGCCTGCGTCATGATGCTGTTCGACCGCGTGCTCGGCACCAGCTTCTTCATGCCCGCCATCGTCGAAATGGGCGAGCAGCTCAAGCATGGCGGCGGCAGCCCGATCCTGTTCCAGCACCTGTTCTGGTTCTTCGGGCATCCGGAGGTCTATATCGTCGCGCTGCCGGCCTTCGGCATCGTTTCGGACCTGATCAGCACGCATGCGCGCAAAAACATCTTCGGCTACCGGATGATGGTCTGGGCGATCGTCATCATCGGGGGCTTGAGCTTCGTCGTCTGGGCGCACCACATGTATGTCAGCGGCATGCACCCGGCCTTCGGCTTCTTCTTCGCCACCACGACGCTGATCATCGCCATTCCGACGGCGATCAAGGTCTATAACTGGGTGCTGACGCTCTGGCGCGGCGATATCCACCTGACGCTGCCGATGCTTTTTGCGCTCGCCTTCATCGTCACCTTCGTCAATGGCGGTCTGACCGGCCTCTTCCTTGGTAACGTCGTCGTCGACGTGCCGCTGTCGGATACGATGTTTGTCGTGGCCCACTTTCACATGGTCATGGGGGTCGCCCCGATCCTCGTCATCTTCGGGGCAATCTATCACTGGTATCCGAAGGTGACGGGCCGGATGCTGGATGAGACGCTCGGCCAGATCCACTTCTGGATCACCTTCCTCGGCACGTATGCGATCTTCTTTCCGATGCATTATCTCGGCCTGCTCGGTGTGCCGCGCCGCTATTTCGAGATGGGAGAAACGGCCTTCGTTCCGCCTTCGGCCCATACGCTGAATATCTTCATCACCGTGATGGCGCTTGTGGTCGGGGCCGGGCAGATGGTTTTTCTGTTCAACCTGGTCTGGAGCCTTTTCCGGGGCAGGGAGGCGGACGGCAATCCATGGCGGGCGACGACGCTCGAATGGCAGACGCCTGAGACGCCGCCCGCACACGGCAACTGGGGCAGAGATCTGCCCGTCGTGTACCGCTGGGCCTATGATTATAGCGTGCCGGGTGCTGCCGAAGATTTCATTCCGCAGAATGTGCCGGCAAGCGATGGCGTCACCCGCGAGGGGCCGGCATGAGCGTCGTGCTGATCTTCCTCGCCGCCATCGCCGCCATCATGATCTGGTGGCTGGCCGGGCAGCGGCTGACCTCGAAGCCCTGGCTCGAAACCGGCTCGGTTCTGCTGCCGGATCATCATGGCACCGAACGGGCGCCTCTGCCGGCGGTGAAGATCGGCCTCTTCGTTTTTCTCGGCGTCGTCGGCGCGCTCTTCAGCCTTGCCGTCAGCGCTTATTTCATGCGTGCGGCGTCGGCGGACTGGTGGGGGATGCCGATTCCCCGCCTGCTCTGGGTCAACACCGCGGCACTGGCCTTGAGCAGCGCCGCGCTGCAATGGGCCAAACGTGAAGCACGGCACGGCCGCATGGAAAGCCTGCGGCCGGCGCTTGCGACAGGGCTTGCGCTTGCCGTCTTCTTTCTCGCCGGGCAGATCCAGGCATGGCGAGAGCTGGTCGCGGCAGGCTATGTGCTAGCCGACAACCCCGCCAACAGCTTCTTCTATATGCTGACCGGGCTGCACGGCCTGCACATTCTCGGCGGGCTTGCCGTGCTCGCGCATACGACGGTCAAGGCCTTCGCAGCCGATATCGCGCCGGAGAGGCTGAGCCTCAGCGTCGATCTCTCGGCCATCTATTCGCATTTCATGCTCGCCGTCTGGCTGCTGCTCTTCGCGCTCTTTGCCGGCTGGGCCAATGATTTCGTCGATCTCTGCCGCACGTTGATCAGCTAGGGGGTGCAGATGGCACAGACTATCGAGACACATGGCGGGGCTGACCTCAGGCCGGCGGGCCTTCGCGGCGTCGCCGCCGATTTCAGCTCGGATCAGCGCGCCTTCAAGACCGCCTCCTGGGGCAAGGCGATGATGTGGATCTTCCTCCTGAGCGACACCTTCGTCTTCGGCTGCTTCCTGATCGCCTATATGACCGCCCGCATGTCGACGCCGGTGCCGTGGCCCAATCCGAGCGAGGTCTTCGCGCTTCATATCGGCGGCCAGGATGTGCCACTGATCCTGATCGCCATCATGACCTTCGTGCTGATCTCCAGCAGCGGCACCATGGCGATGGCGGTCAATTTCGGCTATCGCCGCGACCGCCGGGTAACCGCGATCCTGATGCTGCTGACGGCACTTCTCGGCGCAACCTTCGTCAGCATGCAGGCTTTCGAATGGACGAAGCTGATCACCGAAGGCGTACGTCCCTGGGAGAACCCATGGGGGGCAGCCCAGTTCGGATCGACCTTCTTCATGATCACCGGCTTTCACGGTACCCATGTGACGATCGGCGTCATCTTCCTCCTCATCGTCGCCCGCAAGGTCTGGCGGGGCGATTTCGACGTCGAACGGCGCGGCTTCTTCACCAGCCGGAAGGGCCGCTACGAGGCCGTCGAGATCATGGGACTCTACTGGCACTTCGTCGACCTGGTCTGGGTCTTCATTTTCGCATTCTTTTATCTGTGGTGAGGTCGTCATGAGCGAGACAACGGCGCATGCAGAAGTCCAAACAACGCACGCACAGGCACATACCGGACAACAGCACCCGATCGGGCTCTACTTCTTCGTCTGGGGCCTGCTTTTCGTGCTCAGCGCCTTTTCCTACATGGTCGATTACCTCGGCATCCACGGCTATCTCCGATGGACGCTGATCCTCCTGTTCATGATGCTGAAGGCCGGGTTGATCGTCGCCGTTTTCATGCACATGGCCTGGGAACGCCTGGCCCTCGTCTACGCCATCCTGCTGCCGCCGGTGCTGGTGCTGGTCTTCGTGGCGCTGATGGTCTCGGAAGCGGACTATACCATCTTCACCCGGCTTGCCTTCTTTGGTGCTACGCCGTAGACGCCGATCATCGGGAGAAGGGTCCGTATGGCTGAGGTCTTGTTGTTTCATCACGCTCAGGGGCTGACCCCGGGCGTGCGTGCATTCGCCGACGCCTTGCGGGCAGCCGGCCACATCGTGCACACGCCCGATCTCTTCGACGGACGCACATTCCCAAGCATCGAGGAGGGGCTCGCCTATATCGGCGGGATCGGATTCGACGATATCAGGGAGCGCGGCGTCCGCCTCGCCGACGACCTTTCTGCAGAACTCGTCTATGCCGGCTTCTCGTTCGGTGTGCTGCCGGCGCAGAAGCTGGCGCAGACACGGCCAGCGGCCCGTGGGGCTCTGCTCTTCTATTCCTGCCTGCCGATCAGCGGAAAGTGGGCCTTCGGACCCTGGCCGGATGGCGTCCCGGTCCAGATCCACGGCATGGACAACGATCCGATTTTCGCTGGCGAGGGCGATATCGACGCCGCCCGCGAGATCGTGGAGACGGTCGAGGGCGCGGAGCTTTTCCTCTATCCCGGCGATCAGCACTATTTCGCCGACAGCTCGCTCCCATCCTATGACGCGGATGCGGCAGCACTCCTCACTGCCCGCGTGCTCGCGTTTCTGGATCGCGTTTGATCGATGCCAGCGATCGGCTTGCCGTCGTTAGAGCTGGAGCCACGAAGCAGGAGGAGATGGCGCCGGAGAGACGCAAAGTTCGCCGCCGCTGCCCTTGCCATCGCCGCAATATTTGCCTTATAAAAATCCCGTCGAAAGAGTGCTGGTCGGATGGTAGCCCGACCGCTGCCCGTCGGGCGGCAACTCCTCCTTTCAGGGTAACCGCGACACCGCAGCCGGCTTGCCGGTCTCGTAGGTGTGTCCGCCGGGAACTCTGACATCTTCGTCGGCGCACCTTCATGTCAACATAGAAGGACGTTCGACTTGAAACTGACAGACAACACCATTCTCATCACCGGCGGCGCAAGCGGCATCGGGCTGGCGCTCGCACAGCAACTTTCCGCACGGGGAAATCGCGTCATCATCTGCGGCAGAAGCCGTGACGCGCTGGACAGGGCGCAGGCGGCCGTGCCTGCGCTGATCACGCGGGTCTGCGACGTCACCGATCTCGACGATCGCGACAGCCTGTCGGGCTGGCTGGAAAACAACCATCCCGACCTCAACATGCTGATCAACAATGCCGGGGTGCAGCACATCAGGCATTTCGACGGTGATCATGCTGTGGCCGATCTCGATCAGGAAATCGCCGTCAACCTTGCCGCGCCGATCCAGCTGATCGGCGAGTTGCTGCCGATGCTGAAGCGGCAGCCCAGCGCCGTCATCGTCAATGTCACCTCGGGACTGGCATTTACGCCGAAGGCCGACATCCCGGTCTATTGCGCAACCAAGGCGGCCCTCCATTCCTTCACGCTGTCGCTGCGCCACCAGCTGAAAGCGACGGGGGTGCGGGTGGTCGAGATGGTTCCGCCGATGGTCGACACGAACCTCGGCGGCGGCGTGCGTGCCGGGGGTGCCGAGCGGCAATACATGATGTCGCCGGAGGAATTCGCCGCGGAAGCGCTTGCCCAGTTGGAGAACGGCCAGGACGAGTTGCTGGTCGGCACCTCCGTCCACACGCGTCAGCACGGCGAGGCGATGTTCGAGCGGTTGAACGGCGGCTGATGGGCCGGATGTCGGCGGTAATCCCGGATCGGCCTTGGCCGATCCGGCGTCCCCGGCTGATCCGGGGACGACAATCCAAAAATCCGAGCTTAAAACGTGTCCTAAAACATGATGGAGGTCGCGCCGGGTGGCGATCTCGGCGATGATGGTCACCTATTCGTCACTCCGATCCCACCAGGCCATGATCTTCATTCCGCTTCCCTTCGTCGTCGCCCTTCTGCTGCTCATCCTCTTCGTCGTCGTGCTCAGACGTGACGAAGAGGTTGAGCCCAATCGGCCGTTTCTGGTGCTCATCCTGCTCACCGCGCTGCAATCCGTCCTCTCCGGCCTGCGCTGGGGCTATGGGGTGCAGACAATCGGCGTGATCATGCCGGTGATTGCGGCGATGGTGCCGCCCCTTGCCTATGCCGGGGTCTCCAGGCTGGTGCGGACGAGCCGAAGGCCGCTGCCGCTACGGATCGCCCTGCATGCCGTTCCCACCGCCCTTATCCTTTCGTTGATGGCGCTCTGGCGCGATGCGATTGATATCGCGCTGGTGCTGATCTTTGTCGGCTATGCCCTGGCGATCCTGCTTCTGATGCGCCCGGGCGCCGATGCGCTGCGGCTGGCGCCCTTCGAAGGGGTGGTGCCGGCCTATCGGGCGATCATCTTTGCGGCCGCCGCCCTGTGTCTCTCGGCCGCAGTCGATACTTTCGTCTTTCTCGATTTCACCTGGGCGCATGGCGAGCATGCGCTGACGCTGATCAGTGTCAGCAACCTTGCCGCGCTCGTCGTCCTCGGCATTGCGGCAGCCGCCGCCAGCCGGAGCCGGGCGCCGGCCGAGATGGTGGAGGTAGGCCCGCGGTTGGAGACGAGCGAAGACAAGCAGACGATCGCCACGATCGACGCGCTGATGGAGACCCGCCAACTCTATCGCGACGCCAATCTCAATCTCGACCGTCTGGCCCGCAAGGCCGGCATTCCCGCCCGCCAGATCTCGGCGGCGATCAACCGGGCCATGGACAAGAACGTCTCGCAATATGTCAATGATTACAGGATCGGCGAGGCCTGCCGGCTGCTTGCCGCGACCCAGAAGCCGGTGACCGAGGTGATGTTCGAGGTCGGCTTCCAGACCAAGTCCAACTTCAACCGCGAATTCCGCCGGGTGACGGATATGACGCCGCTGGCGTGGCGGCAGAGGAAGGGGTGAGGGCTGAGTGTCGACCATCAACCCGGTCGTTCACTCCTCACCCGCCGTCGCCCTTCGGGGCTCCGGCGTAGATCTTGCCTGCGAGCCGCTACCTCTCCTCCTTCATTCCTGTGCTCGTCACAGGAATCCAGCCACCGCGCGTCCGCGCGGTGAATGACTCGGTAAAGACAGAGGTTTCCCGCGCCCAAGGACTTGGGCGCACTGGATTCCTGTGACGTCCCTCGGGTCAAGCCCGAGGAAGGAATGAGGGTAGGTTGCGTCCTCGCAGAACTTTCTGTCAGCACGCGTGGATAGCGCCGGTCCTCGCCATCTGCGTTCGTCGTTCGGTAAAGACAACCGGTTCCACACTAATATGGCACCAGTACTCAATCACGATCGAGGACGGCCAGAAACGCGTTCGAGGTCGCGGTTTTGCTACGGTCGGGCATTCTGTCGGCATGAACACGACATCAGAACATGACCGAAACCTTGCCGCCAAGCTGAGATCGCTTTCGATCGAGCCCGCGGCCTTCAAGACAGAGCCGCCGGAGCGTCAAGCCCGGCGGCGCGTGATGCCGTTGGCTATGCTTGGGCTTGCCGCGACGGCGTCGCTCGCTGTGGTTCTTTTCTCGAGGCCCGAGATGCCGGAGCGCATCGAAACCGTGCTTGCGGGCTTCGCGGGCCGGCAGGGGGCGACGACATCGACGGGCGGAGCGAAGGCGCCTGCCGAGGATGCGGCTTCCGAGCAGGTGCGGGCACCTGTTGCGGCCTGGTCGACCCGGGAAATCACCGGCTCCGGCTACGTCGTCGCACCCGATATCGCCATCGTCTTTTCGAAATATGAGGGCCGGATCGTCGCCGTCGAAGTGGAGGCGGGGGACAGGGTGGCGGCGGGGCAGGTGCTGGTGCGGCTCGACGATGCCGGCGCGCGCTTCGCGCTTCAGGGGGCGGAGATTGTCCGGCAATCGGCGGAGTTGACGTTAGCGGCAAAAAACATCGAGCTCGCGCAAGCGCGGTCTTCCCTGATGCGCACCGAGCGGCTGGCCGGACGCGATGCCATGTCGGCGCAGGCGCTGGAGGAGGCGAAAACGGCCGCCGACAGGGCCGAGAATGCCGCCCTGCAGGCACGCCAGGATGTCGCCAAGGCGGAACTCGATATCGACAAAGCGCGCGAGCAGGTGGAAGCGCTGACCGTGCGTGCGCCGATCTCCGGCATCGTCACGCGGCTTAACGCGCATATCGGCGACACCGTGCTGTCGCGCGAGGACAGCGTGCGGGAGAATGAAAGCCTGCTTGTCATCGCCGACACGGCAAACATGGTCATCGATGCCGATGTGGCCGAGACCAATATCGCGCAGATACGGCCAGGCCTATCCGGCGAGGCGGTGCTTGACGGCTTTCCAGATCAGCCTTTTGCGGTCGAAGTGTCGAAGATCGCGCCGGTCATTTCGCGGGAAAAGGGGACGGTGACGCTTCGCCTGTCGCTGTCTTCGCCGCCTTCCGGCATGCGGCCTGCCATGGCGGCGCGCATCCGGCTTTTGGTGGGTGAGGCGGGTGTGGGTGCTCATCACCCGCCCTCGTCCTTCGAGGCTCCGGCCTCCGGCCTGCGCACCTCAGGATGAGGGCTGATCGGGATGCCGTGTGGCCGGCGGGCTGATCGTGTGCCGTGCGGTTTGGCTTGCCGCAGACCGCGGCTTCTCTCCGACCTCATCCTGAGGTGCCCGAGGGGCCTCGAAGGACGAGGGCGGCCACCCGTTGCCGGCTACAGATCAATAAACCACCAAGGAGCAAAGCAATGACCGACATTCATGAACCCTATATCGCCCTTGCCGGCGTCAGGAAGGCATTCAGGATCGGGGCGGAGACGATTCCGATCTTTTCCGGGCTCGACCTTTCCGTACCGCGCGGCGATTTCGTCGCGGTCATGGGGCCGTCCGGTTCGGGGAAGTCGACGCTGCTCAATATGCTCGGCGGCATCGACAGCCCGGATGGGGGCGAGATCCGCATCGGGCGCAGCCATCTCGAGCAGATGGGCGAAGGTGCCAGAGCCGCTTGGCGGGCACACAGCATGGGCATCGTCTTCCAGTTCTACAATCTGCTGCCGATGCTGAATGCGGCGGAGAATATCGAGCTGCCGCTGCTCTTGAAGCCGCTCGGCCGCAAGGAGCGGCGGGCGCGCGTCGATACGGTGATGGATCTGGTGGGGCTCGCCGGGCGGCAGCGGCAGTTTCCGTCGAGCATGTCGGGCGGGCAGCAGCAGCGCGTCGGCATTGCCCGCGCCATTGTCGCCGATCCCGACCTTATTCTCTGCGACGAGCCGACCGGTGATCTCGACCGGAAATCGGCCAATGACGTCCTGGAGATGCTGGGCTTCCTCAATCGCGAGCTTCGGAAGACCATCATCATGGTCACCCATGATCCGGAGGCCGCCGCCTTTGCCCGGCGCACGCTGCATCTCAACAAGGGTGCATTCGTCGAGGGGGAAAACCAATGACCTTCTTCGAGCTCATGCGGCGCAATGCCTGGCGCAAGCGGCTGCGGGCCGTCTTGCTGATGTGTTCGGTCGGCATCGCCTTCCTGATCTACGGGCTGACGGCGAGTTTCGTCAGCGGCAGCCAGGGGGCGGCCGGCGCCAGTGACGACCTGCTCGGCGTCTTCAACAAATCGGGCCGCGGGCTGCCGCTGCCGCTTGCCTATCTCAACCGGATCGCGGCCGAAGGCGATGTCGCGGCCGTCGCCTATACCGCGCGCATGCGGGGATTCGTCGAGGTCGAGAAGAATGTCGTGGCCGTCAGCGCGGTCGATCCGCGGGCGATTGCCGCCGCCAACGGCGCCGAACTCGGGCTGACGCCGGAGCTGATCGCGGCTCTGGAAGAGGGCGGCGACCGGGTGCTCGTCGGCAGGGCACTGGCCGAGGCGCAGGGCTGGTCGATCGGCCAGCGCATCGGCGTCACCAGCCAGATCATCAAGGCCGACGGTAGCCGGAACTGGAGTTTCACCATATCGGGCATCTTCGATGGCGCCGATGCCGGCACCGACACCTATTTCATGCTCGCGCGCTACGACATGGTCAATGCAGCCCGGGCGCGGGACAGGGACACGGTCGACGTCTTCGTGGTGCGCCCGCGCGACGGCGTCGCCTCAGGCGTGTTGGCGGCGCGCATCGATGCACTCTTTGCCAATTCGGCGGCTGAGACCAGGACGCAATCGGAAAAGCAGTTCCTCGAAGCCTTTCTCCGGCAGTTCGCCGATGTCGGGCTGATCGTCAGCCTCGTCGTCGGCGCCGCCTTCGTGACGATCCTGATGATATCGGTCAACACCATGCTCTTCGCCATCAGGGAGTGCCGTTTCGAGATCGGCGTGATGAAGGTGCTGGGCTTTTCCCGCGGGCGGATCGTGGCGCTCATTCTCGGCGAGACGCTGTTTGTCTACGCCGTCGGCGGTGTGGGCGGGCTCATTCTGGCCAAGCTCGCGACGCTCTCGATCGGGCCGGAATTCGGCCTCGTCTTCGGCGGTGAGGTGCTGGCGAAGTCCGCCGTGATCATTGCGGGGCTTGGCCTGCTGACCGGGTTGCTGCCGGCCGTGAACGCCATGCGGCTGCCCATCGTCAACGCCTTCAGAGCGAGATAATCCAATGTCATCAGCGCTCAATCAGAGTTTTCTCATGATCAGAGTTAACCTCGGCAGCCTGCCCAGGCGGCTCGCGATCTCGCTGTCGATGGTGCTGTCGGTTGCCCTCGTGGTAGCGGTGCTCTCGGGCTTTCTGGCGATGGCGCGCGGCTTCGAGGCCGCCCTTGCCGGGGCCGGCTCACCCGGTATCGCCGTCATCCTCGGCGGCGGCACCAATCAG
The DNA here is from genome assembly GCF_002531935.1 of Rhizobium chutanense. Classification (GTDB taxonomy): domain Bacteria; phylum Pseudomonadota; class Alphaproteobacteria; order Rhizobiales; family Rhizobiaceae; genus Rhizobium; species Rhizobium chutanense. The sequence continues at coordinate 47,363 of NZ_NWSV01000028.1, read as the reverse complement.
GAAAGCGGCTCGGACGTGCCGGCCGATGCGATCCGCAGCCTTGCCGCAATCCGCGGCGATATGGGGATTGCTCGCAACCCCGGGATTGCGCGCGATGGTGCCGGCGATGGGGCGGGCGGGCCGGTGCTGTCGCGTGAGACCATCGTGCCGGTCGATGTCAGGGGGAGCGACGGTGCCGAGCAGACGCTCACGCTCAGGGGCATGGACCCGGCCGGGCTCGATCTGCGCAGCCGCGCCCGGCTTTCCCAGGGGCGGATGTTTGCATCAGGCGCCCGCGAGATCGTCGTCGGCGCCCGCATCGCGGACGCTTTCCCCGGCTTTGCCGTCGGCCAGACGGTGCGCTTCGGGGCGGTCGACTGGACTGTCGCCGGTCATTTCACCGCCGGCGGCAGCGCTTTCGAATCCGAGATCTGGGCGGATCTGGAGGCGGTGCAATCGGCCTTCGACCGCCAGGGGCAGGTGCAGAGCCTGCGCGTGCAGCTTGCCGGCGACCCGGCAACAGCGCTGGCAGTGCTGCGCCAGCGCCTGTCCGATCTATCGGGGACGCCGCTTACCGCAGTCTCCGAGGCCGATCTCTATGCCGCTGAGGCCGAGCGGACCGAAAGCCTGATCCGCCTGTTCGGCTGGCCGATCGCGCTGCTGATGGCCGTGGGTGCCACGGCAGGAGCGCTGAATACGATGACGAGTTCGGTCTCAGACCGCGCCATCGAAATCGCCACGCTGCGGCTCTTGGGCTTTGCCCGCTTGCCGGTCTTTGTTGCGACCTGGGTTGAGGCGGTGCTGCTGTCGGTGGCGGGGGCGGTTGTCGGCATCCTTGCCTCCCGTCTCGCCTTTGACGGCTGGCAGGCGAGCACGATGGGGGCAAACAATACAAAGATGGCCTTCCAGCTCGATGTGACGGCGGATGTGATTTTGACGGCGGGTTTGCTGGGGCTGGCGGTCGGCGTGATCGGTGGGGCGTTGCCGGCGCTGGCGGCGGCGCGGTTGCCGCTGAGCGCGGCCTTGCGGGCGAGGGGGTAGGTTTCTCGTCTTGGTGAGGAGCAACGCCTTGGAGGGCGTGCCGTGTGGTCCCCTCATCTGCCTGCCGGCATCGACCGGGGTCGAGCCACGGGTCTCGACCCGTCGTTCGGACCCCCGCTGGGGAGAAGGGGAATCGCCGCAGCGCCTTGTTCCCTCTGACACTTCGGCTGTGGGGGGCGACGGCCTCGCGGCTTGGTCCCTTCTCGCCACCGGGGAGAAGATGCCGGCAGGCAGATGAGGGGGCTACACGATAGATCTTTCATTGCTTGGCTTTGGTGAACGCAAGCAAAGGGCCGAATCACCTGCCCTGCAGCCTGAAGATGAGGTACGTTCCCAGCCCCGATTCCTCGATTTATTCACCTCAAAGTCACTGTTTTCCAGGTCAAAGTTGCAGTTTTCCGGCGCTCAGGCCTTTCATTGTTGAATAGAACGGCAAACCGGCCCGCTGCCGCATTGACAACATCTTGTCGCCTTCTTGCCATGGACGGTTGCCCCCGCCGCATTCGGACGGCCGGTCCCGGTCGATTCCAGTGGCGATGTAGCGATCCGACGAACAGGGCAACATTGGCGATATGACAATCTACTATGTGAACTCAACGACTGGCTCCGACGGCAACAACGGAACGAACCAGACATCGGCTTTTGCGACTTTGTCCAAAGTGGAATCCCTCAAGCTGAAACCAGGCGACAGCGTGCTGCTGGCCAAAGGGAGCGTGTTCAACGAGCAATTCGATATCAAATATTCCGGCACCGAGAGCGCGCCGATCAAGATCGGCAGTTACGGGACGGGCTCGACCCCGGTCATCCACAGCAACGGCGACGGCATTCACAGCCTCTACGCCTCCAATATCGTCATCGAGAACCTGAAGATCTCGAACATCGGGGGCGCGGGCATTTATGGCGGCAGCGTTACCAACTGGACGGTGCGCAATGTCGACATCGCCAAGACGGGCATGTCGGAAAGCGCCGGCGCCGTCACCTTCCGCAGCAGCACGAACGTCACAGTCGAAAGCAGCAAGATATCGGATGTCAAGGGTGACGGCTTCTGGATCGAGAAGGTGGCCGGCGTCAAGCTTCTCAACAACACCGTCACCAGCGCCAACGGCTCGACGGCCGATGCCGTGCAGATGAACGACAGCAGCAATATTCTGATCAAGGGCAATCACCTCGATCAGACCGATGCGAGCAGCCCGAAGGGCGTGATCGCACTTGTCAGGCCGACCAATGCCGTGGTCGAGGACAATGTGCTGACCGGCGGCGGCTTCGGCATCAGCGCGCAGGCGGGCAAGACCGTCGCCATCCGTGACAACGACATATCGGGATTTCATGGCTACAGCTGGTCCTTCGCCGTCGGCCTCGGCGATCAGGGCAATGCGCGGGACTATGACATCTCGGGCAACCATATCCATGACGGCGCATGGGGCGTGGCCGTCAGCGGCCCTATCGGCGCCAGCTATACCCGCACCAATATCAAGGTGCACGACAACACCTTCGACGACCTCTCACAGGCGGCGCTGAAGGTCGACAGGCCGGCCTCCGGCTCCTTCTATAACAACACCATCGAGAGCGGCACCACGGCCACCAGCATCTCGCCTTCCATTACCGACGCGCACACCTTTACCGTCAGCGGCAACCATACGGTCGCCAATGTGGAGACGACGCTTGCCAGCGCCGACACCAAGGTTGCCGCCGCAACGACGACGACGGAGGTTGCCGCCGACGCTGCGGTCGTCGCCGTCCATGACAATCTGAAGATCTTCACCGATAACGGCGAGGCCCACCGCGGCAATCTTCTCGAAAACGACACCTCCGACAATGACACCCTGGTGCTGCGCCGCTTCGGCGACGAAAGCGTCGGCAAACACGGCCTGACGCTGACCGGTGACTACGGCGTCATCCACGTCGACCGGGAAGGCAACTATGCCTATACGCTCGATGAAACCAAGCTCCCCAGCCATGACGGACATGTGAGCGAGTCCTTCAGCTACGGCGTCGACGACGGAAACTCGCACCATAGCGACGGGGATACGCTGACGGTGTACATCCATATGGATGGTTTGGTGAGCTGACAGTTGGGGGCGGGGGCATGGCCCCCGTCCCTTGTGACTATGAGCTATTGTCTGGCTCCTCTCTCCGCCCTGATCCCGGGCCGCAACCTCGAAGAACGAGGACGGCCACTCGATGAGCCTCGATTATTCCCGCAGCATCATAGGTTACCGTTTATTCACCTTTCGGTCGATATTTTCTGGATTTTTTCCCATAAGTTGTATGGTTAAGGATGCAGCCTCCGCCAGGCTTCTCGGGAGCACGGCAGGCCGATAAGGCCTGCTGACCGCCGTCACGGCATCGAACGCCATTTTGAGCATGGCCTTCACCTCCCGACCGCATCCGATCCACGCGTTGCAGCCGTTCCAGACGGCTCAGCGACCATGCGAGAACAGGCGAGATGACAATCTATTATGTGAATTCGGCGACAGGCTCCAACAGCAACGCCGGCACCAGCGCGGACGCGCCTTTTGCGACCTTCTGGGCGGTGGAGAACTTGAAGCTACAGCCGGGCGACAGCGTGTTGCTGGCCGCCGGAAGCGTCTACAACGATCAGCTCGACCTGAAATATTCCGGCACCGTCGCTGCACCGATCACCATCGGCAGCTATGGCGTCGGCGATGCGCCTGTCATCCATAGCCCGGGCGACGGCATCCACAGCCTCTATGCATCGAACATCGTCATCGAGAATATCAAAATTTCCGACACCGGCGGGGCGGCCATCTATGCCGGCAGTGTTTCGAACTGGACCGTGCGCAATGTCGAAGTCGATCACACCGGGTTGGCGGGCAAGGCAGGGTCGGTCACCTTCCGGACCGGCTCGAACATCACCATCGAAAACAGCACAATCAACGACGTGAATGGCGACGGTGTCTGGATCGAAAAAGTCAACGGCGTCAATTTTCTCAACAATAGCGTCACCAACGCCCATGGCAGCGCGGCAGATGCCGTGCAGATGAACGACAGCAGCAATATCGTGATCAGCGGCAATTACCTCGATCAGACGGGCGCCGCTACGCCGAAGGGCGTCATCGCGCTCGTTCGGCCGGTCGATGCCGTGGTCGAGGACAACACGATCGTCGGCGGCGGCTTCGGGATCGGCGCACAAGCCGGCACCAACGTCGCTATCCATGACAACGATATTTCAGGCTATGGCGGCTACAGCTGGTCCTATGCCATCGGTCTCGGCGACCAGGGCGATACGCGCGACTACGATATATCAGGCAATTACATTCATGACGGCGTCTGGGGCGTCGTGATCAGCGCCGTCGGCACCCCGAGTTACGTTCGCGAAAACATCGATATCCACGAAAATGTCTTCGACGACCTGTCGCAGGCAGCACTGAAGGTCGACAGAGCCGCATCCGGGTCTTTTCACGACAATATCATCGCCAGCGATGTCACGCCCTACAGCATATCCCCGGCAATCATCGCCGCGAACACCTTTCCCGTCAGCAACAACACGACGCTTGACGAAGCCCAGCTTGCGATCCTCGACAGTCACGTTGCGGGAGATACACATGTGGACGCAGGCCCGACGATCGTCGCAGTCCATGACAGCCTGAAGATCTCCGGCGACACCGATGAAGCCCATCATGGCAACCTCCTCGACAATGACAGTTCGGCCAATGGAATCCTGCTGCTTCGCCGCTTCGCAGACGAGGTGGTCGGCAAGAACGGCTTAACCCTGACCGGCCAATACGGCACCATCCATGTCGACGATCACGGCGACTATAGCTACACGGTCGACGCGGCGAAGCTCGCCGGGCTTAGCGGCGATGTGAGCGAGACCTTCCAGTACAAGATCTCGGATGGGGCTGCGCATCATTTCGACACGGATACGCTGAGCATCTCCATCCACGTGGATGACCTGCTGATCTGAGCGGGATGCGGGTGGCAAGCGGCGCCTCGCCTCGTTCGGGGCGCGCGGCAGTGGAGGGCGAGGGCAGATGCCTCACCGTTCGTCGAACAGGATTCTGATGACGTCGATTTCGATCTCGGCGCAGATGATCTCATATTCGGTGATGATCGCGGGATCGGCCGACATATCCTTGCGCATGCGATCAAGGGCGGCGCAAGCCTCGCCATAGGCTCCGCACAGTTCGTAAAGATGGGGCCGGCTCACCGCGGTCGCCCGGATCGTTGCCCTCGTCGCAGGCAGCCTCATCATCAGCCTGGCCATTCCCTGTTCGGCGGCCAGCCGGGGGATGTGTGCTACGCCTTCTTTCCTGACCATACCGTCCTCGCTGTCTGTGGTCTGTCGCCGAGAGTAGTACGCAGAAATGCGCCATCTGGTTTCATGCCGGATGCAGGATTGGCGCGCGCTGACGCGCGTCTCGTTGAAAACCGTCTTCCAACCTCCACGGCCGGGACGGTCCGGCAAGGCCGGCGTCGGCGATTGTCGGCCGTTTCCGCTCAGGAAGAGAGGCCGATCGTGATGGTGGCGGAAAGCGCGCCGCCGTCGAGCTTCTCGAAATCGAAGATGTGGTCGGCGGCATCCTCCGGGATGATGCCGTCTTCGTCATTGCGCGTATCGCGGGCGGGGCGTCCCAGATAGTCCGGATGCTCGCCATAGATGATGTCGCTCAACGCATCGTCGAAATAGATTTGGCTGACGAGAAGCTCCTTGCCGTCGGCGAGGATACGGCAGTGAACATGCGGCGTGCGGCCCTTGTACCATCCGGGATAGGCCGTGAGGAAGCTTGCCTGCCCCTCTGCATCCGTCAGCTGGCGTCCGCGAAAGGCGAGCCCGCTGATTGCTTCGGCATCGCCGAGCGTACACATGTTCGCCGCCTCCCGGCCGGAATAGATGCCGCGATGATCGGTATGCCAGATTTCGATGTCGGCACGTTCGACCGGCCGGCAATCGGCTGCATGGACGATGCGAACGGCCAGCCGCAAGGGCAGCCCGGCCTTACCTTCCGAGACGTCCTGACGGACCGGAATAGCGTTGACATGGCAGGGGCCAAGGGTCTGGGCTGATGTGACGACGCAATTCGGGCGGCTGCGAAAGAGTGGTGCGGGCAGCTTTTCCAATGCGACCGATTTCGTGCCGCCGCTGAGGAAATCCGTTGCCTTCCAGTCGAAGGTCCTGGCGGCTACGGTGATATGCCGCCGCGGCCAGATCGCCACCGCAGCCACGGTTGACGCGACGATCGCCGCACCTCCGAGCACGAGGGTTCGCCTTTTCATGGGTCTTCCTTTGCCTCAAGGCGCCTGATGTAAGGAAGATGCGCAGGAAACTCCAATTAAATCCAGGTAATGATCGATGGCAGCGAGAACCGGGGTCTCGATCCGGCGAGAACTCGAAAGCGCGACGCGTCTTTTCAGATGCGCAAGGTCGCGGTAATTCTTTGCAGCAGGCGTCCGACATTCGTTTGCTGAGCCGGGGCAGGGCACATGGAACCAACCCATTTATTCGAGCTTGTCATCGCGATGTTTCTCGCGATCATCGCGCTGCATTATGCCGCCCACAGGCTTGGGCTGCCGCCGTCCGTCGCGTTGCTGACCGGCGGCGCCTTGCTGGCGTTTGTGCCGGGACTGCCGGCAATATCCGTCGATCCCGAGCTGGTGCTGGTCATCTTCCTGCCGCCGCTGTTGATGGATGGCGCCTGGTCCATCGCGCTGGCGCGCTTGAGACGCCACATGATCGGCATCGCCTCGCTCGCCGTCGGCGCGGTGTTGTTCACCTGCGCCGTCGTGGCCGTTGTCGCCCATCTTATCTTTCCGTCGCTCCCCTGGGCCGCCTGCGCGGCGCTGGGCGCGATCGTTGCGCCGCCGGACGCGGTTTCGGCGCGCGCCGTGCTGGAGCGCGTCAGGCTGCCACGGCGGCTGCAGATTCTGCTGGAAGGCGAGAGCCTGCTCAATGATGCGAGCGGCCTGGTTCTCTTCCGTTTTGCCGTTGCCGCCGCTGCAACAGGCGCCTTCAGCGCGGGGGAAGCGGTTGGCAATTTCTTCGTGCTGGCGCTGGGCGGCGCCATCGTCGGTATCATTGTCGGAGCGGCGTGGGTCAAACTCATCCGGCATCTCGGCGACGACTATCTCATCATCGCAGCCACCGTATTGCTCGGCTGGATTTCCTATCTGCTCGGCGAGCTGCTGCATGTTTCCGGCGTCATCGCCACCGTGACCACGGGTTTGATCGCCTCCTGGCACCAGCACACCGTATTTTCAGCCGCAACACGCATGCGAGGCACGTCGTTCTGGACGGTGATGATCTTCCTGATGGAGGCTGCGGTCTTCACATTGATCGGCCTGTCGCTCCGGGATGTCGTCGAACGCGGCGGCGGCCTTACCACCGTGATCGCGACCATGGGACTGCCGATGCTGGCGATCCTCATCACGCTGGTGGTCGCGCGTTTTGCCTGGATCTTCGCCTCCGATCTCGCCATCCGGTTCTGTGCTGCCTTGGGGGGCACCCGCGCCCAGCCGCTTGGCGCCGGCGGTGCGACCGTGCTCAGCTGGGCGGGCGTGCGCGGCGTGGTCACGCTGGCGCTGGCGCTCAGCCTGCCCGAAGGATTTCCGGGCCGTGACTTCATCCTCGTCACTTCCTTTGCCGTCATTCTTGGAACCGTGCTGGTGCAGGGCACGACATTGGGGCGGGTGATCGCCTGGGCGCGGCTGGCGCCGGAGACGGAAAAAGCGCGCCTCAGCATGAGCCAGGCCGAAGCCGCCATGGCACAGGTGCAGTTCGGGATCGTCCAAAACCTGGCCTATGACGCGGAGGGAAAGCTCATCCACCCGCAATTGCTGGAGCGCTACCAGCGCCGGGCGACCGCGATTGTCGACTATGCCGAGAGAACCGAGCACTATGTGCCGATCCTGCATGCGCATTTCGACGTCGTTCTCGAAGCGGTCGCATCAGGGCGCCGGGAACTCATCCGCCTCCACCGCGCCGGCGACATCGACGACGAGACGTTGGACGAACTGGAACGGGATCTCGATCTGGAGGAACTGAGCGCGATCTCGGCCAAGGCCTGAGGGGCAGCGCCGTCATGCTTCAAATGGCAATCTGTTCACCGAGTTCGACGACGCGGTTTGACGGCAGGTTGAAGTAATCGGAAGGATCGATTGCAAGCCCTTCCAACCCCATGAATATGCGCTCCTGCCAGCCGGGCAGCCCGGTGTTCGGCGTCCTGACGAGATTTCTGCGGCCGAGATAGAAGGAGGTCCTCATAATCTCGAACTTGAAGCCTCCTTCTCTGCAGAGAGCCAGAGCCTTGGTGACATCAGGGTCGTCCATGAAGCCGAAGCTGATATCAAGGCGCACGAAGCGCGGCGAAAGCTGGCTGATCCTGATGCGCCTGATATCGGGGACGTAAGGTTCGTCTTCGGTCCAGACAGTCAGGATGATGTTCTGTTCGTGGAGCACGTGGTTGTGCTTGAGATTGTGAAGCAGAACACTCGGCGTCCGATCCGGGACGCTCGTCAGGAAGACTGCCGTTCCCGGAACGGTGACCGGCGAATGGTCCGATTTTCGTTCGATCGACCTGATGAAGGAATCGAGCGGGATCTCGTTGTTGGCCCGCACCCTCTTCAGATAGGCCTGCCCTCGGGTCCACGTCCACATCAGCATCATGATCGCCAGCGCAAGGGCGACCGGAACCCAGCCGCCATCGTAGATCTTCAAGAGATTGGCCGCCAGGAACATGACTTCGATGGTAAAGAGCGGCAATAGCCAGGCGGCGGCGAGCACCAGGGAGTAGCCCCAGACGACCCGAAGGAACTGGAAGACCAGCATCGTCGAGATGACCATGGTTCCGGTCACCGAGATGCCGTAGGCGGTCGCCAGCGACTCGGAGTCGCCGAAGGAAAAGATCAGCATCAAGACGCCGACCAGCAGGAGAAGATTGACGGCCGGCACGTAGATCTGGCCGGTGTTGGTCTCCGAGGTGAACTTGATCCTGAGCCGCGGCAGGAAGCCGAGGTGAACCGCCGAGCGGGATAGCGAAAATGCGCCGGTTATCACTGCCTGGCTGGCGATGATCGTTGCCATCGTCGCCAGGAGAACCACCGGCAGCAGGGCCCAGTCGGGATACATCAGGAAGAACGGGTTGCCGGCCGTTTCGGGGTGGGCGAGAACGAGCGCCCCTTGCCCAAGGTAGTTCAAGAGCAGCGCCGGAAAGACGAGCACGAACCATGCCGTCTGGATCGGGCGGCGGCCGAAATGCCCGAGGTCGGCATAGAGCGCTTCGCAGCCGGTGACAGTCAGAAAGACGGCGCCGAGCACGATGAGGCCGACGCTGCCGGCATGGGTCAGGAACAGGAACGCATTGATCGGATTGAGAGCGGCCAGAATCCTCCAGTCATCGCCGATATGGATCAGACCGCCCGCCGCCATGGCCAGAAACCACAACACCGTGATCGGCCCGAAAAACATCGAGACGGCGGCAGTTCCCCTCGACTGGACCGCAAACAGAACGATCATGATCGCCGCCGACGCAAGCGGGACGTATTCGGCAAAGGCGGGCGTCACCAATTTCAGGCCTTCGAGCGCCGACATGACGGACAGGGCAGGCGTGATCATCGCATCGCCGATGAAGAGGGCTGCGCCGATCAGGCCGGCGAAGAACAGCACCGGCACATTTCGCCCCATCTTCTTCATCAGGAGGGCGAGAAGCGAAAGCGCGCCGCCTTCGCCGTCATTGTCTGCCCGCAGCAGGAACAGCACATATTTGAAGGTCACGATGATCGTCAGCGTCCACACCATCAGCGCAATGAGACCGATGATCTCGGCCTCGTGTACGCCATCGGCGGCAAAGGGTCTCAGCGCCTCGCGAAAGGCATAGAGCGGGCTGGTGCCGATATCGCCGTAGACGACGCCGATCGCGCCGACGACCAGTCCGATAAAGCCCTTTCGGCCGGCACCTTCACCCCTGTTGTCTGCATGTTTTGACGTCATGGTTCCCCGCTCATGCCACTTGGCCATGAACACAAACATATGCCGCATTGCAGAACGGCAAGTAAATTAATGCGGGCGCGATTTTTTTGGAGAGGGGAAACATGCGCGGTGAGCGCGAGGATGGCATTGCGAACTGCTCGACGCTCCTGTTTTCGCCGCAGCACTTCCGGTCGCAGGGTGCGTGCCGCTGATCATGTCCGGTCACAAGCCAGCCCAACCGGTACAACCGCACGGTTGCGGTGCCGCCCTGGGCGTTGCCTGCGGTTACGTCCACAAGCGACAGGGGTGATCCCCGTCGTCGTCGCTGGCGAATGCGGCGATCGCAGTGTATTTCCTGCTGCGCCTAAGTATTATTTTCGGCCTTCTGAAATATAGCTCGTACAGGTGACGGCCCGGGATCGCGCACTGACGTCAACGCCTGGCGAATGGTCTTGCCGCTCAAGCACTTGCGGGCGCGCTCCATCTCCTCTCAGCGAAGCTGGAGCGGATTATGAAGCTCCAGCCTTTCGTGCCTGCAAAGCCTGTCTTTTGCGGGGTTTGCGATGGGTCGTTTCCGGCGGCAAGTGAAGCTCCTCCTGATGTCGTTCGCGCCTCCTTTTGGCCAGATTCCCGCCACCAAGATGCCAGTATCAGTTGTTTCTAAATCACGCCATAATTGGCATTTACGTTGCCGCGCTTGTTTTATTCTTGGCCACATTTCTGTAATTCAACATTATACCAAGCAATGGTGGGTAACTATGAAGGTTATTCTCGTCATCGTCCTCACGGCGCTTGCCGTGCCCTGTGAGGCGGACATGCTGGGCACGGCATCCAAGTATAAGAGCATGCACGAACGCTCCATCTCCTTCCTCAGTATCAACCCCCGCAGGGTATCGTGGTGCGGAGCGTTTCTGGCTTTCGTCGCCAAGCGATCTTCGCGGGAACCGCCGCCCAATCCCAACATGGCGGTGTCCTGGAAGAAGTTCGGCAAGCCGGTGTTCTTCGGCGCCGCCAGGCGAGGGGATGTTGTGGTGATCCGCACCGGAAGACGCTTTCATGTGAGCCTTTTCGATCACATCGACCAGCGCCGGCAGTACGTCTACCTGTTCGGCGGCAATCAATCCAACCGGGTGCAACTGTCGAGGTATCGCGCCAGCTCGGTTGTCGCAGTGCGACGATGATGCCGGTTCGTCTGCGGTAACGCCGGGTGCGTCAGCGCGCCTGAAGAGCACGCCAAATACTGGACCCCGCGAAGCCTGTCATGACCTTCATTCTTGCGACAGGAAATATTCCACATTTGCGTTAATGGCCGGGGCTTCTCGCGGACAGTTTCATTTGCGATGCGCGGCCGGAGCAGGCGCTGTCCACGCCGTGATGATGCTGTCTGCTGCGCGTTGCGCTCGGTAACCGTTCGTCTGAAATTGCCGATCGTCGCTTCGTTCCGCAGGCTGGTCGACGCCGGATGACTGTTTAGAGATGCCGAGGCACCTTTGCCTTTAGCAGTTGCACCAGCGACGGGTCCATGAAATCGTAGTCATCAGGAATATGAAGGCATATCAATCGCTTGCCCTTGAGGGCCGATCTATGCTTGCCTTGGACTTTCGCACGGTGAGCCTTCTCCATGACGAAGACGATATCGGCCCATTCGATCAGCTCGCTCGACAGCGGATTTTCGGCATCATTGTTCGTGCCGGCTGAGGAGACTTCGATATCAGGCCAGCTCGCGAAAACCTGTTCCGCCGTCGGGCTACGAAGCTTGTTCTGACTGCAGACGAACAGGACGTTTTTCACGTTTGGATCTCTTTTGGAGTGAGAGGGTCGGCGAGGGTAGGTCGTAACATGCATTTACGGAAGATTGGAGCAAGAACGCCCACCCCGCCCTCGTCGTACGCAAAGGACCGGATATGCTGCAATAAGCCACTCGAACCGGATCACCCTCAGCTGACACTCTTGAACGCGGCGATGATGCTGTGGGCAGCGAGTTGCGCCTGATCGGATGTCGTTTGGAAATTGGTGACGGAGAGGCGCAGCACGTCGCGGCCGTGCCATTTGGCGCCGCCGGCAAAGATCGCGCCGTCCGCCTGGATCCTTTCGATGGTCTTTCGGGTCAGGGCATCGCCGTCTTCGGCGGGCAGGCCGGTTCCGAAGCGGATGATCAGCTGGTTCAGCGTCACCTCGTTCAGAATGGCGATGCCGGGCTCGCGGGCGAGCAGATCGGCCACCTCACGCGCCGAGGCGCAGCACTGGTCGATGAGGGCGGCGATACCCTGGCGCCCGAAATGTTTCAGCATCGCCCAGGTGGCAAAGCCGCGAGCCCTTCTGGATAGCTCCGGCACGTAGTGGGAGGGATCGCGTTCGCCTTCGCCGGCGAGCGGCAGGTAGCTTGCGGCGATCGTCATGGCGCGGCGATGAGCGAGTTCGTTGCGGACGATAGCGTAGCCGCAATCATAGGGCGTCTGCAGCCATTTATGGCCGTCGGTCGCCCAGCTGTCGGCGGCTTCGATGCCGCGGCTGAGTTGGCTGGTCCTTACCGATGCCTGCGCCCAGAGGCCGAAGGCACCGTCGACATGCACCCAGGCACGCTTTGCCTTCAAGAGCGGAATGATGGCGGCGAAATCGTCGAAGGCGCCGGTATTGATCTGCCCGGCCTGGAGAATGGCGATGACGGGCCCGGAGACCGTATCCAGCGTGCCAGCCAGCGCGGCCGGGTCTATCCGCCCTACCGGATCGGTACGCAGGCGCAGCGCGCGATCGTGCCCGAGGCCCAGGAATTGCAGCGCGGAGAACACCGTGGTGTGAGCGTCGTCACCGATCAGCACGGTGATTTCGGGTGCGCCGAACAGGCCGTTGGCATCGGCATCCCAGCCCACCTGTCGCAGCACCTCGCCGCGCGCGGCGGCAAGGCAGGTGAAGTTCGCCACCGTCGCGCCCGTCACGAAGCCGACCGAGCTTTCGGCCGGCAGTTGCAGGAGATCGAGCAGCCATCTCGCCGCAACGGTCTCGACGGCGGCCGCGGCCGGGGCGGCGACATGGTTGCCGGCATTCTGGCCCCAGGCGCTGGTGAGGAAATCGGCCGCGACGCCGACCGGATGGGAGCCGCCGATGACCCAGCCGAAAAAACGCGGGCCGGTGGTTGCATGCAACCCCGGTTCGGCGTCTTTCGCCAACCGCCTGATAACGTCAAGCATATCGGAACCGGTCGCCGGCAGCGGCTCATCGAAACAGCCAAGCGAGGTAGCATAGTCGTGCGTGGGGACGTGCCGGGGAGGTGCTGCCTGCCGAAACCCCGCCGCAAGCCGGGCAGCCTCCTGAAACAGAGATGCAATTGCCGACATCCGCCCCCCTCGCTGCCGCCGATCCTGGAGAGCTCGCTCCCCTTGAAGCTGGCCGTCTGCGCACTGCAATCTAGCCTATATCGCCGGCGCTGTCTTGGCCGAGCCTCCTGCCAATGGCGTTGGTGCGACGACAACCATCATCGGCGCGTTTCGCCTTTACCGGGAGATCCAATATAAATCGATCAATACGGGAGTTGTTTCCTTATTTCCATCAATAACGTTCCCTTCTATCTGGCGCAATTTTCCAAAATTCTTAACATTCACTTAAAAACTATTGCGTTTTTTCTAAGTATCATTCAATATTTCCGAAATATCATTCGCATCGCCGCTCAAGCCGCTCTGCCAATCAGCGAGGGATATGCACTGAAGTATTTCGTTCTCTACGCGTTGGTGTGCTCTGTTGTCGGGATAGTTCTTCTCGTCGTCATCCATCAGGTTGCACCCTTCAGAATGGACAGGCCGAGCGATCAAACGACCGATCAATCTGCAGATGAACCGACGGCCGGATCAGCCGATCAAACGGCGACCGGGTCAACCGATCAGCCGGATAATCTGGTCGTGCGGTCGACGCGCGAACCGGCGAGCAAGCAACCGGGCGTCCAGCCGCCCGATCAATGGGACCTGCGGCCAACAAACCAACCGGCGGCCCAGCCGCCAGATCAATCGGGCGTCCGCAAGGGTGGCCGGGTGGGGACTCCGGCACAGTAGTTGCAGAGCCCCCGCCTTGTCCTTCTAGCCCCCTTCGGGGCACTTCAGGATGAGGCTCTCTTGGGCGATTGCCTGGGGCGGCGCAGTGGAAATGCCGTCGACGTCATCGTCTCCGATTGCATTGGCAGGAGCCTGCTGTCATGACAAAGCCTGAGATATCCCAGGAGCTATCCGATGGATCCAGGCAGCGTGACGATCAGGCTTATCCGGGCGGACGAGGTAGACGCTTTCCGGCAGATCCGTCTGGAAGCGCTGCGCGCCGAGCCATCCTCTTTTGCGAGCCGCTATGAAGATTGGGAGGTTTTGACCGACGAGGAGTGGGTCAAACGTCTGGACGAGCCGGTGTTCATTGCCTTCCAGGACGGAACCCCGGTCGGTATTATGGGACTGTTTCGGCAGCGGCCGAGTAAAATGGCCCATCGCGCCACGATCGTCATGGTCTATGTCAGCGCCCACCTGCGTGGGTCGGGTCTTGCCGGGAAGCTGCTGGAGGCGGTTTCCGATCACGCGAGCGATATCGGCATCCGGCAGCTGGAGCTCTTCGTCAGCGCGGAGAACCCGGTGGCGATAAGGTTCTATCAGCGGCAGGGCTTTGCCGAGATCGGCCGAATCCCGGGCGGGGTTCTGGAGGAGGGCAGGGAGATCGATGACGTCATGATGGCGCGGCGCCTGGTCGGCTAATTTCCTGAGCAGACATATCAGCGTATCGTTTCCAGGCCTCTTGACCTCAAGCGGAGTTGGGGTTGCAGGATGCCGGGATAGGCTGGAGGTTTGTTCGTGACGAAAATCCTGAAGGACGAAGATCTTGTCGGCAGCCACCTGATGGCGGTCGCGATCGATGCACTCGAGACGGCTTTTCGAGCGAGAGCGGGCAAACGGCTAATCTCTCCGCCTCGGCATCATGTCTCGTTTCCCGATCGCGGCGATCTCGTCTTCACCGTCGGCGGCATTCTCGGCGAGAAGCCGCTCGCGGGCTTCCGGGTTTATGAAACATTCGAGGGGGCGGAGCATTCGCAGATCGTCGCGGTGTGGTCGGCCGACGACGCCAGGTTGAAGGGCATCGTTCTCGGAGAGCGCCTCGGCAACCTCAGAACCGGTGCGATTGGAGGTCTCGCCATCCGGCATCTCAGCCCGCCCGATGCCAGGACCATCGGAATCCTCGGCAGCGGAGCGCAAGCGCGAACCCAGCTTGCTGCGGCCGCCGCCGTTCGAAATCTGGATCGCGCCCGCGTCTATAGCCGCGACGAGAAGAATCGCGCCGCCTTCGCAAGCGAGATGCAGAACGCCTTGGGGCTTGATATCGAGCCTGCCGGCAGCGCTCAGGAAGCCGTTGCCGAGGCCGACATTGTCATCTGCGCGACGACGAGCCAAACGGCGGTTATCCATGCACGGGATTTAAAGCCCGGCGTGCATATCAACACCGTCGGGCCGAAAACGCGTGACGGACATGAACTCGGGTTGGATATAGCGGCTGCCGCAGCCGTGATCGCGACGGATTCGCCCGAACAGGCGCGCGCCTACGCGTCGCCCTTTTTTCTGGCCGGCTCCAGCAGCGAGCATCGCATGGCCGACCTCGCCGACATCATTGCGGGGAAAGCGGCCGGGCGGGGATCGTCCGAGGAGATAACGCTGTTCTGCTCCGTCGGCCTCGCCGGAACCGAAGTCGTCGTCGCCTCGGCCATCCTCGATATGATGGCTGTGCCGTCGTAGGCGCTGATTCAGGGATGAGGCTCTCTTGGAGGCGTCAGAGACGCGCCTAGAATTTGATTCAACGACGCCGTTCAAGCCTCTGGTCACTCTGCCTGTTCGCCCTTCTCATGCCAAACCCAGGACATCCCGCATGCCGTATTCGCCGGGTGCGCGCCCTGCAATCCAGCGGGCGGCGGCAAGGGCGCCGCGGGCGAACATGCCGCGGTCGAGAGCCGAATGTGAAAGTGTGACGACTTCCTCGGCGGCGGCAAACAGCACGCTGTGTTCTCCGACGAGCCCGCCGGCCCGCAGGACGGCGAAGCCGATTTCGCCGGGCGGCCGCTCGCCGGTGATGCCGTCGCGCCCGCGCCGCTCGACGGATGCCAGGGAAACGCCGCGGCCCTCGGCCGCCGCTTCACCAAGCATCAGCGCCGTGCCGGACGGCGCGTCGATCTTCCTGTTGTGATGGGCTTCGAGGATTTCGATATCCCAACCTTCAGCGGGAAGGGCGCGCGCGGCCTGGGCGACGAGGCCGAGCAGCATGTTCAGGCCAATGGAGAAGTTGCCGGAGCGCAGGATCGGAATGGTGCGGGCCGCTTCTGCTATCCGTTCGAGCTCATCCGGCTCGAAGCCGGTCGCCCCGATCACCAGGGCCGGTCCGCCCGCCGACGCGCAGAGGCCGGCAAGTTCGGCAGCGGCATGTCCTGTCGTAAAATCCAGGATCACATCCGTCTCGGCGATCGCAGCCGATCGGTCAATCAGCCCGGCGCCTGCAGAGCCCTCACGCCCGATGCCGCCGACGAAGACAAAAGCCGGATCGTCGGCCAGAAGCGGCACGATGGTGCGGCCCATGCGGCCGTTCGCGCCGGCGACGGCTATTTTGACAGGTGAGGTCACGGCTTTTCCTAACTCAGGGGGACGAGTGGGAGGCGGAGGGGGGTTGTCGCGTTAGGCGGAAATAAAGCAGAGCGACGGCGTAAACAACAAGTACAACCGGTATTTCCGACAAGATGGGAAACACGATGAACCCGTCGCCGGGGCCGGGTTCTTCTCCCGGCGCCATCGTCGGTGTTGCCAATACGACAAGCGTCATTGGCGAGAAAAATACCCATAAAAACGCGGTTATGTGCGGCAGCCAACGACGTCGCGTGAGCATTCGCGCGATGAAGATCGCCGACACGGGATTAGGGTGTTCAAAACAAAGACGAGCGAAAGCGCAAGGAATTCGGGCAGGATTGTCGGGTAATGCGGATCGTAATCCATCAGGCGGCTCAGAGGTTGCTATCGAGCGGATGTCGGCCAGAGGCTGACTGACGTTACCAATTGCCGGGGTCGGCGGTATGATCGATGCTGGCGAATTCATCTGCCTTTCCCCGATCCAGCTTTACCTCGGTGGTTACGCTTGTCTCGTCGGTGACAGAGTAGTGGTCGGGGACCGGTCCCCTCGAGAGTTCCTGATACAGGAGCAGGGCGGCCTCCTCGGCGGTGTCCGCCTCGATTTCACGGGTGATGGTGACGGTGAACTTGTGCATGGCTTCAGCCTCTCGATCGGCGCGCAGGCGTATGCGCAGCACGCACAGTCTGACACGAGTTTTGTGTCGAGGACACAAAAAGCGCGTTGCTTGGAATTTGAATCACGTGACGGTCGCGGTCCGGGTGGTTGGCGCAGATAAACCTCTTATCATGCGCTCAGGCCGATTGGATCGGACGAAGCGTTTACCAGGCTGAATTCTTGATCGCAAAGGCGGTAGAATCCGTCTTGGGGAACGGGCAGTTCCAACATTTCCCGTTTTGAAAGGCCGGAATATATACCGCGTATCAATCTGCCGAACAGTCCGTGAGAAATCGCGATCGTCGGCCTACCTATGCCTGAGATCCAGTCCTTCGCCCGCGCACAGGCAGCATCAAAGCTTTCCCCGTCGGGAGATTTGAAATACCAATCGAAAGCGTCGGACCCGTCCAGCATTCTTGGAAACTCGTTGTCGATCTCGAACTTCGTCATGCCGTCCCAAGAGCCGGTGGTCACCTCCATCAGCCGCGGTTCCAGGTGGGTTGCCAGTGGCAATATCCGTTTCACGTGAGCCGCAGTCTCCTGCGTTCGCCCGAGCGGGCTGACGCAGAGTTGGAAAGATCGCTCGCTGCCTGCGACTTCCTTTTTCAGAAGCCTCGCGGCCTGCTCAGCTTGTTCGATACCGCGCTCCGTCAGCGATGAATCTTTCTGGCCTTGGAAGCGGCCCAGGCTGTTCCAAACGGTCTCGCCATGGCGAAGCAGGTAAATCATCAGCGTTGTTCCAAGCCAATGCGACAATGAGAGGGGCTACTGAACCGAAAGAGCGGTTTAGCTCAGTCGTGCTACAGATCGATGATAACTGCAATCGGGCGCGATCCGGGCGAGCTGATCTTTGCGATCACTCGGCAGCGCTCGGCACTCGCTGCCGTGAAATTGCTTCCATGGGCTGGAGAAAGACGGTTTGCCTCTTAGTTTCAGAACGGAATGCGAAACGAGGAGCGAAAGGAACGCGCAATGGCGAAGAACACGATCTGCGTATGGTACGACAAGGACGCCGAGGCGGCCGCCCGGTTTTATGCCGCGACCTTTCCCGACAGCGCGGTGGGCGCCGTCATTCGTGCTCCGGGAGATTATCCCGACGGGAAGCAGGGAGACGTGCTGGTTGTCGAATTTACGGTAGCGGGCGTTGCCTGCATCGGCCTGAACGGCGGTCCCGCGTTCAAACACAGCGAAGCCTTCTCGTTTCAGATCGCAACCGACACGCAGGAGGAAACCGACCGTTACTGGAACGCCATCGTCGGCAATGGCGGCCAGGAAAGCGAGTGCGGCTGGTGCAAGGACAGATGGGGTGTGTCGTGGCAAATTACGCCGCGCGTCCTCTCCGAAGCGCTTGCGGCCGGCGGCGGTCAGGCAAAACGCGCTTTCGATGCGATGATGACCATGAGGAAGATCGACGTTGCGGCGATCGAGGCGGCGCGGCGCGGCTGAGGGGCCGTCGCCTGTTGAAGCAGGGAGGCGTCAGAACCAGAGATCGCGTACGCAACGCCCTTTGGAGGGAAGGTCTTCGAACGTATCAAGGCCGTCGAAATGATCGATGGGCAGATCGGCGACCAGATCCGGCGGCGCAAGCCGCATATTGACCGCCATGCGCCGGCGGCCATCCTTCTGAAGCCGCAGCCCGCGCCAGCTCAAGACGCAGGCGCAGGATGGGCAGAACAATATTTCGAGGGATGAGGTCTCCCGGCCGGAGCGGGTGTAGGAGGCGGTCTCGCCGGTGAGCGCGATCCGCTCTCCTTCGTAATCATAGGCCCACAGCGTGCCGTAGCGCCGGCAGAGCGTACAGTTGCAGGCGGTGATCGAACCGGGATCGCCTTCAAGCGTCCAGCTCGCCTTGCCGCAATGACATGAGCCCGTCAGCATGAGCGTCGTTCAATCCTGCTTCTTGTTCCGGCATCCTGCCTCAATGGCGCGATGACCGCAATTGGGTGATCCGGGAATGCCTCTCGCCAGACCGGCGGCTTCATTCCCGAAGAGATCGACGAACTTTTGATTGCGACCTGACCAAGCGGCTGGTGACGGTGACGCGTGGCCTCTCCTCGGAACACCTCTGCCCTGTATCGAAGTCCTGACGTTGCGGACGGCGAGGCGACGGTGCTACAAGCGCGCCTGTGCGGCGGCGAGCGCTGCCATATCCCTCCCTCATTCCTGTGCTCGTCACAGGAATCCAGCCACCGCGCGTCCGCGCGGTGAATGACTCTATACGACGGTTGAAAAAGTCTCTCGCGCCCAAGGACTTGGGCGCACTGGATTCCTGTGACGAGCACAGGAATGAGGGAGGGTAGGAGACGCGATCGGGTCCACTACGGGCTTATTATGCATCGGAATGACGTCAGCGAGCCCAGAGCAGGCGGCCACCGATGAGGATGAGGGCGGCGCCCATCACGCGCTCGATGCCGGCCTTGAACCGCAGGAAGCCGGCGGAAACGCGCCGGTTCGAGAAGAAAAAGGCCAGGCCACAATACCAGAGAGCAGAAAGCAGGAAGCAGGTCAGGGCGATGACGCAATAGAGCCAGACAGGCGCATGGGTGGGGATGACAAGCGCAAAGATACTGCCGAAGAAAGCCTTCGATTTCGGATTGGTCATGCTGACGACGTAGGCGCGGCGCATGGCGGAGCGCCATGTGACCTCTGTCGGTCCGGTCGTCTTCAAGGGCTTGGCCGCGCCGCGGATCATCTTCAGGCCCAGCCAGATCAGATAAAGGGCGCCGACCACCTGCAACGTCGTATGCAGCCAATCGAAATGGGTCAGCAGAAAGCCGAGGCCCGCCATTGCCATGACCGCCCAGGTCAGGGATGCGATCGCAAGTCCAAGACCCGCAAAGAGCCCGGCCGCACGCGACACCGTCATGCTGGTGTTGGTGACGATGATGAAATTCGGTCCGGGGCTGACGAGGGAGACGACGTAGACGCTGACGAGCAATACGAGTGAATCGAGATATTCCATCCGGCTTTCCCAAGGTTGTTGCCGGGAGGCTATAAGAGGCAGGTGGTTTTTGAAAGGGCTGGTCAAAGGTATGACGGACTGGCGGTGACGAAAAAAATTACCGCTCATGCCAGAGGGTCGGCCGTTCGCTCGTCCTTTGCCGTGAGCTGAGCAGACGATTTCAGACAATCGATTTCCCTTTTCGGGTGGCCGGCTGACGGCACTATAGGCCCCGATGGAGGCTGAACTCCTGGTGCCTATTCCACAAGCCCGAAGATCGGGCCATAGCCGCCATGCCAGGACCAGTCGTTGCGGTCTAATGCCGGATAGTAAAGCCCGACACCTCGTCCGCCATCGAGAAACAAGGCGTCGGGGCATTGCAGCTGGTCGCGGAAGAGCCGTGCGAAATCGTGGAAATTGACGCCGTCTTCGCTGATAGCGAAGCGAACCACGCCGTCCGCGCAGACGCCGACCCCGCTTCGGCGGGTTCGGTCCGTCGAGCCGGGGATGAAGATCGGGTTGAGCTTGCCGGCGATGACGAGCATCGGGCCGGACTGTGTGGCGAACCGCACCTTGGGGGCACGCTTCAGAAATTCGTCGGTCGGAAGGATGCCGGCGCCCGCTTCACCGAGAAAGAACACGCCGTTCGGCTTCCTGTAGAAATTCGGGACCTGACCGGGGGTGCCGCCGGCCCCTGCGGTATTGGCGGGTTTCAATTCCCTGGCGTTTTCGACATAAAGTCCCATCGGCGAAAAATCCGCCCGGTACATTCCGGCATTGACGGCCAAAGCCAGCGTTTTTCCCTCGGCGCGAACGGCCTCGGCAAGGTTTGAAAAAGCACGGTACGGCTGGCCGTCGGCGCCCTTCCAGAACAGGCGCAGGTCGGCTTTTCCCGCTTCCAGCGTGCAGACGACGTATTTCGCCTCTTCGAAAATTTCCGGTTCGCATGGTTCGGCATGGGCTTGAGGCCCGGATGCCACCGTTGCTGCCAGCATCATGGCCGCGGCGAGCACGCCGTGTTTGAGATCGATCATTGGTATCACGTCCTCGAACGGCTCACCATGTGCCCGACAAAGCCGCGCCGGCGAGCAGCACGCCGGTCAGGATATTGGCGAGGAACAGGCGGTAATTCAGATCCGGGCGGGCAAGGTCGATCCGCCGGGTCTGCCAGGCAAGATGAAGGGCGATCACCAGCATTCCGACCGCATAAGGCGGCGACATCTGCAACAGCCAGCCCCCGAGCGACCACGCCCCGACCGCCAAAGCATAGAACAGGCCGATCCACATTTTGCCGCGTCGGCCGAACAGGATTGCCGTCGACTTCAGTCCGAGGCGGGCGTCGTCGCTCAGATCGACATAGGCATAGACAGTATCATAGCCGATCTGCCAGGCGATGGCCCCGGCCCACATCAGCACGGCGCCGGTGGGAATATGACCTTGAACCTCGGCCCATGCCATCAGCATCCCCCAATTGAACGCCGCACCCAGCACGGCCTGCGGCCAGTGGGTGAAACGCTTGCAGAGCGGATAGACGAAGACGAGCGGCAGAACCGATACCGCGACCACACGCGTGTAGGGTGTCAGGAAGTACAGAAGCGAGGCTGCAGCCATGAGTTCAACGGCCAGAAAGACAAAGGCCTGCTGCGCGCGGAGCTCTCCGCTGGCCAGCGGCCGGAAACGAGTCCGCTCCACGTGGCCGTCAAATTTCCGATCCGCGATGTCGTTGACGGTGGAGCCGGCGCTTCTCATCAGCAGAGCGCCGAGAGAGAAGACCGCCAGTTGACCGAGGTCCGGCAGACCGTGCGATGTCTGAATCAGGGCGGCCCAGCATGGGAAAAGCGTCAGCCATATTCCGACCGGGCGATCCAGCCGCGCCAGCCGCGTGTATGGCCGCCATGCGGCCGGCAACCGGCGATCCACCCAGTCGCCATGGTGGATGTCGCTGAGATCAGGGCGGCTGAGAGTCGTCATGATGTGATCCAAATTTCGCGTCGCAGTCACTGGAATAGGTGAGGTTTCATCGCCGTCGGCAATGCGCAGAATAGGAATTTTTGCAGACGCGGCAATAACCGTCTCTATGCAATGATTTTCGCGAAGCTATCAGTAATTGTTCTTGTTATGTTCATGATGGCGCGATATGAATTCTGCGTAATCCTGCAACAGGTGAGGGAAGTTCATGAGCGTTTACGCAACTCTCGGCGCAGTCGATTTCGCCAAATCGAACGCCTTCTACGATGCCGCTCTGGCAACGATTGGATGGAGCAAACATAAGGAATTTCCCGGATGGCGGGCCTATTCCGAACGTGGAAAAGGCGAAGGTTTCATTCTGTGGATCTGCGAGCCTTTTGACGGTGAGCCGGCAAGCGCCGGAAACGGCTCGATGATCGGTTTCATGGCCAAATCCCGCGCCGAGGTGGAGGCTTTCTATGAAGTTGCGATGACCAACGGGGGAACGGATGAAGGCGCACCTGGTCTACGTCCGCATTACGGGCCGAACTGGTATTCCGCTTATATGCGTGACCCGGCTGGGAACAAGATTGCCATCGTCTTCAACGGCTGACAGCAGGCGTCCGACATGTAAGAATCAGCGCTGCGCATATCGTTCGAGGCGATCCTGCGGATCGAACCTCGGGACGAGGGGGGTGGAGAATGCCGCCCGATCCCTACCAGGCGGTACGGGCGGTGCCGAGGGCTGTCGTGTGAGAGGACGAGACGTGGGCGACGTACTCCTTGAGCGACACGACGCAGTTTCCGGGACAGCTCAGTTTGTACAGCGTCAAGTGCTTCAGCAACGCCTCGGCGTCGCGCTTTTCGGTGAGCGGAAATGTCATCGTCATGCGAGTTCCTCCAACGAACAGACCGACCATCTGCAGAAGTAATGTTTAAATTCTTTTGCGCTGCAACAAGAAAATTTTAATAATAAAATTAAAATCGATTAACTCGGAGGTGGAAACTTTTAAAATCGTTTGAAATTGGCCTTGTCATTTCCAGGGGAACGCGAGCTGCCTTGGGCGGGCGGGAAAATCCTGAGTACGACTCCGCCGGGAGCGGAGCCGAAGTGCTGGAAACGATGGCATTGATGGAGGCGCAGCCAGTGCCGGCGGCTGGCGATCATCGTCCGTTGCGGGCTGCCCAGCTCCTCAGCCGCAGGCCATTCAGCCTGATGAAGCCTTCGGCATCGTGATGATCATAGGCGATGGAACTTTCCTCGAAGGTGACGAGGTCGGCGCAATAGAGTGAGCAGGGCGAGGTGCGGGAAATGACCGAGGCGCTTCCCTTGTAGAGCCTGACCGTGACTTCGCCGCTGACGAAGGCCTGGCTTCGGTCGATCAGCGCCTGCAGCATGTCCCGCTCGGGCGCGAACCAGAAGCCGTTGTAGATCAGCTCGGCGTAGCGGGGCATGATCTCATCCTTCAGATGTGCGGCGGCGCGATCGAGTGTAATCGATTCAATGCCGCGATGCGCCGCAAGCAGGATCGTGCCTCCCGGCGTCTCGTAGACGCCCCTCGACTTCATGCCGACAAAGCGGTTTTCCACCAGATCGAGCCGCCCGATGCCATGCCGGCCGCCGAGGCCATTGAGTTCGGTGAGCAGTGTTGCCGGCGTCATCGCCTGGCCGTTCAGGGAAACCGGGTCGCCGCCTTCGAAACCGATTGTGATGGTCTCCGGGGTATCGGGGGCGTCGAGCGGATCGACCGTGCGCTGATAGATATAATCGGGCGCAATCGCCGCCGGATCTTCGAGGATCTTGCCTTCGGTCGAGGTGTGCAGCAGGTTGGCGTCGGTCGAGAACGGCGCCTCGCCGCGCTTGTCGCTCGGCACCGGGATTCCATGCTTTTCGGCATAGTCCAGAAGCTGCGTGCGGGAGCGGATGTTCCATTGGCGCCAGGGAGCAATGACCTCGATCGACGGATCGAGCGCATTGACCGCCAGCTCGAACCGGACCTGGTCGTTGCCCTTGCCTGTCGCGCCATGGGCAACGGCATCCGCGCCGACCTGCCGGGCTATGGCGACAAGATGTTTGGCAATCAGCGGCCGGGCAATCGAACTGCCGAGGAGATACTGTCCCTCATAGAGCGTGTTGGCCCGCAGCATCGGAAAGACGAAGTCGCGGACGAATTCCTCCCGCAGGTCGACGATGCGGATGTCCTTGACCCCTGATATCGCCGCCTTCGCCCGCGCCGGCTCGAGTTCCTCGTCCTGACCGAGATCGGCGGTGAAGGTCACGACCTCGCATCCGTAAGTCTCCTGCAACCATTTGAGGATGATCGAGGTATCCAGTCCGCCCGAATAAGCGAGCACGATTTTCTCTATCTTTTTCGCCACCAGTCCGTCTCCGATTTGACCAATGGAACAATAGGCCAACTCATAAGCAATGAGCTTGCGAAGCTTCCTTAGAATTGCGAAGATTTGGCATATTATGCCGTTCCAAGATAAGCTGGAGCTATGAAATGCCAATCACTTTGGACCCGATCGATCGGCATATCCTGCGGGTGCTTCAGCGCGACGGGCGTATTTCGAATGTCGAGCTGGCAAAAGAGGTGGGGCTGTCGCCTTCGCCCTGCCTGCGCCGCGTGCGCCTTTTGGAAGAGGCCGGGATCATCGATCGTTACGTCGCCGTGCTGGATCCGGCAAAGGTCGGCGCTGGGCTGACGGTTTTCGCCCGCGTGTGGTTCAAGACCCAGGATGCCGAGGTCACGCTGCGGTTCGCCGAAGCCGTCAGGCGGTTTCCCGAGGTGATGGAATGTTACCTGACGACGGGGGAATGCGACGCCGTGCTTCGGATCGTCACCGCCGATCTGCACAGCTACTGGCGTTTTCAGGCCGACCACCTGACGCGCATTCCGAGCGTCCTCAGCGTCAAGACCGACGTGCCGATGGAAACGCTGAAGCGCAGCTATGAACTGCCGTTGCGATAGGCGTCGCTTTTGTATCGGGCTTTCCCAGCCATACAGCGTGCCGGTGGTGGCCAGCCCGCCCTTCGAGGCCCCGCAGGGCGCCTCAGGACGGGCTGGGAAAGAGTAGAACAGACGGCGGATGTCCACCGTCAGCGGTTTGTTTTCGCGATCAAGCCTTCAGCGCCGCGGCATAATCGGCCGCATAGGTCTTCAGCGACCGCGGCGCCCTGCCGGTCAGCGCCTCGACATCGCCGGTGACGGCAGCGGTCCAACCTTGGCGAACCGGATAGAAGATCGAGGCGAGAAAGCCAGCATAGTCGGCAGGCACGCCGGCGCCGGTGAGAATGCCGATGAAGGCCTCATCGGTAATGGCGTTATAGGCGATCGGCTTGCCGATGACCTCGGAAAGGATCGCCGCGGCTTGCGTATAGGATAGCGCTTCCGGCCCGGTCAGGTTGAAGGCCTTGCCGTCGAAAGCAGAGGTGGTGAGGGCTGCCACGGCGCTGGCCGCGATATCGCGGGCGTCGATGAAGCTCGACTGGCCGTCTGCGGCCGGAAGGGCGATCTGGCCGTGATCGATGCCGGGTTTCCAGAAGGTGTGAAAATTGTCGGCGAACCAGTTCGGACGCAGGATGACGTAGGGTGTGCCTGATTTTTCCAGCGCAATCTCGACCTGGCGATAGGGGATGGAGTCGTCGGCATCGACGCCGAGGACGCTCTGGAATACGACCTTCACCTTGCGCGCGGCGGCTGCCTCGACGACCGGCAGCAGCAGGCCCTTGGCATCGACATAGCCGGATGGCAGCAGCACATGGGCACGGTCGACACCCTCAAAGGCCGGGCCATGGGTTTCCGGCTTGCCGTGGTCGAAGACGACGCCATCGGCGCCCGCCACGGGCTTGCCCGAGCGGGAGGCGGCCTTGACGGTCTCGCCCTTCGCCAGCAGCCCATCCACCACATGCCTGCCGACGGTGCCCGTCGCGCCGAGGACCAGAATCTTGTTGCTCATATCGCTCTCCTTGGTATCTATTGGAAACTATCTAGCAATGAGATAGATACAGGCAAATCAGGATTAGAAAAGAGAGCACTTTTTCGTAACATGGTTTCGTCAAGGAAACCGGCGAGGGGAAACAGATGACGGTGATGCAACAGGCCTACAACGTCTACGAGGACCGCTGCCCGACGCGGCTGGTGCTGGACCGGCTGGCGGATAAATGGGCGCTGCTTATTCTCGATCGGCTGGAAGGCGGGCCGGTGCGTTTCAATCACATCCGCCGCGATATCAAGGGCATATCACAGAAAGTTCTTGCTCAGACCCTGCGGAAGCTGGAGCGCGACGGGTTGATCTCGCGCACGATCTTCCCAACCGTGCCGGTGACCGTTGAATATGCGCTGATGCCGCTGGGGCGCACCCTGACGGATACCGTTTCCGCCCTTGCCCACTGGGCGGAGACGAATATGGATGCGATTTTTACGGCGCAGCGCGCCTATGATGAGGCCCATTCCGTTTGAGGGTGGTTGCCGTGCTATCGGTAAGGGGCACTCGACGGGCGTAATTCCTCGTTTGGTATCCGTCGAACTTAACCCATGTCATTCGATAGTTTTGCCTCTGCCGTGAGAACGAATGTGAGCCGCAAGTTTGAGGGTAAATCCAATGGTTGGAGCACTCCATACGAAGGCGATGAGCCAAGCCGTGGCAGTCGCGCCCAGACACTCGCTCTCGTCAATTTCACAAGAGGCTCTTACGACAATTTCGTACAGGCACAGCGCTCCAACGACCAATGCGGAGCTGGTGATCGCAATCGATATCCATAGCCGCCTGCCTTGCCCCATCATCAGGGTGGCGATGAAGATCGCTGCAAACAGCAAGAGCGTAAGCCAGATCATGCCCGTTTCCATTCGAAGGTTCTCTGGAAGGCTATAGACTCTCAGGACATCGCAAATATTTTCTCGCGGTGCAACGCACCTCTATCGGCCGCCGCCGCGTCGTTTCTGGTGGGGTCGGGCTACTCGACCTGGATATGAATATGGTCGTCGTGACGGGCGGCGCGGCAGCCTTGGAAGCGGACATGGCTGTCGGTGATTCCAAGCGCATTCTTCAGATGCGGCTCGATGAAGATCTTCTCCAGGCCGAAGCGCGCGACGCCTTCGCTGGTCAGCCAGCGAACCGCAGCCGACGTCCGCTGCTCTTCGATCCGATAGGCGGGGAACAAGGGCTGCAGCGCATCGAAATCCCAGCGGGTGGTGAGCCAGTCGTGGCGCCCTTGGCATGGCAATTCATCGCCGGGCGCCGGCTCCTCGAAGGCGAAATAGCCGATCGGGGAGCGGGTGACGCCATTCAGGAAGGTGCCGTCCGCATCCTTGTAATAATAGGCGAAGTCGAGCTTCTTGCCATCGGCATGCGACAGATGCGGCAGCAGCGGAAAGCCGTTTACGAAGGGAAAATTCGCGTCCAGAGCGGTGGTGACGGTTCCGGGAAATTCCTCGTCCATGTGGGCGGCAAGCGCCTTTGCCAGGTCGCGCACCTCGGGCCTAACGTAATTGCGGTTCAACAGGCAATAGATCGGGGAGCGGACCACGAGCCTGTCTGTCGTGCTCGCCATGCAGGAGAGAGGAACCCGCCCGAACTTTGGTGCGGCGAGGCCTGCTGCCAACGACGCGCCGACATAACAAAGCAGGAAGATCGTGAGCTTCGCCAGAAAGCGCCGGATGCCCCAGGCGCGCGACGCCGCCAGCGCAACGAGATAAGCGAGGCCGCCGATCTGGGTGAGCAGCGTCAGGATGACGACGATCAGGGCGTGGAGGATAATGCCGAGCATCGGATAACCTTGCGCGAGGTAAGTTGCATTGCCATAGGTGAGGGAGCGGGGATGCGCAAGGTGGCCGGCGCGCCGAGGCGAGGTTGCGGAGATCAAAAGACTGTGGGTCGCCCCATCCGCTCGCGGCCTCGGGCTCGCCAAACGCCTGATGACGGCCGCCGAAGACATCGCCCGCGAACTATCCGTCAAGCTCCTGCGCCTGGATACGAAGAGCGCGCTGGCCGAGGCGCACAAGCTTTATCGCGGAACCGGCTGGAACGAGATCGAGCGGTTCAACGACGATCCGTACCCGGACACCTTCTTCGAAAACGCCTTTAAACAGGGCAGGCGGCTTTGCGCAGCCGACGTCGATTGGGTGGGTGTCTGTCGCCTCGAGCAGGGTGATTTCCTTGGCTTGGCCAGAGCCATTCACGGCGCCGACGCGCCGCGCTGGATCCCTATGGCAAGCGTCA
Source organism: Rhizobium chutanense (assembly GCF_002531935.1). Classification (GTDB taxonomy): domain Bacteria; phylum Pseudomonadota; class Alphaproteobacteria; order Rhizobiales; family Rhizobiaceae; genus Rhizobium; species Rhizobium chutanense. Next base: position 19,023 of record NZ_NWSV01000028.1, on the reverse strand, counting down.
GCCGGCGCCCCTCGTCATCGAGAAACAGGTCGCGGGCGGCGTTCTACTGGTGGTCCAACTGCTTCGATAGCTCGGCAAAAAGCTTGTCGTGTTCCGTGTTCATCTGGATGAGGTCGACAGCAATGGTGATGGCGCGGCGCCCTTCGACGCTGTCGATGTCGCGCTTCTTCTCGCAGCACCATTGCCGCACGGCATTGGTGACGATTGCTATTTCATCGTCGTTGAGTGAGATGAGCGATAAGAGCACGGCGTCCCCCGTGAAGCGGCAAGAGCACCTATGGTCTCTCAAGCGGTCGTGCCGATACCGATGGGCTCACTCTACGCTCATTCCTTGCCAACGCTACAGCTATTTTGACACGGTTTGCGCCGCCCGATGTCCGGGGATGGCCGGCCTCCAGGCACCAAATCCTTGGCGGTCTGCACTTGCCGATCGGCATTGAGCCAACACAATGTCAACCTGCTCGGACGGGAGCATGCGCTGGCGTGAATGGCGATCCCGATCGGCGGCCGGTTATTTCGCCAGCACGATATGCGTGGCGTGTTCTGTCGCCACATGTTCGACGACGCGGAAGCCGAGGGCCGGCAAGTCGATGCCTGCAAACATCGCTTCGCCCTTGCCGAGCACGACGGGCGAGATGGCGAAATGCAATTCGTCGATCAGGCCGGCCTGCAGATATTGGCGGACGGTGCTGACGCCGCCGCCGATCTTGACGTCTTTGTCGCCTGCGGCCGCCTTCGCCTTGTCCAGCGCCTCATGAATGCCGCCGGTGACGAAGTGGAAGGTCGTGCCACCTTCCATGACGATCGGTTCGCGCGGGTAGTGCGTGAGGATGAACGTCGGCGCGTGATAGGGCGGGTTCGGCCCCCACCAGCCCTTCCAGTTCTCGTCGGGCCAGTCGCCGCGGATAGGACCGAACATGTTCCGTCCGAGGATGAAGGCGCCGAAATTGGCCATGCCGCGGGCGGCGTAATCCTCGTCGACACCTGACGAGCCGTCGTCCTTTCCCATCATTGCCCGGAAGGTGCGGGTGTGGAAGAACCATTGGAACATTTCCGGCCCCCGCTTTCCCAGCGGATCGTTCATGCTCTGCTCCGGCCCGGCGCCGAAGCCATCCACGGAAAGGGAAAACGCTGCAACACGCACCTTGGACATGCTTTCCTCCATCTGATTTCATTTTGAAACTAGTTGCGTTGTCGCATAAGTGATCCTATATTGCAACTAGTTTTTATTGGAGAGAATTCGTGGACATTGAACTGCGGTCGGGCTGCCCGATCAACCTGACGATGGAGGTGATGGGCGACAGGTGGAGCCTCATCATCATCCGGGACATCATGTTCGGCAACCGCCGCCATTTCCGTGAGCTTCTGACCCATTCGGAGGAGGGGATCGCCTCCAATATTCTGGCCGCCAGGCTGAAGCGCCTGCTCTCGCTGGGGTTCATCAGCAAACGCGATGATCCGAGCCACAGCCAGAAAGCCATCTACAGCCTGACGGAGCCGGCGATCCAGCTCGTTCCGGTCTTCGCGATGATCGGCGCCTGGGGCCGGCGCCATCTGCCTGTCAGCGAGGAGCTCAGCATCCGCGCCGAACTTCTCGAAGAGGGCGGGCCGCCGCTCTGGGACGAATTCATGGAGGACCTTCGGCAGATCCATATCGTCGATCCGATCGGCGGAGCCAACGGGACGTGCACATCGGCGGTGCTGGCAAAGCTGACGGCGGCGTTCCTGGAGGTTCGCGCCAGATCGTCGTCGCAGGTATCCTGACCGGTTTGCCCGATCAGCCGCCGGCGCCCTGATATTTGCCGGTGGCGTATCGCCAATAAGCCATGGCGATCAGTAGCCAGATCGGGCCGGCGGCGAGAGCTACAGGCCCGGCCCAGTCCCCGAGGATCAGGATGGGTTTGCCGAGCAGGGCGCCGACCGGCACCGAGCTGGTCAGGGCCAGCGGAACCGCGGTGATGAGGGTGATCTGAATGCCGCCGGGGAAGATGTTGAGGGGGTAGCGGTTCAATTCCCAAAAGCCGAAGAAGATCGAGAACAGGTGGTTGGAACGCACCCAGATCAGCGCCGTGGCGCCGATCATGGTGATGAGCGCACCCGTCAGCAGCGCCGCGCTGATGAGTGTGGCCGTGAGGAACGACACGGACCAGACCGACCAGGCGAAGTCGACGGAAAGGACGGCCCAGCCCATCAGCGCCACGGCCAGGATGACGTGACCGGTATAGCTGATATTCAGGCCGGAAAAGATCAGATAGGCCCAGGGGCTGAATGGTTTGACCAGCAGCGTATCGAAGGTGCCGAGCCGCACCAGTTCTTCCAGATCGCGCAGTTGCACGAAGCTCATCGCTGCGCCGAGCGAATAGGCCAGCAGCTGGAAGCTGAACAAGAGCGCGAGCTCGGGCCAAGTCCAGCCGCCGAGCGTGTCGAAGCGGGCAAGCAGGATGCCGATGGTGGCGAAGACGCTGCCATAGGAGAGGATCTGCGCAAAACGATCGAGCCAGAAAGCGCCGCGATATTCCATCTGTGAGCGGATATACATCCTGACCAGCAGCGGCAGGACCCGCAGATGATGAATGAGCACGATCAGCCTCCCTGCACGGTGATGCGGCCGGAGGCGCAGCGCCACAGAAGAAGGACGCCGGCCAGGAACAGGGCGGCCCAGCCGAGGCCGAGGCCGAGATGGAGCCAGATCTCCACCATGGAAAGCCTGCCGAGATAGACGGCATTGGGGTAATAGACGATCCAGGCAAAGGGCAGGTGGCGGGCAATCGTCGCCAGAGATTCGGGGAAAAACCAGAAGGGCACCAAAAGGCCCGAGAATAATTGCAGCAGGGCGCCCAGGATCCAGTCCAGCGAGAAGCTGGTCATCAACCAGAAGGCCACCAGGCCGAGGAGCGCCGACATCAGGAACAGCAGCGTGAAGGACAGCGCCCAGAAGGCGATGAACATCAGGCCATGAAACAGGCTCGCCGGCGGCAGCATGCCGTAGAACAAGGCGGTGAAGGCGACGGTCGGAATGACCTGGCTTGCCAGGCGATAGAAAAAGCTGCCGCATTCGTTGGCAAAGAGATAGAGCGGATAGGACAGGGGCTTGAGCAGCCAGATCGCGACATCGCCTGATTTCAGCGACCGGCCGATCTCGCCGATGATCCTTTCAGGGCGGGTCGCGCCCATCACCGCGCCGCCGAGCAGAGCATAGGTCACCATCTGCTGCAGCGAGACCCCGTCGACAACGAGCGCGCCGACACCGGCATAGGCCGCCTGCCAGATGGCGACGCGCGCAAAGACCTGCACCAGTTTGCCGAAGATGTTGGCCCAGACTTCGTTGCGGTAGGCGAGTTGCGAGTGGAAGGCGCTGCGCGCAAAGGCGAAATAGGCGCTCATGAGGCTCGAGCCTCGGCATTGCGGCGCTGGTCGGCGTTGCGACGCTGATAGAAGGTACGGATGACCTCTTCGATGTCGGGCTCGTGCAGTGCCACGTCCTTGAGATCGCGCCCGCTGCCGACCTCCGACAAGATTTTGACCAGCGATACGTCCTCGCGCTCGATCAGATAGTTCTTGCGCAAGCCCTCGTCGCTGACGAGCGAGGCCGTGCTCAGCGGCAAAGGCCCGGGGTCGCTGGCAAATTCCAGCGTCAGCCGCCGGGCCGAGCCCAATGCCGCCCGCAGGCTCCTCAATTCGCCGTCGAAGATCAGCCTCGAGTGATCGACCATGATCAGCCTCGGGCAGATGGTCTCGATGTCCTGCAGGTCGTGGGTGGTGAGGATGATGGTGACGCCGCGTTCGCGGTTGATTTCGGCAAGAAAGCGCCGCACCGCATCCTTGGCGACCACGTCGAGCCCGATCGTGGGTTCGTCGAGAAACAGGATCTTCGGGTCGTGCAGCAGCGACATGACGATCTCGGCGCGCATGCGCTGGCCGAGGCTGAGCTGACGCACCGCGCGGTCGAGAAAGGGCGCGAGATCGAGCAGCTCGCTGAAGCGCCGCAGATTGTCTGCATAACGGGCAACGGGGATGTCATAGATGCGCTGGTGCAAGGTGAAGCTGTCGACCAGCGGCAGGTCCCACCAGAGCTGGCTGCGCTGGCCGAATACAACACCGATCTCGCGCGCATTGTCCATCCGCTTAAGATGCGGCGTCCGGCCGAGCACCGTCAGCGCGCCGGCGCTCGGCACCAGGATGCCGGTCATCATCTTGATCATCGTCGACTTGCCGGCGCCATTGGGGCCGAGATAACCGACGGCTTCGCCGGCCGCGATGTCGAAATCGATGTCGGAAACCGCCTGAACTTCCGTGTATTCGCTCGTCACCAGCGTCTTCAGAGCGCCCAGAAAACCCGGAAATCTCTTGTGCTGCCGGAAGCGTTTGCTGACGCTCCGTGCCTCGATCAAAGCCGTCATATGTATTCCCGCCGATTCGGCAGTTGTGGGGATTGAAACGCAGGCTAACGCCGGGCTCGGCCGGTGCAAGCAAAAGTCGCTTTCGGTCGTCACTCAATCGCGCAATTCAAACTGCGACAGCGTGCTTTTCGCATCGAAAAGATGCGCGGCGCCGCGGCCTTTGGCGTTGACAGCCATGGCCAATCGATCGCTGTTAGAGCCATGAAGATTCTCGCAATCTCCGGCAGCGCCCGGCGCAATTCCACCAATACAGCAATGCTGCGGGCCGTCAGCGCCGTTGCATCAGATGAAATCGAGATTGCGGTCTTCGACGGCGTGGGAAGTTTGCCGGTTTTCTCGCCGGATCTCGAAGGGGAATCTCTGCCGGAGGCGGTGCGGGATTTCATCGCTCTGATCGCTCGCAGCGACGGGGTGATCATTGCCAGTCCGGAATATGTGCGATCCATCCCCGGCGGCCTCAAGAATGCGATCGACTGGCTCGTCTCGGGAGATGAGATCGTCCATAAGCCGATCGCTCTGCTGCACGCATCGCATCGCGGCGATGACATGCTGGCTGGTCTTCGCACCGTCCTTGCCACGATCACCGACCGGTTCGCCGGCGATATCTTCCTCCGGCTTCCTCTGATGAAACTGGAGCCGGCCGAGGTGGTTCAGGCCGTCGAGATGGCAGAGAACCGTTCCAAAGTGCGGGCCTATCTTCAGGCCTTCTCGGCCATTGCACTGAAGACAACGAGGCCTCCTGAAGTGCCGGCCGGGGCAATTCAGTAAGAGGTTCCCCGCGGCTGGATTGCGACCGCGTGGGAAGCGAAGCCGGTTGTTTGGGGGCATGGGCTTATGCAGGCATTGCCCGCGCGGCATCAAAAAAGCCCCGCATCTTGATGCGAGGCTTGTGCGCAGAGGCGGATCGGTTCAACGGCACTGTCGGCGTGGGCCGTAGTTCGGCTGGTAGGTATTGTCATAGGCGCGATAGGACCGATAGCGGCTGTAGCAATAGTCGGCATGCGAGCCGTAGCCACGTGAAGAATAGGCGTTCTGCTGCGAGGCGATGATGCCGCCGAGGAGGGCGCCGGCGGCCAGGCCGCCAATGATGGCGCCGGTATTGTCATGGTGGTGATACCGGCGGCCATAGCGACGATCCCAGCCATAACGATCGTCTCGGTAGTCGCGGTCCCGGTAGTAGCTGCGATCACGATAATGGTGGCGTTTGCGATACCAGTCGTCATCATTGCTGCGGAACTGGCCCGGGCAATTGGTGAAGTTGTTGCAGCCGACCGTGATGATCCGGGCATCACCGCCTCCGAGGGCCGGCTGTGCCGCCGATTGCGCCGGACTTGGTACGAAAGCCGGACCTGCCGACGCCGGCATCCCGGAAAAGGCCGTCGCGATCGACAGGGCAATGATTGCGAATCTGTTCATTTCACTCACCTTGGGTAAACGGATGTATCGAAGGGATAACGCAGGGAAAGGCAATCGGTTCATTTTGGGATGGGAGGGCCGATGTATGTGCGTATCGACTAACGTATCGGGGTGAGGTGGAGCATCTCCACCGGGTGCGATGCGGGGCCGCGTCGCTGCGGGGGATTGGAGCAAATGTCGAATTTGAGCGCAGCCGGATGGCGCGCTGACAACCTCATTTTCCGCCGGCCAGCAATCGAAGCTGGCTCTCGTCATGCACGCCTTGCCGGTAAAGCTCGATGATCAGGGCGCCAAGGCGGTTGGCTTCCGCGCCCGATCTGTCGATATTGAGCCCGCTGCAGAGGGCTTCATGGACACGCCGGCACACATCGAGGTCTTCGGATGTGAGCGGTTCGTCACGCGTGCTGACCAGCTTGTCTGACATCGCATCTGCCCTTTTTCGATGCCGTGAATCGCTATCGTAAAAAAAGATAATTTCGCGATCCTGGCGCTGCAAGATGGGCGAAAGTCCGAATTACAAAAACAATTCGTGACACGCGGGAAGCTGCGGGCCAGAAAGCGGGAACTGGAGATCTACTTCGTTGCGGGGTCCTTGCCGCTTTGCTGCGACAGTCGCAGCTCTTTCAGCCGCTTGGTTTTCTCCCGGCGAGCCCGCTGCTCCGCCTCGATGGTTTCCTTGGCGGCACGCTCGGTGTTTTCGAAACGATCCTGCCGATAAGCCTTTGATGAGGGTTCACGTTCTCTTGTCATGGCCGCTAAACGCAAATCGGCGAAAACGGTTTCATGGGAAAATGCGTAACTGGCTCGATCGACAGCCGGGCGCCCCTCGTGGGCGCCCGGCAACATCACGGATCACCCCTTGATGAAGGCGAGGATGTCGGGATTGATGATGTCGGCATGGGTGGTGCACATGCCGTGCGGGAATTTCTCGTAGACCTTCAGCGTGGCGTTCTGCAGCAGCTTGGACGAGAGCAGGGCGGAGTCGGCGATCGGCACGATCTGGTCGTCGTCGCCGTGCATGACGAAGGTCGGCACGGTGATGATCTTCAGATCTTCGGTGAAATCGGTTTCCGAAAAGGCCTTGATGCCGTCGTAATGCGCCTTGGCGCCGCCGATCATGCCCTGGCGCCACCAATTGTTGATGACCGGCTCCGATACTTTCGCACCCGGCCGGTTGAAGCTGTAGAACGGGCCGGCCGGAAGGTCATGGTAGAATTGCGCGCGGTTGGCGGCGAGCTGTCTGCGCAGGTCGTCGAAGACCTCGATCGGCAGGCCGCCGGGATTGGCATCCGTTTTCACCATGATGGGCGGCACGGCGCCGATGATGACGAGCTTGGCGACGCGACCCTGCGGCTGGCCGTGGCGGGCGACATAATGGGTCGCTTCGCCGCCGCCGGTGGAATGGCCGATATGGACGGCGTTCCTGAGATCGAGATGCTCGACGACGGCTGCGGCATCGGCGGCGTAATGATCCATATCGTGGCCATCGCCCACCTGTGTGGAGCGGCCGTGGCCGCGCCGGTCATGGGCGACGACCCGGTAACCCTTATCGAGAAAGAACAGCATCTGGGCATCCCAGTCATCGGAGCAGAGCGGCCAGCCGTGATGGAACATGATCGGCTGGGCGGTCTTCGGCCCCCAATCCTTGTAGAAGATCTCGACGCCGTCCTTGGTGGTGACTGTGCTCATGTCTGGGCTCCTCGATGGGGGTTGGGTTGGGCTAATGTGGTCAGAAGTTTGTGCGGTTGCCGGCAAAATTGGCAAGGCGATAGGCACCGCTGCGCGCGGCCAGGCTGGAATATGCAGATGTGATCATCAAGCTAGTCTTTATATTCAATTGACATAACAGAATTTTATAATGAGGCCAGACCATTCCTGGTCGATGCGTTACAGGACGCGCGGCAGACGGCGCTGCCGCGCGCCCTTGAACGCGGTTCATCGCCCAACCATCTAATCCACTACACATCATCACCATGGCGAACCGTCGCAACCGCGGCCGCTTCGCCGGCGGCGGGACGGCCGTTTTGCCGCCTGAGGACCAGATCATGGGTTACATGGACAAGGAGATAGTGCCTCAGAATGACGGGGCGCTGATCGATGCCTATTCGCAATCGATCGCAGCAGCAGTCGACATCGTCGGGCCGGCGGTCAGCCGCATCGAGAGGGTGGGTGGCCGACAGGGACACGGATCGGGCTTTGCTATTTCGCCGGACGGACTGATTATCACCAACAGCCATGTCGTCGACGACGCCAAGGCCGTGCGCATCACCACGCCGGATGGCTTCGTCACCGAGGGCCGGGTGCTCGGCCGGGATGTCGATACCGATATCGCCCTCATTCGCGCCAATACCGGCACCGGCGCCTGGGCGAAGCTCGGCGATTCCCAGCGCCTGCGCAGAGGCCATATCGCCATCGCGATCGGAAACCCGCTCGGTTTCGAATGGACGGTGACCGCCGGCATCGTCTCGGCGCTCGGCCGGTCGATGCGGGCAGCCAGCGGCCGGCTGATGGACGATGTCATCCAGACCGACGCGGCACTCAATCCCGGCAATTCAGGCGGGCCGCTGGTGTCGTCAGGCGGCGAGGTCATCGGCGTCAATACCGCCGTCATCCAGGGCGCGCAGAGCATCGCCTTCGCCGTGGCATCGAATACCGCCAATTTCGTGGTATCGGAGGTTCTCCGCTACGGGCAGGTGAGGCGTGCCTTCATCGGCATTGCAGGCGACACCATCGTGCTGCCGCGCCGGGTGGCGCTGGCGGCGGGCACGGTGCAGACGACCTCCGTTCGCGTCCGGCGGGTCGAGCCGGAGGGGCCGGCGGCAAAGGGCGGACTGCAGGAGGGCGATTATATCCTCGCCATCGACGGCAGCCCGGTCGGCGGCGTCGACGATATCGTCCGGTTGATGGATGGCAGCCGGATCGGCAGGGAGACGGAAATCCTGGTGTTTTCGGTGGCGGGCCGGATCGAGAAGAAGAATTTGCTGCCAATGGCGCGGACGTCGTGACAAGGACGTCACGCACCGTCAGGCGCTGACCGCCTCCTGCTCCGTCCCCGAGAAATCCACAGCCGCAAAGGCTGCGGCCAGCACCTCCGGCCCGGCGCCGCTTTTCGCCGCGTCGGTCGAGAGGATCTGGCGGTAGCGCCTGGCGCCGGGCAGGCCGGTGAAGAGGCCGACCATGTGGCGGGCCACATGCTGCAGCCGGCCGCCGGCCGCGATGTGGCGCTCGGCATAGGCCATCATACGATCACGCAGCGCGTCCCAGTCCGACTCGGCGGCCGGCGCGCCGAAGAAGCGCTGGTCGACCTCGGCAAGGATCGCGGCATTCTGATAGGCGGCGCGGCCCAGCATGACGCCGTCGACATAGTCGAGATGGGCTGCGGCTTCGTCCAGCGTGCGGATGCCGCCATTGATGCCGATGAAGACATCGGGCCAGCGCTGTTTCATCCGGTAGACGATCTCGTAGTCGAGTGGCGGGATCTCGCGGTTCTCCTTCGGGCTCAGGCCCTTCAGCCAGGCCTTGCGCGCATGGATCCAGATGGCGTCGGCGCCGGCATCGAGAACGTGGGTGATCAGCTCCGGCAGCGCCTGCTCCGGCTCCTGTTCGTCGACGCCGATCCGGCATTTCACCGTCACCGGCACGGTCGCCACCCTCTTCATCGCCGCGATGCATTCAGCCACCGTTTCCGGCGTCAGCATCAGGCAGGCGCCGAAGGTGCCGGACTGCACCCGGTCGGAGGGGCAGCCGACATTGAGGTTGATCTCGTCATAGCCGTAGGGTTCGGCGATCGTCACCGCCTCGGCAAGCTTTGCCGGGTCCGACCCGCCGAGCTGCAGCGCCAGCGGATGCTCCACGGCGTCATGGCCGAGCAGCCGGTCGCGCGGACCGTGGATGATCGCATCGGCCACCACCATCTCGGTATAGAGCAGCGCCTGCCGGCTGATCTGGCGGTGGAAATAGCGGCAATGCCGATCCGTCCAGTCGATCATCGGGGCGACCGCAAAAATCGGGCTCTTCTGCGTCATCGACGTTCCATTATTCGTGTTCTCTGGGCGCCACAAAGGGGCGCCGCAATGCAAAGCCACTGCCGCACGCGACGGGATCATTCATCAAGCGCGCATATAACATCCGGCGGTGCGATCGACAAATGACGCTCCAGCCGCAAACAGAAACGGCGCCCCTTGCGGAGCGCCGTCCATACCGCCGAAGCGGAAATCTGACTTACGAAGCCGAGATGTTGACGGCCTTCGGGCCCTTGCCCATGCGGTCCGGCTCGGTGTCGAAGGTAACCTGCTGGCCTTCGCGCAGCGACTGGATGCCAGAAGCCTGCAGCGCAGAAATGTGGACGAAAACGTCCTTTGCGCCGCCGTCCGGCGTGATGAAACCAAAACCCTTGTCCTGGTTGAAGAATTTTACGGTGCCCTTGGTGGCCATTGGGATCGTCCTTTTCCCTTAGTCTGTGTAGTATCCGCGCCCCCGAGAGGAAGCGGACGGCTTTAGCTTTCGCCCCGATCGATTGGGGCGAAGGGTCAGTCGGAGAAGTCACGTACGGGGAAAGAACGTCTACGTAGGCGGGTAGTCCCGCGCCGCCTTCCAAACGGAAGGGATTACCACATCAGTCCAGTCACCGGCATGCAAATGCCCGAGTAGGCGAATTGGTGCCAGCTTTTCGGGCAAAAAGCAAGCGGGATTATTTTGGCATGTCTGCATCGATGTCAGGAAATGCCGAAGATTCAGATACTTGAGGAAAAGTTAGCGGTTCCTTGCATAGCTGTGCCATAGCGGGATTCCGTGCCGAAACGGGATGAGGGGCGGATTCGGTGGCCGGGCATTGATTTTGCGCTCCCGCCCTCGTGGTTCGAGACGGCCCTTGGACCTCCTCACCAAGAGGGATCTCTTTTGGCGCCTGCGGCATTTATTCTACCGCTAGCGCAGGTATCCGCCCTGTTCTCGTCGCGGGCGAGCCCAAGGCTTCCCGCCTACTGCCCATCCCCCAGCAAGGCGCCGAGGCTCCACGGATTATCCCCCTTCTGGTTGGCGATGTCGTCGACCTTCCAGCCGCCATGTTCCTTGACCAGGGTGTAGAAGAGCGTCACCTCTTCGCCGTTTTCGAACTCCACCTCCACCTCGGCCCTGTCGTCCAGCAGGATCGGCTGGCCGATCCTGACGTCGCTCGCCGTGCCGTCCTGGCCCGCGATGACCGGATCGAAATCGATGGCGCCGGCATCGCCCTCCGGCGTGTTGTCGAGATCGGCCTGGAGGAGCTCGTTCAGATGGTCGGAGAAGAAGATCGAATAGGGCGAGGGCGCCTCGGCATCGCTGTTGTCGGTGTTGTAACTGTAGAGCGCCTTGAGTAGCGCCTTCGGCGTCTTGTAGGTCTCGGCCGATGCGGGCAGGGCTGCGAGCGCCGAGACGGCAAAGGCGAGAATGAATGTGGGCAGACGCATGCGGCTCTCCTCCGATGAGTAAGGAATCATAGCTGAAACAGGCGCCGAGGTGCAGCGGCATTTTCGGGGGCGTGCCTGGGGCTTAGGCCAGTTTGATGAGGCCCGCTTCCGTGGGTTTGAAACCGCAGGCGCGGTAGAAGCCGGTGAGATGCGGCTCGAAATCGACATGCAGCCACTCGGCGCCGCGCTCCTGCGCAACCCTTGTCGCTTCCCGGACCAGCCGCGTGGCGATGCCTTGCCTGCGCATGTCGGGATGGACCGATGTATCGAGGAGGAAGGCATGGATGCCGCCATCCCAGGCGACGTTGACGAAGCCGACGAGCCTGTCGCCGTGGTAGGCGCCGATATGGGCGAGGCTGCGGGAGAGGATGGGCGTGAAGTCGCGCGGGGCGGGGGCGTCCCAGGCGGCGGACCAGAGGGTGCTGAGTTCGGCAGCGGAGGGGAAGGGATCGATCCGGAGTTCTGGCATGGGCGTTCCCTTCATTCAGCGGGATGGAGGCTTTCCGATCGTGCGGCAGCGTAGCTCATTCCGCAATGGCAACGAGCCGGCCGCCGTGGCGTTCGACGATCCTGCCGGAGAGAAAATCGACGCCGTGCTGCTTGGCCACGTGGATCAGTTGCGGGCGGCCGTGGCGAGCGCAGGCGGCGCGTTTCGGTCGATCAGGGCAGAGCCGACTCTTCCCGTTGTGGCAACGCAATGAGTCATTCGCCGCGCAGACGCGCGGCTGCTGGATTCCTGTGACGAGCACAGGAGGGAAGAAGCGCGGTGGTCGCCGCATACTCCAGATCACCGAGCAAAACACTCAAACTCGACGGTTCCTCGCTCTGCCGATGGTTGGCGGGCATTGCCGCAGGGGCGCAACTGAGGCTTCGTTGACACGTTTCCGGCCGTGAACATAATGGGAACACCTAATATTCGCCGGCGGAGAAAACGGCATGTGCGGACGCATATTCGTCAAGACGTCTCTTGAGGAACTGATCAGCAATTTCCCCTTTGCCGTCAGAGGCGGGGATATCGACGGACTTGGAAATCGCTTTCCCCGGTGGAACGGCGCGCCGTCGCAGGATTATCCCATTATCGTCAGGGACATCGTGCGCGAGCCGGATACATCAGGTCCCATCTTCGTCTCTGCCCGCTGGGGGCTGATGCCCTCCTGGGCGAAGCCCGGCGGGCGGCCGCCGCCGGTCAATGTCCGCTGCGAGAGCGTCGCTTCCAACGGCATGTTCCGTGCGGCCTATCGTTCGCGCCGGTGCCTGGTGCCGATCAACGGCTTCTTCGAATGGAAGGATATTCTCGGCACCGGCAAGAACAAGCAGCCTTATGCGATCGCTATGAAGGATGGCGCTCCCTTTGCGCTCGCCGGCATCTGGGAGACCTGGAAGGACGAGAACGGCGTATCGATCCGCAACTTCGCGATCCTCACCTGCGAGCCGAACGAGATGATGGCTGCGATTCACGACCGCATGCCCGTCATCCTGCATCGCGAGGATTATGAAAGGTGGCTGTCGCCCGAACCCGATCCCGGCGATCTGATGAAGCGGTTCCCGGCCGAGCTGATGACGATGTGGAAGATCGGCCAGGGCGTCGGCTCGCCGCGGAATGACGGGCCGGAGATTCTCGACGAAGTCGAGGACGATCCGGAGCCGACGCTGATCTAGAACAGTTCCGGCAAAGCACGTGGCGTTCCGCGTCCGGAATTGCTCTGATGTCATCGGCTCGGGCGGGAGCCATTCACGAAACCATGCGGCAAACACATCCTCACGAGGAGAGGACACGCATGCAAGACGATGCCGGAACGCTGTTACGGTCGTTCCTCAACACCAGCTTTCGTAAGCAATCGCAGCGCCGGATCCGGGATTTCGGCGGCTATGAGATCGGCAAGCGCCGGCAACCGCATGTCGTCAACGTCATCGCGCATGACGCCGCGGATTTCCTCTGCACCTATCTCGACATCAAGACAAAGGGCCGGCCGGCGACCAGGGAAGGTGTCGCTATCGCCGTCGCCGAGGCCTTGCGCAACGTGTCCGACGAACTCGCCTACAGGCTGACATGGCGCGACGACAAGGCGTGGCGTGATGTCTGCGAGGCCGTCGCCGTCTGTCTCGAAGGCTGCATGGCGTTCGACCGGAAGCCCTATGACGGCTCGCTGACGGCGCAATCGGATTATAATGGCTGGAAGAGCTGGGAGGTGATCGCCAACGGCGAGAGGCCTAGGGGCAAATGGCGCCACGCCTGGAAGGAAAAGCCGGGCGACGATTTCATCGGCTTCGACGGCGAAACCTGCATGGGGCGGATCTTCAAGATCGATTTCACCGGCTCCGACGAGCGCTGGTACTGGCTGATATCAGCCGACGGCAGCCCGCGTCGCGGCTGGCCGGCGGCGGGCTATGAGGCGAGCGCGAGGAGTGCGGCTTGTCGGGTGGAGCGGATTTATTTTGCGCTGGTGGCTGGGGAGGGGAGGGTTGTATAGCAGGCAAGGCCTTTTTCAATGGCCCTTGGGCCGAGGTCAGATTTCAACGATAAAGGCATGAGCGCCGCCATCCCTACAATGTTCACGAAGCCCACGAGCGTGCTGTCGTGGTACGCGTCGATTGACCGAGGCTGCCAGAGAGGACGGAGGTAAAGTCGCGGGGCGCGAGTGCGACCCAGTGGGCGGCGGTTACTTCCCCGCGCTTTGGCTAGCGCGGCTTCGCATGCAGCGCGCCGCCATAAGTTGTCAGGCAATGTTATTCCGACCAATAGCTTTCGATATTTTTAAGTGTTTGTTCGTATCGTCTGTCTCCAGACAATCTCTCTTTAAGAAAAAAATAAAGAAACGCAAGGAAACCATCGTTTTCTTCCTGCTCTGTATCAATGTTTTTAAATATTAGATAAGGTAATGAACTTGGAAGCAATATTTCATGTAAATCATCTGACCTGCTAATTAAATATTCAGTTAGTATTTCTTTGAAGTCATTTCGATCTGGATCGTATTTGGTGAGATCATCTAGGTAGCAAAATAAAATTAGCTTTATATCCTTTATAAACGAATTTTGAGCCATCTCATTACGAAGCCAAGGCTCTGCAATCGCGTGTATCCTTTCGTCAAATGGGCTTAATTTAAATGCTCTAATCCATACTTTAGCCCAATGTTGGCTTAATGTATTTCCAACCAACCAGCGAAATAAATACTCGAAGCTGTGAGAATTCAAATTTTCAATAAATGTATCTTTTGGGTTATCTCTTATCGTATTTATGTTTTCCCAAATGAGGCGGTTTTTCTGAAAAAGTGAAAATTCACCGTCACTCCATGACTGTGTCCTCGACTCGCCAAGATGCCGCGAGCCGACAGCTTTCCATTTTGAATGCATCAAGCTTACTGGCTCGGCACAAATGCGCGCTAGTTGAAGGTCGAGCATGGGGACCTCTGGTAGCTCAAGTCGGTTGCTGTCTCGGAATGCTAGGACATCGCTAACGTCCCCAACGAATATCGCGTCGTCAAACGATCTGAACGCAATTATACCCTTTTCGCCGATATCTGTCGCGGCTACTTGAGGCGGCAAGCAATACTCATAATTTTCTACGGCAATATACGGTTGCATGTCGTAGACTTCAAAAGATTCATCCATTTCTTGAACAAATGGAAGATTTGATCCTTCTATTTTAAATACAGGGATCAGCAGTCCAGCAGCGCCTGGACATAAATCTATTAGGATATCGATTTTAAATTTCATAGATCCCGCTTTCCCTATAGTATTTTTCTAATTTCTCATATATTGCTGAATAATAATAATCCCGCCGCAACGGATAGTACGGATATGTTTCAAGAATGATATCGTGTTTATCTATCCAAGACATAAACTTTTCGCTTTGAATATAATTTTCAGGAAATATTGCGAATATTGGTTTTCGTTCCGAAAACGAGAATTCTCTGGGAAACTGCATCTCTATCGAGAATCTTCTATCGTCAAATCGCTTTGATCGATCTTGTATTAGCTTGTGTAGCGCTAATATCTCTTCTTCGGTCGCGTCTACGTCGTGAACGTTAGCAAACGATTGTGGAGAAATCGGATTTAAGCGATAATAATCCTTATTTGTTTTGAAGAACGCTCCTATCGCTCGTTTTATATTTAGCTCACTAGGGTTTATCTCAAAATCTTGAATGCTCATCATATTGATATACTGGGGATAGCGCCCAGCTGAGAAAGCACCAGAATCAAAGGGGAATACTCGTACGGAGTCCGTAATACCGAACTCAAATACGATGCAGCTAGGAAGCTCCCAATACTCGCCTTCTTCAACGGCATCCTTTTTGTAGGCAGGCCTTCCCACAAAAAAATATAGTAGATCTTCATTCTTGAAAACGCTGCATTTTGCTGTCTTCAATACGCCCTCGCTGAGGCTTTTTTTAAGAATGAATGCTTCTGCGCTGTGCACTAGTGGCAAATGATTAGTTGGGCTAACGCTATTTCTACTTAGAAATTTCTCAAGTATAGAACTGCCCATGTTTTGTTCCTATCTACTAAATAGTTATCGCCCCGGCCGCCCAGTCTTCCCCTTCGTCCGGCCCTTGCGCTTCTGCTCGCCCGGCTCCTCATAGCTCCCGGCGCCAACCCTGCCGCGCACCACCGGCCTGACCCCATCATCCTGTTCCGGCTGGCCTTCCAGCAATGGTGAAAACCGCTTCGTGCTCTTTGCGGCATCCGGCTTCTCCGGCACATGTCCGGTCACCGGCTTTTCCGTGCGGCCGACGGTCATTTCGTCGAGGGTGTTGCGGCGGAAGAGGCTCTTGTCGGCGGGGGTGGCGACGTGGCGGCCCATTTCGTCGAGGTCCGGCTTGCGGAAGAGGGGGGTGGCCGTGTCGGTGCCTGGGCCCATGTCGTCGAGGGTGGGTTTGGAGAAGTAGGAGGGTGCTGAGGTTGTGGCATTCCCCTCCCCAACCCTCCCCACAAGGGGGAGGGGGCCGGTTGTGGTTGCCGCGCCGGTCTTCTTTCTGCCTGAACCTTCCATCGCCTTCGACTCTTCCCGCGCCATCGGGTCGTCCATGGCGGCGAGTTCCACGGCCTTGAGGCGTTTGATTTCGTCGCGGAGGCGGGCGGCTTTTTCGAAGTCGAGGTCGGCGGCGGCGTCGCGCATGCTCTTTTCCAGCGCGTTGAGATGGGCCTGCAGGTTGTTGCCGACGAGGTTGCCGCCATCGGCGAAGCCTTTGCCAGAGACGCCCGAGATGTCGGCGCGGACGTGGTCGCGTTCGTAGACGCTGTCGAGGATGTCGGAGATCTTGGCCTTGACGGATTCCGGGGTGATGCCGTTTTCGAGGTTATAGGCCATCTGCTTTTCGCGGCGGCGTCCGGTCTCCTCCATCGCCCGCTTCATCGAGCCGGTGACGTTGTCGGCATAGAGGATGACCTTGCCGTCGACGTTACGTGCGGCGCGGCCGATCGTCTGGATCAGCGAGGTCTCGGAGCGCAGGAAGCCTTCCTTGTCGGCATCGAGGATGGCGACGAAGCCGCATTCGGGAATGTCGAGGCCTTCGCGCAGCAAATTGATACCGACGAGCACGTCGAAGGCGCCGAGGCGCAGGTCGCGGATGATCTCGATGCGCTCCAGCGTGTCGATGTCGGAGTGCATGTAGCGCACGCGCACGCCCTGTTCATGCAGATATTCCGTCAGGTCTTCGGCCATGCGCTTGGTCAGCACGGTGCAGAGCGTGCGGTAGCCCTTGGCCGCGGTTTCGCGGATTTCGCCGAGCACGTCGTCGACCTGGGTACGGGCCGAGCGGACCTCGACCGGCGGGTCGATCAGGCCGGTGGGGCGGATCACCTGTTCGGCGAAGACGCCGCCGGATTGTTCCATTTCCCAGCCGCCGGGGGTGGCCGAAACAGCGATGGTGTCGGGGCGCATGGCGTCCCATTCCTCGAAGCGCAGCGGCCGGTTGTCCATGCAGGAGGGCAGGCGGAAGCCGTATTCGGCCAGCGTCGCCTTGCGGCGGAAGTCGCCGCGATACATGCCGCCGATCTGCGGCACGGTGACATGGCTTTCGTCGATGAAGACGATGGCGTTGTCGGGGATATATTCGAACAGCGTCGGCGGCGGATCGCCGGGGTCGCGACCGGTGAGATAGCGCGAATAGTTCTCGATGCCCTGGCAGGAGCCGGTGGCTTCGAGCATTTCGATATCATAGCGGGTGCGCTGCTCCAGGCGCTGGGCCTCCAGCAGGCGGCCGGCCTTCTCCAGTTCGGCCAGGCGCAGCCTCAGCTCCTCCTTGATCGCCTTGATGGCGCCGTTCAGCGTCGGGCGCGGGGTGACATAGTGCGAATTGGCGTAGATCTTCACCGATTTCAGGTCGCCGGTCTTCTGGCCGGTCAGCGGGTCGAACTCGGTGATGGCGTCGATCTCGTCGCCGAACATGGAGATGCGCCAGGCGGCATCCTCCAGGTGGGCAGGGAAGATCTCGATCGTATCGCCGCGCACGCGGAAGGAGCCGCGCGTGAAATCCATGTCGCGGCGCTTATATTGCTGGGCGACGAGATCGGCCAGCAGCTGGCGCTGGTCCAGCCGGTCGCCGACATTCATCTGGAAGGTCATGGCCGTATAGGTCTCGACCGAACCGATACCGTAGATGCAGGAAACCGAGGCGACGATGATGCAGTCGTCGCGTTCGAGCAGCGAGCGCGTCGCCGAGTGGCGCATGCGGTCGATCTGCTCGTTGATGGAGCTTTCCTTCTCGATATAGGTGTCGGAGCGCGGCACATAGGCTTCCGGCTGGTAATAATCGTAGTAGGAAACGAAATATTCCACCGCATTGTCGGGGAAGAAATTCTTGAATTCGGAATAGAGCTGGGCGGCCAGCGTCTTGTTCGGCGCCAGGATGACGGCCGGGCGCTGGGTTTCCTCGATCACCTTGGCCATGGTGAAGGTCTTGCCCGAACCGGTGACGCCGAGCAGCACCTGGCTGCGGTCGCCATTCTCCAGCCCCTCGACGAGATCGCGAATGGCGGTCGGCTGGTCGCCGGCCGGCTTGTATTCGGAATCCATGCGGATGGTGATGCCGCCTTCGGATTTGTCCGGGCGGGCAGGGCGGTGCGGCGTCCAGATCTTGCCGTTCTTGTGCAGCGGATTGCCGCTCTCGATCAGCTTCGACAGCGCCTCGACCGTGGCGGTGACGCCGCCGGGCGCAAGCCTGCCGGCATCCTCGAGCGAAATATCGAGACCCGCCACCGGATTCAGGCCGGCGGCGGCGCGCGTCTTCGGATCGGAGGAGCCGCCGATCGAAACGCCGCGCGCTGTTTTGCTCACCGTCGCCTTCTTGTTGACGCTGACGGCTTCCGAATGCTTGCGCGCCTCGTTCTCCACCTTCTTGCGGTGCTTGCCGGCTTTCGAGGCAATTTCGCGCTGGCTTTCGACGCCCGCCGCTTCGGCATCCGCCTCCAGCTGCTTCACCCAATCGGCGACGGAGCCGGAGAGGGGAGCGCCTTCGAAGGACGACTGCGGGGCTTCCTCGAAGCCATTCGGGGCGGGGGATTTCTTCGGAGATTTGGCCATGGCGCGAATATGGAGAGAGTCAGCGCGAAAGGGAAGAGGGGAAGAGTACAAAAGGGAAACGAATGAATCGTTCGGATTGGGTCAACAATCTCCCCAGTTTGTGGCAGATGACTGGCGCGCGCCGCGCCCTTCGAGGCCGCTGCTGGGTGCCTCCCTCGCCTCCTCACCAAGTCAGTTTATGCCGGGATGGGCGCAATTTGATTTTGCTGTCGCAAGGCGTCCCTGACGCGTGCGTTTG
>NZ_NWSV01000027.1 GCF_002531935.1 Rhizobium chutanense | reverse complement strand
CCGCATCTGGACCCCAAATCCGCCTTGACATCAAACACAGATGCTCATCCGCCTGCCGGCACCTTCTCCCCGAGGGGAGAAGAGATATGCCGCAACGTCTCGATTCCCTCTTCTCCTCTCGGGGAGAAGGTGCCCGTAGGGCGGATGAGGGGGCCACACGGCACACCGCCGACGACGCCCCCCAACAATGCTACCGCTTCGGCGCCACCAGGCAGAAGAAGGCACCCTGCGGGTCCATGGCCTGGACGATCCAGCTGCCGCCGGGGACTTCTATCGGGCCGTGGACGACCTTGCCGCCGCCCGAGGTGAGGCGTTCGATCGCGGCATCGAGGGTCGGCACGATGAAATAATAGCACCAGAACGGCATCGGCATATTGTCAGGCTTGGTCATCATGCCGCCGATCTGTTTGCCGTGATAAGCGAAGAGGTAGTAGACGCCCATCGGACCCATGTCCATTTCGCTGTCTTTCGTCCAGCCGAACAGCTTGGAATAGAAGGAAACGGCGTCTTTGCCGTTGCCGGCATAGAGTTCGTGCCAGCCGATATTGCCGGGCGCATCGGGGGCCAGTTCCGGCCAGGTTTTGTCCATCGGCGCCGGCGTCATGATGCAGAGCACGGCGCCATGCGGATCGGCGACGACGGCGAAGCGGCCGATGGTCGGAATGTCTTCCGGCGGGCGGCGGACCGAACCGCCGTTGGCGGCGTAGTCCCTAGCCGACTGGTCGACGTCGTCGACGCAGACATAACCCGTCCAGTTCGGCGGAATGCCCTTGCCCTCGAGTTCGGCCGGAAATTCCATCAGGCCGCCGACACCGATGCCGTTCGCCTCGAAGATCGTATAGGGCGGCATGCCCTCCATCTTCATTTCGGAGGTCGTCCAGCCGACGACCGAGCTGTAGAATTTCGCGGCAGCCGCTGTGTCGGGGGTCATCAACTCGCACCAGATGAACTTTCCATGCGTCTCAGACATCGTACTCTCCCTTTGTCGGCGCCCCTTTTTCGAGGTCGATGCGCCGTGATTGTCAGATCTTGCGGGTGTAGTGCGCTTCCATGAATTGTTTCCAGGAGCCATCGGGCTGCCTGGCGCTGGAGATGAAGGTGCGGTGATCGGCGTCGGAAAAGGCGATCTGCTCGCGGTAATCGGCAAGCCCCTCGCCGTTGAAGTCCGGCCCTGTGGTGTAGAGGTCCAAGACGTTGCCGGACGCGTCGAGCTCGCCCTCATAGACCCACATATAGTCCATCATGCTGCCGATCCAGCTGCCGACATATTTGCCTTTGGCGGCGTTGTAGCCGAGCGTCAGGATGCTGCTCGCCTGCTTGCCGTCAGGCATGCGGCCTGAGCCTTCGGCGACGAACCAGATGCCGTGCAGCGAACGGACGGTCTCCCGCCACTCCTCGCCGCCGGACATTTCGGGTGCGCTGACGGTCCAGTCGCCGACCAGCCTTTCCAGGAAGGAATGTTCCTTCAACACTTCTGCGGTCTTCATCATCCTCTTCTCCCTTGAGTGATGGTGGCCCACGTCAATGACAGCAGGATGGCGCCTTTTCAGCCTCCTCATATTCGTCATGGCGGCGCACGAAATTCATCGTGCTGTCCTCATTGCGGCCCTTCGGGGCGCGGTCGAGGATCATCAGAGTGCCGATCAGTTCCTCCGGCCCGCGGGCATAACTCGAATAGGTATGGAAGACCTCGCCCTTGTCGTTGCGGTAGAAGGCGCTGAGCCCCGGCAGTTCGTCATTGGCGTCGTCAGGCGGCATAGGGGTGAAATTGTAAAAGACCTTGTCTTTGGCAAGGTCCTCCGGGCTGAAAGACACGTGATAGTCGAAATTGAAATCGCTGCCGAAGGACGAGACCCAGGGAAATTTCCAGCCCATGCGGCTTTTATAGGCGGCGATCTTTGCCAGCGGCGCGCGCGAGACGGCGACCCAGGTGACGTCGTGATGGTTGAGATGCGGCAGGGCGCCGTCGACATGATCGGACAGGAAGGAGCAGCCGGGGCAGCCGGCATCCCAATCCGGGCCGAGCATGAAATGATAGATCAGCAACTGGCTGCGGCCGTCGAAGAGATCGGCGAGCGACTTCTTTCCCTCGGGCGTGTCGAAGACATAATCCTTGTCGACCCTGACCCAGGGCAGCGCCAGGCGCTGGGCGTTGACGCTGTCACGCAGCCTCGTCGCCTCCTTTTCCTTCAGCAGCAGGGCACGACGAGCTTCAAGCCATTGCTCGCGGGAAACAACCTCGTTCTGCATGAAATGCGCCCTCCTCCGGCGCCCGCCGGTGAAGCCGGCCCATCTCCTTCTCCTTGACCAAATACATTGATATCAATATAAATAGACCATGTCAAATTCGATCGAGATTCCCTTTTCCACGACGCTTCTGGTGCGCGACACCTGCCTCTGCCTGCATGTGCAGCGAGCGGCGCGAGCGCTCGCCCGGCTGTTCGACGATGCGCTGCGGCCGGCCGGGCTGACCAATGGGCAGTTTTCGCTGATGATGTCGCTGAACCGGCCGGAGCCGCCGCCGATGGGACCGGTCGCCGCCCTGCTCGCCATGGACCAGACGACGCTGACGGCAGCACTGAAGCCGCTGCAGCGCAAGGGCTGGGTCGAGGTGATGGAGAACCCGAAAGACCGGCGCCGCCGGCTGCTGCGCCTGACGGCGGAAGGCAAGGCCGTGCTGGCAAAGGCGCTGCCGATCTGGGAAGCGACGCATGCGGCGATCGACGCCGCGCTGCCGGACGGTGATGCCACACGGCTGCGGCAGGATCTGCAGGCATTGTCGGGGATGTCGGGTGAAATGCCGAAGCCCTCCGTCCGCAGGTCCCCTCACAGGGAACGGGCAATGGGCGAATAGGGCGAGCCGGACGGCCTCCGGGATCTTTCGAAAAAGCTGCCGCTCCCGCCATATACGGCAGTGTGTGCGTGGATGGCCGGGAGAGCCACGGCTGTCTGGCTGGCGCCGATGGCGGCCCCTCACCCTAACCCTCATATGCGCTAGGTTTAGGACTGGACATGAGGAATCTGGTTGTGATTCAAGCTTGGGATGAAGATTCGTCCTGAGATTTTGGATCATTGGCCGGAAGTGAGCGCGCGGCTTCCGGCGGGTTTTGACCTGGAAGCGACGGCGCGGTTGCGCGGTGCCTTCACGCGGGTGCGGGAAATCAAGAACGCCGCGACACTGTTGCGGCTGGCGCTTGCCTATGGCGGCCTTGGCATGTCGCTGCGCGAGACCTGTGCCTGGGCCGAAGCCGGCGGGATCGCCCGCTTGTCCGACCCATCGCTGCTCGAGCGGCTGTGCAAAGCAGCACCCTGGCTTGGCGACATCGTGGCCGCGCTGATTGCCGAACAGGCCAAAGTGCCGGCGGGGCGCTGGGCCGGATATCGCTTGCGGGTGCTCGACGGGACGTCGATCTGCCAACCGGGCGCTGACCGCACGACATGGCGGTTGCATGTCGGCTACGACCTGGCAACGGCTCAGGTCGATCAGCTTGAGTTGACCGACATCCATGGCGCCGAGAACCTGCAGCGCCTGACCTATGCACCCGGCAATATCGTGCTGGCCGATCGCTACTATGCAAGACCGCGCAATCTGCGGCCGGTGATCGATGCCGGCGCAGACTTCATCGTGCGGACCGGCTGGAACTCCTTGCGCCTGCTGCAGACGAATGGCGAGCCCTTCGATCTGTTTGCCGCGCTCGCCGCTCAGCAAGAGCAGGAAGGTGAACTCACGGTTCGTATCCACGAAGGCGTGACGGCGGCAACGCCACTGGTCCTGCGCCTGGTTGTCCGGCGCAAGGATCCGCAACAGGTGGAAGCCGAGCACAAACGCCTGCTCAAGGACGCTAGAAAGCGTGGCAAACAACCCGATCCGCGCAGTCTCGAGGCGGCAAAGTACATTCTGCTGCTGACCTCGCTGCCGGCCGCCACCTTCCCGCCGGCTGATGTTCTCACCCTCTATCGCTTCCGCTGGCAAATCGAGCTGGCGTTCAAACGCTTCAAGAGCCTGGCTGGCCTCGACAGCTTGCCGGCCAAGAAGCCGGAACTGGCGCAGGCATGGCTCTATGCCAGACTGATCGTGGCCATCATCGCCGAACAGATTGCCGGGCAAGTCCCGGACTCTCCCCCCTCTGGATACGCCAATCCCACAGGCTAGCCCCTCACGCTGGCGTCTCATGAAGATAGCTCTGGCCGGCATTTGCGCCGCCATCCGCGGACCGCTGCTGTGGCAGGCCGTCTGCAATCTCCTCACCCGAAGTCGCCGCCACCTCTGCGAGCCGCCCCGAAGACGCCGAAAACAGTGCGATGACATATGCGCCAGGCTAACCTAGCGCATATGACCCTAACCCTCTCCCCGTAAAAACGGGGCGAGGGGACGTGCCCAGCGAGAGGCCAGCGGGGAACGGAGAGGTCGCGGCGTGGTCCCTTCGCCCCGTTTACGGGGAGAAGGTGGCGGCAGCCGGATGAGGGGCTGGTCGGCTCCCTCTCCCGCATCCCTGCTGAACGCTCGGATCAGGCAACCGTGACCGGAACTTCGGTCGAGGTGCGCATGGCGTGGCTGTAGGGGCAGACGATATGGGCGGCGGCGGCGAGCTTTTCGGCGGCTTCACGGTCGAGGCCGGGGATATCGACCGTCAGCGCCACTTCGATGCCGAAGCCGGTGCCATCTTCACGCGGGCCGATGCCGACCTTGGCGGAGACCGTCGTGTCTTCCGGAATCTTGACCTTCTGCTGGCCCGCGACAAATTTCAGGGCACCGAGGAAGCAGGCGGAGTAGCCGGCGGCAAAGAGCTGTTCGGGATTGGTGCCGGTGGCGCCGTCGCCGCCGAGCTCCTTGGGAACGGTCAGCGTCACGTCCAGAACGCCGTTTTCAGAAACGGCGCGGCCTGCGCGGCCGCCGGTGGCAGAGGCTTTGGTCGTATAGAGAATAGGCATGACGATCTCCTTTGGTTGGCCCTTCGATCGGGTTGGATTTTTAATATCGCACAATTAAATTGTACGCAAGTTAATTTTGCAAATTGCATTTCAAATGCGAAAAGAGGACAATCGGTGCCTCAGGGATGGTGGATATGAAAGCGCAAACGGTAAAGACCATGGAGATACCGCAGGAGGAAAAACGGCTGGAAAAGCAGCTGTGCTTTGCGGTCTATGCAACGGCGCATGCCTTCACCCGCGCCTACAAGCCGATCCTCGACAGGGTCGGCCTGACCTATCCGCAATATCTGGTGATGCTGGTGCTGTGGGAACGCGGCGAGCTGCCGGTGAAGACGATCGGCGAGCAGCTCGATCTCGATTCCGGCACGCTGTCGCCGCTGTTGAAACGGCTGGAACAGAGCGGGCTGATCAAGCGCATCCGCGACCTGCGCGACGAACGGCAGGTGATCGTGTCGCTGACCCCCGGAGGTGAGGCGATGAAGGGCGAGATCGATACGATCATGACGGCGATCGGCCAGGCTGCTGGCTGCACGCTCGAGGAAATGGCTTCGATGCGCGACATGCTGCATCGGCTGCGGGGCAATCTCGGCCGCGCCGGCACGGGCGGCTGAATGCATTCAACCGGTCAGGTTAAATAACCAGGATCAGGGCCGTCCCGGAGCGGGCTTCGCCGGCGACCGGCGCTTCTTGACAGGCGCCCCCTTGGGCTCGGCTTCGGCCTCCTGCTGCAGGCGCAGGGCCTTCAGCTTTTCCGTCTTCTTGTCACGGGCCGATGCCTCGGCGGCGATAATGGCGCGCGCCGTGTGATCGGTTGCCTCAGCCTTGTCGCGAGACGAAAGCTTGGCGGGATTGAAGAATTCTCCCTTGGTGGCGGTCATGTGCCCCTTTCTCAGGTGATGACGGCGGCTTTAGGCATTACCCACGGCTGGAACCACAGCTCCCGGGTGAAGCCGCGATTCCGCGCCCGGGCCGAGATACCCCTTGACGGCATTCCACGGCCGGGCCGCGATTCCACGGGGTGATTTCGCGGCGGCCATGGTTCCTACGGCCGGGTTAGCGGGCGCGGAGGACCTTCTTCGGCGCCGGCAGCAGGCCTTCGCGCTGCAGCTTCTTGCGGGCGAGCTTGCGCTGGCGGCGAATGGCTTCGGCCTTTTCGCGGGCGCGCTTTTCGGACGGTTTTTCAAAAGCGCTGCGCGCCTTCATTTCCCGAAACAGGCCTTCCCGCTGCATCTTCTTCTTGAGCACGCGAAGCGCCTGATCGACATTGTTATCCCTGACGAGAACCTGCAAAACGATATCCTTCCTGTCGGCGGCGAAGCCGCGCTGTGAATGATGAAACGGCGGGACTATTTGCCCGTCCGGATGCTCGAAAACTTCAGCCAGGGTTCGGCGCCGTCGGACTTGACCGCCGCCTCGACGGATCCCCTGGAGGGCGTTTCCCCGGTATCGATGTCAGCCTCGGTGATGCGGCGCTCGAAATTCTCCGCATCGAACTGGACGCGATATTGCACATGCCCGTGGTCGTTGGGAAGGATGCTGGAAATCCGGCACCGCTTCTCGGCTTTCGCCGTGCGGGTGAAGCCCGATTTCAGCACGATCATGTCGCCAATTTGATAATTCGGTCTGCCCATTTCAGCGTCTTTTCAACTCTTCGTCTCCCCAACGGCCGATCAGAACGACCGGGCCGCAAAGCAAAAAGGCCGGGCTGGTACCCGACCTCTTCCCGTCACTCAGCCATTTCGCTGCCAGTACATCCGTGGTCAGCGCAGGCGAATGACAAATCATGCGGCCTGAAGATTATCCGCCGAATTCTTGCCCGACCTTTTGTCGCGGACGAGATCGTAGCGGATCTTCTGACCTTCAACGAGTTCGCGCATGCCGGCGCGTTCGACCGCTGAAATGTGGACAAAAACGTCCGTAGAACCATCGTCGGGCTGAATAAACCCAAAACCCTTGGTGCCATTGAACCACTTGACGACGCCTGAATTCATAACGATCTCCTTTTCAACCGTTTGTGCTTCGCTTGCGGAATGTCCGACAAGCCGTATCGATGTTGAGAGGATATCTGACGGAGCGCTTCAGGCGCGTGGACAAAAGTCGCAAGCAATTCGATATCAACCATGTAGGCTATTTATCGAACTAAGCAATGGTATTCCAAAAATAAATATTCTGCCGGCCTAAAATGAAAACTCTTACCCCCGGGCAAGCACGCGCTTGCCCCAGGGTAAGCACCCCGGCGGAACGCGCCTGCGCACCTCCCAGGGAAATGGGCCGCGGCGGCCCGATCGAGGCCGCCGCGGTGACGTCATTGCCAGACGACGATCGGCGCCTTTGTCGGAACGCGGTCGTAAAGATCGATGATATCCTGGTTCATCAGCCTGACGCAGCCCGACGAGACGGCCTTGCCGATCGAGCGCCAGTCGGGATTGCCGTGCAGGCGGTAGAGCGTGTCCTCTCCATTCGAGAAGATATAGAGCGCGCGGGCGCCGAGCGGGTTTTTCAGGCCCGGCTCCATGCCGCCGTTGTCGATCGAATATTTGACCAGCTCCGGCTGGCGGGCGACCATTTCGTTCGGCGGCTTCCAGCGCGGCCACTTCTGACGCCACTGGATGACGCCCGAGCCCTGCCAGGCGAAACCTTCCCGGCCGATGCCGACGCCGTAGCGCATCGCCATGCCGTCGGCCTGGACGAGATAGAGAAAACGCGACGGCGTATCGACGACAATGGTGCCGGGCGGCTGGCCGGTGGGGTCGACGACGCGCTGGCGATAATAGCGCGGATCGATCTGCTCGTAGGGAACGGCGGGAATAAGGAAGCCGCCATCCTCGACCGGGCCATACATGACGGCAAGCTCGGCGCCGCTCGGCACGCTCGACGCAGCCGGGGACTGGAAGAGGCGCATCGGCGAACGGTAGATGATCGTGGTATCGCCCGATGTTACCGTATTGGCCGAGGAGGCACAGCCGGTAAGCGCGGAGGCGGCGGTCAACGCCGAAAAGGAAAGAAAGCTGCGGCGGGAAAGATGTCTATCGAAGCTCATGACGCGGGACTGATTTCCTCTGATGCGGGAATCCGGACGACACGCCGCATGAACCAGCGATTCGTCCGATGCCGATAACAACAAGAGAAGATCTATCGGCTTGCGCCAAATAAACCATAGCTTCACGCAGACGTGTCCAGCCTGAAACGGACGATATCAGCAGCGCTGTTGCAGCGCTACATCACAACGATCTCGGCCTTGGCAGGAAGGCGAT
This sequence comes from Rhizobium chutanense, assembly GCF_002531935.1. GTDB lineage: Bacteria > Pseudomonadota > Alphaproteobacteria > Rhizobiales > Rhizobiaceae > Rhizobium > Rhizobium chutanense. Next base: position 82,057 of record NZ_NWSV01000027.1, on the reverse strand, counting down.
CGTAGAGATCGACGACATCCTGGTTCAGCATACGCACACAGCCGGACGAGGTGGCCTTGCCGATCGACTGCCAGTCGGGCGTGCCGTGGATGCGATAGAGCGTATCCTGCCCGTCCTTGAAGATATACATGGCGCGGGCGCCGAGCGGGTTCTGGAGCCCCGGATTCATGCCGCCGTTTTCGGCCGAAAAGGCGCGAACATCGGGCTGGCGCGAGACCATTTCGACCGGCGGCGTCCAGCGCGGCCATTTCTGCTTCCACTGGATGACGCCGCGGCCCGACCAGGCGTAACCCTCGCGGCCGAGGCCGACGCCGTAACGCATCGCCTTGCCGCCCGCCTCGACGAAATAGAGGAAATGCGCCTTGGTATCGACGATCACGGTGCCCGGACGTTCGGTCGTCTGGTAATCGACCTCCTGGCGCAGGAACTGCGGCTGCACCCGGCTGATCGGGATCGCCGGCAGGGTGAAATCCTCGTCGCGCAGCTCGCCATACATAGCCATATGTACGGGATTGCTGACCGGGAGGCCGTAGGTCTGATGGAACTGGGTCTTGTAGAGCTCGCGCGTCTGCGGCACCGGCTGATCGGGGATCGGCCGCACCCGGCGCGGATCGACGCCGGGCGGCTGGTAGAAGACCGGCGAGGTTTCCTGGACGAAGCGGGCGGGCGAATCGGCGGCGACATCGGGAATGAGGATGTTGCAGCCGGAGAGCGGCGCAACCGCAATCACGAGCCCGGCAATCGGGGAAACCCGGCGCAGAAAATTCATGGAACCACCCTTATCAACGATCGGCGAGACAGCGATATCTGCCGGGAAGATGGCATCCGCGGCTGGCGCGAGGCTGGCGTTGGGGTGGAAAAAGCGGGACCAAGAAACGATGAGCCCGCCACCGTGGGCAGCGGGATCTCAGCCGTCACACTTCATTGCTGTTGCTGATATCGGTAGAGATTCAGGCCGCCACTCCGTGGAAGAAGCGGATGCTCTGCTCGATTTCGGCCGGCAGCGCCGAGGTGTGATTGCCGGCGACGGTGTCGGTTTCGATGTGGATGCCGGCGGCGCGGGCGCGGCGGGCCAGCAGATCGGCGCGATCGTTGAAATGGGCCTCTTCGGTGCCGTGGACGACACGGATCGGGCACTTGAAGCTCTGGGCGTAACACAGCGCCGAGCGCACCTCGAATTCATGCGTGTTGCTGTCGTCGAAGCGGATATCCTGCGGATAGCGGCTGAAGAAGCGGAAGGCGTTGGGATTGCCCGATATCGGCGCGGCGGCGCGGAATTTTTGGGTGCTCATCGCCGTCAGCATGGTCAGCGTGCCGCCGATGCTGTGGCCGGCGATGAACAGACGGCCGGGATCGACGCCCGGCAGGTGCGCCAGGCGCTCGGCGGCAGCAAGCACATCGTCGACCTCGTCATAGAAGCCGGAGAAATTGCCCATCTGGCCGTTCTCGCCGCGCAGCGACGGCATCATCACGACGTAGCCGGCATCCATATAGGGCTTCATCAACTGCCAGTGGCCGATGCCCATGGCGTTGCCGCCGTGCAGGAAAAGCACGGCCGGTTTGGCAGTGCGCTCGCGCTTGTATTTGGAAACCCAGGCGACCAACTCCAGCTCGCCGTAACCGGAGCGGTAAAAGATCTTGTCGGCATCGGCAGGCGCTGTCAGCGATTCGTATTTGTCCGGCGCCGGGCCCTTCTGCAGCAGCTTCGTGCGGAAATGGCTGCGGACCTTGGCGTAATCGTGCTTGGCTAGCCGCGGCTCGTCCGGGACATCGAAGGCCGCCGCCATTTGCGGCAGGACAAGCGCGCCGGCAAGACCCGTCAGCACGGCGCGGCGTTGGCGGAAAAAGGAATTTCGTTCATGCGAGCTCATAACGCAGCACCCAAATCATCTCCCCGACATGCCAGATTTGCACCGGAAAACCGGTGCCGCCAATACACATGATGTTGAAAATATTGCCCTGCGTCATTGTTGCGCAGGGATAAAGTTCATGCCGGCTTGGCGTCGATCATGGCGATCAGCGTGCGCAGCCGGTCGGCCTCGTAGGAGGGTTTGTCGGGGCGAAGGCGGGCGATGCGGGGAAAACGCATGGCGACGCCGGATTTATGCCGGGTCGAGCGGTTGATGCCTTCGAAGGCCACCTCGACGACGAAGCCGAAATCCTTGTCGGCACGCACGGCGCGCACCGGACCGAAACGCTCGGTGGTATTGTTGCGCACGAACTTGTCGAGCACTTCGAGTTCGGCATCGGTGAAACCGAAATAGGCCTTTCCCACCGGCACCAGTTGCTCGCCGTCCTCGTCATCGGCCCAGACGCCGAAGGTGAAATCGGAATAATAGCTGGAGCGCTTGCCGTGGCCGCGCTGGGCATACATCAGCACCGCATCGACATTATAGGGGTTGCGCTTCCACTTGAACCAGGGGCCCTTCATCCGGCCGGCCTGATAGACGCTGTCGCGGCGCTTGATCATCACGCCCTCGATGACCGGATCCGGCGGGGCGGCGCGCAAAGCGTCGAGTTCGTCCCAGGACGAAAATGGCACGAGCGGCGAGAGGTCGAAACGGTCGTGCGGCGCGCGGTCGATGATCTCGGCCAGGCGGTCGCGGCGATCGACATAGGCGCGGCCGCGAACATCCTCCTCGCCGTCGAAGAGCAGGTCGTAACTGCGGATGAAAGCGGGGTAATCGGCCAGCATTTTCGGCGTCACCGTCTTGCGGTTCAGGCGCTGCTGCAGGTCGGAGAAGGTGCGGGTCGGGCTGTTGGAGCGGGCGGTACCGCCGACCAGCAGCTCGCCGTCGACGACGCCGGAAAAACTGATCGCATCGAGAACATCGGGAAAGGCACCCGAAATATCGTCGCCGGAGCGGGAATAGATCTTGCGCCTGTCGCCGGAACGCGAGAGCTGAACGCGGATGCCGTCCCATTTCCATTCGGCGGCGTAATCGGCGACATCGAGGCCGGCAAGATCCCCCTCCTCCACCGCATTGGCGAGCATGACGGAATGGAAGATCGCCGGTGTGGCGAGCACCGGCTTTTCGCCGCCGCCGGCCAGCCATGTAAACAGCGCCTCATAGGGCGGCTGCAACCCGTGCCAGAGGGTTTCGATCTCGGTGACGTCCTTGCCGCCGAGATCGGCCAGCGCCTGCTTGGCGAGGCGGGCGGACACGCCGATACGCATGGCGCCGGTCGCCAGCTTGATGAAAGCGAACCGACCGGAAGCGTCCAGCCGGTCGAGCAGATCGCGGACATAGCCGCGCACCTCGGTGCGGCCGAGCGCATTCATACCGGCGACGACCTCGCCGAGACGCGGCTGGGCCAGGGCCGAGCGGTCGATATCCCGCTCATTGTCCCAGACGAGCGAGATGGTTTCGGCGAGATCGCCGACATAATCATAGGAATAGCGGAACAGCACCTCGTCCATGCGCTCCAGCACAAGCTCGCGCAGCATGGCGGGCTTGACGTTGCGCACCTCCAGCGTGCCGGCGATGGCGGCAAGGCCATAGCCGCGGTCGGGATCCGGCGTATCGCGGAAATAATCGGTGAGAAGCTTCAGCTTGCCATTGCGGCTGGGGGTGAGGACAAGGCGGTCGAGGAGGTCGGCGAAGGCTTTCATATCGGCCTCCTACCTCGGGCAGAAGGCCCCTCCCCACCTTCGCGGGATGAAAACCCCTCCCCAACCCCTCCCCACAAGGGGGAGGGACTAACTCGTGGCACTGCCCTGCCCTCTTTCGAACTCAGCGTTCTCGGCGGTAATTTTGTGGTGGCACGGTTCGGCAAGCTAAGCCCCTCCCCCTTGTGGGGAGGGGTTGGGGAGGGGTTTTGATCCAGCACAGAGCTCATCTCAATCCGCCTCATCCTCATACCCCACCAGATGCAGCGGTTTGGCCTTGATGCCCTGCAGTTGGCACCAGCGCACCAGGGCCTCCTCGCGGCCGTGGGTCACCCAGACCTCGGCCGGGTGCAGCTCGCGGATGGTTTCCGTCAGCTCCGGCCAGTCGCAATGATCCGAGATCACCAGCGGCAGCTCGACGCCGAGCTGTTTGGCGCGCTGGCGCACCATCATCCAACCCGACGCAAAGGCAGGCAGCGGCTCGTTGAAGCGCCGCGCCCAGCGGTCGGCGAAGGCAGAGGACGGGCCGATGACGACCGCGCCCCTGAAGGCGGATTTGTCGCGGCTTTCGATCGTCGCCGGCAGCAACTCGCCGAGATCGATGCCTTGACCGACATAATAGTCGCAGAGCCTTTCCATGGCGCCGTGGATATAGATCGGCGCGCCGTAGCCGGCGTCGCGCAGCAGCCGGATGACGCGCTGGGCTTTGCCCAGCGCATAGGCGCCGACGAGATGGGTGCGCTCGGGAAATTGCCGGAGCGAGGCCAGCAGCTTGCCGATTTCATCCATCGGATCGGGGTGATGGAAGACCGGCAGGCCGAAGGTCGCCTCGGTGATGAAGACGTCGCAGGCGACCGGCACATAGGCGGCGCAGGTCGGGTCGGGGCGACGCTTGTAATCGCCGGAGACGACGATGCGGGTGCCGTTCTTCTCGATGGCGATCTGGGCCGAGCCGAGCACGTGGCCGGCGGGATGAAAGCTCACCTTGACGCCGTTGACCAGCAGATCCTCACCGAAGACGGCGGCCTGCTCGCTGGCGCAGAAGCCGTCGCCGTAACGCAGGCGCATGATGTCGAGCGTCTGGCGGGTGGCGAGCACGTTCACATGGCCCGGCCGGGCATGATCGGAATGGCCATGGGTGACGAGCGCCTGCTCAACCGGCCGCACCGGATCGACATAAAAGCCGCCCTCGGGACAATAGAGCCCTTCCGGGGCGGGATAAAGCAGCGCATCAGGTCTCATAGGGCTAGAGATAGCGGGAAATGGACGCGAGACCAGAGGGCGCGATTCATGAACCGATCCGATCCAGGAAGGACACCACCGCCGCGTTGAACTCGGCGGGCCGCTGCAGCGGGGCAAAATGGCTGACGCCTTCGAGATAAATCATCTCAGCGTCCGGAATGCTGCGGGCAAGATATTCGGCATGCTCGGGCTTGATGAATTCGTCGTGCTCGCCAAGCACGATCGCCACCGGCACTTTGATCATGGCAAGGTCGGAAGCCTGATAATTCGGCTCCGTCCGCATCATCAGGCTGACCGCCTCGACGAAGGCGTTGAAATCATCCGGCGTTGCCGAGAGGGCGGCATAATCCCTGGCGTGCCGGCTGAAACACCGGTCGATCACCGGGGTCGGATGAAATTCCAGCGTACCGCTCGGATCCATGTTGCAGGCGAAGAAGAAGACGCCCTCGACACGGGACGGCGCCGTCGCGGCGAGGATCAAAGCGATGCAGGCGCCGTCGCTCCAGCCGACGAGCGCTGCCTTTTCGAGAGCGAGTTCGTCCATGACGGCCAGCACGTCGGCGGCCATCAGCTCATAGCTATAGGGCCTGGCATCGCGCGTGCTTCTTCCATGGCCGCGGCTGTCGATCAGCACGACGCAACGGCCGCTGCTCAAGAGCGCGGCAAGCTGATAACCCCAGTTGCCGCTGTGGCCGAGGCCGCCATGCAGCAGAATGACCGGAGGGCCGGCGCCGTAGGATGCATACCAGATGCGGGCGCCGTCACGTTCGACATGACCTTCGATCGTTGCCGGCGGCAGAGGTGCTGCGCCCTCTGCTTCGAAACGGATGAGTTCGTCGTCCTGTGGTTCCATGGCGGTAGCCTTCGATTGTTGCGATACGGATCAGCCGGCCGAGGCGGCGGTGAAAATCGCCAGCTGGGCGGCAAAGGCACTGATGTAAGCCGGCCGCGCTTCGCCGCGTGCGACATAGGCAGCAAGGTTCGGATAGCCGTCCAACAGAGCCGATCCCTTCAGCCTCAGCAGCACCGTCACCATCAGAAGGTCGCCGGCGCTGAAGGCGCCATCAAGCCAGTCGGCATCGCCAAGCCGACGGGAAAGATCGGTGAGCCGTTTGCCGATGGTGAGCTCGAGGGAATGCAGGCGCTGCTCGTACCAAGGCTCGTTGCGCTCCAGGATGGTGGCAAGCGCCCGGTCGAAGATCGGCGGCTCTATGGTGTTGAGCGCGGCAAACATCCATGCGATCGCCCGCGCCCGGGCATTCGCATCCTGCGGCAGCAGGCCGGCATGGCGCTCGGCGATGTGGAAGACGATCGCCCCGGACTCGAAGAGAGCGAGATCGCCTTCCTCATAGGTCGGAATCTGGCCGAAAGGCTGAAGTGCGCGATGCGCGGGTTCTTTCAGCTTCGCGAACGAGACAAGTCGGACCTCGTAAGGCTCGCCCACTTCCTCGAGCGCCCAGCGAACCCGCATATCACGCGCCAGGCCCCTGCCCCGATCGGGCGAGCGTTCAAAGGCGGTAATGGTAATCGTCATGGCTGTTCTCCACCGCTTATCCGTCTTGAAGACGATCGGCCAAACGAGATTCCGACATCCTAAGCTCTTTCGCGGCAAAATCGTTTCGCCTTTTCCCAAGCCCCGCTCCAGAAAAGCCGGAAAACAGCCCAACAACAACCAGAATCGCCTTCTAGCTGTTGCAGCCTTCGATGCAATCAGGAGGGGTAATATTGGGCAGGAAGCTTTTTTATTGCGCGGCGGCCGTCGCACTCGCCACGGCCGGCCTCTACCTCAACAATACCAGCCTTCTGGCGGAGCATCGGCCGGGAAAGCCGGTGCTGCTCGCCCATCGCGGCATCGCCCAGCGGTTCGATGAAACCGATCTGAAGAACGACACCTGCACCGCCGCCCGCATGCTGGCGCCGAAACACGATTATCTCGAGAACACCATCCGCTCGATGCGGGCGGGCTTTGCCGCCGGCGCCGATATCGTCGAGATCGACGTGCATCCGACGACGGATGGCGAATTCGCCGTCTTTCACGACTGGACGCTCGACTGCCGCACCGACGGGCACGGTGTGACACGCGAACATTCGATGGCCGAGATGAAGAAGCTCGACATCGGCTACGGCTATACCGCCGATGGCGGCAAGACCTTTCCCTTTCGCGGCCGCGGCATCGGCATGATGCCGACGCTGGCGCAAGTCCTGTCGACCTTTCCGGATCGGCGCTTCCTCGTCAACGTCAAGAGCCGCGACCCTTCCGAAGGCGAAAAACTCGCCGCCGTGCTCAACGGACTTTCTGCCGAGCGACGGGCTGACATCATCGTCTATGGCGGCGACGAGCCGATCGACGTCATCCGCCGGCTGGCGCCCGACATCCGGACCGCTTCGCGCGCGAGCCTGAAGGGCTGCCTGTTCAGCTATATCGGCTATGGATGGATCGGCCTGACGCCGGAGGCCTGCAAGCATCGGATGATGCTGGTGCCGATCAATATCGCGCCATGGCTCTGGGGCTGGCCGGACCGCTTTCTCAACCGGATGGAAGATGCCGGCACCGAAGTCTTCGTGCTCGGCCCCTATCGCGGCAGTGATTTTTCCACCGGCATCGACGATCGCGCTGAACTGGCGCGGCTGCCGAAGAACTATGCGGCGGGCATATGGACGAACGAGATCGAGACGATCGGCAGGCTTGCGAGATAAGATTTGCCTGGAAGCAAGATCGAGGACCTGTTCGAGCCGTTCACGCCGCTCTGGCTTGGGTTGCGGCAACCTCGACACGATCGCGGCCATTTTTCTTTGCGGCGTAGAGCGCTTGGTCCGCGGCCTCGATCAGCTCTGCCGGCGTCGAAAATCTCTCCGACATGGTCGCCACGCCGATGCTGACCGTCACCATCCCCTTGCTGCTTTCACGGTGCGGGATTGCCCGCCGATGCAATGCCGAGAGCAGCATCCGGGCGAGGCGCAGCGCGCCATCCCTGTCGGTGCCGGGAAGCAGAATGGCGAATTCCTCGCCGCCAAATCGCGCGGCAAGGTCGGACGGCCGCTTGGTAACCGACCCGAGGACCTCGCCGATCACCCTCAGGCAGTTGTCCCCTTCGAGGTGACCATAGCTGTCATTGTAGGCTTTGAAGTGATCGACGTCGATCAGCAGCAGGCTGAGAGCGGAGTCGACCCGGCGGGCGCGGGCAAACTCCTCCGCGATCGCCTCGTCGAATACTCTGCGATTGGCGATGCCGGTCAATGCGTCGGTATCGGCCAGCCCCTTCATCTTCAGCGCGAGCTGCGTCAGCCTTTCTTCGGAATGTTTCATCGCGGTGATGTCGGAAACCACCACCAGGGCGGAACCGTCGGCTGCCAAACGCGTGCGCTGCCTGAGCCAGCGTCCGTCGAACATCGGTATTTCGCTGTCATGGGTGAGGAAAAGCTGCGCTGCCGATGTTTCGATCCAGTCTTCGCCGGCATCCGGGCTCACATCGATCCGCTCGCCGCTGCGCATGGCGGCCTGCAGGATATCGGCAATGTGCGCGCCCGGCTGTCTGGCGTCGGCGGAGCCGGGAAAGGCAGCGCGATATTGATCGTTGCAAAATACCAGCCGGCCCTCGGGATTGAACATGGCGAGGCCATCGGACATTTCCGTCATCGCTTGGGAAAGCACGTTCTTGCTGTCGACGGCTTCCTGAATGAGACGTTTTTTCTCGGTGATATCGCGGGTCACGCCCGAAAGCCCGATCAGATCGCCGTGCCGGTTTCGCAACGGGATCTTCGACGTCACGAACCAGCGTTCCCGGCCGTTCTCTTCGACGAGCGGCTCCTCGAAATCCACCAGCGGTTCCCCGCTCGACATGATCTCCTGTTCGCGGTCGAAGAATGTCTGCGCCATTTCACTGGGATAGAGATCGAAATCGGTCAGGCCGACCATCTCCGAAGACCTGGTGCGGTCGTGATCCCGCGCGACGTTGAGATTGGTGACGACGAAGCGGCTGTTGCGGTCTTTGACATAGTGGAAATCAGGCGCCTGGGTCAGCGCGGCCTTCAAGATATCCCGCTCGAGGGTAAAGGCACGGAAATAGGTGATGACGGATGCCGCGGCCAAAGTCGCGGCGAATTTCCCGGCGATGATTGCAAGGCTGAGCGCCGTCACGGGCGGGTTGCCGGTTCGGTGAAGAATGCTCATCGTCAATGTGACGGCAGCCACCGTGACGGCGCAGGCCACGGCCTTTTTGGCATCCGCCGTGCCCCTGCCGAACCGAATGCGGACCGCCAGCCCAAGCGCGGAAACCAGCATGATCGAGATCAACGCCGGTTCGACACCGGCGCCGCCCATGGAAATCCTCTGTGCTGCGGTCAGGGCTCCGGTCACGAGAACCGCCAGCGGGCCGCCGTAGACAGCCGAAACCGCCAGCAAGGTCGAACGGAGATCGAGATAGTAGCCGCTGCCGACCTCGACGGACAGCAGCATCGACAGGACCGCCCCGAGGCCCATCATCAAGCCGAAACCAAGTTGTGCCTGGACCTCGGTCAGGCGGTAAAGCTTGTAATGCAGGTGCATCCACACCGAAATCACCAGCGAGACCGCGGCCACATTTCCGATCAAGACCTGCCAAGGCACGAGACATTCCCCTAATATTTACAGTACTTAATATAAGTTTGCCGATGAAATCAGATTGGCTGAAGAACGCTGCCGGTCTTGGAGCTATTCACACCCGGGACCAACCTTTGCCGTCTGTTATTCCCCTTGAACGGTCGCTGAGCGAGGATCTGCCGCGATCTCACGACTGGCTTGCGCCGGCCGAGAAATCCGAAGATAAAATCCGGCAAATTCTTTAAGTATCCATTAACCCGGCCGATTGCCGATCAGGACTGTTGACGTCAATCCCGGAACAATAAAATGCGCCAATAAAATCAACCTGATAGAGGCATCTCCTTCGGACGTGCCGGTTCGATACAAGATTTTCCGGGGCCGATTTCCCATGCGGGTATCGGCGATTTCCAGCCGCCTTTCTGCCCGCAAGCCGCAAAGCGCCTTTACGATTTGTTAAGGCCTCGTTGTCTCATAAGGATGCGACTGCAGATCGGAGAAAGACATGAAGCTCGAGGCCGAATTCAATCGAATCGAGGAAGTCGCCGCGGGCTTCAACACGCATTACGAAGTGTTCAAATATATGAAGGGTCTGACGCAGGACCTTCAAATGAATGCCTTTCTGTTCATGACGCTGCCGACCGTCGACAGTGTCGAAATCGGCGCCACCAAAATCATCACCAACTGGCCGGCGGAAATGGTGGATTATTATGACGCCCATAATTTGCTGATCGACAGCCCGGTGATCCGACGGATGCTGAAATCGACCAGCCCGTTCAATTATGACGTCGAAGCGATCAACACCAATCGCGGCGAAGGCAAGAAGTCGACGGTCATCGAGCTGTTCCACCGATACGGCATGGAAAAGGGCGCCTATTTTCCCGTCCACGATGCTGCCGGCGGGCGCGGCGCCATGTCGATTTCCGGACCGCGGAATTTCAGCATGATCGAAATGGCGAAGCTGCTGTTCATCGCCACGCTCATCTATGACCGGCTTTCACAGCTGACATTGAACGAGAAACACCGGCCCATCGAGTTTACGCCAAGCGAACTGGACTGCCTGAGGCTGACTGCCGGAGGCCGGAAGGGCAATGAAATTGCCAAGCTTCTCGACCTTACGGAAAATGCGGTGAACAATCACATCGGCAGCGCGATCAAGAAACTCGGATGTACGACAAGAACGCAGGCCGTCGTCAGCGCTCTGCGGCTCAATATCATTCGTGTTTAGCGATCGCGGCGACCGGCAGGCTGGCGAAACGCGGCCTCAGAGGCTGCGCGCCCGCAGCAAGGCCGGGATCTCGTCGGGCGAGACGGGTTTGGAAAAGCGGTAGCCTTGCGCCTCCTCGCAGCGTGCGTGACGCAGGAAATCCATCTGGGCATCGGTTTCGACACCTTCGGCCAGGACCGAAAGCTTCAGCGTCTGGGCCAGCGAAATCACCGCCGAGGCGATGGCGACGGCGGTCTTGTCGCCGGGCAGCGCCTCGACCAGCGAACGGTCCATCTTCAGGCGGTCGAAGGGGAAGGTCTTCAGCGCCGCCAGGCTGGAATAGCCGGAGCCGAAATCGTCGATCGACAGACGTACGCCGAGCGCCCGCAGCGATTCCATCATGGCGAGCGCCCGTTCGGCATCCTGCATCACCACGCTTTCGGTGACCTCGAGCTCCAGCCAGCGCGCCTGCAGGCGGTGGCGCTCCAGCGCCTCGGCGACGTGGGTGGCGAAATCCGGATCGGCAAACTGCTTGGCCGAGACGTTGACGGCGACGGTCAGCGGCGGCAGGCTCATATCCTGCCAGTGGCGCGCCTGGCGGCAGGCTTCGTTCAGCACCCAGAGGCCGAGGGGAACGATCAGACCGGTCTCTTCGGCGAGCGGAATGAAATTGACCGGCGGCACCCTGCCCTTGGCCGGATGGTTCCAGCGCACCAGCGCCTCGATGCCGGTGATGCGGCCGCTGGCGACATCGACCTGCGGCTGGTACTGCAGGAACAGCTGGTCGCCGGTGATCGCCTGGTGCAGTTCCTCCTGCTCGCCGAGCGGCACTCCCACGGGCGTGCCGCTGCCATCGTAATGCTGCAGCGTGTTGCGGCCGAGCTCCTTGGCGCGGTACATGGCGCGGTCGGCATTGGCGAGCAGCTCTTCCGAGGTGGCGCCATCGAAGGGGAAGGCGGCAACACCGATGCTCGCGGTGACGGTGAGGTCGCCATCCCGGCCGCGGATCGGCCGATTGATCGCCTTCTGCAATTCGCGCAGCCGCCGCGTGATGCCGGCATCGTGACTCGACTGGTGGACGAGCACCACCAGGAATTCGTCGCCGCCGAGACGCACCACCATATCGGACGCCCTGATGCTGTTGGCCATGCGGGCGGCGGTTTCCTTCAGCACCTCGTCGCCGGCGGCGTGGCCGCGGCCGTCATTGATGTCCTTGAAATTGTCGAGATCGATATAGGCGACCGTCACCTTGCGGTTGTTGCGCCGGGCCTGGTCGAGGATTTTCGCCAGCCGCTCCTTCAGGAAGGCGCGGTTCGGCAGGCCGGTCAAATCGTCATGATGGGCCATGAAATGAATGCGGTCGTCGACCCGTTTACGCTCGATGGCGATGCCGGCGATGTGGGTGGCGAGCGCCACCAGCTTTATCTCGTGCTCGGTCGGGCGGCGGACCTGCCTGGAATAGAGCGCGAAGGTGCCGAGCACATTATTCTGTGCGGTGGCGATCGGCGTCGACCAGCAGGAGCGGAAGCCGAACGGGGCAACCAGCGCGCGGAAATCCTCCCAGAGCGGATCGCTCATGATGTCTTCGACGACCACCGCCTGGCCGCGCCATGCGGCGGTGCCGCAGGAGCCGACTTTGGGACCGATCGTGACGCCATCGATGAGGCGGCTGTAGCCGCCGGGCAGGTTGGGAGCGGCACCATGATAGAGCCTGGTGCCCTCGCCGTCGAGCAGCAGCACCGAGCCGTCGATATCCGTCAGCTGCGCCTCGATCATCAGCACCAGCGCCTCGAGGATCATCGGCAACGGCTCGTTGCGGGCGATCATTTCGAGCAGTTTCGCCTGGCCGCGATGGAGGTCCTCCTGCAGCTTGCGCTCGGTGATATCGCGGGAAACACCGATCAGGCCGATGATCTCGCCGCGATCGTTGCGCAGCGGTATCTTCGAGGTCAGCCGGCATATCTGCTTTTTGCCGCCGGGAAGGAAGTAACTTTCCTCCATGTCGATGCGGGCTTGGCCGGTCGTCATGATCTGCTGCTCGATATCGAAATGCCGCCGCGCCGTCTCGAAATCGAACAGGTCGAAATCACGTTTTCCGGTGATCAGGTCAGCGCTCTGCAGGCCGAGGCTGCTGGCGGTGACGGCGTTGGCGAAGACGAAACGGCTGTCGCGATCCTTGACGTAGAGAAAGTCCGGAAGTTCGTGGACGATCGTTTTCAGGCGCAGGTTCTCTATGCCTTCGGAGAGGTGATGGGCGGTCGAGGCCATCATCGCCTCCGTCGCGGCGACGATGCGCCGCGTTTCGGCCGACAGAGCATCGGCCGATTCCCATCGCCTGGCACTCGGTTCGTGCATGACGCCATTCTCCCCGCCGGCCGAAGGCCGTACCCGCAAAACCCCTAAAATTCCCTTCAAAGTAGTCCCCATTCCCTTCGGCTTGCTTAAATGAAAGGGTGAACAAGAGGACAAAATCGGCGGCGATATCCTGCCGTCCGCTTCAGCGGAAACGACAATTCGGCCGGCCTATGCCCCGCTTGTGCCAAAAGAAGACAGGCCATCTGGCACGTTTTCTGCTACCGGCGCATCATGACACGTGATCCCCGGATGCCTTCACGCCGCGACATGCTTTTCTTTCTCGCCGCTTCGGCCGTTGCGGGAGGGACGTCGCGCGCGCTGGCCTCGCCGCTAACGGCTGCCGGACAAGCCGATCTGCGCGGCGCGATCGACGCAGTCGAATATCGCGCCATTCCCGACAGCGGCGACCGCAAGACCCGCAACCTGCAGCGGATGATCGAACAGGCGGCGCGCGAAAACGTGCCGGTCTTCCTGCCGCCCGGCACCTACAAGGTCTCCAATCTCACCTTGCCCGACAATACCCGCATCACGGGCGTGCCCGGCGCCTCGCGGATCGTCTATACCGGCGAAGGTCACCTGTTTTCGGCCGAGAATGTGCGCCGCATCGAGCTTTCCAATCTGGTGATCGACGGCGGCAACCGCTGGCTCGGCGACTATGCCGGCGGGCTCGTGCAATTCACCGGCGTCGACGAGGTGCTGATCGACAATTGCGAGATCGGCGGCAGCCGCAAACACGGGCTGCAGCTGGAGCGCTGCGGCGGGCGGGTCGAGCGCAGCCGTATTTCCGGTGCCGCCCAATCCGGGCTTTATGCGGTCGATTCCGCCAACCTCTCGGTCACCGGAAATACCATCGCCGATTGCGGCAATGGCGGCATTCTGGTGCATCGCTGGAAGAAGGCGCAGGACGGCACGGTGGTTTCCGGCAACCGTGTCTTCAACATCCGCGCCAATGACGGCGGCACCGGCCAGAACGGCAACGGCATCAACATCTTCCGTGCCGACGGCGTGATGGTGGTGAACAACCATATCTCCGACTGCGCCTTCACGGCGATCCGCGCCAATTCGGCCTCGGACATCCAGATCAGCAGCAATCAGTGCCGGCGCTCCGGCGAGACGGCGATCTATGTCGAATTCGCCTTCGAGGGCGCGGTGGTTTCCGCCAACATGATCGACGGGGCGGCGAACGGCATTTCGATCGCCAATTTCGACGAGGGCGGCAGGCTGGCAAGCGTCACCGGCAACGTCGTGCGCAATCTGACGCTGAAGGGCCCCTACAAGCACGAGGTCGGTTTCGGCATCGGCATTGCGGCGGAGGCCGACACGCTGATTTCAGGCAATGTGATCGAAGGCGCGCCGCGCTGGGGAATGCAGATCGGCTGGGGTCCTTACCTCAGAAACGTCGTTGTGACAGGCAATGTAGTGCGCAAGGCGCCAGTCGGCTGCGCCGTCTCGGTCGCCGATGGCGCCGGCACCGCCGTCATCACCGACAACATCTTCCAGGAAACCACGGAAGGGGCGGTTTTAGGCTTTGAATGGGAGAAGAAGGTGTCGGGCGAGATGGCCGGCGGCGGCGCGCCCTATGCGCAACTGACCATCGAGCGAAACCGCGCCTCCTGATGAAAGCATTTGTGTCCCCGGACAGTAGAAATTCTTTACCTCTTTGTTTCACGAATTCTTGTGAAAGCTGCGGCCGCGTTTTCACAATGACAGAATCTTAGGCGAACGCGTTGATCAAGCGATATGCGGACTTGAAATTTTACCCTGAGAGGGTAATTTAGACATGGAAAAGCGAAAGGCCCACTACAACCTCGCGGCGATCATCGCCATCGTCAGGGAGCGAAAGGTGGCAGCCTTCACCAAAAGCGCCATCGACGGCGGAAGATCGATGGGATTGACCACCTCGGAGATGATCGACGTCGTCGCCGCGCTTAGGAATACCCACCTCTATAAGTCGATGACGACGTATAACGACACTACGATCTGGCAGGATGTTTATCACGCCAATACGCCGGCCGGGAAGGCTTATATCAAAGTCACGCTGAGGGAAGACGGCGCACCCGTCATCCAATTCAAGGAGTTGTAACAATGGCCAGGATATGTGTTTGCTGTGACGCAAAGTCCGAAATGACGCCATTCTTCAATGAAACTCACCACATTGCTTTTCGCAATCTGAAAGCGGACGTCGAAGGCCTGTCGGGTTTTCGTTGCGACGCATGCGGCGAGATCGAGTATGACCAGGTCAGTGCTGAGCGTTATGCCCAGGCCAGTGATGCGCTGGTTCTGCAGGATAGGCGAGCGGTCGGCGAGGATTTGCGTCGAATTCGCAAGAAACTGCGCCTCAATCAGACTGAAGCGTCTGCACTGACGGGTGGGGGGCACAATGCCTTCTCTCGCTATGAGACGGGAAAAGTCAGTCCGCCGCCTGCCGTCGTCAATCTCTTCCGTCTGCTTGAGCGGCATCCCGACGACATAGAGGAATTGCGACGCGCATAACCGGTATTTTGCAAGCGCCAAGCTGAGGCCGTTCAGGGGGCCGAAGCCGGGGTACAATGGCGCAGTCCGTGCTGCATCGCCCGCACGCCCTCGGGCATATCAATCCCTACGTCCGATGTATGCCTCCTAGACCTGGGTGTGATTCCGTCTCCATCGCGAATGGAGATAATCAACCACATCGAAACGGACAGTCAGGAGGACACGAGTATGGACAATCTCTCACGCCCCGGTATCCCGAAACCCGACGAATTGGTTCCGTCGCGCTACTCGTTGCAGATCGGCGACATCGACGTCATGGTGGTCAGCGATGGCGTGCTGACGCTGCCCGGCGCGATGTTGGGCCACAATGCCGACCCGGCCGCGCGCTCGGCCTGGCTGGACCATAATTTCCTGCCGACCGAGACGCTCGATTGGGGGCTGAACGTCGTCGTGGTGCGCAGCGGCGGCCGAACCATTCTGCTCGATGCCGGGCTGGGGTCGGACCCGAACCTGAACCTGCCGCGGGCCGGGCAACTGGCCCATCGACTCGCAGCCGCCGGCATCGATCTTGCGTCGGTGACCGACGTGGTGCTGACCCACATGCATATGGACCATATCGGCATGCTGCTTGTCGACGGGGTGAAGGAGCAGCTGCGTCCCGACCTCAGAATCCATGTGGCGGCGGCCGAGGTCAAATTCTGGACGGCGCCCGATTTCTCCCACGTCTCCATGCCGCCGGGCTTCCCGGACGCGCTTCGGCGGGCGGCCAAGCGGTTCGCGGAAGAGTACGGCGGCCATCTGCAGACGTTCGAGGAGGAGTGCACGGTGGCGCCCGGCGTCGTCGTCACCCGCACCGGCGGCCACACCCCCGGGCACAGCGTGATCCGCCTGGCATCCGGCAGCGACCGGCTGATGTTTGCCGGCGATGCCGTGTTTGCGGTCGGCTTCGAACATCCCGACTGGTTCAACGGCTTCGAACACGACCCGGAAGAGGCGGCCCGCGTCCGCGTCCGCCTGCTGCGGGAGCTTTCGGCGACCGGCGAGCTGCTGGTGGCCACTCATCTGCCCTTCCCATCCATCGGCCATGTGGCGATCGACGGCGACGCCTTTCGCTGGGTGCCGATCTTCTGGGACTACTGACCGTTTGCCGGTCGGGGCCGAACTGAACGGCCGCATGGTGTTTTGCCGGCGGCAAGGAGGCGATCATGGATGTATATGAGGCAGTCAAAAGTCGGCGGTCGGTGCGTGGGTTCAAAGACAAGCCTGTGGCGAGGGAGGTGCTCGAGCGCGTGCTCTCGGCCGCGGCCTGGTCGCCGTCGGGATCGAACATCCAGCCGTGGAATACCTATGTGATGACCGGCGCACCGCTGGCCGAGCTCAAGACATCGGCCGTCGAGCGCGTGGCCCATGGCGATGCCTGGGACAAGCGGCAATATGAGATGTACCCGTCCACGCTGAAATCCCCCTACGGGGAGCGCCGGTCCGCCTTCGGCAAGGAGCGCTACAGCGCGCTCGGTATTGCCCGCGAGGACTGGGAGGCGCGCCAGCGGGCGGCGATCGCCAACTGGAATTGTTTCGGGGCGCCCGCCGCCCTGTTCTGCTACATCGACCATGACCTCGGCCTGCCTCAATGGGCCGACGTCGGCATGTATCTGCAAACCGTCATGCTGCTGCTGCGTGCCGAAGGCCTGCACAGTTGCCCGCAGATGGCGTGGTCACAGGTTCGCGAGACGGTGGCGGAAGCCCTTTCGCCGCCGGACGGGCTCATCCTCTTCTGCGGCATGTCGATCGGCTACGAGGACTCCACGGTCAATTACGCCCGCACGGGCCGTGCCCCGCTTGCCGAGACGGTGACGTTCCTCGGCGATGCGTGACTTGAGCTCAAAGGACAAGAGGGAGAACGCCATGACCACGCATAAAGTCGGTTACCTCATCGGCAGCCTCGCCAAGGGCTCGATCAATCGCAAGCTCGCCAAGGCCTTGGTGCGATTGGCTCCGCCGGAACTTGAAATGTCGGAAATATCCTTCAAGGATCTGCCGCTCTACAGCTACGATTATGACGCCGACTACCCTCCGGCCGGCAGGGCATTCAAGGCGGCAATCGCCGCCGTCGACGCCGTGCTGTTCGTTACGCCCGAATATAACAGGTCCATCCCCGGCGGGCTGAAAAACGCGATCGACTGGGCGAGCCGCCCCTATGGCACCAACTCGTTCACCCGCAAACCGTCGGCGGTGATCGGCACGTCGCCGGGCGCGATCGGCACGGCGGTCGCACAGCAGAATTTGCGCAGCGTGCTCAGCTTCTGCAACTCTCCGCAGATGAATGCCCCGGAAGCCTACATCCAGTTCACACCGGGGCTGATCACCGACGATGGCGAGGTCACCAACGACGCCACCGCCAAGTTCCTCCGCACATTCATGGAGGACTTCCACGTCTTCGTTGCAAGGGTTCGCTCCGTGCTGCCGAGAGATGCCTAGAGGGTCTCTGCCTTTGCCGGAATTCCTTGCTATCAAAAGCTTTCATCGTCCCATCAGCGCCACGGACTTTTCCGGGGCCAATCCGGCATTTACCCTCCCTCGCACAACATCGCGGGGAAACGTTCATGCTGACAATCTACGGGGTCTATCGATCGCGCGCCTCACGCGTCTACTGGATGGCGGAGGAGCTCGGGCTCGAATTTCAGTCGGTGCCGGTGCTGCAGGCCAGACGGCTTAAAGATCCGCTGGCGCCTCAGGCGCCGCTCAACACGCACTCGCCTGATTTCATCGCCGTCAACCCGATGGCGCAAATCCCCAGCATACGCGATGGCGACCTCGTCATGCACGAGTCGCTGGCGATCAATCTCTATCTCGCCCGCAAACATGGCGGGCCGCTTTCCGGCAAAACCGTCGAAGAAGACGGATTGCTGACGATGTGGACGGTCTGGGCGGCGGCGGAAGTCGAGCCGCAGACGGTGAAGATCGTGCTGACCTATGATAACGGGCTCGAAAACAGCGATGCCGGCAAAGAGACGATCGCCGTCGCCTGCCGCTTGCTGCGCCGGCCGCTGGCGGTTCTCGAAGGCCATCTGGCCGGCCGGCAATGGATCGTCGGCGACCGCTTCACCGTCGCCGATCTCAACCTCGCCGAGGTGCTGCGCTACGCCCAGAGCGAAGAGGCGCTGTTCCAGGCGCATCCGAATGTCAAAGCCTGGATCGAGCGCTGCCAGTCGCGTGCCGCCTACAAGGCGATGCAGGCGACGCGGGCCAAAGAGCCGATCGAGGTGTGAAATCATGGGAAAAGGGCCAGGGTGCCGGCCATTTCCTCGCGGATCCAGGCCTTGAAATCCTTGACCTTCTTCGGCTCGCGCACAGCTTCGGCGGTGACGAAATAATGACCGAAGCCGGTGCGCGCCCGGATGCCGAAGGGGGCGACCAGCCGGCCTTCGGCAAGCGCAAAGGCGGCGAGCGTCTGCCAGGCCAGCATGACGCCCTGCCCGGCGATCGCCGCATCGAGGCAGAGCGAGGCATCGTTGAAGACGTGGCGCGTTGCCAGCGTCGCGCCCGATAGTCCGGCCTCGCGCATCCAGACCTCCCAGCTGAACATCGCATGGCCATCGATGATGGCGGGCAAAGCCAGGATATCGGCGGGCTCTTGCAATTGCGCCGCCATCTCAGGCGAACAGACGGGAAAGACCTCCTGTTCCAGCAGCAATTCGGCCTTCACATCGGGCCATTTGCCGGAGCCGACGCGGATGCCGATATCGACATCGCAAAGCGCCGGGCTGACGAGATTGGTCGTCGCATCCAGCCGCAGCTTGATATCGGGGTGACGCTCGGCAAAACGATCGAGCCGGCAGACCAGCCAACGGGCGGCGAAAACCGGCGCCACCGAGATGGTCAGAATGGTATCGTCCTTGCGGCTTGCGATCGACACCGCCGCCGAAAGCCGGGCGAACCCCTCCTCCAGCGCCAGCAGCACCGGCCGGCCGGCTTCGGTGACGATCATGCCCTTGGCCGTGCGCTCGAAAATCACCTGACCGAGCTGGGCTTCGGCCTTGATGACCTGCTGGCTGACCGCGCCGACCGAGACGCCGAGCTCGTCGGCGGCGGCCTGGAGCGAGCCGAGCCGACCAACGGCATCAAGCGCCCGCAGGCCGTTGAGATGGACCGTGTTCAGGTTTTTCATATAGTTTTTCTATAGCGGTTCCGTAGTAATCTCAATTGAAAATCCGCCTGGCGAAGGCGACATTGCAGCATACGGTGGTAATCCATCACCGCTTGACAAAGCGAGGCACGCCATGTCGTTGCTGAAGTTTTTCTTGAGACACGCCTGTTCGTTGGAAGGCGCAGAAACTGCCCCGACCTGGAAGGACGACCCGCTTCGGCATCCCGAAGTCGCGCGCATGTCGATGCGAGAGATCGCCGATCTGCCGCTCGGAATGCCGGCCGGCCTTCCCACGCAGGCCAAGCCGACGCTGGCGAAATGCGCCTGAAAACATGTTAGATTAGCCCTGGCAGAAAGGGCTGATATGGCCGACGACGTCGATGCGATCTTCGAGCGTTTGAAACGGCTGGCGGTGGAAGCCGGCCTGATCGATGTCGAGGAGAGCACCTCCTACGGCAATCCGGCGCTGAAGGTCGGCGGCAAGAGTTTTGTCGCGGTGAAGAACGCCGAAACGATCGTCATTTCGATTTCGCTCGACGACAAGGATCACCTGCTTGAGATGGCCCCCGACATCTACTTCCAGACCGATCACTATGTCGGCTGGCCGCATCTGCCGCTGCGCGCCGCCATGATCGGCGACGAGGAGTTGCGGCTGCGGCTGATCGGCGCCTGGCTGTTCCGGGCGCCGAAGAAGCTGGCCGAACGGTTTGGACATCAGGCATGATCTTTCAGGCATGATCTTAATGCATGTCGCCCGGAAGTGTGCAGCGGTTCCGGGATAGCGCCTCTTCTGCGTCCTTGAGAGCCGCTCCTCATGCTCCCATTGACGTGCGACGGCATTCCGCCCATATATAGCTAGACAGTCTAGCTAGGAGCGAAGTGATGGAATGGCAATTGCAGGATGCCAAGAACCAGTTCTCGAAAGTGGTGCAGAAGGCGCGAGAGGAAGGGCCGCAGGTGGTCACACTGCGCGGCGAGCCCGCGGCTGTCGTGCTATCCTCCCGCGATTACGATGCCCTGCGCGCCGGTCGGCCGACGCTGGTCGACGACCTGCTCGGCGGTCCCGCCTGGGACGACGAACTCGCGGATGCGGTCGAAGCGCGCGCCAAGACGCCAAGCCGCGGCGTGAGCTTCTGATGTATCTGGTCGACACCAATATTGTCTCGGAGGCGCGACGCGGCACGCCTCAGGCGGTTTCCTGGCTGCGCTCCGTCGATCCGCTGAGCCTCCACCTAAGCGCGCTGACCCTTGGCGAGATCATGCGCGGCATCGCCCTCAAACAGAGCTCTGACCCGAAGGCCGCGTCTCATCTCAGCGAATGGCTACGCAAGCTGCGTCATGATCATGGCGCCCGCATCCTGCCGGTGACCGATCACATCGCCGTGGAATGGGGCCGCATCGCTGCGATCCGGCCGCGTGGCGATATCGACGCGCTGATCGCCGCGACCGCGATCGTCCATGATTTGATCGTCGTCACCCGCAATGTCGGCGACTTCGCCGACACGGGCGCATCGCTGATCAACCCTTGGGAGACGTAGCACGATGTTTTCAACTGCTACGCGCTCTGCCCGGCAGGTCGAGTCAAGTATGCCGGCCCATCAGCCTCGATCATAGGCCAGTGCCCGCTGGACGGCGGGGCGTTGCAGCATGCGGGCGTGATGGTCGCTCGCCTTTTCGAAGCGGGTGGGATCGACGCCGTCGGACGGCAGCCAGTCAGTCATGACGAAGAGATAGGGGTCGGCGAGCGAATAGGTCTCGCCCATCACCCACGGACCTTCGAACATCGTCTGCTCGATCAGCGTGAAACAATCGGCCATATTCTCAGGCACCTTCGCCTTCATCGCCTCGATGGCGGCCGGTTCGTCGGCCCAGCGCGTGCCGCGCGGGCGATGGGCATGGTTCACATGCACGGTCGAGCAGAGATAGCTGTTGAAGGCCTGCAGCCGCGCCATTTCGAAAGCATCGCCGAGCGGCGCGAGATTGGCGGCCGGGGCGCTTGCCGCGATGAAGCCGAGGATCGCCGGCGTTTCCGTCAGCACGCCGCGGTCGGTGACCAGCGCCGGCACCCGGCCCTTGGGGTTGATCTTCAGATAGTCCGGCAGGCGCTGCTCGCCATCGCGAAGGCTGATCTTCCTGGTTTCAAAGGCCAGGCCGGATTCTTCCAGGGCAATAAGGCTTGCGAGCGCACAGGTTCCCGGCGCGTAATACAGTGTCAGCATGATTGTCGACTCCCTTTCGGCAAGGGTTATAGCGTAGCGGTGGGTGCGTCGGAACTGGGGAGATGTGGGGGGGTGCGGCTGTGAGGGCATGGTCGGCGTGCCGTGTCGCGCCCCTCATCCGGCTGCCGCCACCTTCTCCCCGCGCGCGGGGCGAAGGGACCAAGCCGCGACCTCTCCGTCCCACGCCAACCTTTCGCAGGGCACGTCCCCTCGCCCCGTTTACGGGGAGAGGGTTAGGGTGAGGGGCAGATCTTGCGCCCGAGATTGCCTTGTCAGCCAACGTGCCGCTCACCCGCAGCCCGGAACATCCTCCAGCCGGTGCCAGACCGGGATGCCGCGCTCTCTGGCGATGCGGACGTCGTTGTCGGCGCCATTGGACTCACCCGGCAAACGCAGCACGCCCTCGCAGAGCGCGAGCAGCCGGCCGGCGACCGGGTGGAAGATCTCCTCGTAGAGCGTGTCGCCGACCGACTTGCCGCCAGCGGCGTGCCAGATCGGCAGCGCCACCCATTCGCCGATCATCGGCACGTGGCCGGCCGCAAACAGCCTATGCGACGGCTCCTCCAGCCGCTTCAGGTTGGCGGCCATCTTTTCCGGGTCGTCACCCGTTCCCGACCGGTAAGGGCCGGCAATCAAAATCAACATGATCCACTCCTTCGCTCCGCTGATGCGCGAGCACACTCCCGGCCTCATGCACGGGATATCGCGAAAATGCACGATATTTCTTGAATGTCGAGTCAATTCGTGCAAGATCATGCCACCTCGTTCATTTTCGTGCGGAGAGATAATGCTGACGACGCAACGCAAGGCCCTGATCCTCGACATCCTGCGCCGTGACGGCCAGGTGATCGCCAAGCGCGTCGCCGAGGATTTCTCCCTTTCGGAAGACACGATCCGGCGCGACCTCAGGGAAATGGCGGCGGAAGGGCTGCTGAAACGGGTGCATGGCGGGGCGATGCCGCTTTCGCCGGAGCTGCCGGATTTTTCGGCGCGGCGCAGCGTTTCATCACAGATCAAGGCGCGGCTCGGGGCCAAAGCGGCGGCGATGGTCAGGCCGGGGCAGATGATCTTCCTCGACGGCGGCACGACAACGGCGGAGATCGCCCGGCACCTGCCGCGCGACATGCCGCTGACGGTTGCGACCCACAGCCCGACGATCGCCGCCGAGCTGGAGCACCACCCGACCGCCGAGGTGATCCTGGCTGGCGGACGGCTCTACAAACATTCGATGGTGGCGACGGGGGCGGCGGCGATGGCGGCGATCTCGCAGCTGCGCCCCGACCTGTTCTTCCTCGGCGTCACCGCCGCCCATCCGGTGCACGGGCTTTCCACCGGCGATTTCGAGGAAGCGGCGATCAAGCGGCATATCGCCCGCTGCTCTGCCGAAACGCATGTGCTGCTGACCGAGGAAAAGTTCGACCTCGTCTCGCCCTGCCCGGTGCTCGGCATTTCCGAGGTGGCGGGGCTGATCGTGCCGATGGAGATGACGGCCGAGCGGCTGAGACCCTATAGTGATCTCAACGGCGCGATCGCCGCAGCATGATCGTGCTGCGGGAGGGCGGCGGCGCAGCATGCGGCAGCAGGCTGGCGGCAAGGGCCGCGATGAAGACTGCCAGCACGGCATAGGCCGGCGCCATGCTGCCGGTTCCAAGGGTGAGCACCGCCTGCAGATATGGCTGCGCCAGCGCGATGACGACGGCAAGTGCCGGCATGTCGAGCAGGGTCCCAGCGATCCGCGACAACTGCGACATGAAAGCTGCGCCAGCAAGCGCGCCGTAGACCGCCGTCAGGCGGAGTGTGAGGCGCAGCGGCACCGAGGCGGCGGCAAGCGGCAGCGTCTCGCCCTCCTCGAGCACAAGCATGAGATAGGCAACGAAAGCCGCCAGAAACAGGAAAGCGACAGGCAGTGCGGCCAGGGTGGCGGGTTGCGTCAGAGCCGCCGCATCCGCGGCCAGGAAGAGAAGGATCGGCGT
The DNA here is from genome assembly GCF_002531935.1 of Rhizobium chutanense. Lineage (GTDB taxonomy): Bacteria > Pseudomonadota > Alphaproteobacteria > Rhizobiales > Rhizobiaceae > Rhizobium > Rhizobium chutanense. The sequence goes on along the minus strand of NZ_NWSV01000027.1, from coordinate 58,256 downwards.
GGAGGCCACGAACCAGACGGCGACGACCGGTCCCCAGAACCAGAGGAGCGAGAGCGTGTGAAGACGCAGCAGCGTGGCGACGAAGAGCACGCCGATCGCGGTCCAGACGCAGGCGGTTTTGAGCATGCCCGAAATCAGCCGGAGGGTCGGCTGGCAGGCGCCAGCCATATCCCCGCAGCCGGACAGCCGGATGGTGAGCCAGGTGATATGATCGAGGCCCAGCGCGGCGAAGAGGAAGATGCCGATACCCATCAGCATCCACCAGAGATAGCGGCCTGCAAACATGCCCTGCCCTCATGGCTTCCAGGACTGTGCTCACGCCGCCGCGAAGGGTGTATCCGCGATCGCGGGACGTACCCTTTTATATTAGGCAATTCTTATTTTTCTAATAACTTATATGCCCAGACCCACGCTCATGCGGTCAGGGCGGAGGTGACCCTGATATCGCCGACATGGATGCCGTTCCAATTGCGCATCGAGGTGGCGGCAAAGCCCATCAGGGCGGCATGCACCTCTTCCTCCGTCTCGAAGAAACGGGCGAGTGTGGCGGCCACCATGGCCTCGGCGGCGCGGGTGGTGCCGTCCTCGCATTTCAGCGCGATGGCGATGCCCTTTTCCGGGATCGCGGCGCAGAAGACGCCCTCGGCGCCTGTCTTGACGAAGATACGGCCGGGGGCGATCTGCATCAACGCCGTGCAGGCGCGGCCGGAGCCGGCGACGTAGAAAGGCTCGGCCATGCAGGCTTCGATCAGCCGACGCGATGCCCTGGCGCGCAAGGGCTCCAGGCCGGTGCCGGTCGCCATCCTGGCAAAACCGTGAGCCAGGCTTCTGAGCGGCACGGCGTAGGTCGGAATCGAGCAGCCGTCGGTGCCGCAACTGTCGGCGCCGATCACGGCGCCGGTCAGGCTTTCCATCGCCGCGCGGATTTCGACCTGCAGCGGATGCTCGTAACCGACATAACCCTTCGGATCGATATCCTGATGGCAGCAGGCGCAGATGAAGCCCGCATGTTTTCCCGAGCAATTGTTGTGGAGCGCGGTCGGCGCATCAAGCGTACGGGCCTGCTGGATCAGGACCTTCTGGCTCATCGACCAGTGGGCGCCGCATTCCAGCGTTTCGCCATTCCGGCCGGCCCGCGCCAGCATGGAGGCGGCAAGCGCCACATGCGCGTCCTCGCCATTATGCGAAGCGCAGGCGAGCGCCAGCTCCTTGTCGCCGAAACCATAGGCGTCGGCCGCACCGCTTTCCACCAGCGGCAGCGCCTGCATCGCCTTGCAGGCCGAACGCGGAAAGACGGCGGCGTCGATATCGCCGAGCGAGAAGACGAGGCTGCCATCGCCATCGACAACCGCCACCATGCCGCGATGGCGGCTTTCGACGAGCAGGCCGCGGGTGACTTCGACGGTGACGGGATTGGTCATGAGCTCTCATCCAGGTGCTGCGGGGATGCCGCAGGCATAACGCGTCACGCGGCGAAAGCCAACGGGGTTCAGGTGACGCCGGAATCCGGGCGACGACCGCTGGTGGATGTGGCGTGGATGCTCGGCTCAAGGCCGAGCACGACGGAGGGTGGGGTAAGCGTCTGCGGCAAGTAGGCGTCGGCAGCAAGATGCCACATGCGGCGGAGCAGCAGGCGATTGCGCCTCCTTTGCCCCTCCCTCCGGGTCGTCGCGCCTCACGCCTGTCGAGCCCCCACCCTCCGTCATTCCAGGCCTTGAGCCTGGAATCCATGCGCGCTGCTCATCCGGGCATGCTCCGTCGAACAACCACCTCCGGATACTCATCACAAAAATCGACGCCGTCGATCGAAAACTATCGTTTCTCGGAGGTCTCAGATGCAGCTAAAGCTGGTGCATCAGGAACCGCCCCATGCCCTCCACCTTCTCCTTGATCATTGGCGACAACAGGATCCGCATCCCGACCGTGACCCTCGTCGCGCTCGCCTTCACCTATGCCTCGACCGCGCCCTATCAGTCGATCATCGGGATCAACGAATTGGGCTTGAGCAACGGCACCTATTCGGCGCTGATCTTCTTCTCGGCGATCGTCAACGTCGCGACCAGCCTGACACTCGGTATCTGGTCGGACAGGCTGAAAGAGCGGCGGCCGCTGGTGCTGGGGCTGTCGGTCGCCGGCATGCTCGGCTTCGGGTCGATCGCCATATTCCACAGCCCGGCCATCTTCATCGTCTCCACGCTTCTGCTGGTGTCGATGAGCAATTCCACCTATTCGCTGCTGTTTGCCAGCCTGCGCGCCAGGACCAACCAGATAGACCGCGGCCGGGCGGCGGCGGTCACGGCAACGGTGCGGGCGCTGTTTTCCGGCTCATGGGCGCTGGCGCCGGGGCTCATCGGCCTTTATCTCGTCAATTCGCCATCGATGACCCCGGCCTACGGGATCGCGGCCTTTGCAAGCCTCACCTGCTTTTGCCTGTATTTCTTCTTCGCGCCGAGAAACGGCACGGCCGGCCCGGCCCCAGATCAACCCGGCTTCCTTGCCTCGCTGAAACGGATCTTCATGCCGCATGTCCTGGTGCGCGTCATCGTCATGGCGCTGCTCTTCGGACTGCAGCGGCTCAATAGCACGCTGCTGCCGCTGATCATCACCCATGCGGCCGGCGGGACCGTGGTCGATGTCGGCTTCATCGCCGGGCTGACGGCCCTTCTCGAGATGCCGTTCATGATGATGTGGGGCATGGCGCAACGGCGCTTCCGCACCGTGCATGTGCTTGCCTTCGGCGCGCTGGTCTACTGCGCCTATCTGCTGCTGCTCGGATTTGCCTCCGCGCCCTGGCACATCTATGCGCTGCTTCTCCTCAATGCCTGCGGGGCGGCAGCGATCCTCAGCGTGCCGATCACCTATCTGCAGGATCTGATCGCCGACCGGCCGGGGCTCGGAACCTCGCTGCTGTCGCTCAACACCTTCATCGGCACCGGCATCAGCGCCGGGCTCTTCGCCTTCGGCACCGCGATCACCGATTATTCCGGAACCGCCTTCGTCGGCGCGGCTGCCGGTTTCGCATCGATCGGCGTGCTGCTCTACCTCGAAAGCAGCAGGCGGCAGGCGCGGCAGCCGGCGTGACGCGCGAGCGCTTGCGAGCTTCGTTCCGGGGTTCTCGCCGTCGGCGTTTCGCTCACGCTCAACCGACGCGCAGCACGATCTTGCCGACATGGCTGCCGTCTTCCATCAGCCGGTGCGCCGCAACGACATCCTCGAAGGCAAAGACCTTGTGGATGACAGGGGCGACCGTGCCGGCCTCCAGAAGCGGCCAGACCTGCGAGAGCAGGTCGTCGCGGATGGCGCGTTTTTCCTCCGCCGTGCGCGGTCGCATAGTGGAGCCGGTCACCGTCAGGCGTTTGACCATGATCGGCGACAGGTTGACCTTTTCGGCGAGCGCGCCGCCGAGGAAGGCGATGATCGACAGGCAACCGTCTTTTGCCAGCGCGGCGAGGTTGCGCTCGAAATAGGCGGCGCCGATCATATCGAGGATGATATCGACGCCGTCGCCGGTCTCGGCCTTGATCACCGCGGCGAAATCCTCGGTCCGATAGTTGATGGCGCGTTTGGCGCCGAGCGCCTCGCAGGCCCCGCATTTCTCACGTGAGCCGGCCGTCGCATAGACCTCGGCGCCGAAGGCGCGGGCAAGCTGGATCGCCGTGGTGCCGATGCCGCTGGAGCCGCCATGGATCAGCACCGTCTCGCCTTCCGTCAGCCCGGCCATCTGGAAGAGATTGGCCCAGACGGTGAAGAAGGTCTCCGGCAAAGCAGCCGCCTTCACCGCGTCATAACCCTTGGGCAAGGGCAGGATCTGGCCTGCCGGCAGCAGGCAATATTCGGCATAGGCGCCGCCATTGGCCAGCCCGCAGACCTTGTCGCCGATGCGATAGCCGCTGACGCCGGGGCCGATCGCGACGATTTCGCCTGCAAGTTCCAGGCCGAGGATCGGGCTCGCATCCTTGGGCGGGGGATAGCTGCCCTGGCGCTGGGCGACATCAGGGCGGTTGACGCCGATCGCCTCGGCGCGCACCAGGACCTCGCCTTGACCGGGCACCGGCAGCGGCCGATTGCCGATCATCATCACCTCCGGCCCGCCGAAGGACTTGAGATCGACGAAACGCATTTGCTGAGGCAGTGACATGGCGCGACCCTCCCTGATCCGAGGCAACCGGAATAGATCAGCCCCGGAGGCTTGGGAAGGCTTGATGTGGCAAGGGCGTCAATTCGCCTCGCCCACGGCATAGGCCATGCAGCCTCCCTTGCGTCAAGACACGCGGCGCTCCAGGAGATGGAAGACGAGGCCTCCGTCGCTCTCCTTGGCGGCCGACTTGACGACGGCGATCTCGGCGCCGACGCGGTTGATGTCGTCGATGACAAGGCCTTCCGGCAGTTCGATGACGCCGATCGAGCAGCGCATCAGCGGGAACAGGGCTTCGGCGCCGGCGCGGTCGTGGCCGAGGATGCGGCCGGCGGCGCGGTGCTCGTCGGAATAGAGATCGAGCACGTCGTCGTGGAAATCGCCGATCAGCCGATCGAGAATTTCCGTCAACTCCTCCTGCGTCCAGCCGACAACGCCGATGAAGAAATCGTCGCCGCCGACATGGCCGAGGAAATGGCGCTCGGCGAAGAAATAGCGGCGCATCAGCGCGGCAAACAGCGAGATCGCGTGGTCGCCGAGATGGAAGCCGTAAGCATCGTTGAACGGCTTGAAATTGTCGAAATCGCAATAGCAGAAGTGGCGGACCTCATCGCCGTCGCGGCCGGACTGGCGCATGAAATCGCGGATGGCGTGATTGCCCGGCAGGCCGGTCAGCGGGTTCTGGTCCTGGGCGATTTTCAGCTGCTTCTCGTTGATCACCTTGATCAGCGAGGCGGCGGAGACGACGCCGGCATAACGCATATTGTCGGTGAGGATCAGGCAGTTGCTGCCTTCCATATTGGCAAAGATCGCCATCAGCTGCTCGGCATCGCTGTCGAGGCCGACGATCGGCGCCATTTCGACGAAATGCGAGATGGAGCGCTCATACATCTTGTTTTTCAGGAGATCGCGGCCGAAGGGCTGGTAGATATATTCCTTGAGATGATGCTCGTGGATGATGCCGCGCGGCTCGTCATTGGCGTTGAGGACGGGAAAAAACGCCTGGCGCGGATTGCGGCGGAAGAGTTCGAAGACGCTGTCGATACTGTCGTTCTCGTAAACCGCCGGCAGCAGTTCGATCTGCCTGCGGATGAGGATTTCGTCGAGCGACTGGCTGCCGCGCTTGGCTTTGCCGAGCTCCTGCAGATGCGGGAAGGACGGCGCCAGTTCCGATATATGCGTCGTCGGGCGCGCGATGAACCAGCCCTGGACGAGATCGACGCCATATTCGCGGCAGGCGATGAACTCCGCCTCGGTCTCGATGCCTTCGGCGATGACGCGGGTGCCGAGCACATGGGCGATATTGACGATGCTCTTCAAGAGATGGCGCTTGCGCGGGCTGCGGTCGATCTCGGCGACGAAATGCCGGTCGATCTTGAGGTAATCGACGGGATGATCGCAAAGCAGCTTCATCTCGCCGTGGCCGACGCCGAAATCGTCGATCGCCAGCTTGAATCCGGCCTTGCGCAGCTTCGAAACCAGGCCGGCAAATTCCGGCACGCTGGTATTGTCGAAGCGCTCGGAGAATTCGAAGCAGACGGAGGACGGCGGAATGCTGGCCTTGCGCAGGTGCTGCAGCAGGCTTTCGACCAGACGTTCGCCATGCGGGATCAGCCGGACATCGAGATTGAGGAAGAGCGTCGCCGTGGAGAAATTCGACAGCGTCGCGAATTTGGCGAGCGCCCGGCTCGCCAGCATCTGTTCGAGCTGCAGCAGCTGGCCGGCCTGATGAGCCTCGTCGAGGATGTCGACCGGCGTGTCGTAGCCGATGCGTTCCTGGCCGCGCATCAGCGATTCATAACCGAACACCGTGCCGGTGCCGGCCTCGACGATCGGCTGGAAGGCGTTTTCGACCACGAGCTTGGCCAGCGTGACGATCTGATCGCTGGCATAGCGGCGCAGGACGCCGGGCTCGACAGTGGCAGAGAGGGATGTTCCAGTCTTCATGTGGGCCCGATCTCCACCGTGACTTGTTCTTTTTCGCGGGGAACTTGCCGCAGAAGGATCAATGAACCCTTTCGCCAATGTGAAAGTTTCGTGAAAGACGCAAGCGGGCGCTACGCGTTCCGCGTTTATTCGAATCCCCAATGCAATCAGATGCTTGCTTATTCAGGCAGAGCGACGGCGTGCCGCCTCGTGATCGGCGAACATGTCGCCGACGCATCTGCCGCCGGACGGCGAAATCTCGTCGAGGACATCGGCCTTGAATTCGTTGAGCTTGCGAGCGGTATCCCAGAGGCGCAGGGCCTCGCGGACGACCTCGCTGCTGGAGGCATAACCGCCATTGTCGACGGCAGCGCGGATGCCCGCTGCCTGTTGCGGAGAGATGGAAACGGTGACCATCGGCATGAACTTCCTCCCTTTTTTATTCAGGCAGTACCCTGCCTTTGGGGGACGCATGACCATTTGCGGCGATCGCACATACCCCTAAAGTCTAATCCCCTCTCACCCCCTTGTCAAAAAGAACGATCGGAGAGCGGCGCCGAGGCGCCGCTGTCCACAGGCCCACTGCGGATGCCGAGGCCGAAGGCGATCATCGTCCAGCCCTGGATGGTGAGATCGGCGGCCAGGAACAGGCCGAGGATCCACAGGCTGTTGACCGGCCAGCCGAGGGCAATGACGAAACCGGCAAGCGCGGTGATGACGCCGCTGGCGACGATAAAGCGCCAGCGCCTGGTCGGTTTCATGCGCATGCCGACCCAGGTGCGGAAGACGCCGGCGACGACAAGCGCGAGCGACAGAAACAGCGTCAGCGCCGCCGACGTCAGGATCGGATTGATGAAGGCGCAGATGCCGGCGAGCACGTAGAGCAGACCGCTCAACACCCAGAAGAGCACGTGATCCCAGCCGCGCACCTGGAAGGCATGGACGAGATAGGTCACGCCGCCGAACAGCATGAGCATGCCGACATAATAGACGGAGACGACGGTTGCGAGCATCAGATTGCCGAGCGCGATCAGGCCGCAGACCAGCAGCAACACGCCGAGACCCACGAACCAGATCCATTTCGACTGAAGTTGGGATGTGGGCACTGCGTTGAAGACATCGGTCATGGCGCACCTCCTGAATTTTGAAATATGTTGCAGCAGTTTTTCAGGGAAAGATCTGATCTCGGTCAAATCGAGAAAGATTTTTGTTGATTGATCAATCAATCAAAAATACTCTGCCGGTGAATTTCAGGAGAATTGTCCGTTGCCGAAGGTCGGGATGGAACCGGTGCGCCGCAAGGCGCTGGTCGATGCAGCGCTGCGGGTGATCGGCGATCACGGCTCGCTTGCCGTCACCATGTCCGACATCGCCCGCCAGGCCGGCGTGTCGCCGGCCCTTGCGCATCATTATTTCGGCAGCAAGGACCAATTGCTGATCGAGACGATCCGCTCGCTGCTCCGACAGCTGCGCCGCGATGCGGTGACGGCGCTGAAGGCCGCCAAGACGCCGCGGGCGCGGCTTTCGGCCATCATCCGCGCCAGCTTCCACGCCGACCAGTTTGCGCCGGAGACGATTGCCGCCTGGCTTGCCTTTTATGCCGAAGCGCAGCGCTCGGAAGAGACGCGGCGTTTCCTGGTGATCTATGCCAGACGGCTGCGCTCCAATCTGCTTGCCGATCTCAAGGCGCTGCTGCCCGTCGACGCCGCAGAACGCATCGCCGAAGGCGCAGCGGCGATGATCGACGGGCTCTATATCAGGCAAAGTCTGAAATCCGCGCCGATCGGCATCGAAGCCTCGATCGCGCTGACGGAGGATTATGTGAACGCGCTTCTATCCACCACCTCCCCCAAGGACAAATGACATGAAAGCCCAGCCGAAAGCCTCGCACTTCATCGACGGCGAATATGTCGAGGATCCCGACGGTACCGTCATCGAGAGCCTCTATCCGGCGACCGGCGAGGTGATCGCCCGGCTCCATGCCGCAACGCCTGCGATCATCGAAAAGGCGATTGCGGCCGCCAAACGCGCCCAGCCGGAATGGGCGGCGATGAGCCCGATGGCGCGCGGCCGCATCCTCAAACGCGCCGCCGACATCATGCGCGAGCGCAACCGGGCGCTTTCCGAACTGGAAACGCTCGATACCGGCAAGCCGATCCAGGAGACCATCGTCGCCGACCCGACCTCGGGTGCGGATGCCTTCGAATTCTTCGGCGGCGTTGCGCCAGCCGGCCTCAACGGTTCGCATATCCCGCTCGGCCAGGATTTTGCCTATACCAAGCGCGTGCCGCTCGGCGTCTGCGTCGGCATCGGCGCCTGGAACTATCCGCAGCAGATCGCCTGCTGGAAGGCTGCCCCGGCGCTGATCTCAGGCAATGCCATGGTGTTCAAGCCCTCGGAAAACACGCCGCTCGGCGCGTTGAAGATCGCCGAAATCCTGCACGAGGCGGGGCTGCCGAAGGGGCTCTTCAACGTGATCCAGGGCGACCGCGACACCGGGCCGCTGCTCGTCAACCACGCCGACGTCGCCAAGGTGTCGCTGACCGGCTCGGTGCCGACCGGCCGCAGGGTCGCGGCGGCGGCAGCCGGCAACCTCAAGCACGTGACGATGGAGCTCGGCGGCAAGTCGCCGCTCATCGTCTTCGACGATGCCGACCTCGATTCGGCGGTCGGCGGGGCGATGCTCGGCAATTTCTATTCGACCGGCCAGGTCTGCTCGAACGGCACCCGCGTCTTCGTGCAGAACGGCGTCAAGGCCGAATTCCTCAAGCGGCTGAAGGCGCGCACCGAGGCGATGCTGATCGGCGATCCGATGGATGAGGCGACGCAGATCGGCCCGATGGTTTCCTGGGCGCAACGCGAGAAGGTGGTCGCCTATATCGAGAAGGGCAAGGCCGAGGGCGCAACGCTGGTTGCCGGCGGCGGCATTCCGAACAATGTCTCCGGCGAAGGCTATTACGTGCAGCCGACCGTCTTTGCCGACGTCACCGACGACATGACCATCGCCCGCGAGGAGATCTTCGGGCCTGTGATGTCGGTGCTCGATTTCGACGATGAGGACGAGGTGATCGCGCGGGCCAACGCCAGCGAATTCGGCCTCTCCGGCGGCGTCTTCACCGCCGACCTCACCCGCGCCCACCGCGTCGTCGACCGGCTGGAGGCCGGCACGCTGTGGATCAACACCTATAATCTCTGCCCGGTGGAAATCCCCTTCGGCGGCTCGAAACAATCCGGCTTCGGCCGGGAAAATTCGCTGGCGGCGCTCGAGCATTATTCCGAGCTGAAGACGGTCTATGTCGGCATGGGGCCGGTGGCGGCGCCTTATTAAGGGAGTGAAGACCCCTCCCCAACCCCTCCCCACAAGGGGGAGGGGCTAATACGCAGCACCGGTTTTGCGCTCCATCGATCTCATCGCTTGTGGCGCTGATTTTGAAGTGAGGCTCTGCCGCAAGTTAAGCCCCTCCCCCTTGTGGGGAGGGGTTTGGGGCGGGGTCTTCAGCCAGTTGCAAAAGAATCTAAGGGAACGTCATGCAACAAGCAGATTTCGTCATCATCGGCTCGGGCTCGGCCGGTTCCGCCCTCGCCTACCGCCTGTCGGAAGACGGCAAGAACAGCGTGCTCGTCATCGAGGCCGGCGGCAGCGATTTCGGGCCGTTCATCCAGATGCCGGCAGCCCTTGCCTGGCCGATGAGCATGAAGCGCTACAATTGGGGTTATCTCTCCGAGCCGGAACCGAACCTCAACAACCGGCGCATCACCGCGCCGCGCGGCAAGGTGATCGGCGGTTCCTCCTCGATCAACGGCATGGTCTATGTGCGCGGCCACGCCGAGGACTTCAACCGCTGGGAAGAGCTCGGCGCCAGCGGCTGGGCCTATGCCGACGTGCTTCCCTATTTCAAGCGGATGGAACATTCGCATGGCGGCGAAGAGGGCTGGCGCGGCACGGACGGACCGCTGCACGTACAGCGCGGCGGCTTCACCAATCCGCTGTTCCGGGCCTTCGTCGAGGCGGGCAAACAGGCGGGCTTCGAGACGACGGAGGATTATAACGGCAGCAAGCAGGAAGGCTTCGGGCTGATGGAGCAGACCATCTTTTCCGGCCGCCGCTGGTCTGCCGCCAATGCCTATCTGAAACCGGCGCTGAAGCGCGACAATGTCGGGATCGTCTACGGCCTGGCGCGCAAGATCGTCATCGAGGACGGACGGGCGACCGGCGTCGAGATCGAACGCGGCGGCAAGGTCGAGGTGGTGAAGGCCAATCGCGAGGTGATCGTCTCGGCCTCGTCCTTCAATTCGCCGAAGCTCTTGATGCTGTCGGGCATCGGTCCCGGCCAGCATCTGCAGGACATGGGCATTACCGTCAAGGCCGACCGGCCGGGCGTGGGCGCCAACCTGCAGGACCATATGGAATTCTATTTCCAGCAGGTGAGCACCAAGCCGGTGTCGCTGTATTCCTGGCTGCCGTGGTTCTGGCAAGGCGTGGCGGGCGCGCAATGGCTGCTCTCCAAGGGCGGGCTCGGCGCCTCCAACCAGTTCGAGGCCTGCGCCTTCCTGCGCTCCGCACCCGGGCTGAAACAGCCCGATATCCAGTATCATTTCCTCCCCGTTGCGATCAGCTATGACGGCAAGGCGGCGGCGAAAAGCCACGGCTTCCAGGTGCATGTCGGCTACAACCTGTCGAAGTCGCGCGGCAGCGTCAGCCTACGCTCCGCTGATCCCAAGGCCGACCCGGTGCTGCGCTTCAACTATATGAGCCATGCGGAGGACTGGGAGAAATTCCGCCACTGCGTGCGCCTCACCCGCGAGATCTTCGGCCAGAGCGCCTTCAACGACTATCGCGGGCCGGAGATCCAGCCGGGCGAAGGCGTCCGGAGCGACGATGAGATCGACGCCTTCCTGCGCGAGCACCTGGAAAGCGCCTATCATCCCTGCGGCACCTGCAAGATGGGCGCCAAGGACGATCCGATGGCGGTGGTCGATCCGCAGACGCGGGTGATCGGCGTCGAGGCCTTGCGCGTCGCCGACAGTTCGATCTTCCCGCACGTCACCTACGGCAACCTGAACGGGCCGTCGATCATGACCGGCGAGAAGGCCGCCGACCATATCCTCGGCAAGCAGCCGCTGGCGCGCTCCAACCAGGAGCCGTGGGTCAATCCGCGCTGGGCGGTCAGCGATCGCTGAAGCGCAGAGCTATTGGGCAGCGACTGCCGCCGATGGACAGTCGCTGCCCATCGGAGAGTCTATCGTCAGAGCGATAGAAATACGGATGCTGGAATCAGAAATCGCTCGCTCAGGGCGCGGGCTTGTCGAACATTGATTTGCCGTTTGCCGCTCAAAATCTCAGACACGACGGATTGAGCGCCCACTTCCGGCAGTTCGGACTGGCTAAGGCCGCGCTCCTCCATGATATAACGAAGTGCATCGGCGCCGGTGATGGCAGGCATTGGGCGATTCTGCTCGTCATAGGCCTCGATAAGGTCCGCCATGCGAGACGCAAGCAACGCCAAGGGATGATCCTCGTCGTCGCCGACTTCAGCGAGAATCTCGTCGAGTTGCTCCACGAGATGATCGTACTCCGCTTCATTGGCCGGCGTGGCAAGAAGAGGAGCCACATGCGTCCAGTGCTCGCTGACCAGTTTTACAATTGCGCTCATCGGCCTAACCCTTCCATGCGCCTTTGTCGTATTCGGCATGATCCATAATCCGCTGAATATAGACCTTCCTGAATCTGTAATGCACCACCGCGATCAAGCGCAGCTTGTTGCCGCCAATGTCGAACACATGGTGCTGCCCGACTTTGTCCGTTGCCGGAAACAATGCCTTCATGCCGGCGAAGTCCGTCGGCTCCGACGACTTCATCAGTCGATACCAGGTATCCAGGGCATTGGCTGTTTGAGGCCATCGGTCTTTCGCCTCCCAGATCTTTTTCTGTGTGATGACGTGCATAATCCGGAATCGCGACATCGCATTTTGCTATGTGCAATCTAGCGCAATCATCCGATTATAGCAAGTTGCTATGGAGGAATCGAAGACCGGCGGGCGTTGCGCAAAAAGCTGCTGGCAACCAGGAACCCTGGGTCAATCCGCGCTGGGCGGTCAGCGACAGATAATCAGTGCTAATCTTCTTCGCGCTGGTGACGGACAGCGAGGACGATGACGCTCGTTTCGCTCACCACTTTGAAAAGAATGACATATCCGGCCGAACCGAAGGGAACGACGAGCTCGCGCAGCAAGGGATCATCCGCAGATGCGCGTCGGGCCATAAGCGGGAAGTCCTCGAGGATCAACAGAGCTTTACGGATGGCGTTGAGGGCGCGCTCGGCCAGATCCGGATCACGTTCGATGAGAAAATCGGCGAGCCGGTCGAGATCCTCAGAGAAGGTCTGGGTATACTTCAGCTCGAAGGTCATTTCTGCGGTGCGGCTTTGCGGGCTTTCGCCTTCTCAAGCTTTTTGCGCATCAACTCCTGAATGTCGTCCGTTGTGTAGAACACACCGGTCCGCTCGGCGTCCGCCAAGCCGGCTAGGCCCCGTGCGATGAACTCCGCTTGGGTCTTCCTGTAATCGATCTGGCGGCGAAGAGAGTCCTCCATCAGCGACGACAAGCTCTCGCCTTCTTTCAGAACGCTTTCGGCGGCGGCGCGCAATTCGGGATCCACGCGAAGGGACGGGAGCGATGCCGTTTTCATGACCTGCCTCGTGCGTTGCAATTGCAATGCAATATGACGGATTGCGCCGTTCTTTTCAACTCCCTTGCGCCGGCGCAATTCAGATGCACTGAGTTTCAGAAAATCAGGAGTAATCGCATCTATACCCGCTGTCCTGAAACGATCGGCATGATGTTCTCCCTACCGAATGGGCAGGCAGGTGGGACATCCGGGCCGGAAGGAAAGGTATTTCACCAAATCTTGAAGAAACAATTGGCCTGCCTCGGGCAAAGCGGTTTAGGAAGAGGTGATATCCAATGTTTTCCGGCCTGCCCGTGTTCCATCGCAAGTCCAGACTTCTTCGCAGATCGCGTGTCCTGTGGGGCTCCTTCTCGCTCTGGCGTCCGCGGCTGATCTTCTGGTTCGGCGCCTTTGCGATCGGCATCATCAGCGTCGGCTTCGCGAGGCTCGCGGATCTCGCGCAGCGCGGTTTTGCCGGTGTGACCACCTCCGGGCAATGGAGCTTTCTGCTGCCGCTCGTCATCACCCCGCTCGGCTTCATGCTGTCGGCTTACTTCGCCGCAACATTTTTCCCGAATGCGCAGGGCAGCGGCATTCCGCAGGCGATCGCCGCGCGGCATCTGCGCGATCCGGAAGATCGCACACGCCTGCTGTCGTTGCGGCTCGTCGTCGGCAAGATCGTGCTGACCGTGCTGGGGCTGGCGAGCGGTGCATCGATCGGCCGCGAGGGACCGACCGTTCAGGTGGGGGCATCGATCATGCTGGCCGTCGCCCGCTTCGGCGGCATGGCGCAGGCGCGCGGCCTGATCCTCGCCGGCTCGGCGGCCGGCATCGCCGCGGCCTTCAACACTCCGCTCGCCGGCATCGTCTTCGCCATCGAGGAAATGAGCCGGACCTATGAATCCCGCGCCAACGGCCTGGTGCTGACCGCGGTCATCCTTTCGGGCCTTGCAGCCCTCGGGCTTGCCGGCAGCTACAATTATTTCGGCTCTACCGCGGTCGCCCCGACCTCCGTGCGCGACTGGGAACTGGTGCTCGTCTGCGGCATCGGCGGCGGCGCTCTCGGTGCAGCTTTCAGCGGACTTGCGCTCCATCTCGGACAGCACGTTCGCCGGTGGGCGCATCCGCAGCCGCTCAGCCGGATGGTCATGCTGGCGGCGGCCTGCGGCCTGGCCGTCGCGGTGATCGGCGTCCTATCCGGCGGCATGACCTTCGGAACGGGCTACGACCAGGCAAAAGGCGCCGTCGAGGGCAATCCCCTGCCCCTGCTATACTTCCTCGAGAAGCTTCTGGCGGGCTTTCTGTCGATGATCTCGGGAATTCCGGGCGGCATCTTCGCGCCCTCGCTCTCGGTCGGCGCCGGCTTCGGCAGTATGATCGGCCAGATCATGGGCAGCAGTATCGCGCTTGCGGCCATCCTCGGCATGGCCGGATATTTCTCCGGCGTGGTGCAGGCCCCGATGACGGCTTTCGTCATCATCCTCGAGATGACCGGCGATCACCAGGCCGTCATTCCGATCATGGCTGTATCGATGATCGGCTACATCACCTCCCGCATCCTGTCACGCGAACCGCTCTATCACGGCCTGTCGCGCGTCTTCATCGCGGCGGCGATCAGGGCCCGGCGCGCCCGGGAACCGGTGGAAAGCTGATCAGGCGAGCAGCCGGGTGACCTCGGCGCTGTGGGTCGGCTGGGCGGCATCGGCGATGGTCGTCGAGAACAGCACCTTGCGGGTGGCGTCGGCCACCTTGGCGAAGACGTGGCGGATCTGGCAGTTCTGTTCGCCGTCGCAATCGTCGCACCGGCGATAGGCGGTGATCGACAGGCAGGGCAGCGGCGCGATCGGGCCGTCGACGATGCGCAGGATCTCGCCGAAGGTGATGGTGTGGGCCGGTTTGAGCAGGAGATAACCGCCCTGCTTGCCGCGGCGGCTGACGACGATGCCGTGATGTTTCAGGTCGAGCAGGATCTGTTCGAGGAACTTCTTCGGGATCTTCTGCTGCGCCGCGATATCGGAAATCATCACCGGTTCGTCGGCATCGGCATCGGCCAGAGCCGTCAGCGCCCGCAGCGCATATTTCGCCTTTTGCGTAATCATCTCAGACCATCGACACACACAGGCGGCGCGATTTTTCGCACCGCTACGGAAGTACTTTCGCCTCTATGACACAACCAGCATGAACGGAATTTGAACACGCCGGAGAAAGCCTTGAGGAACAAGCGTTTTGGCCTTGTTTTTCGCCCTCGGCCAACGTCCTCCAATCTACGCCAAAACGGTCCGTTCCGCACCTTTTTCGGCATCACTTCAGATTTCGGATTGACAGGCTGCGTGTAACTCTACTATTTTTATAGACATACCAGCTGTTCGCGGGGATTTTTATTCTCGGGCGGCTGTTTTTTTGCATTGCGGCAGCTTAGGAGAGATATTTGCTCCTCCGGCCGCAGCTTTCGAAATCCCTTTTTCTGTCCGATCCTGGATTGAACTGCGATACTCCGGTCAACAAAGGACAGGAATCTCATGACTGTTATCAATTCGATTGCCGAAGCCGAGGCTGTGAATGACAGACTGGCGGGTCTCGACCTGGCCGGACGCCTGTCGCTGGTCTCGGGCCTCGGCGGCCGCGTGGTGTTCACCACTTCGCTTGGCATCGAGGACCAGGTGATCACCGCCGAAATCGGCACCCATCGCCTGCCGATCGACGTCGCGACGCTGCAGACCGGCCGGCTGTTTGCCGAGACGCTGGCGCTGATCGAAGAGACGGAAAACCAGTACGACATCAAGATCCAGCGTTATGAGCCTGAAAAGGCCGATATCGACGCCTATGCCGCGCAATACGGCCTCAACGGTTTCTACGAGAGCGTCGAAGCCCGGCATGCCTGTTGCGGCGTGCGCAAGCTGAAACCGCTTGCGCGCGCGCTCGAAGGTGCCACGATCTGGATCACCGGCCTGCGCCGCGGCCAATCGGCCAACCGCGCCGAAACGCCCTTTGCCGAATATGACGCCGAACGGCACCTGTTGAAGGTCAATCCGCTCGCCGATTGGGATCTCGAGGCGATCAAGGCCTTCGTTGCCGCAAACGGCGTGCCGGTCAACCCGCTGCATGGCCGCGGCTATCCCTCGATCGGCTGTGAGCCCTGCACGCGGGCGATCAAGCCCGGCGAGCCCGAGCGCGCCGGCCGCTGGTGGTGGGAGCAGGACGAGACGCGCGAATGCGGCCTGCATGTCGCCGAAGAGGCTGCGGCGATCGCCGCGGTATAATCAACTTCACGGCTATCCCAATTCAAGGCGCGGCGACCGCCGCTGCCTTGGGAAAGCCAACATCAAGGAATTGTTTGCGGGCCACCGCAAACGACCGACAGCCTGGAGTAAGACATGCCCGATAGCCGTCCGGATACGGAACTCAGCAATCCCCAGAGCGCCAAGGCGCCGCTCGACCCGCATCTGAAGGCGCTGGAAAACGAATCCATCCATATCTTCCGCGAGGTCGCGGCCGAATTCGAGCGTCCCGTCATGCTCTATTCGATCGGCAAGGATTCGTCGGTGCTGCTGCACCTGGCGCGCAAGGCCTTCTATCCCGGCCGCGTGCCCTTCCCGCTGCTGCATGTGAATACCGGCTGGAAATTCCGCGAGATGATCGCCTTCCGCGACGAGACCGCGAAGAAGTACGATCTGGACCTGATCGAGCACATCAACCCGCGTGGTGCTGCCGAAAATATCACGCCCTTCACCCATGGTTCGGCCGCCTTCACCGACATCATGAAGACCGAGGGCCTGCGCCAGGCGCTCGATGCCGGCCAGTTCGACGCCGCGTTCGGCGGCGCGCGCCGCGATGAGGAAGCCAGCCGCGCCAAGGAGCGCATCTATTCCTTCCGCACGCCCGATCACCGCTGGGACCCGCGCAACCAGCGGCCGGAACTCTGGAACGTCTATAACGGCATGATCCGCAAGGGCGAAAGCGTGCGCGCCTTCCCGCTGTCGAACTGGACCGAAGTCGATATCTGGCGTTACATCCAGGCCGAGGACATTCCGCTGGTGCCGCTCTACTACGCCCGGAAACGGCCGTTCGTGGAGCGCGACGGCATGATGATCCTGGCCGAGGATCCGCGTCTGGAATTGCTGCCCGGCGAAGTGCGCCAGGAAGGCATGATCCGCTTCCGCACCCTCGGCGACTTCCCGCTGACCGGCGCCATCCGCTCCCAGGCGACCACCCTCGAAGAGGTGATTGCCGAACTCGAAATCGCAACGGTGTCCGAACGCCAGGGCCGCGCCATCGACCGCGACCAGTCCGGCTCCATGGAAAAGAAGAAGCGTGAAGGATATTTCTGAGATGACCGTAGTCCAAACCGCCGTCTCGGCCGCAACCGTCGCCACCCTGCCCGCCGCCGAGCCGCTTAAGGCCCAGCGCGACTCGCGCCCGCTGCGCCTGATCACCTGCGGCAGCGTCGATGACGGCAAATCGACGCTGATCGGCCGCCTGCTCTGGGACACCAAGGCGGTCAAGGAAGACCAGGCCGCCACCCTGCAGCGCGATTCCACCGGCAAGCAGAACGATCTCGGCCTGCCCGATTTCGCGCTCTTGCTCGACGGCCTGCAGGCCGAGCGCGAACAGGGCATCACCATCGATGTCGCCTATCGCTATTTCTCGACCGACAAGCGCTCCTTCATCGTCGCCGACACGCCCGGCCACGAGCAATATACCCGCAACATGGCGACCGGCGCCTCGACCGCCGATCTCGCCATCCTGCTGGTCGATGCACGCTTCGGCATTCTCGAGCAGACGCGCCGGCATGCGACGATCGCTTCGCTGCTCGGGATCAAGCAGTTCGTGCTCGCCGTCAACAAGATCGACCTGACGGGTTATGACCGCGCCGGCTTCGACAAGATCAGCCATGAATTCCGGGAATTTGCCCTGTCGCTCGGCGTCAAGCAGATCACCGCCATTCCGATGTCGGCGCTGAAGGGCGAAAACGTCGTCTATTCCGGCCAGGCCGCCATGCCGTGGTACAGCGGCCCGACGCTGGTGGAGACGCTGGAGCTTGCGACCGTGCGCTCGTCGCAGACGGTCGGCTTCCGCCTGTCGGTCCAGCGCGTCTCGCGTCCGGGGGAAAGCTTCCGCGGCTATCAGGGCACGGTTGCCGGCGGCTCGGTCAAGCCGGGCGACAGTGTCATGATCCTGCCATCGGGCATGGTCGCCAACGTCTCCAAGATCGTCACCTTCGATCTCGTGCGCAACGCCGCGGTTGCCGGCGACGCGATCACGCTGGTGCTCGACCGCCAGGTCGATGTGGCGCGCGGCGACATGATCGTCTCGATCGACGCCCAGCCGCAGGTCGGCCTTGCCTTCGACGCGCAGATCGTCGCCCTGCAGCCCGAGGGCATCGAACCCGGAAAACGCTATTGGCTGAAGAGCGGTTCGCGCCGCCAGCGCGTCCAGGTGCAGCCGCTCAGCCAGCTGGAACTCAAGACCGGCACATGGAACGCCGCCCAGCGGCTCTACATGAACGCGATCGGCAAAGTCCGGCTCGTCTTCGACGAAGCGGCGATCTTCGATCCCTATGAGCAGAACCGGCAGTCCGGCTCCTTCATCCTGATCGATCCGGAGACCAACAACACGGTCGCCGGCGGCATGGTGACGGGCAAGCGCACCGAACTCGGCGGCCTGCACAATGGCGACGCCCGCGTCATCCTCTCGCTGCCGGCCGATCTTGCCGAACAGATCATGGCCAGCGAACTCTTCGCCAGCCGCAGCCACGAGGCCGAGGTGCGGCGCATGACGGCGGCCGAGGCGGCCGACCTCTGGTCGAGCGCTGCCAGCGATATCTGACAGGATCTGGAGGCCAGCAGGACTGGCCTCCAGGACTTGAACGTTGTGAAATGAGCTTCGTGTCTGCTTCCGGCGGCCAGCCGGAAAACTCATCGGAACCGTTTGGCCTTTTGCGGTAGAACACTCGGCATCACCCGGCTATAAAGGTCATGCTGTGGCTTTTTAGCGGTAAACGATGCCCAATTCGCCCGAATCCTCAAGTGAAAGCGTTGGCAGCTCGAGCTCGGGTCGTAATCAGACAGGCGATTCGGCGCCGCAGGCCGCAGCCTCTGATTCGCAAGACATCACCCAAGTCGACGACCCGCAACCGCCACAAGGATCCTTCGGTCAAACCAGACGGGCCGCGAGCAATCTGTTGCGTGCGCTGCGTCACGATCTGCAGGCAAGTTCGGCCTTGGCGAAGACCAGGACAGCCGCTTCGGTTCTCAGGCGCAAGCTGAGGAGGTCGATGCGGCGGGTCGCCACATCAGCGCCAACGCGGTGGATGACCACTGCTCTTTCCAGAGCCGGACGCGGAATTCGCGATCGGCGCAACAATCCCGATGAAAGCAGCCGGCGGCGTCAGCCGCTTCTGGCGGGCTGGCGGAAGTTCGCTCTCGGGTCGGCCTTGCTTGTCTGCCTCCTCATCACCAGCGTGCTGGTGTGGGCACTGAAGGATGTGCCCTGGAGCGAAATCCGCGATGGAACGCTGAAGCCGGTCGTGGTGCTGGAAACCGCCGACGGCGCGCCGCTGGTAAGACAGGGGCCTTATCAAGGGCCATATGCGCGATACGACCAGTTTCCGCCCCATCTGATCGATGCCGTGCTTTCGATTGAGGACCGCCGGTTCATGGACCATTTCGGCGTGGATCCGAGGGGCATCGGCAGGGCGTTTCTGCGGAATTTGAAGGCTGGCTCGGTGGTGGAGGGTGGCAGCACCATCACCCAGCAACTGATCAAGCTGCAATATCTCGACAGCGACCGAACGATAAAACGAAAGATTCAGGAGCTTGTCATCGCCGTCTGGCTGGAGTGGAAGCTCGGCAAGCGGGAAATCCTGACGCGCTATCTCAACAGCGTCTATCTTGGCGCGGGCGCGACCGGCATGCCTGCCGCCGCGCGCATCTATTTCAACAAGGATATCGGCGCCCTCAACCTGCCGGAGTCGGCGATGCTGGCGGGCTTGCTGCGGGCGCCGAGCCAATGGAACCCGATCGACAATTTCGAAGGCGCCCGGCAGCGCACCATGGTCGTTCTCGACGCGATGACGGCCAATGGCAAAATCACCGCGCCACAGGCGGCGGAGGCCAAGACGAGTTTTGCCAGGCTGCACCCGACGACGCCGACGCCGCGCTCCGGGAGCTGGTTTGCAGACTGGATTTCGCCGCAGGCGAGCGAAATTGCCGGCTCCTCGCCAGGATCGACGACGGTGCGCACCACGCTGGTGCCGCAGTTGCAGCAGATCGCCGAGCGCGTCGTGACAGAAGCCCTGGACGGCGAAGGAAAAACCGTCGGAGCATCGCAGGCCGCGCTGGTTGCGATGACGCCGGACGGCGCGGTCGTTGCTATGGTTGGCGGGCGCGACTACAAGGCGAGCCAGTTCAACCGCGCCGTCACCGCCATGCGCCAGCCGGGCTCCACCTTCAAGCTATTCGTCTACTTCGCGGCCTTGAAGGCTGGGCTCACCTTGTCCGACCAGGTGCTGGACGCGCCGATCGACATCGATGGCTGGTCACCGGAAAATTCCGGCGGCAATTATCGCGGTTGGGTCACGCTTGCCGAGGCATTCGCGCGATCGCTCAATGCCGCGTCAGTAACGCTTGCCCAAGAGGTCGGTCTGGACAATGTGATTGCCGCGGCGCGCGAACTCGGCATCGATGCGCCACTGGCGAACACGCCGTCTTTGGCGCTCGGCACCTCCGAAGTCAATCTGCTCAATCTCACCAGCGCCTATGCGTCCGTCCAGCTCGGCAGGGCACCTGTCAAGCCCTGGGGCATCATCGATTTCCAAGCGGCGGGGCAGCCCAATGCCTTCCGCGTCGGCGCCCAATCGAAGCCGAATGTCGATCTCTCGCCTTACCAGTCCGATCTCCTCGGGCTGCTGCAGTTGGTCGTCGAGCGCGGCACTGGACGGGGAGCAGATCCCGGCACCTTTGCGGCCGGCAAGACCGGCACCAGCCAGAACAATCGTGATGCCTGGTTCGTCGGCTTCACGGACGCCCTCGTCGTCGGCGTCTGGGTCGGCAATGATGATGACGCGCCGATGAAGGGGGTGACGGGGGGCGCCCTGCCAGCCCATATGTGGCGGGACTTCGTCCGCGAGGCGACGGTCGAGCCGACGCTGAGCGGCGTGCGATCGAGCCAAGCAGTCGTCGATGGTCAAGGCGCACCGCAGTCCTGCAACATCAGCGCCTGCTCGCGCAGTTACCGATCCTTCCGCCCCTCCGACTGTACCTATCAACCCTATTCCGGCGGCCGGCGGCTTTGCGAAAAGTGAGGTGGTTGCGCGTGCTGGAGCCTTTCCGAGCCCCAGATTACCGCGTCGACCCCCGCGGAATAATGGTGAAGCCCAAATCGGCCTTGTCCTCATCAGGCGGTTCTTCGCGGACGGCGCGCATCAGCATGTCGGCGACGCGATAGCCGATCTCGTAGCGCGGGATGTGCACCGTCGTCAGCGACGGCTCGGTAAAGGCCGAGAATTCCAGATCGTTGAAGCCGCAGATGCCGAGATCCTCCGGCACGCGGATGCCGCGCTCCTTGCATTCGATGAGGACGCCGAGCGCCATTTCGTCGCTCTGGGCAAAGACGGCATCGACATCGGGCACGCGCTGCAACAGCCGGGCAAACAGGTCCCGGCCGAGGCCGGTGCGGCTGGCCGCATCGCCGCCGATGATGAGATCCGGGTCGAAACACCCGGCTTCCCGCATCACGGCCTCGTAACCCTGGATCCGGCGGCGCGAGCGGACATCGGCGCCGCGGCCCATGAAAGCGATCCTCCTATAGCCCCGCGACAACAGGAAACGGGTGGGCCCGGTGCCTGCCGAATAATGATCGAGGCCGACGACCAGCCTTTGCGGCTCCTGGCTGAGATCGGCAATATGGGCGATGGGACAGGCAGCACTTTCGATCAGCGGCAGAAGATCACAATAGGATTCGGCGCCGGCGATGATGACGCCGGCCGGCTTCTGCGTCAGGAAGGATTTCAGCAGGCCCGCCTCGCCCTCCGTGTGACGCAGCGTATTGGAATATTGCACGGTGAATTCGGTGTCGCGAAAGCGATCCTCGATCCCGACCATCAGGTCGGTGAAGCCGGATTGGTGCAAGGCGGGGGTGATGACGCCGACAACGCCGTTGTGGCGGCCGGCCAGCGCCCGGGCGGCAAGATTGGGCATATAGCCCATCTCGTCGACCATGCGCAGGATCACCTCGCGCAGATCTTCCGAGACGATCCCGGGATTGCGGAGGGCGCGCGAAATGGTGATAGGGCTGACGCCCACCTTCTTCGCCACATCGCTCAACTTCACCTGCGCGCCGCGCCTGGCCGTCCGCCCCGGCCCCACTGACTTGTTCATTGTCCCTCAAATGCTGCCCGCGAGACTCACCAACCCTCGATTCGCGGCCCTTCCTTTCTGAAGAAGAAATAATTTAGAGTCTACTAACGTTTTAAATTAGCAACAGAATCTGAGGGTAAACCGGCGGGAAGGGTCGCCGGCTCGTCTGGCAGGACATACGGGCGTGCCGGGCGGGCGGATCACCGCCTTCGGGAATAAGTCCCTTTATTTTCAATGAAGGCCGTCGCGCAGGGCGCGGGGCGAAGCAAAGCCGGCCTGGAATTTCCAACGCGCGGCCGCTGGCGCACACAGCCGTCGGTCCAAAGATTAACTTCCAGTCATGCCTTACAGATCGGCAATATAAACATGATCAATATTTAATTTGTAAATCCGCCGGCCGCGATCATATGAATCCCGAGCGCGAATTCTTCTTTTCGCCCGGTCGCCCAAACGGCGGCGCCGCGATGAGAGCGATTGGCGCCAAACGCCATCCGACGCCAGGTCCAGGGGGAAGCCCGACGCCATCCAAAGCCAACGCTCCCGCAAGGGGCGCCCATCCAAGGACCACCACCATGTCACAGATCCTCCGCAAACACCGCGCCGCAGCCCTGGTCGGGGCCGCCATCCTTGCCGGCGCCGCATGGCTGCCGTTCGGCATCAACGCGTCGAACGCGGTGGCCGCGACCGCCGATGCCGGCGGCGTTCTCGCAGCAAGCGGCTCCTTCGCGTCGATCGTCGACGCCGACAAGCCTGCCGTCGTCACCATCACAACGACTGTGAAGGCGACCGATGTCAGCGCCGGCGAGCAGGATTCGCCGATGGACGAGCAGTTCCGCCAGTTCTTCGAGGATCAGGGCATCCCGCTGCCGCGCCAGGCCCCGAAAAACCGGCCTTCGCAGCAGGCAATGGCGCTCGGCTCCGGCTTCATCATCAGCCCGGACGGGGTGATCGTCACCAACAACCACGTCATCGACAATGCCGTCGACATCAAGGTGACGCTCGACGACGGCACCGAACTGCCGGCCAAGCTGATCGGCACCGACCCGAAATCCGATGTCGCCGTCGTCAAGATCGAGGCGAGTAAACCGCTGCAGACCATCGCCTGGGGCGATTCCGACAAGCTGAAGCTCGGCGACCAGATTCTGGCGATCGGCAACCCCTTCGGCATCGGCACCACGGTGACGGCGGGCATCGTCTCGGCGCGCGGCCGCGACCTGCACAGCGGGCCTTATGACGATTTCATCCAGATCGACGCGCCGATCAACCACGGCAATTCAGGCGGGCCGCTCGTCGACCGCAGCGGCAATGTCGTCGGCATCAATACCGCGATCTATTCGCCGAACGGCGGCAGCGTCGGCGTCGGTTTTGCCATTCCTTCCGACGAAGCCCGGGAGATCGTCGCCAAGCTGCAGAAGGACGGCTCGATCAATCACGGCTATCTCGGCGTGCAGATCCAGCCGGTGACCAAGGATGTCGCCGATGCCGTCGGCCTCGATAGGCCGGGCGGTGCGCTGGTTGCCGCCGTCACCGCCGATACGCCGGCGGCGCACGCCGGCGTGAAGCCGGGCGATATCGTCACATCGGTCGGCGGCGAGACCGTCAAGACCCCGAAGGATCTGTCGCGGCTGGTGGCCGATCTTTCGCCGGGGGCCAAGAAATCCCTCAGCGTCTGGCGCGACGGCAAGACGGTCGACCTCAACGTCACTGTCGGCGGCAATGAGGACGGGCGGAAACAGGCCGCCGCCGAAAGCCCCGACACGCAAGGCCAGAGCAGCGGCCAGCCGAGCCTCGGCATCGGCCTTGCCGACCTGACGCCCGACATGCGCCAGCAGCTCAACCTGCCGCGCGCCGTCAGTGGCGCGGTGGTCGCCAGCGTCAACCCTGATAAGGCGGCCGCTGCCGCCGGCATCCAGCCGGGCGATGTCATCGTCTCGGTCAACGACCGGCCGGTTCACAACACCCGCGACGCCAAGGCCGCAATCACAGAGGCCGGCAAATCGGCCCGCAAATCGGTGCTGCTGCTCGTCGAACGCGACGGTAACAAAACCTTCGTTGCCGTACCCTTTGCCGCGGCCTAGATGGCCGCGTGTGGCAGCAAAACCTTCGTAGCCGTGCCATTTGCCGCGACCTAGATGGCCGCGCGTGGCAGCAAAACCTTCGTCGCCGTACCGTTTGCCGCGGCCTGACCATCGCCTGAACGCCTCGCATAGCGAAAAGCCTGCTTGGAGCGGGCTTTTCGCATTTCCACCTGAGCGCACGTCATCGCCGGCCGCCATTGATAACCCCGTGGCGGGCTCCATTTTAGAGGCAGGAGATGGGCCTCTTGTGGTTCAGCGACGCACCGACAGGGGGAGAAACGCCTATGGTTTCCACACGATACCGCCGGAAAGACCTGAAGCTTGCCCGTTGCCACATCGTGAAGGCCGCGCACCGCATTGCCGATCAGGAAATGATGATCAGAGCACTGGAGCTCAAAGGCAGCCCCGCCGGACCGGCTTACGCGCTGCTGGACAGGCTCTACGACAATCAACGACGCAAACTCGACCGCCTGAAGCTGATCGAAGCGATGCTGTGCGAAAGCATTGTTTTCCCCGGGCTCCGCCCGCCCAGCCTTCCGCCCGTCAAGACCAGACCCCATCTGCGCCTGGTCTCTCCGCCGGATCACCTGCCGTGACCCGGATCGAGCAGGCCGTGGTTTAAGCCGCAGCCTTCAGACTTGCCGCACCGGCTCCCCCTTCGCAAGGCGGCCGTTCTTCACATCGCATCGTCCAAAAGCCGGCCCCCGCATCGGCTTGCGATGCCACGATGCAACATCGGCGGGCGAATTAACCCTACTGGCTTACCTTAATATCAGCATGCGCTTGAATACATCGGTCTCTCTGCCATGCTGTCATCAGGGCAATATTTCTGGTTCCTGAAGCAGCTCGCCGGAACCCCCGATCCGCCTCCAGGCGGAGAGGCCGGCTTCCGGGCATCGGGATCGAGCAAGATCAAATGGAGGGTATGCCGTGAACAACGTGTTGGAATTTCGTGCAAAATGCCCGCAGGCCGAAAGCCTGTCCGACTGCCGGGAAGCAATTGAATCGGCCGTCCTGAAAATCGTCAGCGACGCGGTCTGCAAGGGATATCAGCCGGCGGAAGCAGCCATGATGGTTGCCGATATCGCCGACGACTACATTCTCATGCTGTCGCGGCAGGGGCGTTAGAGCTGATGCCGGAAATGTGTGTACGGCGTTCGCAGGAGATCATGCGCCAACGCTTCCATCGAGCGGGATGATTTTACGCCGGGTCGGCTTAAAATCATCCCGCTCTCACCGGCTTTCCGCGCGCGCCACGTCGCGCGCCGCGGCCAATCTCTTCGGCCGTCGGCTGAGCAAAACGCTTGCCTCGGCGCAGATGGTAGTGGACCGCACAGCAACTGCAGGGGTAACAGCATCGGCACAGGAGACAAGGCCTGCTGCACGGTCCGTCGGCCACAACGTCGGTACTTGGCGGAAGTTCCCGCGGATTTCGGGCTGAAAATGCGCCGGCGCTCGGCGCATCTGCCGGGGAAACAAGCACCAATTGTTCCCGTTATATTCCAATCGTTAGACTGGTATGCTCCGGCGCCGGGGAGAAAAACAGAACGCCATCCCATTGCCGAGAAAACCCCGCCGGAGCGGGGTTTTTGCTGGCAGGAGCGGCGTAAGCAGGACCATCGGTCACCTCGTAAGCCCGGCAACGGCATTTTTCGCCCCGCCGCCTTCGCGGACTTGCTCTGTCCGCTCAATCTTTGAATCATCGCCGTAACGCCGCGTGAATGGTCACGGAAACGCCACCGCTGCTAACGCCACCGCGGCTGACGCGGCGGAGCGTTTGCCCGGATCTCATGGAGCGGCGCGTGGGACCCGAGAAGCTTCTTCAGCTTCTTCGCCTCCGCCGGACCGATGCCGAACTTGCGGCAATGCTCCGCAACATCATGCTCCCGCGGACCGGGAATGCGAACCTGGCGATCGTTCATGCTCTTCATGACCGTTTCCTCCTGAGAGGAAAACCAGCTGGGTGGCCATTTGTTCGTTAGAGAAACCTAAAATTTAGGAGGCCCGAAGCAGGCAGGAAGCAAAATCCCGCGGCACCTGCGATTGTCAATGCCGGTAAAAGCTCTTCACCGGTGCAGGTACTTCATCACCTGGTCGAACACGCCGGCGAGGCTGACGCCCAGTGCCGTGCCGCCGACCCCGACGATCCCGAGAGCGCCAAGCCCCATCAATTTCCATCTGCGCACGTCGTCGGTGACCGGCCGCATTTCCGCGATATCCTCCTGCACGGCGGAAACGGTGCCTTCGACCTTGGCGACCCGGTCGACGAGGAGATCCAGCCGGCCATGCATCTGCGATCGGCTGTTGTCGGATTTGATCTCCGACTGCCGAAAGGCATCCCGGAGATTGCGGACCTCGGCGAGGAGTTCCCCCATCTGCTGGTGCAGGCGCGGGTCGAAATCGGATGTATTCATGCTGATGCCTCTAAATAACGGGATAAAATTTTGATTTATGGGCCTGTGGCCAGCGCGCGAAACAATCCATGATGCCGTAGAGGGCGAGATGCGTGCCGTCCTCTGTCACCCGTCCGAAAACCGCGGCGCCGTCGGGCAAGGTCATGTTGCCTTGCAGGACGATGTCATATAGGCCGCCTCCATCCGGAGCACAGGTGAGCACGATCTGCGTGGTGTAGGTGGTGCCTGGCACGGTCTCGAAATTGACCCTGGCGCCGGGAAGGATCGGCTGCGTAACCTTGGCCGCGGCGGAACTCGTCGTCGCGCCGGAGACATTGCCGATCGGAAAGCTTTCGGCACCCTTGAACTTTCCATGGTTCGCGGGATCCATCGTGAACGCATAAGCGTCGATATAGTCGGCGAAACGGCCGCCGCCTCCCGCGCGCAGCGCGTCGTTGACGGTGTCGAGGTTCGTGCTCCATGGCGAACCGATCGTTTGCCCTGCGACGGTCTGGAAGTTGAGGCTCGTGCCAACGCCGGTGCGCCCCGGCATCGGAACCGCGAGCATCTTGGTGCCGGGATAGCGGCCGAGAAATCGCGTGGAGGTCAAGGAGTAGATGGCGTTCTGCCAGGTCGACAGGGTCGCGCTGTTGTCGTTCGACCCATCCTCGATGGCGGCGATCCCGGTCCAGCAGTTCTTGCCGCCATTCAGCGTTTTCACCTCGTCGATGATTGCCCATCGCCGTGTCGCGATCGTGGCGCCGGAGCCCGCCAGCTCGTTCGCGGCCTTCGAGCCGGGCACGCCCATGATCAGGCCGACGAGCCTGCCCTGCTTCGGATCGGGCTCATCCAGCCATCGACGCCATAGGCCAAGGTTCCTGCGAGCGTCCGCGGAAGCTGCTATCTCCTGGCGCTCGACAAGGCTGTCATTGAGGATGATCGGTATCGGCCGGCCATCCCAGCCGAGCCCCACCATCAGATCGGGGCCATAGAGCAGGAGCTGGCTGTTGCTGGCATTGCCGACCGTATTATAGAACTGGTCGAGCGCGGCGGTATTCGGCGCGTCCGCGTCCATCAAAGCCTGCAGGGCTGTCCAGTCCGCCGCTCCCCACATCTTCTCATTGCGATGTTTCTGGATGCGGTAGTTACCGATGTAGGACTGGCCTTCGGCGATCAGCAGCTTCGGACGCAGATAAAAGATCGAGTCCTTCGGCAGCGTGATATTCGCCGTAGCCCATGTTCCCTGGTTCTGCGCGGGCATATTGAAGCTTGCGCTGCCGGCGAAGTCGAAGGGAACCCAGGTGATGCGGTCGGTCGAGATGTCGCAGCCGATATCGAACGCCGCCGTCGGATAGACAATCTCCTGCGGAGCGTTGCCGCCCTCCGTGCAGGCCCAGCCTGAAAAGTGGAACCGCGGCGAGGTGATGTCCCACGGCCCATTCGCCATAGCGAGAATTCCGCCGACCGCGCCGAGCCCGGCGCCAGCCGCCATCACGAAGCCGGCCGGCCAGCGCCATCCCATCGAGAAGGGCATATAGCGGTTCGGGTCCGGCACCCAATCCGGATGGCCATCGGCCATGGCGATCGCGAATGAAGAACCGAGTCCCATACCGAGTGCAAGCGTCATCGGCGCGCTCCATAGCTGCTGGTGAGGTCGTCATAAAATTGCACGCTGCGCCCCTGGCGGGCATTGGCGCGGTCGAGTGCCTGGCGCTCGCGGGCGAGGATGGCGATGACAGGCTCGCCTTCGAGCACGGGCGCATGCGCTTCCTGCCGGCGCAGATCCTCGGGCAAGGGCGGCAAAATGATGCCGGCCGCCGCCTGCCCCTTGATGACAGAGGCCCTGTTCAGCCGCTCAGTGGCGGAGCAGCCACTGGCGATCAGCAGCACTGACAGCGCAAGCGCGGTTCTTTTCCGAAAGCTGACGTTCATAGGATTGGATCTCGGTTTCGAGTGTGTCTCTGGCCACCTGCTCGGCGGCCTCCGCGGCCAGAAGGCGCTTGCGGTTCTCTTCGGTGGCGAGCGAGGCCGCATTGCGCTGACGTTCCATCTCGGCCGCCCGCGCCTCGGCCGCCGCCTTCTCGGCCAGCGTGATATAGCCGGCGCGCGCCTCCCGGGCCGCCGAGGGATAGCCGATCGCAACGGCATAGAGGTGATAGAGCACCAGCCCGGCAGCGATGCCGGCGCCGAGCTTGAGGGTGTCGAGAACGGAGAACATCAGATGCCCTCCAGGCAGAATTGCCGCTCTTTCTGCCGGCGCCGGGTCAGCCCCGGAAAGACGATGCCGGCCGCACGGTTCCACTTCAACAGCGCCTCGCAGCCCTCGGCCGTTCTGCCCTGGTTGATCAGCCTGACCGCGCTCGAGCCGCAGGCCGCCTTGACGCCGACATTATAGGCAAACGAGGTCAGCGCCACGAAGCGCGCATCCGGCAGCGGCACGCGCACGCAGCTCTCCACACCGCGCGCATAGGTGTTGAGCTCCAGCGCCAACAGCGCCTTGCATTCCTCCACCGTCTTGCGGTCGCCGGGTTTGACGCCATTGGTGCTGCCATAGCAGATCGTCCACGGCTGCCCCCGTGTGGCCGGATCCGGATAGGCATTCTGCCGCAATCCCTCGAACGAGCCGACCAGCGCCACAGCCATGGCCGCGGCGGCACTACCCTTCTGCAGGCGGTTTGCCATTCAATTCTCCTGAGATTGTCTGCTGAACGAAGATGCGGGCGACGATCGCCGCAACGGCCAAGAGGCCTGTGATCACCGACATGGCGAGCTGGATGCAGAGATTGCGCGACACCCAGGTCGCGGCGACGAAGGTGTAGACGGGCTCGAGGACGATGCAGAGCAGCGCGAGCGCCATCAGACGGACGGACCAGGCGTGCTTCAGCACTGCGCGCCAGTTGGGGACGAGCATGGGGTGGGATCGTGGATGCAGAAAAACACCCTGCTCGGGGAACAGGGCGACCTCTTTGGGTTATTCAGCAACCCAACAGCGTCAAGGGACGCTATGTAGCAACCGGATAAATCCGATCTCGGAGTCTGAATATGGGCTGCTCGATGTATTTGTAGGACAATGCGGCTAACAGCAGCGTTATTAGCGTGAAGGTCCAAAACACAGTGAAACCATGCAATTCACGCTTCATGCCAAAATATGGCTCCAGCCAACGCGGTGTCACGATGAAATAGAAGGAGTAGTTCACGACTTGGTGATAGACATAGGCACCGTAACTACGCTTGCCTATAAAAACTAGAACAGGATTTTCCATCACCTTCGCTGCGGTTTGCGCCCTGCCAACAGCCCAGAAAAATATCAGCGATGCGGCGATCATATAAACTGGCACGTCGTCAAAACTACTCCGAAATATGAGTGCACCTTCGCTCGTCGCTGTCAGTGACAAGAGGCAGAGCGCGGAGATGCCAGCCACCATTATAGCAGAGAAACGGCGCGACACTGCGGGCGTAGCCCGGGCTGTTGAGGTGATTATAGCGACCGATGCGCCGGCAGCCAGTGAATCCAGATTTCCGAGTGTGACTAAGACATTCGCCTGTCCAAGATCGGCCCACCAGGCGAAAGCGCGCCATCCGATCGCCAGGGGAAACGCCGCCAGTAGAGAAAGCTTCCACGCATTCGGGCGAAGAAAGATGACTATGGGCGCCCAGAACAAATAAAACTGCTCTTCAACCGCAAGCGACCACCACGGGGCGGCTGGTCCATAAGTTCCGATATCGCTTCTAAGAAACACATTTGAGAGATTCTGCACGAAGAAGACGTGATAAATTACGTCTTCCCGCACAGCGTCATTCAGTCCCAGGCAAATAACAAATACGAGCGCGAGGTAATAGATAGGCTGAATGCGGAAAAATCGGCGGCCATAGAAGCCCTTGAGAAGCTGGAACCCTGCAATCTCACCCCTTTGGCGTGCTAAGTCGACTAGTATTCTCGTTATCAAGAAACCACTGATCACGAAGAATATCAGGAGCCCGCCACGCCCCAAGTTGACGAATTTGTAAAGATGGGGAAGAGGCAACCAATGAGCTATCAGCACCAAAAGTAGCGAGATTGCTCTAAGCCCATCTAAGCCGCGTATGCGGTTGCGCGCCTGTCTTCCGATCTCGCGATGTGTAAGAGCATCCAACGTCCAATCCCTCCGTCTCTCGGCGGAATAGCGCAATCCTGCGTGGATTGAAAGCGCTGGCAAACGTTATAGCGTTGTATTGCGGTGCTTCACGATAGCCAGTTGACATTACTTACTGCCTCCTGGCCGTCTTCGTATCGGCTGCAGCTTCGATCGTGAGGCGCTTGGCCTCGACTTGCGAACCACCCAGGCGGCAAGGCTTACCCGATCGCATTGGCGACATCCGTCGAATCTCGGCTACAAGCAGCGGATAATCCTCGTCGACAGGTGCGACTGCTTTCAGAAACGCGCGGGCCTAAAGGGCCTTCTACGCAAAAATCAACGCTTGGCCGGTGCCAAGCGTGATGTATTCCAACCGTTCGCCCGCAGCCGCTGCGTCAATGCAGCCTTAATTGAGGCCTTGATCCCCATCGTCAAACGAAAGGCCTGAGGACACGCCAAATGCATCGCGGACGATAACGCGCGGATGCGTATCGTCGACGATCTTGAATCCGTAGGGGAACATCCGTCATACAGTTGCCATGGTAAGGGCCCGGCGGTGCTCACTTCGTTCGAAACGGTCATAATTGCCTCATCAACAGAAAAAGGCGGCCCCGAAGAACCGCTTTTGTTTTCGTTTTCTAAGTTCGTTACCATCTATTGAATGAGAGAGCGGCTCAAGCAGAGTGCAAAGCTTCGCGCCATTGGTGCTGCCACAGCCATGGCCGCGGCGGCGCTACCCTTCTGCAGGCGGTTTGCCATTCAGTTCTCCCGAGATTTTCTGCTGAACGAAGATGCGGGCGACGATCGCCGCCGCGGCGAAAAGCCCCGTTGCCGCCGACATGGCGAGCTGAATGTAGAGGTCGCGCGACACCCAAGTTGCGGCGACGAAATTGATGACGGGCTCAAGCACGATGAAGAGCAGCGCCAGCACCATCAGGCGGACGGACCAGGCGTGCCGCAGCACAGTGCGCCAGTTGTGGACGAGCATGGGGTGGGCTCCGGAATGTGTGAGGATGTGAAAAAACGCCCGCCTCCTGGTGGAGACGAGTGCGAATTGAGATGACAACGATGTGGGTTGGTGCCCAGTTCAACGTTAAAGGACACTAGATTAGCTCAGAGAGGCAAGGCCATTCGGAGCTGAACTCCTTCTCTGTATCCAACTCTCCAGTTTCGTTAAAACACCTTATAGTATCACGAAACCGGCAGCAGCACGCCACAGCGGGTCACCTTTGGATTGCACATCTAACGCGTGCCAGCAATAATTCCCATGAAGATCAATAGAATAGCAAAAAGCCGCGTCGCTGTTACCGGCTCGCCAAAGAAGATCATGCCTCCAACCGTCACAGAAGCAAACATCACACCGATGAAGATCGGATAGGCCAATGACAGTTCGTAGCGTTCGAGCACGGCGAACCACGCAATCGACGCGATAAGTGTCATCGCATAGGATGAAAGAATAAGTGGATCACTCAAGTAGCGAATGACCCTTGTCAGCAGGGTGGCAGAGCCAACCTGCTCGGCTAGCACTCCGACGCGCCATTTGGTCATGAATTGGCTGTACAGCGTAAGGACGACGGTCGGCAAAATCGCCAGAAGCAACTTCATGGCGTTGCGCTCCGGTCGTAAATACTATGAGGGACAGGCTGCCACGCGCTCAAGACTTCGTTGATCATGGAATGGCATGGCCATAGCGGTACATGTCAAGCATCTCAGGCGGTATGCCCCAGTCCTTGGCGCCGATTTGATCGTGCAAACGTTCCACGGCGTCGCGCATATTTGCCGCGATCTGGTCCGGCATGCGGCTCGTCGCGGGCGAAAATCCGTGCTGGTAGGCAGCGCTCATCTGGTGGCGGACCGCTTTCGCGACAGCTTCATCCCGCGTCATTGTGCGCAGTGGCTTACGACTAGGTGCAAAAAGCGCGTAACGCTCGTCTACGGCTTCGCCGTGCAACATGTTGGCCATCACCTCGGAGATCAAAGGAGCGAGATGGAAACCGTCTCGCTTTGTTCCTGTGGCAGCGAAAAGATTGTCGATCGACGTCTTGCCGAGCAGCGGGTAGGTGTCCTGGCTGTTAGGTCGCGCGCCGACGTTCACACGGATCAGGTCGGCCCGGTAGTAATTGCTGTTAATCTGCTTTATGGCCCCGTTGAGCAGGCCTTCGATGCTCGTCAGGCGACCATGCGTATGGAGTTGCGGTGCAATAAAGTTACTGGCCCCGACGAGCACATGATCGTTCGGCTCGTTTGGCCCTTGGAAATAGGGCGCAGCATACAAGCCACAGGCCAGACCGCGGTTAGGGGTGCGGATGACATGGGAGAGTGCGTCGTCCGGGCTGCGGATTTCTATCGATGTGCCGATGCCATAGAAGATGCGCTGGATCAGGTCCCGCAACCCGCTGCGATCGAGGACGTCCCACGCCGTTGCGCCGGTGGCCAGGACAAACTGGTCGCCCTCAACCTGGTTGCCAGACATCAGAGTGGCATGAGTGATCGCTCCATCCGCATGGCTGAAACGATCCACACCTTCGTCGATAAAGCGCACATTCGGCGCTCGGCGCAGCGCACCCTCCATCTTCTCCAGCATGATGCGCGGATTGAACCAACCCTCGTTGTGAATAAAGAGGGCGCGGCTCGCGCGGTAACGCTGGTGCGGCTTATAGTGGGGAATGTCTTTCGGCGAAATAACGTCGTGCTGCTCATTGAAATCGACCAGCGCGGTGAGAATGGCATCGAAATTAAGGTCATCGAGATCGTCGGCGGCATTATTGTTGACGACGTAAGTGCCTGATTTAAAGCATCCGCCGCCCGCGCATCCCTGGCAGGCAGAGCAACCAGAAGGAAGTCTGTCGCCTGCCGCGTCGATAAGCGCCTGCTCGAAGGCTGGCCAGAGGCGCGTCGCCCGATGACTCATCTCAAATCGAAAGAGATCGATATCGGTATCCAGGCCGCCATGCTCGATTTCCGCGAAGGAATTGAGCATGGCCGCCGCGGCAAGCGTCGCGGATCCCGGGCGCTGCGGTGGGCCAACTACAACGATCTCATCCGA
Source organism: Rhizobium chutanense (assembly GCF_002531935.1). Classification (GTDB taxonomy): domain Bacteria; phylum Pseudomonadota; class Alphaproteobacteria; order Rhizobiales; family Rhizobiaceae; genus Rhizobium; species Rhizobium chutanense. Next base: position 24,540 of record NZ_NWSV01000027.1, on the reverse strand, counting down.
AGCGTTTGCGCGCCGCAGCAAGCCGAAAGCGATCGACAATCCCACAACGCCGTTTCCCAGCACCACCCGTCTCATGTAAACTCCAAGCGATCGTAAATACGAGTTAGATCTTCTTCAGATAACACAGCCCAGGATAGGTGGGGCATCGGTGCAGACTATGGCCGTATCTGCCGATGATGTTCTCTGCATAAACGCGTCCTTCAGCCGGAATGACATTTCTGGTCAACTGCCAAAACGCAGTAATGCCTCCCGGCACCATCCGCTGCCAAACAGCCTCGAAGGCCTCGAGCGACGGTTGATAAGAATTCACATCGAAAAAAGCGAGCGCCACAAATTCATGGGGATTTTCCGAGAAATATTGCGGGATAGTCTCGCAGCAGTCCCCCTTAATCACCTTGTGCTTGCCGAAATTGTTTCCCATGGCGTTGGATTGTTCATGCAGCTTCAGCAATTCAGCGAGATATGCGGCATACTCCTCGCCTCCAACGCCGTAGGTGCCGTCGCGATGCAGGTCCGACGGAGTATCCTTGTCGGAGAAGCCGACATAGCCCTCAAACGTGTCGAAACAGGCAATCCGACGGTTGAGATGCAGAGGCTCGTAAATGGCCCGGAGGTTCTCGCACAACACAGCCGTCTGGCCGCGCCACGTGCCAATGTCAAATACGGAGCCGGGAATATCGACGATCTGTACATAAATATCCCGGATCGCCAGAATACGCGCCAGCAATGAACCACGCAGGAAAAGACCGGGCGAGCGCTCTTTTTCCTCCGGCGTTGCGGGATAGGTCTTCTGCAATTCGAATATCTTCTGCCTGGCGTCGATGCTGGTGGAAGGTGAATAGCTGATGGTGGTGGATTCGTGCGACATGTCTATCTCTGATTCTTGGGTAAGCAGTTGATATCTATCCCCAAAATCTGTCCTTGATAATGTAGAGCGGACGATTTTGAACTTCCTTGAAGATTTTCCCAACGTAAAAGCCGACAACCCCCAAGCAGATCAGCTGAACACCAAAAGCAAACAGGCCGATCGCAGCAAGAGACGTGAAGCCGGGTTCGATGTTGGTCAAAAACAGGCGCATCATCACAAGTAGCACGCCCATCACTGCACCAAATGCGCTAAGGAGCAGTCCCAGCGACATCATGATGATCAGTGGGCGCTCGGAAAAATACAGCAGCCCATCAAGCCCCAGGCGCAGCCGCGACCAGAAATTATAGGACGACCTGCCCTTCAGTCTCTCCCGGTGGGCGATGCGCGTGTAACGCGGCGAGAAGCCCAGCCACTGGTCAAGACCTTGAGGAAACCGCGTTTTTTCTGTCAGGCAATTATAAGCATTGACGTATCGGCGGCTCAGCACACGCAGGGGAGACGTGTTCTGCGGCGAATCGAGACCAGTCATGATTCGAAAGAAACTATAATAGAGCCGAGCGGTCATGCGATTGATCAGCGGGCTTTCGCGCTGCTCGTACTGTCCGATCACTATGTCCGCCTTCGTCGCCGCCATATGCTCGAGCAATGTTGGAATTTGGTCCGGATGATCCTGCATGTCGACATTCATTCGGATGACGACATCGCCCGTCGCCTCACGAAATCCGCAAGCGATAGCGATGTGCTGGCCAAAATTCCTGGACAGATCGATGATCCTGACAAAATCGAACTCGGTCCGCAACGGGAGCAGCAACTCAAGGCTGTTGTCCCGGCTACCGTCATTAACGAAAATCAGCTCCAGTATCGCCCCAAGATCCTCGCGGCCTGTAAATGCACGCATGACCCGCTGAACCTCCACACACAGGTCACCGGCCAAACTGCCATCGCCATAGATGGGCACCACGATCGAGTAATTCACAGTTTGCATCCGAAATATGCGGAGCCAACCCGCCCAGTTACAACCCCATGCGGGCGTAGCCCTTTGGCTTTGCAGCCGAAAGTCAGACAGATTGCCATGTTGCTGCTCCCTGTTGCGGTATGGACGCGGCCGCAAATCCAGGCCCGTGCCCATTCAGAATAGGATCTATGATGCTGACTTGCCCGTCAAAAACACCGTGAAGCTGGGTATATTCCGGATACGGGCCATAACTCATCCACTCCACGATGACCCCCGCATCCCGAAACATCGCTTCGTCCAGATACACTTTCGCGGACGGACCCGACAAATAATGTGTCGCGCCGGCCGCAAGACAAGTCGCAAGAACGCGCTCACTCCGCGCCGAGTGAGGCGCGTATATTCTGTCGCGCGTGATTAGAAGTTCCAACTTTAACGTGTCGACGAAATGCCTGAGGAACAACTCATTGACGTCAGTCAGAAATTGCAGTTTCTCGGCGCGGTCGTAAAGTGCCTCGATAACAGGAAGAAAGACCTTGGCGGCTGGTGCGGTTTTATAGGCCTGACGGATCTGAGCAAAATGCGACTGGGCCCAATCGCCCTTGATTTCAACGTCCTCAATGGGCTGCCCTAACTTGCCGCTAGTCTTCACAGGAATTGTGATCCAGCGCGTGCCCGTTGCAGTCTTGATCTTGTTCCGATTGTGCCAGTGGCCCTTACTATAGGCGACCTGATCATAAATGATATATTCATCGCAGCGGCTGATCAGGTCGAAGAACCCACGCCAGGGAACATAGGATGACTGTATGATCGCGACGCGTTTCATGGCCGCGCACCTGCAGTCTTTCTAGCTACCACGAAACGCGATCCGCCCGCCGGCAGGCGCAGTCCGAGGCGGATAAGCTGTCGTTCGCCATCCAGCAGCATCTCGAACGACCTGTCCACGAACCATGGCAGTTGCAGCTCCTGCGCCGGATCATGATTCTTGGAGCGGCTGCGCGTGGAGCGCTGGAGCGCGAAAACCGGTAACAGACTCGTCACAAATGATGTCGAGAAAATCACATCGAGACCGGCGGCAGCACATTTCTGCTCCAGTTCGCCGCGACGATAGCGGCGTTTGTGGAACGCCAGATCATCGTTGCGGCTCCAAAGGCCGGGGTGTTGCGGAACCGCCAGCAGCACTCCGCCGCCCGCCCGCAGGGCCTGGGCCATTTGCCGCAAGACCAGTTCGTCCTCTTCGATATGCTCAAGCACATCGAACGCACAAAGCAAATCGAACTCCTCACGGAAGGGGATGTCGCGAGCATCCATCTGGAAGAGTTGCCCCGCCCCTTTCAATCGCTCGCTCGCGTAAGGCAAGCCGTTCAGATAGATCTCGCTGCCGCACAGGAACGCATGCGGAAGAGCCTCGCGCAAAGCCGTGAGGACGAAGCCCGTGCCGCATCCCACTTCCAGCGCCCGTTGGCTGTCGACAAAATACCGTCGCACAAGATCTGCGATCAAACGGTTTCTGGCTCGAAACCAGAAACTGCCATGCTGCAAGGCCTGAAGCTGTGCATGTGAACTGCTCGCAAAACCGTCATTGTCATGGGCAAGCGCGGGCGCAAAGGTCAGGAAACCATCCTCCAGAGGCACAACCGTGTCGCATTTGGGGCATCGCCAGATGTCCGCGTCATACGCGGCATCGCACACCAAACAGCGTTTCATCGCGCAAATTCCAGAACCCGGCTCGCGACACGGGCAATATCTGCCTCTGTCAGCCCGCCATGCAGAGGCAGCCGAAGCAGGGTATCGGCCGTCTCATCGGTGATCGCCATCGACGACCCTGTGCGTCCATATCTTTCACCGGCTGGCGAAGAATGCAGAGGAACATAGTGCGTAACGCCGCCTATTCCTTCCGCCACCAATTTGAGGCGCGCCTCTTCGCGGCGTTCGAGGTTAGTGAAGCGCACATGATAGATATGTCCGTTATGTGTAGCGTCGGCCGGAATTTCAGGAAGGCGCAACCCGTTATGGCTGGCCGCTCTAAATATTGCATCATAGGCATGCCACAGCGAAAGCCGATGCCGCGTGAGCTCTTCGGCGTACTCAAGCTGAGCCAGAAGCACGGCAGCGACCAAATCGGATGGTAGGAAGGAGGATCCCATATCCTGCCAGTCGTATTTGGCCACTTCGCCGCGAATGAACTGGGAGCGATTGGTGCCCTTCTCCCGGATAATTTGCGCTCGCTCGACCAGAGCGAGATCATTGACGATCAAGGCCCCACCTTCACCGGAGACAATATTCTTGGTCTGATGAAAGCTTAAAGTGGCCAACTGACCGAATGTTCCGAGGGCCCGGCCTTTCCACGAAGCCCGGTAAGCCTGGGCCGCATCCTCCACCACAGCCAGCCCGTGGCGCGAGGCGATAGCCAGAATAGGCTCCATCTCGCACCCCACTCCGGCGTAGTGGACGACGAAGATTGCCTTGGTTCTCGGCGTGATGGCAGCCTCAATCAGCGTTTCGTCGATATTGAGCGTATCGCTGCGAATATCGACGAATACTGGCACAGCCCCGCGCAGCACCACCGCATTGGCCGTCGACACGAAGGTGAACGACGGCATGATAACCTCATCCCCCGGCTGAAGGCGGAGAAGCATTGCGGCCATTTCCAACGCGGCGGTACACGAGTGGCACAGAAGCGTGCTGGCATCGTACATCGAGTCCAGATGCGCATGGCATCGCTTGGTGAAGCTTGCATCGCCGCCCCACTGGCCCGAGAGAAGGCATTCATTGAGATAGAGCGCCTCCTTCCCGATCAGGTGAGGCAATGCAAAAGAGACACGATTCATTTACGAACATCCGAAGCAGCGTATAGCGTCAAAGGCTCGATAGCAAAAAAGCCCCCGCTTTGCGCCCCTAATTAAATTATAATCCACATAAGACAAGCGATATTCCGCCAGGACCGCGATCACGGGGCACAACGTTCGCGACGATACATTTTTCTATTAAAGGAACCGCATGGTTTGCAAATTTATATTAAAAGAACCGTCCGGTTTGCAAACAGTGGTTTAACCAAGGCCATTTATCAATTGCGCACGTCCGGCAACCGAATTACACGCTGTGATTGCGCTCGAGCGCCACCCCACATTGGATTGACCGCCATCTTCGATGGCGCATTCGACTTTGACGTTGGCTGAACAAAAACAATGACTATAACGCAATATCCATATTCTACGAAAATGGATGTCCTGCATGCCCAAGGAAAACCATGAGATGCCCGACATGAAAGGACTTTTCAAAAGAGCTGAACTGCAGATATTTCTCGTCTATATGGGCGCCCATCTTCCCATCTTTCTTTTATCGGATGCCCGATATTGGGATGACTGGAGCCTTTCTGGCGCCAGCAAAGAAATGCTTGTGTCTGTTTTTACTCAGGCCGGCTTTCCCCTTCTCGGATATTATCATTATGCGGTTCAATTGATCGGCTGGTGGTTCTACGCTTTCTCAACCTTCGCACTTGGCTACCTTATCATTCATGTATTCTACCTTATCCTGAAGTCTTTCGACTTCTCAAAATCTGACGCAAAAACGCTGTCGCTTCTAGCGGCGGCTCTGCCTGTTAATTTTGCCAGAGTTGCAGCGATAAACAATCCAGGACTATTTTTTCTACTGATATTTGTTTTTGCGTTATATATTTTTGTAATTTCTATAAATAATAAAAACGCGTATTTAGAGTATACTTCTTACGCCTTGTTTATGTTTTCTTTTCAGTTCAACGCTCTTATAACGTCGTTTCTTTCGGTGTTTTTCATTGCGGCATTCCTGTTTTACAACAAGGCCGCCGACGCCCCAACAAATGCAACTCACCACAAGAACAACTTAAACAAATTTAAATACACCATAAAACGAACGGCGGAAATTATTCTTCTTCCCTTCTTTTACGCTACAATACAACACTTTTTATTCAGTAAAAGCGGCATGTTCGCCGCTAGCTACAATATCATTGATATCAACTTCGGCGCAATATTATCGGAAATCAAAGTTGTAATCTTATATATATTCCCGTATGACGGAATATATATTGGAAAGCCAGTCGCCCTGACGATATTTTTGGCTGCCTTTCTCGTTGTTTACCTTATCAGAGCAAATCTCGCGACGCGCAGCACGGAGGCCGATTGCAATGGAAAAGGTTTGATAGGCATCGGTGTCGTGCTGTTGGGTCTGGGAGCTTCGGCCTATGTATTGGTTGGGAAGGAACCCTCCTATGCGCCCTGGATGGCGACCCGCTTCCAAGTGCTGCTTCCATTCGGCGCTGCCTTTTCTACCCTGGGTCTTTTCAAGATCATCTGTGCTGCCGTTTTTTCTGCGAAGAATCACGATCTAGGCGATCGGATGAAAGTGGCCTCACTTGCCGGCTTGATAGCGGTGTTCATTGTGAATTGGTGGTTTGTTTACGCCACCTTTTATGTCGACCACCTGCGCCAGGAGGCTTTTGCCGATACCATCAGGAACACCCCTTCCCTGCAAAGCCGCAATTCCGTGATCCTTGATAGATCCGGCCTGACCGCATTCGATACGATGCCCGGATTGGGGGAATATGCCGGATTGCATGAGGCCGCGACCGGGAAACATGATGCATTGATCTTGGATTACGACTCAATGACTGCATATGGCGGCTGGTCGGGATTCGTTGACAATTTCAAACGATTCTTGGGAGCCTGGTCCAAAGTCGAAGACGCGGCGGTTGACGTTCCAGGATGCCTCTATATCGTTCGTCGCGGACGCGACGTGCAAAGCAAATGGTCCTATGCGGCGAATGCTTTTATCGTCAAGATAAGAAATCCTGAACACTATACGGCCAGGCATCTCTTAAGTCTTGATGGCCCCTATTGCCAATCGCCCCACTGAATGTGGCGGGCCCCGTAATTAGCTAATTGCCGATGACTTCGACTCTTTAATGAACGACAAGCGTTATCCAGAAACCCAACGGCATCGGCACATCGCGGTTGACGGTGACGGCAGACGCGACGTTCCCGAGGCCTGGCGCTTCGGATTGTGAGCCATTGTACAGGTTGCGCCATGTCCAACGAGCCCGCTGCCACCAGAGTTTGAACCCCGTGGCGGCATGGTCCACCGCCATCGGCCTGGCAGAACGCCCGTTCTTCATTGACCATGCGGCCAGCGCGGGCGATAGGGCATGCGACAAGGAAACGACGATTAGGTCGCCGGCAGGTAGGCAAGGTAGCGGAGGATCATGGCACCGTCGAAGGGCGCGGGATGCCATTATTCTCGGTATTTTACGACTCTGGCAGGAGCGCCAACGGCGATAGCATATTCTGGGATGTCGCTGAGAACGACCGAATTCGCGCCGATCACGGCTCCTTTCCCGATCTTCACGTTCATCAGGATTTTGGAACCGGCGCCGATCCAGACGTCATCGCCGATCTCGACAGAACCGATATCAGCCTTCTGCAGTCGGATAGGCATGTTCTTACGCATGCCGTGGCTATGATCGACGATCTGGACATCCGAGCCGATCAAAACATCATTGCCTATGGAAATGTGGTTTTTCGCAGTGATGACATTGCGTCGGCCGATCACCGTATTGTTGCCGATGAAGACCTTCGGCTCCGGCATTGTCAGTTGAAAGAACGCTTCATCCTGTATTGTGACGCCAGAGCCGACTTTGAGGACAGCGTGCTTCACCATGCGGAACTCTGCGCTACGCTTTACCACGAGATCATTACCGGCGGCTGTGAAGTAGCGAAAGCGCTTATAAACGGTAGTGATCCGCTGGATTAGTCCGCCTCTGTTTCGATATGATGCCTTGTCAATCTTCATGCGGAATCTCTACTACGAAATCCTCCCGTATGGGAAGTGGAAGCCACCAAGTCCATATCCAGAGGCTGCGATAGACCCGTCCAACGCAGACCTCAGTAAAAGCGACCGCGCGTGTCGAAATACGCCTGCGTCGAAATGGTGTAGGAAGTGAATGACGTGGAGGAGGCGACATTGTAGATTTGACCGGCAGAATTGGTGCGAATATCCACTTCTCGCGAGAATGCCTGCGACACAGGGGTGTTAACGAAGTTCTGGCCAAACCCGGTTGCCGCAGACGGTACGCTCGTCCCCAATGCTGGATCCCAATGGTTGATATTCGCGATCGCTCCGCCAGCGTTGGCTATTTGAGTCACGATGCGAGCCATTACCGGGAATGCTGGGGGTACTTTCAACGTTCTCAACGTGGCGGATGTGGCAATCGTGCTTACGTCAGTCGTCGGCACCTTGTATGCGAAGAAATCCCCATCTTGGACGAAACTGACCCATGCCCCAGATACCCGCAGGAGAGCTCCGATACGGCGCTTTCTGTCATAACTTCCAGGCATAATGGGTGAGGTTGCGCTTGCGGAAAGAAGCGAGTCGACAACACCTGTGTCCGACCGAGCGATGATATAGGGGTAGTACCATCCATCCGCGATTGCACCGGTATCAAGCCAGCCATTGCCGGAGCCCACGGCCCACGCGATGTTTCCGACCTTGATCAACGTACTTGCAAGGCTCATGAGAACTGGGATTGCACCATCGCTCGCTGCCGCCCCGGCTGCGATATCGATCGAGTTTGTTGGATCGCCGGCATTGTTGGAAAGAGTCAGACCGTAGATGTGCCCAGCGGGTGAGGACGCCGCTACCGTCTTGAGCGTTGACGCCATTCTGTCGGTGAAGAACGCCGATCCGCTGCAGATGATGAATGCGGAATAGCCGTTCGGAATGACAAGCGTAGCCGCGCCGTCGATCGTCTCCGACCCGTTCGGATCGATCGTCACGTCTCCGCCGTCGGCGATCACGCAATAGTGCCAGTTTGCGCCGAGCGTCGACGCTGCGCTCAGGGTGAGTGTCGCGGCCGCGGTAAAGCGATGAACAGCGTTGCCGTCGGATGCAAGCGCGGTGTAATCGCCCGACTTGGCCGCATAGACCAGAGCCTGATCGAACGAGACGTCAACGCCGTTCTGGGCAAAGCCGAGCAGGCCGCCACCCTTCAGATAGAGGCCGGTCTGCGGCGTCGAGGCGAAGCCGAGGCCCGGCCCGGACACGGTTCCGCCTGCAGCCTTGAGCGGCGCGATCATCGGCGCCGAGCCGTCGCGCGGCAGCGAATTGGTGATTTCGTTGCCGAGGTCGGTGGTCAGCGCGTTCCACGGCGCGGGGTCGATGACCTGGCCGACGGAAGGTGTCGTGCCGGCGGGTTTGGAATAGACGCCGGTGGATGGGTTTCTGGGCATTGAGCTTCTCCGCAAAGAAAAGACCCCGCGGATTGCGAGGCCTGGAGCAAGTAGTGTCGATTACGGCGAGCAGATCGATCGTGATCCAATCCGACCACCGCGCGTTGCTGCCCTCGGAAGCCTGGATCGGGCTACCAGAGGCCGCTTTGCGGCCGAGCAAGCAGAGCGCGCACGAGTGCGTCCGATTTCCCGGCAGCCTGTGGCGCGGCCCGCCCGCGACCTTGGTTCATCGTCTGCTTTCGGTCGCGAGGCCCCGGCCTCGGCGTCGGACCGGATGGACTGTCAGGCAGAGCGAACGGATCGGCGGCGCCTCCCGTCTGGTACTGCGGCATAAAACTCCTGGCTCTGGCGAGCCGATTGTCGACCTCCTTGTTCCCCGGCTCATTGTAGCCTTCAAATGCCCAGGCTCTGTTCATGAGGCGCTGTGCCTCCTCGAGCGATTGAGCGGCATTCAGCCGGGCGATCAGACGGGGGTCCTCCTGCAGGAAGAATTCGGCCTGTGTCTGCGGACTGATCGCACCTGGCTTTTCGCCCTTGGCGGCAGCGAAGTTGTAAAGCTTTTGCAGGCGGCTATTGCGCCACGACATGATGCCGCCCGAGGTGCCCGGCTTTCCGCTCCCGCTTGGGTCGGACCAGGAGCTATTGGCTCTCTTGGACGAGAACTGGCTTTCGGACTGACCGGTCGAGGCGATGGCCGCCAGGCCGTAAGGGTTGGTGACCTGGATGACCGAGCCATCCCGCTGCTTATAGCCGTTCTTCACCGTATCCATGAAGCCGTTGAAGACATCGGCGTCGACGGGTTGCTGGCTGGGAGTGCCCCTTACCGCCTGCCGATCGTGGCGGCCGGGCTTCGGTGTGGGAACGGGCACTTTGCCCGGTGGAACGAAGGGATCGTCGCCAGGCAGCTGGGGCGCCGTCGCGGGCTGCTGGCGGCGCTCGTCCGTCGTCATCGGCGGATCGGGATATTCCGGCCTCGGCGCGGGGACAGGCCCCTTGACAGGCTGGGAAGGCAAGGCATGCGCAACGCCCTTGGACTGTGCTGCGATTGCCGCTTCAATCATGCTGTCCGGATAAAGAGCGCCCGATGTTCCCTGCTCCTGAGTGATGAGGGCGCGAACAAACTTCTTTGCCATTGCCGGGTCGGTCAGGCGGAGATCGTCGTCAGGGCCGATGCCCATCGAGCGCGCAATGTTGGCAGCCGCCGTGAAAGACTTAGGCGTCCATCCCTTTGTTCCAGCGATCATCTGATTCGGCGTCAGCATGCCTTCCCGATACTTCTTCATGATCTGCCAGACATTGTGCCGCATGCCCGCCTCCGGCGTGGCATAGACGACTTGTGGATCGCCCTGGTCGGTGTTCTCGGAAGGGCCGATGATTCCTGGCCCATGCTGCCCGACATATTTGAGATTGGCGGGATTGTTGTTGCGCATGCCGGCCGGCAGCTTGGCGCTACGAACGGGATCGGACAGAATCGTTTGAAGCTCTGCCCCGTCGTTTGCGGATCCGGCGCCGCCGCTGCCAGGCGCTGGCGCCGCGGGCTGCTGGCGGCGTTCGTCCGTCGTCACCTGCGGGTCGCGATAGCCAGGTCTCTGCGAAGGAATGGGGCCATGGTCAGGCAGCGGAGCGAAGCTCTCGTCGCCCGGCTGATCGGTCGCCATCGGCTGCTCGCGGCGATCGTCGGTCGTGACCATCGGGTCGCGATAGGGTCGCGACGTCGGAATGGGCGGGTTGGCAGGCGGCGTGACGGGATCGCCAAAGTGTTCCAACGGAAACTGCGGCGGCTGGCTGCCCGCCATAGGCTGTTGCCGGCGATCACCTGTCGTGACCATCGGGTCGCGATAGGGCCTCGGCGTCGGAATGGGTCCGTTGTCGGGCAGCGGCGCAAAGAGACCGGCGCCGGGCTGGGCGGGCGGGGCCATGGGCTGTCCGCCGCGATCGTCGGTCGGCATCAGCGGGTCGAGATTGGGTCTTCCCGGCGGAACGGGGCCGTTGTCGGGCAGTGGCGCGAAGGGAAAGTAGCCTGGGTCGCCCGCCGGCGCCGCGCTGTCGTCGCCGCTTGCCTGCTGCTCCTGCCGGCGGAGCCCCAGTCCGCCCATCAGTGCCTGGACAAGACGCGCAGCCCCTTGCCAGGGGGATTGTACCGGGCTTGTCTCCATGCCCTGCTCCAGCATGGCTTGCGCCAGCCGCTTGCGCTGCTCGCTGATCTCGCCCTGTGTCTTGCCGGTATCGCCGCCGGAAATGAATGACGCTAATGACATTGGTCCACTGCCCTTTCGTAATCGGCGCGGTCGAAATCGTCTGGATGTTGAACACCGCGTCTGGATGAATCTTGCGCACATCGTCGGACACCAGCCCGATCTGGGTCGGGCCGCGTCCTTGTGCCTGAAGGCGTCGGCCGGCAGACCGTTGTCAGCGTGCCGACGCGCCTGATGCTAGCCGCCGGTCCGGCGCATCGGTCCGCTGCCGAAGAGCAACGACAGGAGGCCGGGAGAGGTCGGCGCTGGTGTGGAAGGCTGGTCTTTCGGAGCGGCGGTCCCTTGACCGCCGGCTGCCTGCTGCGCCTGCCGCTGTTGACGAAGCGCCAAGCCGCCGAGCCCGCCCTCGGCAAGCCGCGCGACCCCTTCCCATGGCGATTGCACCGGGCTCGTATCCGTGCCCTGCTGCAGCATCGCGTAGGCCAGTCGCTTGCGCTGGCCGTCGATGTCGCCCTGTGTCTTGCCGGTATCGGCACCGAAAATGGTTGGGATCATGCCACGGCCCTTTCGTAATCGACGCGATCGAACCCATCGGCAGCTTCGAACACGGCGCCCGGATGAACCTCGCGCACATCGTCGGACATGAGACCGATCTGCACCGGGCCGCCCTCCTTGTAGCGGAAGGCGTAGACCGGCAGACCGTTATCCAGCGTGCCGACGCGTTTGATGTCTTCCTTCAGCCGTCGGTCGGATTTCATCGCCCAGCCGCCGAGCAAAGAGCCGCCGAGTCCGAACAGGCCGCCCATCGCCGCATTCGACTGCGCGAGCTGCTGATTGTACTGGCCCATCTTCTGATTGTAGTTCTCGTTGATCAGCCCGGCCTGATCCACCGTCGGCAGCTGCGTCGTCGGCGAATTGACATAGCTCGACTGGTGCACCTGCGAGCCCGACATCAGCGCCGAAATCTCGTTCAGCGGCTGGTTGCGCTCGGTCAGGATCGAATTCTGGGCATTGGAATACATGTCGCCGAGATACTGGTCGGAGGCGGCCTGTTTGCGCGTCGAAAAATCGCGCATCGCGTTGTCATAGGCGGCCGAGCCCATCGCGATGCCCTTGTCGGCGAGGCTCTGATCGAGGCTCGCCTGGTCGCGGTCCCACTGGTTGTTGAAGCCGGACTGCCAGTGATCATTGACATATTTGTCGACATTGCCGGCGCTGAGATCGACATTGGTGCCGAGCACGCCGGAGATTTTGTTGGTCTGGTCGTTGGCGAGCCTGGCAAGGCCGAGCTGCGTCTGCTGCGTCTGGTCGTAGATCGCCTGGTTTTCGGGGGAATAGGTCTGATAGGCCGACCGGATCGGGATCTGGTATGTCTTCCCGTTCTGGTCGGTCATCGTCTGCTGGCCGGTGACCTTGTATTCCAGCGAGCCGTCAGGCGTGTACTGGTTGACATAGCTCAGGCCGGAGTTGGCAATGGCGGTGTCGACGTTCGTCGCCGTCTGCGCCGCTGCGGTCTGGGTCGGATCAGGCGCCTTCGGGGCCTTCGGCGTGGAGACCATAGGGGAAATCCTCCTTCATGATTGCGTAAAGCAGCGCGTCGCAGTCGCCGAAATAGGCTTGCTGGCGGCCTTCCTGACGGGCGCCCAACCTGGCGAGCACCGTCTGGGCGGCGATGTTGTCGGCGCGGGTCCTGGCAGTGGCCCGGCGGCAGCCGAGCTGATGCACGACATAGCGAAAGACCGATCGCATCAGCGTCCGCGACAGCCGGTCGGCGGCGAGCGAAACCTCGACGTCATGTTCGGTCCAGACGTTGAAGACGAAGCCGGCGATGATCCGGCCGCGGTCGACATGGGCGAGCGTGGTGTAAGGCGGGTGGAAGGTGACGCCGATCCTGGCCCCGACCCAGGCGGCGATCTCCTCGCGCGGTTCGGAGACGATCAAATCGGCGCGCCCTTTTCGTAAAGCACCGAACCGCCGACAACGGCGGCCTCGGAGACCGAGCCCGACGAGCCGGAGATCAGCGCGCGGATCGTCGGCGCCAAGGCCGAACCGGCGCCGCCGGCGGAGGCGAATTTGCGCACCAGCGAAATGCCCGGGAATTTCGACACGCCCCAGATCGCCGTTCCCCATTTCGCCGCCGCATTGTTCTTGACCGAGGAGAGAAGGGCGGTCGGAATCTTCGTCTGGTAGTCGACGGAGATGCCGGCATACATCACCGTGGAAACGCCGATCTGCGCCGTTACGCCGATCAGCTTCGAGAGCTTGGTCGAAAGCCCGTCGCCATAACGGCTCCAGGCGCCGACCATCAGCGCGTCGATCGCCACGCCATTGTCGTTGGCGCCGACCTCGGCCTCGTAGACCGTGCCGTCGGCGGCCCCGAAAAACAGCCGGTCCTGCCATGTCGCCCAGCAGGAGGCCGGCATGCCGACGAAGCGGCACCACGCCCCGGTTTCGGTGTTCATCACATATTGATAGGGGCCAGAGGAGGACGGCAGGTTGACGATCGCCATCTGCCGGGCCGGGAAGCTCGAAAGCTGCCATTCCTGCGATGTCGTGCCGGTCGCCGCCACTGTCTCGCGCCAGGTCGGGCCGATCTTGGCGGTAATCGCCCCGAGGCTGGTGGCGCCGCGATCGAGCTGCACGGCCTTGGTGATCGGCACGATGCCATCCGTCGTCATGATCGCCAGATCCGCGCCGACCGACAGCAGGCAGCGATCGCTGCCGAGTGGCCGGCCGAGCTTGAAGGTGCCGATCAGGCCCCAATTGGCAGCATTGGCGGGATCGGAGCCCTGGTAGACGATCACCTCGCCCTCGGAGGAGATCAGCACCAGGCACTGCTGCAGGCCGGTCGAAACCGGAATGGTCCAGACGTTGATCGCCACCAGCGTGCCGCCGTATTTCATGTTGCCGCCGACCGGCAGCACCGTGGCGGCGCCGCTGACGGCATCGGTGGCGAGATACCAGACATTGGTCGAGTTCTTCTCGATGAACCACAGGCGCGAGCGATAGGCCGTCACCGCGATCAGCAGCGAGGCATCCGATATGCCGGTGATCATCGTCGAAGTGACGTAAGGGGTGGCGACCGCGCCTTTTTCGAGCTGCGCATTGGTGACCGAGCCCGTCACGGTGACGGTGAGCGTGCCGGCCGCCGGCGTGAAGGTCAGCGACACCCGGTTGTTGACGCCGGTGCCGTTCAGCGTGCCGGTGAAGGCGCCGGAAAGGGCGACCGAGCCGGTGCCGAAAAAGCTCAGCATATAGGCCGTGTTGCGGACGGCGACGTTCTGGGTGGCAAGCGTTGCGGTGCCGGTGAGAAAATTGTTCGTCCAGGCGGTGCCGTTGAAGAGCAGCGGCGTGTCCAAGCCGTTGACCAGGCGCAGGAATTCCTGGCCGGCCGGGTTGGTATATTGCTGCACCGACCAATGGGCGCTGGAGAGGCCGGAGACGACGGGTGCACCGACGGCGCCGCCCGCCGTCACCTCGAAGATCTTGTCGCCGGCGGCGGCAAACAGCCTGTTGCCGGCGCCGGAATAGGCAATGACCGTCTGCACGTCGGCACCAAGCCCGGTGGCGAAGGCGAGGAAGCCATAACGGGCGCGCACCCGGTTGGCCTCGGGAAAGAAATTGTCGAGCTGAAAGGCCGCATCGGCGGGCATATCCGCCATCTCGACATCGGTTCGCCAGCCGCCGATCGGCGCGATCCAGTCCTTGCCCGGCGAAACGCGGCGGGTGCGGCCATTGGGGGGAACAGGTCTGCGGGTCATGGCGTCACCGTGATCGTGCCGGGCCAATAATTCTCAGGCGCCTGGCCCCTCATCGGCAGCGAGAGGTCGACGGGCGCTGCGGCCCGGTCGGCGCCGATGGCGGCCTCCTTGGCGCGCTCGTAACTGGCGATCTCCTCGCCATAGTCGAGGCCCTTGGCCCGCTTCCAGCGCCAGATCAGCGACAGTTCGAGAAGATCTTCGGGAAAACGGGCGGTATCGGTATCGTTGGCCCAGTTGCCGGCCGTGACCGCCCCGCCGTTCACCGCCACCCAGAAGCCGGAGATATATTGGTATCTGATCGTCTCGCCCGCGGCATTGGGGTAGATGTCGAGCCTGCCGCCCGACATGCGCCAAATCTGCGGCACCGGGTTCGAATTCAGGATCGTCTGGCGCTGCCAGGTCTGCGGCTCGACGGGGCCATTCAGCTGCCAGAGGCGCGCGGCGTTCCAGATCTTCGCATTGGCGGCGAAACGGTCCCAGTCGGCCGGCGGTTCGGCCGGCTCGGGGTTGGCGCCCGTCGCGGTGAATTGCCGGTCGACCGTCAGCGCCGACCAGTCATGCTCGCGCATCAGGTCGCGGCCGGCGCGGGTGGAGAGGATGCGCAGCTGCATGATCTGCGGATCCGCCGAAGACATGACGGCCGTCGGCGGATCGAGGTCGATCTCCGCGCACACGTTCTGAATGATGGTCAAGAGCGACATGCGGGGGATCTCCGGTTCAGAGCCGTTGCTGTGGACGTTGGGATAGGCAAAATTACTTGAGGTTGTGCCGTGCAACCCCCTCATCCGCCTGCCGGCACCTTCTCCCCGTTGGGGCGAAGGGGTTATGCCGCGAGGTCTCGATTCCCTCTTCTCCCCAGCGGGGAGAAGGTGCCCGTAGGGCGGATGAGGGGGCCGCTTGTTCAGCGCTTCCTCAGGCCGCCTGCCGGCCGCGCCCCTTGCCCTCGCCTTCCCTGTCGATCGCCTCGAAGCGCAAGGCCATTTCCTTCATCTGCTCCTGCAGGCGGCTGACCTCGCCCTTCAGCCGCTCGTTTTCGGCGGCGAAGGCGGAAGCGGCGCTGGAGTTCTCGGCGGTGGCCAGATAGGCCCGGGCGGCGGCGACAAGCTCGTTGGCGCCCATGCCGATCTTCTGCTTGGCGGTATCGGAGAGAGCGGCGAGCTGCTCGACGGTATAGATGTTGACCGCCTCCATCTCCTTGATCTGGCTGGGCTTGAGATAGGGCCATTGCGAAAGCGGCGTGCCGGTCAGCTGCTCGCGGGCCTCGGCGCCTTCCTTGAAGCGCTTGTAGGCGTCGGCAAAACGCTGTTTGTCGTTGTCCGTCACCTCGCGGTAGACTTCGGTATGTTTGTCGCCTGCGATGAAGATGCGCACGAATTCCTTGTCGGCAAAGATCGGCCGGCCTTCCCTTTCGGTCAGAAAGGTCTGTTCGACCGGCTCGAGGCTGAAGGAGGCATAAATTCCGGTGTTGTCGGGCATGGTGTGTGTCTCGCTGTTGATGGCGGGGAGATGTGGGATGAGCGATGTCGTGCGGATGGCTGCCCCTCACCCTAGCCCTCTCCCCGTAAAAACGGGGAGAGGGGACGTGCCCCGCTAGAGGTAGGTGGGGAACGGAGAGGTCGCGGCGGTGTCCCTTCTCCCCGCAAGCGGGGAGAAGGTGGCGGCAGCCGGATGAGGGGCACGCCACGCATAAAAAGGTCGGCGAAAACGGGCGCCGCAGCGCCCGTCAACGTCTTGCTTTAATTCACCTTCGACAGAAACGGCCGCATCAGCGTCGCCTCCAGCACGCCCGTCGCCGTGACGGTGATGCCCGTGCCGTTGGCGGTGGCATTGGCCGAGAGCGTGATGCTCTGGACGACGCCGTTCGGGTTGTAGGTGATGCCCGAGATCGTCGTGCCGCCTGCAATACCGGTGCCGGCAACCGCCGCACCGATGAACGGGCCGGAACCGGCATTGAGGCCGGAAAGGCTGGTCAGCAGGTTGGAGCCGTTGACGGTGGTTGCGGTGAAGGTCTGGTTGGCCGCCGCAAAATTGACGTTGGCGATGGCCTTGGTGGTCGTCGTTGCCGAGGCCGGGGCGCTTGCCTGGCCTGCGGTGGCGGTGGTTTCGGCAACGACGAGGGCCGCCGTTGCGGTCGCCACCTGCGACGGCGCCTGGCCGTTGCGCTGCAGCCAGATGTAATAGGTGCCGGGTTGCAGCGTCACGGCGCCGACCGGGCCGCCGGTCACGGTCGGCGGCTGGGCGGCCCCGGAAAAGACGCCGCAGCGCTGGCCGACGACGGCCGCCGCCGTCGTCAGCAGCGAGGCGACATAATCCCGGGTCCACTGGAACCACTGGCCGGGCTGAAGGGTCGTCTGCGAGGCCAGCACCAGCTGGCAATAGACCCATTCGGATTCGCGGTCGCCGCCGGCGATGGCGCCGAGGGCAAAGTTCGGCCCGGGAATACCGGAGCCGGAAACGATCGGGCCTTCGACGACGAACGGGTTCGCGCCAAGACGATCGGACTGGATGGTTGCGATCGACATTTGCTTGTTCCTTTCGTTCGATCAGGCGAACAGCACGCCCTGCAGGAAGGCGTTGTTCATGGTGAGGTTGCCGGCGAAGCCCATCAGCTGCACGAAGGCATCCTGGTTGGTGTTCATGCGCTCGTCACCGATCGGCGCCATGTCGCGGTCGCGGTGCGGGCGGTAGAACAGGTATTTGGTGTTGAGGAAGAACATCTGGTTGAGCGGCGCGCCGCCGCCGAAACCGCCGTCGAAGATCACGTCGGCGCCCATATATTGCAGCGACTGGAAGCCGGCCATGCCCTTGTCCGCCGAGGTGATGCGCTGGATCGCCTGCAGCGATTCCCAGTAGAGGCGGAAGAAGTTGTTGTCGGCGACGACGAGATCGGGCGCGTCCGAGCCGCGCACGCAGGACATATAGAGCCGGTTCATGTAGCTCTGGATATTGGCATTGGTGGCGGCCGCACCGCCATCGGCCGAGGCCGAGAATTTCTGGTTGCGCCAGAAACCCCAGGTGGCGCGCGAAATGCCGCCGACGGTGCCGGACGTCGGCGAGGTCGAGATCAAGAGCTGCAGGCCGCCGATCTGCCGCCCGCCATCGGCTGTGCCATCGGAATAGCAGTCGAGGGCGATGTTGTTCTTCAGCGTCGTTTCGGCGTTTTCGATGCGCTGCTCGAGCAGATCGAGAATCGCATCCTCGCCGGAGTTCTGCAGCTGTTCGAGGCCGGACATGGAGACAGCAACCGCGGCCTGCTTGAGGTCGTATTCGGCCGCGGTGATGACGTCGGAGGGCTGCACATTCAAAATATCGTAGCCGGAATAGCGCTTGAAGGTGCTGTTTTCCTGGTACTGCAGTTCCTGGACGATGGTGCGGCCGCCGGAGATGGGCTTCTTGCGGCCGCGGCTGTTGAGACGGGTGAGAAGACCGTTGTTCTTCGTCACGTCGTCGGCGACCGTGCCGCTGCGGTTGCGCAGCGTCGTGGTGACGATTTCAGAGAGGTTGGGCGAAATGGGCATCGATCATTCCTTTGATCAGAATTGGCCTTTGATCAGACTTGGCCGCGCGAAAACCGCATGGCGTCGCGCAGCGAGTCCCGGATGGAGGTGGGCTGGCCTCTTGCCGCGTCGCGGGTCGGGCCCGGCGCGGAGGAACCAGAGATGGATCGCGAGGCGCGGCGGGCTTGATCTGCCGCTGCGGCCCTCTGGGCTTGCTGTGGATGGACAGGAGCCGCAGTCTGGCTGATCAACTGCCGGCGAATGTCCGGGCGCATCCAGCATGCGGCGTCGTAGGCGTCCTGAAGCGTCGATGCCCGCCCGGCATTGATAAGGGCGACCATGTCGTCAAGCACATCGTCGGCGTGCGCGTTTGCCGGGTCGGAAAGGAAGGCATCGACTTGAGTTTCGGTGTCCCTTTTCCGCAGAACATGTTCGACCGTCGCCTCGACATTGATGGATCGCGGCTGCGGCTGTACCTGCTGCGAATTGCGCTGCAGGATCTCCCCCGTCTGACCATTGACGAGGGCATGAAGATTGACCCCGGCCATCCTGGCGACGTGAACGACGGTGTTGACGGGGTCGTGGATGAGCGCCTTTTCCCAGTCGATCGCCCGGCGCATGACGTCGGCATGGGTCATGCCGGCCTGGCGGATGAGCGGCGTGAATTCCTCGAGCCCCTTGTAATCCTGCAGGACACGGAAGCCGTTATCGACCTCCTGTTCGCGCTTGGCGATCGCCGCCTGCACTTCGCCGGGGAGGCTGCCGAAGTGCGCCTTGGCTTCCGCCGACCAGCCGGGCGGAACCCGGCTGCCGCCGGCTGCAGGCTGTTCGACGCCCTGCCCTCGGCTCTGTGCCTGCGCTGTCTGCTGGGCGGCGGCCTGCTCCTGCCCCTTGGCCAGGAAACGGCCATTTTCGCCGTCGCGCGGCTGGCCGGCGAGTTCGCCCGGTCCATTGCCTTCGACGGTATCGATCGCCGCCTTCAGGCTGTCGCGAATGCTGACCGGCGCGCCATCGGACGCGCCAAAATCTTCGCTGCCGTTGCCGGCTTCGTTCAGGTCTTCCATATCCATGTGGGAAATTTCCTATTTCGGGGATTGATGCCCGGTAGATCGTTGTTTTGCATGTCGTTGTCCCGGAACCGCGGCACACTTCCGGGCGACATGCATCAGGCGTTGTATTCGGCGTGAACGCGCCGTAATTCGTTGCGGATCGCCTTTCGATCCGTGGTCGGCTTCGCGATCGGCTGCGGTTTTTCATTGCCGATCTCGACCACGCCGGCGGCCCGGTAGGCTGAGCGTAGCTTGGCCTTCGAGGTGTAGTGCTGCCCGTCATGCATCGACTGGATATCGATGCTGTCGCTGACGAAATGCGGCGCCGGAAGGTCGGAGCGCGCCGGACTGCGTTCCGGCAAGCAATTGTGCGGCCATTGGTCGAGCGCGTGCCAGCCGCCGCAGACGCGGCAATAGCGTTCTCTCATGCTGTTCTCCCGGCCCATTGGTAAACGGATTGCGCGCTGCGCATCTGATCGATCGCCTGCGCCGCCATTTCGCCGCGCGCCTTTTCCACCGTGGCGCGGTGCTCGATCTCGGCCTCTGCGACGCCGAGCTCGGCCTTGCGCTGTTCCGCACCCGCCTTCACCTGAGCGGTCTGCAGCTTGATCATCTCTCCGGGCGCAGGCTGCGGCTCCGGCTTCGGGGCGCCGGCGGCCTGAGAAAGTTGGGCGCCGACCTGCTCCAGCGTGCTTTCCAGCTGGCGGCCGGCCCGGAAGCCGCGGGCGGCAAAGAGCAGCGTCTCGACCATGACAGGCACCAGCATCGGCGACTGCTGCGCCATGGCGCCGGCCTGCTGCATGAAGCCGCCGACCATCTGCACGAATTCCATGCGGCGCTGCTTTTCGGCATCCTCGTCCGGCTCGATGGTCGAATCCGTTTCGATCTCGATCTGGAAGCCGCGAATGCTGTCGTTGCGCAAGAGCTGCACCACCTCGTCGATCGTCGGCTGCCCCATCATCTGCTGCAGCTGCGGCGGCATTTCCGGCGGCGGCGGTGGGGGTTGGCCCATCTGCTGCGCCCGCATCGCCGCCTGCTGCGCGGCCATCTGCATCTGCTGCATCTGCATTTGCACCTGCTGTTTCTCGGCCATGGTGGGCAGCTTGACGCCGCTCACCAGCATCAGCGTTTCCGGCTGGAACTGGTCGCAGATGATTTCGCCGGCAAGGCGGATGATGTCGCGGGCAAAGCGGGCGAGCTCGGCCTGGCGGTCGCGGATGCGGATCGAGCCCCACTGGCTCTTGATCCGCTGCGCCGTCGCCGTCTCCGAGGCCTGGGTGTCGCCGCGCACGATGTCTGAAATGCCGGTGATCTGGTAGACATCCTCGATCAGTTGCTTGCGCGCCGCCATGCAGGCGACGATCACCTTCTGCACCTCGTCGATCGGCAGCGTCACGATCGCCTTCGAGCCGCCCTTGTCGGTGAAGGCGGCCCATTCCGGGATCGGCACCATCACCATGTCGTTTTCAGGCCGCATCGCCTTTTCGATCGCCGGCGAGATCGCGCCGTCGCCGGAGGGATAGAAGATCTTCAGCCGCAGCTGATCGGTCAGCTTGTTGATGCGCCTGGTCAAGAGATCGATCTCGTCGCATTGCTGCTGATAATAGACATAATCGGGAACCGGGATCAGCGAGCTCGTCGACATCGTGCCGTAGGCCGGGCGCGGGCACGGCCAGAAATGGGTGAGATCGAGCGGCGGCTCGGAGACTTCGAGCGCCACGGCCGCGCCGTCGGCGATCCAGACGGTATAATTCTCGCTCTTGCACCAGATTTCCCAGATATGGGTCTTGCCCTCGTTTTCGGCGCGCTCGGCCTGGCTTTCGCCCTTTTTGCCGGCCGCGCCGTCCGCCGCCCGCGATGTCATCGCTTGCCGGCCGAAGCGCTTCTCCATCTCCTCGTCGGTCATCGGCACCCGCCGCGCCACCCAGGTGACATCCTTCCAGCGCCGCGCCGGCGAATGCAGGAAGTCCGACCAGTGGACATAATCGATGCACACCCGCTCGTCGGCGATCCCCTCGGGCAGAGGAGCGCCAATGCCATCTGCGGGCAGACCCTCGGGCAAGCCGCCATTCGCCGGCTGAGAGGGCTCGACGCCCATGTCGAGCGGCTCGAAATCGGCCTCATAGCGCAGCCACACCGTGCCGCGGGCACAGAGCAGGAAATCGTCGCGCACCGCCCGCATGATGGAATCGAGATCGGCCTCGTCGCCTGTATAGGCGAGATTGCGTTCGACGAGCTCGGAGGCGATGCGCGCCACCGGCTGGGCATCCTTGAAGCGGCGCTCGACCACCGACTGCGGCACGCGGGCATAAACGGCCGGCTGCAGCACCGAGGTGTTGGCCCAAAGCATCGGAAACCGGCGCTTGGCCGCGCTCGTCTGGTCCGCCTGCTGGTCGAGATAGATCTTCTCGATCTTGACGCAGCGGTCATGCCAGGATTTGAAATAGCGCTGGGCGCGCTCGAGCTCCTGCTGCCAATGGGCGCCGACCTTGGCCGGATCCCACTGCTGCCCGCTCTCCGACGCCGTTGTCTCGTCTTCCATCAAACACGCTCGCTCTGTCTCGGGGTGGAATCGGCAAATTCGTCGAAGGTCATGGTCTGGAAGGTCGGCAGCGCCTTCGGCTCCGGCTTCAGCGGTTCCGGCGCCAGTCCGGTGAAGATGATCGCCAACCCGCCGAAAGCGTCGGCGCCGTGCGAGGCCCAGTTGTGCAGCGGCTCGTCGCGGAAGACGCCGAGGTCCTCGTCCCAGTCCTTGCGGTAGTTCCTCAGGCACTTGATGCCGTCGATGCAGCCGGCCTGGTCGAACTCGACTTTCGCCAGAATGCGCCGCGTGCCGTTGATGCGGTCGTGGACATAGGCGCGCTCGACCTTGCGCACCGTGCCGAGACCGCGCGCCCTGACCTCTTTCAGCATGATCTCGATGCGGGTCATGCCGCCGCGCGTCCATTCCCGGACCTTGATGTCATGCGGCATGTTGTGCACGCCGTAGACATAGCCGTGCTCGGCGCCGCGCCGCGCCAGTTCGTCGAGCATGCCGTCCATGCCGGTGCCGGTGTGCTCGAAATAGCCGATCATCCGCACGCGGCCGGGCAGCACCTGGAACAGCCAGACGCTGTTGGCATCGTCCATGCCGATGTCGGAAATGGTGTGAACCGGATAACCCGCGACATGCGGGAAAACCCCGATGCGCTCTTCGGCATCGGCCACCGCCATCTGATCGGCATAATAGGCGCCCTCGACGCTTGCTTCGAAGGCTTCGGCCGGCGTCGAGGGATATTCGCGCTTCATGTCGCCGAGCTGGGTTTCGGCCTTCTTGATATACCAGGCCTTCTGCCCGTCGGTCAGGCTGATGCCCTGGTCGGCCAGGTTGCGGAAATATTTGGCGAAAGCATCGGTGATGATCACGCCTTCGGGCGCGATCTGATATTGCGGCTCCTTCCACCAGGGAAAGAAATGGAACTTGAAGTCCAGTTCGGTCAGCTTCGCCGCCTGGCGCTGCTTGACCTGGCCATCCTCGCAGAGCGAATAGAAATGCCCTTCCTGGCCCTCCGCCGTGCTTTCGACGAAGACCAGCTGGCCGGCCTGCACCGTGTTCAAGGCGCCGGTGCGCACTTCCCTCGCCTTTTCGGGATATTTGGCGCAGAGCTTTCCATATTCGGAAATATGCAGATATTGCAGCGTTCCCGAGCGCAGCGAGGTGCCGACGCGGATGCTCGAATTGTTGGCGAGCAGCAGTTCGGTCTGGTTGGTCCTGACGACGGGCACGGCATTGCGGATGCCATCCGGCAGATTGTCATAGGGATATTTGATCTTGTCCCGGAAGATCGTCTGCACGTCGCCGAGCGTATGGGCGATGGTGCCGGCCCTGATATCCCGGTTGAAGACGCAGGCATCGAGCATGAAGATCTGGATGAAGGTGGTGAGGCCGAGCTGGCGGGCCTTCAGCAGCACATTCAGATAATGCATCTGCTCGAAGAAGGTCATCTGCGTCCAATTCATCTCGAACCTGACGCGTTTGCCGGCCTTGTCGGTGATCCAGTAGAGATTGTTCAGCCGCCAGCGCCAGTCGGAAAACTGGTCAACCGCCGTTTGGAAGTCCGCGGGTTTTGCCATTGATATCTTCCAGCAATTGCGAGACTTCGCCGGTGACGCCCTGTTCGGGCTCGACCTTGGCGCCGTATTTCTTCGGCTTCAGCTTCTCGGCGACCCATTGCCGCGTGGCGATGCGCAGCTGCGAGCGCCTGATCGCCTCGCCATTCTCCTGCCAGCCGGTGGTTTCGCCGGCGGCGTTCTTCTTCTCGATCCAGTCATTGCTGCGGTCGTCGGCGATCTCGACCAGCTCGTCGACGAAGCCGTCGGCCAGGATCTCGCGGGCCAGCGCATAACGCGCCCGAAACGCCGCCTTGCCGTCATCGGCGAGCCAGGAGAGCACCGTCGATTTCGCCGGCATATCCTCATCCCGGCAGATCGACCGGAGGCTTTCCCTGTCGGCGATGCGCTCGCAAATTTTCTCCGCCAGCGCCTGGGTGAACTTGGTCGGTCTGCCCATAAGGTGGAAAGCTCAGAACAGCGCGATGATGTTGGACGCCGTGGTCCCGGTCAGCGCCACGATCGCCGCATGCACCGGCAGGACCGTCCCGGCCGGCACGTTTCTGAAGACGACCGGATCCACATCGCGCCGCGGCGCAATGGCGACATCGCCCGCCGTGCCGATATAGAGCGCGCGCGCCCCGACAAGAGCACTGTCATTCGGCGTCACCACGGCGGCCCGCGAGGCCGGAGCAATCGAAGGGTCCATTGCAGTTCTCCTTGTGAGGGGGGATGTCCCGCCGACACGGCCGCATGACGCCGACAGTCGGCGTCTTCTGGAAACGGCCCGACGACCTCCGTCATCCCAGGCCTTGATGTAAAGCCCGGATACATACCTGACAGATGTTCGGAGACATGCCTGACAGTTCC
>NZ_NWSV01000026.1 GCF_002531935.1 Rhizobium chutanense | reverse complement strand
CTCTGGCCGGGTGGCCACCCGGCCAGAGGCTAAGGCGCTTCCATCGCACGAAATCACTAACGTGCAGATACAAGGGGGCCGCGAAGCCAGTCTTCTCTACAATGCCCATACGGGCTTCCACCGCGCCGGTCTTGCCTCGGCCATGCTCAGGGCGCTGCGAGTTCTGACTGAGGGGTTGTGCCGTGCAGCCCCCTCATCCGACCCTTCGGGCCACCTTCTCCCCGCTGGGGAGAAGAGGAGATGCCGCGACCTCTCCGTTCCCCGCCCGTCAAGCCGCTTTGAAAACCCTCCGCCCCTCGGCGTCCAGCGCCGAAAACTCCTCGTCCGACAGGGTGATATCCACCGCCGCAACGTTTTCCTCGAGATGCTTGACCTTCGAGGTGCCGGGGATCGGCAGCATGACCGGGCTGCGCTTCAGCACCCAGGCGAGCGCGATCTGGCTCGGGGCAGCGTTGTGCTTTCTGGCGATGGTATCGAGCAGCGAGCCGGGTTTGGCGAGGTCGCCGGCCGCCAGCGGATACCAGGGGATGAAGCCGATATTGTGCTTGGCGCAATAATCGAGCACGTCCTCGCTGGTGCGGTCGACGAGATTGTAGCGGTTCTGGACGGTGGCGACCTTGAAGTGCTTCGAGGCCGCCTCGATGTCGGCAACCGACACTTCGCTCAAGCCGGCATGGCGGATCAGACCGGCATCGAGCAGCGATTTGATCGCATCGAACTGTTCCTTGGCCGGCACTTTCGGATCGATGCGGTGCAGCTGCCAGAGATCGATCCGCTCGAGGCCGAGATTGCGCAGGCTCTTATGCGCCTGCTGGATCAGATATTCCGGACGTCCCAGAGGCAGCCAGATATCGGGGCCATGGCGGGTCAGGCCGCCCTTGGTGGCGACGACGGACTTGCTGGCATAGGGATGCAGCGCCTCCTTGATCAGCAATTCGGAGACATCGGGACCGTAGGAATCGGCCGTATCGATGAAATTGACGCCGAGTTCCGGCAGGCGCTTCAGCGTGCGGATGGATTCGGCATGATCGGCGGGCTCGCCCCAGATGCCGTTGCCGGTGACGCGCATGGCGCCGAAACCGAGACGGTTGATCTCGATTTCGCCGCCGATCCTGAAGGTGCCTGACTTGGCTGCATTGTGACTGGACATGGTCTTTCCTCTCTTGGTCGATGAAATCATCAAAGTCGACGGAACGGTCGGAAGCCGCCCGGTTCGATGGCCACGGCATGGATGCCGGGCTTTTGGAGATGCCTTCGAATGCGAAATGCCTGCCCTGATCGAAGCGATGCCCGGCATGATGAAGGGATGAATGAGAATACGGGCGCTGCGACGCCTGCACATATAGGACGGCACCGCTTGGATGACAGTGACGGCGCTGAAAACATCGAAGCGCTGGCCGCGCGGCATCCGTCAAAGCCTGGTCTTGGCCTCGTCGCCGAATTCCGCCAGGATCGTCCAGAGCTCGGCGAGGATCTCATGCGCGAAATCCTGCAGCGGGGCGCCTGGCGGACGCTGCTGCCAGAGTTCGCTGCCGACGCGCAGCGCACCGATGACGACGGCTGCCAGGACGCGCATGCGCGCACGCTCGGGATCACTCCCCTTGCGCAGAAGCAGCGCCTCGGCGAGCTTTTGTTCGAGCCTGGCATATTTCAACTGGTCGCGGGCCTTCAGCGCCGGCGTGCGATGGATGAGTTCGGCGAGCGCCAGGCCACGCTCGTCGACAGAGGCAATGACGGTGGCGGAGATCGCCGCCTCGACCGCTGCGACGGAGGATTCACGCGCGGGCCTTGCGGCGATCTCCGCCATCAGCCGATCGGCGAAACTATCCTGCCAGGCGAAAACCACCTCTTCCTTGGAGGGGAAATAATCGAAGAAACTGCGCTTGGAGACGTCGGCCGCCTCGGTGATGTCCTCGACGGTCGTGGCCTCGAAACCGCGCTGGAGAAACAGGGTCATCGCCGCCTGCTCGATGCGCTCGCGCGTCTGCCGCCGCTTGCGCTCCCGCCGGCCCTCCGTCTCTTGCCCCGGCTTGCTCTCAGCCATTCCTGCCCGGCATCACAGTTCAGCCGCCGGTTTCGCTGGAAAAGGCGGCGACATCGTCGAGTTCGGCTTCGCTGTCGCGATAGTTGAAGCGCTCGCGCGACAATTCCAACGGCTCGCGACGCGAAATCCGGTAGACGGAGGCCGGCGGCAGGTTGCGCACCGTGCCGCCGATGCGCACCGCCTCCAGGCCGAGGCGATCGAGAATCGGCCGCGGCACCGGGCAGCGCGGCCCATAGGTGAATTGATAGACGGCGCCGCCCGGCCTGATATAGGCGAAGGCGCCGGCCACGATCGCGGCGATCTTGGCCGGCGACATCGACAAAAGCGGCAGGCCGCTGACGACAGCGCCAACCGGCTCGCCCTCGAAAATGCCGGCCTCAGCGAGCTGGGCCGCATCCATCTGCAACACGCGCGCGGTGGGGAAACGCGCCTGCAGCGCCGTGATGAACTCCGGACCGTATTCGATCAGAGTCAGATCCGCCTCGCTGACGCCGCGGGCCAGAAGTGCCCGGGTGAAGACACCGGTGCCGGGACCGAGCTCGATGATCGGCCCGTCGAGCGCGGCAATCTCGCTGGTCATGATCCTGGCCAGCGAATCACCCGAGGGCGCAATGGCCGCGACCCGAAGCGGGTTGCTGATCCAGGAGCGGAAAAAATGCAGGAAATCGGCGCATGCAGCCTTTGCGGTCATGATTATCCCACCTGTCTGAAATTCGATTGATTATAAAAAGCGACCATCGCGGCGAGCATGGCAATTCCAAGGCAGACACGTCAATTGCTCTTCGCTGCGGCGTTTCGCACCAGCATCATCCACAGTTTGTGTGATTCTGTACTTAGTGCATCTTTGCACTTGATGCAAGACATGACGATTGGCGGTAACTGGCCGCGAGAAAAAGCCCCTCCCCAACCCCTCCCCACAAGGGGGAGGGACTAACCCGGAGCGCCGCATCGTTCCACTCGAAACGTGGCAGATATGGGAAAACGGCTGCGGCAGGTTAAGCCCCTCCCCCTTGTGGGGAGGGGTTTGGGGCGGGGTCTTTGCCCGGGGTATCGCGAACCGGACTGCCGCAGACGTGCTCAGTAATTGCAGCTGGAGCTGCTGGTCGGGTTGAAGCCGAGTTTACAATCCATGTTCAGCGGCTTCTTCGGGTTCGCCATATAGCGTGTGGTCATGCCCGAGTTTTCCTGGCCGATCGAACCGGTCGTGCGCCGGTCGTGTTCAACCTTGGTTTCCTGGCTGGCAACCGGCCGCGCGGTCGCACCCTGCTCGGTCGCGCTCGACTGGAGGGGCGCTGCCGCGGCAGAAAAGGCCGGGAGGCCGAGCATTGCACCGAGCGTCGCGGCCATCAGGCCAGTCTTGAAGGTGGGGGTCATCATCGTCTCCTTGGGAGGATTTGAAGGAATTTACACCCCGCAACTAGGAAGGCGATCTGTCACAAACTACGGCTCGAAAGCAGGGATCACAGACATGTGAGCAGGGCCATAATCGAGAAAAAGGCGGCTCATCACCGCCTTTTCATCTGCCGGCTCAATAGCCGTTATCGCAGGGCATACTGCCCGGACCGATCGATCCAGAAAACGTAGGGTTGCACATTTCCGGAACTGCAGGTCTGTTCACCGGTTGGCGGACGATGGAGCCCGTGGCGCCGGCTTCGACGCCGAAGGCGGCAAGCGGATACCAGTAGCCATCGGAATGGCGGCGGGTGCCGGGACGCTCGGTTCGGAAGCCGCGGTAGCCATGCCAGATTCCGGCATGTGGTTTAAATTGCGCTATATTTTCGGCCGCGACATCGGGCGGCCGTACCATCTGGACGGCGGCTGCCTGCGCAGGGACGATCGACGCCAGGGCGAGAAGGCCGCTCAGCGCGGCGGTGGAAGCGGCAAGTCTGAACATCTTCATGATAAACCCTCCTTCGTGGATTTACCTGACGAAAATGCCTTTCCCGGCTGGGGAGTTCCGCGCCCGCATGCAACTTCCGGAACTTGTGATTGCAAGCGATCCGGCGTGACCAAATCGCCAAAAAACGTGAAGTCGCGATCGGCAGAAGAGATCGAACGGCGCTGGGGCGAAAAGCTGAATTCTCTGTTCTCAGTTCGCGTATAATGTCCGGTAGCCTTGGCCGGAGAGGCAGGCGACATATTGCCGATGGGCGGCGGCGCGCGCCGTCGTTTCCGCCTCCAGCTCATCGGCGTCGGCATAGTAGGTCAGCTGAGCGCGCAGCTGATACTGCCTCCTTGCCTCGTCATACATGGCGTTGCCGTCGGTCATGCAGATGCTGTGCGCAACGGCGGGTGGATTGACCGGCACGCCGATCGCCAGCAGCACCGGATCATTGGCGTGGTCGATGCAGCCGGCCAGCGCCGCCATCATCGCCAGGACTGCCGCAGCCCGAAAAATTCCCACCGTCATGCATTCCTCCGGCCGAACCGCCACTGAGATCATCAGCCCTGCGGGTATATCAGCAAGGTTGCGCGAAACTAATGCACGTCGCCCGGGCCCGTGCCGCGGTTCCGGGATCTTCGAGGCAAGCCGCCACCCGCCGCCCAGAAGTTTAAATATTGCTTAAATATTATATTAATGCTTACTTATGATCGCAGACGCTGATCTCTCCGGGGAGGAAGATATGGCTTCGCCGTGGGTAAACGACGCGCTGTCGTATGCGCGATCGGCATTTTCCAGCAAAATCAACACTGATATTCTTGAAGTCGGGGGCGGCTCTCGCACGCATATCCCCTTGGAAGGCGCGCGATATACGGTCCTCGACATCTCGAAGGAGCAGCTCAAGAGGAACAAGGACGCCACAGAGCGCATCCTCGGCGACGCGCAAACGATCGACTACGGCGATCGTCACTTCGACGCCTGTGTCTTCTGGGACGTTCTCGAGCATCTGGAAAGCCCGCGCTCCGCCCTGTTGCGAGCCCATGACACCCTGTCCCCCGGCGGCCTGGTGTTCGTCAAGGGGCCGATCCTCAGCTCGGCCAAGGGGATCTTCACCGATCTCACGCCCTGGTGGACCCACGTCTTGTTCTATCGCTATGTCCTCGGGCAGAAAAACGCCGGCAAGCCGGGTTATGCGCCCTTTCGCGTCGAGCACGCCGCAGAGGCATCCCATTCGGAGATCGCCGGGACGCTGAAGGAACTCGGCATGGATATCGTCTTCGTCGGCGAGTATGTGTCGACCCAGGTGCATGCGCTCAAGAGCCGAATTCCTCCGCTTTATTGGCTTTACGAGGCTTTCGGCCTGCTGCTTCGGACAGTTTCGGCCGGAAGGATCGGCGGGCGGGAGACGGAGTTTCTGATCGTGGCAAAGTGCCTTCGTCAGTAACTCCCCACCAGACTCTATATAGCAGTTCGGAATCCCGAAATTGGCTGCGGCATTGAAATCATTCCATATTCCTCCGGGCTCACCTCTCAGGAAGCGCGGCGGATTTCGGAATCCCGAAGCGGCAGTATTTCGGGATTCCGAAGCGGCGTTTTTTTCTTCCTGCCGAGGCGGCCGCGTTTGTCGGCAGCAAGCTTGCGGTCGGTCTCGGACCATTTCCGGCAGTTTTCGGCCGTGCACCGCTTCCACTCGTCGGTGGATGGCGCACCTTCATGATCGCCGACAAATGTCAGCGTGAAGCGGTTGGGATGGGCGACGCCGCTGCCGGCCCGGCCGCGGCGCACTTTTATCAACCCCTTATATTCCAGCTCATCGAGCGCATCGGCGACATATTCGCCGGTGACGCCGTAGGAGACGAATTGCGGATGCGTGACGACAAGCTTGCCGTTCTCCAGTGCTGCGTGCGCGGTATGCTCGATGACGATGCGGAAGAAAGCCCGGCAGGCATTGGCGCTCAATGTGGTGAAAGCCGGGGATTCCAGCAGTTGGATCGTCAACCACTGCCAGCGAAGGCTGCCGTCATCCGTGCCGCTCGGCGGAGCGGTATGCTTACGCACCAACGCCCGCGTCTTGCCCGCACTGGTTCGGCTCTTGTCGCGAGGGTTGAATTCCGCCATCAGCCCCTCGCCCTTTCCACCCGCCGCTCCTTCAGCAAATCATCCACCCTGCGAGGCCGGGAATTCTGCTCATAAAGCGGGCGACGGCCAAGGCTCGTCCAGGCGGTCATGCCGCCGATAGGGAAAAATTTGCTCGACATCCGGCATTCCATGGTTGCAATTGCGGGCAGCCTAGCGCAAGAACGATCCAGGAACTAGGAAAATATTCTTAGTTTTGATCTTATATCACCGAGGTCTTCCTGCTAGGATGATAACAGGGATGAATCACACGCGACAGGAGATGACGCGAATGATCGGCATTTACGGGAAGCGGTTGCTGGCATCGCTTTCGATACTACTTGTCAGCGCCATCCATGCCTTTCCTTGCGATCAGCCCATCGTGCTGTCCAACTGGAAGTCCTGTCAGATCGCTGCGTTGAGCGAAGAGGGTGGTGAGGCTGATTGGAAGGCCGTGCCTGAATGGACTCGCAACAAGGCTATAAGCCGGTATTTCTGGAACGAGCCGCGTGTTTTGGCAAACCACGGGCTTTGCAACGCCAAGTTCCACCGCGTCGTTGTCTGCCTGCCGGGATGGGACGAAGGCAACAAGGACGAATGCTCTTATCGCATTTGCGACGGCGCCTCGTGGGAAAGAGAATCCGAAAGGGGTCGGGAGAAGACCTTTTAGCTGAAGGGAGAGGCGGGGGCTTGATCTTCCGGATTTCGATTTTGAGCCCAGCTTCACGTAAAACGATTATCGAGGCGTCGGCACTACCCATCGCCACGACAAGCAAATAAGCTCGCGGCCGGCAGCCGAAAGGCGCGCCACTACCTTCAATGTTTAGAGGTCCTGACGGCATGAAATCACCGCACTGGAGAAGAGTTGTCTGGTTGTGCGCATGCGCCACGCTCTCCCATCCGGCATGGTCCGCCGATGACATCACAATCCCGGCCTATGCGCCGGCGACCGGCGTCGAGCGTGGCTACAGCATTCAAAAAGCCACCGAAACCGATATGTCGTTCTGGCTCGACAAACCGGGCGCCTTGCCGGTGACGATACGCGGTGCGTTTCGCCAGCGCATGGCCGTCCTGTCGCGGGATCAAAACGGCATGCGGGTCCGCTGGTCTCTCAACGCCGACTTGCCGGCCGGCACCGCCGGCCCTGCCGACAGCTATCGGATGAACCTGCTCTATCGGAATTCCCTGACAGCCTATGGCACCGCAACGCTCGAGCTGGAAACGGACCTGAAAGGCCAGCCCAACACCCTGTTCGGCGTCGATCGGATCCTGGCACATATCAGGGAGATGGCCGCCAATGGGCCGGGTGGGGTCGCCGCAGCCGGCACCTCCGCGACGCGGGCAAGCGGTGTCGATGACATCATCAGCAAAATAGAGCAGAATCCTCTGCAAATTGCGGCCGCCTTGGTGCCGGAGGCAATGCTGCTTGCAACGGGGCAATCCTATCAGGACGAGGTCATGCAGATCGGCCAGGCCGTGACGGTGTCGCAAACCGAGGAATATGGCGGCGTCGATGTCCCCGTGGTGTCGACCTGGATCCTGGAATCTACCGACGCGGTCTCGCGCACCGCGACCCTTTCCCTGTCGGACGAATTCGATGCCGCGGCGTTCAGCCAGTCGCAGCAGATGGCGATCGCAAAGATAATGGCGGCTTCCCCCGACCGGGTAAAAAGTCTTGCCGCCGATCAACTGGCTTCCGTCAAACGCGCCAGCAAGACCCGAAGCGGCAAATTCGTGGTGTCGCTGGACGATGGTTCGGCGGTCGAAGCAACCGAGATCGTCAGCCTCACGACCGGCGGCGCAACGTTCCGCGCATATACCCACATCCTGCGCGAGGATATGCCGGCGCGCTTGCCGCTTCCCACGGTCCTGACGGCAAAGGATCTGCCGACCTCCGATCTGCGCGTGGAGCCACTGCCATCGGCCAAGGCCGAGCCGGGCATCATGGATGAGCTTTCGACACCTCCTGCCCCGCCGACGGCATCGCCGGATACGACCGTTGCCGCAGGCAATGAGGAGGCCAAGGCGATCGCGCCGATCGCGCTTAAGGTGAAGAGCGTGGAGGTTGTCCGGTCTCCCGTGTCCTCCGACCGGGGCCTGAATATCGTGCTCACCCCGGAAAGCGCCGCCGCTTTCCACGATTTCACGCAGGCAGCATTGGGACGGCAGACGCAGGTGCTGATCAACGACAAGGTGGTGATGGAACCCTGGACGAGGGAGCCGATCATGGGTGACCACTTTGTTCTGGGGGGGACGGATGGGAAAGAATTGGAGGCGCTCGCCGAACAGTTGCGGGTTCCCGGCGCTTCGATTGTCGTGCGGCTGGCCCCGTGAGGGCGCCACCGATCCCTGTCATGGATTGACCCATCGGCTGGCGGCAAGAGCGCCCGTCTCGTCATAGGCCAGCAGCGCCCTTCGGTTGCCCTGACTGCGCAGCTGGAACCAGTCCAGCGCCCGGGCGCGAAAGATCAACAGGCCGAAATGCGGCTTTCCCTCGGCCGCATCTGCAGGCTTCGGCAGAGCCGCCGCATCGATGGCGTCAACGGCAAGCTCGTCGCCGGGCGGACCGCCGGCATAGGTCATCCCAGTCCAGGCGGAGAGCCTGTCCCAGGCGGCGTTGGCCTGATGACTTCCAGGGGCATGGCGTTCGACCGTCCCCTGAAGCCGAAACTGCAGCCGTGTCTGCGCGCAGAAGCCGAGCACCGTCGCATGCGGATTTGCCGAAAGCTCAAGCCATTTCGGGCTGCGCACATCGGTGTGAAATTCCAGAAGCCGCAAGGACCGGTCGGCGCGCCGCAGCACCACCATGCGCGCCTGTGGCCTCGCCTCGGCATCGACGGAGCAGAGGTTCAGGAACCGGAAACCCGATTGCGGGTTTGACGCTGCCGCTTCCAGTTCTCGCCATGCCGACGCGTCTATCTCGGTGAGGTTCGGCGGCCCGGCTTCATGATCGATCTCCATGACCTCACTCAGATGGAACGGGTAATGCCGCCATCGACGCGGATGTTCTGGCCGGTGATGTAGCCAGCGCCTTCGGAGAGCAGGAAGGCAACCGTCGCCGCAATTTCCTCGGCCGTGCCGTAGCGGCCCATCGGCACGCTGTTGCGCCGTTCGTCGGTGGCGGGCAGGCTGTCGATCCAACCGGGCAGGACGTTGTTCATGCGGATGTTCTTGGCCGCATAGGTATCGGCGAAGATCTTGGTGAAGCTCGCCAGTCCCGCCCGGGCAAAGGCCGACGTCGGGAACATCGCAGACGGCTCGAAGGCCCATGCCGTCGAGATGTTGACGATGGCCCCGCCCCCTTGCGCCTCCATGATCGGCGCGACCAGCCGGATCGGCCGCACGGCGCTGAGGAAATAGACCTCCAGACCCTTGTGCCAGTCCTCGTCGGAGATTTCGAGGATCGGCGCGCGCGGGCCATGGCCGGCGGAATTGACCAGCGCGTCGATCCGCCCCCATTTCTCCATCGTCAGATCGACGAGCCGCTTCACATCCTCGTTCACCAGGTTCGAGCCGGTGACGCCGACGCCGCCCAATTCCCTGGCGAGCGCCTCGCCCTTGCCCGAGGAGGAGAGCACCGCAATGCGATAGCCGTCCGCGGCCAGTTTCCTTGCCGCGGCGGCACCCATGCCGGAACCGCCTGCGGTAATGAGAGCGACTTTTTCGTTCGGCATCGGAGCCTCCAATCGTTGAATTGCGCAGCAGTATGCCAGAGACGGCGCCGACTTTCGCGTCAGAAAGAAACATGTCAGACTGTAGAAAATCTACTGGATTGTTCCCGAAAAACCCAATGGCCCAACCTCGCCGCAAACTGCCGTCGCTGAACGCCCTTCGCGCCTTCGAGGTCTCGGGCCGCCGGCTGAATTTCCGCGCCGCCGCCGAAGAGCTCGGGGTCTCGCAGGGAGCGGTGGCGCAGCAGGTGCGGGCGCTGGAAGATCAACTCGGCCTGATGTTGTTTCAACGGCTCCCACGCGGCCTGGCCCTGACCCCGCAGGGCGCGGCCTATCTTGCCGATGTGAGCCGCGCCTTCGATACGCTCGGTGAGGCGACGGGGCGGCTGCTCGCGCGGCCGGACGCCGTGACGATCAGCGTCACCCCGACCGTCGCCGCCAAGCTGTTGATCCCGCGGCTTGCCGAGTTCAAGGCGGCCCTTCCCGACGTCGAGCTGCGAACGGTCGCCACCGAGGCGCTGTCCGATTTCGATCGCGATCAGGTGGACATTGCCGTGCGCCTGACGCGCCAGCCTTTTCCGGCCTCCCTGGAGGCGAGGCTGCTGTTTCGCCAGGAACTCGTCGCCGTCGCCAGTCCACATCTGGTCAAGGGTCTCACCCTGCCGCTGACGGCCGCAGCGCTTCGCACGCTGCCGCTTCTGCACGACACCGTCAGTCCCTGGCCGCTCGTCCTGCAATCGCGCGAGAAGCTGCCGGGCGCCGTGTTCAACCACACGACGCTGGCGCTCGATGCCGCGCTCGCCGGCCAGGGCGTCGCTCTGGCATGCCGGGCTTTCGTGGCGGCGGATCTCGAAGCCGGGCGGCTGGTGCAGGTGACGGATGCGACGACGACGATCGAACCCGACTATTTCCTCATCCGCAAGCGCTCGTCATCGCCGCGAAAGGCGGTCGATGCGGTTTGGCATTGGTGTGCAGCGCGGCTGTCGGTCGGCTGATACACAGCAGTACGGGACAGACATAAAGTGACGAGGCTATGGGGCGCCTTCGGGGATCAGAAGGATCAGCGTTCCCTCACGCGCCGCATCGCTGATTGTCGGTGAGATCTGCCGCAGTGGCCCATGCGCGATCAGCATCTCCGGCCCGGGGCGTTTGCCGGGACCCGGATCGGCAAAGGCTGAAAACGGATGATCCAAGTTGCAGATCGCCATGAAGGATGTCGCGACGATCGCTTCGCCGCAGGCGGCGCATCGCAGAATGTACGAGCCGCCGTGGACGATCGCTTCTGTTTTATCCAATCCGCACGAGGGGCAGGCCAAGATATCGTTCATCCGTTCACTCCAGCGTGGGCATGCAGCGTCTCTCCGGCCCCTGTCCATCCGAATATGATGAAGCTATGAGGCAGCGGCCAGGATGATGCGATGACAAGCAGCATCGGCCTGGGTCCGGCTTTGGATCGGGCCTGCGCGGTTTGCGCGGATGTCATGTCGGGCAAACGAAACCGGGAAGAGGCACGGCGGGCCTTCATCGAAGCGGCAATCGAAGCCGGCATCCCGATCAGGGAGTGGGGCCGGGCGGCCATGCGCCCATTGCCGATCGCGATAATATTGTTCGACATTCAACCTTCCATGGTTGCAACCATTGGCGATCCAGCGTAAGAACATTCCATGAACTAGGAAAATAATCTTGGTTGATTTCTTAGATCACAGATCCCGTCCGACGGTTACGGGTAGTTGCGCGCGGTGGAGGCAAAGATGCGAAATATCGGCATGAAGAAGAAGGGCGCGATGGTCTGTGGCCAGCGGCTGCTGGCATTGATTTCGATCCTGCTGGGAAGCGCCGTTCAGGCTTTTTCCTGCGATCAGCCGGTCGTGATCTCGAATTGGTCGTTCTGCGCGACCGGCAATGTGAGCGCTGAGGGCGGCGCCGCTGATTGGAAAATCGTTCCTGCATGGACTCGCAAGGACACCATAAGCGCGTATTTCGGAAATGATCCGCGGCTCTTGGCAAACCACGGGCTTTGCAACGCCAAATTCCAGCGCGTCGTCCTCTGCCAGCCGGGATGGCAAACGGGCAACCCGGATGAGTGCTCATACCTGGTTTGCAGCGGCTATTACTCAGCCTTGTTCGGCAAGGAAGAAAGGGAAGCCTATATGAAAGACCATCCGGACGAGCAATAGTTTTTCGATTCGCTGCCTTGGAGCACAGGCTGGAGCGGCCGCCGCGGCAAACTTTTCATCCGCAGACAACTGCCACCGGACACAGCTCCTCCGCTGGGAGCCGATGGAAAAAATGCTGTTCCGCTGCGCACAATATCAGAGGATACACGTCAGATGACGTTACCCTTCAGGAGCCAGGGGGGACTAAAGCCGATGAAAAGGGAAATGGCGCACCCGAAGAGATTCGAACTCCTGACCCCCAGATTCGTAGTCTGGTGCTCTATCCAGCTGAGCTACGGGTGCGTGCAACTGCGGCGGTGCCGCTTGCGTGGGCGATCCTCTAAAGCGTCCTTCGGGACAATGCAAGAGCAATTCTGAAAAAATCGCGCGTTTAAAAATTTGCGGTCGCGCGCGTCTGAAATTCGGTCACTTCTCGATATGCGTCCGGCTGCGGTAATCCTCCAGCGAAACCGGGCGATCGGGAATCTCGATACGAAACTGCGTTCCCACAGTCGGTTTTTCCACCAGCGCGATCGTACCGCCATGGGCGAGCACCAGCTCGCGGGCGATCGTCAGGCCGAGGCCGGTGCCGCCGGAGCGGGCCGAGCCGCGGAAGGCGGCAAAGAGGTTCTGGCGCGCCTTCAAAGGCATGCCGGGGCCGGTATCGTCCACGGTGATGCTGACGACGCTGCCGACGCGCTGGGCGGCGACGGTGATGCGCCTGACGGCGCCCGGGGCGCCCTCGCCCGGCGCGGTCAGCGCCTGCAGCGCATTGCGGCAGAGATTGTGGATGACCCGGAACAGCTGCTCGCCATCGGCATCGACCTTGAGATCGGCGGCGATCTGCTCGGCGAATTCGATGCCGCTTTGCGGATCGATCGCCAGCATGTCCTTGACGTCCTGGGTGAGTTCCAAAAGCAGGATATGGCGGCGGCGCGGGGCCGATTCGCTCGCCTTGCCATAGGACAGCACCTCGGTGGTATAGCCGACGGCGCGGTCGATGGTGCGCAGCAGCTTCGGGGCGAAGCTTTTCACCATCGGGTCGTCGACATCGACCAGCCGGTCCGACATCAGCTGGGCCGAAGCCAGGATATTGCGCATGTCGTGGTTGATCTTGGAGACGGCGAGGCCGAGAGCGGCGAGGTTCTTCTGCTGCTTCAGCGTCTTCTGCAGCTCCATCTGCATCGAGGTGAGGTTGCGGCCGGCGACCGCCAGTTCGTCGCGGCCGCCATCGCCGATATAGACATGGGCGGGGTTTTCGGGATCGGAGGAGAATTGCTGCATGCTGCCGGTCAGCCGGCGGATCGGGCCGATCAGGATGCGGTTGATCGCAAAGAAGATCAGCGTCGCGGTGAAGAGCGAGATCAGCACCGACAACAGCAGGACGTTGCGGGAATAGGCAAACATCGCCGTGCGCAGCTGCCGGTCCCTCATCACCACCTCGACGCCG
The DNA here is from genome assembly GCF_002531935.1 of Rhizobium chutanense. GTDB lineage: Bacteria > Pseudomonadota > Alphaproteobacteria > Rhizobiales > Rhizobiaceae > Rhizobium > Rhizobium chutanense. The sequence goes on along the minus strand of NZ_NWSV01000026.1, from coordinate 79,253 downwards.
GTATTGGTGTCGCCGACCGGGCCGTAGACGCGGATCATCCTGCCGCCGCCGAAGATCAAGGTGTCGAGCGCATCGCGGATCGCCGTGACCGGCGGCACGTCGGTGAGATCATAGGCTTCGTCGACGGAGGTCGGCATATCGGTCGTCGCCAGGAGCCGCGAGGTGCCGTCCTTGCGCAGCACGATCGCCTTGGTACCGGTCGCCTCCAGCGTCTCCTTCTGCAGCGCCCGCGGCAATTCGACCGGCTGCAGCCCGTCGATGACGATGGCGGCGGCGGCGGCCGTGTTCAGCCTCTCCTGCAGCCAGCGTATGCGCATGCTGGCGACCGAGGGGAAGAAAATCAGGATTTCGGCGAGCATGATGAAGACGACAGTGAGCCAGAGCAGCTTGCCCGACAGGCCGCCGAACATGCCGGCAGACGGGCACCGCGCTTTTGCCGCCTCGCCGGCCGCGGGGATTTCCGCCGAAGGATTGTCGCCCTGATCTTGAACCGGCATTCTCGTCTCGCCCGATCGGCAGCGCTTCAGCCGCCCTCACCGTTGGAGCTTTATATTAGACCAAAAGTCTCCGCTTTCAAATCTTTGCGAGCAGCGTCATGTGGTCACAAAGAAACGTCCGGCCTGGAGGAGGAAATCCCCTCCCCAACCCCTGCCCACAAGGGGGAGGGACTAATTTGCGGCGCCGGCGCGCCGCAACTATCGGCTTTCCGCGGATGAAACGGTGCAGTGGGAAGCGCCGGTGCGGCAGGTTAAGCCCCTCCCCCTTGTGGGGAGGGGTTTGGGGCGGGGTCTTTGCCCGGCGCGCACCAGGCAGAAAAAAACCAACGCCGCCCGGAGGCGGCGTTGGAAGACGGCGTGATCGGTCAAGCTTAGAACTCTTCCCAGTTCTGTTCGGCGGCTGCCGCATTGCCGCCGAAGGCGCGGGTGACCTTGGCGATGGCGCGCCGCGCCGGCGAGGCGACCGGCCGGTGCGGCTCGTTGCGGACGAGCGCCACGGGTGCCGGCGCGTCATCCGACAGTTTGAAGCGGGCAATGAGACTCACCAGCCCGTTGGCTTCGGCCGAAAGCCGGTGGGTGGCGGCTGAGGTCTCTTCGACCATGGCGGCATTCTGCTGGGTCACCTGGTCCATCTGGTTGACGGCAGTGTTGACTTCCTTGAGGCCGGTCGACTGTTCGGTCGCGGCTGTCGCGATCGAATGGATATGGTCGTTGATGGCGATGACGCGCGTGCCGATTTCGGCCAGCGCCTCGCCGGTCGCCTGCACCAGCTTGACGCCGACCTGCACCTCGTTGCCCGACTTGGTGATCAGCGCCTTGATGTCCTTGGCGGCTGTTGCCGAGCGCTGGGCGAGTTCGCGCACTTCCTGGGCGACCACCGCAAAGCCCTTGCCGGCCTCGCCGGCACGGGCCGCCTCGACGCCGGCATTCAGCGCCAGCAGGTTGGTCTGGAAGGCGATCTCGTCGATGACGTTGATGATCTGGCTGATTTCGCGCGACGCCTGCTCGATGCGGCCCATGGCCTCGACGGCATTGCCGACGACGACACCCGAAGCGCCGGATTTATCCTTGGCTTCGGAGACCATGATGGTGGCTTCATGCGCCCGCTCGGTGGAGTTCTGGACGACGGCGGTGATTTGATCGAGGGCCGCCGAGGTCTGTTCGAGAGCGGCTGCCTGCTGCTCGGTGCGCTTCGACAGGTCGTCGCTGGCATTGCGCAGTTCGGCGGTGTTGCCGTTCATCGCTTCCGTCGTCTGGCGCACTTCGCGCATCGTCGCCTGCAGCGTGACGAAGGTGTTGTTGACGTTCTGCTGCAGTTCGGCGAAGGCGCCCTGGAAGCTGCCGTTCATCGTCTGGGTGAGGTCGCCCTCGGCAAGGCTGGCGATGACGCGGCGGGTCTCGCCGATGCCGGCATCGACGCTCGACAGCAGCGTGTTGATGTTGCCAGCGAACTGGTTGAGGTTTTCGTCCTCATAATCCTTGTCGATGCGGTGGCCGAAATCGCCGGCCGCAGCCGCGGCCACGACGACGGACATGCTCGACTGCAGGTCGTCGCTCTTGGCGCGCATCGCCGTTTCCTGGGCGTTCAGGCGCTTGACGGCGAGGCCGTTCTCCTTGAAGACCGCAACGGCAGCGGCCATCTCGCCGATTTCGTCCTGGCGGCCGGCGAAGGGAACCTCGGCTTCGAAATTGCCGTTGGCGACTTCGTTGATCGCCCGGGTGACGCGCTTGATCGGCCGGCTCAGATGGCTGGTGCCGATATAGAAGCCCATGCCGATGCCGACCGAAATCCCGATGGCGGTGATGGAGAGGACGAGCATCAGGATCCAGTTGCGGAAGCTCTCGATCTCGGCGTTGACGGCCTCGAGCGCGGCCTTGTCGGTGGCGACGACTGCGTCGATCTCCGCCTGGAACGCCTTGCGGTTGGCGCGGTTGGCGTCGTTGTTGCCCTGGGCGCTGGCGGCCTCGGGGCCGACCTCGGTGCCGAGCCGGGCCGTTTCGGTGCGGAAGGTGCGGAACTCGGCGGCGCGGGCGACCAGCTTGGCGAAGGTCTCCTTTTCGCTCGCGGCAACGAGCGGCGTCCAGCCGGCGATGACCTTGTCGATCTCGTCGAGGTCGGCCATCAGGCCCTTGGCGAAGTTCGGCGTATCCTTGATCGTCTTGGCCGCATAGATGCCGCGCGATTCCATCACCACCGCCGTGACGAAACGGTTGAGGCGCTCGCCGGCATAGGCGCGGGCGGCGGCCTCCTCGTAAGCCGTCAGGTTACGGCTGTATTCGTGCATGGCGGACAACGCCGTTGCGCCGATCAGCAGCGCCACCGCGCCCATCACGGAAACCAGCAGATTAATTTTGGCGCGGATCTTCAATGCAATGCCTCCTAGCTACACACTGCCTGGAAAGCAAATTCCCAGCCCGTGATGCTAGATATCGGCGAAATTCATTAAAGTTAGATTTCCAATGTTTACGATTATGGCCAGGAAAAATAATCGACGTCGATGGTGATCGGAACGCGAAAGCCCCTGAAATCCGGGCCATCGATCGTGAGCGGCGGCCAACCACAACCAGTCAGGGCAGGCCGGATTTATTAATACCTGAGTGCGAAAATACTTTCCGAACAGCGGCGCAAAGTGAAATCGTCGGGGTTAATTGACTTTGGCGGGCTTCATCCGTATAAGCCGCCGCACGTCCGGTCACCCAAGCCTTTCATGGCTCCGTCCGTTCGAAAAACAACGCTCCTTGCAATATGCAAATTCAAGAAGGGCCGCACTCCGCGGTGTTTAAATAAATGAAGCGTACCTACCAACCATCCAAGCTTGTTCGCAAGCGTCGCCACGGCTTCCGTGCGCGCATGTCCACCAAGGGTGGCCGCAAGGTCATCGCCGGCCGCCGCGCGCAGGGCCGCAAGCGTCTTTCGGCTTAAGGCCGGGTTGCCCGGTAAGAGATGGCGGGCGAATTGACGACCAAAGACCAGAAACACACTGTCGGGCGGCTGAAAAGCCGCCCGCAGTTTCTTGCCGTGCGCGAAGGCGAAAAACGCCGCGGCGGCCTCTTCCTGCTCGAAGTCCTCGACCGGAAGGAACCCGACAGCCAAGCCCGCGTCGGTTTTACAGTCACCAAAAAACATGGCAACGCGGTCGAACGGAACCGCATGCGCCGCCGCCTGAAAGAGGCGGTGCGGCTTCATGCGGGGTTTGCAATGCAGCCCGGACACGACTATGTGGTTGTCGCGCGCAGGGACGTGCTTGAGGCGTCCTTCCAGGAATTGGCCGCGGAACTGAAATTTCGCGTGGAAACCAGGCCGAAACACCGGCGCTCCGGAGACGGACGCCCCAGGAACGTATGATGGAAAACAACCGCAATTACTTCATTGCGATCGCTCTCTCGGTGCTGATCGTCCTCGGCTGGCAGTTTCTCTATATGAATCCGCGCATCGAGGCCCAGCGCAAGGCGCAGGAAGCCCAGAAGGCGCAGCAGCAGACCGAACAGGTGCAGCAGCCGGCAACGGGCGGCGCAACACCGGCCCAGACGAGCGGCGCAGCCCCTTCCGGCCAGGCGGCCGCGACGGCGACGCTTGAGCAGGCGCTGGCAAAAAGCCCGCGTGTCGTCATCGATACCGCTGCCCTTTCCGGCTCGATCAACCTTGCCGGCGCCCGTCTCGACGATCTGAAGCTCAAGGGCTATCACGAGACCGTCGACGATTCGAGCCCGATCATCACGCTGTTCAGCCCGGCCGAAACCAAGGACGGCTATTTCACCGAACTCGGCTATATCGGCAGCGATGCGACGGGCAGCGTTCCCGGCCCCACGACGCTCTGGACGGCGCCCGAAGGCGCCAAGCTCACCGAGAAGACACCGGTGACGCTGTCCTACACCAATGACAAGGGCCTGACCTTCACCCGCACCATCTCCGTCGACGAACGCTACATGTTCACCGTCGCCGACAAGATCGTCAATTCCGGCCAGGCGCCCGCCGCGCTCTCCTCCTACGGCCGCGTCATGCGTTACAACAAGCCGACGACGCCCTCCGTCTACGTGCTGCATGAAGGCTTCATCGGCGTCATCGGCGATGACGGCCTGATCGAAAGCAAATATACCGCCGTCGAGAAGGAAGCCGTATCGCCGGCGAAATCCACCGGCGGCTGGCTCGGCATCACCGACAAATACTGGGCCGCGACGATCGTTCCGCCGCAGAGTGCTGCCTATGAGGCGAAATTCTCCTACTTCACCGATGGCCAGCCGCGCTATCAGGCCGATTACAAGGACGATGCCTTCACCGTCGCGCCGGGCCAGTCGATCGAGCTCAAGAACCTCGTCTTCGCCGGCGCCAAGGAAGTGCCTGTGATCGACGGCTACAAGAAATCCTACTCGATCCCGAAGTTCGACCGGCTGATCGACTGGGGCTATTTCTATTTCATCACCAAGCCGATGTTCACGCTGATGGACTTCTTCTTCCGCTTCTTCGGCAATTTCGGCGTGGCGATCCTGTGCACCACCATCGTCGTCAAGGCGCTGTTCTTCCCGCTCGCCAGCAAGCAGTATGCTTCGATGGCGAACATGAAGCGCATGCAGCCGAAGATGGAGGAGCTGAAGGCGAAATTCGCCGACGACCGCATGGGGCTGCAGCAGGCGACAATGCAGCTCTACAAGGAAGAGAAGATCAATCCGATCGCCGGCTGCTGGCCGGTGGCGCTGCAGATCCCGGTCTTCTTCTCGCTCTACAAGGTGATCTACATCACCATCGAGATGCGGCACGCACCGTTCTTCGGCTGGATCAAGGACCTTTCGGCACCCGATCCGACATCCATCGTCAATCTGTTCGGCCTGCTGCCCTTCCAGGCGCCCACGCTGCTGCATCTTGGCATCTGGCCGCTGATCATGGGCATCACCATGTTCCTGCAGATGCGCATGAACCCGACGCCGCCCGATCCGACCCAGGCGATGATCTTCAACTGGATGCCGCTGGTGTTCATGTTCATGCTGGCTAGCTTCCCGGCCGGCCTGGTCATCTACTGGGCCTGGAACAACACGCTGTCGGTGGCGCAGCAGTCGGTGATCATGAGGCGCCACGGCGTCAAGATCGAGCTGTTCGACAATCTGAAGGGCCTGTTCCGGCGAAAAACGGCGCCATCGAAATGATGTTCTCAAGCCCCGCTCCGGCGGGGCTTTTCATTTCCCGGCAGCCTGCGAAGCGAGGCGCAGACCGCCTGAAAGCTTGACATCCGCCCGTAAAACCACGAAGCCGACAGAATACCGAACCCGGAGATTGCCGAGCCCCGCATGCCCGAAACCGAAAAGCCGCTCTTCGGCCACCCATGGATCTTCATCCGCGGCGTTCCGTCGCTCAACTTCCTGCCGCCGGAAGGGCCGCTCGAGGTGGCCTTCGCCGGGCGTTCGAATGTCGGCAAGTCGTCGCTGATCAATGCGCTGGTCGGCCAGAAGGGTCTGGCGCGCACGTCGAACACGCCGGGGCGTACGCAGGAACTCAATTATTTCGTTCCGGACGGCTATTCCGGCGAAGACGCCGACATGCCGCCGATGGCGATCGTCGACATGCCGGGCTACGGCTACGCGCAGGCGCCGAAGGAGCAGGTCGACAAGTGGACCAAGCTGGTTTTCGACTATCTGCGCGGCCGCGCGACGCTGAAACGCGTCTATGTGCTGATCGACAGCCGCCACGGCATCAAGAAGAATGACGACGCCGTGCTCGACCTGCTCGACAAGGCGGCCGTCTCCTATCAGATCGTGCTGACCAAGACCGACAAGATCAAGGCGGCTGGGGTGCCGAAGCTGCTGGCCGAGACCGCCGACAAGATCCGCAAACGGCCGGCCGCCTATCCCGGTGTACTCTCCACCTCGTCGGAAAAGGGCGACGGGCTCGACGACCTGCGCCAGGCGATCGGCGAAACCGTCGGCATCGCCCGCTGGAAATGAAAAGGGGCGCAGAAGAGCGCCCCATGCGTTCGCCGATAGGCGGTTACATCTTCGGCAGCAGCACCTTGTCGACAACGTGGATGACGCCGTTCGACTGTTTGACGTCGGCGATCGTCACATGGGAGACGCCGCCATTTTCGTCGGTCAAAGTGATCTTGCCCATGCTTTCCCTGGCTTTCAGCACGCAGCCGCCGACGGTCTTGATGTCGTGTTCGCCGCCGTCATCCTTGATCATCTTGGCAACGGTCTTGGCCATCGCGTCGGCGGCAACGACATGGCAGGTCAGAACCTTGGTGAGCGTCGCCTTGTTTTCCGGCTTCAGCAGCGTGTCGACGGTGCCCTTCGGCAGGGCGGCGAAAGCTTCGTTGGTCGGCGCAAAGACGGTGAAGGGGCCCTTGCCCTCGAGCGTGCCGACGAGGCCGGCTGCCTTGACGGCTGCGACCAGCGTCGTGTGATCCTTGGAATTCACGGCGTTTTCGATGATGTTCTTGCTGTCGAACATCGCCGCCCCGCCGACGATCGGGTTCTTGGCGGCCGCAAAGGCGACGGCAGACAGGGCGGTGGCGAGCGCAAAACCGCGCAATACTGATTTGATCATGATTTTCTCCTCACCGGACAGCATCCGCGGGCCTTATGCCTGAGCGTCGTCCGGACATTTCGAACTACGGAGGTTTGCGCCGAAGAGTTTCAGACAGGAGAAAATGATTTTGGCCGACGCCCGATCATGGCCGTGTCCGATCACGGCCGGCGTAATGGGCCGCTGGCGATCACCGGACCGGTTGCCTGGCCGGTGGGCGAGCCGCCGAAGGGCTCGAGACTGACGGCGAGCGTTGCGCCATCGGCAAGATGGCTGCGCAGATCGGCGGGGATGACCAGTTCACCGCTCTCGCCCGGCTGGAAGACGCCGAGCGATTTCGGCACGCCGCTGCCAGGCACCAGCCAGAGTTCCAGCGACTTCTCCTCCGGCTTGCCGGCTGCGACCGGCACGATCTTCAGCCGGCCGCTCTGCAGCTCGTAGGAGGCGAGAAGATTGATGGCGTTGTTCTGGCCGGAAAGCGAGGCCACCAGCGGGGCCGGCCCCTGCGGCTGCGGCACCACGCCGGAGGCGAAGATGACGGCACTGACGGCAACGACGATGCAGGCAAAACTCAGCGAACGCCAGAAACCCGCCGAATTCCAGAGCCCCTGCGAAAAGGATGCGGATTTTCCGGCATCGCCGAAAAGCCGCGCCTCGATCTGCTTGAAGGTTTGCCGGCTCGGAGCGACGGCTTCATACTCGTCATTGAAGGCGGAAAGGTTGGTTTCCCAGCGGCTGACGATGGCGGCAAAGGGCCGATCGTGGCGCATGCGTTCTTCCACCACCCGCCGGTCCTGCAGCGACAGGACACCAAGCACATATTCGCCGGCGAGAACCTCGTCGCGGGAGCGGTCTCCCTTGCTTTTGTCGGGCGATGTCATCGTTCCATGCACTCTCTCAGTTTCAGGAGGCTGCGCCTGAGCCAGGTCCGCATCGTGTTCAGCGGGACACCAAACTGATCGGCCAGTTCCTGATAGCTCAGCCCTTCGACATAAGCCCGTTTCACCGCGACCGCACGATCAGCTTCCAACTCTTCCATGCAGGTGTCAATCCGCCTTCCTTCATCCTTCGTCATCGTCTGCATTTCCGGGTCGGGTGCGGCATCGGCAAGATCGTAGGCGCTGTCGATTTCGTCGGCGACGGGCTTTCGTGCCCGCAGCGCATCGATCGACCGGTTGCGGGCAATCGCCGAAAGCCACGCCGAGGACGAACCCGCGGCGGCCTGAAAAGTTCGGGCCCTTTGCCAGATGCCGATATAGACTTCCTGCAGGGTTTCCTCGGCTTCCGTGCGATCCTTCAAGATACGCAGGCAGATCGCAAAAAGTTTCGGTCCGGTCTGGTTGTAGAGAGCCGTAAAGGCCGTGCGATCGCCGAGCGCGACGCGGCCGATCAGGTCTGCAATCTCATCGCCTTGCATGCCGTTCCTCATATCATGCCCGGGTGCGCCTCGGGGTGCGCCGGACGGTCAAGTCCACCGGCTCCGCGCCAGATACGAAAAACTATTGCCCTCTGGATTATTCCCTCTGTCGGAAACTTGCGATAAAAGGCCGCGAACAATTCTGCGGGGTCCCCATGAACGAGTCCGAAAGCGAACTGCAGGCACGGCTTCTGGCCAAGGCGCTGCCCTTCATGCAGCGTTACGAGAACAAGACTATTGTCGTGAAATATGGCGGCCACGCCATGGGCAATCCCGAGCTCGGCAAGGCCTTTGCCAGCGATATCGCGCTTCTGAAGCAATCGGGCGTCAACCCGATCGTCGTTCACGGCGGCGGCCCGCAAATCGGCGCCATGCTCAACAAGATGGGCATCGAATCGAAATTCGAAGGCGGGCTGCGCGTCACCGACCAGAAGACGGTCGAGATCGTCGAGATGGTGCTGGCCGGCTCGATCAACAAGGAGATCGTCGCGCTCATCAACCAGACCGGCGAATGGGCGATCGGCCTTTGCGGCAAGGACGGCAACATGGTCTTCGCCGAAAAGGCGCGCAAGACCGTCAAGGATCCGGATTCCAACATCGAGCGCGTGCTCGATCTCGGCTTCGTCGGCGAGGTGGTCGAGGTCGACCGCACATTGCTCGACCTGCTCGCCCGCTCCGAGATGATCCCGGTGATCGCACCCGTCGCGCCCGGCCGCGACGGCGCCACCTACAATATCAATGCCGACACCTTCGCCGGCGCCATTGCCGGGGCGCTGAACGCTACCCGGCTGCTGTTCCTGACCGACGTGCCCGGCGTGCTCGACAAGAACGGCCAGCTGATCAAGGAGCTTTCCGTCGCCGAAGCGCATGCGCTGATCGCCGACGGCACGATCTCCGGCGGCATGATCCCGAAGGTCGAGACCTGCATCGATGCGATCAAGGCTGGCGTCCAGGGCGTCGTCATCCTCAACGGCAAGACCGCCCATTCCGTGCTGCTCGAGATCTTCACCGAGCACGGCATCGGAACGCTGATCGTTCCCTGAGCGAGGCTGCGCCCTTCATCAGAACGAGGGGCACCTTCCTCACGCCGGCGTATGGACGCAAATCGGAGCCGATCACAGGCTCAATCGTCGCCGCGCGCTGTCCCGGTTTTACCGTCGGGGGCGCAGGCGCCTGCCCGAACTCCGCTCTTCCTCGCGTCCATCATCCTGCGACCAAGCCAGCATGGATCTGCCCGACGCTCAAGGCGCCTGCTTCACGCGGGCGCGCGCTTGGCTTTCCTTCTTGATCGGCCGGCCGACCGGGCAGACCTCTTGCACGAAGCCGTTCAGCGTGTTGACCAGATTGTTCTCGATCAGGGAATAATGGACGAACTGGCCGTGTTTCTCGCGTCTGATCAATCCCGCAGTTTCGAGGATGGACAGATGCTGCGAAACGGCGGGCTTGGACATGCTGAAGCGGTCGGCGATCTCGCCGGCTGTCAGGCCCGAGGCCGAGAGATAGGCAAGGATCTTCCGGCGCGGCGCACTGGAAAGCGCGTGGAACACCCGCTGGGCGGTGCCGACAGAGCTGCCTTCCGTAGTGTCGTCGAAAGTCTCGTCTTCCAAGTTGGTCTCCGTGCCTTCGCCATCATTGCATCGAGCTAATTAATTAAGCAATTAATGTATTGCCTAATCGATTTCACTGGTGCAAATTAATTAGGTAATTCCTTAATTAATGAATTCTCGGGCGATGTTCAAGAACAGAATGCGCCCGATCGGAAGGAGTTTGCCGTGAGCAGTATTTCCACCGGACGGATGATCGACAACAGCAGCGATTCATTGAAAGGCAAAGTCGTCTGGATGCCGGCAAAGTCGATCTGGATCACCGCCATGACCGTCATTGCCGTTATTGGTGGACCACTGACCTTCAGTTGGAGCGCCTTTGCCGCCTTTATCCTCTTGACCGCCATCACGATCTGCCTCGGTCATTCGGTCGGCATGCACCGGCTGCTGATTCACCGCTCCTTCAGCACGCCTCTCTGGATCGAGCACTTGCTCGTCTATCTCGGTGTGCTGGTCGGCATGGCCGGTCCCTTCGGCATGATCTACGCGCACGACATTCGCGATTGGGCGCAACGGCAGCGAGACTGCCATGACCTCTATGCCCATCGGAAATCTTTCCTTATGGATGCCTTCTGGCAGATGCATTGCATGGTGGTGCTGGACCACCCGCCAGGTTTCGTGCTCGATGATCGCGAGCGACGCGACCGCTTCTATCGTTTCCTGGAGGCGACATGGATGGGGCAGCAGATTCCCTTGGCATTCGTGCTTTTCACGCTCGGTGGGCTGCCATGGGTGGTCTGGGGTGTTGCGGCACGGATATCGGTATCGCTGACCGGGCATTGGCTGGTCGGTCATTTCGCGCATCGGGCCGGCCATCAGGGCTGGAGTGTCGATGATGTCGCGGTGCAGGGTTATAACCTGCCGCGTTTCGGGCTGGTGACCTTCGGCGAGAGCTTCCACGGCAACCATCACGCCTTTCCGGAATCGGCGCGGCTCGGCATCGAGCCGGGGCAATTGGACCTCGGTTGGCATTTCATCCGGCTGCTGGCAGGGCTTGGTCTTGCTTCGGCGATCAAACTCCCGCACATGATCGCGCCAAGGCGAGGGTTGAGGCGCGTCGCACTCTCTGAAGCTTCTGGTGGCAGGCAACCGCCAGATCACCCGGCCGGCCAGGCGGAATCGCGACCGTGAATGCGATATCTCCTCGCCGAGGCCGGAAATCGCCCGATCTGGCCTTGGCAAGATTTGGAATCGTGCTTTAGGTTGCGGCCCGAATTCAAAACGGGTCGAGCAAAAAAATGCGCCTTACAGACTGCTATAATTTCCACGATTTCCGGCGCATGGCCAAACGGCGGCTTCCCGGGCCGATCTTTGATTATATCGACGGGGCGGCGGATGACGAGGTGACCTATCGGCGCAATAGCGCGGCCTTCGAGGCTTGCGATCTGGTGCCCGACGTCTTGCGCGGGGTGGCCGAGGTCGACATGTCAGTGACGGTCATGGGGCAGAAGCTGGCGATGCCGGTCTATTGTTCGCCGACGGCGCTGCAGCGGCTGTTCCATCACCAAGGGGAGCGGGCGGTCGCGGCGGCAGCGGGAAAATACGGCACGATGTTCGGCGTCTCCTCGCTCGGCACGATCAGCCTGGAGGAAGCGCGCCAGATCAGCGCCGGGCCGCAGGTCTATCAATTCTATTTCCACAAGGACCGCGGCCTCAACCGCGAGATGATGGCGCGGGCGAAGAATGCCGGCGTGCAGGCGATGATGCTGACGGTCGACAGCATCACCGGCGGCAATCGCGAGCGCGACAAACGCACCGGTTTTTCCATTCCCTTCAAGCTCAACCTCGCCGGCATGATGCAGTTTGCGATCAAGCCCTCCTGGGCGATCGGCTGGATGACGCATGAGGCTTTCCGGCTGCCGCAGCTCGAAAACCACGTGAAGATGGACGGCGGCTCGCTGTCGATCAGCCGATACTTCACCGAAATGCTCGATCCCTCCATGTCGTGGAACGACGTGGCCGACATGGTGCAGGCCTGGGGCGGGCAATTCTGCCTGAAGGGCATCATGTCGGTCGAAGACGCCAAACGCGCGGTCGAGATCGGCTGCACCGGCATCGTGCTGTCCAATCATGGCGGCCGCCAGCTCGACGGTTCGCGCAGCGCTTTCGACCAGTTGGCCGAGATCGTCGATGCCGTCGGCGACCGGATCGACGTGATGATGGATGGCGGCGTGCAGCGGGGAACGCATGTTCTGAAAGCGCTGTCGCTGGGGGCAAAGGCGGTCGGGCTCGGCCGCTACTATCTCTTCCCGCTGGCCGCCGCCGGACAGCCCGGCGTCGAACGGGCACTGGAGACGATCCGCACCGAGATCGAACGCGACATGAAGCTGATGGGCTGCACCTCGGTCGACCAGCTCAGCCGGCGCAATCTGCGCTTCCGCTCCTGAGCGGAGAGGGATGTCATTTAAGGGCCGCAGCCGACCATACGGATGCGGCCCGCGCTGGATCGGCGTCAGAGCAGGCTATAAATCGCCTCCGCCTCCTGCTTCAGCTTTTCCATCATCGACCGGTAAGGCCCCGGGCCATAGCTGATGCGGCCGACGCCGAGCTTTGCCAGGGTTTTCACGTCGGGGGCGCCTGCCCGCATCATGATATTGACCGGCAGCGACGATGCCGCGCAGATCTTTTCGATCAGACCGGGATCGATCAGGCCGGGCACGAAGAAGCCGTTGCCGCCGGCCGCCGCATAGGCCCTGCCCCGCTCGATCGCCTCGTCCACCAGGCCGGCATGTTTGGAAAGATCGCTCTCGGCCAGAAAAAGGTCGGTGCGGGCGTTGATGAAGAAGGGGATATCCCTGCCGTCGGCCATGGCGCGAATGGCGCGGATGCGGGCCGCCTGGCTCTCGACGGGATAGAGCCCCTCGCCGGCGACCACCCGATCCTCGAAATTGATGCCGATGGCGCCGATTTCCACGAGCCTGGCGACATTGGCGGCCGCCCCCTGAGGCTCGGCCGAATAGGCGCCTTCGAAATCGACCGAGAGCGGCAGATCGACAGCATCGGTAATCGATTTCGCCGTCTCCACAAGCACCGCCATCGGCAGCTTTTCGCCATCGGCAAAGCCGTGGGCGGCGGCGACCGACCAGCTTCCCGTGGCAAGCGCCCTGGCGCCGGCATCGGCAACGGCCTTTGCGGTGCCCGCATCCCAGATATTGTAGAGGACGATCGGATCGCCCTTGCGGTGAAGCGCGGCGAATGCCTTGGCCTTTTCAATCTGGTTCATGCTGTCTCCTCCATCTTTGCTTGCGTGATCTTCTCTTCATGCCGCAGCAGCCATTGCTTGCGCCAGAGCCCGCCGCCGTAACCGGTCAGAGAGCCATCGGCGCCGAGGATGCGGTGGCAGGGCACGATGATGGCAAGCTGGTTGGCGCCATTGGCGCGGCCGACGGCGCGCACGACTTCGGGACGATCCATTTCCCTTGCGAGATCGCCATAGGCCCGCGTCTGGCCGGCGGGGATTTCGACAAGCTGTGCCCAGACATGTTTTTCGAAGGGCGTGCCGCCGAGCGCCAATGGCGTTCTGAAGGTGGTAAGCCGCCCGTCGAAATAATCGCGGATCTCCGTCTCGATCTGATCGATAACAGGGGTGCGGCCGATCGCGACGGAGGAGCGGACGCGCTTCTGCAGCGCTTCGAGTTCGCTCAGCAGCGCCTTGCGATCGTGAAATTCGAGAAGATGCAGATGCGTCTTGTCGGCAACCGCGATCATCGGTCCCAGCGGCGTGTCGAACCAATCGGCAAAGAGCAATTCGCGATTTTGCGAGAGCGCCGGCGCCTTGCCGACGAGCCGCTGGAAGGCCGTCCGAAAACCGCTCGGAGAACCGTATCCGGCGTCGAGCTGCGCATCGATGACGCGCGCCCCGTCGGCGAGTTGCCGGGCCGCCTCGCCGAGCCTGCGGTAACGGGCGACATCATGAAAGGTCATGCCGAGCGCCCGCTTGAAGGCGCGCCGCACGGTCGAGGGATCATGGCCGCGGCGCACGAGCTCATCCTCGCTCCAGCGAACCTCCGGCTCGTCGTCGAGCGCGGCCAGCAACAGATCGACGACCGGCTCCCTGCCCGGCTGCTCCAGCGGCCTGCAGCGCCGGCAGGGGCGGAAGCCGGAATGCATGCAGGCGGCGATCGTCTCGAAGAACAGCGTATTCTCCCGCTTCGGCTTGCGCGCCGGACAGGTCAAACGGCAGAAGATGCCTGTCGTTTTGACGCAGACATAGGCCTGGCCCTCATAATCGGCGCTGCGCGCGATCAGGGCATCGTAGAGCGTGTCATCGTCGGGGCGTTCGAAAAGCATGACCGCTTTCTAACACCCCACGCCTGCCGCGTCCGCCGAAAATCGGGCGTCTATTTTATTCCGCCGCATCGAGGCTTTTCCTATGGCGCTGCGGGCGCAGCATCGACTCCTCCTCGGCATCCTGCGGCGCGCCCCAGAAATTCTCGAGCGTCGGGCCATCCTTCAGATGGCGGCGGCGGAAAAGAAATTCGAGGATCTCATGAAACCAGACGCGGCGGCCCATCTGCGTGTACCAGCGCATGGAGTGGCGCTGTTGGCGGTCGCGATGGAAGAGGATGCGCGTCAGCGCCTTCGGCCGCGCCTGGACAGCAACCTCGATGAGCTTGACGCAGGTGACCAGCACGACGGGGTTCAGGTGCCGCATCTTCAACACCTGATGTTTGTAATCCCATTTGCGGATATCGGCCTCGATCACCTGCCGATCGCGGGCGATGCGGAAGAAGGGCGTCCAGCGATGCGGGGTGACGTAAAGTGCCTGGATCTGATCGGGATCATAGGACAGCAATTGCCGGAAGCCGCGCCAGAGATCGCTTAACCTCTCCTCTTCGAAGCCGACGACCCAGGTCGCCATCGAGAGGATATCGTGCTGGCGCAGAAGGCGGATCGCCTCCCGGTCGGTTGTCTTGGCTCCGCCCTTCTTGATCAGCGTCAAGGTCGCCTCGTCGGTGTTTTCCATGCCGATCAACCAGCGCACGACGCCGGCCTTGCGGTAGAGATGCAGGATATCGGCATCGCGGACGATATCGTCCGCCCGCGTCGAGCCGACGATCTGCACCGGCACATTCTCGGCAATCATCGCTTCGAGGAAGGCCAGCCACGCCTTGCGCGAGGAGGTTGGATTCTCGTCGGCCAGGTTGATCAGTTCCACACCCTCTTGGCGATAAAGCCTGGCGATCTCACGGGCAAACAGCTCCGGCGAGCGGTGACGCCAGCGGGTCCAAAAGCCGCGCTGGCCGCAGTAGTTACAGAGATGCGGACAGCCGCGTGAGAACTGCATGACGACCGCCCGCTTGCCGCCCCAATAGCTATAGTCGGCATGGTCGATCAGTTCCCAACCGACGCGATAGGCATCGAGATCGGCGATCACCTGTGCGGGCTGCGTCGCCAGGATTTCGCCTTCACCATCGCGAAAGGCGATGCCGGGAATGGTTGCGAGCGGGCGGCCCGTCGCCAGGCAATCGGCAAGACGTCGCATCGTTTCCTCGCCTTCGCCGCGCACGAGAATATCGAATGCCGCCGTCTCGGCCAGAACCTCGCGCCAGTGGTAAGTGGGAAAGACGCCGCCGTAGACGATCCGGATTGCAGGATTGCTGCGCTTGAGAGCCTCTGCAATCACTCTGGCGGTGGGATGGGCCGACGTCGAGCCGGAATGGCCGATCAGCACCAGATCCGGGTGGCTGCCCACCACTCGGCCGACAATTTCCGTTATCGCCATCGGTCCGAATTCGGCATCGATGAGACTGACACTGTGACCGTCGTCGATCAGCGGGCCGGCGACCGAGAGAAGGCCGAGCGGTGGAAGATGATCATCGGGAATACGACTGCCGATCGCCGTATGCGGCGGATTTATCAGAACGATCCTCATTGCGACTTTACCCTTGCGGGTCCCCCTGTCTGACGCAGACAGAAAGTCACCAGCGATCAATGGCAATATTCAGCCGAAATCCTCTTAAAGTTGTGAAAATCTGACGGCTTTTTTGGGGTGACGACGGCAATCCGGCCGGCCGAGCAAAAAGCTTTGGTTTCCCTGGGCAGCCATGCCATAAGACCGCCATGACCAAGATCGACCGCACGCCTGAAAAAGCCGATTTCGAGCACGTTACAGACTGGGTCTTCGACCTCGACAACACGCTCTATCCCCATCATGTCAATCTCTTCGCGCAGATCGACAAGAACATGACCGCTTATGTCGCCACGCTCTTACAGATGGAGCGGGACGAGGCGCGCAAGCTGCAGAAGCAATATTACCTCGAGCACGGCACGACGCTGCAGGGCCTGATGATCCATCACGGCATCGACCCGAACGATTTCCTCGAAAAGGCGCATGCGATCGACTATTCGGCGCTGACGCCGCAGCCGGAACTCGGCGCGGCGATCAAGGCGCTGCCGGGGCGCAAGTTCATCTTCACCAACGGCAGCGTCAAGCACGCCGAAATGACCGCCGAAGCGCTCGGCATTCTCGAGCATTTCGACGACATTTTCGATATCGTCGCCGCCGACTACGTGCCGAAGCCGGCGCAGGCGACTTACGACAAGTTCACGGCGCTGAAGCGGGTCGAAACCGCCAAGGCCGCCATGTTCGAGGACCTGCCGCGCAATCTGACGGTGCCGAAGGCGCTCGGCATGCAGACCGTGCTGCTGGTGCCGCGCAATCTGGAAGACACGCTCGTCGAATGGTGGGAAAAGACCAGCGGCGAAGAGGATCATATCGATTTCGTCACCGACGACCTCGTCGCCTTTCTCGGCAGGATTACCGCTCCGGACTGAACCGGCCCGGGGGCTGACGGATTACCAAAGTTTCATTCAGCTTACCGATGTTTAACTGGGTCTTTGCGCCCCGTTACCATAGCTTTCTTCGTGAGGGGACACCTCACGAAAGGCGAATATGATGTACCGCAACAAGCTGATACTGGCAGCGCTTTCCTCCGTCCTCATTTTCGGCGCTGCGGCCGGGGCAGGTTTTGCCGCGCCCGGTGACGGATCGCGCCCGCACGCCGGCAGGGACCATCCGGGGCCGGGCCGCGATGCCTTCCTCGAAATCACCTATGTCCGCATGCTCAAGCAGTTCGACACGAACAAGGACGGAAAGGTCACCA
This sequence comes from Rhizobium chutanense, assembly GCF_002531935.1. Taxonomy (GTDB): domain Bacteria; phylum Pseudomonadota; class Alphaproteobacteria; order Rhizobiales; family Rhizobiaceae; genus Rhizobium; species Rhizobium chutanense. The sequence continues at coordinate 62,118 of NZ_NWSV01000026.1, read as the reverse complement.
AGGAAGAGGCAAGCGCCGGCCTCGACAAGATTTTCGCTGCGATCGACACCAATAATGACGGCTCGCTGACCCCGGGCGAGATCCGCGCCTACCAGAAAACGCAGATGCAGGCGATGAGGGACCAGCGCAAGCAGGATGCCGGCGAAGACAAGGATGCCGATACCGTAGCCGCGACGCCTGATGCCAACGACCAGCAACGGCCGCCGCGCGACGGTCATGACGGCCGCGGCGATCATCACTGGATGCGCCATGGCGGCAATATCATGCGTGCTTCAATGATGATGCACCGGATCGACACCGACCAGAACGGCCAGATTTCCAAACAGGAAGCCGTCGCCGCCTTCGACAAGCTGTTTACGCGGATGGACCGCAACAAGGACGGCGTCATCTCGATCGACGACATGCCGGACCGGCCGTTCCTGTAAGGCCGGACGAACCCTGTCTCCCGTTCTTTCCTGCTTGGGAAGAGCGGGAGATTTGTTCAAACACCGCGTTGACGCTCTATTCCCGGTGTTCGTAGAAATCCTGGATAATCTTCCATGCGGCTTCGGCCGTGTCGACGAAACTGATCAGCTTGACGTCGTCGGGCGCGATCGTGCCGAATTCGGCCAATGCGTCGAAATTGACGATGCTTCTCCAGAAGGCCTCGCCGAAGAGGATCAGCGGCAGGCGCTCCATGCGGCCGGTCTGGATCAGCGTCAGGCATTCGAAGAATTCGTCGAGCGTTCCAAAGCCACCGGGAAAGACCGCGATCGCCTTGGCGCGCACCATGAAATGCATCTTGCGGATGGCAAAATAGTGGAAGTTGAAGCTGAGTTCCGGCGTCACATAGGCGTTCGGCGCCTGCTCGTGCGGCAGCACGATGTTGAGGCCGATCGAAGGCGCGCCCTCGTCGGCGGCGCCGCGATTGCCGGCCTCCATGACGCCAGGGCCACCGCCGGTGACGATGACATATTCGTGGAAATTCAAGCCTGCCGAATATTTCGAGCAGAGCCGGGCGAATTTGCGCGCCTCCTCATAATAGACGGAGGCCGCTTCCAGATTGGCGCGCTGGATGTCGTTGCGGGCGGCCCAGGCGCTCTGGCCGGGGGCGGGAATGCGGGCGCCGCCGAACATGACGACGGTCGACTTGATGCCGCGTTCGGTCAGCATCATTTCCGGCTTCAACAGTTCCAGCTGCAGGCGGATCGGCCGCAGTTCCTCGCGGCAGAGGAAATCCTCGTCGACATAGGCAAGGCGATAGGCGGGCGACATCGTCTGCGGCGTCTTCGGCACGGCCTCGGCGCGCTGCCTGTCGGTCGAGCTGCTCTTCAGCGGATCCCATACGCCATCCTTGCGCCTAGAACCGCCGTTTCGTCCCTTCGCCATGTCGAAATGCCTTTCAGTATTGCCGGCCGTGAGACCGGATATGTCGCTATAACGCCTTGAATCCAGGTGAACTTGCCCGAAAAATCATTCCATTCTGCGGGTGCATGCTGTAGAGCAGGACCCAATCCCGCCAACCGCAATTCCGGAGACCTTGCCGTCTCCACGATAAAGATCGAAGTTTAAGGAATTCTCATGAGCGCCACCGACCTCGCATCCCTCGAAAAGACCATCGAAACCGCCTTCGACAATCGCGACAATGTGAACACGTCGACCAAGGGTGAGGTTCGCGATGCGGTCGAAGCAGCCCTCGACCTGCTCGATGCCGGCAAGGTCCGTGTGGCGACGCGCGGCGCCGATGGCGCCTGGACGGTCAATCAGTGGCTGAAGAAGGCCGTGCTGCTCTCCTTCCGCCTGAACGACATGGAGGTGGTCAAGGGCGGTTCGGGCAATTCCACCTGGTGGGACAAGGTGCCTTCGAAATTCGAGGGCTGGGGCGAGAACCAGTTCCGTGCCAGCGGCTTCCGCGCCGTGCCGAACTGCGTCGTGCGCCGCTCGGCCTATATCGCCCCGAATGCAATCCTGATGCCGTCCTTCGTCAATCTCGGCGCCTATGTCGGCGAGGGCACGATGGTCGATACCTGGGCGACGGTCGGCTCCTGCGCGCAGATCGGCAAGCATGTGCATCTGTCCGGCGGCGTCGGCATCGGCGGCGTGCTGGAGCCGATGCAGGCCGGCCCGACGATCATCGAGGACAATTGCTTCATCGGCGCCCGTTCGGAAGTGGTCGAAGGCTGCATCATCCGCGAAGGTTCGGTGCTCGGCATGGGCGTCTATATCGGCAAGTCGACCAAGATCGTCGACCGCACGACCGGCGAAGTGACTTATGGTGAAGTGCCGCCCTATTCCGTCGTCGTCGCCGGCTCGATGCCGTCGGGCAATGCGACAATGGGCAACGGCCAGCCGGCGCCGCATCTCTACTGCGCCGTCATCGTCAAGCGCGTCGATGAAAAGACCCGCTCCAAGACCGGCATCAACGAGCTGCTCAGAGATTGATGACATCGGCAGATTGATCCGGTAAACAGACGGCGTCTTTTGCGCGAGGCGGCGCCGCCTTGCCATGTCTTTGCCATTCCCGCCGGATAGTTCCACTGCCATGACACCTACCGATCCCGTCGCCAATCTCCAGACGCTGATTCGCTGCCCCTCCGTGACGCCCGCGGAGGGCGGCGCACTGTCGGCGCTCGACGCCATGCTGGCGCCGCTTGGCTTTACCATCGACAGAGTGAGGGCGAGCGAAGAGGGAACGCCCGATATCGAGAACCTCTATGCCAGGCTCGGCAAGGACGGCCCGCATCTGATGTTTGCCGGCCATACCGATGTCGTGCCGGTTGGCGACGAGGCCGCCTGGACGCATCCGCCCTTTGAGGCCCAGATTTCCAAGGGCGAGCTTTTCGGCCGCGGCGCCGTCGACATGAAGGGCGGCATCGCCTGTTTCATCGCCGCCGTCGCCCGTCATATCGAGAAAAACGGGCTTCCCCAGGGCTCGATCTCGTTGCTGATCACCGGCGACGAAGAAGGCCCGGCAATCAACGGTACGATCAAGCTCCTGCAATGGGCGGCCGAGCGCGGCGAGCGCTGGGATGCCTGCCTGGTGGGCGAGCCGACCAATCCGGACAGGCTCGGCGACATGATCAAGATCGGCCGGCGCGGCTCGCTGTCGGGCAAGATCACCGTGCACGGCGTCCAGGGCCATGCAGCCTATCCGCATCTTGCCGACAATCCGGTGCGCGGCATGCTGCAGTTGACGCAGGCGCTGATGGACCCGCCCTTCGATGGCGGCACCGACGATTTCCAGCCGTCGAACCTCGAAGTCACCACGGTCGATGTCGGCAATCCGGCGACCAATGTCATTCCGGCCAAGGCCTCGGCCAGCTTCAACATCCGCTTCAACGACAGCTGGACGGTCGAGACGCTTCGCGCCGAAATCCTCCGGCGCCTCGATGCCGCCGCCGGCAACGGCCGGCTGCGGCCGGGCCGCGAACCGGTGAAATACGATATCGTCTGGGCCGACCGGCCGAGCCATGTCTTCCTGACGCGCAACAATGGGCTGATCGCCTCGCTGTCATCGGCCGTCGAAAGTGTCACCGGCCAGTCGCCGAAGCTTTCGACCACCGGCGGCACATCGGATGCGCGCTTTATCAAGGATTATTGCCCGGTCGTCGAATTCGGCCTCGTCGGTCAGACGATGCACATGGTCGACGAGCGCGTCGCCGTCGCCGATCTGGAGACGCTGACGGCGATCTACGAAATCTTCATCGCCCGCTGGTTCGCCAATGCCGGGGCTTAGGGAAGTCCAGTATTATCTGGCCGGCCTCTGGCTGCTGATCCGGCTGGATCCGCGCGGCTTCCGCTACCTCGACATGTCCGAGCGTGGCGTCAACCGCTCGTTCTGGGCGATCGCCTGGTGCCTGCCGCCGATGGGCATTTCCTGGCTCTGGTGGCGGCAGGTGTTTCTGCGGTCGATGCCGCCGGAAGCCGATGTCGGCTTTGCCTTCTATGTCAGGCTCGGCTTCGTTGAACTCGCCAACTGGTTCGTGCCGCTGGTCTTTGCCGGGCTGCTGCTGCTTGCCTTCCGCATGGGCGAGCGTTTTGCGCCGGTCGTCGTCAGCGTCAACTGGCTCGGCGTGCCGCTCTCTTATATCAACGGGCTGCTGCTGGCGATGGTGGTCTTCCTTCCCGGCTCCGTCGGCCTCGTCTCGCTGCTGCTGCTGGCCTTCATGCTGGCGCAGGTCTTCGTGCTGGCGCGCATTCTCCGGATGATCTGCCAGGGTCACGTGTTGATGGTCGGGGCGATGACGCTGGTGCTGCTGGTGCCATCGATGATCCTTTCGGAATATCTGCAGCACTTCCTCGGCATCTATCCCACCTGATCCGCTCAGCGGCAGAGGCTTTACGACAGATCGTCGTCGTGTTCGTCGATCGGCCTTCGCCGGTCGGGGATCACGTCGGGATAATCCACCTGCATGAAATAGAGCCCGTCCGGCGGCGCCACCGGGCCGCAGGCCTTGCGGTCGCGCGCCTGAAGCGCTGCCTCGACATCATCAGGCGTCCATTTGCCTTCGCCGGCGAGCTTCAGCGTGCCGGCGAAGGAACGGATCTGATTGTGCAGGAAGCTTTGCGCCGTGGCGCGGATCTCGATCAACTCGCCATGGCGCGTCACATCAAGCCGGTCGAGCGTGCGTACCGGGCTGTTTGCCTGGCAATGGGCAGAGCGGAACGTGGAGAAATCGTGCCGGCCGACCAGCCTCTGGGCGGCGGCGTGCATGACCGCGTGATCGAGCGCCTTCGGCACCCACCAGGCCTTGCCGGCTTCGAGCGCCAGCGGCGCCCGGCGGCTGACGATGCGGTAGAGGTAATGGCGCCGCAGGGCGGAGAAACGGGCATCGAAGAATTCGGCGACGGCCTCGACGTCCAAAATGGCGACACGCGCGCCGGCGAGCCTCAGATGCGCGTTCAAGGCATTCTGCAACTGATAGGGCGACCAGTCCTTCGAAAGATCGGCATGGATCACCTGCCCCATGGCGTGGACGCCGGAATCGGTGCGCCCGGCGCCACGGATCGACACCGTCTCGCCGGTCAGAGACAGCACCGCCGCCTCGATTGCGCCCTGCACGGAAGGACCGTTCTCCTGCCGCTGCCAGCCGACATAGGGGCCGCCGTCATATTCGACGGTCATGCGGAAGCGCGGCATCAGGAAAGCCTCGTGCCGGCGCCGAGCGGCGTGCCCCGGAGGAAATCGGCTGCCGCCAGCGGCTTGCCGCCGGCCTTCTGCAGCCTGGTCAGCCGCACCGCGCCCGACGCGCAGGCAACGACGAAATCGTCGGTCAGCAGTTGTCCGGCCGGCCCCTGTCCTTCCGCCAGCTCCGAGCCCAGCACCTTGACCCGCTCCGGCTTGCCGCCGATGACGAGCTCGAACCAGGCGCCCGGAAACGGCGCCAGGCCGAGGATATGGTTGTGCACGTCGCGCGCGTTTCCGGCGAAATCGATGCGGGTTTCGGCCTTGTCGATCTTGGCGGCGTAGAGCACGCCCTCTTCCGGCTGCGCCGCCAGTGGCAGATCATTCATCTCCAGCTTGACCATGGCCTCCGCCATCGCCTTGGCGCCGACCTGCATCAGGCGGTCGTGCAACTCGCCTGCCGTCATGTTCGGGCCGATCTCGACTTCGCGGGTCAGTGCGACGGCGCCGGTGTCGAGCCCCTTGTCCATCTTCATCACCATCATGCCGGTCTTGTCGTCGCCGGCCATGATCGCCCGCTGAATGGGGGCAGCCCCCCGCCAGCGCGGCAGCAGCGAGGCATGGCCGTTATAGCAGCCGTCGCGGGTGCCGTTCAAAACCGCCTCCGGCAGCAGCAGGCCGTAGGCAACGACGACGGCGACGTCGGCCTTCAGGGCGGCAAACCGCTCGCGCTCCTCGGGGTCCTTGAAATTGAGCGGCGTGAAAACGGGAAGGCCGAGCAGTTCGGCCGCCTGATGCACCGGCGATTTCTGCAGATCGAGCCCCCGCCGGCCGCCCGGACGCGGCGGCTGGGTGTAGACCGCAACGATGTCGTGGCCGGCATCGACGAGCAGGCGCAGGGTGGGGACCGAGAACTCAGGCGTTCCCATGAAGATGATACGAAGAGACATTTTATCTCGCCAATTGCGGTTCAACCGTCTTCAAACGGGTTTACGAGCTTGAGATCAAGCCCTTCGAAATCTCTGGTGTTGCGGGTGGCGAGCGTCGCGCCGTTGGCAAGGCAGATGGCGGCAATCATGGCATCCTTTGTTTCCACCGGCCGCCCCGCCTTTCTGCGCGCCGCAGCCAGCAGGCCGTAGCGATTGGCCGCACTGAGCGAAAACCCGAGTATACGGCCGGCAAATTCAGACTCGATCCGATTGAAATCGGAAATCAATGCCGCTTTTCGCCTGCCGTCATCGAGGAGTTCAAGCCCATAGCGCATTTCCCCGACGGAGATCGTCGTCAGGAAAAGCGTGTCGACGTCGTAAGCGTCCAACCAGTTCAATATCCGCTCGCTATGGGTCCTTCCCTGCAATTCGGAAATCACGTTCGTATCGAGGACGATCATCTGTCGAAACGTGGCGGTTCGCGGTCGCGTTCGTGGCGAGACACGGCGATAGCCTCCACTTCGTCATCGCTCAGTCTTTCCCCGCCCATCAGCGAGCGCAGACGCTGCCCGGCAGGAGCTCCCGAGCGCTCCGCCGCAATCTGTCGGCGGATGATTTCAATCGCTTCTTCCGAAAGACTGCGGCCATTGCGCTGCGCACTCTCCTGAAGCTGCCGCTTCATTGCATCCGGAACATCGCGAATAAGCAGATCACCCATGCGGCGCCTCCATCATGATATCACTGATATCATAGTGCTTTGCCGATAAGTTTTCAATCTACCGCTCAGAGCGCCTTGGACTTTGCCGCCTTGGTGAATTTCTTGATCACCATCTCCCGCTTCAGCCGCGAGATATAATCGATGAACAGCACGCCGTTCAGATGATCGATCTCGTGCTGCAGGCAGGTGGCGAGCAGGCCGTCGGCTTCCACCGTCTGTTCCTTGCCGTTGCGGTCGAGATATTTGACCGAGACGACGGCGGGGCGCTCGACCTCGGCGTAATAATCCGGGATCGACAGGCAGCCTTCCTCATAGACCGAGCGCTCGTCGGACGATGTGACGATCTCCGGGTTGATGAAGACCTGCGGCTGCTTTTCTTCACCCTCGCGCGACACATCGATCACCAGCATGCGGCGCGGCACGCCGATCTGGATCGCGGCAAGGCCGATGCCCGGCGCGTCGTACATGGTTTCCAGCATGTCGCCGGCAAGGCGCTGCAGGTCGGCGTCGACCCGCTCGATCGGCTTGGAGAGCTGGCGCAGAAGTGGATCGGGAAGAATGATGAGTGGCTTGATGGTCATGGCGTTCCCATAACCCATCTTTTCCGACTATGGAATTATCCGGCGGGCGGGGAAGACGCTTTTTTCCATCCCCCGCCCGGAATTTCGCCATATTCGCCTCATGCCGCCCGAGGGGCGCGGCGCGACAAGAGATTGAGGACCGCCAGCCTCGTTCACGTTTTGATCTATAAATTGCCATCCCTTCTGTTATGGTTGCGGCATGACCGTCAATTCCGATTCGCTCACCGTGTCTCTTGCCTCGATCAGCCCGGCCATGCTGGCGCTTGCCGGCGGGGTGCTTCTGGCCCTCGGCCTGCTGGTGATCATTCTGCTGCTGCGTGGCGCAAGCCTTCGCCGCGAACAGGCGGAGGAGGCGAGTTTTCGCGCTGGGGAAAACGAGGCGCGCATGGCCGAGCTCCTGAAGATCCAGGCGGAGATGCAGGGCCGCATCGCGGCGATGACCGAAGTCTTCGGTGCGCGCCAAAGCGAGCTCAACCAGGCGATCGGCCAGCGCCTCGACGGCATGTCGCAGCGGGTCAACTCGACGATCACCGAGCAGACCAAATCGACGCATGAGAACCTGCAGCGGCTGCAGGAGCGGCTGGCGGTGATCGATGCGGCGCAGAACAATATCCAGACGCTCGCCAGGGATGTCGTCGGGCTGCAGGCCATTCTTTCCAACAAGCAGACACGCGGCGCTTTCGGTCAGTCCCGGATGGAAACGATCGTCGCCGATGGCCTGCCGATGGGCGCCTACGCCTTCCAGCAGACGTTGTCGAACGGCTCGCGGCCGGACTGCACGATCCGCATGCCGAACGGCGCGCCGCCGCTGGTGATCGACGCGAAATTTCCGCTCGAAGCCTGGAATGCGATCCGCGACGCCGGCAGCCCCGAGGCCGGCAAGATCGCCGGCCAGCAGTTCCGCCGCGACCTGGAGGTCCATATCAGGGATATTGCCGAGAAATATCTGATCCAGGGCGAAACCCAGGAGACGGCCTTTCTCTTCGTGCCGTCGGAATCGATCTTCGCCGAGATCCACGAAAATTTCGAAGCCCTGGTGCAGAAAGCGCACCGGGCGCGCATCGTCATCGTCTCGCCGTCGCTGCTGATGCTGTCGATCCAGGTCATCCAGGCCGTGCTCAAGGACCAGCGCATGCGGGCGCAGGCGCATCTGATCCAGGGCGAGGTGGCGATCCTGATGGACGATCTCGGCCGTCTCGACGAGCGGGTGCGCAAGCTGCAGGGCCATTTCGCCATGGCGCAGAAGGATATCGACATGGTGGTCACCTCGGCCGACAAGCTGACCAGGCGCGGCGCCAAGATCGAGGCGCTGGAATTCGAGGCGGGTGGCGAAGCCAAGCCTGCCCGCGACAGCGAAGCCGCCGCCAAATCGGTGGAAAGCCGCACCGGTCTTCTCAAGCTCCGGGTGGTTGACGAGGAGTGACCGCTTCGGGCAGTGTCGGCCCCGCATGAAATAGCAGGAGCATGATGTCGTCCGCATGCTCCAAAAGACGGGACAGCCTGATGATCACAGTTTTCGGGTCCATCAACATGGACCTCATCGCCACCACCGAGCGCCTGCCGAAGCCCGGCGAAACGGTGGCCGGCAACGGTTTTGCCACCGCCGCCGGCGGTAAGGGCGCCAACCAGGCGCTGGCCGCGCGCCGCGCCGGCCGCACCGTGCATATGGCCGGCGCCGTCGGCAAGGATGCCTTCGCCGCCGATGCGCTTGCCCTGCTCGATGAGGCGGGAACCGATCTTTCTCTCGTCAGGCATGTCGACGGCCCGACAGGCACGGCGCTGATCCTGGTCGGTGGCGACGGCGAAAACATGATCGCCGTCGTCCCGGGCGCCAATGGCCATGTGAGGCCTGACGATGCCGAAGCGGCAATCGGCGGCATGAGTGAAGGCGACATCCTGACGCTGCAGCTCGAAGTGCCGGTGGCTGCCGTCGAACGCGCCCTGTCGGCCGCTCGCGCCAAAGGCGTTACCAGCATCCTCAACCTTGCTCCCTTGATCCCCGATGCGGCCCGCCTCGGTCGGCTTGCCGATATCGTCATCGCCAACGAGACCGAGTTCGAGCGGCTTGCCGGACAGGACGGCATGGATGCGCCGGCGCGCGAGGCAGCCCTTGGCCGCCTTCATGCCGAAACCGGCCAGACGCTGATCGTGACGCTCGGCGGCGACGGCGTTATCGCCATCCGCGACGGGGCAATCTCGCGGGCGCAGGGACTGAAGATCGAACCGGTCGACACGGTCGGCGCGGGAGACACATTCTGCGGCTACTTCGCTGCAAGCCTCGATGAAGGCCTCGATTTTGCCTCGGCGTTGCGCCGGGCAGCGGTTGCCGGTTCGCTCGCCTGCCTGAAATCGGGGGCGCAGCCTTCGATCCCGCTCAGCGAAGACGTCGCAGGCAGGATATAACTTCCGTCTCTTTGCGAAGCCGCCGGCGGCCCCCCTCGATTTTTAGGGAATTCCGGCGGCTTTTCCTTGAGCAGACACTAAAGTTTCATTCAAATTTAACAGATCTCCGGCGATGTTGCTCGTGGTCGACGGATAGCCATTCCCTTTTTGGCTCTCGCCGATCACCGCAATTCACAGTGCTACAGCGTCCTTTGCGCGTCGGAAAAGACGAGCGGCGCTGTAGGCGGCTGCTCCATGACGGAGCGATGCCTTCGCTCCTGCGCCGGAGAATGCCCGTTCGGCGCATGCTTGCCCGAGGACCCCATGTTCATTTTTCGAATGAAATCGCTTGCGGCGAAACTCATCGTCATCACCGGCGTCGCCATCGCACTTGTTCTCATCGTTTCGAATTTCTTCCTCATCGGCCAGACCCGGGATCGCGTCCAGACGCTGACGATGGATCAGGCCAATCTCGAGGCAAAATCCATCGCCAATGAAATTGCCGCCAATGTCGGCGAACTCGCCAGCGCCGCGCGCAGCATGATGGGCGTCCTCGGCCGCGCCCATGAAGGCAAGTCGCTCGATCGCAAGGGCATGATCAACGTGCTGAAGGCCAATCTCGAACAGAATGCCTTCGCCTTCGGCAGTTGGCTCTGCGAGAAACCCGGCGCGCTCGACGGCAAGACCACCGAGCTTGCCAACAACAAGGACGAAGGCGTCAACAAGAACGGCGTCTTCACGCCCTACTGGTCGAAGACCAAGGACGGCGGCATCCAGTACTCCACCTTCGATGAGGATTATACGGCCGAATGGTGGAAGCTCGCCGCCGACAGCGGCAAGGGCGCAATCACCACGCCCTACATGGCCGAGGGAACCGATGTTCCGACACTCCTGACCTCGATTGCTTATCCGGTCATGTCAGGCGGCAAGATGATCGGCGTCGGCGGCGTCGACATCTCGCTGAAGTCGCTGACCGACAAGCTGCAGGCGCTGCATCCTTTCGGCTCCGGCCGCGTGACGCTCTTGTCGCAGGCGGGCAACTGGATCGTCGCGCCGATCCCCGACCTGATGAGCAAACAGTATGACGGCGAAGGCGCCGACGTCGTCAAGTCGGCGCTGTCGAGCAAACAGCCCGGCCTCGTCAGGAACCTCACCTATGACGGCCTCGATCCTTTCGACCGCGTCGTCTATCCCTTCGCGGTTCCCGGCGTCAACGCCACCTGGGTCGTGCTCGTCGACGTGCCGCACACTGCGATCAACGCGCCGGTACGGGACCAGACCTATCTGATGATCGTCAACGGCCTGATCGTGCTCGGCGCGGTGATGCTCGCGCTCTATTTCGCCGTCCGCTCGCTGGTGCAGCGGCCGCTCGGCGGGCTCGTTGCCAGCGTTGAAGCGCTCGGCGACGGCAAATATGACGAACCGGTCGCAGCCCAGGACCGCACCGACGAAATCGGTTCGGTCGCCAAGGCGCTGGAAGGCTTCCGCTTCACGCTCGCCGACAGCCGTCGTCTCGAAGACGAGGCCGCCCGGGAGCGGCAGGCGGCGGAAAACGAGCGCAGCCGTTCGGAATCGGATCGCCAGCAATCGGTGTCGCTGCAGCGCCATATCGTCTCGATCGTCGGCGCCGGCCTTTCCGAGCTGTCGCAGGGCAATCTCGGTTACCGCATCACCGACGAATTCCCCGGCGAATACGGCAAGCTGAAGCAGGATTTCAACGCCGCCCTTGCGAGCCTCGAAGAGACCATCAACACGATGAACCTCAGCGTTGCCAATATCGGCTCGGGCACCGGCGAAATCAGCAACAGCGCTTCCGACCTCGCCAAACGCACCGAACAGCAGGCGGCGAGCCTGGAGGAGACGGCGGCCGCGCTGAACGAGCTGACCGCACAGGTCGATTCCAGCGCCGATCATGCCCGCACGGCCGCCGACAACGTCAACCTCGCCTGCCAAGATGCCGAAAAATCCGGCGAAGTGGTGCAGAAGGCGATCGCCTCGATGCAGGGGATCGAGCAGTCTTCGACGGAGGTTTCCCGGATCATCGGCGTCATCGACGAGATCGCCTTCCAGACGAACCTTTTGGCGCTCAACGCCGGCGTCGAGGCAGCGCGCGCCGGCGACGCCGGCAAGGGCTTTGCCGTCGTCGCCCAGGAAGTACGAGAGCTGGCGCAGCGCTCGGCCAATGCCGCCAAGGAGATCAAGACGCTGATCAACACTTCGGCCGTCCAGGTCAAGGAAGGCGTCGATCTCGTCGGGCGCGCCGGCGGTACGCTGCACAAGATCGCCGAACAGGTGATGAGCATTAACGACCTCATCCGGCAGATCTCGGCATCGGCGAGCGAACAGGCCGTCGGCCTGAAGGAGATCAACCAGGCCATGAACCAGATGGACCAGGTGACGCAGCAGAACGCGGCGATGGTCGAGGAAGCGACTGCGGCGAGCGTCGCGCTCAACGACGAGGCGCAGACGCTGAAGGCGCTCGCCACCCGCTTCAGGGTCGCAGGCTCAGGCAATGCCGCCGTCCTCGCCTCGGTCGCGCAAAAGATGCGGGCGCCGGCTGCCGCTGCCGCTTCGCATCGGGCTGCCGCCCCGCCGATCCGCCGCGCGGCTGCCCCGTCACGCGGTTCAGCCGCCGTGGTCGAGGACAGTTGGGAAGAATTCTGATCGGTCGGGCCCAACCCGTATGAAAGCAAAAGGCGCCCGGGAAATCGGGCGCCTTTTGCGTTCAGGGACGAATATCGTTCAGGCGGCGTTCGACGTCTGCTCCTCGTTGAGGAAGGCATAGATCGCCGAAGCGGAATCGGTGGCGCGCAGCTTGGCGACCAGATCATGATCGCGCAGCACGCGGGCGATGCGCGACAGGGCCTTGAGATGATCAGCGCCGGCACCTTCCGGCGCCAGCAGCAGGAAGACGAGATCGACCGGCTGGTCGTCCAGGGCCTCGAAATCGACCGGCTGCTCCAGCCGGGCGAAGATGCCGACGATCGAATGGATGTTGACCAGCTTGCCGTGGGGAATGGCGATGCCGTTGCCGACGCCGGTCGAGCCAAGGCGTTCGCGCTGCAGGATGACGTCGAAGATCTCCCGTTCGGAGAGCCCGGTGATCCTGGCGGCTCTTGCGGCCAATTCCTGAAGCAGCTGTTTCTTGGAATTTACTCTGAGGGCGGGAATGATCGCATCCTGATGGAGCAAATCTGCCAATGCCATTTCTTTTTCCTTCTGTCGCCGGGATCAAATGCAAGGAGCGGCGGCGATACCGCCGCTCTGAGCCCTGACCTCAGCCTTTGATATTGGCTGAATCGATCCAGCCAATATTTCCGTCGTGCCGACGGTAAACGATGTTCAAATGTTCCTTGCCGGGGCTGCGGAACAGGAGAAGCGGCTCGTCGGTCATGTCGAGCGCCATCACGGCGGTGGCGACCGACATGGTCTTCAGCTGCTTCGTGCTTTCAGCGACGATCGCCGGAGCGAAATCGTCGGGAATTTCATCCTCGTGGTCAGGCACGGAATCCATGACCGTGTAGGAGACTTCTGCAAAACCGTTCAGATGGTTTCCGGCATGATGGTCCTTCAGCTTGCGCTTATAGCGGCGCAGACGCTTTTCGATGCGCTCCGAAGCGGCGTCAAAAGCAAGCTGGGGATCGGTCGCTTCGCCGGCAGCATGCAGCACCACCCCGCTGTCGAGATGAAGCTTGCAGTCTGCGGAGAACCGGGAACTTGCCTTCACAACGGTCACCTGGCCGGAATACCCCCCGTCGAAGTATTTCGTGATGGCCATACCAATTTGGTCCTCGATCTTTTGACGGAACGATTCACCAATTTCCATATGTTTACCGGATACACGCACACTCATGGAGTTTCCCTTCTTCTGGTCGTTTGCGGGTATCAGTTTACGCCAAGCCTCAGGTTCATCCAAGCACTTCGCGCAATCTCAAGCAAGATCGGCGTAGGCCTGCGGTACCCTGGTGCCCTTGAGATGATGGGGATAACTCCGGACGCCCTCTGCGGCATCGATTGCGGCGGGCTTCTAGCCAGCCGCCGCCGAAAAGTCAAGTGGGCGAAGAATCGCCGTCGCTAATGCTCGCAAAACGTGCTGTAAATCCCCAGCCGGACAGCACCTCCATCGACTGCCAGCCGGAACATTCCTACAACTTCCCCCTTTGGTTGCAATCGGTCCTGTCGGTAGAGAAATAGCGGGATCGGCGGGCGACCATGCTTCGATCAGGACCGAAGCCCCCGGGTCAGAAGCCGGCGACCTTGGCGAGCGCCCGCTTTTCGCGGCGGCGCTGAACCGACGAGGCGATGTTCATGGCCTCCCGGTATTTGGCGACAGTGCGGCGGGCGAGATCGATTCCGCCCTGTTTCAGCATATCGACGATATCGTCGTCGGAGAGCACTGCGTCCGGGCTCTCCTGCATGATCAGGGCGCGAATCTTGTGACGCACGGCCTCGGCCGAATGGCTGTCGCCGCCGGCAACGGCGCTGATCGAGACGGTGAAGAAATATTTGAGCTCGAAGAGGCCGCGCGGCGTCAGCATGTATTTGTTCGAGGTGACGCGGCTGACGGTGGATTCGTGCATCTTGATCGCTTCGGCGACCGTCTTCAGGTTCAGCGGGCGCAGATGGTCGACGCCATTCAGCAGGAAGGCGTCCTGCTGGCGGACGATCTCGCTTGCCACCTTCATGATGGTTTTTGCCCGCTGGTCCAGGCTGCGCGTCAGCCAGTTGGCGCTCTGCAGGCATTCGGAAAGGAAGGCGTGATCCTCGCCGTTCCTGGTCACGCGGGAAAAATAGGACTGGTTGACCAGCACACGCGGCAGCGTATCCGGATTGAGCTCGACCAGCCAGCTACCGTCCGAGGACGGCCTGACGACCACATCGGGCATGATCGCCTCGGACACACCCGTTTCGAAACCGCTGCCGGGCTTCGGATTGAGCTGGCGTATTTCGCCGAGCATGTCGAGAAGGTCTTCCTCGTCGACACCGCAGAGCCGCTTCAGCGTGGCGAAATCGCGCCGCGCCAGCAGTTCGAGGTTTTCGACGAGCGCCTGCATGGCGGGGTCGTACCGGTCCTTCTGCCTGAGCTGGATCGCCAGGCATTCGGCGAGGCTGCGGGCGAAAACCCCCGGCGGATCGAGCGTCTGCAGGGCGGCAAGCACGCGCTCGGCCGCGCTGAGGCTGGTGCCCAGCCGCTCGCCGGTCTCGACCATATCGGCCTGCAGATAACCCGCATCGTCGAGCTGATCGACGAAGTTCTGCGCGATCAGCCGATCGGCCATGTCGGGCAGGACGAAGGGGATCTGCTGGGCGAGGTGATCGCGCAGCGACACCTGGCCGGCGACGAAATCGTCGAGATCGTAATCGGCGCCCTCGCCGCCGCTGCCGGGCATCGATTTCCACTGGCCGACGAGTTCCGGCGCATCGAGGCGCTGCGGCGCGCTGTCGTCGGGAAAGACATTGGTATAATTGGCGTCGAGCTCGTCGCTCAGCCGGCTGGTGCTGGCGCTGCCGCCATTGTCGTACCAGTCGCTGGAGAGGGCCTCGGTGCGGTTGTCGTCGCCGTCGTCCGAGCCGGCATCCTCCGGTGAACGAGCGTAGGGTTCGTCTTCGGCTTCGCCGCGTTCGGAGCCTGCCTCGCCGTCATTCGACGGAAATTCGAGCAGCGGGTTCTTCTCGACTTCCTGGGCGATGAACTGGGTGAGCTCGACATGCGTCATCTGCAGCAACTGGATGGATTGCATCAGTTGCGGTGTCATCACCAGGGATTGGTTCTGGCGCAGGAAAAGACTGGCGGACAATGCCATGACGGACGCGAAACTCCCTCGATTCCTCCGGGAAACCGCGTCCGATCAAGGCTTCAGGCCACGGAAATCCAACTGGCCCAAAAATTGCTTTTTTATCTCATTTGGTCAAGCGGAACTATGCCGCAAGGTGAATTTCTGCGCGATCGGGCGCTCAGAGGCTGAAATTGTCGCCGAGATAGAGCCGGCGCACTTCCGGATTGTTGACGATGTCGTTGGCCCGGCCGTGGGTGAGCACCTCACCGGCATGGATGATATAGGCGCGGTCGATCAGACCCAGCGTCTCGCGCACATTGTGGTCGGTGATGAGAACGCCGATGCCGCGAGCCGTCAGGTGGTGAACGAGATTCTGGATGTCGGCGACCGAGATCGGATCGACGCCGGCGAAAGGCTCGTCGAGCAGCATGAAGGTCGGGTCGGTCGCCAGCGCACGGGCGATTTCAAGGCGGCGGCGTTCACCGCCCGACAGGGCGACGGCGGCACTCTTGCGCAGCTTCTGGATATGGAATTCCTCCAGCAGCTCGTTGAGCTTCTGCTCGCGCTCGGCCTTGTCCTTCACATGCACTTCGAGAACGGCGCGGATATTCTCCTCCACCGTCAGGCCGCGGAAGATCGACGCTTCCTGCGGCAGGTAACCGACGCCGAGACGCGAGCGGCGGTACATCGGCATGGACGTGACCTCGTTACCGTCGATCTCGATCGTGCCTTCATCCACCGGCACGAGGCCGGTGATCATGTAAAAACAGGTGGTCTTGCCGGCGCCGTTCGGACCGAGCAGACCGACGGCCTCGCCCCGGCGCACCACCAGCGAGACGCCGTTGACGACGCGACGCGTCGCATAGGTCTTCGTCAGACCGCGAGCGATCAGCGTTCCCTGATAACGAGTCTTGTCGGCGGCACCTGCAGCTTGCGGCTCAGGCTTGCCGAACTTGGTGGATAGCGATGATAGTTTCACGTGGGAGGCCGGCTTTTCAGTTCTGCTTCTGCTGTGCATTCGGCTGCGATTTCGGATCGAGCTGAATCTGGACACGCCCACCGCAGCTTTCAAGCTCTGCCTGGCCGGTCTGCATATGAACGGTCAGTTTGCAGCCGGTAAAGACGTTCGGACCGTCCGACAGAATAACCTTGTTGCCCTGATCCGCGGTGAGGACGAAGGTCTGCGAGGCCATGTCGAAAGCGCCGTCGTCGGCGGTCGCCGTCTGCGTGCCCGAGGTCAGGTAGACCTTGTCGGTCACCAGGATCTTGTCGATATCGGCGCTTCCCGAGGCCAGCGAGCCCGACTGCTGCGGCTTCGCCGCGGGTTGGGCTGCGGGTTGTGCCCCGTCAGCGGCCTGCTTTGCAGCCTTGTCCTTGTAATAGACGGTCATCTTGCCGGACTGCATCGTCGTCGTCCCCTGGACGACCTTGACCTTGCCGGTGAAGAGGGCCGTGTGCTCCTGGTCGTGGATCTCGAGCTTGTCGCTTTCGATCTGGATCGGCTGGTCGTTGGAAAGCTTCATGCCCGACATCGTGGTCGCCTGCTGCGCGCCCGCGCCAGTGGCCGTCAGAATAAGGGCAAATGCGCCGGCAATGAACGCCATGCCGGTCTTGCAAGTGGAAATGCGACAATCTTTTGTCATGAATGACCCGGCTGGTTAAGTGCCCTGTTTATGGATGGCGGATGGATCGACATTCATGCGAACATTTCCCTCGAATGTGATCACCCGCCCCTTATCGGTTATCTCCATCGTCTGCGCAAGAATGGAGGCATTGTCCTTGGTGATGGTGACGGGGTCGTCGCTACGCATGTTTCCGCCCTTGATGTCGAGCTGGGCGGACTGGAATTTCGCATTGAGGCCACTGCTCAGCACCAGGGTGAAGGGGGCCGTCATATGCAGATTGTCGGTGGCGCGATTGTAATCGGCGGTCGAGGCGACGACACGGGCAATCAGCCCGTCATTCATCGGCACGGCGGCCTTGATGGTTTCGAGCGTGATGAAATCGGGATTGCGGATATCCTGCAGCGCCCGTTCGGCCAGCATCGAATAGTTGATGCCGTCGGAATTGCGGCCTGAGATCGCCGGCTTTTCCATCACGACCTTGCCGTTCTCGATCTTGGCGCCTTCCATCTTGATATTCTCGGGCAGATATATCTTGACCAAGGCAACCGCCGTGAGGGCGGCCGCAATGACGAGGGCGGCCAGCGGCAGCAAGATCTTCAGCCGCCGCACACGGGCGGAATGGAACAACGCATCGCCATAGGCGCTCTTGCCGGACCCGGCATAGGCGGCATGTCCGTTGTTCTTCAGGGTATCGAGCATAGGCCTCGTCCATGTGCGGTGATCGCCGCGCCTTCAGAACAAAGCCGGCCGCCAATCACAGTTCGTTTCGCATTATTACATTGGCTTGCCAATATGGAATTTTTTCTGCAACAAGCAACAAAACGGAAAAACATCAAAAAGTGGCATTCGTACAAGCCGCTGCCATTTCATCGGATCCATCGGCGGCGTGCCGAAGCCGGTGCCAGCGCTGGAGGTTTCAATGGACAGTTCGATGATTGCGGATCGGCGGCGGCTGCGCCGCAAACTCTGGTTCTGGCGCCTGGCCGCGGTGGCCCTCGTCGTGGCCCTTGGTTTCGCCTTCTACAGCTTCGCCGTCGGCGATGCCAAGACCGCCCGCCCGCATATCGCCCATGTGACGATATCAGGGCTGATCGTCGATGACGACGAGCTTCTGGAGCGGCTGAAGAAAGTCGAGACCAGCAACCAGGTGAAGGCCGTGGTGATTTCGATCTCCTCGCCCGGCGGCACGACCTATGGCGGCGAAAAAATCTTCAAGGCGATCCGTGCGATATCGGCGAAGAAACCCGTCGTCTCCGACGTGCGCACCCTTGCCGCCTCCGCCGGCTACATGATCGCCACGGCAGGCGATACGATCATTGCCGGCGACAGCTCGATCACCGGCTCGATCGGCGTCATCTTCCAGTACCCGCAGATCCAGCCGTTGCTCGACAAGGTCGGCGTCTCGCTGCAGGAGATCAAATCCTCGCCGCTGAAGGCCGAGCCCTCGCCCTTCCACGAGGCGAGCGAGGAGGCCAAGGCGATGATCCGCAACATGGTCGTCGACAGCTATAACTGGTTCGTCGACCTGGTCGCCGACCGGCGCAAGCTGCCGCGCGACGAGGTGCTGAAGCTCGCCGACGGCACGATCTATACCGGCCGCCAGGCGCTGAAGGTGAAGCTCGTCGATACGATCGGCGGCGAGCCTGAGATCCGGGCCTATCTCAAATCGCGCGGCGTCGACGCCGACCTGCCGATGGTGGACTGGGACAAGAAGAGCAATACGCCCTTTCTGCTCGCTGGGGCTGTTTCGCGGTTGATTACGATCTTCGGTTATGATGATCTGTTGAAAGGCCAGGATATCAATGGAATCCTGCCCCCAAAGTTGCTTCTTGACGGGCTGCTTTCAGTTTGGCAGGTTGGCCACGATTGATAAGAAATCAATAATTTAAGGGGGCGAAGGTGATCAAGTCCGAATTGGTGCAGATTGTTGCGGCACGCAACCCGCATCTCTATCATCGCGACGTCGAGAATATCGTCAACGCGGTTCTCGACGAGATCACGGATGCACTGGCCGCGGGCAACCGCGTCGAATTGCGCGGCTTCGGCGCGTTTTCGGTCAAGAACCGCCCCTCCCGTTCCGGCCGCAACCCGCGCACCGGCGATACCGTCTTCGTCGAGGAGAAGTGGGTTCCCTTCTTCAAGACCGGCAAGGAGCTGCGCGAGCGGCTGAATCCCGGCCAGGCCGACGAAGAGGATTGAGCCGCCTGCGGCGAAACCGCACTTGAACTCGATCGCCGTTTTCCTATTCTGCTAGCCTGTCGGCCCGAAAATCGGAATCGATTTTCGGGCCGATACGTTGATATAAAACGCCGACGCATGGAGACCTCCAATGGCCAAGAAGATCGTCAACCTGTTGATTCTGCTGCCGCTCGGCGTCATCCTCATTGTCTTCTGCGTCGCCAACCGGCAAAGCGTCACGCTCGCCTTCAATCCGTTCCGGCCTGACGATCAGGTGCTTGCGGTTTCCGCGCCCTTCTTCGTCTTCCTGTTCATCGCCCTGATCGCAGGCATGCTGATCGGCTCGGCCGCCACCTGGTTCAGCCAGGGCAAACACCGCAAACGCGCCCGCACCGAAGCCAAGGAAGCCATCCGCTGGCAGGGCGAGGCCGACCGCCACAAGAGCCGCGCCGAGGAAATCGCCGGGCAGCTGCCGGCACGGTAACCGCGCGAAATATCGCGACCGATTACAGCGGAAAAAAGCTCAGTTCCTCATAGTCGCCCTCCGGCGACGCGCCGTTGCCGGTCAGGCGGAAGCCGTGGGCGAGGTAGAAGGCTTTCGCTCGCCGGTTCTTCACCAGGCATTTCAGCCGGTATCGGTGCTGCGGCCATTCCGGCAGCGCCTGCAGCAGCGCCGTCCCGGCGCCGCGCCCCTGGAACTCCGGCCTTATATAAAGCATGTGAATGAAATCATCGGCCGGCCAGAGCGACAGGAAGCCGGCGACACCGCCGTTTTCCTGCTCGCAGACGAAGACGGTCTCGCCATTGGTGTGGGCGGCGAAATCCTCGCGGTAGAACTTGCCGGGGTCGACCCAGACGAATGTTTGACGGCGCACGGAAAGATAAATCTCCGCGAGCACTTCCTGGTCTTCCGCCCGCGGCGGCCTGATTGTCCACGTCATGACGTCGATTTAACCGAAGCCCTCCCCCGCGCCAAGTCCGAAACCCATGCGCTGGGCGGGATCAGCCAGCCGCCATCTTCGCGACGACGGCAGCGTTGAAATCGGAAAAGAACCCTACGGCGAGCCTCTGCGAGGTCGAATCGAGCAGGCGGGCGCCGAACTGCGCGAGCCTGCCGCCGAGTTCGGCCTTTGCCCGATAATGCAGGATGGTCGCGCCGCCGCTTGGCTCGAGCACGATATCGGCGCTGCCCTTGGCGAAGCCGGCAAGACCACCCTTGCCTTCGGCCGACAGTGTGTAGCTCTTCGGCGCATCGACATTGGAAAGCGTCAGCAATCCATGGAAGGTGGCCGACAGCAGGCTGAAGCTGACCTTGATCGTCGCCTCGAAAATATCGGGCGACAGCCGCTCGATGCTCTGGCAGCCGGGGATGCAGCCGCGCATGATCTCGGGATCGTTGAGTGCTGCCCAGACGACGTCCCGCGGCGCGGCGATGTTTTCTTCGCCGGTAAAATCCATTCGATAGCCCCATCTCCGATTCGCTCACCTTATCCAGCGGGGAGGCTATTTGCCACGCCGGAAAGGAATGTTATCTGCGTTCGAAGCAAGGAGCCGGCGATGGACGACGACGTGAAGCCCTGGAGCGTGACGGCAAGCCGCATCACCTATGAGGACCGCTGGATCAGGCTGCGGAGCGACGATTGCCTCACCGCCGATGGAATCGTCGTCGCGCCCTTCCATGTGCTCGACTATCCCGATTGGATCAACGTCGTTCCCGTCATGCCCGACGGGCGGGTGCTGCTGACGCGGGAATACCGGCACGGCCGCGGCGAGATCGTGCTCGGCCTCGTTTCCGGCGGCGTCGAGCCTGGAGATATCGAAGCTGGCGATAGCGAGACCGGCGATGCGGGGTTGGCGGCAGCACGGCGCGAATTGCGGGAAGAGACCGGCTATGAGGCCTCGACCTTCGTCAGGCTGCTGACCTCCTATCCGAATGCCGCCAGCCAGAGCAACATGGTGACGAGCTGGCTGGCGCTCGGCCTCAGCAAAGCCGGCGAACCGCGTTTCGACCCCGGCGAGAAGGTCGGGCTGCTGTTTGCCGATCTTGCTGCCGTCCTCGGCGACATCGAGTCCGGCGCGGTCATCCTGCAATCGATGCATGTCGCCGCCCTTTATGCGGCCGAAAGCTGGCTTCGTAGCCGGGCGAGCGAAGGCTTGAAATAGGGGCCACGCCGGGACAAGCTGTGCTCTCGCCCCAAGTCCGGTCGACGCGCAGTTGATCCGGTACGGTTTTCTGGGCTACTGCATAATTCAAAGGGCGCTGCAAAAGACGCAGCCGCTCGTGAAGACACCCCGACAGACACGCGGAAAAACACGTTGAAACAGAAAGAACGCCGGCCGGGCCAGAAGAAGACGTCAGGTCCGTCCGGTGAAAGCCGCAGGGACGACCGGGCCGGCCGGCCGCCGAAGCCGGTCGTCCGGCCTGCGGCGGCCCGCGAGACGGCGCGCGAGGCTGCTGTCCCTGCCGCCATCGAGCGCCCGCTGATGACACGCAGCGGCGAGCGCCCGACCGAGCGCGTGCCCGTCATCCTCGAATCGCTCGGGGCCGGCGACTTCCACCTGATCGACAGCGGCAACGGCGAAAAGCTGGAGCAATACGGTCCCTACCGCATCATCCGCCCGGAGGCCCAGGCGCTGTGGCGACCGTCGCTGCCCGCCCATGTCTGGGAAAAGGTCGACGCCGTCTTCACCGGCGATACCGACGAGGAAGGCACCGGCCGCTGGCGTTTCCCGAAAGAGGCGCTCGGCGAGACCTGGCCGCTCAATCTGCTCGGCGTCGATTTCCTCGGCCGTTTCACCTCCTTCCGTCATGTCGGGGTTTTCCCGGAGCAGATCGTGCACTGGAGCTGGATGAAGGATCAGGCCGAAAAGGCCGGCCGGCCGCTGAAAGTGCTGAATCTTTTCGGCTATACCGGCGTCGCCTCGCTGGTTGCCGCAGCCGCCGGCGCCGAAGTCACCCATGTCGACGCCTCGAAGAAGGCAATCGGCTGGGCGCGGGAAAACCAGGCGCTCGGGCGCATGGAGAAGCTGCCGATCCGCTGGATCTGCGAGGATGCGATGAAATTCATCCTGCGCGAGGAACGCCGCGGCAGCCAGTACGACATCATCCTCACCGATCCGCCGAAATTCGGCCGCGGCCCGAACGGCGAAGTCTGGCATCTCTTCGAGCATCTTCCCCTGATGCTCGATGTCTGCCGCGAGATCCTGTCGCCGAAGGCGGTGGGCCTGGTGCTGACGGCCTATTCGATCCGCGCCAGCTTCTATTCGATCCACGAGCTGATGCGCGAGACGATGCGCGGCGCCGGCGGCGCGGTCGAATCCGGCGAGCTGGTCATTCGCGAGGCGGGCCTCGACGGCAAGACGCAGGGCCGCGCGCTTTCCACCTCCCTCTTTTCCCGCTGGGTGCCGAAATGAGCAAGGACTTCCACGATCAGGGACCGCGCAGGGTCGGGCAGGTGAAGGAGGTGACCTCGCTTGCCAATCCGATCATCAAGGACATCAAGGCACTGACGAACAAGAAGTCGCGGGAGGAAAGCGGGACTTTCCTGGCCGAAGGACTGAAGCTCGTCATCGATGCGATCGAGCTCGGCTGGACGATCCGCACGCTGGTCTATGCCAAGGCCGCCAAGGGCAAGCCGCTGGTCGAGCAGATGGCGGCAAGGACCGTCGCCGCGGGCGGGCTGGTACTCGAAGTCAGCGAAAAGGTCATCGCCTCGATCACCCGCCGCGACAACCCGCAAATGGTCGTCGGCATCTTCGAGCAGCGCTGGAAGCCGCTGAGGGACATCAGGCCGAGGGACGGCGAGACCTGGGTGGCGCTCGACCGGGTGCGCGATCCCGGCAATCTCGGCACCATCATCCGGACAGTGGATGCGGCCGGCGCCTCGGGCGTCATTCTGGTCGGAGAGGCGACCGATCCCTTCTCGCTCGAAACGGTCAGGGCCACCATGGGCTCGGTCTTCGCCGTTCCCGTCGCGCGGGCGACGCCGGAGGAATTCATCGCCTGGCGGAAATCGGCCGGCATTTCAATCGTCGCGACCCATCTTGCCGGCGCGGTCGATTACCGCACGATCGACTACCGGAAAAAGCCCGTCGTGCTCCTGATGGGCAATGAGCAGTCCGGCCTGCCCGATCAGCTCGCCAGGGAGGCGGACGCGCTCGCCCGCATTCCCCAGCAGGGGCGCGCCGATTCCCTGAACCTTGCCGTCGCCACCGCCGTCATGCTTTTCGAGGCGCGCCGCCACCTCCTCTCACTTGCCGAGGGCAAATGACCGAACAGACGCCTGCCCGCCCCGCGCTGTTTTCGCGCCCGGCGCCGATCCTCCTCTTCATCCTGATCGCCGTTCTGATCGACCAGGTGGCCAAGATCGCCGTCGATCACACCCTGCCGCTGGAAGAAGCCGTGCCGGTTATTCCGATGCTGGCGCTCTACCGCACTTACAATCTCGGCGTCGCCTTTTCGATGCTGTCGGGCATGGACGGCTGGTTCATCGTCGGCATGCGGCTCGTCATCGTCGCCTTCGTCGTCTGGCTGTGGTACCGCACGGCAAAGGACCGCTGGCTTGCCCATCTCGGCTACGCGCTGATCATCGCCGGCGCGATCGGCAATCTCGTCGACCGCTTCGCCTATGGGCACGTCATCGATTACATTCTGTTCCACACCGAAAGCTGGTCCTTCGCTGTCTTCAATCTCGCCGACAGCTTCATCACCATCGGCGCCGGCTGCGTCATTCTCGACGAGCTGCTGCTGCCGAAAAAGGCCGGCCGCTAAAATCTTATCGAATTCCTGAAGGCATTCGGAAGAGGCCTCATGTTAGCCAGATAGCATGCAAAGTCTGGGGCAATTGCAGGAAACATTGTCCGCCGCCTTCGGCGGACCCGCCGCCAAGCCGCATGAAGAGCGGATGGGGGGCCTCTCCCTGCGGCCCGGCGCATCGGCGCCCGAGGCAGCCGACGATCGCCCGATGGGGTCGCCTGCGGCGACACGGCGTCTGCTGTTCTACTGGCTTGGCGGCGCCGGCCTGCTTGCCGCGATGATCCTGACGCTGCTTGCCCATGCCGGCGATCCGCTGCTGCTGACGGGCGGTCTTGTCGTTCTCGGCCTTGCCGTCATATCAAGCTATGCCGTCCTGATGGTTCGGCGGCGCCGAGCCCCGCGCGGCGGCAAACCCCTGCCGGACTGGAACGACGGCGCCAAGCTGTTTGCCGATGTGCACGACGTGCTCGGCGACATCACCGTCAGCCGCAGCATGGACCGGCGCATCATCTCCGCCAACGATACGTTTCGCCGCCTGACCGGGCGACTGCATCCGGAGGGACTGAGCTGTGAGGAGATCGGGCTTGCCTTCCGCCCCGGGCCGATACCGCACTGCTACGACGTCGAGATCTCGACGCCGGACGGCCAGCGCATCTTTCTCTGGCGCGACGTCGTCACCCGCGATCCGGCAAACGGCCGCCTGCTGCTGCAGAGCGTGGCGCGAGATGTGACCGACGAGCGGCTGATCGCCCAGGGCCGCGAGGAGGCCCGCCAGAAGGCCGAATATAACAGCGCCGCCAAATCCAGGCTGCTTGCCACCGTCAGCCACGAGGTGCGCACGCCGCTTTCCGGCATCCTCGGCATGACGCACCTGCTCGCCGAGACGCGGCTGACGCAGGAGCAGCAGGACTATCTGGCGAATATCCGCCAGTCCGGCCACGCGCTGACGCAGCTGGTCGAGGATTTGCTCGATTTCTCCACCATCGAGGTCGGCCGCTTCGCGCTGCATCCACGCTCGGAGTCGCTGCGCAAGCTCTTGGAAAGCGTCGTCGAGATGCTCGCCCACCGGGCACATGAAAAAGGCATCGAGATCGGCGCCACGGTCTCATCCGACGTGCCGGAGAATATGAGCTTCGATCCGGCGCGGCTGCGCCAGGTTCTCTTCAACGTCATCGGCAATGCCGTGAAGTTCACCCAGGTCGGCGGCGTTTTCATTCGCGTGTCGCTCGATGCGGACAACCTGTCGATCATCGTCACCGATAGCGGTCCCGGCATGACGGCGGAGGAGCAGGCGCGCGTCTTCGGCGAGTTCGAGCAGGGCGGGAGCGTTGCCGACAAGAGCAGCGGCACCGGGCTCGGCCTTGCGATCTCCGCCCGGATCATCCGCGAATTCAACGGCACGCTGACGGTATCGGGCGAAAAGGGCAAAGGCAGCGAATTCACCATCCGCTTCCCTGTCGATATCGGCAGCGAGCGTACCGACCGGCGCAATACGCTGCTTGCCGGCAACAGCGTCGTGCTTCTGGCGCCGGCAGGCGCGGCGCGCGCCGCCATCGCCGAGACGATCACCGCACTCGGCGGCCTCTGCCATCTCGTCGCCGACGGAGAAAGCGCGCGGGCAACGCTGCTCGGCTTGGCAAACGGCGGCAAGCGGCCGACCGATATTATCATCGACCATCGCATGTCGGCGGAGTTTTCCGCTCATCTGGCCGATCGCGCCGAAATCGCAGCCCTTGGCCTGCGCAAGGTCCTGCTCGTCAATCCGGAAGAGCGCAGCGCGCATCCGCTCGATCTTTTCGATGCCTGGCTGATCCGGCCGCTGCGCGAACAATCGCTGATCGACGTGCTGCGTGGGCGCATGCGCGGCATGGAGAAACGCGACGCGCTGAACGACAACCAGCCGGGCTTCGGCCTTTCGGTGGCGGAGATGATGGCGACCACAGGCGGGCTCAATATCCTGCTTGGCGAGGACGATCCGATCAATGCCATGCTGGTGCGCGTCGTCCTGGAAAAGGGCGGGCATAAGGTGCGCCATGTCGAGGATTTCGAGGCGCTGCTCGATTGCGCCCTGTGCGAGGCGAACGCCCGGCCCGACATCATCATCAGCGACCTGTCGATGCCCGGTGGCAACGGCATCGACATGCTGGGGCGCCTGCGCGGCCACGAAAGGCGGCTCGATCTTGCCTCGGTGCCGGTGATCGTGCTGACTGCCGACAAGAGCGACGACTCACGCCGCCAGGTCCTGCTGAACGGCGCCAACCGCGTGATGGTCAAGCCGGTCGACCCATTGCGGCTGCTGACCGAAGTTCAGGCGGTCGCCGCACTTTCCGCCCGCCGGGCAGAGGCGCGATAACGTGCCGCGGGACCGGCACGCTTCTTGCGCCGGGAAATTCAATATGTCACTTTCCTGTCGCAGAGAAGTGTTTTATGGCGTCGATAAGCCGGCAACGGGAGAATCGTCATGTCCGCCATCGACATCCTGAATCGTGACACCACCGCGGAGGCTGTACGGCCGTCGACGGCGGCTGCGCAGAAGGACGGCGACATCCTCGGCCGCATCGGCAATCTGGAAACCCGCCTTGCCCGAACGACGCGCGAGATCGACGCCGCCCAGGCCGTGCGTTACCGGGTTTTCGTCGACGAAATGAAGGCGCAGCTGCCGCTGGATGCCATGCGCCGCCAGCGGGATGTCGATGCCTATGACGCTTTCTGCGACCATCTTCTGGTTCTCGACCGCACGATCGAGGGCGATCCGGAAGACCAGATCGTCGGCACCTACCGGCTGTTGCGCCAGGATGTCGCTATCGCCAATGGCGGTTTTTACTCGGCTTCCGAATTCGAGATCGAGAGCCTGATCGCCAAACATCCGGACAAGCGCTTCATGGAACTCGGCCGTTCCTGCGTGCTGCCGGAATATCGCACCAAGCGCACCGTCGAGCTTCTGTGGCAGGGCAACTGGGCCTATGCACTGAAGCATGGCGTCAGCGCCATGTTCGGCTGCGCCTCGTTCCCCGGCGTCTATCTCGAAAGCCATGCGCTGGCGCTGTCCTTCCTCTACCACAATGTGCTGGCGAAGGACGAATGGGCCGTGGGCGCCCTGCCGGATCTCGCCCGCAACATGGATCTGATGCCGGTCGAGGCGATCAACCCGAAGCGGGCGCTGATGGCCCTACCGCCGCTCATCAAGGGCTATCTGCGCCTCGGCGCGATGGTCGGCTCCAGCGCCGTCGTCGATCATGCCTTCAACACGACCGACGTGCTGATCGTGCTGCCGATCTCCAGCATTTCCGACCGCTACCTGAATTATTATGGCGCCGACGCCGGCCGCTTCGCCAGCTGACGCCTGTCGCCCGCGGTGGCCTCATCCACCGGATCGCCTCCTCGTGTCCGATGGGTTCTCCCCATAGGCCGCACGATAGAGTGCCGAAAACCGGCCAAAGTGAAAGAACCCCCACTTCAGGCAGATGTCACGCAACGGCTGTCGGTTCAAAGGATCGCGTAGATCCTCTCGGGCAGCATGCAGGCGGAGTGATCTCAGATAGGCTGCCGGCGTTGTTCCCTTGAAGTCACGAAAACCGACTTCAAGAGAGCGAATGGAAACGCCTGCCGCCTCCGCCACACTCTGCATCGTCAATGGCTGGGCGATGTTCGCATACATGAAATCAATGGCGCGACGGATATGCCGCGGCGCTATCAGATGGATTTTGTTGTCGAGCAGATGCGACAGCCGGTTGGGAATCAGGCGCACCACGAGATCGGCAAGTGCCTGGGTCAGGTTCGACATGGCGATCGGCGAGTGAAGCAGCGGCCCGTTGTTGCGCATACCGAGGATGATCGTTTGCACCAGATTGCCGAACAACTGTCCCGCTGCCGTCGAAAAATCAATGACGGGCGCCAATTCCATTGCCCCGATCAGAGGCCTCTCGAATATGGCGGCGACGGCCTGGGCTAAGATTGTCCAGTTCAGACTGAGCGTGTCCGACCGGTGAGGCGCTGCACCTATGGAAACCCAGTCCGACTCGAGATTGTTCATCAACAGCAGCCGCCCGGGCGTCGCTTCGACCACCGTGCGACCAAACCCGACATTGAGAGCACCGGTGCGCGGAACGACGATTGCCAGCGTTTCCGGCGTTCCGTGCGCCGTTCTTGCACCCCAGTCGCCGGTATCCTGGTTGCTGACCAGCGACAGCCCTTCGTCACCCCAAAACCCGACCTTCCAGTCGAGCGGTTTCTCGCGGCCAGTGCGCCATGCGTCGAGCGAACCAAACCCCTTGGTCAGGGCCTCGACCATATCGTCGAAAGTCGGCCCCTGAAATAGGGCGATGAAATTGTGGGATGCGTCTTCTGCCATGGAAACCAACCCGCTGATGAAATATTAAACAATCGAGCAGCCAAACCGTCAATTGCCCGTCACTCTTTCAAAGTCCGTGCGGGCACATGCAGCGCGTAAAAGATCATCGTATCAAAAGTATGACTTATGGACGGCGGCCTGAATGTCCAGAGGCGCGCAAGCTGAAAGCTGTAGAATAATCCACAAAAACCAGTGCCCGGCCGACGCACTGTCGGCCGGGCACTGAATGCCGTCTCTTATGTGGGCAGGATAAGGTTTACGAGCCGCCATAGGCAGCGATCGCCGCCATGTTGACGATGTCGGAATCCTTGGCGCCCATCGAGGTGATCTGCACCGGCTTGTCGAGGCCGACGAGGATTGGGCCGATGACCGTGGAGCCGCCGAGCTCCTGCAGCATCTTCGTCGAGATCGAGGCCGAGTGGAAGGCCGGCATAACCAGTACGTTGGCCGGACCGGAGAGGCGGCAGAAAGGATATTGCTCCATCACCTTGCGGTTCAGCGCGACATCGGCGGCCATCTCGCCGTCATATTCGAAATCGACGCGGCGCTTGTCGAGAATCTTCACCGCCTCGCGCACCCGCTCGGAGCGTTCGCCCGAGGGATGGCCGAAGGTGGAATAGGCGAGCATGGCGACACGCGGCGGATAACCCATGCGCCGTGCGAGACCGGCGGCCTCCTCGGCAATATCGGCCAGCTGCTCGGCCGTCGGCATGTCGTGCACCGCCGTATCGGCAACGAAGACGGTGCGGCCGCGGCAAAGCGCCAGGGATACGCCGATGACGCGATGGCCGGGCTTCTCGTCGATGCAGCGGCGCACATCCTCGAGCGCCGTCGAATAGTTGCGGGTGATGCCCGTCACCATACCGTCGGCATCGCCGAGTGCCACCATGGTGGCGGCGAAATGGTTACGGTCGTTATGGATCAGCCGCTGGGCGTCGCGATGCAGATAACCCTGCCGCTGCAGCCTGGCATAGAGATAATCGATATAGGCCTCGACCCGCGTCGAGATACGGGCATTGACGATTTCAAGGCCGGGGCGGCTGAGATCGATGCCGGCGCGCTCGGCCGTCGCCCGGATCAGGTCCTCGCGGCCGAGCAGGATGGCGGTGCCGAGCTGCTGGTTGGCGTAGGAGAGTGCTGCTCGCAGGACCTGTTCTTCCTCGGCCTCGGCAAAGACGATCCGCTTCGGGCGGCGGCGAACGCGCTCGTAGAGGCTGGCAAGCGTCGAGGCGATCGGATCGCGACGCGCCGAAAGCTCGCGGGCATAGCCCGCCATGTCGGTGATCACCTTGCGGGCAACACCGCTCTCGATCGCCGCTTCGGCGACCGCGACCGGGATCGCCGAAATCAGCCGCGGATCGAAGGGAACGGGAATGATGTATTGTGCGCCGAACCGCGGCCGGTTGCCCTGGTAGGCGGCGACCACGTCGTCCGGCACGTCCTCGCGGGCGAGGTTTGCCAGCGCCTTGACGGCGGCGATCTTCATCGCGTCGTTGATGGTGGAGGCGCGGACATCGAGCGCGCCGCGGAAAATATAGGGAAAGCCGAGGACATTGTTGACCTGGTTCGGATAGTCCGAACGGCCGGTCGCCATGATGGCGTCGTCGCGGATGCGGGCGACCTCCTCCGGCGTGATCTCGGGATCGGGATTGGCCATGGCGAAGATGATCGGCCGGTCCGCCATCGAGCGGATCATCTCGGCCGAAAACGCACCCTTCTGCGAAAGGCCGAAAATGACGTCGGCGCCCACCATCGCCTCCTCCAGCGTGCGCGTGTCGGTCTTTGCCGCATGCGCCGATTTCCACTGGTTCATGCCCTCGGTACGGCCCTGGTAGATGACCCCCTTGGTGTCGCAGAGGATGATATTCTCCGGCGCAAAGCCCATCGCCTTGATGAGTTCGACGCAGGCGATCGCCGCCGCACCCGCCCCGTTGCAGACGAGCTTCGTCGTCTTCAGGTCGCGGCCGGTCAGCTCCAGCGCGTTGATCAGGCCGGCGGCGGCGATGATCGCCGTTCCATGCTGATCGTCATGGAAGACCGGGATGTCCATCAGCTCGCGCAGCCGGCTTTCGATGACGAAACAATCCGGCGCCTTGATATCCTCGAGATTGATGCCGCCGAAGGAAGGACCGAGGAAGCGCACGCAGTTGATGAACTCGTCGACATTTTCGGTATCGATTTCGAGGTCGATCGAATCGACGTCTGCGAAGCGCTTGAACAGCACCGACTTGCCTTCCATGACCGGCTTGGAGGCCAACGCGCCGAGATTGCCGAGCCCGAGAATGGCAGTGCCGTTGGAAATAACGGCGACCATGTTGCCGCGGGCGGTATAGTCGTAGGCGGTCTGCGGATCGGCGGCGATCGCCTTGACCGGAACCGCCACGCCCGGCGAATAGGCAAGCGAAAGGTCGCGCTGCGTCGCCATCGGCTTGGTCGGAACGACTTCCAACTTGCCGGGCCGGCCCATGGCGTGAAATTCAAGCGCCTCCTGGTCGGTCACAGAGGTCACCGGCCGGTCCTTCTTATCGATATCGGGCATAAATCCTCCAACGTCCTGTGGGCGACGCTTTGCTCTTCCTCAAATGCTGTTGTCATCTATAGCGGCGCGCGGATAGGGTTGGCACCTGTTTTTTTGGGAAAAACTGCACCTCCGTGAACGCACGAATAGACACAGACAACGAAGCCTTTTCGGCTGCCGAGCTTGCCACGGCGGAAAGCCGTGCCTCGGCGACGCCGATGATGGAGCAATATATCGAGATCAAGGCGAACAATCCGGGTTCGCTGCTCTTCTATCGCATGGGTGACTTTTACGAGCTGTTCTTCGAAGATGCGCTGGAAGCCTCACGCGCGCTCGGCATCACGCTGACGAAGCGCGGCCAGCACATGGGCCAGGATATCCCGATGTGCGGCGTTCCGGTGCATGCGGCCGACGATTATCTGCAGAAGCTGATTTCGCTCGGTTTCCGCGTCGCCGTTTGCGAGCAGATCGAGGATCCGGCCGAAGCGAAAAAACGCGGCGGCAAATCCGTCGTCAAGCGCGACGTCGTCCGCCTGGTCACGCCAGGCACGATCACCGAGGAAAAACTGCTTTCGCCCTCGGAATCCAACTACCTGATGGCGCTCACCCGCATTCGCGGCGCGGCCGAACCCTTGCTGGCGCTCGCCTGGATCGATATTTCCACCGGCGTCTTCCGGCTCGCCGAGACCGAGGCTTCGCGGCTGCTTGCCGATATCCTGCGCATCGATCCGCGCGAACTCATCCTGCCCGACACGATCTTCCACGATCCGGAACTCAAGCCGGTCTTCGACGTGCTCGGACGCACCGCGGTGCCGCAGCCGGCCGTGCTCTTCGACAGCGCCAGCGCCGAAGGCCGGATTGCGCGTTATTTCGGCGTCGCGACGCTCGACGGCTTCGGCACCTTCTCGCGCGCCGAGCTGGCGGCTGCGGCGGCTGCCGTTGCCTATGTCGAAAAGACGCAGATCGCAGAGCGGCCGCCGCTTGGCAAGCCGGAGCGGGAAAGTGCGGCGTCGACGCTGTTCATCGACCCGGCCACGCGCGCCAATCTGGAGCTGGCCCGCACGCTGTCGGGCGATCGCAACGGTTCGCTGCTGAAAGCGATCGACCGTACCATCACCGGCGGCGGCGCACGGCTGCTCGCCGAGCGGCTGATGTCGCCGCTGACCGATCCCGCCCGCATCAACGCGCGGCTCGATTCGATCGGCTTCCTGATCGACGAACCGCTGCTCTGCGGCAATCTGCGCGATACGCTGAAACATGTGCCCGACATGCCGCGGGCTCTGTCGCGCCTGGCGCTAGAGCGCGGCGGCCCGCGCGATCTCTGGGCGATCCGCCAGGGCCTGCAGGCGGCCGGCGGACTTGCCGATCTGCTCGGCAAGGCGATGCTGCCGGAAGAACTTGGCCAGGCGCTGTCCGGGCTGCAGGCCCTTCCGGCGGGTCTGGAAAAGCTGCTGGCCGAGACGCTCGCCGACGAATTGCCGCTGCTGAAGCGCGATGGCGGTTTTCTCCGCGACGGCGCTAGCGCCGAACTCGACGAAGTCCGGGCGCTGCGCGATCAGTCGCGCCGGGTGATCGCCGGGCTGCAGCTGCAATATGCCGAGGAGACCGGCATCCGGTCGCTGAAGATCAAGCACAACAACATCCTCGGCTATTTCATCGAGGTGACGGCCGGCAATGCCGCGCCGATGACCGATACGGCGGAAGCGAAGGCGCGCTTCATCCACCGCCAGACGATGGCGAGCGCGATGCGCTTCACCACCACCGAGCTTGCCGATCTCGAAAGCCGGATCGCCAACGCCGCCGACCGGGCGCTTTCGATCGAGCTTGCCGCCTTCGACAGGATGACGGCGGCCGTGGTTGCGGAAGCCGAAGCGATCAAATCAGGCGCCCGGGCGCTTGCCGTCATCGACGTCGCCGCAAGCCTGGCGCTGCTCGCCGAAGAGCAGGCCTATTGCCGCCCGCAGGTCGACGGCTCGAAGATGTTTGCGATCGAGGGCGGACGCCATCCGGTCGTCGAACAGGCGCTGCGGCGCCAGGCAGGCGGCCCCTTCGTCGCCAATCATTGCGACCTGTCGCCGAAAGCAGGCGACAAGGACGGCGCGATCTGGCTGCTGACCGGCCCCAACATGGGCGGTAAGTCGACCTTCCTGCGGCAGAACGCGCTGATCGCGATCCTGGCGCAGATGGGCTCCTTCGTGCCGGCAGCATCAGCCCATATCGGCATCGTCGACCGGCTGTTCTCGCGCGTCGGCGCCTCCGACGACCTGGCGCGCGGGCGCTCCACCTTCATGGTCGAAATGGTCGAAACCGCAGCGATCCTCAATCAGGCGAGCGACCGCTCGCTCGTCATTCTGGATGAAATCGGCCGCGGCACCGCCACCTTCGACGGTCTGTCGATTGCCTGGGCTTCCGTCGAACATCTGCATGAGGGCAACCGTTGCCGCGGCCTGTTCGCCACGCATTTCCATGAGCTGACCGTGCTTTCGGAAAAGCTTAGCCGACTATCGAACGCGACGATGCGCGTCAAGGAATGGGACGGCGACGTTATCTTCCTGCATGAGGTCGGGCCGGGTGCGGCGGACCGCTCCTACGGCATCCAGGTCGCTCGGCTTGCCGGGCTTCCGGCCTCGGTCGTGACACGGGCCCGCGACGTGCTCACCCGCCTCGAAGATGCCGATCGCAAGAACCCGGCGAGCCAGCTGATCGACGATCTGCCGCTCTTCCAGGTGGCGGTGCGCCGAGAGGACACCGCCCGCGGCCCCTCCAAGGTCGAAGAGGCGCTGAAGGCGATGAGCCTCGACGACATGACGCCGCGCGAGGCAATGGACGCGCTTTACGACCTCAAGAAGAAGCTGAAATAGGGGCGCAACCGATGTTCATGGAAAAACTGGTTCGCGAAACCGAGCGCCTGTCGCTGATCTGCTCCATGCTCGACACGATGCGGCGCGCCGACAAGGACCGCAATGCGCGCGGCTGGACCTCGCCGATCGGCATGCTGAAAATCACCCGCTGCTGCGCGATGATTTCGGAGCTCGCAACATCGATCGCCAAGGCGGGCTACCGCGAATGCGACAGGCAGTCGCTCGAGGAGATCATGAGCGAGACGCGGCAGGTGCTGTACTTGCTGAACGCGCGGGCTGCCGGCTGAGCTTTTCGGGAAAGCTGTTGCGCGGCTTACCAACACCATTTCGCCAAATTTAAAGGTTCTTGCAGTATGAGGGCCCGTGTCAATCGTCGGGCAAAGGGGTTATAGCGCATGCAGACGAAACGTGAGGCGAGCCCGGATCAGGCCGCCCGGCATGAACAGGAAACCGCCCCGGCGACAGCGATGCGCAACCTCGATTTCTCCGATATCCTCGACGTCGAGCTGCTGCAGAAGCAGTGCGACGCCATCGCCGAGGCCAACCGCAACCGGCCCGACGTTCTGCGCGCCGACCTGCTTGCCGTCCTGAAGAAGGCCAGCACGGAAGGCCGGCAGAAGGCGCGGGCCGCATTATTGGCCGACGGCGGCGGGCTGAACTGCGCCTACCGGATTTCCTGGCTGCAGGATCAGATCATCACCGTCCTCTATCATTTCGCCACCGCCCATATCTTTCCGCAGCAGAAGGACAAATTCGCGGTCACCGCCGTCGGCGGCTATGGCCGCGACACGCTGGCGCCGGGCTCCGATATCGACCTGCTTTTCCTCTTCCTGCCGAAGCCGGCGGACGAGACGCACAAGGCGGTCGAATTCATGCTCTATGTGCTCTGGGACATGGGCTTCAAGGTCGGCCACGCCACCCGCACGGTGGAGGAATGCATCGCGCTTTCCAAATCCGACATGACGATCCGCACCGCCATCCTGGAGATGCGCTACATTTGCGGCCTGCAGCGGCTGGAAACCCAGCTCGAGACCCGCTTCGACAAGGAAATCGTCACCGGCACCGGCCCGGAATTCATCGCCGCCAAGCTTGCCGAGCGCGACGAGCGCCACCGCAAGGCGGGCGATACGCGGTATCTGGTCGAACCGAACGTCAAGGAAGGCAAGGGCGGGCTTCGCGACCTGCACACGCTGTTCTGGATCTCGAAATATTATTATCACGTGCGCGACCAGGCGGAGCTGGTCAAGCTCGGCGTGCTGTCGAAACACGAGTACCGCCTGCTCGAGAAAGCCGACGATTTCCTCTGGGCGGTGCGCTGCCATATGCACTTCCTGACCGGCAAGGCCGAGGAGCGCCTGTCCTTCGACATCCAGCGCGAGATCGCCGAAGCCTTCGGCTATCACACCCGCCCGGGCCTTTCGGCCGTCGAGCGCTTCATGAAGCACTATTTCCTCGTCGCCAAGGATGTCGGCGACCTCACCCGCATTCTCTGCGCCGCGCTCGAAGACCAGCAGGCCAAGTCGATCCCCGGCCTGACCGGCGTCATCAGCCGCTTCACCCATCGCAACCGCAAGATCGCCGGCAGCGTCGAATTCGTCGAGGATCGCGGCCGCATCGCGCTTGCCGATCCCGAGGTGTTCAAACGCGATCCCGTCAGCATCCTCCGGCTCTTCCACGTCGCCGACATCAACGGGCTGGAATTCCATCCGGATGCGCTGAAACGCGTCACCCGTTCGCTTTCCCTGATCGACAACAGGCTCAGGGAAAACGACGAGGCGAACCGGCTGTTCATGTCGATCCTGACCTCGAAACGGGATCCCGCGCTCATCCTGCGCCGGATGAACGAGGCCGGCGTGCTCGGCCGCTTCATTCCCGAATTCGGCAAGATCGTCGCGATGATGCAGTTCAACATGTATCACCACTATACGGTCGACGAACATCTGATCCGCACCGTCGACGTTCTCTCCGAGATCGATAAGTCACGCTCGGAGGATCTGCATCCGCTCGCCAACAAGCTGATATCCAATATCGAGGACCGCGAAGCGCTTTATGTCGCCGTTCTCCTGCACGATATCGCCAAGGGCCGGCTGGAGGATCATTCGATCGCCGGCGCCCGCGTCGCCCGCAAGCTCTGCGCCCGCTTCGGCCTGTCGCAGAAGCAGACGGAGATCGTCGTCTGGCTGATCGAGGAACACCTGACCATGTCGATGGTGGCGCAGACCCGCGACCTCACCGACCGCAAGACGATCACCGACTTCGCCGACCGCGTGCAGTCGCTCGACCGGCTGAAGATGCTGCTGATCCTGACGATCTGCGATATCCGCGCCGTCGGTCCGGGCGTCTGGAACGGCTGGAAAGGCCAATTGCTGCGCACGCTCTACTATGAAACCGAACTGTTGCTCGCCGGCGGCTTTTCGGAAGTCTCCCGCAAGGAGCGCGCCAATGCCGCCGCCGAGGCGCTGCATGCCGCCCTTGCCGACTGGAGCCAGAAGGACCGCAATACCTATACCAAGCTGCACTACCAGCCCTATCTGCTCTCCGTGCCGCTGGAAGACCAGATCCGCCATGCCCATTTCATCCGCCAGGCCGACAAGGCGGGCCAGGCGCTCGCCACCATGGTGCGGACCGACAGTTTCCACGCCATCACCGAAATCACCGTGCTGTCGCCCGACCATCCCAGGCTGCTCGCCGTCATCGCCGGCGCTTGTGCGGCAGCCGGGGCCAATATCGTCGACGCGCAGATCTTCACGACATCGGACGGGCGAGCGCTCGACACCATCCATGTCAGCCGCGAATTTGCCGATGACGCCGACGAGCTGCGCCGGGCCGGCACGATCGGCCGGATGATCGAGGACGTGCTGTCCGGCCGCAAGCGCCTGCCCGAGGTCATCGCCACGCGCACGCGCAACCGCAAGAAAAGCAAGGCCTTCGTCATTCCGCCGTCGGTCAACATTACCAACAGCCTGTCGAACAAGTTCACCGTCATCGAGGTCGAATGCCTCGACCGGCCGGGACTCCTGTCGGAGATCACCGCCGTGCTCTCCGATCTGTCGCTCGACATCCAGTCGGCCCGCATCACCACCTTCGGCGAGAAGGTGATCGACACTTTCTACGTCACCGATCTTGTCGGACAAAAGATTTCAGGCGACAGCAAGCGCGCCAACATCACCGCCCGGATGAAGGCCGTCATGGCCGAGGAGGAGGACGAGCTGCGCGAGCGCATGCCCTCCGGCATCATCGCGCCGGCCGCCACAGCCCGGACATCGCCTTCAGCCGAAAAGAAAGCCGATTCTTCCGCATGAGCCCCACACGCATGAGCCTATCCGCATGAGTCTCGTCAAGAAATTCGCCACCGTCGGCGGCGCCACCCTCGGCAGCCGTCTCTTCGGCTTCGCCCGCGAAACGCTGATGGCGGCCGCACTCGGCACCGGGCCGATGGCCGACGTCTTCTACGCCGCTTTCCGCTTTCCGAACCTCTTCCGCCGGCTGTTTGCCGAAGGCGCCTTCAACGCCGCCTTCGTGCCGCTCTTCGCCAAGGAGATCGAGGCGAACGGCACGGACGGCGCCAAGCGCTTTTCGGAAGAAGTCTTCGGCGTCCTGTTTTCGGTGCTGCTGCTCATCACCATCGTGATGGAGCTTGCCATGCCGCTCCTGGTTCGCTTCGTCATCGCCCCGGGTTTTGCCGACGATCCGGAGAAATTCTCGATCACCATCCGCATGGCGGCGGTGATGTTTCCCTATCTGATGTGCATGTCGCTGACGGCGATGATGAGCGGCATGCTGAATTCGCTGCATCATTTCTTCGCCGCGGCCATCGCGCCTGTGTTCCTCAACGTGGTGATGATCGCGGCGCTGTTTTATGCGCTCTATACCGGCGCCGATCCGCTGGCGACGGCCTGGTATCTCTCCTGGGGCGTTCTTGCCGCCGGCGTGTTGCAGCTCGCCGTCGTCTATATCGGCGTGCTTGCCGCCGGCATGAGCATCGGCTTCCGTTTCCCGAAGATGACCCCGAACGTCAAGCGGCTGCTGATCCTGGCGGTGCCGGCCGCCGTGACCGGCGGCATCACCCAGATCAACCAGCTGATCGGCCAAGCGATCGCCTCGTCGCGCGACGGCGCGATCGCAGCGCTGCAATATGCCGACCGCATCTACCAGCTGCCGCTCGGCGTCGTCGGTGTCGCCGTCGGCGTGGTGCTGCTGCCGGAGCTTGCCCGGGCGCTGAAGGGCGGCAACCTGCGCGAAGCCGGAAACCTGCAGAACCGCTCGATCGAATTCGTGCTGTTCCTGACCATCCCCGCCGCCTTCGCGCTCTGGATCCTGTCGGATGAGATCATCCGCGTGCTCTACGAGCGCGGCGCCTTCCATCAGGAAAACACCGCCGTCGTCGGCGCGATCCTGGCGATCTACGGCATCGGCCTGCCGGCCTTCGTGCTGATCAAGGCGCTGCAGCCGGGCTTCTACGCCCGCGAGGATACCAAGACGCCGATGCGTTTTTCGGCGATCGCGGTGGCGACCAACTGCGCCACGGCGCTCACCCTCTTCCCCTATATGGGCGCGCCCGGCATCGCCGTTGCCGAAGCCACCGCCGGCTGGATCAGCACCGTGCTGCTGTTCACCACGCTTTTGCGCCGCGGCCATCTGACCTGGGAATGGGCGCTGGCAAAACGCGCCGCCCTGCTGATCGTCGCTGCAGCGGTGATGGGCGCGGCGATCCTCTTCCTCAAGCAGTATTTTGCGCCCTGGCTCGCTTCCGGCGCGCCGCTTCTGACCAAGATCGGCACGCTCGGCCTGCTGATTGCGATTTCCATGCTGGTCTATTTCGCCGCCGCCTTCCTGATCGGCGGGGCGGATCTCGGGATGATCAGGCGGAATCTCAACCGCAAGCCGGTGAAGACGGAAGGGTGAGGCCCGCGAGAAGCAACGTCAGCGAGGGATATTATCAACTGCCCGCACCACGATTTCCGTTGCCTTTTCTGCAGCCTCCGCAAGAAAACCCCATCCGGAGCCGCCCATGACGATCCAGTCGCTTTTCCTCGTCACTCTCGTCGTCGACGACTACGACCGCGCCAAGGCCTTCTATTGCGACGCCCTCGGTTTCAATTGCCTCCAGGACGAGCGCCAGCCGGAGGGCAAGCGCTGGGTGGTGGTGAGGCCTCGCGGTGGTGATGGCGCGGCCTTCCTGCTGGCACAGGCGGCAGATGCGGCGCAGCGGGCGGCGATCGGCAATCAGACGGGCGGCCGTGTCGGCTTCTTTTTGAAGACCGACGATTTTGCCCGCGACCATGCCGCCATGCTCGCCGCCGGCGTGCGCTTTCTGGAGCAGCCGAGGCACGAGGTTTACGGTACGGTGGCGGTCTTTGCCGATCCCTACGGCAACAGCTTCGATCTGATCGAGCATGCCGCGGCCTGAACCCCTTGATTGCGACCGATTGCCCGTGCATAAGCCGCCGCGTTGACAACATCGGCGAATAGCCCTGCTGCGAGGCAGCAAACTGAAGCTGTGGGCCCTCCACCAGCCTATTGAGGACGACATGAGCGAATTCAAGAAACTCGTATTCTCCGGCGTGCAGCCGACCGGCAACCTGCATCTCGGCAATTATCTCGGCGCGATCCGCCGCTTCGTGGCGCTGCAGGACGGCAATGACTGCATTTACTGCGTCGTCGACATGCATGCGCTGACCGCCCAGCTGGTGCATGAGGACATGCCGAGCCAGACGCGCTCGATCGCCGCCGCCTTCATCGCCGCCGGCATCGATCCGGAAAAACATATCGTCTTCAACCAGTCGGCCGTGCCGCAGCATGCCGAGCTCGCCTGGATCTTCAACTGCGTCGCCCGCATCGGCTGGATGAACCGCATGACGCAGTTCAAGGACAAGGCCGGTAAGGACCGCGAGCAGGCCTCGCTCGGCCTCTACGCCTATCCGAGCCTGATGGCCGCCGACATTCTCGTCTATCGCGCCACCCATGTGCCGGTTGGCGAAGACCAGAAGCAGCATCTGGAGCTTGCCCGCGACATCGCGATGAAATTCAACCTCGATTATGCCGAGCATATCGGCAGGACCGGTTACGGCGTCGACATCACCGTCGGCAACGAGCCGGTGCATGCCTATTTCCCGATGGTCGAGCCGCTGATCGGCGGGCCGGCGCCGCGCGTCATGTCGCTGCGCGACGGCACCAAGAAAATGTCGAAATCCGATCCCTCCGACCTGTCGCGCATCAATCTGATGGACGACGAGGACGCCATCTCGAAGAAAATCCGCAAGGCCAAGACCGATCCGGACGGCTTGCCGAGCGAGATCGACGGGCTGCAGGGCCGACCGGAAGCCGACAATCTGGTGGCGATCTATGCGGCGCTGGCCGATAAATCGAAGGCCGACGTGCTTGCCGAATTCGGCGGCCAGCAGTTCTCCGTCTTCAAGCCGGCGCTGGTCGACCTCGCCATCCACGTGCTGGCGCCGATCACCGGCGAAATGCGCCGGCTGATGGACGACACCAGCCATATCGACGCCATCCTGCGCAAGGGCGGCGAACGTGCGAGAGCACGCGCCGAGGTGACGATGAAGCAAGTGCGCGACGTCATCGGCTTCCTCTATTGAGGTGGATCTCTTCTTCTCCGCCGCCGGGGGAGAAGAGAAAAAAACTGGGCTTGCAAATTCTCCGCTTCGGGTGTCAGAGTCCGCACCATGGTATCGAAACGACTCTCACGGCTCGAAGGTCACCGCCGCAAATTCATGGCGGTGATCGACGGGACACCGGAATGCCAGCGCGCTGTCCATTATGCCGGCCGGCGCGCGAAGAATTCCAATGGCGGGCTGGTGCTGCTCTACGTCATCCCCGACGGGGATTTTCAGCAATGGCTCGGCGTCGAGGCGATCATGCGGGCCGAGGCGCGTGAGGAGGCGGAGGCCGTCGTTGCCAAGATCGCCCAGATCGTGCGCGAGACGATCGGCATCGAGCCGGAGATCGTCATCCGCGAAGGTGGTGCGGCCGAACAGATCAACGCAGTGATCGAGGACGACCGCGATGTGGCGATCCTGGTTCTGGCCGCCGGTTCGGCGAAGGAAGGTCCGGGACCGCTGGTCTCGTCGATCGCCGGCCGCGCCGCGGCATTTCCGATCCCGGTCACCGTGCTGCCCGATACTTTGACCAACGAGGAAATCGACGCCCTCTGCTGATCATTCTTGAGTAAAAATCTCTTGAATGGAACCGGCAATGGGCTTATCTTCTTTTGAAGAATTCTAAAGACGGCCGAGGTCCTGTGCCTGCCGCATGGAGAAGCAGATGTTCATTCAGACCGAAGCCACGCCGAACCCCGCCACGCAGAAGTTCCTGCCGGGCAAGGTGGTGATGGAAAACGGCACGGCCGAATTCCGCAGCGCCGAGGAGGCTGAGGCTTCGCCGCTGGCTGCCCGCCTGTTCGAGATCCCCGGCGTCACCGGCGTCTATTTCGGCTATGATTTCATTTCCGTCTCCAAGGACAATGCCGAATGGCAGCATCTTAAGCCGGCTATCCTTGGCTCGATCATGGAGCATTTCATGTCCGGCAAGCCTGTGATGGGCGATGCCTCCATCCTTTCCGAAGACGCCGATGCCGGCGACGAATTCTTCGACGAAGGCGATGAATCGATCGTGCTGACCATCAAGGAGCTTCTGGAAACCCGCGTGCGCCCCGCCGTTGCCCAGGATGGCGGCGACATCACTTTCCGCGGCTTCAAGGACGGCAAGGTCTATCTGAACATGAAGGGTTCCTGCGCCGGCTGCCCGTCATCGACGGCAACGCTGAAGCACGGCGTCCAGAACCTGCTGCGCCATTTCGTTCCGGAAGTGCAGGAAGTGATTGCCGCCTAAAATTCCTGAATCCGTCGGCCGTTCATCTCTCGTTCGGCCAAGCGGATTTATGAAGAGGCGACAAGAGTTTATTCGGAAATTGATGGCATGATCGTTCTGGCGCTGGACACGGCAGGTGTGGATTGCGCTGCCGCCGTTTATGACAGCGGCAGGAATACGGTGCTGGGGGAGGCATCGGACATGATCGGCAAGGGGCATGCTGAACATCTGATCGGAATCGTCGACCGGGCGCTGGATCAGGCGGGACTGGCGCTTTCTCATATCGACCGCCTTGCCGTCACCATCGGCCCCGGCTCCTTTACCGGTATCCGCGTCGGCGTTGCCGCAGCCCGCGGTTTTGCCCTTTCCCTCAATGTGCCCGCCGTCGGCGTCACCACGCTCGAGGTCATGGCATCGGCCCAGCGCGAGAAGACGCCCGGGCGGGCGGTGCTGGCGGCGATGGACGCCAAGCGGGACGAAATCTACCTGCAGCCCTTTGCAGCCGACGGTTCGCCGCTCGATGAGCCGCGGGCGGTCAGCGTGGCGGAAGCCCAGGCATATGCTGCCGGCTTCGATGGCGAGATTACCGGCTCGGCGACGCCGCTCCTGAAAGCCGACGCCGGGGGCGATCACGCCAACAGATTCCCGATCAACATTGTGGCGCGCCTCGGTGCTGCCGCCTCCCCGGATTCCGGAAAGCCGAAGCCCCTTTATCTGCGCGGACCCGATGCCAAGCCGCAGGCCGGGTATGCGATCGCCCGACGAGTGTGACCATGCTGGAAGCCTATCTGACGCTGAAGCCGGAATTCGAGATCATCGCCATGGAGCGCGAGGATTGCCGCGATGTCGCCGCCCTGCACGGCGAGCGCTTCGCCCGGCCCTGGGGCGACGGGGAATTCCACAGCCTGCTGTCGCAGGAGACCGTGTTCGGCTTCGTCGCGCGCCAGACCAATGCCATCCTGAAAAAGCCGCTTCCGGGGTTTATCCTTGCCCGCCATGTCGCCGGCGAGGCGGAGATCCTGACGATCGCCGTGCAGGCGAAGGTGGCCCGCGCAGGCCTCGGCTGGCGGCTGATGCAGGCGGCAATGCGGGAAGCGCGCGCGCGCGGCGGCGAGAGCATGTTTCTCGAGGTCGACGACGGCAATAGGGCCGCCCTTGGCCTCTATCGCAAGCTCGGCTTCGAAAAAGTCGGTGAACGCAAGGGCTATTACAAGCAGGAAAACGGCGCCCTCTCCACAGCGCTTGTCATGAAGCGCGTTCTTCGGTAGTTGCCTTTGCAGCGAGGCAAGCTGCAGGCCGGCGCAAGCGCCGCGCGGCGTTGTCGAAACACGAAATATCTCTAAAGGCGGGCGATGACTGATGTAGCCAAGACCCTTGAGGAGCTTTGCACCGAACGCGGCATGCGCATGACCGAGCAGCGCCGTGTGATCGCGCGCATCCTGGAAGGTTCGGAAGACCATCCCGACGTCGAAGAACTCTACCGCCGCTCGGTGAAGGTCGATGCGAAGATCTCGATTTCCACCGTCTACCGCACCGTGAAACTGTTCGAAGATGCCGGCATCATCGCCCGCCACGATTTCCGCGACGGGCGCTCGCGTTACGAAACCGTGCCGGAAGAGCATCACGACCACCTGATCGACCTGAAGACCGGCACCGTTATCGAATTCCGCTCGCCGGAGATCGAGGCGCTGCAGGAGCGCATCGCCCGCGAGCACGGCTTCCAGCTGGTCGACCACCGGCTGGAGCTTTACGGCATCCCGCTGAAGAAGGAAGATCTCTGAAGCAATGGCCGCCCGGGAGACCAGCCTTTGATCGCCTGGCTGCGCATTACCCTTGCTGCGGTCGTCATCCTTGCCGTCAGCATCGTGCTCATGCCGCTGCAGGTGCTGGCACTTCGTTTCGACTGGCGGCTGCGACGCAGGCTCCCACGCCTCTGGCACCGTATCGTCTGTTATTGCCTCGGCATCCGCGTGCGCGTGACCGGCAGGCCGGAAGAGCGCCGGCCGCTGATGCTCTGTTCCAACCACTCGTCCTGGCTTGACATCATGGTGATGTCTTCGGTTGCCGACGTCGCCTTCATCGCCAAGATCGAGGTCAGCGAATGGCCGATCTTCGGCACGCTTGCCAAGCTGCAGAAGAGCGTCTTCGTCGTGCGCGAGGAGAAGCGCAGGACCGGTCACCAGGCAAACGAGATCGCCGGGCGCATGGCCGACGGCGAGATCGTCGTGCTCTTTCCGGAAGGCACGACCTCGGACGGCAATCGGCTGCTGGAGGTCAAGTCGTCGCTCTTCGGCGCCGCGGCGATGGCGGTGCCTTATTCGCCGACCGGAACCGTCGTGGTGCAGCCGCTGGCGATTGCCTATACCCGGGTGCACGGCATCGCCATGGGGCGCTATCACCGGCCGCTCGCCGCCTGGCCGGGGGATATCGAGCTGCTGCCGCACCTTCTCGACATCGTGCGCTGCGGCGCGATCGATGCCGAGGTCTCCTTCGGCGAGGCGGTGGAATATCGCGCCGACACCAATCGCAAGGAGGTCAGCGCTGCGATCGCCACCCGCATCCGCAGCCTGCTCAATACGAGCCTGCGCGGTCGAAATGTCGTCTAGAGCATGCCGCGCAAAAGTGCGCCGCGGTTTTCGCGAGAAAGACATGCGTAAAATGAAGTCTTAAAGCGCGACGCGCTTTAGGCCGAGAGTCCCTTTCCTCCGACGGCAAAAACCACTAAATAGCGCGCCATGACACAGGACAGCGCCCTTCTCCAGGCCCCGGAACCGATGCTCCGCGACGGCTCCAA
The DNA here is from genome assembly GCF_002531935.1 of Rhizobium chutanense. Classification (GTDB taxonomy): domain Bacteria; phylum Pseudomonadota; class Alphaproteobacteria; order Rhizobiales; family Rhizobiaceae; genus Rhizobium; species Rhizobium chutanense. The sequence continues at coordinate 17,717 of NZ_NWSV01000026.1, read as the reverse complement.
CAGCCGCAAGGTCTTCATCAAGACCTACGGCTGCCAGATGAACGTCTACGATTCCACGCGGATGAGCGATGCACTCGCCCGCGACGGTTACGAACCGACCGAAGATATGGAAGAGGCCGACCTCGTTCTGCTCAACACCTGCCACATCAGAGAGAAGGCGGCCGAGAAGGTCTATTCGGCGCTCGGGCGGCTGCGCGAGATGAAAAAGAAGAAGGCGGCGGACGGCCGGGAGATGATGATCGGCGTTGCCGGCTGCGTCGCCCAGGCCGAAGGCGAGGAGATTCTCCGGCGCGCGCCCGCCGTCGACGTCGTCATCGGCCCGCAGACCTATCACCGGCTGCCGGAGGCGCTGCGCCGGGCCAAAGAGGGCCAGCGCGTCGTCGATACGGAATATGCGATCGAGGACAAGTTCGAACATCTGCCGATCGCCGAGAGCCGGAAGATCCGTGCCCGCGGCGTCACCGCCTTCCTGACGGTGCAGGAGGGCTGCGACAAGTTCTGCACCTTCTGCGTCGTGCCCTATACACGCGGCTCGGAAGTGTCGCGGCCGGTTTCCCAGATCGTCGAGGAAGCCGAAAAGCTGGTCGAGGGAGGTGTGCGCGAAATCACCCTGCTCGGGCAGAATGTCAATGCCTGGCACGGCGCCGGATCCGGCGGCGAGGCGTGGAGCCTCGGCGACCTGCTCTATCGCCTGGCCGAGATCCCCGGCCTGGCGCGGCTGCGCTATACCACAAGCCATCCGCGCGACATGGACGACCGGCTGATCGAGGCCCATCGCGACCTCCGGGCGCTGATGCCCTATCTGCACCTGCCGGTGCAATCGGGCTCGGACCGCATCCTGAAAGCGATGAACCGGCGCCACACGGCGGCCGAATATCTCAGCCTGATTGCGCGCATTCGCGCGGTGCGGTCCGATATCGCGCTGTCCGGCGATTTCATCACCGGCTTTCCGGGGGAGACAGACGCCGATTTTGAGGATACACTCCGGCTTGTGGAGGAGGTCCGTTATGCACAGGCCTTCTCGTTCAAATATTCGACACGGCCGGGCACGCCCGGCGCGGAGCTGAAGGACCAGGTGCCGGAAGAGATCAAGGCAGAACGGCTGGAACGCCTGCAAGCGCTTCTCCTGAAGCAGCAGCAGGAATTTGCCGAATCCTGCATCGGCAAGGAGATCGATGTGTTGCTCGAAAAGCCCGGTCGCATGCCGGAACAGCTGATCGGACGTTCTCCCTGGCTTCAATCAGTGAATGTTGATGCAAAAGCATCGCAAATCGGTGACATTATTAAAGTGCGAATCACCGGAACCGGAACGAACAGCCTGTTTGCCGAACGCGCAGAGGCTGCGGTTTAACCCAAGGAGCCCGACCGCTTGAACGGACAAGAATTGGTTTCTTCTTCACCGCGCCACCCCCGCACGCCGAGCGACACCAATCACTTCGTCCTGACGTTCGAGAACAACCGCTTCGCCAGCGAGCTCTTCGGTCAGTTCGACCAGAACCTCAAGCTGCTCGAGGAACGGCTCAACATCGATGCGCGGGCACGCGGCAATTCGGTCGTCATTACAGGCGATGTCGTCACCACCAACCAGGCGCGGCGCACGCTCGACTATCTCTATGAAAAGCTTCAGAAAGGCGGCAGCGTGGAACGATCCGACGTCGAAGGCGCAATCCGCATGGCGGTCGCCGCCGACGATCAGCTCAGCCTTCCCACAATGGAGCGCAAGGCCAAGCTGACGATGGCTCAGGTTTCCACCCGCAAGAAGACGATCATCGCCCGCACGCCGACCCAGGACGCCTATATCAGGGCGCTCGAACGTGCCGAGCTGGTCTTCGGCGTCGGCCCGGCCGGCACCGGCAAGACCTATCTCGCCGTTGCCCATGCCGCCCAGCTCTTGGAGCGCGGCGCCGTCGAAAAGATCATCCTGTCGCGCCCGGCCGTCGAAGCCGGCGAGCGCCTCGGCTTCCTGCCCGGCGACATGAAGGAAAAGGTCGATCCCTATCTGCGCCCGCTTTACGACGCGCTCTACGACATGATCCCGGCCGACAAGGTCGATCGGGCGATTACCGCCGGCGTCATCGAAATCGCGCCGCTCGCCTTCATGCGCGGCCGCACGCTTGCCAATGCCGCCATCATCCTCGACGAAGCGCAGAACACGACATCGATGCAGATGAAGATGTTCCTGACGCGTCTCGGCGAAAATGCCCGGATGATCGTCACCGGCGACCCGAGCCAGATCGACCTGCCGCGCGGCGTCAAGTCGGGCCTCGTCGAGGCGCTGCAGCTTCTGAACGGCGTCGAGGGCATCTCGATCGTGCGCTTCAAGGATACCGACGTCGTGCGCCATCCGCTGGTCGGGCGTATCGTCAGGGCCTATGATTCCACCTATGCCGCCGAAGCGGAAGCCAGCCGGCAGGACTGATGGCCGAACTCGACATCCAGATCAGCGTCGAAGACATCGGCTGGCCGGGCGAGGAGACGCTGCTGTCGTTCTGCGAACGTGTGCTCGGCGCAGCAGTGGTCTATCTCCACGACAGCGAGAAGCAACCCTTCCCGACGATGCCGCCCGAGGTTTCGCTCGTCTTCACCGACGATGCCTCGATCCAGGACATCAACGCCGAATGGCGCGGCAAGGACAAGGCAACCAATGTGCTTTCCTTTCCGGCCTTTCCGGTTCAGCCCGGCAAAATGCCCGGTCCGATGCTCGGCGACATCATCATCGCCCGGGAGACGGTGGAGCGGGAAGCCCAGGAGTTCGAAAAGAGTTTCGACGACCACCTGACCCATCTTCTGGTGCACGGTTTCTTGCATCTTCTCGGTTACGACCATATGAATAATGCCGAAGCCGAAATTATGGAGGGGCTGGAGACTCGCATTTTAGCGCAGCTCGGCCTATCTGATCCCTACGAGGGTCAAGACCTTAAAATGGAACCATGAGCGACTTTACGACGAAGCCGGCGGCAGACGCCAAGGACTCCGAGCCATCCTCCTCTTCGGACGAGGCGGGCAGTAGTAGTCGGCCATCCGGCCGATCCCAATCCTTCTGGTCGCGCGCCGCGCGCATCCTTCGCCCGCAGCAGGGCTCGCGGCTGCGCGAGGATCTTGCCGACGCGCTGATGACCGATGCGGCCGGCGACGATGCTTTTTCGCCCGACGAGCGGGCCATGCTGCACAACATCCTGCGCTTTCGCGAGGTGCGCGTCGCCGACGTGATGGTGCCGCGCGCCGATATCGAGGCGGTCGACCAGAACATCACCATCGGCGAACTGATGATCCTGTTCGAGGAATCCGGCCGTTCGCGCATGCCCGTCTACGCCGATACGCTCGACGATCCGCGCGGCATGGTGCATATCCGTGACCTGCTTTCCTATGTCGCCAAGCAGGCGCGCAACAAGCGCCGCGGCCCGACGAAACCGACCGTTGCGGCGCCCGCGATCGAAGTTGCGCCCGAGAACATCCAGAAGACCACGCGGTCGGCCAAGCCGAATTTCGATCTTGCCCGCGTCGACCTGCAGAAGACCCTGGCCGAGGCCGGCATCATCCGCAAGATCCTGTTCGTGCCGCCGTCGATGCTGGCGTCCGACCTGTTGCGCCGCATGCAGGTGAACCGCACGCAGATGGCGCTCGTTATCGACGAGTATGGCGGCACCGACGGGCTCGCTTCGCATGAGGACATCGTCGAAATGGTGGTCGGCGATATCGACGACGAACATGACGACGAAGAGGTGATGTTCAAGCGCGTCGCCGAAGACGTCTTCGTCGCCGACGCCCGCGTCGAACTGGAAGAAATCGCCGAAGCGATCGGGCCGGATTTCGACATCAGCGAACAGGTCGACGAGGTCGATACGCTGGGCGGCCTGATCTTCTCCGCGCTCGGGCGCATCCCGGTGCGTGGCGAGGTCGTCCAGGCGCTGCCGGGCTTCGAATTCCATATTCTCGACGCCGATCCGCGCCGCATCAAGCGGCTGCGCATCACCCGCAAGCGCCATGCGATCCGTCGCCGCGCCAAGGCGGATGGCGACATCGCTCCCGGCTCCGACGCCGGCGACGACCGGCCGGCGGAATCGACCGCCAACTAAAGTCGTCTATTTGCCCATGTCGTTATCCAGGAGCCGCTGCACACGCTCCGAGCGATATGCATTAAGAGGACAAAGAGCCGCTTTTTTGAAAGACTGCGAACGGGTTGATTCGCGGTTTGATGGGAGTGTGCATGGAGCGGCTTGCGGACAGGGTTATCCTGGTCTGGGGTTTCAAACGGTCGCTGCTGGCCATCGCCGCCGGGGCATTCGCCGTGCTGGCGCTGCCGCCCTTCGGCTTTTTCGCGGCAATGTTCGTCTCCTTCCCACTGCTCGTCTGGCTGATCGACGGGGCGGCGGCTTCGCCCGAAAGCGGCCTGGCCGGCAGGCTGTGGCCGGCATTTGCCACCGGCTGGCTGTTCGGCTTCGGCTATTTCGTCGCCGGTCTCTGGTGGCTCGGCCATGCGCTGCTGGTCGATCAGGAGGAATTCGCCTGGGCGCTGCCGCTCGCCATTCTCGGGCTGCCGGCCTGTCTTGCGGTTTTCTACGGGCTGGCGACCGCCCTTGCCCGGATTTTCTGGTCCGACGGCATGGGACGGATCGCCGCACTTGCGGCCGGCTTCGGGCTGATGGAATGGCTGCGCAGCGCCATACTGACCGGCTTTCCCTGGAACGCCATCGGCTACGGCATGATGCCGGTTCCGCTGATGATGCAATCGGCGCATGTGATCGGGGCGATGGGAGTGACGACGCTTGCCGTCTTCATCTTTTCCGCGCCCGCCCTTATCGGCACGCGCCAGGGCGCGCGGCTGGGTATCACGCTCGCCGCTCTGCTGTTTGCCGCGCATCTCGGTTATGGCGCTTATGTGCTCCATCTCGCGCCGCGGCCGGAAGCCTTGCCCGAGGACAAGCGGCCGGTGGTGCGGCTGGTGCAGCCTGATATCGACCAGGCGGCGAAGATGGACAACGACGCCGACCGCAGCGCGATCTTCGAGACGCATCTGAAGCTGTCGGCCGCAGCGCCAAAAAACGGCGGACGCAAGCCCGATATCATCGTCTGGCCGGAAACCTCGATCCCCTTCATCCTGACCGACAACCAGGATGCGCTGACGCGGATCGCCGACACGCTCGACGACAACCAGATCCTGATCGCCGGCGCGGTTCGCGCCGAGGAGATGGGGCCGGGCACGCCGGCGCGTTACTATAATTCCATCTACGTCATCGATGGCCGCGGCCAGATCATCGCCGCCTCCGACAAGGTGCATCTGGTGCCCTTCGGCGAATACCTGCCCTTTGAGGACGTGCTCACCGAATTCGGCATCCAGAACGTCGTCGAGGTGCCGGGCGGGTTTTCGGCGGCGGCAAGCCGGCACCTGCTGGCGCTGCCCGGCGGGCTCAATCTCTACCCGCTGATCTGCTACGAGATCATCTTCCCCGACGAGATGACCGGCGACATCAAAGACGCCAATGCGATCCTCAATATCACCAATGATGCCTGGTTCGGCGCAACACCCGGACCCTATCAACACTTCCAGCAGGCGCGGGTCCGGGCTGTCGAAACCGGGCTGCCGCTGATTCGCGACGCCAATAGCGGCATTTCAGCGCTGGTGAACGCGCATGGGGAAATTATCGCGGGTCTCGATCTCGAGCAAACCGGCTTCATCGATGCAACTCTCGATAGGCTCGGCGAAGAGGCCGAACCGGCAATCCCCCGGCAAACATACTTCTGGTTGACCGAGGTGCTGCTCATTTTGATTGCGCTATTTTCTCGTAGGGGTTTTATTTCCGGGTTGAATTGACCAAAAACCCCTAAAATTGCATAGTGATGACAATCGGCGTTCTGAGCGTATGTTGATGGGTGGGTGTCACCGCCTGCAACTGGCGTTTGGGATGGATCAGGGGCATGCCGGTTAGAAACAGATTGAAATTCTTAGCTAGGGCACGACCATGATTGAAAACAAAAAGAAGCCTAACCCGATCGACATCCACGTTGGCAGCCGTATTCGCCTTCGCCGCACGATGCTTGGCATGAGCCAGGAAAAACTCGGCGAGAGCCTCGGCATCACCTTCCAGCAGATCCAGAAATACGAAAAAGGCACCAACCGCGTCGGCGCAAGCCGTCTGCAGAACATCTCGAACATCCTCAATGTTCCGGTTTCCTTTTTCTTCGAGGACGCGCCCGGCGAACATTCCGGCGCCGTCGGCGGCATGGCGGAAGCTTCGAGCTCGAATTACGTCGTCGATTTCCTCTCCTCCTCGGAAGGCCTGCAGCTCAACCGCGCCTTCGTCAAGATTTCCGATCCGAAGGTTCGCCGCAAGGTCGTGGAGCTGGTGAAAGCGCTGGCAGCCGAAGCCGACGCCGACTGAACTACCCCATCGCAGAATTCGAAAGGCGGTCGAAAGGCCGCCTTTTTTGCGTTTTTGGGACAAAATTTGTCACTTTGCCGCAGATATAAAGATATATTTATGTCCTTCTGCGCTTGTCATCGAGCCTCGAACTGAGTACCTACTAGCTAGCTTTTGTTCTTTGAGGGGAATCCCGGAATGCGCGCGAATTATCTCTTTACCAGCGAATCTGTTGCCGAAGGTCATCCGGACAAGGTCTGTGACCGCATCTCCGACGAGATCGTCGATCTGGTCTACCGCGAAGCGGCAAAGACAGGCGTCAATCCGTGGGGCGTGCGCATTGCCTGCGAAACGCTGGCGACGACCAATCGCGTCGTCATCGCCGGCGAAGTCCGCCTGCCGCCGAGCCTGATGAAGAAGGACAAGGACGGCAAGGACGTCATCAATCCGTCGAAGTTCAAGGCCGCAGCGCGCCGCGCCATCAAGGATATCGGCTACGAGCAGGACGGCTTCCACTGGAAGAAGGCCAAGATCGACGTGCTCTTGCATTCGCAGTCGGCCGACATCGCCCAGGGCGTCGACAGCGCCGCCGACCAGCAGGGTGACGAAGGCGCCGGCGACCAGGGCATCATGTTCGGTTACGCCTGCAAGGAAACGCCGGACCTGATGCCGGCGCCGATCTATTATTCCCACAAGATCCTGCAGCTGCTCGCGGCCGCCCGCAAGAAGGGCGACGGCGAAGTCGCCAAGCTCGGCCCCGACGCCAAGAGCCAGGTGACCGTGCGTTACGTCGACGGCAAGCCGTCGGAAGCCACCTCGATCGTGCTTTCGACCCAGCATCTCGACGAGAGCTGGGATTCGAAGAAGGTTCGCGCCGTCGTCGAGCCCTATATCCGCGAAGCGCTGGGCGAGTTGAAGATCGCCGACGATTGCAAGTGGTACATCAACCCGACCGGCAAGTTCGTCATCGGCGGTCCGGACGGCGATGCGGGCCTCACCGGCCGCAAGATCATCGTCGACACCTACGGCGGTGCGGCTCCGCATGGCGGCGGCGCATTCTCCGGCAAGGATACGACGAAGGTCGACCGTTCGGCCGCCTATGCCGCCCGCTACCTTGCCAAGAACGTCGTTGCCGCCGGCCTTGCCGACCGCTGCACGATCCAGATCTCCTACGCCATCGGCGTTGCCCAGCCGCTGTCGATCTATGTCGACCTGCACGGCACCGGCAAGGTCAGCGAAGATCAGATCGAAGCAGCGATCCGCAAGAACATGGATCTTTCGCCGACCGGCATCCGCCGCCATCTCGACCTCAACAAGCCGATCTACGCCAAGACCTCGGCCTACGGCCATTTCGGCCGCAAGGCCGGCCGCGACGGCTCGTTCTCCTGGGAGCGCACGGACCTCGTGAAGGCGCTCAAGGAAAGCGTGAAGGCCTGAGATCAGCATGACGGATATGGAACGCCGCGGCCGGGCGACCGAAGCCTTTTTCGGTCGCCGCAAGGGCAAGGCCCTGCGCGAGCAGCAGGCCGAGACGCTGAACAGTCTGCTGCCGGCATTCCTGATCGATCTCTCGGCGGCGCCCCCGGCGCCGCTGACCTCTCTCTTCCCGGTTCCCGTCGAGCGATTGCGGCTGGAAATCGGTTTCGGCGGCGGCGAGCACCTGATCCACCGGGCGCTGGAAACCCCATCGACCGGCTTCATCGGCGTCGAGCCCTTTGTCAATTCCATGCAGAAGCTGCTGTCGCGCATCGGCGAGACCGGTGCCGCCAACATCCGCGTCTATAATGACGACGCAACGCAGCTGCTCGACTGGCTGCCGGACGCTTCACTCGACCAGATCGATCTGCTCTATCCCGATCCCTGGCCGAAGCGGAAGCACTGGAAACGCCGCTTTGTCTCCAAGACCAATCTCGACCGCTTTCATCGCGTGCTGAAGCCCGGCGGCCTGTTCTGCTTCGCCTCCGATATCGACACCTATGTCAACTGGACGCTGCTCAAATGCCGCGACCATGGCGGCTTCGACTGGATGGCCGACAATGCAGCGGATTGGCTCACCCCTTATCAGGGCTGGCCGAGCACACGCTACGAGGCCAAGGCCCGGCGCGAGGGCCGTTCTTCGGCCTATCTGACATTCCGGAAAATCTGAGCCCCAGCCTCAAGCCGATGCAGCGAAGTCTCCAGCGCCCCCATCGCCTCGCGAGTGAGCCAAACCCGGCAGCCTGAGCGCGGGGGCGTTTACGCGGGCGACAGAAACTGATTGCAATATAAGATCAGTCTATCTATGCTATCGTCGATTGCACAACACAATCAGACCTCGGATGTTCCATCCACGGAAAGGACGCGGATATGGCGAAGCTCGTGTTCGGAATGAACCAGTCCCTGGATGGCTACGTCGATCATATGGCGTTCGGGCCAAGCCCCACGCTTTTCCGCCACTTCATCGAATCCGCCGAGCGGCAGGCGGGCAGCCTGTACGGGCGGCGAATGTATGAGGTCATGCGCTACTGGGACGACGAACATCCCGAATGGGACGCAGAGCGGCGGGCCTACGCGGCGGCGTGGCGCAAGCAGCCGAAATGGGTCGTCTCGCGCTCGTTGACGTCGGTCGGACCGAACGCCACGCTTGTTGGGGAAGATCTTGAGGGCGCGATCCGCAAACTGAAGGCGGAACGCGACGGGGAGATCGAAGTTGCCGGCCCGGATTTGGCGCGGGGCCTGACCGACCTTGGCCTGATCGACGAGTATCAGATCTACCTGCACCCCGTCGTGCTTGGTCACGGCAAGCCCTATTTTGCCGGACCTCGGCCGCCGCTCCGCCTTGTGACGGCTGATCGGATGGACGAGGACGTGATCAGACTGACCTATATTCCGGCTTGATCTCTCGACGCGCCGGATCGATATCGACGCCGAAATCCGATCGGCGACGCACAAATCAGCAGACCGCGGCGAAATCGGATCAAATGGCCCGCGCACCGCCATCGCGGTGAAGCGCAACGGCCGTGTTTGACGGTCAGTGCAGGCTGACCGTCTTCAGTTCGTCCTCGGCAGCCTTGAAGAAGGTGCTGGAGCGGTTGTCCGTCAACAGGATCGGCGTGCCGTCAGCGCCGAAAAGTGCCCAGAGATCGACGTTCGGATCGATATCCGGCGCCTCCGGAAAACACTTGGCGACCTCTTCGGTCCGCATTTTTCTGATATAGGCGACCTCGCCGCTGCCGATGTGGGCAAGCTCGGATTTGGTCAAGTGAGACGTGGCTTCTTTCATCAACATTCCTGTTCCTCCGGAAGAAGGGACCAACGGTTCAACAAACCGTTGTGCTACTGTGAGACCGAAATGTTAATTTTCTTGACCATGCGCGCGGGTTCCGGACGAATTAGATCGACGGAGAGCAGACCGTTCTTCAGACCGGCTCCGAGCACCTGCATGCCGTCGGCAAGAACGAAGGTACGCTGGAACTGGCGGGCGGCGATGCCGCGATAGAGGTAATCGCGTTCACCCTGTTCCACCTGGCGGCCGCGGATCAGAAGCTGGTTCTCCTCGATCGAGACATCGAGTTCCTCCTCGCTGAAGCCGGCCACCGCAAGGGTGATGCGCAAACGTTCCGGCGCGCCGCTGTCGGCGCCGATACGTTCGATATTATAGGGCGGATATCCGTCGCTCGCCTTGGAAATACGCTCCAGCGTCTTTTCCATGGCATCGAAGCCCAGAAGCAGCGGGCTGGCGAAAGGGGTAATGCGGCTCATCTCTTTCAAGTCCTTGATGCAAGCGACCGTCCCGGACCTCAAATGCAGCATCCGGATGCCGCTAATATGGGGAGAGCAGCCCGGCGCTGCAAGGCGCAGGCGACCGGTCGGCGTCGCCTCCCCGATTTTAAGCCCTGCCCCTCTTCGGCCCTCAATTTTAGGATGGCCTGCGCCCGCCTCCTTGCTTGACAAAGCGTCTGCCGCCTCGCATCAAAACGTGCCCGTGCAAAATGTGCTGATTTGTGACGGGACGTGAAGAAATGGTGCATGCCGCGGCAACTGATTGGCGAGGATGGGACGATCGCAATGGCAAACGCAAGAAAGATCATCATCGACACGGATCCCGGCCAGGACGACGCGGCCGCCATAATGCTTGCCTTCGGCAGCCCCGACGAGCTTGATGTGCTGGGGATCACCACGGTCGCCGGCAACGTGCCGCTGTCGTTCACCAGCCGCAATGCGCGCATCGTCTGCGAGCTCTGCGGCCGCACGGAGACGAAAGTCTTCGCCGGCGCCGACGCGCCGATCGCCCGCACGCTGGTGACGGCCGAACATGTGCACGGCAAGACCGGTCTCGACGGCCCTGAGCTTGACGAGCCGACGATGGCGCTGCAGCCCGGCCATTCGGTCGACTTCATCATCGAAACGCTGCGCCGCGAAGAGGCAGGGACAGTGACGCTCTGCACGCTCGGGCCGCTCACCAATATCGGCCTGGCCTTGCAGAAAGCGCCCGACATCGCTCCGCGCATCCGCGAACTGGTGATGATGGGGGGCGGCTTCTTCGAGGGCGGCAACATCACGCCGGCGGCCGAGTTCAACATCTATGTCGACCCCGAGGCAGCCGATATCGTCTTTCGCTCCGGCGTGCCGATCGTAATGATGCCGCTCGATGTGACGCACAAATTGCTGACCCGCAAGGATCGGGTGAAGCGCATGGCCGAAATCGGCACGGCGCCTGCCAAGGCGATGGTCGAGATGCTGGAATTTTTCGAGCGCTTCGATATCGAGAAATACGGCTCGGACGGCGGACCGCTGCACGACCCCACCGTGATCGCCTACCTGCTGAAGCCGGAGCTCTTTCAGGGCCGGGACTGCAATGTCGAGATCGAGGTCCGCTCCGAACTCACCGTCGGCATGACCGTCGTCGACTGGTGGCATGTCACCGAACGCAAGCGCAACGCCAAAGTGATGCGCGATGTCGATGCGGACGGTTTCTTCGATCTTCTGATCGAACGCTTCGCCCGCATCTGATTTTCAGGCTTTCCTTCTTCAACAGAGAAGGAAAGCGACCTCAGGCGTCTTTCTCGTCGAAGACGGAATTGGTTTCGGCCTCGGCCGGCTTCGGGCCACCCTTGGCGACACCGACCATGGCCGGGCGCAGCACGCGCTCGCCGATGGTGAAACCGGCCTGCACGACCTGGACGACCGTGTTGTTCGGCACGTCGGGATTGGGCACCTCGAACATCGCCTGATGGAAATTGGGGTCGAACTTCTGGCCGACCGGCTCGAGCTTGCGGACGCCGTGGCGTTCAAGCGCCGACAGCATGGCGCGTTCGGTCATCTCCACACCTTCGATCAGCGTGGTCAGGCCGGCATCGGCCGCGGCCTTCGTCTCCGGAGAGATGGCATCGAGCGCGCGGCGCAGATTGTCGGAGACGGCCAGCATGTCGCGCGCGAAACCCGCGACGGAATAGGACTTGGCATCCTTCACCTCGCGCTCGGTGCGCCGGCGCAGATTGTCCATCTCGGCAGCAAGGCGCAGATAGCGGTCGCGCAGCTCGCCGTTTTCGGCCTTCAGGAGCTCGAGCGGGTCCGGCTGGGCGGCTTCTTGCTGCGCAATATCGTTCTCGACGTAGGCGGCAGCGTCGGCTGCGGCATCGGCCGCAGTTGCGTCAGGTCCGTTTTTCGTCGTGTCATCGGTCATGACGGTCTCCGGTTGGTGTCTTCAGATGCGCCCGATATCGAGGTTTGACCGAAAAAAATCAAGTCTGCGTGACAAAGAAGCGAAAATTCCGCGCCTCTGCGGCGGCGGCCGTCTTCTCGGACGCGCGAGGGAGGCCGCGGCATCAAAGCGGATGGCGCGAAAGCCGGGAGACGAGCTGGGCGGTGTAGTCCACCATCGGCACGATGCGGGAATAATTGAGCCGCGTCGGGCCGATGACCCCGACGGCGCCGACGATGCGATCGTCCTCGTCACGATAGGGCGCGACGATCAGCGACGAGCCGGACAACGAAAAGAGCTTGTTTTCCGAACCGATGAAGATGCGCACGCCCGAACCGGTTTCGGCGAGATTGAGGATCTCGATCAAGCTGTCCTTCTTTTCGAGATCGTCGAACAGCAGGCGCAGCCGGTCGAGATCCTCGGCGCCGGCGAGGCCTTCGAGCAGGTTGGCGCGGCCGCGAATGATGAGCTGCGTGGGCTTGCCCTCGTCCGGGCTGCCGGCCCAGACGGCGATGCCGCGCTCGACGAGATCACGCGACAAGGCATCGAGCTCGTGACGGACGTTGTCCTTCAGCTGGCTCAATTGTTTGCGCAGCTCCGGCAGGGTCTGACCGGACATATGGGCATTGAGAAAATTCGCCGCCTCCGCCAGCTGCGAGGAGGTGACGCCCGCCGGCAGCTCGATGATGCGGTTTTCCACCTGGTCGTGATCGCCGACGAGCACAGCCAGCGCCTTGGTCGGTTCGAGCCGGATGAACTCGACATGTTTCAGCACCGGATCGCTTTTCGAGGTGATGACGAGGCCAGCGCCGCGCGAGATGCCGGACAGCATGCGACTTGCCTCGTTCATCATCGATTCCACCGGATTGCCACCGCTTTCGCCTCGCACCTGCCGATCGATATTGGCGCGGTCCTCGGGGGAGAGGTCGCCGACCTGCATGAAGGCATCGACAAAGAAGCGCAGGCCGATCTGGGTCGGCAGCCGGCCGGCGCTGGTATGTGGCGAATAGATCAGGCCGAGATCTTCGAGGTCGCTCATGACGTTGCGCACAGAGGCCGGCGACAGCGACATCGGCAGCAGGCGGGACAGATTGCGTGAACCGAGCGGCTCGCCGCTCTCCAGATATCCTTCGACGATGCGGCGAAAAATTTCCCTGGAGCGCTCGTCCAGCGCAGCAACGGCATCCGAAACCGACGTCGACCTGATGCCCATGAAGCTTATGAACTCGCGCTGATGATCCTTCCCAAAGTTAAGTCAAACTGACACCCGTGGCAAAAGGGAATTTGCAAATAGGCGCCGCCAATCGTAGAAGCGGTCAACAAACCCCAGGAGATGAGAATGCGGCCTTCAGGCAGAAAAATCGACCAGATGCGTAAGGTCTCGTTCGAGCGCAATTTTTCCAAGCATGCGGAAGGCTCCTGCCTGGTGAAATTCGGCGATACGCATGTGCTCTGCACCGCCAGCCTCGAAGAAAAGACGCCGCCATGGCTGCGTAATACCGGCAAGGGCTGGGTCACGGCCGAATACGGCATGCTGCCGCGGGCGACCGGCGAGCGCATGAAGCGCGAGGCCGCCGCCGGCAAGCAGGGCGGCCGCACCCAGGAAATCCAGCGGCTGATCGGCCGTTCGCTGCGCGCCGTCGTCGATCTGCAGGCGCTCGGCGAACGGCAGATCACCCTTGATTGCGATGTCATCCAGGCCGATGGCGGCACGCGCACAGCCTCGATCACCGGCGGCTGGATCGCGCTTTACGACTGCCTGAAATGGATGGAAAGCCGCAACATGATCAAGGTCGACCGGGTCCTGAAGGATCACGTCGCCGCCATTTCCTGCGGCGTTTTCGCCAGCCAGCCGGTGATCGACCTCGATTACCTCGAGGATTCCTCGGCCGAGACCGACGCCAACTTCGTCATGACCGGCGCCGGCGGTATCGTCGAAATCCAGGGCACAGCCGAAGGCACGCCGTTTACCGAAGAGGAATTCAGTTCGCTGATGGGTCTTGCCAAGAACGGCATCGGCGAACTCGTCGCCCTGCAGAAGCAGGCGATCGCGGGATGAACGCCATGCTGGAAGGCATGCTGGAAACGGCGCTCTATGCCAGCGATCTCGACCGGGCCGAGCTCTTCTACGAAGACGTTCTCGGGCTTGAAAAGATCGCCCGCGCCGGCAACCGGCATGTCTTCTTTCGCTGCGGGCCCGGCGTGCTGCTGATCTTCAATCCGGAGGAAACGATCAAGCCGCCGGCGCGCGAGGCGCTGCAGGTGCCGCCGCACGGCACGACCGGGGCGGGTCATGCCTGCTTCCGGGTCACCGGCGGCAATATCGATGCGATGGCCGAACGGCTGACAGCCGCCGGTGTGGCGATCGAATCCGAGGTGCATTGGCCGAACGGCGGCCGCTCGATCTATTTCCGCGATCCGGCCGGCAACAGCCTGGAATGTGCAGAGGCCAAAATCTGGGGCATCGAACAGGATATCTGAATGCGCAAGCTTGAAACGAAGACCATCGTCGTCGCCAGCCACAATGCCGGCAAGATCCGCGAGATCCAGGAATTGATCGGACCGCTCGGCTTCACTGCCAAATCGGCGGCCGAGCTGAATTTCGTCGAGCCTGACGAAACCGGCACGAGCTTCGAGGAGAATGCGACGATCAAGGCGGTGGCTTCCGCCAATGCCGCCGGCATGCCGGCGCTTTCCGACGATTCCGGGCTGGTGGTCGACGCGCTCGGCGGCGATCCCGGCGTCTATACCGCCAACTGGGCGGAGAAGGCTGACGGCACACGCGATTTCGACATGGCGATGGCCAAGGTCGAAAAGGCGCTGCAGGATGCGGGCGCGACCAAGCCTGAACAGCGCGGGGCTCGTTTCGTCAGCGTGCTCTGCCTCGCCTGGCCGGACGGGCATACCGAACTCTTCCGCGGCGAGGTGGAAGGCAATGTCGTCTGGCCGCCGCGCGGCACCCAGGGCTTCGGCTACGATCCGGTGTTCCAGCCCGAGGGTTACGGCGTCACTTTCGGCGAGATGAGCGGCGAGGAAAAACACGGCTGGAACGTCGGCAAGCCGCAGGCGCTGTCGCACCGGGCCCGCGCCTTCAAACTCTTTGTCGAAACCTGCCTGGAGGCATAAGGTCACCACGTGGACAATTTCGACACGCCAGGCTCCTCGCGCGATGCGGCGCTGCTGCCCGATACCGGCGAGCCCGGTTTCGGCGTCTATGTCCATTGGCCCTTCTGCGCGGCCAAGTGTCCCTATTGCGACTTCAATAGCCATGTGCGCCATCAGCCGGTGGATCAGGAGCGCTTTACATCGGCCTTCCTGAAGGAGATGGCGACGGTCCGGGCCATGAGCGGGCCGAAGACGGTGACGAGCATCTTCCTCGGCGGCGGCACGCCCTCGCTGATGAAGCCGGAAACGGTCGACGCCATTCTCGACGGCATTGCGCGGCACTGGCATGTGCCTGCGGGCATCGAGATCACCATGGAGGCCAACCCGTCGAGCGTCGAGGCCGAGCGGTTCCACGGCTACCGCGCGGCCGGCGTCAACCGCGTCTCGCTCGGCGTGCAGGCGCTGAACGACCGGGACCTGAAATTCCTCGGCCGGCTGCATGATGTCGCCGATGCGCTGAAGGCGATCCGGCTGGCGCGCGAGATCTTCCCGCGCATGTCCTTCGACCTGATCTATGCCCGGCCGGACCAGACGGTCGAGGAATGGGAAAGGGAGCTGAAGGAAGCGATCTCCTATGCGGTCGATCATCTTTCGCTCTACCAGCTGACCATAGAGGAAGGCACGCCCTTCTACGGGCTGCACAAAGCAGGCAAGCTGATCGTGCCGGATGGCGAACAATCGGCGCTGCTCTACGAGGCGACGCAGGAGATCACCGCGCGCGAAGGCATGCCGGCCTATGAGGTCTCCAACCATGCCCGGCCGGGTGCGGAAAGCCGGCATAACCTGACCTATTGGCGTTACGGCGATTATGCCGGCATCGGCCCCGGCGCGCATGGACGGCTGACGCGCGGCCCCGAAAAGATCGCGACGGCGACCGAGCGCAAGCCGGAAGCCTGGCTCGAGATGGTCGAGCGCGACGGCCACGGCATTCTCGACGAGGAACGGCTCGGCTACGAGGAACAGTCCGACGAATTGCTGCTGATGGGGCTGCGGCTGCGGGAAGGTGTCGACCTTGCCCGCTGGCAGCAGCTTTCCGGCCGCGACCTCGACCCGAAACGCGAGGAATTCCTGCTCGAACACAAATTCATCGAGCGGATCGGCAATTCGCGCCTGCGCTGCACGCCGTCGGGCATGCTGATCCTCGATTCCGTCGTCGCCGATCTCGCCTGCTGACATCCGGACAACGGGTCGCTCCCGGCGCGTCAGCGATCGCTGTGCGCGCCGGAAAGCATTTCTCAGCCGTGGCTGGTGGCGCCCGCCTTGAACAGACTGCCGGTCGGCGTCTTCAGGAACATGTCCAGCGGAATATGCTCCTGGTGCAGGAAACCGGTCGCCGGCAGAAGGCCGTCGCGGACCATCTCGATGACGGCGACCACCGAGGCCGAGGTCGTCCAGGCAATCGCCGTGCGGCGGGCGCCGGCAATCTCGATCGGATAATAGGCGCGCACGAACTCCTTGCGGCGCAGGCTGCCGTTCTCGGTGCCCTCGGCGGCGACATGGACATAAACGACGTCATCTTCGACGGGCGGCTTGGCATTGGTGAGGATCTCGCCGGCAAGCTTGCGCTTGTCGCGCATCAGCAGTTCATGGAAGAAGAAATTCATCAGCTCCATATGGCCGGGGTAGCGCATGGTCTTGTAGTCGAGATTGTCGATCTTGCCGAGCATGGTGTCGCACATGGTGCCGAGACCGCCCGAGGTCGTGAAGGCTTCGAGCTTGACGCCGCCGACATAGACGGTCTCGTGCCATTCCATCGGCGAGACGAGCTTGCGCACGCCGCCCTCGATGACCTCGCAGTCGTTCAGATATTCGTTGACGACGCCCTCGGGCGACCAGTTGAAGGCATAGCCGAGCAGTCCGGTCGGATGCTGCGGCAGGGCGCCGACGCGCATGCGGATCGAGCGGCAGCGCTCGAAGCCGTCGGCAAGGCTTGCGCCGACGATGCCGACGAAACCCGGCGCCAGGCCGCATTGCGGCGCCATCAGGCCGCGGGCGGTCTTCGACAGTTCGATGATGAAATTGGTTGTGGGGACGTCTTCCGTCAGGTCGAAATAATGAATGCCGGCGAGATGGGCGGCACGCGCCAATTCGATATTCAGATGATAAGGCAGGCAGGAGAGCACCGCCTCGACGCTCGCGAGCAGTTCGCCGATCACTTGCGGGTCGGAGATATCGCCGGTGCGGCATTTGAACGGGACGTCGCTCAGCGGCAATTGCGCATCGACGCCGATCACCTCGAAGCCGCCTTCATGCAACAGCGTCGCCGCCAGCCGTCCGACCTTGCCCAGGCCGAGAACGGCGATCTTTTTAAAACTCATTCATTACCTCCCATGCGCCCTGTCGGCGCTTCTTCGTCTTATGTCGCCCAGAACCCGCCGCACGGTTTTGGGCGGCGAGCACGGGATGGCCGGAGGTATAGAATAAAAAGCTTATAATCGGCATAGGGGGCGATCGTATTCGATCGCACCCCTGCCACACCACCCGGCATGCGGGTCCGCACCGGGCGGTTC
>NZ_NWSV01000025.1 GCF_002531935.1 Rhizobium chutanense | reverse complement strand
GGCAAATACTCTCATCACCAAAAACCGCATCTGGACCCCAAATCCGCCTTGACATCAAACACAGATGCTCATCCGCCCTACGGGCACCTTCTCCCCGCTGGGGAGAAGAGGGAGTCGAGACGTCGCGGCATATCCCTTCTCCCCAGCGGGGAGAAGGTGCCGGCAGGCGGTTGAGGGGGCTACAAACGCAGGCTTACCCTTTCAACTCCCGCTCCACCAAGGCCACCCAATAGGCCGCCCCGTATCCAAGCGCCGCATCGTTAAAGTCAAAGGCCGTGTTGTGATGCAGCGCTCCATCGACGGCCAGCCCGTTGCCGAGCCAGACGTAACAACCCGGCGCATTCTGAGCGAAGAAGGCAAAATCGTCTCCGGCCGTCGACGGTGGAAAGCTGGCGCGCACCTTCTCGCCGAAGACAGCACCGGCCGCAGCCAGCGCCCGCGTCGTCGCATCCACGTCGTTGATGACAGGTGGAATCCGTCGCTCGAAATGATAGTCCACAGTGATGCCGTACATGGCAGCAGTACCATGCGCCAGCCGCCCGATCTCGGTCTCCAACTGATCGCGCACCTCGGGTGAATAGGCCCGCGCCGTCCCGCCGATCTCCACGACATCCGGGATGACGTTCAGCGCCTTGGAATCACCCGCCTGCAGAAAACAGGCACTGACGACCGCCGGCTGCAGCGGGTCGATCACGCGCCCGACGATCGTCTGCAGCGACGACAGGAAGGTGCCGGCCGCCGTGATCGGATCACGGCCGAGATGCGGCTTGGCGCCGTGTGTGCCGGTCCCCCGGAAGGTCATGCGCCAGCTGTCGGAGGAGGCAAGCTGCGGCCCTTCGACGACGGCGATCTCGTCGACCGCAAGCCCGGGCATATTGTGCAGGCCATAAACGGCATCGCAGGGGAAAAGCCGGAAGAGCCCCTCCTCCACCATGCGCTTTGCTCCGCCGCGCCCCTCTTCGGCCGGCTGGAAAATGAAATGCACCGTGCCGGAAAATCCTCGCGTTGCCGCCAGATGCCGGGCGGCGCCCAGCAGCATCGCCGTGTGGCCGTCATGGCCGCAGGCATGCATCTTGCCGGGGACCGTCGATTTGTAAGGCCGCTCCGCCAATTCAGGCATGGCGAGCGCATCCATGTCGGCCCTGAGCCCGATCTTGCGCGTGCCGTTGCCGACCTTGAGCGTGCCGACCACGCCGGTGCCGGCCAGTCCGCGATGCACCGTGACGCCGGCTTCCTCGAGAAGCCTCGCGACAATGCCGCTGGTGCGCTCTTCCTCGAAACCCAGTTCGGGATGGGCATGCAGATCGCGGCGCAAGGATGTGAGGAACGGCAGATCGGCGCTGATCCGGGCGGGGATGCTCATCGGGCAATGCTCCTGGGGCCTGGATATCCTGTCATGAGAAACGGGCGCCCCACCGGCGCCCGCGTCAGATCATTCCTTGTTGATCAAACAGACTGCAAGTTCAACCCCTCAGGCTTCTTCGACGAACACCTCTTCGCGCTTCTTCTTGACGCTCGGCAGGAAGACGACGATGAGGACGGCGACCGCGATGGCCAGAAGCGTGGCGCTGATCGGCCGCGTGACGAAGGTACTGGGATCGCCGCGCGACAGGATCATCGCACGCCGCAGGTTTTCCTCGAGCAGCGGCCCGAGCACGAAGCCGAGCAAGAGCGGCGCCGGCTCGCAGCGAAGCTTTGCCAGCACGTAGCCGATGAGCCCGAAGAAGGCGACGGCATAGAGGTCGTAGACATTGGCGTTGACGCTGTAGACCCCGATCGAGCAGAAGGCCATGATGACTGGGAAGAGCACATAATAGGGCACGGTCAGCAGCTTCACCCACAGGCCGATCAGCGGCAGGTTGAGGATGACGAGCATCAGGTTGCCGATCCACATCGAGGCGATGATGCCCCAGAACAGCGCCGGCTGCTCGGTGGCGACATTCGGCCCCGGCACGATGCCCTGGATGATCATCGCGCCGATCATCAGCGCCATGACCGGATTGGCCGGAATACCGAGCGTCAGCAGCGGAATGAACGAGGTCTGCGCCCCGGCATTGTTGGCCGATTCCGGCCCGGCGACGCCGGCAACCGCACCCTTGCCGAATTCCTCCGGCGTCTTCGACATGCGCTTTTCCACCGTGTAGGAGGCGAAGGAGGCAAGGATGGCGCCGCCGCCCGGCAGGATGCCGAGCGCCGAGCCGATGGCCGTGCCGCGAATGACCGGCGCGATCATCTCCTTGAATTCCTGGCGGGACGGCAAGAGGCCGGACACCTTGGCCATCAGCACGGTGCGGGTCGACTCGCCTTCCAGATTGCGCAGGATTTCTGCGACGCCAAAAACGCCGACGGCGAGCGCCACGAAGTTCAGCCCGTCGGCATATTCGCGGATGCCGAGCGTGAAGCGCGGCGTGCCGGTATAGATGTCGGTGCCGACGAGACCGAGCAGCAGCCCGAGCGCCACCATCGCCAGGGCCTTGACGACCGAGCCATGCGCCAAAGCGATCGAGGAGACCAGACCGACGATCATCAGCGAGAAATATTCGGCCGAGCCGAATTGCAGCGCGATGGCAGTGAGCGGCGGCGCGAAGATCGCGACGAGAAAGGTCGAGACCGTGCCGGCAAAAAACGAGCCGAGCGCGGCGATCGCCAGCGCTGCCCCCGCCCTGCCCTTGCGCGCCATCTGATAACCGTCGATCGCGGTGACGGCCGAAGACGATTCGCCCGGCATGTTGATGAGGATCGCCGTCGTCGAACCGCCGTACTGTGCGCCGTAATAGATGCCGGCGAGCATGATCAGCGAGGAGACCGGCTCAAGCTGGAAGGTGATCGGCAGGAGCATGGCGATCGTCGCCGTGGCGCCGATGCCGGGCAGCACGCCGATCAGCGTGCCGAGCAGCACGCCGATCAGGCAGAAGAGCAGATTGTCAAGCGTGCCGGCTGTCGCAAAACCGAGAGCGAGATTGCTGAAAAGATCCATCATCGCCTCCTAGAACCGGACCCAGGGACCGAAGCGCTCGAACGGCAGGCCGAGCCCGTAGCTGAAGACCGCCACGGAAAAAACCGTCAGCAGCAGCGAAAGAATGATTGCGAAGAACAGGTTCATCTTTTGCGATGCGAAGCAGGCGATGAAGGCGGTGAGGAACAGCGCCGGCGCAAATCCGAGCCCGCGAACCGTCAGCCCGAAGAACACCGGCGCCGGAAGGATGAAGAGCATGCCGCGCCAGGCCCAGGCGCCGATCGGCTCTCCCTCGACGCGCAGCGCCTGAATGAAGATGATCGCCCCGAGCAGCACGAGCGCGCAGGCGAGGATGAATGGAAAATAACCGGGGCCCATGCGCAATGCCGTGCCGAGGTCGAGCCCCAGCGACTGGAAGGCGAAAAAAGCGCCGGTCGCGACGAAAAGCGCGCCGCAGATCGCATTGGTGCTATCGAAACTGATGGATTTCATGGTGTCTCCTGGGGTTGGAGATGGTTCGTGACGCGTTGCTGCTGTGGTGGCCGCCCCTCATCCGCCTGCCGGCACCTTCTCCCCGCAAACGGGGAGAAGGGAACACACCGCAACCTCTCCGTTCCCCGCCGCATCTCGCATGGCACGTCCCCTCTCCCCGTTCTTACGGGGAGAGGGCTAGGGTGAGGGGCTCTTTTCGGCATGCCCGGACGAGGAGAAACCTCAGTCGGCATATTCTCCGGCCGCCTCGATCACCGGCTTCCAGCGGGCGATCTCGCTTTCGAGCTTGGCCTTCAGCGCAGCCGGCGTCGCATCGGCGTCGGAGGAAGGCGCCGTGCCGAGTTCGGCGAAGCGGGCGCCGACATTCGGGTCTTTCAGCGCGACCTGCAGCGACTTCGACAGCCGTTCGTTGATTTCAGCCGGCGTGCCCTTCGGCGTATAGATGCCATGCCATATGCCGACTTCGAAGCCCGGCAGGCCGGCTTCGACAGCCGTCGGAATGTCCTTCATCACATCGAGGCGCTTCGGCGAGGTCACGGCATAGGCCTTGATCGTGCCGCCCTGGATCTGTTTCGTGGTGTTGGTCGTCTGGTCGCACATGATATCGACCTGGCCGCCAAGCAGGTCGGTCATGGCAGGGCCCGTGCCCTTGTAGGGAACGGTCGTCAGCGGCGTCTGGATGGCGCTCATGAACATCATGCCGCAGAGATGCGAAGCCGCGCCGATGCCGGCATTGGCAACCGTCACCTTGTCCTTGTTGGCCTTGACATAGTCGATCAGGCCCTTGAGGTCGGTCGGCTCGAAATCCTTGCGCGCGACGATCGTCATCGGCACCTCGGTGACGAGGCCGACATAGTCGAAGGCGCCGAGCGTATCATAGGCGAGCTTGCGGTAGAGCGTGGCGCTGGTCGCCATGCCGATATGGTGCAGCAGGATCGTATAACCATCGGGATCGGCGCTCGCGACGCGGCCAGCGCCGAGCGTACCGCCGGCGCCGCCGACATTTTCGACGACGATCTGCTGGCCGAGATCCTTCGACATGGATTCGGCGACGAGGCGTGCAACCGTATCGGTCGGGCCGCCGGCCGCAAACGGTACGACCATGGTGATGGTGCGTTCAGGATAGGTCTGCGCCGAAGCGGCACCGGCGAGAAGAGAGACCGCAGCAGCTGCGGTCAGGCCGAGCATGGCCTTCAGGATTTTCATCGTTTCCTCCCTGATGAAATAAGCGAGCCCGCCGACACTCCTCCGCGCCGGTTCGGATTGCCTATTTGCCGCCGGGAAAAATCGAGCCGCAATCATCGCCACCGCTTTTGGAAGACGATTCTGCGACGGTGCGATGCAGCATGGGTCGATTTGGAAACAAACGGCGGATGCGATGGGTGGAAATCCACCCATCGCATCCGGTGAGAAAGCACAGCCCGCCGGCGAAGACTAACCTTCGCTGATCATCATCCGCTTATCCAGGCCGTATTTCTGCATCTTTTCGTAAAGCGTCTTCCGGGAAATACCGAGCGACTCGTAGACCGGCTTGAGGCTGCCGCCATGCGCGACCAGTGCACTGGAGATGACCCCTCGCTCGAATTCGGCGACCCGCTCCGCAAGCCCCGTCGCCTCCTCGGCCTGCCGTCCGCCATTGTCGAGGCCGAGGACTAGGCGGTCGGCAGCGTTCCTCAGTTCCCGCACATTGCCGGGCCAGTCGCGCTGGGCGATGTCGGAGATCACCTCCGGCAGCACGGTCATCTCGTCGCGGCCGTACCGCGCGGCCGCTTCTCGCACCAACTGCAGGAAAAGCAGCGGAACATCCGCCCGCCGCTGCGACAGCGACGGCACATGCAGCGTTGCGACATCAAGCCGGTAGAAGAGGTCGGCGCGGAAGCGCCCTGCAGCCACTTCCGCCTCCAGGTCGACTTTGCTCGTCGCGATGAAGCGGACGTCGAGCGCCACGATTTCGTTCGATCCGAGCCTGGAGATCACCCGCTCCTGCAGCACCCGCAGGAATTTAGCCTGCAGGTCGAAAGGCATGGAGCCGATTTCGTCGAGCAGGATGGTGCCGCCGCGCCCATGCTCGAACTTTCCGTAGCGCGGCCTCACCGCCCCCGGAAAGGCCCCGATCTCATGGCCGAAGAGCTCGCTCTCGATCAGGTTTGCCGGCAGCGCGGCGCAATTGATCGCGATGAACGGCCGGCTCGCCCGGGCGCTGATATCGTGCAGCGCGCGTGCCACCACTTCCTTGCCGGCCCCGGTCTCGCCGACGATGAGCGTATCGGCATCGCTGGCGCCGATCGCGCGGATACGGTAGCGCAGATCCACCATCACCTGTGTGCGCCCCGGCAGCCGCGCCTCGATATCGTCGCGTTTGCCGGCGACCGCCTTCAGCAACCGGTTTTCAAGCACCAAGCCCCGCCGTTCCATCGCCCGGCGGATGACACCGGCCAGCATCTCGGGCGTAAACGGCTTCTCGATGAAATCATAGGCGCCTTCGCGCATCGCCTTGACCGCAAGCTGAACGTCGCCATGGCCGGTGACGAGAATGACCGGCACTTCCGGGTCGAGTTCGCGGATCCTCTGCATCAGCGTCATGCCGTCCATGCCGGGCATGCGGATATCGCTGACGACGACGCCGGGAAAACTGTAGCCGATCAGTTCCAGCACATGATCGCCGTTCGAAAAAGTCTCGACACTGAAGCCGGAGAGCTCGAGCGCCTGCGCCGTCGAGCGGCGCAACTCTTCCTCGTCGTCGACGAGCAGGATTTTGGCATCGTTCATTCCGCCGCCTCCGGCATCAGCCCTGCCGCCGATTGCAGCTCGATACGGAACACCGCGCCCCCTTCGGGGTGATTGGCAGCCGTCAGGCTGCCGCCGAAATCCTTGACGATGTTGTAGGAGATCGAAAGCCCCAAGCCGAGCCCCTTGCCGACACCCTTGGTCGTGAAGAAGGGATCGAAGATGCGCTCGGCGATTGCCGCCGGCACGCCCGGCCCGTGATCGCGTATCGTCAGCACCACCTTGCCCGCCGCCTCGAAGGCCGAAATCTCGATGCGTCTGTCATCCAGCCCTTCAACCGCATCGGCCGCATTGGAGATCACGTTCACCAGCACCTGCTGCAGACGTACCGAACCGGCGCGCACGACCGGCGGCCGCATTCCGAGATCGAGCCGGAGCTCGGCGTCGGCCGCCTTCAGCCGCCAGGCGATGATCTCGAGCGTATCGCGCATCGCCTCGTCGAGGGGAACCGGCCCGAGCTTCTCGTTCGGTTTGCGGGCGAAGTTACGCAAATGCCGGCTGATCGCAGCCATGCGGTCGATCAGCCCGCCGATCCGCCTTATATTGTCGTGCGCCTCCTCCGTCCGGCCGCGATCGATCAGAACGGAAGCGCTGTCCGTATAGGTCTTGGCGGCGGCGAGCGGCTGGTTGAATTCATGCGAAAGCGCAGCCGACATCTGCCCGAGGCCGGCAAGTTTGCCGGCCTGGATAAGATCGGCCTGGGTCTGGCGAAGCTGCTGCTCGGTCAACCGCCGCTCGGCGATCTCCTCCTCGATGCGGCTGTTGACGCGGGCAAGATCCGCCGTGCGCTCCTCCACCCGCCGCTCCAGCTCATCCCGCGCTTCGGCCTGCATCTGCATGCGCTCGGCTAGCCGCGCCCGCCGCTGGCGAATGACCGCAACAGCAAGCCCGGCAATGCAAAGGATGAGAAAGACGGCGACAAGCGCGGTGCGCGCCTGAGCGCGGATGGAACTCGTCTCCATCAGCACGTTCACCGTCCAGTCCTCGGCCGGCATGTAATGCGACAGCATCAGATATTCGCTTGAACTCCGGTCGCCTGCAAATGTCATCAGATCATGCGGCTCGAAGCGATGGCGCGTCACCGGCAGCGCCGTCAGTGTCGCATTGGCATAACGCCGCGAGGCTTGCGTGCGTGCAACCCGCTCGGCCGTCAACGGCAAGATCGCGCCGTAGAGCCATTCCGGACTGCCGGACATGAAGATGATGCCTTCGGGATCGGAGACGAAGATCTTGTATTCCCCGCCGCTCCAGGAGGATTCGATCATGTCGATATCGACCTTGAAGACGATGACGCCGCGAATATCCGCGCCGACCCTGATCGGCGCCGAAAAATAGTAGCCGCGCTTCAAGGACGTGGTGCCGAGGGCGTAAAACCGGGCCTGCCGGCCTTCGATCGCTTCCTGGAAATAGGGGCGGTAGTTGAAATTCTGGCCGACGAAACTTCCCGGTCCATCGTAATTGCTCGCCGCGATCGTCTCCCCGTCCGGTTTCACCACATAGATGTCGGAGGATTTCAGGAGCCCGTTGATCTCCTTGAGATAGAGATTGGCGGCATCGCGCAGCACCATGTCGTCAGGCGCGCTGACCAGCTCCTTGATATCGTCATGATCGGCAATCAGCGCCGGCAGCGCCTCATAGCGGTTGAGATGACCGCTGAGCGCCGAGACGGCAAGGCGCAGCGCCGTTCCCGCCTGGGCTGACGCCTCCTGCATATAGGCGCGCGTCGCAATCGCGCTTCCGTAGGTGAAGAAGGCGAAAATGACGAGCGGCACCACCAGCAGGGCCGCTATCGCACGATATCTCGAAGACAGATCCGGCTCCTCCCTTTCTGCCCTCACTCCCCAGCAAGGCATGCCCGACGGGCTCAGCTTAATGAGGCAAGCGAGGATTTCCAAGAGCTTGCCGAAACTTGACACTCCGCAGAGGCGGATGTCCTATTGCTGCACCGCAAGGAGACCCAGTCCATGAACGACGACCAGACGCCCGCCGACAGCAAGCTCACCAGCTCCAAGCGCCGCTGGGCGGCGGAGGGCAAGTTCCTGACCGGCCGCATCAGCCGTCCCGAAGCCGAGCGCCTGCCGCCCGGCCAGCACCTCGTCAAGAACTGGCCGGTGCTCGATCTCGGCCAGCAGCCCGTCATTTCCACCGAGAGCTGGCGGCTTGAGGTGCGCGGCCTGGTCGAAACGACTGTTACCCTCACCTGGGCCGATTTCCAGGCGATCGAGCAGAGCAGCAATATCAGCGATATTCACTGCGTCACCACCTGGTCGCGCTACGACAACAGATGGAAGGGCGTTTCGACGCGCGATCTGCTCGACCGCGCCATGCCGAAACCGGAAGCAGCTTACGTCATGCTGACGAGTTATGACGGCTATACCACCAACCTGCCGCTTGCCGATTTTGCCGCCGAGGACGCCATCCTCGCGACATCATGGGAGGGCCTGCCGCTGACGCCGGATCACGGCGGCCCGATGCGCCTCGTCGTGCCGCATCTCTATTTCTGGAAAAGCGCCAAATGGCTGCGCCGCATCGAGCTGATGCCCGAAGACATGGCCGGTTTCTGGGAAAAGAACGGCTACCACATGCTTGGCGATCCGTGGCGCGAGCAGCGCTATTCCGACGACTGAGCCCTCGGCTGCAGGAAACGGCGAAGCGCTAGGATGGCAAGCCCCAACAAGGCGGCGAGCCCCGTCAGCGACGCCATGCTGGCGGGATGAAGCGGTATCCGGCTCCAGCGCGGCTTGATGATATCGGCCGTGTTGAAAGCCTCGCCGCTGAACTGGCAGGTGACAAGCGCAAGACCGCGCCGCACCATGTCGGCATCCATGGCGGAGATGATTTCTCCTGCGGCAGGCGCCTCCCGCGGCATCTCCCGCATCGCCATCAGCACCGCCTTCGTCGCCGCGAGATAGGCATGGGCGCATTCGTTGAACGGACTTTCCTCGTCCGTCACGCTGCCGGGCACCCTGCCCCACAGGCAATAGGAATATTGGATTTCGGCATAGTTCAGGATACGGCGGAACGGTTCGTTGGTATCGACGGCACGGGATGCGAGGTCGATGATCCCACGGCGATAGTCTGAAATCACCGCCATCTCGCCGTGGGAAATTTCCGGAATATCGAGACCGGTAGGATTGCCGCCGGCACTGCGGCTATGCGCAAAGCAGTTTCCGGCGATCATGAAAA
This sequence comes from Rhizobium chutanense, assembly GCF_002531935.1. GTDB lineage: Bacteria > Pseudomonadota > Alphaproteobacteria > Rhizobiales > Rhizobiaceae > Rhizobium > Rhizobium chutanense. The sequence goes on along the minus strand of NZ_NWSV01000025.1, from coordinate 89,627 downwards.
GGCAGGCGATGACGGCAAATGTCGTCGGCAGAAATAGCCCGGTTCTCTCGCGTCTCATGATCGCCCTGAAAGTTCGGGGCGCAGACCAGGCTGCGCCCTTGGATGCATTTAGCGAAATGCCCTCGCCGGCCGTCCGCGCTGCCCACCCTTGACGGCGAGCTGCCTTTCGGCCAGCGCTCCGAAGGCAAGGCCGAGCGCTGCCCAGAGGATCGCGTGCATGGCGAGCGTTGTCGTGCGGAAACGCCAGAGCACCAGCGCCGAGAAATTCTCGGGCACCTCGTTAATCGGCGGCAAGAGATAGAGAACGAGGCCGATGAAGATGAGATAGGCGACACCGGCGATGATCGCGCCGTTCCAGAGACCGAAACGTCCGGAAAGACGGCGCGACAGCGCCACCGCGGCGATCAGCGCGGCAAGCGAGACGACGATCATCAGGAAGAATAGCTCGGTCCTGACACCGATCGTATCGGGATTGCCGACCGCCGGCGGGTTGGCCGGATACTTGATGCCGGGAACGAGCACGATCGCCACGAAGGCGGCCACGGCGATGACGGCCGAGGTGCCGCGCGGCGAAAGGCTGCTGAGGCGGCCGTGCACGAAAGCGAAGGCAAGCGAAAAAAGCCCACCGACGGCGATGCTGTAAGCCATTACGCCGATGAAGAGGCCGGGACCGGCTTGCGTGGCCCGGCTGACGAGCTCAGGTTCGGCAGCTTCGCCAGCCGCCTGGGCACTCGCTTCCTCGAACGCGATCGCCGCATCGACGAGCGGCTCGCCGAAGGTATGGGCGAAGGCAAAAACGAGGATGCCGGCAATCAGGCCCGCGAGCATGCCGCGAAGCAAAAGGTTTCCAACCATGTCACGAACTCCCCAAAGCATGTTGCGCAAAACTGTGTGAGCGGTTTTGCCAGGCAAAGCGTGAAACGCTTTTGCCGAGACATGCATAAAACAAAGACCTAAAGCGTGAGAAGCGAACCTGAAAGATCGCGATGCGCTTTAGTGGCAGGGAAAGCCGAGGAGATGACGGGCGTCATGCACGAATTCGTGCACGTACATGCCGTTGAACAGTGCCATCGCGCCTTCCTCGGTGCCGACGAAATAGAGGACGATGAGCATCAGCAGACCGCCGAAGATCGCCCAGGGCAGGATATCTCCGAGCGGGATTGGCGCCGGTGCCGCGACGGGCGTGAAAGTGGTGTCAGACATGTATTCCTCCGGAATGACGCGTTCAGTCGAAAGAGTGTTTGTGCGGTAAGGTCTGACTTCCAGCACGAAGAGCTTTCGACACGCTGGTCACAGTGGCGCGACCGCGCCGGATTTCCACCGGCTTCCAAACCCGCAACAGCACGGTTATATCTGTTCGCCGAAGAGACTGTCAACGACACTTCACGAAGCCGGCAAAGGCTGTCCCCACCGCTATCCGGAGATCGGAACGACCGTGAACATGCGCCTCACCTGGATCTGCCACGGCGCAACGGCGGCAAGCCGCAAGGGCCTGTTCCCGCTCGACGAACCGCTGGAAGAAAAGGCCATGGCGGAAGCAGGCAGGATGGCCGCCCCTCCCCGCGCCGATCGTATCGTCATGAGCCCCGCTTTGCGCGCCCGCCAGACCGCGGAAGCGCTCCACCTCGAAGCCCGGATAGATCAGGCGCTTTGCGATTGCGATCACGGCCGCTGGGCCGGCAGATCGATCACAACGATCGAGGCCGAAGAGCCGGAGGGCCTCATGGCGTGGATGAGTGATCCGGAAGCTGCCCCGTACGGCGGCGAGAGCATTGCCGATCTGCGCACGCGCATCGCAGGCTGGATGGATGAGCAATCTACACTCGGCGGCCATGTGGTGGCCGTTACCCATGCATCCGTCATAAGAGCAGCCATCGCGCATGTGCTTCACGCACCGCTTTCCTCCTTCTGGCTTGTCGACGTCGAACCGCTCGCCGTCATCCGCATGACCAGCAACGGGCGGCGCTGGTCGCTGCGCCTTCAGCATTAGAGATGCCTCATACGATCCAGCCTTACGCAAGCAAATCGCGTCATCTCTATTGAACCGGGTTTGACCGGGACTACTTCCTTGTCTCAAGGAGATGGAAGACATGGCATATGATTGGAGTGGGGAACGTACGCGGCGCCTGCGTTTGATGCGGGTTGCGACGTTCACCGTGATTCTGGTCGGTCTGGTCGTCAGCGTCCCGCTGCTGATCGTCACCGCCTGAAAAGCGAGACAGGGCGAGCGATGCAACAGCACGCTCGCCCTCGTTCTTCCCGAGCCCTCGCCAAACATCCTCTATCTCCCCAAAAAGCCGACGAACGGCCGCAGCAAGGCTGCCGTCCCGATAGCGCCGCAACAGGCCGCCCCTCCAACAATTCGCCCCCTGAGTTCAACGAACATTTCAGATTTTCGTGATAATTCCGCGCAGGGTGGAGATGGAGAAGGCGATAATGCCGGCGTTTTTCCAAAGCAGGGCCGGACGGCAATGTGTGTCGATTGTGGTGTTCGGAGTAACCCTCTGGCTCCTCGGCACGCTGTTGCACTTCGACGACGGCCTCGTCACCTTCATGATCGGTTTCAGTGAGTACGGCGCCGACAAGCTCGTCCTGGCCCTCGGCATCGCCGGCGCCATGAGTTTCATCTATTCGGTGCTGCGCATCGCCGATCTGCGCAAGGAAATGGACCTGCGCGACGCCGCCCAGGCGAAGGCCGATTGGACCGCGACCCACGACCATCTGACCAAGCTGCCAAACCGCTACGCCTTCGAGCGCAAGCTCCTCTCGCGGCCGATCCTTGATGAGGAAGCCGAGATCGAGGATTGGGCTCGCAACGTTACCATCTTTTCCGTCGACCTCGACGGCTTCAAGAAAGTCAACGATCTGGTTGGCCACAAGGGCGGCGATGGCCTCCTGATCGAGGTCGCAAAGCGTATCTGCGCGCTCGGCAATGCCGATTGCGTCTATCGCTTCGGCGGTGACGAATTCATCGTCGTCGCCTTCGGCCTGACCGCACAGCGCGAAGAGCGTTTTGCCAAGCTTTTGATCCATGCCGTCACCCGGCCGATCCTCATCGACGGCTTTGCCGTCGAAGTCGGCGCCAGCGTCGGCTACGACCGCTGGGCCGAGGGAGCCGAGCCGCTTGAGGATGCCGCTCACCGCGCCGACCTTGCCATGTACGAGGCGAAATCGCGCGGGCCCAATCACTCTCTCGTCTTCGAAGCCTCGATGCAGGACAAGGTGACGGAACGCGCCGCGCTGGAAACCAGGCTGCGCGCGGCAATCTCCAAGAAGGCGATCAAACCCTTCTATCAGCCGCTGATCGACCTCAAGACCGGCCAGCTCTGCGGCTTCGAAGCCTTGGCGCGCTGGATCGGCGACGACGGCGTCCACATCCCGCCGCCCGTCTTCATCGACATTGCCGAAGAAACCGGCATGATCACCGCCCTCTTCGAAGATCTGCTTGCCCAGGCCTGCAGCGACGCGCTCGACTGGCCGGAACACGTAACCCTGTCCTTCAATGTCTCGCCGGTGCAGATGGAAGACAGGCTGCTCGCCTCCCGTATCCTCAAAGTGCTCTCGGCGAGCCGGCTGCCGCCGCAGCGCCTGGAAGTCGAGATCACCGAAAATGCACTGATCCAGGATCCGGCCGTCGCCGCTGTCGTCCTCGACGAACTGCACGCGGCCGGCATCCAGATCGCGCTCGATGATTTCGGTACGGGTTATTCGAGTCTCGCCCAGCTCGCGCGTTATCGTTTCGACAAGATCAAGATCGACAAAAGTTTCGTCGCCACCTATCGCGACGACGAACGGCAGGAAAAGATCGTCCGCGCCATGCTCGGCCTCGGCAGGAGCCTCAACATCAAGACAACAGCCGAAGGCGTCGAGGAGCATGGCCAGCTCGCCTTCCTGCTGCAACTCGGCTGCGACATCGGCCAGGGTTATCTTTTCGGCAAGGCGATGCCCGCCGCCGAGGCGAGCATCTTCATCAGCGATCGCAATGCCAGTCTGGCCTCGACGGCCTGATACTCGTTTTTAGAACAGCTGGCGCAGGATCACGAAGAGCACGAAGGCGATCGCGATCGAGGCCGGCAGCGTCAGCACCCAGGCCATCAGCATGTTGCGCACGGTCGACCATTGCAGGCCGGACCCGTTCGCCGCCATGGTGCCGGCAACGCCGGATGACAGCACATGCGTGGTCGAGACCGGCAGGCCGAGATGATCGGCCGAGGCGATGGTGACCATCGCCACGACTTCGGCTGCCGCGCCCTGGCCGTAGGTCAGATGCGTCTTGCCGATCTTCTCGCCGACGGTGACGACGATGCGCTTCCAGCCCACCATCGTGCCGAGGCCGAGCGCGATCGCGACCGCCACCTTGACCCAGAGCGGGATGAACTTCGTCGCGTTGTCGACCGCCTTGTGGTAGTTCGTCACCGCCGTCAAATCGCCGGCGTCCATCGGCAGCAGCTTCTGCTTGTCGATCAGCTTCAGCGCCTCGCCGATCAGGTAGATGTCATTGCGGACGTTGCCGACGAGATTGGTCGGCACCGCTTCGAGGGTCGGGAAGGCGGCGACTTCGGCGCTCGTCTGATGGATATATTGTTGCAGGGCCGGCGTCGTCGCATCCGTCCAGCTCTTGTTCTTGACGGCGTTGCTGACTTCGGCCTTGTAGTCGGCGACGGTCACGCCGGGCTTCACATATTTGCCGAGCGCCGTTTCCACCTGGACCGACGCCGACTTGTAGGCTTCGAGATAGTTGACGTCGGGCGTGCGGTTCAGCGCGAAGGCCGTCGGCACCAGGCCGATCAGGATGAGCATGATCAGACCCATGCCCTTCTGGCCGTCATTGGAGCCGTGGGCGAAGCTGACGCCGGTGCAGGTGAAGATCAGGATCGCACGAATCCAGAGCGGCGGCGGCTGATTGCCCTTCGGTTCGTCGTAGAGCGCCTTGTTGCGCACCAGAACCTTCATGACCAGCAGAAGCACGGCCGAAAGACCGAAGCCGATCAGCGGCGAGATCAGAAGCGACAGGCCGATATTGGTCGCCTGCGACCAGTCGACGCCGCTCGTCGCCGTGCCGGCCGGCGCCAGGAACTGGTTCGCGAGGCCGACGCCGATGATCGATCCCACCAGCGTATGCGAGCTCGACGACGGCAGGCCGAGATACCAGGTTCCGAGATTCCAGACGATCGCGGCGATCAGCAGCGCAAAGACCATGGCAAGGCCGGAGCCGGAGCCGACCTGCAGGATCAGTTCCACCGGCAGCAGCGCCAGAATGCCGAAGGCAACGGCGCCGCTGGAGGTCAGCACGCCGAGGAAGTTGAAGAAGCCCGACCAGATGACGGCGAATTCCGCCGGCATGGAACGGGTGTAGATGACGGTGGCGACGGCATTGGCCGTATCGTGGAAACCGTTGACGAACTCGAAGCCGAGCGCGATCAGCAGCGCAAGGCCCAAGAGAATCCAGGGAACGGCGGCGGCTGTTGTCAGGTCGCGTCCGAGGGCATAAGCGACATATCCAAGGCCGCAGACCAGAACGAGTGCGAAGACCGGCAAGAACCATTTGCCGGATGAATTCGAACTGTGGAGCGGGTGGGAAGCGTCGCTATGAACCTGGCTGGGGGCAATATCGGCCATGGCATAGTTCCTTATTCCGTTTTGCAAATTTGCCTTTTGTTAATAATTCTACCGCGTGAAGCTCTCATGACGCCTGTCTGGTCCGCCTGGTGGGCACTGACATCTGATGACATCGGCCGTCGCCGGCTTGCCGCCTGCGCATCCCGGGAAGACGCCGCATCGCAACTCCAGCCGAACAAAATGAGAGGATGTACAGAGAGAAAACATGCGCGGGACGAATGGATGCCTTTCCCTCCGCGACCCCGACACTAAATTCAGCCATCTCACATACGCGCAGAGCCCACGAAGATCATGTCATCGACCGACCTTCTCCTGACCTTCAACGCCGGCTCCTCGACCGTCAAGATCGGTATCTTCGCCATGGATGGCCACAAGGCGCGGCGCATCGGCAAGGGTGTGATCGACTTCCGCGCCGAACCGCTCTCGCTCGGTTTGAGTCGGGGATCGCAGATATTCGACGTGCCGTTGAAGGCCAAGATGACGGAAGACCTACGCGACGTCATCGATGAAACTTTCGCGCTTCTCGCCGGTCATTTCGACGTTGCCGCCCTCCGTGTCGCCGGCCACCGCGTCGTCCATGGCGGCGACCGTTTCACCAGCGCGATCCTCCTCGACGACGCCGCAATCGATGCCATCGATGCGCTGAGGCCGCTCGCGCCCCTGCATCAGCCGCAGGCGCTGCGTTTCATCCGTGCGCTGCGGCATCTGAAACCGCATCTTGCCCAGACGGCCTCCTTCGACACAGCCTTCCATGCAACGCAGGACGACCTCGTTCGCCGCTTCGCCATTCCCCGTGCACTGCACGACGACGGCATCAAGCGCTACGGCTTCCATGGCCTTTCCTACAAATTCATTGCCGCTGAGCTTGCCCGCAAAGCGCCACGCGCGGCAAAGGCGGTGGTTGCCCATCTCGGCAGCGGCGCCAGCCTCTGTGCGCTCGGTCGAGGCCTCAGCCGCGATTGCAGCATGGGCTTTTCGACGCTCGACGGCATCCCGATGGCGACGCGCCCAGGCGCGCTCGATCCCGGCGTCATTCTGCATCTGGCCGGAGCGAGGAAACAATCCTTCGGGGAAATCGAAGACCTGCTCTACCACCACTCCGGCCTGCTCGGCCTGTCGGGCATCAGCGCCGATACCCGCGACCTTTTGCGGGATGCACGGCTGGAGGCGCGCCAGGCGATCGACCTCTTCACCCTGCGCATCGCCGGCGAAGTCGGCCGCATGGCAACAACGCTCGGCGGCCTTGACGCCGTCGTCTTTACAGCCGGTATCGGCGAGCATCAGCCGGAGATCCGTGCCGGCGTGGCCAAGCGGCTCGCCTGGCTTGGCCTTGAGATCGACGAAAAGGCCAATTCCGCCAATGAGTTCATGATCAGCACCGGGGAAAGCCGCATCGCCGCTCATGTCATCGCCACCGATGAGGAGCAGATCATCGCCGACGAGGCGCTGTCGCTTCTTGGCAGTGGCTGAACAGATCGATACCGTGCCGGCGCCGGCCGATAGAATTGACGTCGAACAGGTTTTCGAACGGGAGAAACCAATGGAACGGCATGTCTCGACCGCTGCCCTGCCAGACAGCGAACTCACTCTCATCGACCGCTACTGGCGGCCGCAGGCCTGCGAATGCACCTACAGCGCCTCTGTAACTTTAGAATCACGAAGTGGGTGCATGCATGCAATTCATGCGCCCTCGAGCCGAACCTTCTCCTTCACGCGCCAGACCCGCGGCGTTTCTCCCGTATATTTGAGAAAGAAACGCGAGAAATAGGCGGGATCGGCAAAGCCGAGCCGAAATCCGATCTCCTGAACGCTGCCGAGGGTAAAAACAAGCTGGCGCTTCGCCTCTTCGATGAGTTTGCCGGCGATCAACTCGTGCGGGGTGCTGCCGGTCATGGACCGGACGATACGGGTAAGATGGGTCGGCGAAACCCCAATCTCCCTCGCGTAGAAGGAAGCGGGTTTGTGCGATCGGAAATGCTGTTGAAGAAGTTCGTTCAGCATGTCCATGCGCCGCTCGTTCTCGTTCGACGGCAATTCGTAACTGTTTCCCTCATCTGAAATCCTCGCCGTCAGCCGCAGCGCCAAAGCAACATACGCGCCCAGCGTCTCGTTGCGGCCGCTGCGGCGGTTTTCGAATTCGTCGCTGAGCCGCCGCAACGTCTGCATGACATAGGCAGCCTCGGCATTATCGGGATCGAGCGGCGTCAGATGCGGCGCAGCCAGCCATTCGCCGAGGTGGCTGCGGTCGCCGAGCGGCTGGCTGAGATGCGATCTCAACAGGGTGATGACGAGGCCGTCGATATCGCGTGAAAACCGAAAGCCGTGATTGAGCCCCGGCGGCACCGTGATGACGGCCGGCGGTCGGATGGGATGACTCTTGTCGGCGAAGATCGCATCTCCGGAACCGCCTTCGATGTACAATATCTGAAAGAAACTCTCGTGGCGATGCAGGCGAATCTCCCAGTGATGCAGGCTGCTGCGGGAGCGAATTGTTTCGCAATGCAACCAAAAATCCGGCTTTCTCCCGGTATTTTCGCCGTAGAGCTCGTAGGTCGGTACATGTCTGCGCATGGGGCTCCTTCCGCACCAATGTTCGATTAGTGCAATTTTTAGGCCGGGATGTCCATTGCTGCGACAGGGAGCCCACGGCAGAATCTGACAAAACGCAAAAATGTCAGGGAGGACGCAGTTGCGAATCCAGGTCGCCATCATCGGTTCGGGACCATCCGGCCTGCTGCTCGGTCAGCTTCTGACCGACGCGGGCATCGACAATGTCATTCTCGATCGCGTCAACAAGGAATACATTCTCGACCGGGTGCGCGCCGGCGTTCTGGAGGAAGGCACCGTCGGGCTGCTGGACCAAGCCAAAGCGGGAGCGAGACTGCATGCCGAAGGCCTGCCGCATGACGGTTTCTCACTGGCCTTCGACGGCCGCGACCATCGCATCGATCTGCATGAGCTGACCGGCGGCAGGCGTGTTACCGTCTACGGCCAGACCGAGGTGACGCGCGATCTGATGGAGCGGCGCGAAGCAAGCGGCGCTCTGTCGATCTACGATGCCGCCGATGTCACGCCCCATGATTTCAATGGGCATTCTCCTTTCGTCACTTATACGAAAGACGGCGTCACCAAGCGCATCGATTGCGACTTCACCGCCGGTTGCGACGGCTTTCATGGCGTCAGCCGTAAGGCCGTTCCCGAACAGGCGATCAGGCATTTCGAGAAGATCTATCCCTTCGGCTGGCTGGGTCTGCTTGCCGACGTGGCGCCGGTCAGCCATGAACTGATCTACGCCAACCATCCAAGGGGTTTTGCGCTCTGTTCGATGCGCTCGGCCACGCGCAGCCGCTATTACATCCAATGCGCGCTCGACGAAAAGGTCGAGGCCTGGAGCGACGACCGCTTCTGGGACGAACTGAGAAGGCGCCTGCCGGCGCATCATGCCGAGGCATTGGTGACCGCGCCGTCCTTCGAGAAATCGATCGCTCCGCTGCGCTCCTTCGTCGCCGAACCGATGCGTTTCGGCCGGCTTTTCCTGGTCGGCGACGCCGCCCATATCGTGCCGCCGACCGGCGCCAAGGGGTTGAACCTTGCAGCCAGCGATGTCCATTACCTTTTCTCCGGGCTCGTCGAGCATTATCAGGAACGCTCGAATAGCGGCATCGACGCCTATTCGCAGACCGCACTCGCCCGGGTGTGGAAGGCCGTTCGCTTCTCCTGGTGGATGACGACGATGATGCATCGTTTTCCTGATACCGGTGATTTCGAACAAAAGATCCAGGAGGCCGAACTCGACTATCTCACCCATTCCCGCGCCGCCTCGACGGTACTCGCGGAAAACTATGTGGGATTGCCGTTCTGACGGGGAGATTGGCGACGGATGCAAGCCGCGTCGAACACGGAGCTGGCCGCCAAGTGTTTCTGCTCCAGTTCATAACCGTGTGAACATGAATTCCGGCGTTTATTTCATTTTACATCACTATTTCGCATGACAAGCTGACGCTCAATTTTGAGCGACTAGGAAATACGGCGCCGGGAGTGCGCCCAAAAGGGAGAGAGAGAATGAAAAAGCTGCTTCTGGCCGCCGTTGCGGCCATCGCCATGGGCGCGAGCGCCTATGCCGACACGATCAAGGTCGGCGTCATCGGGCCGTTCTCCGGTCCATTTGCGCTTCAGGGCAAGAACTTCAAGGCCGGCATCGATGCCTATATGGCGGTCAACGGCAGCAAGGTCGGCAACGACACGATCGAGATCGTCTATCGCGACGTACCGCAGGCCGATCCGGCCCAGTCCAAGGCGCTGGCGCAGGAACTGATCGTCAAGGAGAAGGTCCAGTATCTCGCCGGCTTCTACTTCACGCCGGATGCCATGGCGGTGACGCCGATCCTGAAGCAAGGCAACGTGCCGATGGTCATCATGAACGCCGCGACCTCGGCGATCGTTACCAAGAGCCCGCTTGTCGTGCGCACCTCGTTTACGACCTGGCAGACCTCGACGCCGATCGCCAAGGTCGCCTTCGACGCCGGTGTCAAGAAGGTGATTTCGGTCGTCAGCGATTACGGCCCCGGCATCGACGCCGAGAATGCCTTCAAGACAGGGTTTGAAAAAGCCGGCGGCCAGGTGGTCGAGGCGATCCGCATGCCGCTTGCGACCAAGGACTTCAGCCCGATCATGCAGCGCATTAAGGATTCCGGCGCTGAGGGCGTCTTCGCCTTCCTGCCGTCCGGCCCGACGACCCTCGGCTTCGTCAAGGCCTACAACGAGAACGGCCTGAAGGCCGCCGGCATCAAGTTCTTCGCGCCGGGCGACCTGACGCAGGAATCCGACCTGCCGGCGCTCGGCGATGCCGCGCTCGGCATTCAGACGACATTCCACTACGCGGTGTCGCACGATTCTCCCGAGAACAAGGCTTTCGTCGAGGCAGCCGCCAAGGCGATCGGCAACAGGGCCGAACTCTCCTTCCCCTCGGTCAGCGCCTATGACGGCATGTATGTCATCTGCAAGATGATCGAGGCGACAGGTGGCAAGCAGGATGCCGAGAAGGCTGTCGACGCCGTGAAGGGTCTTGCCTGGGTAAGTCCGCGCGGCCCGGTTTCGATCGATCCGGAAAGCCGGCACATCACCCAGAACATCTATCTGCGCGAAGTCGCCAAGGCCGCTGACGGGACCTACATCAATAAGGAGGTCCAGACTTTCGAGAAGCAGGGCGATCCGGGCCTAGCCGCTGCCAAGTAAGATCCGGCACCCGATAAGCGACGGGCTTACGCAGAGCCCGTCGCAGCGAAGCAAGGGATTTCAATGCAGACAGTCTTCAGCATCGCCGTCGACGCCTTTGCCTATGGCATGGTGCTCTTCGTGATCTCGATCGGCCTTTCCGTGACCATGGGACTGATGCGTGTCGTCAACCTGGCGCACGGCGCTTTTGCCATGATCGGAGGCTACATCGCCTCCTATGCCGCCCGCGACCTCGGCCTCGGTTATGCGGTAGCGGTTATCGCCGCCGTTGTCATCACGATCGTCATCGCGATACCGCTGGAGCGCTTTCTCTATCGCCGAATCTATGGCGCGCCCGAGCTGACCCAGGTGCTGATGACGATCGGCATCACCTTCTGCGTCATCGGCCTGGCGAATTACGGAATGGGGCCGACGCTGAAAACCATACCGCTTCCTGCCATATTGCAGGGATCGGCCGATCTCGGCTTCCGCACCATTCCCGTTCACCGGCTTTTCGTCATCTTCTGCGGGCTCGCCGTTGCTCTGGCGCTCTGGTTCGCAATCGACAGGACGAGCTTCGGCGTCAAGCTGCGCGCCTCCGTGGATGACGCGGCGATGGCGGCAGCGCTCGGCGTGCGCACCGAGATCATCTACGCCGTGAGCTTCGCTGTCGCCGTCGGGCTCGCCGCTTTCGGCGGCGTGGTCGGCGCCGAACTCCTGCCAGTCGAACCCTATTACGCGCTGCGCTACATGGTCACCTTTCTCGTCGTCGTCTCCGTCGGCGGCGCGGGCTCCATTCCGGGCGCACTGATCGCCTGCCTGCTGCTCGGCGCGATCGATACGACAGGCCGTTATCTGATGCCGGAATTCGGAGAATTCTTCTTCTATCTCGCCGTGATCGCGATCATCTGCGTCTTCCCGCGCGGCCTCGCCGGAAGGGCAAAATGAGATGGCGCTCGTGATGAACAACGAAAACGGACGCCTCCAGCATCGGCGCGGGGCCATCGGCCGCGATCTCGCCGGGATAGCGGTGATCACAGCCATCGCCGCGATCGGCTATGTCGCATTCCCCGACAATCTCGCACTGCTGACCCGGATGATGACGATCGCGCTGCTCGTCCTGTCGCTCGATCTCGTCACCGGTTATTGCGGCGTCGCGACGCTCGGCCATGCCGCACTGTTCGGCGCCGGCGCCTATGCCGCCGGCATCCTGTCGGCGCATTACGGCATCAATGATCCGCTGCTGATGATGCTGGCCGGCATTGCAGGCGGGGCGGTTGCCGGGCTCTTCTGCGGCGTCGTCATCCTGCGGGCGCACGGATTGCCGCAGCTCGTGCTGTCGATCGCGCTCATCAACCTCTTCCATGAATTCGCCAACAAGGCATCGTCATGGACGGGAGGCAGCGACGGGCTTTCCGGTATCGCGCCGGACCCCATCTTCGGCATTTTCGAATTCGATCTTTACGGTCAAACCGCCTTCTTCTTCGGAATGGCGCTGCTGCTTGCTGTCTTCATGCTGCTGCGGTTGCTGGTCCGCTCTCCCTTCGGCATGCTCTGCCGGGCCATCAAACAAGACCCGCTGCGTGTCCGCGCCATGGGTGCTTCGCCGAAGGCGGCTCTTATCAGCATGTATGGGATATCGGGTGCCGTGGCCGGTATCGGTGGCGCATTGAATGCGATCTCGACGCAGGTCGTCGGCCTCGACAGCCTGTCTTTCACGCAATCGGCCGAAGCGCTTGTCATGCTGGTGCTCGGTGGCACCGGTTCTCTCTTCGGCGCGCTTTCCGGCACCGTCGTCTTCATGCTTTTCGAGGATTACGTCTCGGCGGCCAATCCCTTCCACTGGCTGACGATGGTCGGTGCACTGCTGATCGCCGTCGTACTTTTCGCACCGAAAGGTCTCTACGGGACCGCCGCGAATTTTATCGGCCGCCGCAGGGAGCAGCATTCATGAGTCCCGTCTTCGAAGTCGCCAATCTCAAAAAGGCCTTCGGCGGCCTTGCCGTTACCAATGATGTCTCGCTGGCAATGTCACCGGGCGATCGTGTGGCGCTGATCGGCCCGAACGGCGCCGGCAAGACCACCTTCGTTAATCTGGTGACCGGCAATCTCTCCCCCGATTCGGGCGAGGTGCGCCTCGGCGGCGAGGTGGTCACGAAAGTCGGCGCGATCGGCCGGGTCAAACGCGGTCTCATCAGATCCTTTCAGGTGACGCGGCTTTTCCAGGATATGACACCGGCCGAACATGTCGGGCTCGCCGTTCTTCAGCGGGACGGAAGGACCGGACGCATGTTCGGCAATTTCCTGCATATGCCCGATGTCATGGCGGAGATCGGCGATCTCCTTGAAAAGCTCGGGCTGGCGGCGCTGATGCATCGCAAGGTCAGCGAGATCGCCTATGGTCAGCAGCGGCTTCTCGAGATCGCCGTGGCGCTGGCGCTGAAACCAAAGGTGCTGCTGCTCGACGAACCGGCAGCCGGCGTGCCGCAAAGCGATACCGGCCGCATCGAGCAGGCGCTTGCCGATCTGCCCGCCGATCTCGCCGTGCTGATGATCGAACACGACATGGACCTCGTCTTCCGTTTTGCCAAACGCGTCATCGTGCTTGCATCGGGCGCGATCATCTTCGACGGCCTGCCTGAAGACGTCACCAAGGATGCGCGCGTGCGCGAGGCCTATCTCGGGAGCTATGCCAATGCCAGCCATATCGCTTGAGGTCGAAAATCTGTCGGCCGGATATGGACCGACACGCGTGCTCGAGGGCATTTCCCTCTCCGTGCCGGCCGGCGCACGGCTGGCCGTGCTCGGCCGCAACGGCATGGGCAAGACCACGCTGCTGGCGACCCTTGCCGGGCAGACCAGGCGATATGAGGGCCAGATCCGCCTCGGCGGCTCGGACGTCACCACGGCGCCGAGCGCCGCACGGGCGCACAAGGGCCTGGGATATGTGCCGCAGACACGCTGCATCTTTCCGACACTGACGGTCGAAGAGAACCTTTTCGTCGGCTTGAAGACGCGCCCGAAGACGGCGCTGGAAGAAGCCTACGCCATGTTCCCACGCCTGAAGGAGCGCCGCCGCAACCTCGGCAACCAGCTCTCCGGCGGCGAGCAGCAGATGCTCTCGACGGCCCGCACCATTCTCGGCCGCCCCTCCGTCCTGCTGCTCGACGAACCGCTGGAGGGTCTCGCACCCGTCATTTGCGAGGAACTGATGGCCGCCTTCACCGAACTCGCCCAGGCAGGCGATATGACCATCCTGCTGGTCGAACAGCGTATCCAAAGCGCGCTCGATTTCGCCGATCAGGTCGTCATCCTCGAACGAGGGCGACTGGCCTGGACGGGAACGCCGGAGAGCCTCGCCCGGGATCACGAGACGGTCGAGAGCCTGCTCGGGGTCGGTGGCCTGCATTGACGGCTTGACGCCGTCGAGTCGTCCTACATTCTGCTGCGCTCGGCACGGACAGCAATATAGCCAGTATATCGTCATGACGACATCATCGTCGGCCAGCCATTATCATGATGCCTTTCCATGAACGACAGAACGGCAGCAGCACGGGACAGAGCATAGAAGCTCCGAATCACAAACAGATTCGACTCAAACGCCGCCCCTCTACTTGGATGTCGGTACGGCGCCCTCTCGAAATCTGTCGGCTGCCGCAAACGAATTAATCCGAAGCTTCGCCAATTTCCATTGCCAGATTACCCGATAGGATTGCATAGTCGAAACGAAAATCACACGGGAGGTAGAAATGGTAAATCACAAGCCAGTCGCTGGCGACGTATACTTGCCTGTTTTCAATATCGACGATGCGATTACCGGCGACATTCTCGAAAATACCAGTTCCACGGATGTCGACGGAGATACGGTACGCCTCAACTTCGTCAACGGACAACGCATTCCGCAACCGGCCAATGGATCCCCTGCCACGAGCACGGCAATCGAAGGAAAATACGGCACACTCACCGTTTATTCCGACGGCAGCTACACCTATGCGCTCGATCACTCGAAGCCTGAGGTCGCAGCGCTCGGACCGGGGGATGCGCTCGTCGAAAAGTTCACCTTCAAGATATCAGACGGCAAAGGTGCCACCGACGTCGGCGCGCTCAGCATCGCAATAGACCTGCCGGAACGCGGCGATGTGTTCGTCAATTTCGAAGACGTCGGCCATAGCGACTTTCCCACCGGCTACAAAGGCTTCGACTGGGGCGCCTGGCGGGACGGAGACGATGCAACGGTGCGACAGGAGGCCGACGGCAACCACTATCTGGGAGGCGGCGTGTTCTGGACACCCATCTATTCAGCGGATGGTGGCCCATTCCAGATCAAGCAATTCGAAGTTGCCAACGGAACGTCGAACTATGACAACGTTCTGACGATCGAAGGCCAGCTGAACGGCAATATCGTCTTCTCCACAACAGTGACCATCACCGCCGACAGCATCCACAATCCCCAACTGATCGATCTCAGCGCCTACGGCCCGATCGACTATCTCCTGCTCGATAGCGAACCGATCATCACGGAAGACAGCGGCCCTGATTATTTCGGCGCGCAATACGACAATTTTCATTTCCTCGTTTGACCGGCGGGGTGAAACGAGCGTCGTAATCGCCGAAAGCTCTGCATCTTTCCCGAGCGCACGATCAGCAGCTTCTATCGGGTACCAATTTCTTGCGATAGCTGAGCGACCTCAGCCTTGCTAACATTGGATCATCCGTGGGGGGCACGGATCATACTGGGATGGAGGAAATGATGGAGTCAGTCGGGATCAGGTTAGCGGCGGTCATGTTCTCGCTGGCCGTATGGGCTATTATCATCGCTGCCGCTTCCCATCTTTGGGCGATGAGGATGCCTGTATTGCTTTTGGCGCTCTACAGATAACCTTCTTATCGGCGTTAATGCATGTCCCGGAAGGGTATAGCGGTTCCGGGATAGCGACATGCATAAACCCGAAGACTAAAGCGCGCCGCATGACTCCAGTTCTATGCGACGCGCCTTAGCGGAAATCCTGCAGATCAGAGCTGAACTGTTTTGTCGCCTCGCCGCCGCGTTTGGCGCACGACCAATGTGCTATGGCGGCGGCCGGAACCGGATCAAAATCGAGCCGCAAAAATCGCGAATTCTGTATTGGGAACCGTGGTAGCGGAGGAGGGATTTGAACCCCCGACACAAGGATTATGATTCCTCTGCTCTGACCTACTGAGCTACTCCGCCACTGGTCAACGATATCGGCATCGTGAAGCGATACCGGTTCGTGGGATGAGCGGCTTATAAGGTGCGGCTCTGCTTTGTGTCAAGCGCATGATCGAGAAAAACGGTGGGCTTTGCCGCCGGCCGTTTCCGGGCCGTTTCAGGCGGCGACGGGGCTGGACAAAAGCGCTTTCAGCGAGGCCTCGGCTGAAGCTTCGCGCTCGGAGCGCTCGATGAAACCGCCGCCGAAGACCCGTGCGTCGTCGCCGGGGGCCGAGTAAAGCGCGCAAGCCTGGCCGGGCGCAATGCCTGCCTCACCGACCGTCAGGTCGACATAGGTGCCGTTGGCATCGACGTGCAGTACGGCCGGCGCCGGCGCCCTCGTCGAGCGGACCTTGGCATAGCAGGCGAAGCCCTTGCCGGAGGCGGCATCCGCAAGCGTCTCGTCGCCCAGCCAGTTGACGTCGCGCAGATAGACGCGGTGCGTCTCCAGTGCTTCCTTCGGGCCGACGATGACGCGGCGCGAGCGGGCGTCGAGAAAGACGACGTAAAGCGGCTCGCCGGTGGCGATGCCGATACCGCGGCGCTGGCCGATGGTGAAGTGCAGAATACCTTCATGGGTGCCGAGCACGCGGCCGTCGAGATGGACGATCTCGCCGGCAAGCGCCGCATTCGGCTTCAGCTTGGTGATGATGTCGGAATATTTGCCCTGCGGCACGAAGCAAATGTCCTGGCTGTCGGCCTTCTTGGCGACGACGAGGCCCATCTCTTCGGCAAGCCTGCGGGTCTCGGCCTTCGGCAGGCCGCCCAAAGGAAAACGAAGATAATCGATCTGTTCCTGCGTCGTGGCGAAGAGGAAATAGCTCTGATCCCGGTCGGCATCGGCCGGGCGGAACAGCGCGCGGCGGCCGGGACTGTCAGGCGAAGGGTTCGGACGGGAGCGGATATAGTGGCCCGTCGCCAGCGCATCGGCGCCGAGCTCCTTGGCGGTCGCCAGCAGATCGGCGAATTTGACAGTCTGATTGCAGGAGACGCAGGGGATCGGCGTTTCGCCGGCCACATAGCTTTCGGCGAAGGGATTGATCACCGTCTCGCGAAAGCGCTTCTCGTAGTCGAGCACGTAATGCGGGATGCCGAGCGTTTCGCAGACGCGACGCGCATCGTCGATATCCTGGCCCGCGCAGCAGGACCCGGCACGGTGGACGGCCGCTCCATGGTCGTAAAGCTGCAGCGTGATGCCGAGCACATCGTAACCCTGCTGTTTGAGAAGGCCGGCAACGACGGATGAATCGACGCCGCCCGACATGGCGACGACGACACGGGTCTCTTCCGGCTTCTTGTCAAAATCCAGTGTGTTCAACGATAGTGCCAATTCTGCGCTGTTTCGATCCGCCGTTCTGACTTCGGAATGTGGCGGATTTCCTGCATTTCCGGCGGGATCGGCCGCCAGCTTTCATGGGCGACGGATATAGAAATTATTGCGCCCGCGCGCAAGTGCCGACGTTTCGGCCGGCATCGCCAGCCTCACACGCCGCTCATGCATTGCAGCTATTCGCAATCGGTCTTTGCCAGCCGGCATTTCGTCGCGTAGATGAAACGCCCCACCTTTAGAAGATTCGAATAAATGACAACCGCCTCAACCACGCTTCGCGGCGTCCTTGTCGCATTTGTCGGCTATGCCGTCTTTGCCTTCAGCGATGCATCCATCAAAGCCCTGCACGGCGCCGTTCCCTCCTTCCAGATCGCCTTCACCGGCGCTGTGCTCAGCCTGTCGGCCCTTCCCTTCATCAAGGGACGGGGCGATTCATGGCTCGACATATTCGCAACGACGAACCGGCCGCTCTGGATGGCGCGATTTGCCGCCGGCGCGACCGGATCGATCGCTTCGATCATAGCCTTCACCAAGCTGCCGATGGCCGAGGCCTTCTGCCTGCTGTTCCTGCTGCCGTCGGTCGTCACCATCCTCTCGGTGATCTTCCTGAAGGAGGACGTGCGCTGGCAGCGCTGGGCTGCCGTCATCGTCGGCTTCCTTGGTGTGCTGGTCGTTCTCCGGCCGGGCTTCCGCGAGCTGTCCGTCGGCCATCTGGCTGCAACCATCGGCGCGGTCTCCGCTGCCGTCGCCATCGTCATCCTGCGCGCGCTCGGCCCGGCAGAGAAGCGCCTGTCGCTCTATGGCGCCTCCCTGCTCGGCACGCTTGCCGTCAGCGGCGTTCTCATGCTCTCCGAGATCGTCGTGCCGAGCCCACAGCAATGGATCTTTCTTGCAGGCTACGGATTGCTCGGCGCCGCGGGAAACGTGATGCTGATGACAGCAGCGCGACTCGCCCCTGCAACGCTCGTAGCGACACCGCAATACAGCCAGATGATCTGGGCCATCGGCTTCGGCTACCTCTTCTTCAACGATCACGTCGACCTGCCGATGGCTCTCGGCATCGTGCTCATCATCTGCTCCGGTCTGCTGACGCTGATCCGCGAGCGCAAGCGCCACGTGCCCCTGCCCGCAGCCGTCGCCTCCGGCGACGCACAATCGCCGCTTGCCACGACGCCGGCCGAAGGCGATGCGCAGGCACCCGCGCGATAGGCTCATTCGGCCCCTCACATCGATTTTGCGCCTGTGGTTCGTTCGTCGATCGGCTTCCCGATGCCGCCCCCGGATTAATCCGATCTTACTAAAATAGTTGATGCGCCATGGAACGATCCCGTCGATCATGCGTTGCAGGGACAGAAATGCCGCAATCGAATTGCTGAGGAGGGTTACATGGGCAGGTTCGGCACGACGACGGAATACCGCAGAATCAAGCATTGGATCGAAGAGCGAGGCGGCCATCCCGCCCGTATCAAGAACGCGAGCGACAGCGAAACTGTCCGGGTCGATTTCTCTCCGGAAACGCAGGAGAATATTTCCTGGGACGAATTCTTCCAGGGCCTCGACGGCAGCAGGCTCGCCTTCCTTCACCGCACGAAGGCTGAGGACGATAGAGCGCGCTTCAGCAAGCTCGTCCGCCGGAAACGCTTGCCTCACTGAAATTCATTCGTTCCTGACGCAGAAAACCCGGCGCAGTTTCCCGCGCCGGGTTTTCAATATTTCCTTGGGAGGGAAACTCAGTCGATGTTGAAGGTCAGCAGCTTTGCCTGGCGGATCGCCTGGTGCGCTGTCAGCTGTGCAAGCACGCCGTCATCCACCTCGCCGTCTACATAGAGCAGCGCAATGGCGTCGCCGCCCTGCTTGTCGCGGCCGAGCTGGAAGTTGGCGATGTTGACGCCGGCAGTACCAAGCGTCGTGCCGATGAAGCCGATCATGCCCGGAACGTCGGTGTTGGTGATGTAGATCATATGCGAGCCGACATCGGCATCGAGGTTAATGCCCTTGATCTGGATGAAGCGCGGCTTGCCATCCGAAAACACCGTGCCAGCAACCGAGCGCGTCATGCTTTCGGTCGTCACCGTCAGCTTGATATAGCCGTCGAAGACGCCCGTCTTGTCGCGCTTGACCTCGGAAAGCACGATACCCTTTTCCTTGATCATGATCGGCGCCGAAACCATGTTGACGTCAGCAACCTGCGGGCGGATGAGGCCGGCGAGCACCGCACTCGTCAGCGCCCGCGTGTTCATGTTGGCGGTAATGCCGTCGTAGAGGATTTCGATTTCCTTGATCGGCTCCTCGGTGACCTGGCCGACAAAGGCGCCGAGAACGTCGGCAAGACGGATGAAGGGCTTCAGGATCGGCGCTTCCTCAGCCGTGATCGACGGCATGTTGATGGCGTTGGAGACGGCACCCTTGACGAGGTAATCCGACATCTGTTCGGCCACCTGCAGAGCGACATTTTCCTGCGCCTCGGTCGTCGAAGCGCCGAGATGCGGCGTGCAGACGACGTTCGGCAGGCCGAAGAGCGGGCTTTCCTTGGCCGGTTCAACCTCGAAGACGTCGAAGGCAGCGCCGGCGACATGACCGGATTTGATCGCCTCGGCAAGGGCCGCCTCATCGACCAGGCCGCCACGGGCGCAGTTGATGATGCGCACGCCCGGCTTGGTCTTTGCCAGCGCTTCCTTGTTGAGGATGCCGCGCGTCTTGTCGGTCATCGGCACATGCAGGGTGATGAAATCGGCCCGGGCGAAAAGCTCATCGAGCTCGACCTTGGTGACGCCCATCTCCTCGGCGCGCTCCTTGGAGAGGAACGGATCGTAGGCGACGACGTGCATCTTGAGGCCGATGGCGCGGGCGCAGACGATCGAGCCGATATTGCCGGCGCCGACAACACCGAGCGTCTTGCCGGTGATCTCGACACCCATGAATTTCGACTTCTCCCACTTGCCGGCCTGCGTCGAGGTATCGGCTGCCGGAAGCTGACGGGCGACAGCGAACATCAGCGCGATCGCGTGTTCCGCCGTCGTGATCGAATTGCCGAAAGGCGTGTTCATGACGATGATGCCGCGGCGCGAAGCGGCCGGGATATCGACATTGTCGACGCCGATGCCGGCGCGGCCGACGACCTTGAGGTTCTTCGCCCCTTCGATGATCTTTTCCGTGACCTTGGTGGCGGAGCGGATGGCGAGACCATCATACTTGCCGATGACTTCGAGCAGACGGTCCTTGTCCTTGCCGAGCTGCGGTTCGAAATCGACTTCGACGCCGCGGTCGCGGAAGATCTGGACGGCGGTTTCCGACAATTCGTCGGATACGAGAACGCGAGGTGCCATTGTGGCCTCCTTCAAAAGTGTTCAGCGATGAATGAAAATGGGGATGCTGGGCTCCGCCAGTGGCGGAGCCGAATGCGATCACGTCAGGCGGCGGCCTGAGCGAGCTGTGCCTTCTGCGTTTCGAAGGCCCAGGAAAGCCAGGGCATCAGCTTCTGCATGTCGGATGCCTCGATCGTGGCGCCGGCCCAGATGCGCAGGCCCGACGGCGCGTCACGGTAATGGCCGATGTCATAGGCCACACCTTCCCTTTCCAGCAGGCCGACCAGGCCCTTGGCGAAAGCCGCCTGGCCGTCGTCGTCGAGCGCCGTAATGTCCTTGTCGACGATCTTCAGGCAGACGGAAGTGTTGGAGGCCGTTTCCGCCTTGACGGCGAGATTGGCGATCCAGTCGTTCGCGGCGACGAAATCGTGGATGACCTTGGCATTGGCATCGGCACGCGCGATCAGCGCCTTGAGGCCGCCGAGGCCCTTCGCCCAGAGCAGCGCATCGATATAGTCCTCGACGCAGAGCATCGACGGCGTATTGATCGTCTCGCCCTGGAAAATGCCTTCCGTCAGCTTGCCGCCCGAGGTCAGGCGGAAGATCTTCGGCAGCGGCCAGGCCGGCGTATAGGTGGTGAGACGTTCGACGGCGCGCGGCGAGAGAATGATGACGCCGTGTGCGCCCTCGCCGCCCAGAACCTTCTGCCAGGAGAAGGTGACGACATCGAGCTTGGCGAAATCAAGCTCCTGCGCGAAGGCCGCCGAAGTGGCGTCGCAGATCGTCAGGCCCTTGCGGTCGGCCGGAATGAAATCGGCATTCGCAACGCGCACGCCTGATGTGGTGCCGTTCCAGGTGAAGACGACATCGCGGTCGAAATCGACCGTGGAGAGATCGGGAAGCTCACCGTAACCGGCTTCGAGCTTGCGCACATCCTTGAGCTTCAACTGCTTGACGACGTCGGTGACCCAGCCGGCGCCGAAGCTTTCCCAGGCGAGCATATCGACGCCGCGTTCGCCGAGCAGCGACCAGAGCGCCATTTCGACGGCGCCGGTATCGGAAGCCGGAACGATGCCGATGCGGTAATCCGCCGGCACCTCGAGAATTTCACGGGTAAGGTCGATGGCCTGCTTCAGCTTGGTCTTGCCGACCTTCGCGCGGTGCGAACGGCCAAGGGCCGCGTCGGAAAGAACGTCGAGCGACCAACCGGGGCGCTTCGAGCAGGGGCCAGAAGAAAAATGAGTATTGTGCGGACGGATGTCCGGCTTTGCGGTCTTCGCCATGATGCTATCCTCTCAGATAGAAAGCCCTTCGTTGGGGAAGGGTGTCCCGCCGCCGTGTGTATGGACAGCAGGCGTCATAGTCAAGATCGAAGTGTCGCAGAGGGAGGATATTTTGACGCAGGTGAACTTGACGGAACAAAAAAAGCCGCCCGGTTCGGGGCGGCTTTCGGATGCAAGGGAATGAAAATTACTTGTAGACCGGCTGCTGCAGCGGAATTTCCGGCGGCGGTTCGTAGCTCGCCTGGGCGCAGCCACCGAACAGATAGCGAGCACCGACGCGGGCTTCGTGAACGCTGAGACCCTTGTCGCGGCCCGGGCCGCCATTTTCGGCATAACCGAACATGTTGCCGCCATCGATATGCAGATAGCGGTAGCCGACATCGGCCTTGACGTTGCAGGTCACATCGATCGAGGCGCCAGCCATGAGAGCATAGGTGAAGCGCCAGTTGCCCTTGCCGCCATGGTTGACCTCGTCGTCGCAGAAGCTGCCGTCATCGGCGCAGGCGACGTTGCGCAGGTTCTTCCACTTGACGTAGGAGCCACCGATACCTGCGCCGACATAAGGCGTCACGTAGCCGTAGGTGCCGAGATCGACATAGGCATTGGCGAGCAGCGTGTAGGCGGTCAGCGAAGAGCGGTCGCTCGAGGTGCAATCCACCAGCGGGAAGCCGCACTGCCCGGATGTCGAGCCCTTGAAATCAGCCTGCGTGAGATAGTCGAGAGTGAGATCGGTGCGCAGATAGCTGTTGATCTGATAACCGACACCGCCGCCGATGGTCCATGCGTCGTCAAGGTCAGCATCGTCGAAATCGACTTCCGTGGCGTTGCTGCCCTGGAAATAGCGCGCGCCGCGCAGATCGGTGAAGGCATAACCGACATCCCCGCGCAGGTACCAGCCGGTCGCTTCGGTGACCGTTACCTCGGGCGGCTGCTCCGGGATAGGCTCGGCAGGAGCGAGGTCCGCGGAATAGGCGTTTGTCGCAATCAACAATGCGGCGAAGATGCCGGACAAGCTTCTTTTCATGGATCCCACTCCAAAAACCGGTTGCGTCGGCAGGTGCAAGTCGCTGCCAATCTGATACGCTTCGGCATGGATAATGAATGGGAAACGTTAAAAGCTGCTTAACCACGATTATTTACCGTATTTCTTGGATCTCGCCGCAGATAAAGCAGGGATTACGGCAATAAGACTCTGGCCTGTGGCGGCCCTGCGATCTGCGGGGACAAAGCAGACATCGAAAAGCCGGCGCTTACGCACCGGCTCCATTTTCTACAACCCAACTCTTTACTGTCGGCAGCCTGAGCCGGCGCTCGCACCGGCTCTCGATAGCCTATGCTTACGAAATCAGGCGGCGGTCCGGACGTTCGAGATCGTGCCGATCAGCTCGTTGACGATGCGCTCGATCTGGGCGCGGTCGTCGCCTTCGGCCATGACGCGGATCAGCGGTTCGGTGCCGGAAGGGCGAATGACGAGGCGGCCGCTCCTGGCGAGTTCGGCTTCGGCATCGGCGATCGCCTTCTGCACCTGGATATCCTCCAGCGGCTTGCCGCCGCTGATGCGGACATTGCGCAGAAGCTGCGGCACCGGCTCGAACCGACGGCAGACTTCGCTGACCGTTCGGCCGGTGCGCTTCACCGCGGCAAGGATCTGCAGCGCCGCGACGAGGCCGTCGCCGGTCGTGCCGTAATCCGAGAGCACGATATGGCCGGACTGCTCGCCGCCGACATTGTAATTGTGCTGGCGCATATGCTCGACAACATAGCGGTCGCCGACTTTCGTGCGGGCAAGCGCCATGCCGCGCTCGTCGAGGAAACGCTCGAGGCCGAGATTGGACATGACAGTGGCGACGATGCCGTTGCCCCGCAGCTGCTGGCTCTCGGCCCAGCTTTCGGCAATGACGGCCATCAGCTGGTCGCCGTCGACGATCGAACCATTCTCGTCGATAATGATGACGCGGTCCGCGTCGCCGTCGAGCGCGATGCCGATATCGGCGCGCACCTCGTCGACCTTCTTCTGCAGCGCGACGGGGCTGGTGGAACCGCAATTGAGATTGATGTTGGTGCCGTTCGGCTCGTTGCCGATGGTAACGACGTCAGCGCCAAGCTCCCAGAGCACGGCGGGAGCGACCTTGTAGGCAGCGCCGTTAGCGCAGTCGATCGCAATCCTCAGGCCCTGCAGCGTCACATCGCGCGGCAGGGTGCGCTTGGCATGTTCGATATAGCGGTCATGCACACCGTCGACGCGCTTGGCGCGGCCGATGTCATCGGATTTGGCAAGCTGCGCATTCAGGTCCTTGTCGAGCAGGTCCTCGATCTCGGCTTCGAGCTCGTCTGAGAGCTTGTAGCCGTCGGGACCGAAGAGCTTGATGCCGTTGTCCTCGTAAGGATTGTGCGAAGCGGAGATCATCACGCCGATATCGCAGCGCAGCGACCGCGTCAGCATGGCGACGGCAGGTGTCGGGATCGGGCCGAGAATGAAGGCATCGAGACCGGCGGCCGTGAAGCCCGCGACCATGGCATTCTCGAGCATGTAGCCGGAAAGGCGCGTGTCCTTGCCGATGACGACGCGATGGCGATGGTTGCCGCGGCGAAAGATCGTGCCGGCGGCAATGCCGACCCGCATCGCGAGATCCGGTGTCATCGGGAAGACATTGGATTGGCCGCGAATGCCGTCGGTACCGAAATAGCGTCTTTTCATCTGCACTCCTGCGCTTTCCGCGCGCCATTCAAGGCAGCGCATCGTTCCAAGCGAATGTGGCTTCAAAGGTCCGTCGTCAATCCCAGAGCGTGCGAGTCGGACCTGCCTTATTTCATCGGGATGCCATAAAACATCGAAATCGGCACGTAAATTACCGAGAAAAATGAATATATCCCGTTACCAACAGAAAGGCCGGGTTTCCCTGATGGGAAATCCGGCCTTGTTCAGGGTGGCGGCGCCGCCGTTCAATGCGGCTGCGGTTCGAGGCCGCCTTCGGGCTCATCGCCCTTGGTGGCAGGCCGTGCGCCGGCCTTCGGAACAGCCGAACCGCGGCTCGGCGGCGAATCATCACCGAGATCGCGCGACGGCTTCTCGCCACGGATCAGCGCCTTGATCTCTTCGCCGGTCAGCGTTTCGTATTCGAGCAGACCTTCGGCAAGAGCGACGAATTCGTCGTGCTTTTCCGTCAGGATCGTGCGGGCCTGCGTATAGGCCTCGTCGATCAACCGGCGCACTTCATTGTCGATCTTCTGCGCGGTCGCTTCCGAAACATTCTTCGACTGCGAAACCGAGTGACCGAGGAAGACTTCCTGCTGGTTCTCGCCATAGGCGACCTGGCCGAGCTGATCGGAGAAGCCCCATTGCGTGACCATAGCGCGGGCAAGCTTGGTCGCCTGCTCGATATCGGAGGAAGCGCCTGAGGTGATGTTCTCCTTGCCGAAGGTCAGTTCTTCGGCAACACGGCCACCCATCATGATGCAGAGGCGCGAAACCATCCACTTGTAGCTCATCGAGTAGCGATCGCCCTCGGGAAGCTGCATGACCATGCCGAGTGCACGGCCGCGCGGAATGATCGTCGCCTTGTGCAGCGGATCGGCAACCGCGACATTGAGCGCGGTAATGGCATGTCCGGCCTCATGGTAGGCAGTGAGCTTCTTTTCCGCCTCGGTCATGGCCGAAGAACGGCGCTCGGCGCCCATCATGATCTTGTCCTTCGCGTCTTCGAATTCCTGCATGGTGACGACGCGCTTGTTGCGGCGGGCGGCCATGAGGGCGGCTTCGTTGACGAGGTTCATCAGGTCGGCGCCGGAAAAACCGGGCGTGCCGCGGGCGAGAACCTTGAGATCGACATTCGGTGCCAGCGGCACGTTGCGGGCATGCACCTTGAGGATGCGCTCGCGGCCGACGATATCAGGGTTCGGCACCACGACCTGACGGTCGAAACGGCCGGGACGCAGCAGCGCCGGGTCGAGGACGTCAGGGCGGTTGGTGGCGGCGATCAGGATCACGCCTTCATTCGCCTCGAAACCATCCATCTCGACCAGCAGCTGGTTCAGCGTCTGCTCGCGTTCGTCATTGCCGCCACCGAGACCGGCGCCGCGATGGCGGCCGACGGCATCGATTTCATCGATGAAGATGATGCAGGGCGCATTCTTCTTCGCCTGCTCGAACATATCACGCACGCGGCTTGCGCCGACGCCGACGAACATTTCGACGAAATCCGAACCGGAAATGGTGAAGAAGGGCACGTTGGCTTCGCCGGCAACCGAGCGGGCGAGCAGCGTCTTGCCGGTGCCCGGAGGACCGACGAGCAGCACGCCGCGCGGGATCTTGCCGCCGAGGCGCTGGAACTTCTGCGGATCCCGCAGGAATTCTACGATTTCCTCGAGATCCTGCTTGGCCTCGTCGACACCGGCGACATCTTCGAAGGTGACCCGGCCATGCGCTTCGGTCAGCAGCTTGGCCTTGGACTTGCCGAAACCCATCGCGCCGCGTGAGCCGCCCTGCATCTGCCGCATGAAGAACAGCCAGACGCCGAGGATGAGCAGCATCGGCAGCAGCGTTCCGAGGTAGCTCAGAAAGCCGGAGGAACCATCGGTCTCCGGACGCGCGGTAACAGCAACATTTTTGGCCTGCAGGCGATCGAGCAAGCTGTCGTCGATGACGGGCGAATAGGTCTGGAAGTTATTGTTATTTTCCAGATACGTTCCGCTCAGCCGATTGCCGGTGACCACGACATCCTTCACGCGGCCCGCATCGACCTCACGCAGAAACTGCGAATAAGGGATTTCGCGGGAGCCTGTCTGCGCCGGCGCCGTCTGGAACATACTGAAAAGGGCGATCAGCAGAAGCGCTATGATCGCCCACAAGGCGAAATTACGTAAGTTAGGGTTCATTGAACTCCCCAGCACTGGAACAGCCGCCTCATGGCGACCGTCTTATTCGGTCTTAACATAGGGTTGCGCCGTGCGATTGCCAAGGCGATCCCCCAGGTCAGATGGTTTTTCCGTCAATACTTCTTAAAGGCGGCCTCGCATAGGGCGCCGTCGCGAAAACCGCCGAAAGCCTGTTGGCAAAGATGAAATCAAATCGTGTCAAAAAGCGGTCGAAGGGTGCGAAATAAGGCGTGAGGCGCACATAGCCTTCCGATCTCGCGGTCGGTGCGCTCTCTTCCAAGGGCAAGACGATCGGCGATGCCGCAATCGCACGTTTCACAGCCGTCTTCGGAAGCGTCGCGGTTCCGCCCTCTCCCTCATTCCTGTGCTTGTCACAGGAATCCAGTGCGCCCAAGTCTTTGGGCGCGGAAGACTCTTCACGCATTATTGAGTCATTCACCGCGCCGACGCGCGGTGGCTGGATTCCTGTGACAAGCACAGGAATGAGGGAGGAGCGAGGTTTCGCCCCTACCCCTACCGCCTCGATCCCGACGCTGGACGCGGAGCCGTTCGCAACCTCAAACCTCCCATCCCACACCCCCGCCTCTCCCGGCTGCAATACCAGCGGCAAGATCCCCCGGCTCTCGCGCGCGAGATAAAGCCCGTCACGCCTGAGATCGAACACCACCCTGCCGGCGGTCATCCGTCCCGGGTCACTGCCGGTGGCAAATGCAAGGATGCGCTCCATATGCGCCCTCCCCGGCGCAAACGGCTGCCCGCCGAAAACCGCCGTCAGGCGCCCAAGCGCATAATCGAGGACGGCCCGATCCTGCCGCAATCCATCCGGCATCACCTGCCCAAGCAGACCACCGTGAAGTGTGAAATGACGATCCAGCCATTCCGCACCTGCGGACGACAGTGCCAACCGCTCCGCCCAGGCCGCACGAACATCCTTCTCAGCAGATGTATTGGCCGAAAGCTGCCGGCGCGTCCGCACGCGCTCATAGTTCATATCCTCGTTGCTGGGATCGTCGATCCACCCCGCGCCTCGCTCTCTCAGGAAAGTGCGGATATCTGCCCGGGTGGAAAAAAGAAGCGGCCTTAAAATCCAGAAACGCCGGTCGAAAAGCACCGCATCTGCAATACCCGTGGAAATCTGCTCCGTTCGCATTTCACGCATGGCAAGCGTTTCGCGCTGATCGTCGAACGTATGGCCGGTGACGATGAGGTCGGCGCCGAATGCTTCCGCTGCCTCGGCCAGAAGGCCATAGCGCGCCTCGCGGGCTGCAGCCATGATGCCGGTCTTCGGCTTGTCGCCCCGCCAGGTGGCGACGGTGTGGAAAATACCGAGCGATGCGCAGAGGGCCGCGACCTCACGCGCCTCGTCTTCGGAGCCGGCGCGCAGCGCATGGTCGACGGTTGCAGCGCATAGAGAAAACTGGAGATGCGGCGCGGCCTTCACGGCTTCATCGAGCAGGAGAAGCAGGCCGGTGGAATCGCTGCCGCCCGAGATCGCGACGAGAATGCGTGCGGGGCTTTGAAGCGATGTGAGAAACTGGAGGATCGCCTGTTGAGGCGACGTGGCTTCCGGAGACATGCCGGAAGACCTTAGCAGGCGAGGCGTTTCTGTTCGCTCGCAACCTTGCTGATGACGGCACGCGAAGCCTTCGGATAACGCTTCGAAACTTCGCGCAACGTCGCGCAGGCCGTCTCCTTATTGTCGAGGGCGGCAAGCGACATGCCGAGCTTCAGCAGCATCTCGGGCGCCTTTTCGGACGTGCCGTATTTCTGGTGCGCATTGAGAAAGGTTTTGGCCGCCTCATTGTACTTGCCCTGCGAATAGAGCGCCTCGCCGAGCCAGAAATTAGCGTCCGCCGCCCGTGCGCTGCTCGGGTAGCGGGTGATATATTGCGTGAATTCCTGTTCGGCCGTGCTGTAATCGCCTGACAATACGTGGCCGTAGGCCGACTTGTACTGATCCGCCTCACCGCCGAGCGAGGCTGTTTGCTGCGACGTGCCGGAATTGGCATCGGGGATCGGGCCGGAGCCGACAGTGGCGTTGTCGTCGACGGTGCCGCCGACCGCGTTGCCGTTCTGATCGAAATCGATCGAACCGAGCTCCTTCGGCGGCTGGCCGAGGCCGCTATTGGCAGGCACGTTGGTGGAGGGAGCCGTTTCGGCTCCCTGCGGTGCTTGGATCACCCTGGCAACGTCGTCGCTGCCGGAAGCCGCCGGAGCGGGATCGGTCTCGCTCTTCTTGACAGGCGCCTTGGCGCCGCCGCCGGAACCCGTCTTTTCCAACTGCTGGAAGCGGAATTCATTGTCTTCCTGCTGCTTGCGGATCGTCTCCTGCATCTGCAGCAGCTGGAAGCTCATCTCCTCGATCCGGCCGTTCAGCTGCCGCAACTGCTCTTCGAGCTGCTGCACGCGAATCTCGGCGTCGCCGCTCTGCACCTTGACGACGGGCGGCGCCGCCTGGTTTTCCGCCGATCGGCCGCCGAGATGCAGCCCGAAGAACGAGGCGGAATAGGCCGCCCGTTCGCTCCCGGTCACAGCCGCGAGGCACAGCATGCCTGCCACGACAAGTTTCTTCATATGTATCGTCCTGTCCCAGTGATTCTTCGCACCTCGATGGCACGAACAGGAGATTTTTCCAATTGCTTTCAAAAAGCAACGGAGTCTGGCCAAAGTGTGGTCAAAAAGAAAAGGCGGCCCCGGATGGGACCGCCTTTCGAAAGCGAACTGAAATCGGCAGATTACATGCCGGCGCCGCCGAGAACCGTGACTGCGCGGCGGTTCTGCGACCAGCAGGAAATATCGTCGCAGACGGCAACCGGACGTTCCTTGCCGTAGGAGATCGTCTTCAGGCGCTGTGCCGGAACACCGCGCGAAGCGAGATAATCCTTGGCAGCAGCGGCACGACGGGCGCCGAGTGCCAGGTTGTATTCGCGGGTGCCGCGCTCGTCGGCATGGCCTTCGACGGTGATCTGGTAGTTCGGGTAGCGGGCGAGCCACTGCGCCTGACGGTCGAGCGTCTGCGAGGCATCGGCGCGGATCGAAGAGGAGTCGGTGTCGAAGAAGATGCGGTCGCCGACATTGACCGTGAAGTCCTGGGCCGAACCGGGCGTGGCGGCACCACCCGCGCCGGCGCCGCCGAGGCCAAGATCACCCGCGCTGTTCGGCGGCTTCTTGGCGCAGCTTGCAAGCGCGAGACCGGCGACAAGCGCGATCATGACGGGGTTGCGGGCGAAATTCTGCATGCGGCTCATTGCCGGGGTATGAATTCGGCTCATGGCCGGTCTCCTTGCGAGTTCATCAGGGTTTCCGGACAGTAACCGCACTCGGTTAACCGCCCCTCAAAGTTTATGGTTAACAATTTACTGATTTGTCCCGTAGTCGCCCGGTTTTCATGATTCTGAGGCGACATGAAGGCATTGCCGCACCTGCTACTCCATAAGCGGCGACCAGGCCGGGTCGGAACCATAGCTCGGAGTCTTGATGAGCTGTTCGTTGTAACCGGTCAGATCGATCGAATAGAGCTGAGGGCCGCCTGCGCCTGCCGCCTGGCGGAAGAACATCAGCACGCGGCCGTTCGGCGCCCAGGTCGGGCCCTCATTGTGAAAGCCGGTCGTCAGGATGCGCTCGCCCGAACCATCGGGTTTCATTACGCCGATCGAGAACTTACCATTGGCCTGCTTGGTGAAGGCGATGAGATCGCCGCGCGGCGACCAGACCGGCGTCGAATAGGAACCGTCGCCGAAGGAAATGCGGGTCTGGCCGGAACCATCGGCATTCATCACGTAGATCTGCGGCTTTCCGCCGCGA
Organism: Rhizobium chutanense; assembly: GCF_002531935.1. GTDB lineage: Bacteria > Pseudomonadota > Alphaproteobacteria > Rhizobiales > Rhizobiaceae > Rhizobium > Rhizobium chutanense. The sequence continues at coordinate 58,967 of NZ_NWSV01000025.1, read as the reverse complement.
TCGCTTTCGAAGCTGACGCGCGCGCCATCAGGCGAATAGGACGGCGAGGTGTCGATCGCAGACGTCGAGGTCAGCCGCGTCGTCGTGCGCGAGCGCAGGTCCATCGTATAGATGTTGGAATTGCCTTCCTGCTGCAGGCTCATGATCACTTTCTGGCCATCCGGCGAAAAGCGTGGGGAGAAAGTCATACCCGGAAAATTGCCGACGACCTCGCGCTGCCCGGTTTCGAGCTGCAGCAGATAGACCCGCGGCTGCTGGTTGGCAAAGGACATGTAGGTGACTTCCTGCCGGCTCGGCGAGAAGCGCGGCGTCAGCACAAGGTCGCTGCCGTCGGTCAGCATCCGCACGTTGAAACCATCCTGATCCATGATCGCCAGTTGGCGCTTGCGCTGCTGCTTGGTGCCGGATTCAGAGACGAAGACGACGCGGGTATCAAAATAACCCTCTTCGCCGGTGATCTGCTTGTAGATCGCGTCGGCGATGATGTGAGCCACACGCCGCCAGTTCTCCGGCTGCGTATAAAACTGCTGCCCGGTCATCTGCTGCCCGGCAAAAGTATCCCACAGGCGGAATTCGGCGCGAAGGCGGCCATCCGCTTCCTTGGTAACCCGGCCGGTGACCAGGGCCTGCGCATTGATGACCTTCCAGTCCTCGAAACGCGGCGCGGCATCCGGATTGGAGATCTTTTCGATAAAGGCCGCCTTGTTAATCGGGGCAAACAGGCCGGAACGCTGTAGGTCGGCGGCGATGACCTGCGAAACCTGCGCGCCTATGTCGCCCTGGAAGTCCGTCACCGCGATCGGCAGCGGCTGAATATTACCCTTGTTGATATTGAGCTCGACAAGAGCGTTGGCCGGAGTCGTAAAGGCTGCGGCCCCGACTAGACCGGCGACGACCATCAGGGCGCGGATGAGGGAACACTTGACCATGTCAAACAAGCCTTTCAGCACTTTATAGGTTCAGTTGGCTGGCGTCGAAGTTCAAAATGACTTCCTTCCAGGCATCGTATTTGTCTTTTGGAAACATCGTGTAAGGAGCTGCATATATAATTGCACGCAAAAATGGCATAAGCTTCTCAGCATCTAGATTCCAAAATCGCTTGCGTCGAAGGTAAGAAGCATTTCGTTCCAGCCGTTCTCGCCCTCATACTTATCTGCTGGTAAGTTCTTGAGGGGAGATGATTTCATGACAGCGCGATAAACGCTGCTCTTAAGAGCTTGACGTGTCGAATCCGGCCCACCTGTCGCAATGACCTCTGGATCGCCAACCACATTGCCGGCCTGATCGAGTTGAAAACGAACCTTAAGCTGCACCTCGCTAGCACCTGCTAGCCCTGAAACAACACTCCAATTGCTGGAAATCTGGCCCTTTACAGCATCCTCCTCGCTCTGGCTGAGTTTGGCTCCGCTGTTGCTCTTCTTGTTCCCCAGCGAGGCCTCCTGCGTCGAGCGCTTGGCGCCGCCGGCGGAAGGATCGGTCTTGTTCAGCAGAGCCGAAATCTCGTCGGCATTGAAATCGCTCTTCATCGTCGAGGCCGATTTCGCCACTTCCTGCTTCTTGTCGGCCTTCTTCTTGTCCGTCGGCGCTTCCGCGGCCTTCGGCTCGTCCGGAGTCTTTTCCGGCGGCTTTTCGGCAGGCTTCTGCGGTTCCGGCGGCTTCACCTGCGGCTTGGCGACAGGGGTCGGCACCTTGTCCGGCAGCGCCTCAGCATCCGGTTTCGGCGGCTCCTCGGGCTTGGCCTGCTCTTCCGGCGGCTTTTCCTCCGGCTTCGGCGGCGTCACTTCGACGGGTTTCGGCGGCGGAATGGAAGCCACTTCCTTCGGCTGCTCGACCTCGGTCTCTTCCTTGTTGACTTCCTTAACGTCGTTCGGCTTGGGATCGATCGTCGGCAGCGGCTTGTCGCTCGAATTCGCCGCCGCTGCTTCACTATTGCTCGGCTTGGCGTTCGGAACCGGCGGCGTCTTCAGGTCGACATTGTTGTCGCCGGCATTTTCGGCCGGCTGCGCGATCGGCGGCCGGGTCGTCGGCACAGGCGCTGATGTCTCCTTCTTCGGAGCCTTCTTGTCGCCTTGCTGCATCTGGGTGATGGATTCCACCGGCACGAGATCGACCGGCATCGCCTCGAAATCCTCCACCTTGAAGGATTCCGGCGCGCTGAGCGATACCATCGCCCAGGTCAGCACCAGGCAATGCAGAACAGCAGATGTGACGACGCTGGTCTTCATCTTGAACGCTATTGGTCCTTCTTCTGCTGCGTCACGAGGCCGATATTCTTGAAGCCGGCGCCCTGGATACGGGCCATGACGTCGGCGATGACGCCGTAAGGCGCCGTTGCGTCGCCGCGCACGAAGATACGTTCGTTATAACCGGTCGTGGCAATCGCCTCGAGCTTGGCGGCGATCTCGGCGGCCGGGATCGGCGTTTCCTGCAGGAACACTTCGCCATCGTTCTTGACGGAGATGGTGATCGGCTGCGTCTCGGAGTTCAGCGCCTTGGCCTGCGTTTCCGGCAGGTCGATCGGCACGCCGACGGTCATCATCGGTGCCGCGACCATGAAGATGATCAGCAGCACCAGCATGACGTCGACGAGCGGCGTCACGTTGATTTCGGAAATCACGGCCTTGTTCCGACCGCCGCGACGGCGGCGTCCGCCGCCCCCGCCGCCATTGCCTCCAACAGCCATACCCATGTCAGTATACTCCGTTGGTTACTGAGCGGCAGCGCGCGGCTGCAGTTTCTCGTCGATCTGGCGCGAAAGTATGGCGGAGAATTCGTCCGCGAAACCTTCCATGCGGCCAGACAGCTTGCCGGCATCGGCAGAGAATTTGTTGTAGGCGATAACCGCCGGGATAGCGGCGACGAGGCCGATCGCGGTCGCAAGCAGCGCTTCGGCGATACCGGGGGCCACCACCGCAAGGTTGGTGGACTTCGAACCGGCGATCGCCTGGAACGAGGTCATGATGCCGACGACCGTGCCGAAGAGACCGATGAACGGACCGGCCGAACCGATCGTTGCCAGTGACCCGAGACGGGCGCCGAGAAATTCCGATTCGCGTGACAGCGTCACGTCCATCGCCCGATCGATACGCATCTGCAGGCCGATCGGCGAACGGGCGCCGCGCTCGAAGGACTTCTTCCACTCGCGCATCGCAGCCACGAAGATTGCCGCCAGTCCGGTATTGTTGCGTTCCGACAGCGAGCGGTAGAGCTCTTCCAGCGACTGGCCCGACCAGAAGACCTGCTCGAACTTGTCAAACTGGCGCCGCGCGCGGCCGTAGGCGAGGTATTTGTCGATGACGATTGCCCAGGTCCACACCGAGGCCGCGATAAGCCCGAGCATGACGAGCTTGACGACGATGCCGGCCTGCATGAAAAGCGACCAGAGACTGACGTCCGTCGTTGCTGCTGCCAATCCTACTTGTTCCATTGATCCAAAATCCCCGAATCCAAACGCCCGGTGCTGGACCGGGCGGCACAAAGTGATCTCGCAAGAAGTGTCCGGCGACCGCCGCCCAAAGCCCTGGTCAAGCTTCCAAGCTCATCTTCCGCCTTCTTGCCGTCAAATTTGGTCAAAGGAAGGCGTGCACCGCACAAACTCCGACTTTCCCAGTAAGACACTATTATGGTTAATAGATCGTTAGTGCTGGACTGTGACAGTAAGCCTGTATTTGGAAGATTTCGTTCCGTGGATTACTTGACCGGAGCAAGATCCGGCTGCCGAGAGAGCGCTCATCCTGCGGCGCGGGAATTCCTTCACATAAAGTTCAAGTTTTGACAAGCCTGAATTCCAGGCGGTTCGGAGCATCTAAATCAAAAAATAGAACATGATGCCGTCCGAAAACCGCTCACACTTTTCGGCATCATGCTCGAAGCGGCGTGCTGCCTTCCAGAAATTTCGCCGCCAGCGTTTCCGGCAGCCGCCGCGGCCGCCCCCTGGCGTTGATGACGGCGATGATCACCTTGGCGGCGATCAGCAGCGTCTCGCCCGAACGGATCTGCTGGTTGAGCACCATTTTGGCGCCGCCGGCTTTTTCCGTATGCGTCAGGATCGTCAGCACATCGTCCATGCGCGCCGGGCTCTTGAAGTCGATCTCCATGCGATGGACGACGAAGACGAGGCCCTCCTCGTCGGCGCTGACAAGCTCGCGCTGTTCGACGCCGAGGCAGCGCAGATAATCGGTCCGGCCGCGCTCAAGGAAATGCAGGTAGCGAGCGTGATAGACCAGGCCGGAGAAATCCGTGTCTTCATAATAGACCCGCTGGACGAGGCGGTGCCCGGCCTCCGTCAGCTCTCCCGAAATCGAAAAAGGCCGTTCCGTCATAATTTTCTCCAAACTTCGGCGCCCTCTTTGGCGCAACGCTTCCCGCTAGGCAAGCATTGAATGCTCGGCAGGCAGGCATTGAATGCCCCGCCGGTAGGCATTGAATGATTGTCATAATTTCTAATTATTCCCGATAACGAACGAACCGATCAGGAGACGATGCGATGAAGATTGCGGTGATGGGCGGAGACGGTTTCATTGGTTGGCCAACATCGCTGCATCTTTCCGATGTCGGTCACGACGTCCATATCCTCGACAATCTGTCGCGTCGCTGGATCGACACTGAGCTCGGCGTTCAATCGCTGACGCCGATGGATTCGATCCAGGAGCGCACCCGCATCTGGCATGCCGAAACCGGACGCCGCATCCACTTCAATCTGATCGATCTCGCCAGAGACTACGAACTCCTGAAGAACTGGCTTTCCGAGCACCGCCCGGATGCGATCATCCACTTCGCCGAACAGCGGGCGGCGCCCTATTCGATGAAGAGCGACCGCCACAAGAACTACACGGTCAACAACAATGTCAGCGCCACGCACAACCTCTTGAACGCGCTGACCGAGCTCAATCTCGACGCCCATCTCATCCATCTCGGCACCATGGGCGTCTACGGCTATTCGACGGTCGGCGCGGCGATCCCCGAAGGCTACCTGCCGGTCGGCATCGAAACTGCAGCCGGCAAGACGGTCAGCCAGGAGATCCTCTATCCCTCCAATCCCGGCTCGATCTACCACATGACCAAGTGCCTGGATCAGCTTCTCTTCCAGTTCTACGCCAAGAACGACGGATTGAGGATCACCGACCTGCACCAGGGCATCGTCTGGGGCACGCATACCGAGCAGACGCGCCGCCACGCACAGCTCATCAACCGTTTCGATTACGACGGCGATTACGGCACGGTGCTGAACCGCTTCCTCATCCAGGCGGCGATCGGCTATCCGCTGACGGTGCACGGCACCGGCGGCCAGACCCGCGCCTTCATCCATATCCAGGATTCGGTGCGCTGCATCGAGCTGGCGCTGAAAAACCCGCCGGCCCGCGGCGCCCGCGTCGAGATCTTCAACCAGATGACGGAAACCCACCGGGTGCGCGACCTCGCCGAGATGATCGCGAGGATCAGCGGCGCCAAGATCGCCTGGCTGCCCAACCCGCGCAAGGAAGCCGCCGAGAACGAGCTGATCGTCCAGAACGAAAAGTTCCGCAATCTCGGCCTCGAACCGATCACCCTGGAAGCCGGCTTGCTCGGCGAGATCGTCGACGTCGCAAAGAAATTCGCCTATCGCGTCGATCGCGCGCGCGTCCCGGCCGTCTCCGCCTGGACCAAGGACATTGCCGCGACGATCAATCACGATCCGGAAGGCAAGCGGTTGAAGTCGGTGTCGTGAGCGAATGACTGCATCGGAACGCCCAGACAGGAATGAGCGAAGAGGTGGTCGGCAACGATGACTTCTACCTCAATCCTTGCCTACGTCACCCTCGTCACCAATGCCGACTACGCCATGGGCGCCACCGCCCTTGCCCGCTCCCTTCGCCGCACCGGCACGAGCGCCGACATCGTCGTCCTCCACACCGGCGGCGTCGATGCGACCGCCCTCGCCCCGCTCAAGACCCTTGACTGTCGGCTGATCGAAGTCGAACACCTGCCGCTTTCCGATACCTTCAACGAGCGCCACGCCCGCGGTCAGCTGCATTCCGCTGCCCCCTTCACCAAGGGCCGCAAGCCGGATTTCCATTCGCCGCTCGACAATTTCTGCAAACTCAGGCTGTGGCAGCTCGTCGAATACGAACGCTGCGTCTTCATCGACGCCGACGCCCTCGTGCTGAAAAACATCGACAGGCTGTTCCTCTATCCGGAATTTTCCGCAGCTCCCAATGTCTATGAAGGCCTCGCCGATTTCCGCCGCATGAATTCCGGCGTGTTCGTCGCCACGCCCTCGCATGACACATTCCGGCACATGCTCGAAAGGCTCGACAGGCCGGATGCTTTCTGGCGCCGCACCGATCAGACCTTTCTCGAGACGTTCTTCCCGGATTGGCACGGCCTGCCGATCTATTTCAACATGCTGCAATATGTATGGTTCACCATGCCGGAGCTTTGGGACTGGAAGAGCATTTCGATCCTGCACTACCAGTATGAAAAACCCTGGGAAAAGAATCATCCCAAGGCGGCGCGGCTACAACCGTTGATCGATCTGTGGCACCGTTTCCATGATGGCGGCGATGTGCCCGAGATCGCGGCACTGGACAATCCGGAAGGGGCAGCATGAAGGTACTGGTATCTGGCGGAACAGGTCTCGTCGGACGGTATATCGTCGAAGAGCTGCTGACTGCCGGCTATCAGGTGATCGTCGGCGGACGCCGTGCGCCGCATCCGCGCCTCTTCTCCCGCGCGGTCGAGTTTGCAGCCCTTTCGCTTGATCCCGAGAAGGATCAGATCGACATTTTCGACGACGCCTATTTTTTCGTCCACGCCGCCTTCAGCCATGTTCCCGGCAAATATCGCGGCGGCGAGGGCGACGATCCGAAGACCTTCCACAAGCTGAATCTCGACGGCACCGTCCGGCTTTTCGAGGCCGCCAAACGCGCCGGCACACGCCGCTGCATCTTCCTGTCCAGCCGCGCTGCCTACGGCGAACATGCCGGGGGAAGCGAACTGACGGAGACGATGCTGGCCAAGCCCGAAACGCTCTACGGCCAGGTCAAGCTCGATGCCGAGCGAGCGCTTGCCCACCTCTCCACACCGGGTTTTGCCGGCGTGAGCCTGAGGGCGACCGGCATCTATGGCGATTTCTTCCCGAACAAATGGGATGGCCTGATCGCCGATTACCTCGCCGGCCGGCCGGTTGCTTCACGTGTGGGAACGGAAGTTCACGGCCGCGACCTCGGGCGGGCGGTACGGCTGATGCTGGAGACGGAAAGCAACCGCATCTCCGGCGAGATTTTCAACGTCTCGGACATCGCGGTCGACACCAGCGATATTCTTTCCTTCATCCGCCGCGAGACGGGCTGTCGGCACGCATTGCCCACCCCCGCCGACAAAGCAGCGCTCACTGCAATGAGCACAGCGAAAATCCGCGCGCTCGGCTGGGTGCCCGGCGGGACTCCTCTGTTCGAGGAAACGATGCAACGGCTGGCCGTTGCGCAGCCGCAATCTTCGGCGCCTATCCCGTACCGGCAATGATGGCAGGTTTCCCAATCCGCACCCGCCACGGCGTGAAGTGGGTGCGGTGCTGTCGCAGCCGGCATTGCATCGAACACTGAGCCGTCTATGCTTGCCCGACCTTTCTGATATGGCAGATCGAATGACCGCTAGAGAATTGAAAGCGCAGTTGCGCAATGAACGGCTGTCCGCTCGCGACGCTATTTCCTCCGAGAACCGTGCGGCCAAAAGCGTGGCGATGGCCGATCATGCCGGCGAGGCCGTCGGCTTTGCGCCGGGCACGATCGTCTCCGGCTTCCTGCCGATCCGTTCGGAGGCCGATCTCAGGCCGCTCATGACGCGGTTTGCCGCGCGCGGCGCGCGGCTCTGCGTGCCGGCGATCCTCGATAAGCAGACTATCGTCTTTCGCGAATTGGCGGAAGGCGCGCCACTCACCGAGACCGGCTTCGGCACCGTGGGTCCTGGGGCGGATGCCGCCATTCTCGACCCGGAGATCTTGCTGGTGCCGCTTTCGGCCTTCGATGCCAGAGGCCATCGCATCGGCTATGGCGCCGGCCATTACGACCGCGCCATCGGCCGGCTCAGGCAAAAAGGCCTGCATCCGAAGCTGATCGGCATTGCATTCGACTGCCAGGAAGTGGCACATGTGCCCGATGAGCCGCACGACATAAGCCTGGATGCCATCCTGACAGAAAGCGGCCTTCGCTTTTTTGCCTCTTGGATTGGATAGGGAATGCGGCTGCTTTTTCTGGGTGACATGGTCGGCAAGACGGGACGCACGGCGGTCTGGGACCGCCTTCCCGGCCTGATTTCCGACCTCAAGCTCGATTTCGTCGTCGTCAACGGCGAGAACGCCGCCGGCGGCTTCGGCATCACCGAAGACATCTTTCTGGAAACGATCAATGCCGGCGCCGACGTGGTGACGACAGGCAATCACGTCTGGGACCAGAAGGAAGCTGTTGCCTTTGCCGGGCGCCACGATCAATTCCTGCGCCCGGCCAACTATCCGCAAGGCACGCCCGGACGCGGCTCCGGTCTTTTCTATGCCAGGAACGGCGCGCGCGTGCTCGTCGCCAACGTCATGGGCCGGGTCTTCATGCATCCGGAACTCGACGACCCCTTCAAATCGGCGGAAGTGATCCTCGCCGCCTGCCCGCTCAAAGAGCAGGCCGATGCGATCATCTTCGATTTCCACGCGGAGGCGACCAGCGAGAAACAATGCTTCGGCCATTTCGTCGACGGCCGCGCCAGTTTCGTCGTCGGGACCCACACGCATGTTCCGACGGCCGATGCCCAGATCCTGAACGGCGGCACCGCCTATCTGTCGGACGCCGGCATGTGCGGCGACTACGACTCCTCTCTCGGCATGGATAAGGAAGAACCGCTGAACCGCTTCATCTCCAAAATGCCGAAGGGCCGCATGGAAGCGGCGAACGGCCCCGCGACGATCTGCGGCGTCGGCGTGGAGATTTCCGATAGAACCGGATTGGCCGAAAAGATCGCGCCGCTTCGGCTCGGACCGCGGCTGGCCGAAACGGTGCCGGAGTTCTGGCGGTAGAGCCTTCCGCAACACGCAATTGTGAGCATGCCTGGTCTGGACCGCTGCGACCTCATGCCGCATCCTCCCGCCGCCAATCCAAAGTGATGGAGCGCCGGAGGGGTGGCATGAAGCCGCAATATCTTGTCCTCGCTATCGCATTCGTCGCGCCAGCTTCCGCCGGAGCACAGGAACAGCGAACGCCCGTCAGCCAGTGCCAGGCAATCGCGCAGAATACGCCCAAGGCGACCTTCGCAAGCTTTTCCGGCGCGGCACCGTTGACGCCTGCCGTCTCTGAGGGCGAAGACGTCAAATTGACCTTCCTCGGCCATTCCACCTTCGAGATCGAAACCCCCGGCGGTATCGTCATCGCGACGGACTATAACGGCTGGTATAGGCCGGCGACGCTGCCCGACGTCGTGACCATGAACAAGGCGCATACGAGCCATTTCACCTTGACGCCGGATCCCGGCATCAAACATGTCCTGCATGGGTGGAGCGACGTTCCCGGCGAAAAGGCTGACATCGATCTCGTCATCGGCGATGCCTATATTCGCAATGTCCCGACGGATATCCGCTTCAGCTATGGCCTTGGCGGCTCGCAGGAGAACGGCAATTCCATCTTCATTTTCGAAATCGCCGGTCTCTGCATCGGCCATCTCGGCCACCTGCACTATGAGCTGACAGACGCCCATTACATCGAGATCGGCCGCCTCGACGTCGTCATGGTCCCGGTCGACGGCGGCCTGACCATGGGTGCAGACAGCATGAGCCGCGTTATCAAGCGGCTGCGCTCGTCGCTGATTCTGCCGATGCACCGACGCGGTCCGCCGGTCGAGGCCTTCGTTTCGATGTTCGGCAAGGATTTCGACGTCGCCAATGCGCCCGATGACAGCATCACCGTCTCCATGCGCACGCTGCCGAAAAAGCCGCTGATCTATGTCATGAAGGGTCTGCAGTAAAAAGACCGGCTACCTTCCCCGCCTCCGCGCATCAAGCGAACCGCAGGTGACGCTTGATGCCGACATCCGGCATCTTGTCGTCGTCGAGATTGGCCTTGGCGATCTCCCAGCCGAATTTCAGCTTGTTGCCCGTGGAAACCCAGATCTCGGCATCGTCGACATGAAGGGCAAGCATGGTGAGCCTGGGATCCTTCTTGCCGCCGTCATACCAGGCAGCAATGATCGAACTCCAATACTCCTCGATCTTGGCTGGGTCGGGACGCACTTCGATCACACCGGCAAGGCAGGCGTGATAGTCGTGATCCTTGCCGATAACGCAGAAATGCGCGCGGCTGCCGGGCTTTATGGCCCGCACGATATCGGCATCGATCTTAGTATAGAACCAGATCGTGTTGGTGGTGGGATCGGCATGCGGCGCCATCGGCTGCATGTGCATATCAAGCCCGGAAATTCCGAGCATGCCGGCATGGACATCGTTGACCTGATCCCAGAGCTGACGTGCTGGCTGTTCCTGCGCATCGCTGAGACTTGCCATGACCGTTCCTTTCCGTTGGATGGAGTTCTTGTAACGTCATCCCCTCGCCTTTGTTCCAAACTGCTTTTTCCTTGAACGGGTGCCGTTTCGCTCCTATAAGGCGGCCCATTCCGAACAATGAGACGTGAACAGGGGTGCCATGGCTGGCCATTCACAGTTTAAAAACATCATGCACCGCAAGGGCCGTCAGGATGCCGTGCGGTCGAAAATGTTCTCCAAGCTTGCGCGCGAAATCACCGTTGCCGCCAAGGCCGGCCTGCCCGACCCGACGATGAATGCCCGTCTTCGCCTGGCGATCCAGAACGCCAAGGCCCAGTCCATGCCGAAGGACAACATCGACCGCGCCATCAAAAAGGCAGCCGGCGCGGACGGCGAAAACTACGACGAAGTCCGCTATGAGGGTTATGGCCCCGGCGGTACCGCGATCATCGTCGAAGCTCTGACCGACAACCGCAACCGCACCGCCTCCAACGTCCGTTCGATCTTCACCAAGGCCGGCGGCGCACTCGGAGAAACTGGTTCCGTTTCCTTCTCCTTCGATCATGTCGGCGAAATCACCTACAAGCTTTCCGTCGGCGACGCCGACAAGGTGATGGAAGCCGCGATCGAAGCCGGCGCCGACGATGTCGAGACCGATGAGGACGGCCACTACATCACCTGCGGTTTTGAGGCCCTCGGCGAAGTGTCGAAGGCACTGGAAGCAAGCCTCGGCGAAGCCGAAACCGTCAAAGCCGTCTGGCGCGCCCAGAACAACGTGCCGGTGGACGAAGAAAAGGCTCAGTCGCTGATGAAGCTCATCGACAGCCTGGAAGATGACGACGACGTGCAGAACGTCTATTCCAACTTCGAGGTCTCGGAAGAAGTGCTGGCAAAGCTCTCCGCCTGACTTTCTCGAACGATCCTATTCGAAAACCCGGCCACGACGCCGGGTTTTCTGTTTTCGGGATGCTGTCTGCAATGCTACGCGGCGGCCCGCATGAAGTTTCCCAGTCCCGCAAACAGTTCCACCGACCTCAGCCGCGCCTCGATGTCATGGATCGGCATCGAGATGATCACCTCATCGGCCTGCGTTTCGTTGAGAAACTCCGTCAGTTTCGTCTCCGCCGTCTTCGGCGACCCCACCACCGCATAGCGCAGCGTGTGCTCGACGTTCATCTTCTCCATCGGCGACCAGAAATTTTCCATATCGGCCACGGGACGTGGGAACGGACCGCGGACATTGCGGCGCAGGTTGACGAACTGCTGTTCCGCCGAGGTGAAATGGTAGCGCGCCTCCTCGTCCGTCGCCGCCACCGCGCCCATCACGCCGACCATCACATAGGGCTTGTCGAGCGTCGCCGAAGGTTGGAAGCGGTCGCGGTAGATCGCGATCGCGTCCAGCAGCATGTCGGGCGCGAAATGCGAAGCGAAGGCATAGGGAAGCCCGAGCATGGCGGCGAGCTGGGCGCTGTAAAGGCTGGAGCCGAGCAGCCAGATCGGAATATGCGAGCCATTGCCGGGAACCGCGAGGATCGCCTGGTTCTCGACCGGCGTACCGAGCAGTTGCTGCAGTTCGACCACGTCGTTCGGGAAACTGTTGGCGCCGGCCTCCAGGTTGCGCCGCAGCGCCTGAGCGGTGCGCATGTCCGTTCCCGGCGCTCTCCCGAGGCCGAGATCGATGCGGCCGGGAAAGAGCGCCTCCAGCGTGCCGAACTGCTCGGCGATGACGAGCGGCGAATGATTGGGCAGCATAATGCCGCCGGAGCCGACACGGATGCGCGTCGTCGCCGCCCCGACGTGACCGATGACGACTGATGTGGCAGCACTGGCAATCCCCGGCATACCGTGATGTTCGGCGAGCCAGAAGCGCTTATAACCGAACTCCTCGGCCCTGCGAGCCATCCGTGCCGAACTCTCGAGAGACTGGCGGACACTGCTGCCTTCGGCAACGGGGGAAAGGTCGAGTATGGAGAAGGGAACCATGGGGAACCTGCCGGGCAGTTGACGGATGCCACCTATGTAGGTTCCCGCTTGCGCCATTCCAAACCATGCGCGCAACAAAAAAGGGCCGCGCGAAGGCGGCCCTTGTGAGATGTCTGACGCGATGGCTTACCGGTGACGACGCAGCACATGCACCTCGGCGCTTTGCTGGTGATGGCCTTGCGGCAAGGTGAAATTGCCGAGCTGGCGATCCATTTCCAGGGCCTCCGTCGCCAGCCTGTGGATCGCCTCCGTCGTCTCCTCGACCATCGAGGCGTTCTGCTGCGTCATCGCGTCGAGTTCGGCGACGGCGCTGTTGATCTCGCGCAGCGTATTGGCCTCCTCGCGGGTCGCACTCATGATCTCGTTGATCTGTCCGTTGATCGCTTCGACATGGGCGCCGATGCCGGTCAGCGCAACGCCGGCCTTTTCGACAAGCGCAACGCCGCTTTCGACCTCATGCGTCGATTTCTGCAGCAGGCTGGAGATCTCCTTGGCCGCACTCGACGAGCGCTGAGCGAGTTCGCGCACTTCCATGGCGACGACGGCGAAGCCCTTGCCGGATTCACCGGCGCGCGCGGCCTCGACGCCGGCATTGAGCGCCAGGAGGTTCGTCTGGAAAGCGATGTCGTCGATGACCGAGATGATCGTGTTGATCTGGCGCGAAGAGGTCTGGATCGCCTCCATCGCTGCGATCGTCTCGCGCATGATCTGGCCGGAGCCGGTCGCCTCCTTCTTGGCGTCGCGGGCGATACGCTCGGCCTGCTCGGCCCGCTCGATCTGCTGGCGGACGGACTGGGTGATGGCGCTGATCGCATTCGCCGTCTCGGTGATCGAGCCGGCCTGGCGCTCGGTGCGCCCGGCAAGTTCATCGGCGCCGGTGCGCATCTCCTCGGAGCCGGCGCGCACCGCCATCGAGTTGCCGCCGATTGCGGTCATGGTTTCGCTCAGCGTCGCGAGCGCTTCGTTGAAATTGATGCGCAGGCTTTCGAGCTCGTTCGGGAAGCGGGTATCGATCTGATAGGCGAGATCGCCGCTGGCAAGGTGATGCAGGCCCTCATCGATCGCCTCGACCACCTGCTGCAGCGTCTTCGCCTCGGCCTCGCGCTCCGCCAGATTCTGCTGGCGGTCCTGCTCGGCCTGCAGACGCGTCTCTTCGCTGGCGGCTTCGAGTTCGCGGCTTTCGATCAGCGACTGGCGGAAGCGAGCGAGCGCATTCGCCATCGTGCCGATCTCGTCCTTGCGGTTCAGACTGCCGATCTCGCTATCGAGCTTGCCGTCGGCAACATCCCGGGTGACGCCGGCAAGCCGCGCAAGCGGCGAAAACAGGAAATTGGTGACGAGACCGGTCGCAACCGCCATGACGACGAGCACGCCGATACCGATCATCGTCAGCAAAGTGGCGATCTCGATCGAGCCGGCATTGAGCTCGCTAAGCAGCACGCTCTCGACCGCGAGGAAGCGGTCGCCGCGATAGTCGATGCCGCGGACATAGGCGCGGGCCGGCCCGTCCGCCCTGTCGAAATCGGCAACCGTCATCGCCGAACTGGCAAGCGCGTCCTTGATGAAAGTGAAGGGAGCCGCATCGAGCGTCGCAAGCTTGCCGCTCTGATCGAGACCGACGGCCGATCCGTCGGCGGAGACGATCGCCGCCCGCGCCGTGCTGCCCTGAACGATGCCCTTGCCAAGGATACCGGTGACAATGTCGTCGCGCACCTTGAATAGAAAGATGCCCTTGGCCGCCCCGAGCTTGACGATCGGCACGGCATAGAAGATCGCCGACTTGCCGCTGGCGGCATCGACGCGCAGGCCGGAAAAGCCTGTCGGCGCGGCGTCATCGGTCGCCTTGGCCGTGTTCTCGATTGCCTTGGCGAAAGCGGTGCCGGCGCCGGTCGCCTTCCAGGCGTCCGACTTCAGGTTCTCGGCGAAGTCGTCCTGCTTCTTGTAGGAATAGAGGACCGTACCGTCGAGATCGGCAATCAACAGATCGCTGAACGCGGTATCCTCGAGGTCGCGGGCAACCTCGCCCTGTGTCTGCTCATGGTTCGAATAATAAAAACCACTTGGCCCCTCGGGTTTCATCAGCTTCTCGCGCTGGTCGGCCGGGTTGGGATTGCCCGTGATGAAAACCTTCTTCAGCTCGCCACGGGCATCGCCCGAAGTCTTCTGGATGGTCTTCCAGCCGCTCTTCAAGCTGGTGATCGACATCTGCAGCGCCTCGATGCGCGCGATGGAATTGGCCTGGTTTTCAAGCTGCGTCAGCTGGTCCTGCAGCATGTCGCCGCGAAAGATCAGCACGCTTTCCTTGGCCTTCAGCGCCTGTTCGTCGGAGATCCGGCTGCTGGCGAAATAAGCCAGCACGTCGATCACCGCGATCGACAGCACGGTCATCAGGATGAATGTGGCAATGACCTTGAAGGACAGGGATTGAAATCTCTGTGCCATGTACGACGAACCCCTTTTGAACGCGCCTCGCAGCCTCGGCACCCAGCGCATGCCTGATCGACTGACCTGTAAACAGAACATCGGGAGCTTGAATCTTCGTGAAAAGACGCCCCTCTCGTATTTGATGACTAGAATTCCGGCATCTGTTTTAATTCGCGGTAAATGGCGCGGCTTAAATCCATGGGTGTTTTTGTTTTGTTCACATATCGATGGCAGTTATTTCGCAATCGCTATAGGTTGAACCATGCAAAATACGATTCGCATCGTCGGCATCGATCCCGGACTTCGCCGCACCGGCTGGGGAATCATCGATACGCTTGGCAATTCCCTCCGATTTGTGGCCTCCGGAACCGTGACATCCGATGGAGACATGGACCTTGCCTCCCGCCTCTGCCAATTGCATGACGGCCTGGCGGAGGTCGTCCACAGCTATAAGCCGGATGAAGCTGCCGTTGAACAGACTTTCGTCAACAAGGATGCGGTGGCGACGCTGAAGCTTGGCCAGGCCCGCGGCATCGCCATGCTGGTGCCGGCGCGCGCGGGACTGCCGGTCTCCGAATATGCCCCAAACGCCGTAAAGAAGGCGGTCATCGGCGTCGGGCACGGCGAAAAACATCAGATCCACATGATGTTGAAGATCCTGATGCCGAAAGTCGAATTCAAGGGCGACGACGCCGCCGATGCGCTGGCGATCGCCATCTGCCATGCGCACAATCGCGGCAGCAACCGGATGCGACAGGCGCTGGCCGGCTAGTCTGTTCTTGACTTGTTCCCATTCGATGATAAGTAATACCTCGGAGGTATTACCATGCGCGTGACGGAAAAAGGCCAGGTGACGATCCCCAAGGACATCCGGGACCGCTTGAAGATCGGGCCGGGATCCGAGGTGGATTTCGTTGCCGATGAAAAGGGCGCCCGCTTGGTTGTTCTCTCCAGCAGGATAGAGCCATCGCAGGACGATTTTGAATCCTGGCTCGGCAGTATGAGCGGGACCCTCGACACCGGCGGCATGACGACCGACGAATTCATGGAATGGTTGAGAGGACCACGTGATGACGTCGGTTCTCGTTGATACGAACATTTTCATCGATATCTTCGGGCCGGACAATCCTTTCAGGGAATGGTCTGCGCGGGCATTGAGCGCATTGCGTCCAGATTCGCAATTCGTCATGACACCCGTTGTTTGGGCAGAGCTGGCAAGCATGACCCCGCGCGAGGAAACCCTTGCATTTCTGCTGTCGCGGTTAAACCTGGTCCGCGAGGCCCTGCCGTTTTCCGCCGCTTACCGGGCCGGTATGGCACATGCGCAGTACCTGAGGAGCGGCGGCCTGCGCGAGCGTACTCTGCCGGATTTTTTCATCGGCGCGCACGCCCTCGTTCGATCGCATCGCCTTCTGACGCGCGACGGCGCGCGCTACCGCTCCTATTTCCCGGAATTGGACATCATTTCTCCCGAAACGCACCCTTGAGAGACCGCACCCCATGATCGGCAAGCTGAAAGGCACCATAGACGAAATCGGCGAAGACTATGTGCTCGTCGATGTGCACGGCGTCTGCTACGTCGCCCATTGCTCGGCCCGCACCCTGTCCAAGCTCGGCTCGGCCGGCGAAGCCTGCGTGCTGTTCATCGAGACCTATGTGCGCGAGGACCAGTTGAAGCTCTTCGGCTTCATGACCGCGCTGGAGCGGGAATGGTTCAACCTGCTCCAAAGCGTCCAGGGCGTCGGCGCCAAGGTGGCGCTTGCCGTGCTCTCGACATTGACGCCGGGCGAACTCGCCAATGCGATCGCACTGCAGGACCGCACCGCCGTCTCGCGCGCGCCGGGGGTCGGCCCGAAAGTGGCAATGCGCCTCGTGACCGAATTGAAGAACCGGGCCCCTGCCTTTGCCGGGGAAGCGATCAACATCGGCCTCAAACAGGAACTCGGCGAAGGTGTCGCCGCCGCACCGGTTGCCGATGCGGTGTCCGCTCTGACCAACCTCGGCTACAGCAGAGACCAGGCGGCAAATGCGGTTGCCGCAGCAATGAAAACAGCCGGTGACGGCGCCGACAGCGCCAAGCTGATCCGATTGGGATTGAAGGAGCTGGCGCGGTGAACGCCGGAAAACCAATGAATGGATGTCGAGGCAGCCGACTTTTGGTGTATTGCTGTAACAGGTTTCAAAACGGAATGAGAGCATGAGTGAACCCGCCCGCCTGATATCGCCGGAAAAGCGGGGCGAAGACCTTGATATGACGTTGCGCCCGCAATCGCTGGACGAGTTCACCGGCCAGGCGGAGGCGCGCGCCAATCTCAAGGTGTTCATCGAGGCGGCGAAGAACCGGGGCGAGGCACTGGACCATGTGCTCTTCGTCGGACCGCCCGGCCTCGGCAAGACGACGCTGGCGCAGATCATGGCGAAGGAGCTCGGTGTCAACTTCCGCTCTACGTCCGGCCCTGTGATCGCCAAGGCCGGCGATCTCGCCGCGCTCCTGACCAATCTCGAAGAGCGCGACGTGCTCTTCATCGACGAGATCCACCGCCTCAACCCGGCCGTCGAGGAAATCCTTTATCCGGCCATGGAAGATTTCCAGCTCGACCTCATCATCGGCGAAGGCCCCGCCGCCCGCTCGGTGAAGATCGACCTGTCGAAATTCACGCTGGTGGCCGCCACCACCCGCCTCGGCCTGTTGACCACACCGCTGCGTGACCGCTTCGGCATCCCGGTACGCCTGAGCTTCTATACCGTCGAGGAGCTGGAACTGATCGTGCGCCGCGGCGCGCGGCTGATGAACCTGCCGATGACCGAAGAGGGCGCCCGCGAGATCGCAAGACGGGCCCGCGGCACGCCGCGCATCGCCGGCCGGCTGCTGCGGCGCGTGCGCGACTTCGCCGAAGTGGCGAAGGCCGAAGCCGTCACCCGCGAGATCGCCGATGAGGCGCTGACCCGCCTGCTGGTCGACAATGTCGGCTTCGACCAGCTCGACAAACGTTACCTCAACATGATCGCCGTCAATTTCGGCGGCGGCCCGGTCGGCATCGAGACCATCGCCGCCGGCCTTTCAGAGCCGCGCGACGCGATCGAAGACATTATCGAGCCCTACATGATCCAGCAGGGTTTCATTCAGCGCACGCCACGCGGCCGTGTTCTGACCGCAATCGCGTGGAAACATCTGGGAATGCAACCGCCCAAGGAGATGGAGGCGGCGCAGTTCCGGCTGTTCCAGGAGGACGACTGAGTGATCACCCGCCGCGGATTTTTCAAGGTTCTTGGCGGCGGTTTCGCAGGCGTCATGGCGCTCGGCGGTTACGCCTTCGCCTATGAACCGCTGGCGCGGCTCGGCATCGCCCGCTACCGGCTGACGCCGCCGGGATGGACGCCGGGACTGAAGCTCCGCGTCGTCGCGCTCGCCGATATCCATGCCTGCGAACCCTGGATGTCGGCAAGCCGCATTGCCGCGATCTGCCAGCGGGCCAATGAACTCGAAGGCGACGTCACCGTCCTGCTCGGCGACTACGCCTCCGGCATGAACATGGTGACGCAATATGTGCATTCGAGCCAATGGTCGAAGGCGCTAGCCACCCTGCACGCCCCGCTCGGCGTCCATGCGATCATGGGCAACCACGATTGGTGGGAGGACAGGACCGCCCAGAAGAATGGCGGAATGGAAACCTTCGGGCACCGGGCGCTCGCCGATGTCGGAATCCCGGTCTATAGCAACCGCGCCGTTCGGCTCGAAAAGGATGGCCGCGGCTTCTGGCTCGCAGGCCTCGAAGATCAACTGGCGCTGCTGCCCGGCAGGAAGTGGGGCCGCGCGCGCATGCTCGGCCTCGACAATCTCGATGGAACGATGGCGCAGATTAGCGATGACGCACCGGTCATCCTGCTCGCCCATGAGCCCGATATCTTTCCGCGCGTGCCCGAGCGTGTCTCGCTGACGCTGTCGGGCCACACCCATGGCGGACAGATCCGCTTCCTCGGCCGTTCGCCGATCGTCCCCTCGCGTTACGGCAATCGCTACGCTTATGGGCATATTGTCGAGGAGGGGCGGAATATCATCGTCTCCGGCGGTCTCGGCTGCTCCATTGCACCGGTGCGCTTCGGCGTGCCGCCGGAAATCGTCGTGATCGATCTCGGATAGGAATGACATGGCCAAGCGCACCCTCATCCGCCTGACTGCGGGCGCTGAGCGTTTCAATTATCGCATCGCCGGCCTCGGTTTTCGCGATGGCCACGTGCTCGTTCATCGCGCCGTGCACGAGCCCTTCTGGACCTTTCCGGGCGGCAGGGCGGAAATCGGCGAAACCTCGGAGGAGACACTGAAACGAGAGATGGTGGAGGAACTGGGGGTCGAGGTCACCGTCTCCCGCCTGCTCTGGGTCGTCGAGAACTTTTTCCACTACGAACAACGCGACTGGCATGAACTGGGCTTCTATTATCTGATGGACATCCCGCCGGAATTCCCCTTCGAGCCACACGAAATCGTCCATCGCGTCGAGGACGGCGACAATCATCTCGAATTCAAATGGGTGCTTGCGACGCGCCAGGCCCTGACTGCGCTCGACATCCCGCCCTATTTCATCGCTGATGAAATCGAGAACCTGCCGGCAGCACTCCGTCACCTCGTCTGGCGCGACGGCAATCTCGACGACGACTGACGCTAGTCTAACATTCCAGCAGCGTGTGAAGAGGAGATGCGCCGATGCCGACCTTCGATCCCGTCAGGTCATTTCGCAAACTCGCCTATAACAACGCCCTTGCCAACCACCGTCTGCTTCATGCCTGCGCGGCATTGAAGCCCGGTGAATTCGAGGCGCCGCGCACGAGCTTCTTCCCCTCGATCAAGGAGACCTTGAACCACATCATCACGGTCGACTGGTTCTATGTCGATGGCCTGGAAGGCGGCACGCTCGGCTTCCAGGCCTTCGAGGTCGACGAACCGTTCGACGACGTTTTATCCCTGGCGCAAGCCCAGGCGAAGGTCGATCAGCGCCTGACGGCGCTTTGCGAGACCTTGACGCCGGAAAGGCTGGTCTCGACCGTCCGCCTCCATCGCGGCGACCGCGTCCAGGAAGAACGGATGGACGACGTGCTCGCTCACCTTTTCCAGCACCAGACCCATCATCGCGGCCAGGTGCATGCGATGCTCGCCGGCACCAGCGTCGCCCCGCCGCAATTGGACGAATTCATCGTCGCCGACGATGCGCGGTTTCGCGGCAGCGAGCTCGCCGCTCTCGGCTGGAGCGAAGAAACGCTGATGAATTAATCCTGCAGCCGCCTTTTCAGCCCGTCGATGATCGTCTTGGTGAGAAGGTCGTAATTCTCGTCGAAATGGTGGTCGCCGGGCAGTTCGACAACCTCGGCGCCGCTCTCCTTCACCGCCGGACAGGCGACATCGTCATCATCGTCCTTACCGTAGATGCATTGCACCAGCTTCGGGTCGATGTTCTTCAGATCGGCGACGGGATCGCCTCCAGCCCCTTCCGTCTTCTGGCCGAGCCAGCCGAGAACGGAGATGACATAGTCGACCTGGTGCGAAAGCGACAGCAGCGACAATTGCGTCACCGCCGACTTTTCGGTTGGCTTGAGCAACTGATAGGTGGCCGGCACGACGTCGGCGCCGAAGGAATATCCGACAAGCAGCACATGCTTTACCTTCCACTGCTTTCGGTAAAAATCGATGATCTTCGAAAGATCAGCGGCAGTCTCCTCCGGCTTTCGCTCCGACCAGAAATAGTGAAGCGAATCGACGCCGACGACCGGAATGCCTTCCTTCTGCAGCGTGCCGCCGACCTCTTTGTCGATATCGCGCCAGCCGCCGTCGCCGGAATAGATCACCGCCATCGTATCAAGGGCAGGCGTCGCCTCGAGGACCGCCAGCGGCAGGCCGAGCGGATTGCCGAAGGCGCCGGAGGCGGTGACGAGATCATCGAGCGTATCGCCAAACACCGTTTGGGCATCGTCGGTCGAATCGCGGATCTCAATCGTCGCATGGATCTTCTTCAGCGCTTCGGCATGCGCCCTGCCGTCCTTGTCGGCATTGGGCGAGAAGACGGTGACGATCGGATCCGGCAGGGCGCCGTCGCTGAGGCCGTACATGATGCGTTGGCCGACGACCTTCTTGGAAGCCGGGGTGCAGAGCTCCTGGGCAAGCGGAATGCCGGCCTTCGGATCGACGGCGAGCGTCTGGCCGATCGTCGCATCCGGCGTCTGGGCAGCGATTGCCAGCGCTAGGGCCCCGCCTTCGCCGATGCCGGCGACGATCGGCAGATGATAGGCGCTATTGCCGGTCGCACGCTGCACCTGCTGGCTCAGCGATTCGATGTCCGAGACCATGTAGACGCAGCCGTCGTTGAGGCTGACGTCGTAGCGGCTCAGCGCCTGGATATAGGAAGGGAAGTCGACGCCGATGACGACCGCGCCCTCGGAAACCAGTCTGTCGGCCTCGGCCTTCTCGAAGTCGCCCCAGCCGGCGGCATCGGATATCAGCATCACCGTGCCCTTGACCTCCCCTTCCGGCAGGAAGATGTGCGGCGACGGGATAAGCCCGGCTTCGAAGCTCTGCGTGGTTTCCTCGGCGGCATGAACCGGTGCGGTCGCGAGCATGCAGGCGCATGCCGTGGCAAGAAGGATTGTCCTGATCATTTTCTCACTACCCCTTTCAATCCGCCCCCGATCAGAAATGTCGCGTCCATCAACGCGATCATCGGATTGCCCCCTCCGGATACCGCAAGATAGCGCGGTTGCCAGTGCGGATGAAACTTGGATTTGAATGCCCGAAGGCCTTTGAAGTTGTAGAAGCGCTCGCCATGTTCGAAGACGGTGCTGCCGATGCGGTCCCAGACGGGCGCCGCCTCGCGTTTCGACATGCCGGAGAGGGGCGCCATGCCGAGATTGAAGTGGGTGAAACCCTGGCCGCGCAGATATTCCATGATCTGCACGAAGAGAAAATCCATCGAGCCCTTCGGAGCATCCGGCGAGAAGCGCATGAGATCGATCGTGCCCTCCTCCCTGGACTCCGTGACGAGGATATTGGCGAAGGCGACGATCCTGCCGTCCTTTTTCAGAATGCCGACGGGCTGCGAGGAGACGTAGTCGGGATCGAAGGCGCCGAGCGAAAAGCCCTTTTCCTTGGCATTGTGATGTTCGAGCCAGGCGGTGGAAACGGCGGCGAGATCATCGATGACCGAGGACACGTGCTCCGGTTCGACGACGGCAAATTCCAGCCCGTCGCGCTGGGCGCGGCTTGCCGTCTGGCGAAGGTTCGCCCATTTGCCGCCCTTCATCTCGAAGGTTCGGAGATCGGCCACCGCCAGCTCGCCGAGTTTGAAGGCGCGAAGGCCGGCATCGGCGCAATGGGAAAGCAGCGCCGGCGAGATCTGGTAGAACACGGCGCGGCAGCCGGCGGCACGCGCCGCTTCGACGAACCGCCAGACCAGTTCCTGTACGGCGCGATGTTCGCCGACCGGGTCGAACAGCGCGATCCAGGAGCGGCCCTGCCGGCCGTACATGATGAAAGCATCACCTTTTTCCGAGAACATGATGCTCTTGTCGCCCATGCGCACCAGATTGGCGTCGGCATTGCCCTGTTTGATGACGATCTCGACGGCACGCGCCAGCGCCTCGTCCGTCGCCGGTTCCGGCCGAAAGGTTGCCGGCCGAAGCAGGCTGAAGATGGCGATCGCCGACGAGATGATGGTGATGCCGAGCACGGCGCGTAAGCCCCGCGGCGCTTCGGCGGTGAATTCGAACTGCCACCAGAGCTGGTTGCTGTATTCGACGTCGCGATAGACGAAGAGCAGGATGACGACGGCGCCGACGACGATGACGGCAATCGCCATCAGCCAGGACGCCGTCAGCGCCTGGTTGAGCAGCGAGGCGTGGCGGGTGAAGAGCCGACGGCTGACGAAGAGCCCGAAGATGAGGAAGGCGAGAAAGGCAGCTTCGACAAGCGCGATCGCCTTCAACAGCGACAAGGTCAGCGCCGCGACGGCCGAAAACACGGCCACCCACCAGGCGCCGTCGAGCCGCTGGCCGAGACCGCGGGCGGCGACGACGAGCGCGAGCCCGAGCAGGCTAGAGAGGAAATGCGCCCCTTCCACCATCGGCAGCGGCAGATAGTTGGAGAGGAATTCGAGGTTCTGGTCCGGCGTCGGCGTGACGCTCGAAAATATCAGCATGACGCCCAGCAGCAGCGCTAAGGCCGACAGCAGCTGCGGCATCAGCCTTCCGCCGATGCGCCGCACGCTGGAGGCGGCCGGGTGGTCGACGAAACGACGCAGCTCCGTCGCCGAAACCGCGAGCACGGCGAGCAGCAACGGCAGCACATGGTAGATCAGCCGGTAAAGCACCAGCGACCCGAGCACGGCATCGATGTTCACTGCGCTGCCGAGCGACGCGATGATCACCGTCTCGAACACGCCGAGCCCGGCCGGAACGTGGCTGAGCACACCGAGACCGACGGCGATCGCATAGACGGCGAGGAAGACCGGCCAGCCGATCGCCGTCTGCGGCAAGAGCACGTAAAGCACCGACGCCGAGGCGGCGATATCGAAGGCGGTGACGAGGAACTGCCGCGACCAGGTGCGCGAATCCGGCAGGCGGATGGCGACGGGACCGAGATCGAGTACGCGCCCGTCACGGCCTATGATCATCACCGCGCCCAGAATGGCGACGATCGAACCGGCGATCAATCGCAGCAGGAACGCGCTGACGCCGATCAGCGGGCCGATCTCATCGGCGATGACGATGAGGGCGATCGCTGCGACCCCCGCAAGCCCCAGACCGAAGGACAGCGTGACGAAGGCGATAATGCGGCCGATATCCTCCGGCGAAAGCCCCAGGCGGGTATAGGCGCGGTAACGGATCGCGCCGCCTGAAAGTGCGCCGAAGCCGGCAGTATTGCCGACCGCATAGGCGCTGAACGCCGTCAGCGCCACATGCGGAAAGGGCAGCTTCTTGCCGATATAGTCTATGGCGTTGAGATCGTAGAAAATCAGCGAGAGGAAACTCAGCGCCGTGAAAAACAACGCGAGCAGGATCGCGCTCGGTCTGGTCGCCGCCAGCGCATCGACGACGTCGTCATAACGCACCTCATTGGTGAGCTGCATGATCGCATAGCCGACTAGGCAGAAGACCACGAGTGTCGCCGCCGCCGTCAGCGGTGTTCTGTAACGTCTGAACAAAGCGCGAAAAGAAAATTCGTCCGCGTCTTCGATCTCTTTCAAATTGTCGTGGCCCGACATCTCTTATCCTGCTGCAATTGCCAGCTCGGCGGGAATCATTTTGGAAAGACGTAACATGACAGGCACGTAAGCTCCATGAAGCCATGCCGCCGCTACCCAGCCCCGCCGCTTGGCCTCCATCACTCTCAATTGGGGCGAATTTGCGCAGGCCGAGATTCCGGCGCATTGCATTTTCGTAAGCTTGCGACGAGCTTTACCACAAAGGCGATTTGAGACGCGGGAGAACGGTTCGATATGCACGATAGCCCGGCCCTGATGATGATCGTTCTCGGCCGTCTGTTGCTCGGCGGCCTCTATGTCGCTGGCGGCATTCATCATTTTTTCGTTATCGTGCCGCTGACCGACGCGATCGAAGCCCGCGGCATCCCTTTTGCGAAATGGGTACTGGTCTCCGGCAGCCTGTTTCAGATCGTCGCCGGCACAATGCTGATACTGGGTCTCTTCGTCGCGGCAGCGGCATTCGGTCTCATCGTCTTCACCCTTGCCGCCACGATCATGCTGCTGAATTTCTGGGATATGCAGGGAACGGCCCGCGAAAGCGCGATCAATACCTGGAAAACCAATATGGCGATCATCGGCGGCCTGCTGATTGCAGCCGCCGGCGCGATGTGAGGATTTACGCCGCCGGCTCGCCATTCGCCCGCGCATGGGCAGCATAGCGCGCGACGGCTGCATCGACCTCCGCGTCCCGATCGCCCGCCACCTGCACCGTCGGCACCGCGAATTCGATGCCGTTTTCCTTGAAGGCATTGCGGATCATCGCCAGCGCATTGCGGCGGATGACGAACTGCTCGCCGGGCTTGGTCATCATCGACAGGCGGATTTCGATCGCGAATTCGCCGAACTGCTCGACACCCTTCATCTTCAGCGTCTCGATGATATGAGGGCCGAATTCCGGATTTTCGAGCAGCGTCTGGCCGATCTGCTTGATCACCTTCTTCGCCTTGACGAGGTCGGTGTCGTATTTAACGTTGAGGCTGATCTTGTCGATCGTCCAATCGCGGTTGAGGTTCTTCACCGCGCCGAGTTCGCCGAACGGCACCGTCGTCAGCGGCCCGCGATGATGCCTGAGCTTCACCGAGCGCAGGCTGAAGGCCTCGACCACGCCCTTGTGGCTGCCGCTCTCGATATATTCGCCGACACGGAAGGCATCGTCCCAGAGATAGAACATGCCGCTGATGACGTCCTTGACGATCGTCTGCGCGCCGAAGCCGACCGCAACGCCGACGACGCCGGCACCGGCGATCAGCGGCCCGATCTCGATACCGAGGCCGGAGAGCACCATCAGCACGGCGATGACGGCGATCACGACGGCAAGGATATTCCGGAAAATCGGCAGCAGTGTCTGTATCCGCGCGCGTCTGGCCTTCTCCTCGTCCGTCGCGGTGCCATCCAGCGGTGAATCCAGCAGCTTGCCGTCGATATAGGCTTTGACGACGTGCCAGAGCAGATCGGCCGCCAACAGGATGACAATGCCCCCGATGACGCCGCGCGCTATTTTGTCGACCATCGTATCGCCGGCAGCCATCGTGTCGGCGCCGACGCCGAGCATCCGCCCGAGCCAGATGGCGGCAAAGGCGATAATCAGCGCCCGCACGCCGCGGTCGAGCAGCACGGTGGCGATGCGGCGCGTGGCCAGGAAGCTCGCTTCGGTCTGCTGCAGCGATTTCACCGCAAGCGTCGAGACGGCGAGCACGCGCGGCAGCAGCAACACGTAGATGCCGAGCCAGAGCAGCCAGTTGAAGCCTGCGACCCAGATTCCCCACAACGACAGGAAATAGACGGTGAACGCCCAGGAGATTCCGTGGCCGCGCTTCTCGTCCTTGTTGGGCCGCGACCAGACCGCCTCGATCGCGATCAGCAGCAGACCAATGCCGAGGACATAGCCGATGAGAAGCCGGGCGCTCGGGGTATAACCGAGCGGCTCCATCGACTGGATCACCGCCCAGCCGAAAATGAAATAGATGACGAAGGTCGCGCAACGGCGATACCAGAAGAGCGCGACGGCGCGCCCCGGCATAATCGGAGCGGTGATGCCTTGCCGCTCTTCCTCGGCCCGCGCCAGCCCGATGAGATCAACCAGCACGCCGCCGAGGCAGATCGTAAAGCGCTGAACGATGAGGGCAACGACGCAGAGGATCGCGATGCTCTGGCTGAGCGGCGGCCAGGTGAGGCTGAGAAGCGTGAGCACCGTTGCCGCAGCGAAGATCAATGCCGGAATGACACGCGGCGCCAGATGCATCCCCGCCATCGCAGCCAGCCGGCGGCGACGGCGGCGAAAGGCATAACGGGCAATGCTTTCGACGATCCCGCCGAGCAGGAAGATCGCCAGGAACTGCGCCACCATGCGCGGCCAGCCGGTGGCGGTGATTTCGCCGAGGAACAGCGAGGACGCATTGCCGATCTGCGAGGGCAATGCCATCGCCGCATCGGAGACCATCGAAACATGCCGGCGGGCATGCTGCAGCAGACCCGACAGGATCGACATCTGATTTTCAGACGCTGCATTGGCCGCAGGCGTCGCCGCCATCTGCGTCGACATCCACTGTTTGACCTCCGGCGTCTGCATGAGCTGCATCATCTCACGCACCTGGGCCGGCGGGGCCGCGGCGACCGGCACTTGCGCCGGTGGCGTTTGGGAAAAGCCAGGCGAAACCGCCGAGAGAAGCGCAAGCAATGCCAGTATGCCAAATAGGATGGCCTTCAAGCTCCCTGCCATGCCACGCTCCATGATCGCCTCCAATGAAATGTCGGTAGCCTGTACAAAGCGGCGCCGACATTTTGCAATGGATACTCGCGACCCCTGCCGCCCGCAAGCAGTAGGAAAACCATACCGATGGCTAGTAAAAGCAACGTCGCCGCCCCGAAACGAAGCGGCGGCTATTTCAGGAGGACGGTTTTGTCGGAACGGCCCGACAAGCCGTCTGCCTTCAGGATTTCGGAGCCGGCTTTTCCACATGGCCGCCGAAGCCCGCGCGCATCGCCGACAGCACCTTGTTGGCGAATTCGTCATTATCGCGCGAGGAGAAGCGGCCGTAGAGCGCAGCACTCAGCACCGGCGTCGGCACGCTTTCATCGATCGCCGCCATGATCGTCCAGCGGCCTTCACCGCTATCGGAGACGCGGCCGGCATATTTCGACAGTGCCGGATCGGCATGCAGCGCATCGGCTGTCAGATCGAGCAGCCAGGAGGTGATGACGCTGCCGCGGCGCCACACTTCGGCAACATCCTGCAGGTTGAAGTCGTATTGAAAATGCTCAGGATGGGCGAGCGGCGCGGTTTCCGCATCGGCCTCGTGCGAGGCGGCGCCGATATTGGCGTGCTTCAGGATATTGAGGCCCTCGGCATAGGCGGCCATCAGGCCATATTCGATGCCGTTATGCACCATCTTGACGAAATGGCCGGCGCCATGCGGGCCGCAATGCAGATAGCCCTGTTCGGCGGTGCTGGCCGCAGCCGCTTCGGCGGTGCGGTTCGGCGAAGCTTCCGTCGTGCCGGCGCCGGGCGCCAATGTCGCGAAAATCGGCGAGAGGTGCTGAACGGTGCCCTTCTCGCCGCCGATCATCAGGCAATAACCGCGCTCCAGGCCGAACACACCGCCGCTGGTGCCGACATCGACATAATGGATGCCCTTGGTGATGAGTTCGGCGCCGCGGCGGATATCGTCGTGATAATAGGAATTGCCGCCGTCGATGACGATATCGCCATTCTCAAGCAGCGGCACCAGGCTGGCCAACACCTTATCGACGATCGCCGCCGGCAGCATCAACCAGATGGCTCTGGGATGGGCAAGCTTCGAGACGAATTCCTCGAGCGAAGCACTGCCGGTCGCACCGAGGCCCGCGAGTTCGGCAACGCTTTCCGGCCTGGCGTCGTAAACGACGCATTCGTGACCGCCCCGCATCAAACGCTGGACCATGTAATTGCCCATGCGGCCCAAACCAATCATGCCAAGCTGCATAATGAATCTCCTGGAAATCGAGATGAAGTATCGATCCGGAAATTAGCACCCGCAGTGTGACAGGCAAGCGAAGTCTCATCCCTATCGGCAAATGCGACGATTGTGCCGCCCGCGGGGACCGATGCACGCGTCAGATATCGGGCGCGCTGGCCGGCTCACCCTTCATTTCGCTGAGGAACATGCCCTCGCGCAGATTGATGCCGTATTCGACGAAGCCCTTCATGCAGCAGAGCATCTGCGTCCAGCCTTCGCAGTTGAGATAGGTGCCGCGCCGGCCGGCATCATCTTCGCGCCACCCGGTCTCGGCGATGGTCACCAACGTGCCGCCATCCTCCAGCGGTCTGAAGTTCATCTCCACCATCGTCTTATAGGTCGTCTTATCTTCGCCGGTCCCGCCGTCCCAACGGAGCACGATGCGGCTTTCAGGCACAAGCTCGACCACCTCGACCGCCGCATCCTTCCACCAGGTTACCGTCGTACCCTGGACAAGCGGCGCACTCGCCCCGCCGATCGTGGTGAAATAGCTGCTGAGCTTCTTCGGGTTGACGACGGCGTCGAACACCTCTGCGACGGGACGGCCGATGCGGCCGGAAACACGGATTCCGAGAGACATGGCACTTCTCCTCTTCTCCATTGCAACCGTTTGTCATTGTACCCGGTATCATTATGTTATAAAAACATAACATGTCAAGCGAATCAATAGACGACCCTGTTTTCAAGGCGCTGGCGCATCATCGCCGCCGCGAAATCCTCGACCTGCTCAAGGATGGCCCGCGGACCACAGGAACGCTTTGCGAGATGTTTCCGCAGATGGACCGCTGTACGGTGATGCAGCATCTGAAGGTGCTGGAGGAAGCCGATCTGGTTATCGCCAGGAAGGAGGGCCGCGAGCGCTGGAACCACCTGAACAGCTTGCCGATCAAACAGATCTACGACCGCTGGATCAGCGCCTATGCCGGCCACGCCCTATCGATCCTCGACCGGCTGAGAAGCGATCTCGAGGGCCAGCCGGAATAAACATCCGGCTGCCGGACCGACTTGCCTGCCCGCCCGCCGAAACCTTATGCTGGCCGAAAACACGGGATGCAGCGCAGATGACGATATCGGGGGCAGGCATTCGCCGCATGCGGCTGCTGCGCAGCATGAAGCAGCAGCATCTCGCCGAACTCCTCGGCGTCAACCAGACGACCGTTTCGCGCTGGGAGCGCGATCAGCTCCCCCTCTCGCCGGAGCAGGCCGTCAGGCTGGAGCGGATTTTTGCCTCGTCGCGACATGCCGCAGCCGATGCGGCGCTCAAGCGGCTGGTCGAAGATTCCATCCGGCCGGTGCATCTGATCTGCGACGTCACCCACCGACTGCTGTCCGCCTCCCGCCCGCGCCAGGCGGAATGGCGCGCACCGCTCGCCGCCTTTCTCGGCCGCTCGATTTTCTCCTACGCATCCGCTGAAATCGCCGCCACCGAACAGTCTCTGGAGGAGCGTGGCTGGCATGAGGGCAGGCTCCTGTCGCTGACGTTCGAAACCGGCGCCAATGACGATGCATCGATGCCGATCGCAGCCGGCCTTGTTACCTGGGAGCGGATCACCCTTTCCGACGGCAGCGCCGGCCGCCTCGTCACCACAATCGACTGAGCCTGCAGCTTTCCTGTATTCCCGTGCATAATTTATGCGTTGTCCCCATACACCGGCCTTTATAGCGTCCACCGCCAAAGAGTCAGGAGAGGATGCGATGACGATACTGGTGACGGGGAGTGCGGGGCATCTCGGCGAGGCGCTGATGCGCACCTTGAGAGCGCAGAGCCGGTGGGCGCGCGGTATCGATATCAAGCCCTCGGCCTTTACCGACAGGATCGGATCGATCGGCGACCGCGACTTCGTCAGGCAGGCGATGTCGGGCATCAGCCACGTCATCCATGCCGCGACGCTGCACAAGCCGCATGTGGCGACGCACGGCAATCGCGATTTCCTCGACACCAATGTCGGCGGCACGCTGAACCTGCTCGAAGAGGCGGCCACCGCTGGCGTTTCAAGCTTCGTCTTCACCAGCACCACCAGCGCCTTCGGTGCCGCATTGACGCCGGCAGAAGGCGAACCCGCAGCATGGGTCACCGAGGACGTGCTTCCTATAGCGAGGAACATTTACGGCGTGACGAAACTCGCCGCCGAAGGCGTCTGCGAACTCTTCGCCCGCAAATCCCGTCTGCCCCTCGTCATCCTCAGGACGTCGCGTTTCTTTCCCGAAAGCGATGACGATCCCGGCATCCGCAACGGATATTTGGCGGAAAATGCGCACGGCAACGAGCTGCTTCATCGCCGCGTCGATATCAGCGACGTGGTCGGCGCCCATTTGCTGGCGCTGGAAAGGGCGCCGGCCATCGGCTTCGGCCGCTATATCGTCTCTGCCACGACGCCCTTTTCGTCGGGCGATCTCGCAGCACTCCGGCGAGACGCCCCCGCTGTCGTCGAACGGCTCTTTCCCGGTGCCGGCTCTCTCTATGCAGAACGCGGCTGGAAGATGTTCCCGACGCTCGATCGCGTCTATGTCAACGAACGCGCAAGGCGCGAACTTGGCTGGCTGCCGCGATATGATTTCCGCTTCCTGCTCGATTGCCTGCGTGAGAACCGTGAGTGGCGAAGCCCGCTGGCGCTCGACGTCGGCTCCAAGGGCTACCACGATGAGGACTTCGCCGAAGGACCTTATCCGGTCGATCAAGCAACGGCCTGAATTGCAGCTTCGGAAGCGTCATCCAGATATCATGATCCCGTCATAGACCGTCTGACGGGGATATGGGGCGACGAAATCCAGAGGCGTGTCTGCCATCGGGAGATCGAATCCAAGGCCGGGTGTCATTTGAAGCGGTGCCCTGCTTGGGCGGGCCGTTGCAGCAACGCTTTGACCGAGAGGCTATTTCATGAAGAACATCAGATCATACGCGCGGCTGTTCGCCGCCATTCTTGCGGCATCCGCCGCCATTCCGGCCGTCGCACGCGCCGAGAATTCCGCCACTGTCGGCGGCCTCACCTTCGTCAACAAGGGCCTGGTCGGCATCGGCCGCATCCCGGCCAACCAGCGCGACAAATTCGGCGAGACCTTCGGTTCCGGCTCCGGCATGGCGATCGACTCCGCCGCCTGGAGCCGCGCCGGCGCCGGCTACAAGGGCACGCTCTATCTGCTGCCCGACCGGGGCTATAACGCCGTCGGCACCGTCGACTATCGCCCGCGCTTGAACACCATCTCGATCGGCCTGACGCCGACCGCACCGGATGCAGCACCCGAAGCCGGCAAGGAACAGTCTGGCGTCGACGCAAAGCTCATCGATTCCACGCTCTTTGTCGACGACAAGGGTGGCGACATGACCGGTCTGGACCCGGAATCGGGCGTACGCGCCGCTGCCGGCGATTTTCCGCCGCTGCCGCAGGCGGTAAACGGCAAGATCGCCCTCGACAATGAAGCCATCATCCGCATGGCCGACGGCACCATGTTCGTCAGCGACGAATACGGGCCCTATATCTACCGCTTCTCCGCCGACGGCCACCTGCTCTCGGCCACCCAGCCGCCGAAGGCGCTTTTGCCGATGCGCAAGGGCGCGCTGAGCTTCGCCTCCAACAATCCCGGCCCCGGCGCATCCGCTCCGGACCCGAAGGACCCGGAGACCGGCCGCCAGAACAATCAGGGTCTGGAAGGCATGGCGATGACGCCGGATGGCAAGTTCATCATCGCAGTGCTGCAGTCGGCCGCCCGCCAGGACGGCGGCGATTCCAGCTCCACCCGTCAGAATACCCGCGCCCTGATCTATGACGCCGCCGATCCGGATCACCTGAAACTGGTGCACGAATATGTCCTGCCGCTGCAGGTCTTCAAGGACGCCAAGAGCAAGACCACGATCGCCGCACAGAGCGAAATCGTCGCCCTTTCCGACAAGACTTTCCTGATGCTCGCCCGTGACAGCGGCAACGGTCAGGGTCTGAAGGGCGATACCTCGCTCTATCGCAAGATCAACATCGTCGATCTTTCCGATGCGACCGATATTGCCGGCAGCGATTTCGATGCCGGCAAGCCGATCGCGCCGAAGGGCGTCGTCGACCCGTCGCTGACGCCAGCGACGCTGACGCCACTCATCGACCTCAACGACAAGGCCGACCTTGCCCGCTTCGGCCTGCACAATGGCGCGCCGAACGACAGGAACAATCTGTCGGAAAAATGGGAAGCCATGGGCCTTGCAAGCGTTCTCAACCCGAACCTGCCGGACGACTACTTCCTGTTCGTCGCCAATGACAACGACTTCCTGACGCAGGACGGTTTCCAGGTGGGCGCCGCCTACAAGGCGGACGGCGGTGCCGATGTCGACACCATGTTCCAGGTCTTCCAGATCACCCTCCCCGGCTTGAAGAAGTAACCCCTGAAAGCAACCGATATGCTGAAAGAAGGCGGACGCGCAAAGCCGCGCCCGCCTCCGGAGCCGTCGTCTTCGTCAACGAAAAAGGAAAGGTGCGATCCACGACCACCGATGGATGTTTACGATCCTGGGTGCCTACAAACGTAGGTGGGCACCGTGTGTCCAGGCCCACGAGCCCGGACAGGGACAGCTCCCTTTGGATCGAGTATGGCCCCAGGGATTGTGGTTCCTGTCGAGAGGCGCAGACCGCATCGCGATATATAAGGTCGTTTGCGCCGGCGCGCCAGTGGCGGCGGCAGGTCGTTCTTATTTAATTGAGATCAATTGAGTTCGGGGGCGGGCCGACCGTTCAGCTTGTCGGTAATGCCGCGAATGCGGCTCGAAACCTCACTGAGTGCCGCCGCCAGATTTTCTTCGGTGCGGGCGGTTGCCGCAAGCACCGTGTCGCGGTTACCGCGCAAAGACTCGAGTTCGGATTCCAGCCCGGCGATCCGGCGCGTCAGCTCGGCAATCTCATCCATGATCATGATACCGGCCATGACCGTGATCCTCAGATCGCCGATTTCCCCGAACTGCCCCTTGAGATGGCCGACATAGTGGTCGAAACGGGTGGCGAGATCGGTCAGGTGGTCCTCCTGCCCTTCCTCGCAGGCCATGCGATAGGCCTTGCCGTCGATCGTTACCGTCACCTGCGCCATACCAAGTTCTTTCTTATCAGCGATCCAGAACCGCGCGGATCGTTTCCATGGCCGTCACCAGCCGCCGCGACACCTCGCGATTGACCTCTTCCAGCCGGTTGGCGCGGAATTCAGCCTGGTCGAGCTCCTGGGCCAGCCGGGAGCGGTCGGCGTGCACGCGCCGCACCTCGCCTTCGATCTCGCCCTGCTCGCGCTGCCGCTCGATACGCATGTCGACGGCGTTTTCGAGGCTCGAAATCGCCTGTCTCAGCTCGTTCAGCGCTGCTTCCATGGTTTTGCCTATGGGCATCATGCCTTCCCGATTCCCGCGCAGGACCCGCGAATCGACACGCGGCGCCGATCCTGTGATTTCAAGAGGATATGCCGCTCGCAAACGGCCCGTCAATAAACCCTGTTACCTCTCTGCCGGCCTATCCTGTGGATGAGCATCCTACAGACATCAGCCACAGCAGATTTGTCATTTGTACAATCGCGCGATCAAATGTCAAAAATCGCCCTACCCCGCCCGGATTTGGCGTCCCATTTATTGACTTGCCAGCCCCAACTGCTATGTGTCTGCCGCTTTCACTCGATGGTCTTGGAGGCTCGAGGCCATCCCCCCGACACCCGGAACTTGCGGAAAAGCCATGACCTCTCCCGAACAACATGACCGGATGGCGAATGCGATCCGTTTTCTCGCCATGGACGCCGTCGAAAAGGCGAACTCCGGTCACCCGGGCATGCCGATGGGCATGGCTGACGTGGCGACGGTCCTGTTCACCAAATATCTGAAGTTCGATCCGAAGAAGCCGCACTGGCCGAACCGCGATCGCTTCGTGCTCTCGGCCGGCCACGGCTCGATGTTGCTCTATTCGCTGCTCTATTTGACCGGCTATCCCGACATGACGGTCGAAGACCTGAAGCAGTTCCGTCAACTCGGTTCGAAGACCGCCGGCCACCCGGAATACGGTCACGCCACCGGCATCGAAACAACGACCGGTCCGCTCGGCCAGGGCATTGCCAATTCCGTCGGCATGGCGATCGCCGAACGCAAGCTGCGTGAAGAGTTCGGCTCCGAGCTTCAGGATCACTATACCTATGCGATCTGCGGCGACGGCTGCCTGATGGAGGGCATCAGCCATGAAGCCATCGCGCTCGCCGGCCACCTGAAGCTGAACAAGCTGATCCTGTTCTGGGACAACAACTCGATCACCATCGACGGCGCCGTGTCTCTGTCGGATTCCACCGATCAGATCGCCCGCTTCAAGGCCGTTCATTGGAACACCATCGAGATCGACGGTCACGACCAAGCTGCCATTGCCGCCGCAATCGAAGCCGCCCACAAGTCCGACCGCCCGACCTTCATCGCTTGCAAGACGATCATCGGCTTCGGTGCCCCGAACAAGCAGGGCACTCATAAGGTCCACGGCAACCCGCTCGGCGCCGAGGAAATTGCAGCCACCCGCAAGGCGCTGAACTGGGAGTCCGAAGCCTTCGTCATCCCGTCGGACGTCTTGGACAGCTGGCGTGCGGCCGGCGCCCGCTCCGTCGATCTCGTCAAGGCATGGGAAGACGGCCTCGCCAATGCTCCGGCCAGGGCCGAATTCAGCCGCCGCATGGCGGGCGAACTGCCGGAAGGCTTCGACGCCGCGATCAGCGCCTATAAGAAGAAGCTCGCCGAGACCAAGCCGACGCTTGCCACCCGCAAGGCTTCGGAAGACGCGCTCGAGGTGATCAACGGTTTCCTGCCGGAAACGCTCGGCGGCTCCGCCGACCTGACGCCGTCGAACAACACCAAGACCAGCCAGATGCATTCGATCACGCCGACGGATTTCGCCGGTCGTTACATGCATTGGGGCATCCGCGAACACGGCATGGCCTCTGCCATGAACGGCATCGCGCTGCATGGCGGCCTCATCCCCTATAGCGGCGGCTTCCTGATCTTCTCGGATTATTGCCGCCCGCCGATCCGCCTTGCCGCGCTGATGGGCATCCGCGTCATCCACGTTCTGACGCATGACTCGATCGGCGTCGGCGAAGACGGCCCGACGCACCAGCCCGTCGAACAGCTCGCCGGCCTGCGCGCCATCCCGAACCTGCTGGTCTTCCGCCCGGCCGACGCCACGGAAACGGCGGAATGCTGGCAGATCGCCGTCAAGACGCACAACCGTCCTTCCGGCCTTGCTCTGACGCGCCAGAACCTCAGCCCGGCCCGCACCGAATACAGCGAAAAGAACCTCTGCGAACAGGGCGCCTATACGCTCGCCGGCAATGCCGACGCCAAGGTGACGATCTTCGCCTCCGGCTCGGAAGTCGAAATCGCCGTCGCCGCCCGCACAGCCCTTGAAGCCAAGGGCGTGAGCGTCCGCGTCGTATCGGTTCCCTGCACGGAACTGTTCTTCGAGCAGCCGGACGCCTATCGCAAGGAAATCCTCGGCAACTCGCCGGTCAAGATCGCCGTCGAAGCCGCCGTCCGCGAAGGCTGGGATGCCTTCATCGGGCCGGAAGGCACTTTCATCGGCATGAAGGGTTTCGGCGCTTCGGGTCCGGTGAAGGACGTTTACAAGCATTTCGGCATCACCGCAGACGCCGTCGTTGCAGCCGCGGAAGCAAAGCTTTAATGAGAGCGCCTTGAGGCGCTCTCCATCTCCTCAATTCCAGGCCCGGCCTATCGGGCCCTATTCTATCGGGAGTGAATGAACATGACAGTCAAGGTTGCCATTAATGGTTTCGGTCGCATCGGCCGCAACGTCCTGCGCGCTATCGTCGAAGCTGGCCGCACCGACATCGAAGTCGTCGCCATCAACGACCTCGGCCCGGTCGAGACCAACGCCCATCTGCTGCGTTACGACTCGATCCACGGCAAGTTCCCGGCCGATGTGAAGGTCGAGGGCGACACGATCATCGTCGGCGGCGGCAAGCCGATCAAGGTCACGGCGATCAAGGATCCGGCAACGCTTCCGCACCGCGAGCTCGGTGTCGACATCGCCATGGAATGCACGGGCATCTTCACCGCCCGCGACAAGGCCGCCGCCCACCTGACCGCCGGCGCCAAGCGCGTCATCGTCTCGGCTCCCGCCGACGGCGCTGACCTGACGGTCGTTTTCGGCGTCAACCATGACCAGCTCACCAAGGAGCACATGGTCATCTCCAACGCCTCCTGCACCACCAACTGCCTGGTGCCGGTCGTGAAGGTTCTCGACGACGCCGTCGGCATCGACCACGGCTTCATGACGACGATTCACTCCTACACCGGCGACCAGCCGACGCTCGACACGATGCACAAGGACCTGTATCGCGCCCGCGCCGCCGCCCTTTCGATGATCCCGACCTCGACGGGCGCTGCCAAGGCCGTCGGCCTCGTTCTGCCGCACCTGAAGGGTAAGCTCGACGGCACCTCGATCCGCGTTCCCACGCCGAACGTCTCGGTCGTCGACTTCAAGTTCGTCGCCAAGAAGGCGACCACTGTCGGCGAAATCAACGAAGCCATCAAGGCTGCTGCCAACGGCAAGCTGAAGGGCGTCCTCGGCTACACCGACGAACCGCTGGTCTCGCGCGACTTCAACCACGACAGCCACTCCTCGATCTTCGCAACCGATCAGACGAAGGTCATGGAAGGCAACTTCGTGCGCGTGCTCTCCTGGTACGACAACGAGTGGGGCTTCTCCAGCCGCATGTCCGACACGGCTGTGGCCTTCGCCAAGCTCATCTAAGAGCCCGACGAGTGACTATCGCAAGCGGCCCGGGAAACCGGGCCGTTTTGTTATAGGCCCCCGAAGCCGGTCGTGGCATCGTTGATACCCCTGGGAACCGCATCGACACCCGGGGAGATGAAGAGGAATAGATGGATTACTTTACCGTTGAAATCGCCGGCCGCGCCGTCGCCAGCTTTCGCTCGAAAAACGCCGAGGAAGCGACGCATTTCTTCGAAGCGGAAGATTTTCGCGACGACCTGACCATCCTCGAGTCCGAAGGCAAGCCCCTATGGGACCGCAAGGCGGCGCTCAGCCTGCGCAAGGCGACCGCTGAGGAAGCAAGCGAGGTCGAGCACGCCTATAAATTCGACGACGATCCCGAACGGACCATCGACGACGAGTTCGTCGTTTTTCTGGTCCCGGTCGAGGATCTGACCGACGAGGGCGAGGACGCCGAGGACTGACAGTCGATCTGCATCATTCGGCAAGGATGGAATCACGGTTGGCAATCTGCTGACCAACCGTGATAAGCTGAGGAAATGCACAGCACGGCACAATGGCTGACATGATCCAGGCGGAGGTGATAATGGCAGAGGCACAAAAACGCTTGTCCCACACCACCCTCAAGCGGCGGCAGCGGTTTCACCCCAAGCGGGACGTCAGACCTGCCGTTCTGGCAAAGGCTAATCGTCTCGTCATCCGGGCTGCCGCCTTCATCGGCCTCTCGTTTCTCGCCATCGTCATACTTCGGGCCGTGTTGGGATAGCAGAGCGACGGCCGGCCGCTGCCGGCAGAAACCCTCCACCTGCAATCCATTCCTGGTCATTGGACAAGGTTAGACGGGCCGCGTGAACGCAGGAGCCTGTCTTATCCTGTTGCCCTTTGCAGAGACCGGCAGGAAAAATTCGTGCCTTTCTCTTTTGCCCTGCTCTCGCCTGATTTTCCTATACATTCTTTATAGAGAATTTCTCCCGTAGCATTCCAATTCGGCTGGCCGTCCGGCAGCCGTTCAGCAGCATGATGCAGCAACGCGACGAGGTTAAGCCGCAAGGCCTACCCTTCTCCGGCGTTTTGCCGTTTACTGTTAGGCCGCTGCGCGCGAGGGAGAGTTTGGAATTAAAGCGGATCGGCCCGGGGTGGCTATATTCGCGAAGCAGTCGTTGGAAAGGGGTGGGCATGGAAGCGTTCTATATCGTGGTGCTGGTCTCGACGGCGCTCGTGCTTCTTGCCGCTTTTTCAAGCCTGCTCGCCTTTCGCTTCGGCGCCCCCCTGCTGCTGCTTTTCCTGATGATCGGCCTTGCTGCCGGCGTCGACGGCCTCGGCATCGAGTTCAGCAACAACTACCTTGCCTATATTCTCGGTTCCATCGCACTGGCCGTCATCCTGTTCGATTCCGGCTTCGGCACGCCGATGCAGGCCTTCCGGCTGGCGGCCGTACCCTCTCTGGCGATGTCTTCGGTCGGCGTGCTGATCACTGCCTCGCTCTTTGCCTTCGCCGCCACATGGCTTTTGAACTTCACCTGGCTGGAAGGCCTGCTGCTCGGTTCGATCGTCGCATCGACCGATGCCGCCGCCGTCTTCTTCCTGCTGCGCATTGGTGGCATCAACATCCGCGACAAAGTGCGCTCGACGCTGGAGGTCGAATCCGGCACCAACGATCCGATGGCGATCTTCCTCACCATCGCTCTTGTCGAGGTGCTGGCGAGCGGCGAGCGCTATGCCGGCATCAATATCGGCATGCTGGCCATGTTCGTGCAGCAGATGGGCCTCGGCGTCATTCTCGGCCTGCTCGGCGGCATGATGATCGTGCTGATCGTCAGCAAGCTAGATACCGATCGCGGCCTGACGCCGATCTTCGTGCTGGCGCTTGCCCTTCTCGTCTTCTCCTTCACCGGTGCTGTCGGCGGCAGCGGTTTCCTCGCCGTCTATGTCGCCGGCATCTATGCCGGAAATCGGAAGATGCAGGCGATCGGCACCATCAAGCGCTTCCAGGACGGCATGACGTGGCTGGCGCAGATCATCATGTTCCTGGTGCTCGGCCTGCTCGCCACACCGTCGCAATTCCCTGCAATCATCGTCCCGGCCATCCTGCTAGCCCTCTTCCTGATCTTCGTCGCCCGGCCCTTGGCCGTCTGGCTGTCGCTGCTTCCCTTCGATTATACGCAGCAGGAAATCGGCTTCGTCGCCTGGGTCGGTCTGCGCGGCGCAGTCTCCATCCTGCTGGCGATCATGCCGATCCTCGGCAAGCTGGAAAACGGCCAGATCTATTTCAACACCGCCTTCATCATCGTGCTCGTCTCCCTGCTCGTGCAGGGCTGGACGATCAAGCCCGTCGCCAAAAAGCTCGGACTGATCATCCCGCCGCGCATCGGCGCCGTCGACAAGGTCGAGGTCGACCTGCCGGGGGCCGCCAACCACGAATTGCTTTCCTACCGCGTCATCAAGGACAGCCCGGTGCTGCGCGGCGAGCGCATTCCGCGCTGGGCGACACCCTCGCTCGTCATTCGCGACGGCAAATCGATGCGCTATCAATATGCCGGGCGGCTGCGGGAGCACGATCTCGTCTATCTCTTCATCGTGCCGAGTTACTCCCGCCTGCTCGACCGGCTCTTCGCCAGCCGTGCGCCGGTGGATGAAGACGATGCCGAGTTCTTCGGTGCCTTCGCGCTCTCCCCCGCCCGCCCCGCCGCCGACCTCGATGCCGCCTATGGCCCCGGCCTGCTGAACGAATCCGAAAAGGGCCTGACAATCGCCGAGCTGATGCGGCAACGCCTTGGCGGCAAGGCCGACTATGCCGACCGCGTCCGCCTCGGCTCGATCATCCTCATCGTCCGCGATCTCGATGAGCATGACCACATCACCTCCGTCGGCATGTCGCTCGAAGCGGTCGAACCGGCGATCACACTGCCGATCTTCATCAATCTCAAGGACATCATCCAGCGCATCCGCGACCGGCTGAAGGGACGCCGGAACCGCGAAACCAAGGCTTCCGAAGCCGCTCCGAAAACAGCGGCCGGGCACCAGGAACGCACACGCGAAAACGGCCGCTGAACGCCTTGCGTCTCGAATGATCCTTGCTATGGTCGGCGCAACTTCCGCCAACCAAGACTGGATCTGCCCATGCCTTCTTTCAAGACCATCGACGATCTCAACGACATCCGCGGCAAGCGCGTTCTCGTCCGCGTCGACCTCAACGTGCCCGTAAAGGACGGCAAGGTCACCGATACGACGCGCATCGAGCGTGTGGCCCCGACGATCCTCGAACTATCAGGCAAGGGTGCCAAGGTCATCCTGCTGGCCCATTTCGGCCGGCCGAAAGACGGCCCCTCGCCGGATCTGTCGCTGTCGCTGATCGCCCCTTCCGTCGAGGAAGTGTTCGATCATGCGGTGCTGACGGCTTCCGACTGCATCGGCGAGGCCGCCGCCTCCGCCGTCGCGGCGATGAATGACGGCGATATCCTGCTTCTGGAAAACACCCGCTTCCACAAGGGCGAGGAAAAGAACGATCCCGATTTCACCAAGGCGCTTGCCGCCAACGGCGATATTTATGTCAATGACGCCTTCTCCGCCGCCCATCGCGCCCATGCCTCGACGGAAGGCCTTGCCCACCACCTGCCGGCCTATGCCGGCCGCACCATGCAGGCCGAGCTGGAAGCGCTGGAAAAGGGCCTCGGCGATCCCGCCCGCCCGGTTGTCGCGATCGTCGGCGGCGCCAAGGTCTCGACCAAGATCGACCTCCTGATGAACCTCGTGAAGAAGGTCGATGCGCTCGTCATCGGCGGCGGCATGGCCAATACCTTCATCGCCGCCCGCGGCACCAATGTCGGCAAGTCGCTCTGCGAGCATGATCTCGCCGAAACCGCCAAGCAGATCATGATCGAGGCCGCGACATCAGGCTGCGCCATCATCCTGCCGGAAGACGGCGTCGTTGCCCGCGAATTCAAGGCGGGTGCCGCCAACGAGACGGTCGATATCAACGCCATTCCGGCCGATGCCATGGTGCTCGATGTCGGGACGAAATCGGTCGAAGCCATCAACGCCTGGATCGAGCGCGCTTCGACCCTCGTCTGGAACGGCCCGCTCGGCGCCTTCGAGATCGAACCCTTCGATGCCGCCACCGTCGCTGCCGCGAAATACGCCGCAGAGCGCACTGCGGCCGGCAAGCTCACTTCCGTTGCCGGCGGCGGCGACACTGTCTCGGCACTGAACCATGCCGGCGTTGCCGACGATTTCAGCTATGTCTCCACCGCCGGCGGCGCTTTCCTCGAATGGATGGAAGGCAAGGAGCTTCCGGGCGTCGCCGTCCTTAACGCCGGCCGATAGCACCAAAACCCGATTTGACAGGTTTTACATGTGGATAGATCGCGGGAGCCAAGGCGCTTCCGCGGTCATTTGCTCAAGAGCCGGAAAAAATCCCATTTTTTCAAACGATTGAATTGATTTCAATCGTTTCAGTGACTTAGCCTTCCATTTTCCTCTCTATAAACTTCTGTTATCGCCGTCCTATATTCTTAAACCGCCGATGTTTCATGCTGTGGAGAGAACGAGATGAGCGAACGATTGGAAGACATTGCAGTGCAGATGGTTGCGGGCGGCCGGGGACTGCTTGCCGCAGATGAATCGACCTCCACCATCAAGAAGCGTTTCGACACGATCAACCTCGAATCGA
Organism: Rhizobium chutanense; assembly: GCF_002531935.1. Taxonomy (GTDB): domain Bacteria; phylum Pseudomonadota; class Alphaproteobacteria; order Rhizobiales; family Rhizobiaceae; genus Rhizobium; species Rhizobium chutanense. The sequence continues at coordinate 17,421 of NZ_NWSV01000025.1, read as the reverse complement.
CGGAAACGAGCCGCCGCGACTACCGCGAGATGCTCTTCCGCTCCGACGAGGCGATGAAGAAATATATCTCCGGCGTCATCCTCTACGAAGAGACGCTGTTCCAGAAGGCTGCCGACGGCACGCCTTTCGTCGACATCATCCGCGCTGCCGGATCCATTCCCGGCATCAAGGTCGATACCGGCGCCAAGCCTATGGCCAAATATCCGGGCGAAACCATCACCGAAGGCCTCGATGGCCTCGGCGAACGCCTTGCCCGCTATTATGAAGCCGGCGCCCGTTTCGCCAAGTGGCGCGGCGTCATCGCCATCTCGTCGTCGCTGCCGACCCGCGGCTCGGTCCGCGCCAACGCTCAGGCGCTTGCCCGCTATGCCGCCCTCTGCCAGGAGGCCAAGATCGTTCCGATCGTCGAGCCGGAATGCCTGATGGACGGCAAGCCGGGCGACCACAATATCGACCGCTGCGCCGAAGTGACCGAATCCACGCTGCGCATCGTTTTTGAAGAACTGGCCGATGCCCGCGTCAGCCTCGAAGGCATGATCCTGAAGCCGAATATGGTCATCGACGGCAAGAACGCTCGCAAGGCCTCAGTCGCGGAAGTTGCCGAACGCACCGTGCAGGTTCTGAAGCGCACGGTTCCGTCAGCAGTTCCCGGCATCGCCTTCCTCTCCGGCGGCCAGTCGACCGAAGAAGCGAGCGCACACCTTTCCGCCATCAACGCCACGGCCGATCTGCCCTGGTTCGTCACCTTCTCCTACGGCCGCGCCCTGCAGGACAGCGCGCTCAAGGCCTGGAACGGCAAGCCGGAAAACGTCGCCGCCGGCCAGCGCGAATTCACCCACCGCGCCGAGATGAACAGCCTCGCCGCCAAGGGCAGCTGGAAGAAAGACCTGGAAAAGGCCGCTTGAGTTTTCGGGCTTGAAATTGCGGGCGGAGCGGCAACCACAACGTTGCCGCTCCTGTCCGGTTCCTTCGCCTCCCTCATTCCTGTGCCTGTCACAGGAATCCAGTGCGCCCAAGTCTTTGGGCGCGGGAAACTGCCCTTGTATGAGAAGTCATTCACGGCGCGGACGCGCCGTGGCTGGATTCCTGTGACGAGCACAGGAATGAGGGAACCTGGGGAGATGCTTTCCTCCGCCAACGCCCCTCTGGAGAAATCAGCGCCAAACACACATCCCCCCTCATTGTCACGGCGACAAGAAACCGCTTCGTCCCGTCAAAATCCGTGATTATTCATAGCGGCCGCCACAACAGGAGCCGCGATGAACACCCTCTCCTACGTCACCGTCGATGTCTTCACCTCCACCCGCTTCGAGGGCAACCCGCTTGCCGTCATTTCTGATGCGCGCGGTCTCAGCGATGCGGCGATGCAGAAGATCGCCACCGAGTTCAACTATTCCGAAGTCACCTTCGTCCTGCCGCCTGAAAATCCCGAAAATTCCGCCCGCGTGCGCATCTTCACTCCGACGATGGAGATCCCCTTTGCCGGCCATCCGAATGTCGGCACCGCCTATGTACTCGGCCAGCAGGCGGAAATCTTCGGCAAGCCGGTCGGCGACACGCTGCGCTTCGAGGAAGAAGCCGGCATCGTCGAAATCGAGCTGAGACGCAGCGGCGGAACGATCGCAGCCACCGCCATCCGCGCGCCGCAGCCGCTGACGATCGGCGATGCCATTGCCAAGGAAACCATCGCCCGCTGCATTACGCTCGAACCCGACGCCATCGTCGCAACCACCCATGCCCCGGTCTTTGCCTCCGTCGGCCTGAATTTCGCCATTGCCGAATTGAGCGGGCTCGAGGCGCTCTCCGCCGCCCGTCCGAACCTTGCCGGGTTCCAGGCCGCCGCCGGCCGCCAGACGACGAGCGGCCACGACTTCTCGCTCTTCGTTTACGCCAGAACAGCTGAAAATCCATGGACGATCCGCGCCCGCATGTTCGCGCCGCTCGACAACGTACCTGAGGATCCGGCAACCGGCAGTGCTTCGGCAGCTCTCGGCGCCTATCTCGTCACGCTGGCGCCGGACGCCGATATGAACGTCCGCATCACGATTGAACAGGGCGTCGAAATGGGTCGCCGCAGCGTCATCACCCTCGACGTCGCAAAATCCGGCGGCATCGTCACCGATGTCATGATCTCGGGAAGCTCCGTTTCGGTCATGCGCGGTGAAATCATCCTGCGGGACTGACAGCCGCATCGAGGCTTGAGTCCGGGGCTTACATCAGGAAATCGCGCGAAAGCAGGGCCAATGCCCAGATGGCGAAAGCGATCAGCGCGATCTTCCAGAAATCCACCCGCCGCCTGAGGCCCGGAAGCCCGAGCGGCTTGATCACCTGTATCGCCATCGCAAGGATGAGCAACAAGGCTATCAGCTTTGTCATGCTTTATTTTTCCGTTTTTCTGGAATGTCACAGGACGGACATTTTTAGGCGCCAACACAGGATATCCACACGCCGTAAAGGCATTCCGGGGCACAATCAATCATCTTGAGGCTGGGCTGACGCAGGTCGTGCCTTATGTCCATGCCAAAATCACTGAGACCGAGTCTAGGGAAATGAAGAGAAACCTGCTGTCCGTCGCCGCGTTGCTCTTTGGCACGCTCTTTCTTTTCATGGGCAACGGTCTGCAGGGCATCCTGCTCCCCGTGCGCGGCAATCTCGAAGGTTACGCCACGACGACGCTCGGTCTGCTCGGCACCTCATGGGCCGGAGGTTTCGTCATCGGCTGCCTGGTGGCGCCGAAACTGGTGCGCCGCGTCGGCCATGTCAGAGCCTTCTCCGGCTTCATCTCCATTATCGCCATCATCGCGCTGGTCAGCGGCATCATCATCCATCCGGTCTGGTGGGTGGTCCTGCGCGCCGTCACCGGCTTCTCGACCGCCGGCACCTCGATGATCATCGAAAGCTGGCTGAACGAGCGCGCCAGCAATGAGAGCCGTGGCGCGATCTTCTCGCTCTATATCGGCATCACGCTGCTCGGTGTCGTCGGCGGCCAGATGATGATACCGCTCGAGGATGTGCGCACGCCGGTGCTGTTCATGATCTGCGGCATTTTCTATTGCATCGCCATGCTGCCGACGACGCTTTCGACCGCCGCTTCGCCGCAGCCGCTGAAGGCGGTGCGCCTCGACCTGCCGGCGCTTTACCGCAATTCGCCGGTCTCCTGCCTCGGCATCCTGCTCGTCGGCATCGCCAACGGTGCCTATGGCACGCTCGGCGCCGTCTTCGGCGCCGGCGCCGGCCTCTCCGACACCAGCATCGCCGTCATGATGAGCGCCACCATCTTCGCCGGTGCGTTGATGCAGCTGCCGGCCGGCCGGCTTTCTGACCGGATAGACCGGCGCTACGTGCTCGCCGCAATGTCGGCGATAGCAGCCGTTGCCGGCTTGCTGATCTTCCTGCTCCACCCGACGTCTCCGGCCTTGCTGATCGGGCTCGTCGTTCTCTACGGCGCAGTGGCAAACACGCTCTATCCGATCGCCGTCGCCCATGCGAACGACTTCGCCGCGGCGGAGGATTTCGTCAAGGTCTCCGGTGGCCTGCTGCTGCTCTACGGCATCGGCACGGTGATCGGCCCGACGATCGGAGGCCCCGTCATGTCGGTGATCACCCCGCATGCGCTCTTCCTCGTTACATCAGTCGCCCACGTGCTGATCACCGTTTACGCCATCATCAGGAGTCGCATCCGCGCCGCCGTCCCGGTCAGCGATCGCGACGCCTATACAACGATCCCGACCGGCACCTCGCCGATGCTGACGCCGCAAAGCATGTCACTTGCCGATCGCGGCCCCAAACCTCCTGAAGCCGGCAAAGCTGCTGAAACCGGGAAGTCTCCCGAAAGCGGCGATCCTGCTGTAAAGTTCGGCTAGAGCAATTCCAGGCAAAGCGCGAAGCGGTTTTCCCAGGCAAAGCGCGAAGCGGTTTTGCCGGGAATTGCCTAAAGAACGCCAGAACAGCAAACGGAGGACGAACCATGAGCTTCATCGACGACGACCGGCCGCAGAAAAAACTCGCCCACGAGATCGGCGCTGATCTCTCCATGCTTTCGGTGGATGAGCTGAAGGCGCGAGTGGAATTGCTGAAGACGGAGATCGCAAGACTCGAAGCCGAAGCCGCTCGCAAAGCCTCCGGGCGGCAGGCGGCGGAAAACTTCTTCCGCTCCTAAGCTGCTGCTAAAAACGCCTGAAAACAAGGCTATAGGCTTACAAAATGAGCCAGCCTCAAGTCTTAATCCGGCACAATGTTAATAAAATATTAAGCTTTATAAGATATTACTGTACTCATCCAGATTTTCTCTGGATTTCAGACAGTTTTCCAAGCGGTGAATTGGTCTGATTTTTCTCCCTGTTTTACCTTGAGAGCCGCTTTTGCGGCTCTTCTTTTTCCCATCACCGGCGCCTTTCCACGAAACTGTGGAGATTAACCCTTTCTTAAGAAACGGCTTGCGCATTTGGGCTAATGATACCATCTTAAAGTCATAAAGACCGGCACAGGAAACTTTTCCGTCTGGGTCGGCGTTACCTGAATTATAAGTAGCTGCGTGCAACAGGGACTATTGCGATGTCGGAAGTTGGATTGAACACGATCAGTTTTGCGGGCCGCGCCGCTGCATCCTCGCAGTTCAAGGCACTTTATGCGGAAGGCATGTCGCTGGTCGAAGAAACTGCCGCCTATCTGGATGGCCAGGGTCGCGCCGCTTCCAAGGTTCTGCCGCGGATGGCTTCGGTCCTCTACGCCGCGGAATCGATGCGTCTCACCACCCGCCTGATGCAGATGGCCTCCTGGCTGCTGCTGCAGCGCGCCGTCAACAATGGCGAAATGTCTCGCGATCAGGTACTGGCCGAAAAGAACAAGGTCCGCCTCGACGGCTTCAACGTCGACCGCGCCGCGCCCGGCTGGGGCGACCTGCCGGAATCTTTCCGCGACCTCGTCGAACGCTCGTTGCGCCTGCAGAATCGTATCGCCTTGCTCGACCGCGAAATCTATCGCCCGTCCGAAGCCGTGATCGTTCATGATAATCAGAACAGCGTCCAGGCCCAGCTTTCCCTGCTGCAGACCGCCTTCGGCAACAACTGATCGGCCCTCGGGCATTCCATATAAACCGGCTGCGTCTCACGCGGCCGGTTTTTTGTTTGTCGCTGAACGCCGCTATTCCCGAACCATCTGGTCGCGCGCCCATGCTGGGCGCAGCACGCAAAAAAGCCCGGTGAAACCGGGCTCTCTTCGAATTCCGTCGAGCAGAAGCGATTAGAGGCCGAGGCCGCCGAAACGCTTGTTGAACTTGGAGACACGGCCACCGCGGTCCATGAGCTGCTGGTTGCCGCCGGTCCAGGCCGGATGCGACTTGGAATCGATTTCGAGGTTCATGACAGCACCCTCCGAACCCCAGGTCGAGCGGGTTTCGTATTCGGTGCCATCGGTCATGACCACCTTGATCATGTGATAGTCGGGATGGATGCCTGCCTTCATAACAATCTTCCTGCGATACCGGAGTTCAATTTGCCGCATCCAGTTGCGGCCACCGAACCGATTGAATAAATGAAGCCGCAGTCGTGATGGCTACGGCTTCCCATTAGGATGGCGTGCCTATACATGAAGGACGCCTAGATAACAAGAGCCAACAGGCCGCATTGCGCGGGTCCTGCGGGTGATCGGAGACGATTTGGCAGAGCAGGCACGGGCTGAGGAAAACAAAAGGCGGTCGTTGCGGCCGCTCGGCAGACTGACACCATATGTCATGCGCTATCGCGGCATGGTGGCCGGGGCGCTGATATCGCTGGCGCTTGCCGCCATCACCTCGCTGACACTGCCGCTTGCCGTGCGCCGTATGATCGATCACGGCTTCACCCAGTCCGACGGCCGTTTCATCAACAGCTATTTCGCCATGCTGATGGTCATGGCCATCGTGCTCGCGGTCGCAAGTGCGATGCGTTATTATTTCGTCATCACCATCGGCGAGCGCATTGTCGCCGATCTGCGCCGCGACGTCTTTGCCCATGTGACCCGGCTGTCGCCCTCCTTCTTCGACGTCAACCAGTCCGGCGAGATCGTCTCGCGCCTGACCGCCGATACCACGCAGATCAAATCCGCCGTCGGCGCCACCGCCTCGGTGGCGCTCAGGAACCTCATCCTCTGTCTCGGCGCCATGGGCATGATGATCGTCACCTCGCCGAAGCTTTCGAGCCTCGTCATCGGTGCGATCCCGCTGATCGTCTTCCCGCTCGTCGCCTTCGGCCGCTCGGTGCGCAAGCGCTCGCGCGCCGCTCAGGACACGCTCGCCGAAGCCTCCGCTTTCGCCAACGAGACGGTCGCTGCCACACGCACGGTCCAGGCTTTCAATGGCGAGGACGCGGCAGCGGCACGCTACGGCACCGCCGTCGAATCCGCCTATGACGCGGCCCGCGCCGCCATCCGCTCGCGCGCGCTGCTGACGGGGATCGCTATCACGCTGATCTTCGGCAGCGTCGTCGCCGTGCTCTGGGTCGGCGCCCACAGCGTGCTTGCCGGCACGCTTTCGGCCGGCACGCTCGGCCAGTTCCTGCTCTACGCCGTCATATCAGCCGGTTCGCTGGGCGCGCTGTCGGAGGTCTGGGGCGAACTCTCCCAGGCAGCCGGCGCCGCCGACCGGCTGACCGAGCTTCTCGACGAGGTCTCGCCGATATCAGCCCCCGCCAGCCCGCAGTCTCTGCCTTCGCCCGGCCGTGGCCGCGTCGAATTTTCCGATGTGCATTTCGCCTATCCCTCGCGTCCCGGCAAGTCGGCCCTGCATGGCTTGAGCTTCGCCATCACGCCGGGTGAGACCGTGGCCATCGTCGGCCCTTCCGGTGCCGGCAAGAGCACCGTCTTCTCGCTGCTCTTACGCTTCTACGATCCGCAGCAGGGCAGCGTGAAGATCGACGATGTCGACGCGCAGCTGACGACGCCGGACGAGTTGCGCCAGCGCATCGCTATCGTGCCGCAGGACGTCACTATCTTTGCCGCCTCCATCCATGACAACATCGCCTTCGGCCGTCCCGGCGCCTCGCGCGACGAGGTCCGCGCCGCAGCCCGTGCCGCCCAGGCGGATGAATTCATCACGCGGTTGGATCAAGGGTACGAGACCGAGGTCGGCGAGCGCGGCATCACACTCTCAGGTGGCCAGCGTCAGCGCATCGCCATTGCCCGCGCCATCCTGAAAAATGCGCCCGTGCTGCTGCTCGACGAAGCGACCTCCGCACTTGACGCCGAAAGCGAGACGCTGGTGCAGAAGGCACTCGACGGGCTGGTGGACGGCCGCACGACGCTTGTCATCGCCCATCGCCTGGCAACCGTATTGAAAGCCGACCGCATCCTCGTCATGGATCAGGGCCGTGTCGTCGAGGAGGGTACGCATCAGAGCCTGATTCGCCACGGCGGCATCTACGCACGGCTGGCGAAGCTGCAATTCGATGCCGCCAATGAAGACGTGCTCGCCGCCGCGAAATAGCCGGCGGCGCTTCTCCTGCAAACCGCGACTAAAGTCTGAGCCCGACTGCCCTTCCTGCGGTTGTCTTTCGCACCTCCCGCCCTACCCTCTTCATTCCCCGGGGTGGGGATATTGCCGTTGACATTCTTGGGAGGAGATAGGAATGGCGCTTTCCGATATGACGCGACGCACGGGCCTTGCGCTCGCTCTTGGCCTGACCGCAACGCTTGGTCTCGCCATGTCTGCCACGGCTGCGGATTTTCCCGACCGCGCGATCACCATGGTCGTGCCCTTCGCGGCCGGCGGCTCGACCGACGTCGTTGCCCGCATCGTCGCGCAGAAGATGTCGGAGGATCTCGGCCAGCAGGTGATCGTCCAGAACGTCGCCGGCGCCGGCGGCAATCTCGGCGCCGGTAACGTCGCCCGCGCCGAACCGGACGGCTACACCATCCTGATGGGCACGGTCGCGACCCACGCGCTCAATCCGCTGATCCTCAAATCGACCCCTTACGATCCGGAGAAGGATTTCGCCCCGGTCTCGCTGCTTGTCGTCGTGCCGAACGTGCTGGTCGTCAATCCGGAATTGCCTGTAAAGACCGTCCAGGAGCTGATCGCGCTGCTGAAGGCCGAGCCCGACAAATACAGCTACGCCTCGTCCGGCAACGGCACGCCGCTGCATTTGTCCGGCGAACTTTTCAAGTCGATGGCCGGCGTCGCCATGCAGCACATTCCCTATAAGGGCGCCGGCCCGGCATTGAACGACGTCATCGGCAACCAAGTGCCGATCATGTTCGACAATCTTCCTTCCTCGTCCAGCCACATTAAGGCCGGCACCCTCAGGGCGCTGGCGGTGACGACAGCCGAACGCGCGCCCTCCTTCCCCGATGTGCCCACAATCGCCGAGTCAGGCATTCCGGGCTATGAAACCTATACCTGGAACGCGCTTTTCGCTCCGGCCAAAACGCCGAACGAGGTGGTGATGCGCCTCAACGCCTCGGCCAAAAAGGCGCTCGCCGACCCGGCCGTTGCTGAGCGCATGAAGGAATTCAGCGCCACCATCGTCGGCTCGACGCCGGAGCAACTTGCCACCCACGTCAAGGCCGAGCTCGCCAAATGGGGACCGGTGGTCAAGGGCGCCAACATCCAGATGGAGTGAGACGAGCAGGCAATCGCTTGCCATCCCTTCGCTTGCGTCCAATCAGAGTGGTGACAATTGGACGCTAAGCAATCGAATTCTAATTAAGGCAGTGGAAAAGCTCACCATTTTGGTCTAGCCTCCACTAAGCTGATGGTTGCAATTCAGCGTTTCGGGAGACATCCATGTATAAATTCGAAGTTTATAAGGATAAGGCCGGCGAGTTCCGCTTCCGCTTCAAGGCCTCGAACGGGGAATCCATGTTCTCGTCCGAGGGCTACAAGGCGAAGGCCTCCGCCTTGAGCGCCATCGAATCCATCAAGAAGAACACGCCCAGTGCCGAAGTCGTCGATCAGACGAAGGCCGAATCCTGATCAGCAGCAGTGGCGGCGCGAAGCGCCGCCCTGCCCGCGCCTCCAAGCGCCATCGGCCTTGAGCCCGAAGCGTTTGCTTGTGACCTTGGCGCCATTTCTTTTTTTCGCATATTTTTTGAAGGCCATGTCGAAAAGATCGCTGGCCGCGCCTCATTGTCTCGGAACGGCCGAACCGCTCCGCCGGGCGTCACTATGGAATATTGGTTCCCTATATCGGGATGCCTGGATCAACGCCAACAACGAGATCAGGAGTTTTCCATGCAATATGCTCTCATCATTCGCGAAGCCCCCGAGGATTTCGCCCGCCGTGACGACCCCGCCTATCGCGACGGCTGGGTCGCCTACAGCAAGGCGCTTGCCCAGGCGGGGATCATGACCGGCGGCGCCGGGCTGACAGCGCCCGAGACCGGCACGGTCATACGCCGCAAAGGCGAGGATCACGATGTTCAGGACGGCCCCTATCCGGAAGGCAAGGAGCAGCTCGGCGGCTTTTATCTGATCGAAGTTCCCGACATCGATACCGCACTCGAATGGGCGACCCGCGTGCCGATCTCCGACAAGGGTTCGGTCGAGGTGCGCCCGCGCCTGCAGATGTGAGGTGCGATGCCGCCCGACGCCGGACGCGTCGCCGAACAGGTGGCGCGTCAATCCTACGGCAAGCTGATCGCCTTCCTCGCCGCCCGCTCGCGTGATGTGCCGGCGGCGGAAGACGCATTGTCGGAAGCGCTGGCTTCGGCTCTTCGCGTCTGGCCGGAGCGCGGCGTTCCGGACAATCCGGAAGCCTGGCTGCTGGTGGCCGCGCGGCGCAATCTCATGCAGGCCGCCCGCCATCGCACCGTCGCGGCCAAGGCGCAAATGACGATATCGCTCGCCTTCGAAGAAGCGGAGGAACGCATGAACGAGGCCGGCACAGCCGTCTTTCCCGACGAGCGGCTGAAACTGCTGTTTGCCTGCACTCATCCGGCCATCGACAGCTCCGTCCATACCGCGCTGATGCTGCAGACCGTTCTCGGCATCGAAGCGAAAACCATCGCACGGGCCTTCGTCGTTTCGCCGGAGGCGATGAGCCAGCGGTTGGTACGGGCCAAGGTAAAGATCCGTGATGCCGGCATTCCCTTCGCCATCCCGCCTCGCCCTGCACTGCCGCAACGGCTCGCGGCCGTGCTTTCGGCGATCTACGCCGCCTACGGCCTCGGATGGGACGGTCTCGACGGCGAGAAAGAGCACCATTCGCTCGCCGGCGAGGCGATCTGGCTCGGCCGCGCGCTTCTTGCGGTACTGCCGGACGAACCGGAGGCGATCGGTCTTCTTTCCCTGATGCTTCACTGCGAATCCCGCCGCAGCGCCCGGCGCGACAGCGATGGCCGATATGTGCCGCTGGACGAGCAGGATACGGCGGCCTGGAATGTGATCATGATGGCGGAAGCCGATGCGCTGCTGCGAAAGGCCGGAGGTTTCGAGCGTTTCGGCCCCCTCCAGTGCCAGGCGGCGATCCAGTCCGTGCATGCCGCTCGCCGGCTGTCGGGAAAGACCGACTGGCAGGCGTTGGCAACACTCTATGCGGCGCTGGTGATGATGAAGCCGACGCTGGGTGCGCGAGTGAGCCAGGCTGCGGTGATCGGCAGGGCCTCGAGCGCCGCCGCCGGCCTGGAGCGGCTCGACCAGCTCGATGCCCGCGCGGTCGCAAGCTACCAACCCTACTGGGCGGTGCGCGCCTTTCTTCTGGCTGAGGCCGGTGACGATACCGCGGCCGACGCCTACATCGCGGCAATCGGTCTCAGCGACAGTCCCGCCGTGCGTGACTTCCTCACCGGCCGGCTGAAGAAGGCGCGGCAGGCGACGCAAGGCTGATCATTTCTCGGTCAGCTTCAGTTCGATGCGACGGTTGGTGGAGCGCGCATCCGGCGTATCGCCCGGCGCGATCGGCTGGAATTCGCCGAAGCCGGCGGCAACGAGCCGGTCGGCCGGCACACCCTGGCCGATCAGGAACTTGACGACGGAAATCGCGCGCGCCGAGGAGAGTTCCCAATTGTCGCGATAGCGGCCTGTTCCGGCGAGCGGCACATTGTCGGTATGGCCGTCGACGCGCAGCACCCAGTTGATCTCCGGCGGAATTTCCTTGGCGAGATCGAGAAGGGCGGCGGCAAGCTTTGCCATCTCCGTCTGCCCCTCCGGATTGAGATCGGCGCCGCCCGAGGGAAACAGCACTTCCGACTGGAAGACGAAACGGTCGCCGACGATGCGGATATTCTCGCGGTCGGAAAGGATCTCGCGCAGGCGACCGAAGAAGTCGGAGCGATAGCGGTTCAGCTCCTGTACACGGGCGGCGAGCGCAACGTTCAGGCGACTGCCGAGATCGGCGATCTTCGTCTGCGAGACCCGGTCTTTCTCCTCCGACGCCTGAAGGGCTGCTTCGACGGCGGCGATCTGGCTGCGAAGTGCGGCGATCTGCTGATTCAGTAACTCGACTTGGCTGAGCGCCCGCTCGCTCACCTGCTTCTGCTCGTCAAGCTCCTGCGTCATCGCGCCGATCCGCTTCTGCGCCGCATCCTGGCCGCCGGAGCCGGCGCTCAGCAAGGCCTGCAGCCGCGAACGTTCGCTCTCGGCACCGGCAAGCGAGGCCTGCAGGTTGGCAACCGAATCCTGAAGGTCCTGGTTGCTGCCCTTTTCGAGCGCGAGAAGCTGGGTCAGTTCATTGATCTGGCTGTTGAGGCGATTGAGCACCTCATCCCGGCCGGTGATCTCGCGGCTGAGGATGAACTGCCCGACGACGAAGACCGTCAGCAGGAACATGATCGAGATGAGCAGCGTCGACAGCGCATCGACGAAGCCCGGCCAGTAATCCACCGTGCGCTCGCGGCGCCGGTTGCGGGCAAGAGCCATGGCCTACTTGCCCTCGCTCGTTTCTGCCTGGCTGGCGCGGTCGCGCAAACGCTCGCCCCGCTCGCCTGCGCGCTCCTGCGCACCGATACGTTCGGCGAGCCTGTCGAGCGTCCGGCGCATTGCCTTCGCCTCGTCCTGCTGCGCCTCGATCCAGTCGCGCAGCATCTGCTGCTCGTTGCGCATGTTTTTGACCAGACCTTGAATGCCTTCGGCAAGGCTCGCCATCGCAGCGACGGAGCGCTGAGTGCCGCTGCCGCCCTCTTCCGAAACCTTGCGCAGATAATCGGAAAGCGCGCGCATATCGTCCGAGGAAGCGCCGGCAACTGCGTCGAGGGCAGGCGCAAGGTCGGAGCCGACATCTGTGACCGAGGAGAGCCAGTTTTCCAGCTCCATGTAGAAGCGGTTCTGCGCGCGCCCGGCCTGCAGGTCGAGGAAGCCGAGAATGAGTGAACCGGAAAGGCCGAGCAGCGAGGAGGAGAACGCCTGACCCATGCCCGAAAGCGGCGTGGAAAGCCCTTCCTTCAGCGCCGAGAGCACGTCCCCCGTGCCGTTCGAGCCGGCATCGAGCGACTGGATGACGATGCTGATCGAACCGATCGTGCCGATGAGGCCCCAGAACGTCCCGAGCAGGCCGAGGAAGACCAGCAGGCCGATCAGGTAGCGAGAAACGTCGCGCGATTCGTCGAGGCGGGTGGCGATCGAATCGAGGATCGAGCGCAGCGCCGTTGTCGACAGCGCCAGGGAGGTCTTGCGGCTGCCGATCAGCGCCCGCATCGGCGCCAGCAGCCGCGGATTGCGGTTGACCTTGTCGGCGCTACCGGCGGCCCGAAACGAGTTGAACCAGCGCACTTCGGGGCGAAGCGCCAGTACATGGTTGAAAACAAGAATGATTCCGACTGCGAGAACGCCGACGATCAGGCCGTTGAGGCCCGGATTGTGCATGAAGGCGGTCTGCGTCTGCCGGAAGAGGATGGCGGCGATAAAGCCGACGATGACGAGGAACAGCAGCATCGTCCAGAGGAACGGCATCGGGCTTGAGAGCCTGTAGGCATAACCGCCCGGCGTCTTTTCGGTGGAGCCGATCTCCGCCACATTCACATTTTCCATAGGTTCAGCTGCCTCCGAACTCATTGCTGGCGGAGACTAGATCAACATTGTGCCGAATTGAAGTATGCCGGGGCGAAAACCGTGACTTTACAACAGCCGGTTTTTTACCCGCTCACTTGGCCGGGATCGGCCGCTTGATAACCTCGACCAGGGCCTTGTGGATGGCTTCGTTGCCGGCGACGATCGCGCCGCTCTCCAGAATGGCCGTGCCGCCGTCCCAATCGGTGGCGAAACCGCCGGCTTCGCGGATGAGCAGGATGCCGGCCGCCATGTCCCAGGGAGCAAGTTCCGCCTCCCAGAAACCGTCGAAACGCCCGGCCGCAACATAGGCAAGATCGAGCGTCGGCGAGCCCAGGCGGCGAATGCCCGCCACTTCGCCCATCACGTGGCGAAGCTCGACCAGGAACTTGCCGTGATTGCGCTTGCCGAGCGCCGGCACGCCGCAGCCGATGACGCAATCCGACAGCACGCGACGGGCCGCGACGCGCAGGCGCCGGTCGTTGAGGAAGGCGCCGCCGCCGCGCTCGGCGGTATAGAGCTCGTCGGTCGCCGGATTGAAGACGACAGCCGCTACGATCTCGCCGTTGCGTTCGAGCGCGATCGAGACGGCGAAGGCCGGGATGCCGTGCAGGAAGTTCGTCGTGCCGTCGAGCGGATCGACGATCCAGCGATGTGCTCCGTCCGTTCCCTTGATCTCTTCGCTTTCCTCGCCGAGGAATCCATAGGTCGGACGGGCCTTCAACAACTCTTCCCTGACGATCTTCTCGGCCTTGCGGTCGGCACTGGAAACGAAGTCGCCGGGCCCCTTTACCGAAACCTGCAGGTTCTGCACTTCGCCGAAATCACGTCCCAGCGATTTTCCTGCCTTGAGGGCAGCCTGAACCATGACATTGAGAAGAGCTGAACGGGCCATCGGCGCATTTTCCTTGGGACTGATACGAGGTGCGCGCTGCCAGGGGCGGGAAGTGTCCCTGAACATGCATGACAGACAGCGCTGCAAAGATTGGCGGCCTCAAGACCACAAAATCGGGGAAATTTCAAGGGGACGCATGCATGGCTGCCCTGCGGCACCGGAAACCGGCATTTATTCCGGTCGGATCAGGATAAACAGCCTCAGAACTTTTGCTGCGTCATCATCACTTCACGCGCCATCTGGTCGAGCGGCAGGATGCGGTCGACGCCGCCCTTGGCGATCGCCTCTTTCGGCATGCCGAACACGATTGAACTCGCCTCGTCCTGCGCCACCGTGTAGGCGCCGGCCTGATGCATCTCCAGCATGCCCAGCGCACCGTCGTCGCCCATGCCTGTCATGATGATCCCCATGGCGTTCGAGCCGGCCGAGCGCGCTGCCGAACGGAAGAGCACGTCGACCGAAGGCCGGTGGCGCGACACCAGCGGCCCGGTCTTCACGCTCACATAGTAGCGTGCGCCCTGGCGTTCGAGCAGCATGTGCTTGTCGCCGGGCGCAATCAGCACGTGCCCGCGCAGCACCGGGTCGCCGTCGACGGCCTCCTTGACCTCGACCTCGCAGAGCCCGTTCAGCCGCTTGGCAAAGGCGTCGGTGAATCTTTCCGGCATATGCTGGACGATCACCATGCCGGGCGCATTGGCCGGCAATTCCTCTAGAAATTCGCGCAGTGCCTCCGTGCCGCCGGTGGAGGCGCCGACGCAGACGACCATCTCGGTCGTCTTCGCCATGGCCCGCCCCGTCGGCGGCGGCAGCATGACATCCGCCGTCAGCTTCTTGGTCGGCCCGTCGGCCGAGGCCGAACGGATGGTTCCGGCGGCGCGGCGGACAGTGGGAAGCCGTGCATGTGAGGCACTCTTGACGATCTCGCGAATGCGCATCGCATCGTCGGAAAGACTGTCGGCGGCCCCGATCTTCGATTTCAGAATGACGTCGACGGCGCCCGCCTCCAGCGCCTGGATTAGCGTTTGCGAACCTGCCTCCGTCAGCGACGAGCACATCACCACGGGTATCGGCCGCTGCGCCATCAGCTTGCGCAGGAAAGTGATGCCGTCCATGCGCGGCATCTCCACGTCGAGCGTGATGACATCGGGGGTCTCCTCCAGCAGCTTGCGTGCTGCCGCGAAGGGATCGGAAGCCACCGCCATGATCTCGATATCGGGATCCTGCTCCAGCACATGCGTCAGCGTCTGACGGATGCTGGCGGAATCGTCGATGATGAGAACGCGGATTTTCTTGGCCATGAATGCTCCTAGAGCAATTCCAGGAAAAGTGCGAAGCGGTTTTCCCGGGATTGCCCGGAAAAATCGACAAGCACTAGATACGCTGAAATACCGTATTGGAGACCTGCTTCAACGGCAGATCGAAGCCGGTGATCGATTCGGAATGACCGATGAACATGTACCCTCCCTTCGCCAGGCAATCGCAGAGGCGGTTGAGCACGCCCGCCTGAGTCTGCTTGTCGAAGTAGATTAGCACGTTGCGGCAGAAGATGACGTGCATCGGCTCCCCGATCGAATATTTCTCGTCCATCAGATTCATCCGCGCAAAGCCGATCCTGCTGCGCAGTTTCGGCGTGATGCGCACCTCCCGCCGATCCGGCTGCTTGGCCGTCAGCACATATTTGCGCTGCAGATCGCGCGGCACCGGCGCGATGAGATCTTCCGGATAGATGCCCCGGCGCGCCGTCTGCAGCACGTCGGTGGAAAGATCGGTCGCCAGCACGCTGTAGGAAACGTCGTTGCGGCCTTCGGTGAACTCCGCCAGCACCATCGCCATCGTATAGGGTTCCGCCCCCGTCGAGCAGGCCGAACTCCAGGTGCGGATGGTGCGAACGCCGCTGCTGGCGATCGCCGGCAGCGCCGCGCTCTGCAGGTAGTCGAAGTGCTTGGCTTCGCGGAAGAAGTCGGTTTTGTTCGTCGTCACCACGTCGATCAGGTAGATCGTTTCCTGGGCGAGGCCGTCGTGGTGGAACAGGAAGTCGCAATAATCGTCGAAGGTCGAATGGTTGGTTGCGCGAAGGCGGCGTCTCAGCCGCCCTTCGAGCATCGTCAGCTTGGTCGGCGGCATCTTGATGCCGCTATAATCATAGATGAACCGGGCAAGCTTTTCGAAATTGCGCTTGCTGATCCGGTCGCCCGGCAATTGGGTTTCCACCGCTGCCATACTCATAGAAAGCAGTACTCCGGGTTGACGCGCGGTCAGGCGGCCGATTGCAGTGCCGAGGTGTCCTCGCGCGACAAGAGCCGCGCGAGATCGATGATGACGACGAAGCCGTTTTCACGGCGAACGACGCCGGCAATATAGTCCGAGCGCCAGCGCACGCCGATGTCGGGCGCCGTCTCGATTTGGTCACGCCGGAACGGCGTGACCTCGAAGACACGATCGGCGACGAGGCCGAGGGTGAGCAGCCGGTTTTCCATCGGCACGTCGAGGACGAGCACCCGCGTATGCGGCGTCGGCTCGGTCTTCGTCATGCCGAGCTTCAATCGAAGGTCGATCGTCGGCACGCCCTGCCCGCGCACGTCGCGCAGGCCGAGCAGGTAGTCGGGACCGTTCGGAATCTTGAAAGCTTCCGCATAGTCGAGGATTTCCCGCACCACCTCGACCGGCACGGCAAAAATCTCCTCGCCGAGGCTGAAGGTCACGAATTGCGCTTCCAGAGGTGTTGGAGCCATGATCAGGCGCTTTCCTTGAATTCGGCGTCCCCATCATCGGGACCGCCCATGGAGAGATCGAGAGCGAAACCCTTTGCCCGTGCCTGCTGGCCGGCGACGCTATTGGCCGCCGGTTTCCGGGCGCCGAGCTTGCGGCCGGCGATGGGAGCCGAACTGCGGACAGTCACCTTTGCAGCCGGCGTGCGGGATTGGCGGTCACCTGCCGTGTCGATCTTGAAGAAGGCGATCGACGCCTGCAGTTCTTCGGCCTGGGAGGCGAGTTCCTCGGAAGTTGCCGACATCTCCTCGGAAGCGCCGGCATTCTGCTGGGTCACTCGGTCGAGCTGCTGGATCGCCTCGTTGATCTGCGAGGCGCCGATATCCTGCTCGCGGCAGGCGGCACTGATTTCGGAAACCAGCTCGGCGGTCTTGCGGATGTCAGGCACCAGCCGGCCGAGCATGTCGCCGGCATCCTGGGCGGCCTTGACCGTATCGCCGGACATCGAGCTGATTTCGGCGGCGGCCGACTGGCTGCGTTCGGCAAGCTTGCGCACTTCCGAAGCGACGACCGCAAAACCCTTGCCGTGTTCGCCAGCACGTGCCGCTTCGACGGCGGCGTTGAGCGCCAAAAGATCGGTCTGGCGGGCGATTTCCTGGACGATGCCGATCTTTTCGGCGATGGTCCGCATCGCCTGTACGGCACGCGACACCGCTTCGCCGCTCATCTCGGCATCCTTGGCCGACTGGCGGGCGATCTTTTCAGTCTGGGCGGCGTTGTCGGCGTTCTGCTTGATGTTGGCCGCCATCTGCTCCATCGAGGCGGAAGCCTCTTCGGCGGAAGCTGCCTGTTCGCTGGCGCC
>NZ_NWSV01000024.1 GCF_002531935.1 Rhizobium chutanense | reverse complement strand
GCATAATGCATGTTATGGAACAAAAAAACATATGAAATTATAACGACTTGGACTGTCTCTCGGCGTGGCTGCAAAGCTGAAATATCCTCTCGGGAAAGTTCGACTGTCATCCCCTCGTCGAATGACGAAGGACGCAGCATGGGAGCAAGCTCGGCGACGGCGTATAATCATGCGACCGCCATCGGTCGATATTATTTCCGCCGACCCGCCGTGAAGCCGACCCGCGCGACCTTTCACTGGTGTATCGAGGCCGTCCAAGGCCGCAACATATCTCAACATTAAAACGCAAACAGCAACGCCGAGCCGCAGCATAATGCATCGGTCCCGGCTGACTGCCGATTTGCTGAAGCCTTCTCCGATCATCGAAATGACGAGGCACTTTAATGTACACAAAGACAATTGCGCTGGCCGCCATGGCTTTCTCGGCGGTGCCGGCCTTTGCCGCCGATGTGGTGGTTCAAGATCCCGCTTACGTTCAACAGGGACAGACCCAGTCGGCCTTCGACTGGTCGGGATTTTATCTCGGACTTCAGGGCGGATATGCCGCCACCCATGCGACCTACCTCAACGGTTCCGAGCGGGATCTTGATGGCGGGGCCACGGGCATTTACGGCGGATATAATTTCCAGCATGGCCCTTTCGTCTTCGGCATCGAGAACGACTTCAACTACAACTGGAAGGATGGGAACGACGTTGCCCTGAAATGGGACGGCTCGGCGCGCGGCCGCGTGGGATATGCCTTGGACCGCACGCTGATCTACGGAACCGGCGGTCTGGCCGCGGCCGGTGGAGAAGTCGACGTGCCGGGAGTTGGCAAGAAGGACGACATCCTGATCGGCTGGACGGCCGGTGGCGGTGTGGAGCATGCCTTAACCGACAATATCATCATGCGCGCCGAATATCGCTATGACGACTTCGGACGCAAGGATTTAGGCGCGGCGCTCGGCGATTTCGAAGTCAATCAGCAAAAGGTAACGGTCGGCACCAGCTTCAAATTCTGACCGTCGATCCGATCACGCCTCGACGTCGATCGAGGCGTGATCATCTCCTGAGGACAGGAATTGCGCCCGAAGCCTGTTGCGCCAAGATGAGTTGATTTGACAGTCTGCCCATCGGCAGCCGCTGTGGCCGAACGGAATTTCGGGCGATCTGCGGATATTGGCATTGCAGGCAATCTCATCTCTGCTCTAGTTTCGAACTCTCTCCGCCGGGCAGTTCAGCCGCAGGCTCATGACATTCGAAACGAGCGAGAGCCGCATCTCATGACCACTCACCGCTTCATTCCCACGAGCTTTCACAATGTCATCGGCTCTCTTCCGCCGGCCTTGCGCATCGCCGACGGCGATACCGTCGTCACCGAGACGCTCGATGCTGCCGGCCATGACAAGGACGGCGTCAAGCGAGCACCCCGCGGCAACCCGATGAACGGCCCGATTTTCGTGGAAGGGGCCGAACCGGGAGATGCGCTGAAGGTCGAGATCATCAGCATGATCCCGACCAGGGATACGGGGTTCACCCGCAGCGTCGTCGCCGCCAGTGTCGTCGATCCCGAAGCTGTCCGCGACCTGCCGCCGCGTGATATCGCCATCTGGGCGATCGACCGTGAAGCCTTGACCGTCCGGCTGTCCGAGCCGGTTGCCGGCCTTGAAGATTTCGTTCTGCCGCTTGCCCCGATGATCGGCTGTTTCGGCGTGGCGCCGAGCCTCGGCCAGGCGATCTCGACTGCGACCAGTGGTGAATATGGCGGCAACATGGATTATCGGCTGTTCGGTCCCGGCACCACGGTTCGCTTTCCGGTCTCGGCTCCCGGCGCCCTGTTCTTTCTCGGCGACTGCCATGCCGTGCAGGGGGATGGCGAGATCGTCGGAACGGGCGTCGAGACGACGTTCGAGGTCACGGTGCGGCTGACGGTGGAAAAGCAGGCCGGGCTGGTCTGGCCGCGCGGGGAAACCGCCGAAGACATCTTCACCATCGGCAATGCAAGACCCCTCGATCAGGCGCTCCAGCATGCCACCAGCGAAATGCTGACCTGGCTGGCGTCGGATTACGGCCTGGACAGGACGGCGGCCAGCCATCTGCTCGGTCAGGTCGTGCGTTACGACGTCGGCAACGTCTTTGACCCGGCCTATACGATGGCTTGCCGCGTCGCCAAGAAATGGCTGGTTCGCCGATAGGTCATCGTCTGCGCCTTCTCAATCGTGCCGTGACAGGAACGTGGAAACGGTCGCCAGGCAAAGCTGCTTTTCCTCGACATGCGGCATGTGGCTGGAATTTTCGAACAGCACCCATTCGCAGCCGGGAACCCGTTCGAGGTAGGGCCTGACCACCAGCGGGGTCGCCTCGTCGTATTTTCCCGAGATCAGCAGCGTCGGGGCTTCGATGCGGTCGAGCCTGTTCTCGATCGTCCAGTCCTTCATCGTGCCGATGACGTGAAATTCGGTCGGGCCGTTCATGTTGCGGTACACGGTGTTGTCCTCGTCCATGATCGCGAAGGTCCGCGCCACTTCAGCCGGCCATGGCGCCACCCGGCAGACATGGCGGTCATAAAAGACGCGTGAGGCGGCGATATAGTCCGGGTCGGTCAGGCTTCCCGCCAGCTCGTGCTTCAGCAGCGTGCCCTGCACCTCCTTCGGCAGTTCCTGCCGCAGCCGGTTCGCCTCCGAAACCCAGGTGTGCATGTTGGCCGGCGAGTTGGCGATGACAAGCGCCTTCAGGCCCGGCGGCCGGCGCACCGCATGTTCGGCGCCGAGCATGCCGCCCCATGACTGGCCGAGGAAGGCATAGCGTTGCTGGATGCCGAGATGGGCAAGCAGCGCGTCCAGCTCTTCGAGAAACAGGCCGACCGTCCAGAAATCCGGGCCCTTTTCCGGAAGTCGGGTGGAATTGCCGTTGCCGAGCTGGTCGTAATGGATGACAGGGCGGCCGTCGAGGGCGGCGATATCCTTGAAGGAATCGACATAGTCATGCGTGCAGCCCGGCCCGCCATGGGCGACGACGAGCGGCAGCCTGTCGCTGTCCAGCGAACCGGTGATGCGATACCAGGTGCGATAGTCGCGAAAGGGCAAATAGGCTTCGTTGGTCACGATTTCGGCCACCGGCGTCTCCATCTCTCGGCATGTCGAAAACCAATAACGCGGCGGCAGCGGCGAAGGCAGCTATCACAAGTTATAGGGTGGCCAGGCATGGCTCGGCCGGTCTTCGAGCAGGCGGTAATGCGTGGCGCGCACGACGGCCTGGGTGCGGTTGCGGGCGCCGAGTTTCTTTGAAGCGGCGTTCAGATGCATCACCACGGTCGGCACCGAACGGCCGATGATGCGGGAGATTTCCTTGGCCGAATAACCTTCGGCGGAATGGCGCAGGCACTCGCGTTCGCGTTCGGTCAGGCGGACCGTGCCGACACTCTTCGCCGTCGTGTCGAAAAGCGAATAAGCGGTTTCGTGGAAGACATGGGCGAGCAGGTTGAAGTCGGCGATATAACGCAGCGCATGCCGCTCGAAATCGTCGTTCCGGCCGAAGCGGATGCCGGTGACGGTCGCATAGTCGCCGCGCGGCATATGGACCGGCACGGTGACGCCGGTCGACATGTCGCGTTCGTTGAGGTAGCGCGCCACCGGCGCCGTGTCGTCGCTCATGAAGCGCTTGATCAGCGTGTCGGCATCGGCGTCGTAGTTCCAGAAGAACGGCGCCGTGCTGCGCAGCGCCACCTGCTGCACCGGATCGATACGGAAATAGCCGCGGTCGAACCAATAGTCGTGCATATCGTCGGAGATATTCCTGAGCTTCAGCAGCGACGGGATCATGATCGCGCCGTCGAGGTCGTAGGGTACCGGCGTATAATCGTAGATCAGCGCCTCGAAGCCGATCTGCTTCATCGCCTCGAAGGCCTGGTCGATCCGGCCGTCCAGCGTTTCATGCGCCG
The DNA here is from genome assembly GCF_002531935.1 of Rhizobium chutanense. Classification (GTDB taxonomy): domain Bacteria; phylum Pseudomonadota; class Alphaproteobacteria; order Rhizobiales; family Rhizobiaceae; genus Rhizobium; species Rhizobium chutanense. Next base: position 96,959 of record NZ_NWSV01000024.1, on the reverse strand, counting down.
TGAACTGGCGTCTGATCGTTCCGATGTCGTCAAGCATGGGCGGCTCCGGTTTCGGCGTGGCGTCCCACCCTATCACTTCTTATAGCTGGCACGGAACGCGATTTACGCTAAAAATTAACCACGCCCAAATATTGAGCAAGTGAAACCTTCTGCCGGAGTGATCAATGTGGCGTGAAATGCAGCCGGACGCGCGATTCGAGATCGATGTCGATGGCTATCGCGTCGTCGCCTACAGCTTCGGCGCCGGCAGCGAGACGGTTTTCTGCCTGAACGGCGGGCCGGGCCTTCCTTGCGATTACCTGCGCGAGGCGCATTCCTGTCTCGTCGACAAGGGCTACCGCGTCGTCGCCTTCGACCAGCTCGGCACCGGTGCCTCCGACCGGCCGGACGATCTCTCGCTCTGGACGATCGGCCGCTATGTCGAGGAGACCGAGACGGTGCGCAAGGCGCTGGGGCTCGGCAGGGTCCACATGCTCGGCCACTCCTGGGGCGGGTGGCTGGCGATCGAATATGCGCTGACCTATCCCGAAAACCTGAAGACGCTGATCCTCGAGGATACCGTCGCCGACATGCCGCATCTGATTTCGGAACTGGAACGGCTGCGCGCGGCGCTTGGTCCGGAAACCGTCTCGATGATGCAGAAGCACGAGGCGCAGGGCACCTACAATCACCCGGAATATCTCGCCGCCGTCACCATCCTCAACTACCGCCATGTCTGTCGTCTGCCGGAATGGCCGGCGCCGGTGCGCCGCTCGCTCGACGACTGGAACATGGCGCCCTACGCGACGATGCAGGGGCCGAACGAGTTTCTCTATATCGGCAACCTCAAGGACTGGAACCGTATCCCCGATCTGCCGCGGCTGACGCTGCCGGTGCTCATCACCGTGGGAGAGCATGACGAGCTGACACCGGCCTGTGCGCTGAGGATGAAGCTTGCGTTGCCGAATGCCGAGCTGAAGCTATTTGCCAATGCCAGCCACATGCCCTTCTATGAGAACCCGCAGGACTATTATCCGGCACTCGTCGATTTTCTCGACCGGCACAGGGCAGCCTGATGCAAGCAAAAGCGGCTCAAATCGGACGAAGACAGAGGGGCGGCCGCCGTCATGCATCGCTATAAATTCGTTCTGACGCGACCGCTGCAGTTCTTGCCCGTGATTTTCGGCATCAGCGTCATCACCTTCATTCTGGTCCGGCTGATCCCCGGTGATCCCGCGCGCAACATCCTCGGCACGCGCGCCACGCCGGCGGCGCTCGCCAGCATCCGCGCCCAATACGGCCTCGATCAGCCGATGTGGCTGCAATATGTCTATTTCCTGAAGAACCTCGCCAATGGCGAGATGGGCAAGTCGATCCTTTACAAGATCGACGTGCTGAAGCTGATCGCGACACGCATCGAGCCGACGCTCGCGCTCGTTGCCGCGAGCGTCGTGCTGTCGGTGCTGATCGCGGTGCCGATGGCGGCGATCGCCGCCCGCAATGCCGGCCGGGCGCCGGACCACGCGGTGCGCATCGTCTCGACCTTCGGCATCGGCTTTCCGCCCTTCTGGCTGGGGCTGATGCTGATCATCCTCTTCAGCGTCGAACTCGGTATGCTGCCGGTTTCGGGCTACGGCGAGACGATCGGCGAAAAGCTGTCGCATCTCGTGCTGCCGAGCCTGACGGTGGCGCTGTCGCTCTCGACCGTGCTGACGCGCAGCCTGCGGGCGGCGATGATCGAGCAGCTGAAATCGGACGTCGCGACCGCGGCGCGCGCCCGCGGCATGCCCGAAGGCATCGTCTTCTGGCGGCACGTGCTGCCGAATTCGCTGGTGCCGACGATCAACCTGCTTGCCGTCAACATCGGCTGGCTGATCGGCGGCACGGTGGTGGTCGAGACCGTCTTTGCGCTGCCCGGCATGGGGCAGCTGCTCGTCCGGGCGATCTTCTCGCGCGATTACATGGTCGTACAGGGTGTCGCCATGGTCTTTGCCTGCGCCACCGTGCTCATCAACTTCATCGCCGACATCGTCACCGTCGCCGTCGATCCGAGGGTGAGGCTATGAGCATCGAGGCGACTGTTCCCACATCCCTCGGTTGGCGCCGGTTCTTCGGCCGGCGGCCGATGCTTGCCGTCGGTGCCGGCCTGCTGCTGTTCTTCGTCCTGCTGGCGCTTGGCGCGCCCGTGATCGCGCCATACGACCCGATCCTGCAGAATGCCGAGGTGCGGCTGCAGGCGCCTTCGCTGCTGCATCCCTTCGGCACCGACAATTTCGGCCGCGATATTCTCTCCCGCGTCATCTGGGGGGCGCGCCTCGACCTGCAGATGGCGCTGATCGGCGTCATCTTCCCCTTCCTGATCGGCACCACCGTGGGCACGATCGCCGGCTTCTTCGGCGGCATCGTCGATGCGCTGTTCATGCGCCTCGTCGATATCATTCTCGCCTTCCCCTTCCTGGTGCTGATGCTGTCGATCATCGCAATCCTCGGCCCGGGCCTCGGCAGCTTCTATATCGCCATGGCGCTGGTCGGCTGGGTCTCCTATGCCAGGCTGATCCGGGCGCAGATGCTGGTGCTGAAGGGTAGCGACTATGCCGTTGCCGCCGTCAGCCTCGGCTTCAGCCGCCGGCGCATCATGTTCCGCCACCTGCTGCCGAACGCAATCGCCGGTTCGATCGTCTTTTCGATGTCGGATGCGACGCTGGTGCTGCTCAGCGGTGCCGCCGTCAGCTATCTTGGCCTCGGCGTCCAGCCGCCGATCGCCGAATGGGGCGTCATGGTCGCCGAAGGGCAGAGCTTCATCACCACCGCCTGGTGGATCACGCTGTTTCCCGGCCTCTCCATCGTCTGCCTGGCCTTCGGCTTCAGCATGCTGGGCGATGCGCTGGGCGAGCTGCTGGGGGTGCATGAATGAGCGGCTCCGTACTCTCCGTCCGCGATCTCACTGTCAGGGCGCATGTCGATTCCGGCCCGCGCACGCTTCTCGATGCCGTCTCGCTCGATCTCGGCAAGGGCGAGATCCTCGGCCTCGTCGGCGAAAGCGGCTCCGGCAAGAGCCTGTTCTGCCGTTCGCTGGTGCGCCTGCTGCCCTCCTCGCTGCTGAAGATCGAAAGCGGGAGCGTGCTGCTCGAAGGGCGCGATCTCATGCGGGTCGACGATGGCGAGATGCTGAAGGTACGCGGCGGCGAGATCGGCATGATCTTCCAGAACCCGACCAGCCATCTCGATCCGGTGATGCGGATCGGCGACCAGATCGCCGAGGGCATCCGCTATCATCAGGGCCTCGGCGCCCGCGAGGCCCGCGCCGCGGCGACGGATATTCTCGCCCAGGTCGGCTTTCCCGATCCCGCCCGCCAGTACGACAGCTATCCGCACGAATTTTCCGGCGGTATGCGGCAACGGGCGATAATCGGCGTGGCGCTGTCCTGCAATCCGAAAATCCTGATCGCCGACGAGCCGACCACGGCGCTCGACGTGACCATCCAGGCACAGATCCTGCGGCTGTTGATCGACATTCGCGACCGGCGCGGCCTGTCGATCATTCTGATCACCCATGATCTCGGCATCGTCGCCCAGACCTGCGACCGCATCGCCGTGCTGCGCGGCGGCAAGCTGATCGAAGAGGGGCCGAAGCGGACGATCCTGGCGCGGCCGCAGCATCCCTATACGATCAACCTGATCGACAGCCACCCTTCCCTGCCGGGCGAGACAGCGCCGCCGCTGGTCGACATTGCCGAAGCCGGCCGGCCGGCGAAGCCGTTGCTCGAAATCGACGATCTGCATGTGCGTTTCAGGGCCGGCGGCAGCCTGCTCAAGGGTGGCGCCAAGACGGTCAGCGCCGTTGCCGGCGTCAGCCTGCAGATCATGCCGGGCGAGACGGTCGGCATCGTCGGCGAATCCGGCAGCGGCAAGAGCACGCTTGCCCGCGCCGTGCTCGGCCTCACGCCGCTTTCCCAAGGCCACGTCACCTTCGACGGCGTCGATCTGACGCTGCAGAAGAGTGCGGGCCTGGCAAAGCTCAGGCGCGAGACGGCGATGGTGTTCCAGGACCCCTACAATGCGCTCAATCCGCGGCTGACGATCGGGCAGATGCTGGCCGAGGTGCTGAAGGTGCAGGGCAAGGTCGCCAAATCAGATATCCCGGCGCGGATCGACACGCTGCTCGATCTCGTCGGGCTCGAACGCGAATTTTCCTGCCGCAAGCCGCGCAGCATGAGCGGCGGCCAGTGCCAGCGCGCCGGCATCGCCCGCGCGCTCGCCGTCGATCCGAAGCTTGTTATCGCCGACGAATGCGTAGCCGCCCTCGACGTCACCATTCAGGCGCAGATCATCGAACTTTTTCGCGAGCTCACGGCGAAGATGAACCTAACGCTGCTGTTCATCGCTCATGATCTGGCGATCGTCCGCAATCTCTGCGAACGCGTCGTCGTGATGTATCGCGGCGAGATCGTCGAAGAAGGCCGCTCCGAAGAGGTTTTCGCGCGGCCGAGGCATCCTTATACGGCGGCGCTGATCGCAGCCATTCCCGACATCGATCCTGACAAGCCGCTGCTGCAAGGTGCCGAGCGCAAGGACGAACTGCAATCAATGCCGATCCAGCCCATCAAACGCATGCCATAACAACGAAGGGAACGAATTCATGACAAACAGGTGGAAATCAATCGGGCTCGCAGCCCTGCTCGCCGGCCTGACGCTCAGCGCAAGCTATGCCGAGGCGGCTGGCGTGCTCACCATCGGCCGCCGCGAGGATTCGACGACATTCGATCCGATCAAGACAGCGCAGAACATCGACAACTGGGTGTTCTCCAACGTCTACGACGTGCTGATCCGCGTCGACAAGACCGGCACGAAACTGGAGCCGGGCCTTGCCGAAAGCTGGACCACATCGGATGACGGTCTGACCTACACCTTCAAGATTCGCGATGCGAAATTCTCCGATGGTTCGCCGCTGACGGCTGAGGATGCCGCCTACAGCCTGCTGCGTATCCGTGACGACCCCGCCTCGCTCTGGAGCGATTCCTACAAGGTGATCGACACGGCGGTGGCGACCGACGCGCGCACGCTGACGATCAAGCTCAAAAACCAGTCGGCGCCGTTCCTCTCGACGCTGGCGCTGCCCAATGCCTCTGTTATCTCCAAGAAGGGCATGGAGACGCTGGGCGCCGATGCCTATGGCGAGAAGCCGATCGCATCCGGCGCCTTCGTGATCGACGAATGGCGGCGCGGCGACCGCGTCATCCTCAAGAAGAACCCGAACTTCTGGCAGGCCGACCGCGTCAAGCTCGATGGGGTCGAGTGGATCTCGGTGCCCGACGACAATACCCGCATGCTGAACGTCCAGGCGGGCGAACTGGATGCGGCGCTCTTCGTGCCCTTCTCCCGCGTCGAGGAGCTGAAGAAGGATGCGAACCTCAATGTCGATATCGACGCCTCGACCCGCGAGGATCATCTGCTGATCAACCATGCGCATGGTGCACTCGGCAAGAAGGAAGTCCGCCAGGCGCTGGATCTGGCGATCGACAAGAAGGCGATCGTCGATACCGTCACCTTCGGCCAGGGTACGGTCGCCAATTCCTACATTCCGAAGGGCGCGCTCTATTATTACGCCGACAATCTGCAGCGGCCTTATGATCCGGCGAAGGCAAAGGAGTTGCTGGCGGCGGCCGGCGCCTCCGACCTGACGCTGAATTACCTGGTGCGCGCCGGCGACGAAGTCGACGAACAGACGGCCGTACTGGTCCAGCAGCAGTTGCAGAAGGCCGGCATCACCGCCAATCTGCAGAAGGTCGATCCGAGCCAGGAATGGGACATGATCGTTGCCGGCGACTACGACGTCTCGGTCAACTACTGGACCAACGACATTCTCGATCCGGACCAGAAGACCACCTTCGTGCTCGGCCACGATTCCAACAACAACTACTCGACCAATTACAAGAACGAGGCGGTGAAGGAACTGGTGGCCAAGGCGCGTCTCGAGCTCGACCCGAAGAAGCGCGAACAGATGTATGTCGATCTGCAGAAGATGGCCAAGGACGACGTCAACTGGATCGACCTCTATTACAGCCCCTATATCAACGTCTCACGCAAGAATATCGAGAATTTCTACCAGAACCCGCTCGGCCGTTTCTTCCTCGAAGACACGGTCAAGAACTGAGTTCGGGCAGTATGCAAAGGCGCCGCCGCCTTCACGGCGGCGGAGCCTATTGATGGCTGCGGCAAGTGGCTGAGGCCGCTTGCCTACTCGGCGGCCGCCAGCTTGTCCTGCGTCCGGGTGTCGAAGTCGCTGGCGTCATGGCGCTCGTGCAGCTGGCTCGACGGTTCGCCGGAGAGGCGGTTGACCATCCGGCCGCGTTGCACGGCCGGCCTGTTGTGAATGGCGTCGGCCCAGCGCCGAACGTTCTTATAGTCCTCGACCTGCAGGAACTCGGCCGCACCGTATGTCCAGCCCTTCACCAACCCGCCATACCAGGGCCAGACGGCAATATCGGCGATCGTATAGTCGCTGCCTGCCAGATACTCGCTTTCGGCAAGGCGACGATCGAGTACGTCGAGCTGACGCTTCACCTCCATGGCGAAGCGGTCGATCGCATATTCGATCTTCGTTGGCGCATAGGCGTAGAAATGGCCGAAGCCGCCGCCGAGATAGGGCGCGCTTCCCATCTGCCAGAACAGCCAGGACAGGCATTCGGCGCGGGCGGCCGGCTCGGTCGGCAGGAAGGCGCCGAACTTTTCGGCGAGATAGGTCAGGATGGCGCCGGATTCGAAGACACGGATCGGCTTCGGACCGCTGCGGTCCATCAGCGCCGGGATTTTCGAGTTGGGATTGACGGCGACGAAGCCGCTGCCGAACTGGTCGCCATCGCCGATCCTGATCAGCCAGGCGTCGTATTCGGCACCGCTATGGCCGAGCGCCAGCAGTTCCTCCAGCATGATCGTGACCTTCTGGCCGTTCGGCGTGCCGAGCGAATAGAGCTGCAGCGGATGACGGCCGATCGGAAGCTCCTTGTCATGCGTCGGCCCGGCGATCGGGCGGTTGATGCTGGCGAACTGGCCGCCATTCGCCTTGTTCCAGGTCCAGACCTTCGGGGGTGTATATTCGGGAGAACCGCTCATCTTTCAAACTCCTGGGATTGGTCAGACAGAGTGCGGCGCAGGTGGGGTTGCCGCATTTTTCCTGACATAGCAGAGGCGATGAGCTTTTGTCACAGGTGTCGGCGCGGTTTCACGCAATCGTCAGAGTCTTGGCAAAGCTGAAGAAAACGACCATCCCACCAGTGACCGTCGTGTCAGGCCGCGCCTTCGCCTTCATGATTGACCGCCGTCCGGGTGCCGGAGGAGAAGATGATCAGGGCAAAGAGCGGTTCAGTACCGAGCGCGCGTGCCCAGTGCCTGATATTACGGGGAATGCGGATCGCATCGCCGGCTTCAAGCCGGTAAAGCGCGTCGCCGAGCTTGTGCTCGCAATGGCCGGAGACGACGTAAAGGATCTCTTCGCAATCGGGATGAGAATGCAGCTGGTTGCGCTCGCCGGGATTGATGCGGCAGGTGCCGAAGGTCATCTCGGCGCCTGATGTGCCGTCGCCGGTGATCTTCCAGTTGAGCTCGCCCCAGGAGGTCGGCATGAATTCGCCGCCGGCTTTCCGGAAAATGACATCGGTATCGGTCAAGGCTGTCCCTCCCTGTCAGAGATTGCTGGTGACGCCGGCATCCGTGCGTCTGTAGAATTCGAAGAGCTTCATGATCTCGCGGGCGATTTCGAGCGTGCCCCTGGTGATTGGGGCGCCGGCAAGGATCGCATCCGTCAGATGCAGGATTTCGGGCACATAGCCGAGATAGAAGAGGTTGTTGTTATAGAGCTGGCCGAGCGAATGCTCCGGCTCATAGAAGAGCGCCGCACTCTCGTCCGGCTGGATGAAGCTCGCGGCGCGGCCATAGGACGGCAGGTCGGCCTTGCGGAAGTAGGTCAGCCGGCTGCCGTTTTCGACGATGGCGTTGGCGCCTTCGCCGATGATCTCGACCCGCTCGAAGATGCTGCCGCCGGACTGGCCGGCGGCAAGGTGCAGCGTGCCGATCGCGCCGGAGCGGAAGCGCATGCTGGTGACGGTCGCGCCCGTCAACGCTTCCCATTCATATCCGGCCCGTTCGATCTCGCCGCCGAGGAAATTGAGGATCGCGCCCGGATGGTAGATGTGGTCGAGGAAGCTCTGCATCTTGACGAGATCGGCGCGGTCTTCCGGTCTCGGCAGGCTCTGGGGATAGCGGACATTGATCGAGGTCAGCCTGCCGAAGCCGGGCGAGCCGATCAGGTCTTTGAGCTTCTCGATTGTCGGGAAAAAGGTCTTCTTGAGACCGGTCATCACCATGCGGCCGGCTGCGGCCCTTGCCACCTGCAGCCTTTCGATATCGTCGATACTCGCCGCCGTCGGCTTTTCCATCCAGACGTGCGCACCTGCTGCCAGCGCATCGAGCGCCAGGTCGGTCGCCTGCACCCGGCCGTCGGGATGATAGGCGGTGACGAGAAAGACCAGCTCCGGCTTTTCCCGTTCCAGCATCTCGCGATGGTCGGTATAGGCTTTGCCGCCGCCGAAAAGCTTGGCGAATTTCTCGGCGCGGCCGAGATCGAGATCGCAGATGCCGGCAAGTTCGACCGGCACATAGCGCAGCGCCGGGTAGACATTGCGGTAGGCATGGCCGCCGGCGCCGATGAAGCAGGCCTTGATGCGGTGGTCGAATTCGAAATTGTAGCGGATGTCCCGCTGGACATGATGCGACATGGTCAGCCCTTGATTGCTCCCTGCGTCAGCCCCTCGGTGAAGCGGCGCTGCATCAGGATGTAGAGAAGAATGATCGGCAGGAACGAAATGACGGTGCCTGAGAAGACCAAGCGGTAATCGGACGCATAGGTGCTGGCGAAACGCACGAGCCCGAGCGGCAGCGTCTGCACCTCCGGGCTGATCAGCACGATCAGCGGCAGGAAGAAGTCGTTCCAGGTGGAGAGCGCGCTGATGATGACGAGCGCTTGGACCGCCGGCGTTGAGATCGGCAGAAAGACCTTGGTGAGGATCTGGAAATGCGAGGCGCCGTCGATCTTGGCGGCTTCGATCAGATCGTCCGGCACGCCGATGAAGAAGCTGCGCATCAGGAAGATGCCGAAGGGAATGCCGTTGCTGACTTGCACCAGCACGATACCCGTCAGCGTGTTGACGAGATTCATCTTGAAGAGCACTTGGTAAAGCGGGATGACGATCGCCTGGACCGGCACGGTGAGGCCGAGAATGAAGGCATAGAACAGCCACTCCCGGCCGGGAAAGCGGATCTTGGCAAGCGCATAGCCGGCCGGCGCACAGGTGATGAGCGACAGGGCGACGACGCCGACGAGATTGATGAGGCTGTTGCCGACGAGGTCGCCGAAGCCGCCGATCTGCCAGGCGTCAAGATAATTCCGCCACATCAGATCGGCGGGCCAGGTAAAGGGATCCGCCCGGCCGATCTCGGCCTCGGTCTTGAAGCTCGAAATCAAGAGCCAGACGAAAGGGGCGAGGATCAGGATCAAGACCGGCGTCAGCGCCAGTGCCACCGGCCATTCGCGATTGCGCACACTCATCGGGAAAGCCTCGCGCGCCATCGGTTGAAGACGATGGTGATGGCGATCGCCAGCAGGCTGAGCAGGATGCAGAGCACCGCCGCAAGCCCGTGATCCTGGGACTGGAAGGCAAGCCGATAGATATAGGTCGTGATCAGCTCGCTCTGGTAGAACGGCCCGCCATTGGTCATGACGAACACGGTAGCGAAACCCTTCAGGCCGTTGATCATCGCCAGCGAGACGACGAAGGTCGTCACTTCGCGCAGTCCCGGCAGCGTCACGTAGATCAGCTTCTGGAAGGCATTGGCGCCGTCCACCTCGGCCGCGTCGTAAAGCGAGTGGTCGATATTCTGCAGGCCGGCGATGAAGAGCAGCATGTAGAGGCCGAAGCCCTGCCACGAGCTTGCGACATTGACGGAAAACAGCACCAAAGCGGGATCGGAAAGCCAACCCTGCGTGAAGGCGCCGAGCCCGATCCGCGTCAGCGCCGTGTTCAGCAGGCCGAAGAACGGATCGTAGATATTGGCCCAGATGACGCCGACGACGGCCAGCGACACGAGATGCGGCAGGAAGAAAGCGGTGCGGAAGAACACCTGGGTGACCTTGAGCCTGCTGACGGCAAGCGCCAAGAGAAGGCCGAGCCCGCCCGCCATCACCACATGGTAGGCCAGCCAGAGGAAGGTATGGGCTAGGCTCTTCCAGACGATCGGATCCTGCGCCGCCTTGGTGTAGTTGCCGATGCCGACGAAGCTCGCGGAGGTGTTGAAGCCGGCGGAACTGTTGAAGCTCAGCCAGAAGGTGGCGGCGATCGGCAGCAGCGTGAAGACGGCATAGAGCGCAAGCGCCGGCGCCATCAGCCAGAATGCGGTGCGGGCATCGCCATCGGGCGAAGCGGAGCCTGCTATCCGGCGTTTGGACATACGGGCGGGGTTGCCGCCCGTATGTCCCGCCACGGCAGGTGCAGTGCTGAGAGGAGCCATGACCTTGCTTCCCGGCGTTTCTGGGACGGCCACTATTTCGCCTCTGCCATCTTCGCCTGGAGCTGCTTCATGCCGTCCTCGCCGCCGATCTGGCCGGAGATCAGGCCCTGGATGACCTGGAAATAGGTGTCGAGCACGGGGCCTGGCAGATAGACGCTCGGATTGTAGCCGACGCCGCCGGCGGCTGCCGCGAAGATATCCTTCAGCACAGGGGTCGGCGGTTCGACGCCGGGGATTTCGCGCGGATAGATCATCGTGCTTGCCGGATCCTGCGCGCGTTTTTTCATCACCGCATCCGACAGCATGAAGTCGATCCACTTCATCGCCAGTTCCGGCTGCTTGGAATTGACCGGCACGAGCCAGCTCCAGCCGACGCCGCCGGTCGGGATATCAGCACCCTTGATGTCGGACGGCATGGGCGCGTAGCCGGCGTTGGCGAGGTCGTAGCCGGCCTTGCGGGCATTGGCGGTGAACCACGGGCCGGCAACGAACATCGCCGCGCGCTTGTTGAACCAGAGGCGCGAGGCGGCGTCGAGATCGAGGCCGGCCATCTCCTTCTTGATGTCGCCTGCCTCGACCAGCTTCTGCAGCCGGATGGCGCCGGCGGCGACCGACGGATCGTCCCAGGCGATTTCGCGGCGCAGTGCCTTGCCGATCACCTCCTTGCCGCTTGCCGATTGCAGCAGGTTGCCGAAAAGATGGCCGGCGCTGCCGGTCGTGCGCGGACCGATGGCGATCGGCTGCAGGCCGGCTGCCTCGATCGATTTCATCAGCGTTTCGAATTCGCTCCAGGTCGCCGGGATCTTCCAGCCCGCCTGCGCGAAAAGGTCCTTGTGATACCAGATGCCAAGCGCATCAAGGCCATCGGGAACCTCATAGATCTCACCGCCGAACTGGCCCTTCAGCTCGGTGTAGAGCCAGGGATAGATCTCGTCCTTCCAGCCGCGCTTTTCATATTGCTCGGTCAGCGGCATCACCTGCTTGGCATTTCTGACGACGCTGATGCGGCCGATGCCGGAGTTGGTGAGGATCACGTCGGGACCGGCATCCGACTGGATCGCCGCCTGCACCGCGCCGTTGCTGATCGTCCCGGTCGGCGGCATGAATTCGACTGTTACACCGGGATTGGCCTTTTCGAAATCGGCCTTGATGCCGTTCCACAGCTGCGCGACCAGCGGTTCGGTGATCTGTTCGGGACCCCACATTTTCAGGGTCTCAGCATGCGCCAGCGAACTTGCGGCGATCATCGCCGCCAGCGCCGTACCACGGGCAAGAAATTTCAGCATTGTTCCCTCCTCCGGGCCGCTCCACGGCCACGTTTTCGTTTGTCGAAAAGGAGACCTCCCTCTCCTTCATTCCCCTGGCATTCCATCCGGCTAGCGCGCCGGATTTTCCTTCTGAAACCGTGCCATAACGGCCTGCTGGACGTCGCTGATATGCGCGTGCATCAGCGCCTTGGCGCGGGTTATGTCACGCGCCCGGAAAGCCTGCAGGATCTGATCGCGTTCTTCGGCCGCCCTTTCGGCCAGGTCGCGGCTCTCATTGGCGATCGAACGGCAGATCTGGATCTGCAGCGCGAGCCGCGCCAGGGTTTCGATCAGCGGTGCGCTTCCCGAAAGCTCGGCGATGGTTTCGTGAAACTCCTTGTCGCGAATGCCGTAGGTCGCCATGTCGCCACGGCGCAGCGCCGCCACTGCCTCATCCAGAATACGTTCGAAGCCGGCGATATGCCGGTCGCTCATCTGCGGGACGGCGAGTTCGACGGCGAAGCATTCGAGCGTCTTGCGAAGCTCGTAGAGGTCGTCGATCTCCTTCGGCGTGAAGCTGCGCACGAAGAAGCCGCGATAGGGCTTGATCTCGATCAGCCCTTCCTTGGCTAGCGTGCCGATCGCCTCGCGGAACGGCGTGCGGCTGACCTGCAGGCGTTCTGTCAGTTCTTTTTCGTCGATCGAGACGCCGCTCGGCAGTTCGCCGGAGACGATCAGGCGAACGATTTCCTCGTAGATCCGCTCGCGAAGGGTGAGGTGGCGCGGTGCGTTCATGGTCTCCATTTCCGTCTGGCTTTCGTAATTTAAGTATGCAATATGCGAAAGAATATACAATATGGAAAATACAAAACGAGGAATTTTGTTGAAACCAGCGGAAGCTGGATAAAAAGGGGAGGAAAACCAATGGGAAAGGTCTATATCGTCGGCACTTGCGACACCAAGGGCGTTGAGCTGAACTATGCCAGGGAGGTGGTTCTTGCGGCTGGAACCGAGGCCGTGCTGGTCGATGTCGGCACGCTTGGCGAGGGTGCCGGTGCCGATATCCCGGCGCGCGACGTCGCCGTGTTTCATCCGGATGGTGCCGCGGCCGTGCTCGGACAGACGGACCGGGGGACGGCGGTCTCGGCCATGGCCAAGGCGCTGACGGCGTTCCTGAAATCGCGTGATGACATCGGCTCCGTGCTCGGCCTCGGCGGAACAGGCAATACCGCGCTGGTCACCGAGGCGATGCGGGCGCTTCCGATCGGCCTGCCGAAACTGATGGTCTCGACGGTGGCCTCAGGCAATGTGGCGCCCTATGTCGGCCCGAACGATCTGACCATGATGTATTCGGTCGTCGACATCGCCGGCCTGAATGCGATCTCGCGCAGGGTGATCGGCAATGCGGCCAATGCCGCGGCCGGCATGGCCCGCAACCCCGTTCCCGCTTCCACGGATGATCGGCCGGGGATCGGCATGAGCATGTTCGGCGTCACCACGCCTTGCGTCACGCAGGTTCGGGAGATGCTCGGCAAGACGCATGAAATCTACGTCTTCCATGCGACCGGCGTCGGCGGCCAGTCGATGGAGAAGCTTGCCGATTCCGGTCTGCTGCAGGGCGTGATCGATGTGACGACGACGGAGGTTCCCGATCTCCTTGTCGGCGGTGTCTTTCCCGCGACCGAGGATCGCTTCGGCGCCATCATCCGCACTGGCCTGCCCTATGTCGGCTCGGTCGGCGCCGTCGACATGGTGAATTTCGGCGCGCGGGACACGGTGCCGGCGCCGTTCCGCCACCGCAGGCTTCACGTCCACAATGCGCAGGTGACCCTGATGCGCACCACGCCGGAGGAAAATCGCCGGATCGGCGCCTTCATCGTCGAACGGCTCAACCGGATGCAGGGTCCGGTCCGTTTCCTGCTGCCGCTTCAGGGCGTGTCGGCGATCGACGCTGCCGGTCAGCCATTCCATGACCCTCAAGCCGACGACGCGCTGTTTTCCGCCATCCGCGTCGGCTGGCGCGATGCGCCGAACAGACGTCTCATCGAGATAGACGCCCATATCAACAGTCCGGAATTTGCCGCGGCACTCGTTGCCAGCTTCCATGAGATTCATGCCTGAGGAGAGAGCTTTGACCCGCATCGACAGAAACGACATTCTGAACAAGCTTCGCCGCAAGATCGCCGCAGGCCGGCCGATCATCGGCGGCGGCGCCGGCACCGGCCTTTCCGCCAAGAGCGAGGAGGCAGGCGGCATCGACCTGATCGTTATCTATAATTCCGGCCGCTACCGCATGGCCGGGCGCGGCTCGCTGGCCGGCCTGCTCGCCTATGGCAATGCCAACGAGATCGTCAAGGAGATGGGCCGCGAGGTGCTGCCGGTCGTGCGTCACACGCCGGTGCTTGCCGGCGTCAACGGCACCGATCCGTTCATGCTGCCCGATCACTTCCTCGACGAATTGAAGGCGATGGGGTTTGCCGGTATCCAGAACTTCCCGACCGTCGGGCTGATCGACGGCACCTTCCGGGCCAATCTCGAAGAAACCGGCATGGGTTTCGATCTGGAAATCGATATCATCGCCCGCGCCAATGCCAAGGATATGCTCACCACACCCTATGTTTTCAGCGCCGAGGACGCGGTTGCGATGACCAAGGCCGGCGCCGATATCGTCGTCTGCCACCTCGGCCTGACCACGGGCGGCGCGATCGGCGCCGAAACGGCGCTGACGCTCGACGGCTGCGTCGAGAAGATCAATGCATGGTCGGATGCTGCGAGGTCGGTGCGCGACGACGTCATCGTGCTCTGCCATGGCGGGCCGATCGCCATGCCCGCGGATGCCGCCTATGTGCTCGCCCACTGCAAGGGCTGCAACGGCTTCTACGGCGCAAGTTCGATGGAGCGGTTGCCGACCGAGGTGGCGATCAGGGCGCAGGTCGAGGACTTCGCGAAGATATAGGTGCCGCTTGGACCGGCCGTGCGCCAGCCGCCGGCGCCTCCGATGCGGGGCGCCGGCGGCAAAGAGCAGTGAGTCAGCCGCCGGTTTCCGCGAGGATCTCGTCCAACTGCCCGACGAGCACGCGGCTGTCCTCGACGTCATCAGCCATCTTGGAGAAGAGGCCCGCCATGCCGCGGAAGATGGTCGCAGCCGGATCATCTTCTCCCAGAAAATCGGCAATCTCCTGCATTTCGGCGACCCAGCGATAGGCTTTCGGATACATGTCGGGAATGGATTTCGACAGTTTGCGGTCGAAGTCGGGAAGGCTTTCGGAGAGCTCGGCCTTCAGGCTTTCGGCCGCACCGGACCGCGAGGCCGCAAGCAGCATGGCGGTGCCGAGGCCGATAAACCCCTTGTTGATGCCGGCATAACACATTTTCAGCGCCGACGCGGCGCCTAGCGGCCCATCGAGCCGGCGGACCCGCAAGCCGTAATTTTCGAGCAGCCTGCTCCGCTCCGCGCTATCGCCACTGATATAAATGGTCGGACCGGATTTGCCGGGAACCGGCGGCCCGCCGATGATGGCGCCATCCAGCACTTCCACGCCGCTGCCTTCGAAGCGTGCCGCCAAGGCCTGCATGGTTTTCGGCGCAATCGCGTTGAGGTCGATGAAGGGCGCCGGCGCCGGCATCATCGACGATATGTCCGCGACGAGTTCGGCGACGTTGATCGCTTCCGCCGGCGGAACGATCGACAGGATCAGCTCGGCCTTCGCCAACTCCTGGCGGCTGACCGGCACGATACCGGCCGCCTTTGCCCGCGCAATCGTCCGCTCGCTTCTGCCGTCAAGATTGGTCAGCACCGTGGCGCCATGGTCGATCAGCCGTTTGGCGACAGCGCTTCCCATCGCGCCAGACCCGATAATTGCAATATTCGGCATGTGAACCTCGATGATTGACGACCTCCCATCAAAGCTATTGCCGATGGCCATGCCGTCAACTGCGACGATCCGCCCGAGGTTCTCCTGAACAGATGCCACTTCCTGCGCCGGCGTTGCGATGTGACGGCATTTCTGCTTGATATCGGTCAAAGCGGGGACGGTCGACGGCAGTATAATCGATACGAACTGTCGCATTCGGGGGTATTAAATTCAATGTATCGCACGATCATCTGCGCCATAGGCATGGGTTCCCGGCAAACGGCCAACCGTCTTCTGCGCCGGGCTGCATCCCTTGTGGACGAGGGTGGAAGCATCGTCGTCACGCACATCATCGAGAATATCCCGCATCGTCACCTGACGGAGCTTCCCGAGGTCTTCGAAACGACCGCCATCGTCGACGCCGAAAGGAAACTGGCGGCCCTCTGCAAGGAGCTCGGGATCCCGGCGAGGATCGAGGTCCGTATCGGCGTTGCCGCCTCCGCGCTCGTCACAGTCGCCGGGGAGATGTCGGCCGATCTCATCCTGCTGTCATCGCATGTCAGCGATATCACCGACTACGTCTTTTCCTCGATCGTCGAGAAGGTCGTGCGTCACGCCGGGTGCTCGGTTCTCATCGACCGGCGGCCCGATCACGCCGATAAAGGCGCAGCACCCCAAGCCGAAGACACGGCGCCGCTCTGACCTTCGCCGCCTCCCCTCCCCGGCGGCGGTCTGAGAACCTATATCTTCCCCAAGCCAACCGGCAGTATCGACTGCCTTGACCGGAGATATGCATGAGCCAGGATCCCTACGAGCTTCTGGGCGTGAAGCGGGATGCGACGCAAAAAGATATTCAAAGCGCCTTCCGCAAGCTCGCCAAGAAACTGCACCCCGACCTCAACCCCGGCGACAGACACGCCGAGGAGCGGTTCAAGGAAATTTCGACCGCCTACGAGATCTTGAGCGATGAGGAAAAACGTGGCCGCTTCGACCGCGGCGAGATCGACATGACGGGTGCCGAGCGGGCGCAGCGCAGCTATTACCGCGACTATGCCTCGGCGAGCGGCGCCGACAATCCCTATCACAACAGTTCCGGCTTTGCCGATTTCGGCGATGTCAGCGATTCCTTTGCCAATTTCTTTTCGCGCCGTTCCGGCAGCGGCAGGATGCGCAGCCACGGCCAGGACCGGCGTTTCTCGTTGGAGGTCGACTTTCTCGAGGCGGTCAACGGCAGCAGGACCGGGGTCAAGCTGCCGGGCGGGCCGCAGCTCGACGTGCAGATCCCGCCCGGCACCCGCGACGGCCAGACCTTGCGGCTGCGCGGCAAGGGCGAGCCGGGCATTGGCGGCGGGCCGCCGGGCGATGCGCTCATCGAAATCCGCGTCAGTCCTCACCGCTTCTTCACCCGCGACGGCGACGATATCCGCTTGGAATTGCCGATTTCGCTCGAAGAAGCCGTGCTCGGCGGCAAGGTCCGGGCGCCGACACCTTCGGGACCGGTCAACCTGACATTGCCCCCGCACTCGAATACGGGCAAGGTCCTGCGTCTCAAGGGCAAAGGTGCTGCCAAACGCGGCGGCGGGCACGGCGACGTTTATGTCACTTTGAAGATCGTGCTGCCCGACAATCCCGACGAACGGCTGACGTTGCTGGTGAAGGAATGGGCGACGGCAAATCCATACGATCCGAGGAAGAACATGGAGACCTGATCATGAATGATCTCGAATTCCGTCTTTACTTGAAAATCGATGTTGTCCAGCTCGACCTCTGGATCGAACAGGGTTGGCTGATCCCCGAGACATCGGGCGGGCAACGGCAATTTCGCGACGCCGACGTCGCGCGTGCCCGGCTGATCCTGGACCTCATGGGAAACATGGGCGTCAACGAAGCCGGCGTCGATATCGTCATGGAGCTGGTGGACGAGTTGCACGGCCTGCGGGGAACGATGGGCCAGTTGATGACCGCCATCGGCAGGCAGGAGCGGGATGTTCAACGCCGGCTGTTCGAGAGCCTGGAGGACATCGGCCGGGTTTAGACGCTCCTTGCGCAGGCGTTTTCTTGCGCGCACGGCGGCGACAATGCGAGCCTGCTGCCTATAAGGAGGCAGTTGTAGCCTGGTGGAATGCCAGTCATCTGGTCATGGGTGACTGGGCATGCTATCGTCTGTGGCTGGGGGCCCGTCATGTCTGAATTGCTTCAAAAAGCATCGGGGCAGAGTGATCCGCGCGCAAAACGCCGGGCGGAAGTGCTGGTTTTCCTTATCCTTGCATTCGGAATATGGCCTCTGGTCGCTGTGGGCGTCGTCGGCGGTTATGGTTTCCTCGTATGGATGTTTCAGATTGTCTTCGGTCCTCCGGGGCCGCCGCCGGGGCATTGAGCCATGTCCCAAGCGCCGATGTCGAGACGTCAATTCCTCTCAGCCCGGCCGGCAACGACCGATCACAGGATTTGCCCGCCGGGAGCATCGATGCGAAGCCTTGCCGCGGCATGCACCGGATGCGGACAATGTGAGGAGCGATGTCCAACCCAGATAATCCGTCTCGTGGACGGACTGCCGTCGCTCGACTTCATGCGAGGCGAATGCACGTTCTGCGGTGAATGCGCGGCATCGTGCCCGGAACCGGTCTTCACCGTGGAACGGATCGATCGCTTTGCCCATGTCGCGGTGGTCGGCGATACCTGCCTGGCGAAGCGCGGCATCACCTGCCAGTCGTGTGGAGAAGCTTGTCCCCAGCAGGCAATCCGTTTTCGGCCCCGCATCGGCGGCCCGTTTGTTCCGGAGCTTCGCACCGAGATTTGCAACGGATGCGGGGGATGCATCGCCGGCTGTCCGGTTAACGCCATCACATTGCAGCCTTACGGGATGGAGGCGGCCGATGCCTGAGCGGCCTCTGCGCTATCACATATCGAGCGCCGTGGTTGCGACCATGCCGGCCCGCACCGGGGCTGTGCTCGCGGCGCTCGCCGAAATGCGGAATGTGGAGGTTCACGGTCATGCCAACGGCAAGATCGTCATCGTCATTGAGGGAACGAGCACGGGCATGCTTGGCGATCGTCTGTCGCAAATCTCGCTCCTGGATGGGGTGATTGCGGCGAACATGGTGTTCGAGCATGTCGAGGAGGAGATGCAAGGCCATGACGGGAGAATTGAACAGGCGTGACATTCTGAAGGCCCAGGCCGCCGCCATCGCCGCGGCCGCTGCCGGAATAGCGATGCCGGCTGCCGCTCAGCCGGTGCCCGGCGGCGTCGGTGCATTGGAGATCAAATGGTCGAAGGCTCCCTGCCGCTTCTGCGGCACCGGTTGCGGCGTCATGGTAGGCGTCAAGCAAGGCCAGGTCGTTGCAACGCATGGAGACATGCAGGCGGAGGTCAATCGCGGCCTGAACTGTATCAAGGGCTATTTCCTCTCCAAGATCATGTATGGCGAGGATAGGCTTCAGACCCCCCTGCTGCGCAAGCGCGACGGCCGCTATGCCAAAGACGGCGAGTTCGAACCGGTGAGCTGGGACGAGGCCTTCGACGTGATGGCCGAGCAATGCAAGAAAGTGCTCAAGGACAAGGGGCCGACGGCCGTCGGCATGTTCGGCTCGGGCCAGTGGACGATCTTTGAAGGATATGCCGCCACAAAGCTGATGCGGGCCGGTTTTCGTTCCAACAATCTGGACCCCAATGCCAGGCATTGCATGGCGTCTGCCGCTTACGGGTTCATGCGCACCTTCGGCATGGACGAGCCGATGGGCTGTTACGACGATTTCGAGAACGCCGACGCCTTCGTGCTCTGGGGTTCTAATATGGCGGAGATGCATCCGATCCTGTGGACGCGCGTCGCCGACCGCCGGCTGGGGCAACCGCATGTCCGCGTTGCGGTGCTTTCGACTTTTACCCACAGGAGCATGGATCTTGCCGACATTCCCATCGTCTTCAAGCCGGGAACCGATCTGGCGATCCTGAACTTCATTGCCAACCACATCATTCAGACGGGACGCGTGAACGAGGACTTCGTCCGCGACCACACGAAGTTTGCAAAAGGCGTCACCGATATCGGATACGGCCTGCGCCCGGACAATCCGGTTGAAGTCGCCGCGGCCAACGCCAAGAATCCCGGCAAAACCGAGCCGATGGATTTCGACGCCTTCAAGGAATTCGTTAGCGAATACACGCTGAAGAAGACGTCCGAACTCACCGGCGTCGATCCGGAATTCCTGGAGCAGCTTGCCGAACTCTATGCCGATCCCGGCCGCAAGGTCACGTCGCTTTGGACGATGGGCTTCAACCAGCATGTCCGCGGCGTCTGGGCGAACCAGATGGTCTACAATCTGCATTTGCTGACGGGCAAGATCTCCGAGCCGGGCAACAGCCCGTTCTCGCTGACCGGCCAGCCCTCAGCCTGCGGGACGGCCCGTGAAGTGGGGACCTTCGCCCATCGTCTTCCCGCCGACATGACGGTGGTGAATCCCGAGCACCGCAAGCATGCCGAAGAAATCTGGCGTGTCCCGCACGGGATCATCCCGGAGCAGCCTGGATATCATGCCGTCCAGCAGGACCGCATGCTGAAGGACGGCAAGCTGAATTTCTATTGGGTGCAGGTCAACAACAACGTCCAGGCCGGACCGAACACCAGCAACGAGACCTGGCAGGGTTATCGCAATCCGGAGAATTTCGTCGTGGTTTCGGATGCCTATCCGACCATAACGGCGATGAGCGCCGACCTGATCCTTCCCGCGGCGATGTGGGTCGAGAAGGAAGGCGCCTATGGAAATGCCGAACGGCGCACCCATGTCTGGCATCAGCTCGTTCAGGCCAAGGGAGAGGCGCGATCCGACCTCTGGCAGATCGTCGAATTCTCCAAGCGGTTTACCACCGACGAGGTCTGGTCGAAGGACATCCTCGATGCCAATGCGGAGTATCGGGGGAAAACGCTCTTCGACGTGCTCTTCCGCAATGGCGAGGTGGATCGATTTCCGCTCGGTGAGATCAGCGCCGAATACGACAATGCCGAGGCCAAGGCGTTCGGATTTTATATCCAGAAGGGCCTGTTCGAGGAGTATGCCTCCTTCGGGCGTGGCCACGGACACGACCTGGCGCCCTATGACCTCTATCATGAGGTACGCGGGTTGCGCTGGCCGGTGGTCAACGGCCAGGAGACGCGCTGGCGATACCGGGAAGGCTACGACCCCTATGTGAAGCCCGGTGAGGGCGTGAAGTTCTACGGCCAGAAGGACGGCAGGGCCGTCATCCTGGCCGTGCCCTACGAGCCGCCGGCCGAATCTCCCGACGATGAATTCGACTTTTGGCTGGTGACCGGCCGTGTGCTCGAACACTGGCACTCGGGATCGATGACGATGAGGGTTCCGGAGCTTTACCGGGCCTTTCCCGGGGCGCGATGTTTCATGAATGCCGAGGATGCCCGCAAGCGTGGCATCAACCAGGGAGCGGAGGTGCGGATCGTTTCCCGCCGCGGCGAGATCCGCTCGCGTATCGATATCAGGGGCCGGAATCGAATGCCGTCAGGCGTCATCTTCGTCCCCTGGTTCGATGCCAGCCAGTTGATCAACAAGGTCACGCTCGACGCCACCGATCCCATCTCCAAGCAGACGGATTTCAAAAAATGCGCGGTCAAGATTCTTCCCGCCGTTTAAGGCGACCGGAATGGCAGGCAATCGCAGCCGGCATCGTCGTTTTCCTGGCGACGGCCGCCTTCGGCCAGGTGGTGCAGCAAACCGTCCCCCAGTTGGAAGGCCCGACGCCCTCGATGGACACAGGGGATGCCAAGCCGCTGCCGAAGTGGATCGTCGACGACAAGCGCAGGATGCGCGCCTATCCGGACCAGCCGCCGATCATTCCGCATTCGATCGAAGGTTACGAACTGTCGGTCAACGCCAACCGCTGCCTTTCCTGCCACAAGCGGGAATTCACCCAAGATAGCGGCGCGCCGATGATCAGTGTCACCCACTATATGACGCGCGACGGCCAGATGCTCGCCGACGTCTCCCCTCGCCGCTACTTCTGTACGGCGTGCCATGTGCCGCAGGCGGACACCCCTGCGCTCGTCCCCAATGCGTTCAAGGATATGAGCGAGCTCGGTTTCAGACCGGCCGGGAGCGAGTGACCGTCATGATCGCATTTGTCAGGAAAGTGGTTCTCTGGGCGTGGTCGATCCTGACGACGCCGGCGGCGACGATCGGGCTCGGCGTCCTGACGCTCGGCGGCTTCGTCGGCGGCGTCCTCTTTTGGGGTGCGTTCAATACCGCACTGGAACTGACCAATACCGAAAAATTCTGCACCTCCTGTCATGAGATGCACGACAACGTCTATCAGGAGCTTTCACGCACCATCCATTTTTCCAACCGATCGGGCGTGCGGGCGACCTGCCCGGACTGCCACGTGCCGCATCAGTGGACCGACAAGATCGCCCGCAAGATGCAGGCCTCCAAGGAGGTCTGGGGCAAGATATTCGGCACGATCAACACTCGCCCGAAGTTTCTGGAAAAGCGGCTGGAGCTTGCCCAGCATGAATGGGCGCGCATGAAGGCCAATGACAGCCTGGAATGCCGCAACTGTCATTCGTCGGTGGCGATGGATCTGCAGAAGCAGACACAACGCGCTGCCGAGATCCACACCCGATATCTGCTTACCGGTCAGGCGACCTGCATCGACTGCCACAAGGGTATCGCCCATGAGCTGCCGAACATGGAAGGCATCGATCCCGGCTGGAAAATGCCGAAGGAGCTCGAGGGCAGGAAGATGGTGAATGCGACGCCTATCGACGACCTTCAGGAGGCCATGGCGAGGGCCCATGCCTCGTCCGTGGAGACTGCGAGATAGTCTTTCGCGGATAAATTCTCAGACGGTGTACCAGTAGCGGACGATGTGGAAGAACAGCGGCGCGGCGAAGGTGATGGAATCCAGGCGGTCGAGCACGCCGCCGTGACCCTCGATGACATAGCCCCAGTCCTTGGCGTTGAGGTCGCGCTTGATGGCCGACAGCACGAAGCCGCCGAAGAAGCCCGCGACGACGATGACCGTGCTGACGGCCGCCGCCTGCAGGGGTGAGAACGGCGTCAGGCGATAGAGCAGCGTGCCCACCAGGATGGCGGAGGCGCCGCCGCCAAAGAGGCCTTCGAGCGTCTTCGACGGGCTGATGTTGGGCGAGAAGCGGTGCTTTCCAAAGAGCTTGCCCCAGACATACTGGAAGACATCGCTAAGCTGCACGACGATGACGAGATAGACGAGGAGAAGGGCCGAGGGTGTGCCGGTCTGCAGCATCAGAAGTGCGGGAGCATGGCTGATCGAATAGACCGTCAGCATCAACCCCCATTGCACCCTGGCGGTGCGCGCCAGGAATTCGTTGACGTCGCCCGTCAAGGTCGCCACCGCCGGCAGGATCAGGAAGGCATAGACCGGGATGAAGATCGCGAAGAGGCCGTACCAGAGTGTCCCGAGCAGCACATAGTGCACCGGCAGGACGACGAAGAAGGACAGGAACAGCGCTAGGTGATCGCCGCGCCGCGACGGCGTCAGCGTCCAGAATTCGCGAAGCGCCATGAAGGACAGGAATGCGAACAGGGCGACCACCGCGGTATCGCCGAGCAGGATCGCGCCGCCGAATATCGCGACCATAATCCACCAGGAGCGGATTCGGGCATTGAGATTGTGGACGGTGGCAACGGAGCCGGGCTCTGTCGCGCGCTGCTGAAGGATGAAGCCGATGGCCGAGGCGACCGCCAGCAGGCCGAGGATTGCGGCAAGCACGATGGAGAAAAAGCTGGTCATGCGCTGTGCTTTCCGTCCGCTAACTCGATGACTGCTGCACGGGCGCGCGCCAGGAATGCGTCCTTTCCTTCGCCCGGTTCGACGCGCAGCGGCTTGCCGAAGCGTGCCGTACAGGTGATCGGCACGATCAATATGCTTCCCTTCGGCAGGATGCGCTGAAGATTGTCGAGATGGATCGGCACGAGATCGACATCGGGGAAACGGCAGGCAAGGCGATAGATGCCGCTGCGGAAAGGGGCGATCTCCTCGCTGGCGCTTCTCGTGCCTTCCGGAAAGATCAGGACCGAGCGCCCCTCCTCGAGCAGACGCTCGACCGGCTCCAGCGGATTGCTGTCGGGCAGAGGCTTGCGATCTATCAGGACGGCGCGCAGGCCTTTTTCGGCAATGAAACGCCGAAAAGCGCTCGTTCCCCAGTAATCGCGCGCCGCGACCGGGTGGGTCAGCCGCCGCACCGGCCACGGCAGGGCAGCCATGACGGCAACGGTATCGACATGGCTGTTGTGATTGGCGAAATAGATGCGGCGGCGAGGGTCGGGCGTACAGCCTCGCCACTCGCTTCGGGCGCCGACCATGATCCGGACGAACAGCACGAGAAGGCGACGGATGAGCGCGATCGCCCAGGACGACGACCGGCTCGCGATCGGCCGCCGCGAGGCGTCTTCTTCTTCACCCATTTCAATTTCCCCAACCCAATAGTTCTATGCATAACCTGCCGGAGTCGTCGCGCCAAGCCCCGCAGATCCGGCCTGAGAAGCACGGCGGCACTGGGCGTGCAGACCTGCGGCGTCTCGTTCTTTCAGCCAGGTTGCGGCGGCCGATTAGCCTGATTTTTAAGCCTGTTCGCTGCTTGACACATTTTTAGGCGCTACTATGATTTTTGAACCAGATGGTAAAAAAAGGGAGCAGTCATGACCAAAGACATCCTGATTTCACGCCGGGCAGTGATCGCGTCGGGCATCGCGTTTGGCGTCAGCAGCTTCGCCCCGCTCGCAAGGGCGGCTGCGCCGCTGAAGGTTGCCGGCATTCATGCGTCGCCGGTTGAAAATGCCTGGAACTCCTGTCTTCACAAGGCCCTTCAGGACGCGGCCAAGGACGGCGTCATCGAATATGTGTTCTCCGAAGGGGTCTCCGGCACCGATTATCCCCGCGCCATGCGCGAATATGCCGAACAGGGCAACAAGCTGATCATCGGCGAGGCCTATGCGGTGGAGAAGGAGGCCCGGCAGGTCGCGGCCGACTATCCCGATACCGCTTTCGTGTTGGGTTCGAGCGGCGAGCAGGCCGGCGACAATTTCGGCGTCTTCGGCACCTGGAACCACGACGGCGCTTATCTTGCCGGCATGCTGGCGGGCAAGATGACCAAGTCGAACGTCGTCGGTTCGGTCGGCGCCATTCCGATCCCCGAGGTCAATATGCTGATCAACGCCTTTGCCGCGGGCGTCAAGGCGGTCAACCCGGATGCCAAACATCTCGTCTCGTTCATCGGAACCTTCTTCGATCCGCCGAAGGCCCGTGAAGCCGGTCTTGCCCAGATCGACGCCGGCGCCGACATCCTGTTCGGCGAACGCATCGGCACGGCCGATGCCGCCAAGGAGCGCGGCATCAGATCGGTCGGCTCGCTGATCGATTACACGCCGCGTTATCCGGATACGGTGTTCGCCAACGCCATGTGGTATTTCCGCCCGATTCTGAATGCCGCGATCGCCGATGTCGCCGCCGGAAAACCGGTCGGCCGGAACTACACGTCTTACGGCCTGATGAAGGAAGGCGGCAGCGATATCGTCTTCGTCAAGGGTGTCGCGCCCGCCGAAGCGGAGGCCGCGATGGAAGCCAAGCGCGCCGAGATCAAGGCCGGCACCTTCGAAGTTCCGAAGATGATGGACGAGCCGAAGTAGTTCGGCTCATGCAGGGCGACGCGACGGAACTGGCGGCAGCGATCAGGCATGGCAGCCTGAGCGCTGCAGAAGCGATGCAGATCTCTCTCAAGAGAGCTGCACGGCATGAGTCGCTCGGCGCGATCGCCTATCTCGATGCCGCCATGGGCCTCGCCGCTGCACACGACCGCGACCGGGAACGGCAGAGCGCGCCCGGCGATTTTGTCGCCCGGCCCTTTGCCGGCGTGCCGACCTTGGCGAAAGATCTTGGCGGTCCCTTTGCCGGGCTGCCGGTCACGGCTGGTTCTCGCCTTTTCGAAAGAAAGGGCGGCGAAGCCGATTCCGATCTCGCTTCCCGGTTCCGCGATGCCGGCTTCTGCCTGTTCGGCCTGACGACGAGCCCGGAATTCGGCCTGTCGCTTGCCAGCGAACCGGCCACCGGCCCCATCTGCCGCAATCCGCTCGATCCGGCCCGCACCGCCGGCGGCTCCTCCGGCGGTGCGGCGGCGGCGGTTGCGGCCGGGATCGTTGCGATCGCCCATGCCACCGACGCCGGCGGTTCGATCCGTGTGCCGGCCGCCTGTTGCGGCCTCGTCGGACTGAAGCCGACGCGCGGCACCATGCCCGGCGGGCCATCCTTCGGCAATCACCTTGCCGGCATCGCAAGCGAACTGGCGGTGTGCCGGTCGGTGCGGGATACGGCCCTGATTTTCAGCCGGCTGAGCGGTCATGCGCGCGGCCCTGTTGCGGATCCCTCCCCCATCGATATCGACAACGGCCGCTTGCGGATCGGCCTGTTGACCGATACCGGGCCGACCTATCCGACCGAGAGCGATCGGCTTGCCGTCGTCGAGGATGCGGCGCGTGCGCTCGAGAGTGACGGACACGAGATCGTTCCACTGGCCTGGGCCGAGTTCGAATGGAGCGTTGCCGCGAGCGGGCGTGTCTTTGCCGATATCGTCTCCGTCAACCTCGCAACGCTCATCAAGGCAGCGGCTCTCGATAAGATCGGCGCCGAGCCTCTCACGCAGGCTTTCGCGGCGCGAGGAGGGGCGCTTTCGGCCGCCAAGCTCTGGAGCACGCTCAACGATGCCGTCCTGGTCAGCCATCGTCTCTGGTCGCTGTTCGACAGGATCGATTGCATCCTGATGCCGATGCTTGCCTATGCGCCCCTTGCGATCGGCTCCTTTCCGTCCGATCATGCCGACACGGATCTGCATCTCGAGCGAATGGCGGCATTCGCGCCGCTTGCCTGCCTGGCCAATATTTCGGGTTTTCCTGCTTTGACGCTCCCTTTCGGACAGGATCAACAGGCCATGCCGCTGCCGGTGCAGCTCCTGGCACCGATGGGCCGCGAGCCACGCCTTCTGTCGCTTGCCGCTCGCCTGGAGGCCGAGGGGCGATGGCAGCACCGGTTTCCGGTGGCGGGATTGCCGTCATGACCGGGCCTGTTCTGGAAATTATCGGTGTCAGCAAACGCTTCGGCGCCAATCTCGCCAATGATGATATTTCCATGATGCTCGCCAGAGGCGAGATCGTGGCCCTGCTCGGCGAGAACGGTGCCGGCAAGACCACGCTGATGAGCATTCTTTTCGGCCACTACATGCCGGATGCCGGCCGAATTCTGATCGAGGGCGCCGAGGTGCCGCCGGGAAAACCGCGTGCGGCGATCCGCGCCGGCGTCGGCATGGTGCATCAGCATTTCTCGCTGGCGCCCAATCTGACGGTGCTTGAAAATGTCATGACCGGCACCGAAAAACTATGGTCCTGGCGCTCGGCAACATCGGCGGCGCGCAAGAAGCTCCTGGCCATTTCCGAGCGCTTCGGCCTCACGGTCGATCCGGATGCCCGGCTTGGCGATCTGTCGGTCGGCGAGCAGCAGCGGGTGGAAATCCTCAAGGCGCTTTATAACGACGCCCGCATCCTGATCCTCGACGAGCCGACGGCGGTGCTCACCAATATCGAGGCCGAGCGGTTGTTCACGACACTGAAAGAAATGGCCCGTCAGGGCCTGTCACTGATCTTCATCTCGCACAAGCTCGACGAGGTGATGGCGGCGGCCGACCGCATCGTCGTGTTGCGCGGCGGCAAGATGGTCGCCGAGCGCAGGGCATCGGACACCAGCAAGGCGGAACTCGCCGAACTGATGGTCGGGCGGCGCGTGACACGGCCCGTGCGCGAGCCGTCGGCCCCCGGGGCCGTCGCCCTCGAAGCGGACGATGTGACGGTGCGCACCGGCGGCGTCGACCGGCTGAAATCGATCAGCTTCCGGCTGCATCAGGGAGAGATCCTCGGCATCATCGGCGTTTCGGGCAATGGCCAGGCGGCGCTGGCGCATCTTCTTTCCGGTACGCTGGCCCGCAGCGGCGGCGACCTCAAGCTGTTCGGGGAAGCGGTCGGCCATCTCAGCGTCGCCGATGTCGTCGAAGCCGGCATCGGCCGTATTCCCGAGGATCGCAACCATGAAGGGGTGATCGGGGAAATGGCGATCTGGGAAAACGCCGTACTGGAACGTATTGCCTCGCCGGCCTTCTCTCGCCGTGGTCTCGTCAACCGCAAGGCCGGCATAGCCTTCGCGAGGGAGATCATCGACGGGTTCGATGTTCGCGGCGGCGGCCCGGCCATTCGCACCCGGCTGCTTTCCGGGGGCAATATGCAGAAGCTGATCCTCGGGCGCAGCCTCTATCGGCGGCCGCGCATCCTGATTGCCGCACAGCCCGCCCGGGGCCTCGATGAAGGTGCGGTTGCCGCCGTGCACGCTCGCCTGCTCGAAGCCCGCCGGCAGGGGACCGCCGTGCTGCTGATCTCGGAGGATCTCGACGAGGTGATCGCGCTTGCCGATCGCATACAGGCAATTGTCGGCGGTCGCCTGTCGCCGCCCGTCGAGGCCGACGGCGCCGACGCCCGCAGGCTGGGGCTGATGATGGCCGGCGAATGGCAGGAAACCCCAGAGGCCGGCCATGCGATTTGAGCGCCGCGAGCATCGCCCGCTTTCCCTGTTGATACTTACGCCTATCGTCGCCGTCATCGCGGCGCTGGCTCTGGCGGGCATCCTGATCTCGATCGCCGGCGCGCCTGTTCTCGATGCCTATTGGCGCATCCTGACCGGCGCCTTCGGCTCGCGGCTGTCGGCGACCGAAACGCTGACGCGGGCGACGCCGCTGATGCTGACGGGGCTTGCCGCTGCCGTCGCCTTTCGGGCGCGGCTTTGGAATATCGGTGCCGAGGGCCAGTTCTATCTCGGCGCCATCGCCGTTGCGGCGGCAAGTTCGAAATTGCTGGGCAATCTTCCCGCGCCGATCCTCATCCCGCTCCTGCTGCTGATCGGCGCCATCGCCGGCATGGTGCTGATCCTGGTTCCGCTGTGGCTCAGGCTGCGCTTTTCCGTCGACGAGGTCGTCACCAGCCTGCTCCTGAACTTCATCGCCGTGCTTTTCGTCTCGATGCTGATCGATGGGGTTCTCAAGGATCCGCTCGCTTTCGGCTGGCCGCAGTCGCAATCCGTCAGCGATCACGCCATGCTGCCGAAGCTGATCGCCCGCTCGCGCCTGCATATCGGCTTTGCGATCGCGATCGCTCTTGCCGTCATCACCCATTTCGTTCAGTCCCGCACGGTGTTCGGCATGCAGTCCCGCGCCGCGGGCCTCAATCCCGCCGGTGCGGTCTTCGCAGGAGTGCCGCTCGGTGGAACGCTGGTGAAAGTCGCCTGCCTCTCGGGCGGGCTTGCGGGGCTCGCCGGCGCGATCGAGGTGATGGGCGTCAAGGGCTATGTGACGACCGACCTATCGCCCGGTTTCGGCTATGCCGGCATCGTCGTCGCCATGCTCGCCAACCTCAATCCGCTCGGCGTCGTCTTCGCCGCCATTTTCACCGCCACCATGTTCGTGGGGGCCGGCGGCATGAGCCGCGGCCTCGGCGTCCCGACCTATATCGCCGATGTCACCGTGGCGCTGTCGCTGCTGACGATGCTGATCGCGTTGTTCTTCACCCAATACAGGATCCGGCGATGATGCAGCTGTTCGATATCATCGCCTCCGCCGGGCTCTGGGCGGCAATCCTGCGGATCGCCACACCGCTGATCTTCGGCACGCTCGGTGCCCTGCTCTGCGAACGGGCCGGCGTGCTCAATCTCGGCATCGAAGGCATCATGACCTTCGGAGCGATGATCGGCTGGCTTTCCGTCTATCACGGCGCCGATCTGTGGATCGGCCTGCTGATTGCCGCAGTGGCCGGCGGCGTCTTCGGCCTGCTGCATGCGGGACTGACGGTGACGCTCGGCCTCTCGCAGCATGTCGCCGGTCTCGGCGTCACGCTCTTTGCGTCGAGCTTCAGCTACTATGTCTTCCGGCTGATCGTGCCGCTTGCCAATACGCCGCCCACCATCGTGCCGTTCCAGCCGATCGCCATTCCCGGCCTCTCGACGCTGCCTTTCATCGGCCCGGCCTTCTTCACGCAGACCGCGCCGACCTATCTTGCGATCCTGATCGCCCTGTTGATGGCCTACATCATCTTCCGCACGCCGGTGGGGCTTGCGATCCGCATGACCGGCGAGAACCCGCATGCGGCGGAAGCCCAGGGCGTCAATCCGATGAAGGTGCGTTACGGCGCGGTCATCGCCGGCAGCGCGCTGATGGGAATGGGCGGCGCCTTCCTGACCTTGTCGGCGTTCAACAGCTTCTTTCCAACCATGGTGCAGGGGCGGGGCTGGATCTGCATCGCGCTCGTCGTCTTCGCCTCCTGGCGTCCGGGCCGCGCGCTGTTCGGCGCCCTGCTCTTCGCCTTCTTCGATGCCTTTCAGCTTCGGCTGCAAACCGTGCTGAGCGGGCTGGTGCCCTATCAGCTCTTCCTGATGACGCCCTATATTCTCTCCATCGCCGCGCTTGCCGTCATGGCTCGCCGTGCCCGCGTCCCGCAGGCGCTGATGCAGCCCTATCGCCGCGGCGAGCGCTGAGACCGTCCACATCCAACGAGGCTCCGATGTTCGATCTGATCGTCAGAAACGCAAATCTCCCCGATGGCCGCACCGGCATCGATATCGGCATCGAGGGCGATCGGATCATCGCCG
Source organism: Rhizobium chutanense (assembly GCF_002531935.1). GTDB lineage: Bacteria > Pseudomonadota > Alphaproteobacteria > Rhizobiales > Rhizobiaceae > Rhizobium > Rhizobium chutanense. Next base: position 66,603 of record NZ_NWSV01000024.1, on the reverse strand, counting down.
TCGAGGGCAATCTGCAGGCGCAGGCCGGGGAAGAAATCGACGCCACCGGCAGGCTGGTCAGTCCGCCTTTCGTCGATCCGCATTTTCATATGGACGCCACCCTGTCGCTCGGCCTGCCGCGCATGAACGTCTCCGGCACCCTGCTCGAAGGCATCGCGCTTTGGGGGGAGCTGCGCCCGATCGTGACGCGGGAAGAGCTGGTCGACCGTGCGCTGCGCTATTGCGATCTGGCGGTGACGCAAGGCCTGCTCTTCATCCGCAGCCATGTCGATACCAGCGATCCCAGGCTGGTGACGGTCGAGGCGATGATCGAGGTCCGCGAGAAGGTGGCGCCCTATATCGATCTGCAACTAGTCGCCTTCCCGCAAGACGGTTATTACCGCTCGCCGGGCGCGATCGACGCACTCAACCGCGCCCTCGACATGGGCGTCGACATCGTCGGCGGCATTCCGCACTTCGAACGGACGATGGGCGAAGGCACGGCCTCGGTCGAGGCGCTCTGCCGCATCGCTGCCGATCGCGGCCTGCCGGTCGACATGCATTGCGACGAAACCGACGACCCGCTGTCGCGCCATATCGAGACGCTGGCGGCTGAGACCATCCGCTTCGGCCTGCAGGGACGTGTCGCCGGCTCGCATCTGACCTCGATGCATTCGATGGACAATTATTATGTCTCGAAACTCATTCCGCTGATGGCGGAAGCCGAGATCAACGTCATTCCCAATCCGCTGATCAATATCATGCTGCAGGGCCGGCACGATACCTATCCGAAGCGGCGCGGCATGACCCGTGTGCGCGAGTTGATGGATGCCGGGCTCAACGTTTCCTTCGGGCACGATTGCGTCATGGATCCGTGGTATTCGATGGGATCGGGCGACATGCTGGAGGTCGGCCATATGGCGATCCATGTCGCGCAGATGGCCGGCATCGAAGACAAGAAGAAGATCTTCGATGCCCTGACCGTCAACTCGGCGAAGACGATGGGCCTTGAAGGTTACGGTCTCGAAAAAGGATGTAATGCCGATCTCGTCATCCTCCAGGCGCGCGACCCGTTGGAGGCGCTGCGGCTGAAGCCGAACCGGCTGGCGGTGATCCGCCGCGGCAGGGTCGTCGCCCGCTCGGCGCCGCGCATCGGCGAGCTTTTCCTGGATGGGCGCCCGGCCCGCATCGACGGCGGCCTAGATTACGCACCGCGCTATTGAGAGGCGGCGCCGACCATCGGATGAATTTGGCTGCCGGCCAGCGCGTTATCCCGCCGCGCGGCGAGCAGTGATGATCCAGGCGCGGGAGTCGAAAAACACCCCCTCCGGCGTCATATGCGCCGCCAGCAGATCACGCAGACGCCGCAGCGGTTTGCCGGGCGGTTCGTCGGTGCGCGCGAGCGCGTCCTTCACAAGATAAAGGCCGGCGAGCGCATCCGACGCCGCATCGACGTCCGCTCCATAGAAGACCGGCTCTCGCACCTCGGCAAAGTCGATCGACGTAAAACCTGCGCCGCTCAAAAGGTCCCTCGCAATGGGAGGATCGCCCAGCGAAAACGGATTGGGACCACCTGCCGAAGCCGCAGTTCCGGGCGCCAGCGCCTGTCGTATGGCGCCAGACCAATCGTTGCGCTCCCGGCTTTGCCATACCATCCACACAAGGCGCGCGCCCGGACGCATCGCCCGGCCGATATTGGCAAAGGCCGCCGCCGGATCGGCGAAAAACATGACGCCGAACCGGCTGATGCAGAGATCGAAACTGGCAGCCGGAAAGGCGTGGAATTGCGCGTCTGCCTGCTCGAACACCACATTTCGCAAACCCTCGCCAGCACTCCGTTGCCTTGCGACTTCGAGCATCTCGGCTGATGTATCCACTCCGACCACTGCTCCTTGCGTCGCGGCACGCGCGGCCTCGCGCGTCGTCTGCCCCGCGCCGCAGCCGATATCGAGCACCCGGTCACCGGGGGCAACGCCGGCAGCAACACTGAGGTGCCGATTGTGTCTCGCCAATTCCGCATCGTAAAAGTCGGCACGATCCAACGCCATGACACTCACTCTGCCTTGTTCGAGGATCAATCCTCAGTCTGACGCGTGGAGGGGTTTCGCATGCCAAGCCTCTCAACACTGATTGCATATTAGGATCAGTTATGCAAGATGGAGACTGATTGCCAACTACAATCGGAAAGATTGAGGTATGGAAATGACCGGAGCAACTCTCGTCGCAGAAAAGATCGTCGCATTCGAATATACCCAACTGCACACCCAGGCCTTCGGCGATCCGGCCCACCCGCCCGTGTTGTTGATCATGGGGGTGATGTCTTCGATGCTGTGGTGGCCGGAAAGGTTCTGTGAGGAACTCGCCGCCCAAGGACGCTACGTCATCCGCTACGACCAGCGCGACACCGGTCTTTCCACGTGTTACCCGCCGGGCGAGCCGGGCTATTCGTTTGGCGATCTGGCCGACGACGCCATCGCCGTTCTCGACGGTTATGGCATTGAAGCCGCGCATCTGGTGGGCATGTCGATGGGCGGTTTCCTGGCGCAAGAGGCCGCATTGCGCCAGCCCAAGCGCGTGCGGACACTCACCGTGATCAGCTCGTCGCCGCTGGGAGTCGACGGGCTGCCTTCTTCGACCAAAGCTTACAAGGAACATTCCGCTGCTGCCGAAAACATCGACTGGTCGGATCTTGGGGCCATCGCCGATTTCCTGCGTCGCGATTCAGCCATGCTGGCCGGCACCAGGCATCCGCACGATGCCGAGGCGGCGGGTGCCCTCATCGCACGCGACATGGACCGGGCCGCGTCCTTTGTCAGCGCGACCAACCATTTCATGCTTTTGAGCGAGGACAAGGCGGAAACGCTGCATGCGTCCCGCATCGAAGTCCCGGTTCTCGTCATTCACGGCACGTCGGACCCGCTATTCCCGATCGAACACGGAGAAGCCTTCATCCGTGTCGCGCCGACCGCCCAACTGCACCGGATCGTTGGCGGCGGGCACGAAATTCACGATCGGGACATCGACGAAATGGTGCGCGTCATCGCCGATCGCACGGGGTTCTGACCCGCCTGCTGAGCGGTGTACGCGCCATGCACGCCGGCCTTGTTTCCGGCATGCATGCGCGATTGCGTCAGGCGATCTTCTGGCGGGCCGGCAGTTTCCAGCCGGGCCGGACGAAGTGGCAGGTATAGCCGTTCGGAATCCGCTCGAGATAGTCCTGGTGCTCGGGCTCGGCCTCCCAGAAATCGCTGACCGGCACGACTTCGGTGACGACCTTGCCGGGCCACAGGCCGGAGGCGTCGACATCGGCGATCGTATCGCGGGCGACGCGCTCCTGCTCGGGACTGACGGTGAAGATCGCCGAGCGGTAGCTCGTGCCGACGTCGTTGCCCTGGCGGTTTCGCGTGCTCGGGTCATGGATCTGGAAGAAGAATTCGAGAATTTCGCGGTAGCTGATCCTGGCGGGATCGAAGAGGATCTCGATCGCCTCGGCATGGGCTCCGTGGTTGCGGTAGGTCGCATTCGCCACATCCCCGCCGGTATAGCCGACGCGGGTGGAAATCACGCCATTGTACCGGCGGATGAGGTCCTGCATGCCCCAGAAGCAGCCACCGGCGAGCACTGCACGTTCTTCGGTCATTGGATATCTCCTTGTTTGCCGAGAGATAGTGTCTCGCGCCGCAGATTTCCATAAGGTGGAGCCCGGCGACTGTGCCGGTTCACGCGTTGACGAGAAAGCCTTCCCTGAGCCAGGGATGCAGCGCCTTGCTGGCTGCAAGGATATCGCCGCGCCCGTCGACATCAGCACCGGAAAACCGGGTGACGATGCCGCCGGCCTCTTCGACCATCAGCGCCGAAGCGCCGAAATCGTGGATCGACAGCCCGTCCTCGAAGAAGCCGTCCAGCCGGCCGCAGGCGACATAGGCGATCGACAGTGCCGCCGAGCCCAGGCGGCGCACGCCCGCCGTATTGGCCATCAAGCGTTTGATGGCATCGAAATAGGTCCCTTCCGAAACCGCCTTGACCTGGCCCGGGATCGGCAGACCGGCGCCGATCAGCACGTTTTCGATCTCGGCGACATCGGCGCAGCGGATACGTTCGCCATTGAGATAAGCCCCGCCGCCGAGTTCGGCGCTGAACAACTCGTCCAGCATGGCGTCATAGACGACGCCGGCGACCAGCCTGCCGCCTTCGGCGATCGCGATCGTCATGCCGAAATGCGGGAGGCCCCAGGCGTAGTTGGTCGTGCCGTCGATCGGGTCGATGTAGATGATCGGCGTTTCCGGCCCGGCCGTGCGGTTGCCGACGGCTTCCTCGCCCTGGATGGCATAATCCGGGAAGGCCTTGACCATCTCATCGACGATAATCCGCTCGACGGCGACATCGATCTCGGTCTGGTAATCGCGCGGCGCCTTGGCAAGCATTTCCCCGGATGTCCGCCGCCGCAGGGAGCTACGGGCGGTTTCACCCGCCTTCAACACCGTTTCGGCAAGAACGATGAGACGGGATGACGCGTTCGGGGAAAGGCGCGCTGATATCGGGGAGGATGTCATGTGGAAAATCCGGATGCTGCAGATATGACGAAGTGAATCGTGCGGAGCCACTCCCTTCGCAGAGACCGATGATGATTTTATGAAGCTGCCCGCCCTTGAATAACCGATATTATATCAGGCGCTCGGTCGATGCGTCAAAGAGATGGACCTGGGCCGGATCGACCGAAAGCCCGATCATCTCCCCCGGCCTGACCTTGTCGCGCCGGGTCTCGACGATCGTCAGTTCCGGCTGGGTCGCCGCGACGATGAAAGTCGAGGAGCCCGTCGATTCGACGAAGGCGATCGGCACATCGAAGCTGCCCTGCCCGGGCGCGACCACCTCGATGTGCTCCGGCCGAATGCCGGCCACGAGTTGGCGCCCCGCTTCGACGGCGCGTGCGATTGCAAGCCGCTGCTTCACCGCCCCAAAATCCAGGACCAGGCTCTTGCCGTCTTCGGCGGCGATCGCCGGAATGAAATTCATCGCCGGCGAGCCGATGAAACCGGCGACGAAGCGGTTGGCCGGCCGGTCGTAAAGGTCCAGCGGCGCGCCCTGCTGCTCAATGATGCCGTCGCGCATGACAACCACATGATCGGCCATCGTCATCGCCTCGACCTGGTCGTGGGTGACGTAGACGAAAGTGGCGCCCAGCCGGTCGTGCAGGGCGCGGATTTCCTTGCGCATCGAGACACGCAGCGCGGCATCAAGGTTGGAAAGCGGCTCGTCGAACAGGAAGGCCTGCGGGTTGCGGATAATGGCGCGGCCCATGGCGACGCGCTGCCGTTGGCCCCCGGAAAGCTGGCGGGGATAGCGGTCGAGCAACCGGGAAAGACCGGTGATGACAGCGACTTCCTCGGCTTTCTGCTTTGCCTCAGCCTTGGGGACGCCGTGCATTTTCAGCGAATAGGTCAGATTCTGTTCCACCGTCATATGTGGATAGAGGGCGTAACTCTGAAAAACCATAGCGATATCGCGTGCCCGCGGCGGTACGTCGTTCATCACCTCGCCGGCAATCTTCAGCGTGCCGCCGGTAATTTTTTCCAGCCCGGCAAGCGAACGGAGCAACGTGGACTTGCCGCATCCGGACGGACCGACCAGTGCCACGAACGTGCCCTTGGGAATTGAAAGGTTGACATTCTTAAGCGCGTGAAAGGCGCCATAATGCTTCTCGACGCCCAAGAGTTCGATTTGGATGTCCTGGCTCATACTGAAAACCTTGCTGGTCCCCAACCGGGACCGATGGGATGGTCAAGGGTGAAAAACGTCATCATTTGACTGCTCCAGCGGCGATGCCGCGCGTTAGCGTGCGCTGGAAGATCAAGAAGAAGATCACGGTCGGTATGATACCCAGGAAAGCCGCCGAGGCCTGCAGCACCGGGTCCGACATGTTCTGACCGCGGGTGAGGCCCATGGCGACCGAGACCGTCTGGTTGTTGTTGGACACCAGCATGACGAGCGGGATCAAGAATTCGTTCCAAGTCCAGATGAAAAAGAAGGTTCCCAGGACCATGAGCGTCGGCCTCAGCATCGGGACGACGACGAACCACAGCGTTTTCCAGTGGGTCGAGCCATCCATCTCCGCCGCTTCGAGGATTTCCTTGGGAAAGGTACGCAGCACGGTCGAGAGCAGGTAAGTCCCGAAAGCGCTTTGCAGGACCGCGAAAATGATGATCACGGAAAGCTGCGTATCATAGAGGCCGCTCGCTTTCGCCATATAGTAAAGCGGGTAAATGATGGACTCCTGCGGCACCATGATGCCGAGAAGAAAAACCACCAAAATCACGCGCGAACCCGGCACCCTGCCGACCCCAATCGCATAGGCGTTGAACAGGCTTATCAGTACCCCCAACATAGACACAGCGAGACTGATCACCACGCTGTTGAGGAGCTTGCGGCCGAAATCAGACACCGTCCAGAATTTCTCGAGCGCCGTGAGATCGATCGACCGAGGAATCGAAAGCGGTCCGCCGACTGCGTATTCGGCGCTCGCCTTGACGGCGTTGAGAAGAGCAAGGAAAAACGGAAAGAGCGTAAAGGCGAGGAGGAGAATAAGGATGGCCAGCACCACCCACCGCATGGGATCGCGTCGCGCGCGATCGGCTGTCGCCGTCGCCTTTGCCTTGGTCGTACCGTCGCTGAGAACTGAGTAAGCCATGATCTACTCCTTCGACTCCTGCCGGCTTTGGAAGCGTAGGAAAATCACAGCCAAAGCGATCGTCAGAGTCGTTTGCACGACCGCGATGGCTGCGGCATAGCCGACGCGTTGTGTTGTGAAGAAGTGGTAGTAAGTCAGATAGGATGGCACGAGGGTGGAATTGTCGGGGCCGCCGGCGGTGATGACAAAGATCGGCGCAAAGACTTTAAGCGCTGCGATCAGCGTGGTCAGCACAACGACGAAAATCTCCGGCGCCAGAAGCGGAATGGTGATCGTCACCAGCCGGTTCCACCAGTTTGCCCCATCGAGCTCGGCGGCTTCGTAGAGAGAAGGGTCGATGCGCGAAAGACCGGCCATGAAAACCACCAGACAATAGCCGACCTGTATCCAGACGATAACGAGCGAGACGGCAGCAAGCGCGTATGTCGCATCGCCGATCCAGTTCTGGGCGAGATTGTCGAGGCCGACAGCCTTTAGCGTGATGTTGATGACACCGACCGGATTGAGAATCCAGCCCCAGAGCACGCCGGCGACCGTTACGGGCAGAATCTGCGGTAAGTAAAAGCCGGCCCTGAAGAAGCTCGAGACCCATTCCCCGAATTGATCCCTGACATAGTCGAACAGCAAAGCGGCCAGCACCAGGCCGATGCACACCGGTATCACGGTCATCGAGATGATGAACAGCAGCGTGTGATACATCGATCCCCAGAATTGATCGTCCGTAAGCAGGCGATGATAGTTCTGCAGGCCGACCGGTCGCGGCGTGCCAACGCCCTTCCATGCCGTGAAGCTCAGCCCGAGATTAGCAAGCTGCGGTATGAGCACGATCAGGATGAAGCCGATCGCCCCCGGGATGAGGTAGAGGCTATAGCTTGGTGAACCGTCGCTCGATCGCTGGCTGGATATGGCCATATCATTCTTCCTTCAGCCGCCCATAAAGGGCTGCGCCGGAGGCGCAGCCCAGCGTTCAAGGTCGCGCTACTGATTTTCCTGCGCGTCGTCGTAAACCTGCTTGATCTGTTCGACGAACTGCTCCGCGGTCAGACTGCCCTGGAAGAGACCGGTGTCTTTCTGATTGAGCACGTCGTAGTAGCCGGGGACTGGCCAGTCAGGATAGAAACCGAGGCCGTTTTTGTCAGAGATCTGCTTGAAAACCGCTGCGGCGTTCTTGCCGATGGGGTTGGTGATGGCGGAAAGATCAGCGGCGATCGGCACGCCGCCGGCATTGCCGAGTTCAGCTTGGTACTTCGGCGACAAGGTCAGGCTGATCCATTCGGCGGCGAGATCGGGATTCTGGCTAGCCTTGGGAACGACCCAGAGATTGCCTGTCGAGCCGACCGAATATTTCGGCGTCGGAATGACGAACTGACCCCACTTGAAGTCCTTGATGGTCGAGGCGAAGGTGCCGAGATTCCACGTGCCCGAGACATACATCGGCGCTTTGCCGGAGGTAAAGAGTAGAGCCGCGTCCGGGTCCTTCATGCCCGTAGAGTCCTTGTTGATGTAGCCCTTGCCGACCCAATCGACCAATGTCTGCGCCGCATAGAGGTAGGGCGCGCCATCGAGGGGGGCCTTCAAACCCTGATAATTCTGGACCCAGGCGTCATCGGCCTTGGTGTAGGCGAGAGAGGCAAGCAAGTGCTGGCCACTGGTGTCGATGGCGCCGAGCGCGAGAGGTGTGAGACCCTTCTGCTTGAAGGCTTCCAAGGCAGCGACCCACTCTTCGAGCGTCGTCGGTGGCTTAAGGCCTGCCTTTTCGAACATGTCGATATTGTAGAAGCACGAAACATATTCGCCGAAGACCGAGACGCCCCAAACAGGGCCGGAGCCATAGATGCCCTTTTCGTCGTAACGGCTTAGGACAAAATCGCCTTCGTTAAGGATCTTGTCCCAACCTTCCTTCTTCACATAGGCATCCAGATTGGTCAGCAATCCCTGGCTTGCAACCAGGCCAGCGGTCGCATTGCCCTTGTTGTACTCGAGCACGTCGGGGGCCTGATCGGAATTGAGGATCATGCCGCCTGAGGCCTGCAACTGCTGAAAGGTCTTCTGCTCGAAGCTGACGGTGATGTCCGGATGTTTCGTCTTGAACTCCTCGAGCGCTTTCTTCCAGACAATGCCCTGAGCCGTGGTCGGCTCCTCGAACCACCAGATCTTGAAGGTCTTCTGTTCGGCATGGCCGATCGATGTCATCAGCATCGCCGTGCCGAGTGCTAGCGCAAGTCTTGCAATTCTTTTCATGCTTTCCTCCCAAAAAAGCGGCTGCGCCGCGAAAAGACCAGGTTAGTCAGTCGTGGTGCCCCGCCAGGCCTCCCAGCCGGCGGCGCCCCACCTTAGGCGTCGATCAGGGATCAACAACGAAATCTCCGCCCCGGCATTGCTTCAGATAGTTGAGCCCGTGAATCTGACCAGTCATTTCGAGTTCGTCGCGATAGACCGGATCGTGCCAGCCTTCGATGTCGATCGAGCCCGACCAGCCGGCAAGGCGCAGTTCGGAAATGATGTCGGTCCAGTTGCTGTCGCCGAAGCCCGGCGTGCGCATGAAGATGAATTTCTCCTTGCCGAAGATGCCGTGTTCCTTGATGACCTCCCAGCGGATGGTCGCGTCCTTGCCGTGGACGTGGAAGATCTTGTGCGCCCATTTGCGGATCTGCGGCATGGGGTCGATCAGATAGACCATCTGATGGCAGGGTTCCCATTCCAACCCGATATGGTCATCCGGCGTCTCGTTGAAGATCAATTCCCAGGCATCCGGGTTGTGAGCGATGTTCCAGTCGCCGCTCGCCCAATTGCCGTCCATGGCGCAGTTCTCGAAGGCGATCTTGACGCCCTTGTCGGCGGCCCGTTTGGCGAGCTCGCTCCAGATCTGCTTATAGCGCGGCAGGCTGTCGGTCAGTGGCTTGCCTCGGACGCGGCCGGTGAAGCCGGCGACGCAGGTGGCGCCGAAGTGATGGGCATTATCGATGCAATCCTTCCAGCCCTGCAGCGTTTCGAGGTCGATTGCGTCCTCTTCCAGCGGGTTGCCGAACATGCCGAGCGTCGAGATGGTGATGTCGCGGTCGCCGATCGCCTCGAGGCAACGCTTGCCGAGTTCGGCGAGGTTCTGGCCCTTGGTCGTCTGCCAGAAGAAGGGTTCGAAGCTTTCGAAGCCGAGCTCGGCAATCTGGCCGATGCGGGTGGCGGCATCGCCCTTGTTGCCGCTGACCATGGTGCCGATGCGAATGGATTTTGCAGGGTTGCTCACGTCACTTGATCCTATGCTGAAATTTCGATGCGCCGGCCGGTCCTGGCGCTTTCGATCGCGCCGAAGACCATGGCGAGGCTTCTGATATTGTCGGAATTGACGGTCTCCGGCTGTTTGCCGGTGCGGATTGCCGCGATGAAATCGGTGATGACGCTGGCATGGCCGTGAGTCTCCGCGTCATGGTCCGGCCCGGGAACGTTTACGGAAGCAAAGCCGTGCAAGAGCCCTGGTTCTCCGCCGGCGACGGTCGCCTTGAAATTCTCCTCACCGTCCCAGGTCAGCATTCCCTTCGAGCCGACCAGCCGCCACTGGCTTTCCCAGCTGGTGCGCTCGCCCTCGGCGCACCAGGAGCCGCGATAGGTGAAGACGATATCGTCGGAAAATTCAAAGATCGCGTTGGCCGAGGCGCCGTGCCGGTACCAGGAACCCTTCGGGTTGCGCTCGACGCAATAGACGGCGAGCGGCTTCCTGTCGGCGACAAAGCGCGCCGCATCGAAGGTGTGGATCGCCATGTCGAGCAGCAGGACATTGTCCATCTCCTCGCGGAAGCCGCCGAAATGCGGTGCCAGGAAGAAATCGCAATGGATGCCGGTCAATTCACCGATCGCGCCGCTGTCGACGAAACGGCGCAGGCGCCTGACCCCTGATATGAAGCGACGGTTCTGGATGACGGCGTGGATGCGGCCGGTCTCGGCGGCGATATCGATCAGTGCGGCACCTTCGGCCAGCGAAGCCGCCATCGGCTTTTCGCTGAGCACATGGCAGCCGGCCTTCAGCGACGTCGACACGATATCGTAACGGGCGGACGGAATGACGATGTCGAAGACGAGATCGGCCTTGGCGGCGGCGATGACTTCGGACAGGTCAGAGCCGATGACGGCGCCTTCGAGGCCGAACTCGGTGGCAAGCTCTTCCGCCGTCTTCCGGTTCAGGTCGACGAGGCCGACAATGGTGATGGCATCGGCGAGCTGAGGGTTGGAAGCGATGGCGCGCAACCAACCTTTGGACATAGCTCCGCACCCGCACAGAATGGCACTGAATTTCACGATTTCCTCCGAGGGAATGGCGCCAACTCCTAGTGACACGCATCCCGTAAACGTTTACGAATGTAGGCGGAAACGTTTTGGGATGTCAATAGAGGCGAATGCGAAAGTGCGGACCGGAGAAAAATCGCCAGCCATGAAAGGGATTCGCCAGCTTGCCGAACACCTGGATATCTCGATCGGCACGGTCTCCCGTGCGCTGAACGGCAAACCTGATGTGAACGAGGAAACCCGCCGGCGCGTGCTGGCGACGGCCGAGCAACTTGGCTATGTCGCCAATCAGTCGGGACGGAGCCTCCGGCAGGGTGAGACGAAGGTCATCGGCCTGATGATCGAGTCCGGCCAGGAGACGGTCGAGAATGCCGACAACTTCTTCCTCGGCGTCACCAGCGGTCTGCAGAGCGTCTTTGCCCGCCACAAGCTCGACCTCCTCATGCTCCCCTGCCCTGGCGACGAGGACCCGTGCGAATATCTGAAGCGCATGGTGGCACGGCGTGTCGTCGATGCGATGATCATCTCCAACACGTTGCGCATCGATCGGCGCGTCGATCTTCTCTCGCGGGCGAAGATCCCCTTCGTCGCCGTCGGCCGCAGCCTATCGGCCGACAATTTCCCCTGGATAGACCTCGATTTCGAAGGCGTCGCCGAACGCGCTGTCGAAAGGCTGGTCGCGCGCGGCCATCGCCGGATCGCGATCACCGCGCCCTCGAGCGACGTCAACCTCGGCTACGTCTTCGTCGAGAGCTATCGTCGCACGCTCGAACGGCTCGGTGTCCCCTTCGACCCGTTGCTCGTCATTCGCGTCAAGTCGAGCGAGCAAGGCGGCTATCAGGCAGCGCATGAACTGCTGCAGCTTGAAGATCGGCCGACCGCGGTCATTCTGATCTACGAGCTGATGGCGATCGGCCTTTACCGCCGGTTGATGGAGTCGGGTATCCGGATCGGCCGCGATCTCGCGGTGATCGGCTTTCGCGATGCGCCGCGCGCACGCTTCCTGCAGCCCTCGCTGAGCTGCTTTCGCATGTCCCTCTACGATCTCGGCATCGCGCTCGGCCAGATACTGCTTGCCAACATGCCGGCCCATCGCGCGTCCTATCCGGACGGCGGCCGCAACATCATCTGGCCGCTGGAACTCGTGCCAGGCGAAAGCGACGCGTTTGAGATCGGGGCTCCGGCCTGAGCCTCTTGTAGAGGGGCCGGGCTGCTGCCGACCGCGGATCAACGTCCCTCCGCCGATGCGATGATCGCAGCCACGGCGCTGGAGCACGGGTTGAAACTCGTGACGCGAAATATTGCCCATTTCATCCCGCTCGGTGTCGAATGCATCGATCCCTGGCGCTTTGCCGGCACGCCGGGGTGAGCGGCCAGCGACCACGGGCAGGAGTTTCCCGAGATCGAATGCACGTGCTTGGCAGAGTGATAGGAAGGTAGTAAACTTTACCACCACAAGACCGAGGACGGAAAATGCCGAATGTTGAGAAAGTGAGCATAGCCGTTACCACGCATCAGGCTGCGCTGCTTCGTGACGTGGTCAAAACCGGCGCCTATGCCACCACAAGCGAAATCGTCCGCGAGGCCGTCCGCGACTGGGAGGCCAAATGGGAAGCTCGCCAGGCCGATGCCAGGCGCCTGAGGGAACTTTGGGACGAAGGCAAGGCCAGCGGCGATCCCGTTCCAGCAGATTTCGACAAGCTGCGCGAAGAGGCTCGTCAGGAACTGAGCGCTGCGCTGAACAATGCCCGCTGATCTCGTTTGGTCGCCCCAGGCTCTGGCGGACATCCGTGACATTTATGTTCAGGTCGGTCTGGAACAGCCGCAGGCGGCTGAGCGGCTTTTCGATAGCTTCGAGCGGAAAGCGAAGCTGCTGATCGAGCAGTCGCGTCTTGGCAGGCGCCGACCCGAGATCCGGCCCGGGGCGCGCATGCTGGTCGAAGCACCGTTTGTCATGCTCTACGAGACCATTCCAGACACCGATGATGGGCCTGTCCAAACCGTCAATATCGTGCGCGTCCTTCACGGCAGGCGTGATCTCGCATCGCTCGATTGAACTGAGGCGCGACAGCCTGACGCCGATAAGCAAACACTTTTTATTTTCTATCGCATCTATAGAATTTGTACTCTTATCTCGGCGCTCGATTTCTTTCACCGATAGCATCCTCAGAATTGGAGGCGTCGATGAACAGCGTGTTGAGGCAAACAGACCAGATCCGGCCCGTGGCCGCCCGTATCGGCAGCGACGAGGAGGCGATCGCCACCGCCCGCAGACTGGCGGCGCAATTTGCCGCGCGCGCCGCCGAGCGCGATGCCGACCGGATCCTGCCGTTTACCGAACTCGATCTTCTCGCCCAGTCCGGCCTCCTGGCGATCACCGTGCCCGCGCAATATGGCGGGCTCGATGTGTCCAATGCCGTGCTTGCCGAGATCACTGCAATCCTGTCGGAGGCGGACGGTTCGATCGGCCAGATCCCGCAGAACCATTTCTATATTCTCGAGGCGCTCAGAACCGACGGCAGCGAGGAGCAGCAGCGCTATTTCTTCGGCCGTGTGCTGGCCGGCGATCGTTTCGGCAACGCGCTTTCCGAGCGCGGCACCAAGACGGTTGGCCACTACAACACCCGCATCACCCGCGACGGTCCGGGTTACCGGATCAATGGCCGCAAATTCTATTCCACAGGCGTGCTCTTCGCCGACTGGATCACCATCTTCGCGCTCGATCCGGAGGATCGGCTGACCATGGCCTTTGTGCCGAAGGGCACCGAAGGCGTCGAGATCGTCGACGACTGGGATGGCTTCGGCCAACGCACCACCGGCAGCGGCACGACGATCCTCGACAATGTCTATGTCAGTGCCGATTCCGTGGTCTTCCATCACAAGGGTTTCGAGCGGCCGACGACGATCGGTTCCGTCGGCCAGATCGTCCATGCCGGCGTCGATCTCGGCATCGCGCGAGCGGCTTTTGCCGAAACGCTTGAGTTCGTCAGGACGAAATCGCGCCCCTGGATGGATAGCGGCCTCGACCGCGCCTCCGACGATCCGCTGACGATCGCCAAAGTCGGCCAGATCGCCATTCGGCTGGAAGCGGCAACCGCTCTCGTGGAGCGCGCCGGCCACAAGGTCGATGCCGCGCAGGTCGAGACGACGGAGGAAAAGGTGATCGCGGCCACACTTGCGGTTGCCGCCGCCAAGGTGCTGACGACAGAGGTGGCGATCGAGGCGGCGAATACGCTGTTCGAGCTTGCCGGAACCTCGTCGGTACAAACAGGCCTCAATCTCGATCGCCACTGGCGCAATGCCCGCACCCACACGCTGCACGATCCCGTGCGCTGGAAATACCACGTGGTCGGCAACTACCATCTGAACGGCGTGACGCCACCGAAGAACGGCGCGCTCTGAAATTCTCGTCGCTTCAAAAAGAAAACCCCACCGCCGACGCCGGCGGTGGGGTTTTTGCTTTTGCGAATAACGGTCGCCTCAGCTGTAGAGGCTGACCTCCGGTATCCGGTCGTTCAGTACGAATTCGCCGACTTCCCTCGCCTTGTAGAAGACCGGGTCGTGCAGCGTGTGGGTGCGGACATTGCGCCAGAACCGGTCGAAGCGGTATTTGTCGGCAGTCGAGCGGGCGCCGGTCAGCTCGAAGACGCGTGAGGTGATGTCGAGCGAGACATGGGTGGCGTGGACCTTGGCGGTATAGGCTTCCGCCGCCGCCTCGCCGCGCTCGCGCGCCGTCACGTCGCGGCCGCGGGCAAGACCCGCCTGCACGGCAGAGGCGGCGCTGTCGGCAAGAGCTGCCGAAGCCTTGAGCGCGGCGGTGAATTCGCCGACGCGCTCAAGGATATAGGGATCGTCGGCGGCGCGCTCGACGCCTGAGGTGATCCACGGCCGCGTGGTGGTTCTGACGTAATCGACGGCTGCCTGCAGCGCGCCTTCGGCGGTGCCGAGATAGAAGTTGACGAAGACCAGCTGGATGAACGGCGTGTTGAAGGTCGACAAGACAGGCGGCGCTGCGTCGGGTGCTGCCGGCGCGCCGACGAAATCCTCCTCGTAGACGGGGAAGTCGCGGAACTCGACACTGCCGCTGTCGGACAGGCGCTGGCCGATATTGTCCCAGTCGTCATTGGCGATATAGCCGGGGCGATTGGTCGGCACGGCGAAGCCGGCGATCTTGTCGTCGAGGGCCGCATTGGCGTTGATATAGTCGGAGACCCGCGCCGCGGTGGAAAAGGATTTGCGCCCGTTCAGCACATAGCCGTTGCCGCGGCGGGTCAGCACCAGTCCGGGATCGCGTGGATTGACGGCCGCACCCCAATAGAGGTTCCTGGCGACAGTCTCGCTGCCCAGTGCATGGGCGCGTGCGGCATCGAGCGCCCAATAGATGTACTGGCTGTTGACATAGTGGTAGCCGAGCAGCTGGCCGATCGAGCTCTCGCCGCGGGCAAGAATGCGCACCAGCTTCAGCCCGTCGACCCAGTCGAGACCGCCGCCGCCGATGCTGGCGGGATGCAGCGCGTTGAGCAGGCCGGCATTCTTCAGTTTGATGATCTCGGCAAGCGGGGGACGGCCTTCGCGATCAAGATCGGCGGCACGCCGGGAAAGATCGGCCGAGATTTCCTCGGCGCGGGCAAAGAGGTCTTCGCGTGTCGGGTTGCGACTGGCCGCGAAGATCACATTGGATTGGCTCATGGCGGAACTCCAATTCTGCAAAAAGATGATCCGGCGGCAGCGTGATGCTCCCGCCGGAAGGATCGAGAGGTGACCTCCTTAGAAAAGCTTGTCCGGAATCCAGCTCGCCGTGGCCGCATCGCTCGTGCTGAAGGCCGGGATCTTCTGTGCCAGGTCCTCGATCGTCTTGACGCTGGCCGCGCGCAGGCTTTCTTGCGTCAGAAGCGTCGGCTTCACGGTAATCTGATGCGGAACCGTCTGGCCGGCGATTTCAAGCGCTGCGGCGCGGATGGAAACGGCGCCGACGACGGCCGGATTGGTCGCCACGGTCGCAACCCAGGGGCTGCCCTCCTCGGTGATCTCCTGGATATCGGCCGTCGAGACGTCGGCCGAATAGATCTTGAGCTTTTTGGCGATGCCGAGGTCGTTGGCGGCGAGCTTCACGCCGCGGGCGAATTCGTCATAGGGAGCGAAGACGACCGATATATCGGGATTGGCGGTGAGTGCGGCCTTCGCCTGGTCGGCGGTCGAGGTGGCGGTCGTGTCGCTGACATTGCCGAAACGGGCCTTTTCGGTGACGCCCTTATTTTCCGACTTGAACTTGTCCCAGACCTCGTTGCGGCGATCGAGCGGCGCAAAACCCGCGACATAGACATAACCGGCTTTGAAGTCCTTGCCGTTGTCCTTCACCACCTGTTCGAGCGCCAGCGAAGCAAGCTCGTGGTCGCTCTGTTCGACTTGCGGGATCTTCGGGTTGTTGAGGTTGACGTCGAAGGCCACGACCTTGATGCCCTTGTCGAGCGCCTGCTGCACGACATCGCCGAGCGATTCCGGCAGGCCGTGGTCGATGACGATGCCGGAAACGCCGAGATTGATCGCCTGCAGGATCTGCTCGCGCTGCTCGGCGGCGTCCTGCCGACCGGGGAAGACGCGCAGGTCGATATCAAGCGCCTTGGCCTGGGCTTCCGCACCGGCCTGGTAGGCCTGGAAGAAATCGCCGGCCGAGATATAGCTGATCAGAGCCACCTTGACGCCACCCTTATCGAAGGGGGCCGGAGCGCCGGACAGGCCGTCGGCTTTTGCGCCTTGACTGAAAATGAACGGAATGACGGCGGCAGACAGTGCAAGCCGTGCGAGGGATTTCATCGTCGCGTTCCTTCTAGCAAACGAAAGCGTCGTCTGACAGGTCTGGCAGCCCTCGCGACGCATCGGATTATTTAGATATAATCTCTATGTTTTTAGTAGAGTAAATGATCCGATTTTGCGGGCTGCGGGAGATTCTTTGTTTCCCGAGAACAGTTTGTAAGGGAAAGGCGTGCCTGGAGTCCGACCGCCCCCACAGGGCACACTCCGGCTTCATATGCAGTCCCGGACATGATCGATGCCGCTTCTTTACATTGACAATATCACCCGCAGTTTCGGGTCGACGCGGGCGTTGGCCGGTGCCGATCTTTCGATGGAGCGCGGTGAGATCGTGGCGCTGATGGGGGCAAACGGCGCCGGCAAATCGACGCTGGTCAAGATCCTTTCCGGCGTGCTTCCAGCCGATGGCGGCACGGTCAGCCTCGATGGCCGCCCGTTTGCGCCGCGCAGCCCGGCCGAGGCGGCAAAGGCCGGTGTCGTCACCGTGCATCAATCGACGGATCTCGTCGGCGCGGCCGGTCTGAGCGTTGCCGATGCCCTGCTGCTCAACCGGTTCGCCGATCGCAGCACGCCCTTTCTCGTCTCCCGCGCCGGCATCCGCCGTGCGGCGCAGGCAATGCTCGATGCCGCCGGCTTCAGCCTGCCGCTCGATCGTGATTTCGGCGAACTCAGCAGCGCCGATCGGCAACTGGTGGCGATTGCCCGTGCGCTTGCCAACCGCGCCGATCTGCTCATCCTCGACGAGCCGACGGCAAGCCTTTCCGGAGAGGAAAGCCGCCGCCTGTTCGACATTCTTCTCGGCCTGCGCCAACGCGGTCTGGCCATCCTCTACATCTCGCACCGCACCGCCGATCTCGAAGCCATCGCCGACCGTGCGCTCGTCATGCGCGGCGGTCGCGTCGTTGGCACCTTCGCGCGGCCGATCGATTTTTCCAGCGCCATCGAGACGATGATCGGCCGCAGACTGGATGCCGCCCGGCCGGATGCGCGGCCGGCGGCCGGTCCGGCGATTTTCGAGATGCGGGATATCAGCCTGCTCCCTGACGCTGCGCCCTTCGATCTCTCATTGCATGAGGGCGAGGTGGTGGCGGTGACCGGTGTGCTCGGCGCCGGCAAAAGCCGGCTGCTCCAGGCGATCTTCGGCGTGACGGCGCTTGGCCGTGGTGCGATGTTCCTCGACGGCCGGCCGTATCGGCCGAAAAGTGCGGCCGACGCGATCGCCGCGGGTGTCGCCATGGCAGCCGAGGACCGGCATCGTTCCTCGCTGATGCCGCCGGCATGGCCCGGCCATTCGCTGTCGGCAACGATCAGCCTGCCGCATCTCGGCACATGGTATCCCAGCGGCTTCCTGGTCGGCGGCCGCGAGCGACGCGAGGCCGAGCAAGCGATCGCCCGCCTCGGCATCAAGGCCGTCGGTCCCCTCGCCTCGGTCTGGTCGCTCTCCGGCGGCAACCAGCAGAAGGCGGTGATCGCCCGTTGGGAAGCGGAGCCGAGCCGGCTGCTGCTGCTCGACGAACCTTTCCAGGGCGTCGATGTCGGCGCCCGGCACGACATCATCCGGGCAATCCGTGCCCGCACCGACCGGGCGACGCTGATCGCCACCTCCGACCCGGAGGAGGCCTATGAAGTGGCCGACCGCATTCTCGTCATCGACCACCACGTGTTGAGGCCCGCGGCAGACGGAGCCGCGCTTGCCTCCGCAATCCAGGGAATATCCGCATGACCACGATCGACGAAGAAACCCTGCCGCAGGCAAGCGCCCGGCCAAAGGCATCGCCGCAATCGGGCAGCAGCCGTCTCGCCGCTTTCGGAGCGTTCCTCCGGGCGGGCGCGGTGTTCATCCTGCTGGCGGCTCTCGTCGTCGGCTTCACCATCGCCGAGCCCGCCTTCATCAATATCGCCAATCTGATGAGCATCCTGCAGGCAGTGTCGGTCGTCGCCATTCTTGGCGCCGGCGTCACCGTGACGCTGGCTGTCGGCGGTTTCGACCTGTCGATCGGCGCGGTCGCCGCATCGAGCGTGATGGCGGCGAGTTATGCGATGATCGTCTGGCACCTCGATGCTTATGCGACGGTGCCGCTGGTGCTCGCCTTCGGTGCCCTGGTCGGCCTCGTCAACGCTTTCCTGATCGTCCGCCTGAAGGTGCCGGATCTCCTGGCGACGCTGGCGATGATGTTCCTGCTGTCCGGCCTGCAGCTGATCCCCACCGCCGGCCGCTCGATCTCGGCGGGCCTCACCCTGCCTGACGGATCGAAGGCGACCGGCGCCTATGACCCGGCCTTCCTGCTGATCGGCCGCTACAGCATTTTCGGCACGCTACCGGTATCAGTGGTGCTGATGGCAGCCGTTGCCGTTCTCCTTTTCATCCTGACCGAGCGCACCCGCATCGGCCGGCTGCTGTTTGCGACCGGCGGAAATGAGGTCGCGACCCGGCTTGCCGGGGCTTCGACCGTCAGGCTGAAGACGCTCGCCTATGTGCTGTCGGGCACGCTGGCCTCGCTCGGCGGCATCGTCATTGCCGCCCGCGTCGGCCGCGGCGATGTCTCCTCCGGCGGCTCGCTGCTGATGGATTCGGTCGCCGCCGCGCTGATCGGTTTTGCCGTCCTCAATCTCAGGCGTCCGAACGTGCTCGGCACCATTGCTGGCGCTGTCTTCGTCGGTGTGCTCTTGAACGGTCTCACCATGCTGAACGCCCCCTATTACACCCAGGATTTCGTCAAAGGCGCCGTGCTCGTCGGAGCCTTGGCGCTGACTTACGGCCTCGGCCGCAGCAATCCCTAATTCCAAGGAAGAAAGACATGACCCGCGAAATCAGGCTGAATGCCTTCGACATGAATTGCGTCGGACACCAGTCGCCGGGGCTCTGGCGCCATCCGCGTGACAAGTCCTGGACCTACAAGGATCTCGACTACTGGGTGCATCTGGCAAAGACGCTGGAGCGCGGCAAGTTCGATGGCTTGTTCATCGCCGACGTGCTCGGCGTCTATGACGTGCTGAACGGCAATGTCGATGCCGCCCTGCGTCATTCCGCACAGGTGCCGGTCAACGATCCGCTGCAGTTGATCCCGACCATGGCCTACGAGACCGAGCATCTCGGCTTCGGCCTGACGGCATCGCTCTCCTTCGAGCATCCCTACACCTTCGCCCGCCGCATCTCGACCCTCGACCATCTGACCAAGGGCCGTGTCGGCTGGAATATCGTCACCTCCTACCTCAACAGCGGCGCGCTCAATATCGGCCAGCCGGCGCAGACCAGGCATGACGACCGTTACGACCTTGCCGAGGAATATCTCGAGGTCTGCTACAAACTTTGGGAGGGAAGCTGGGAGGATGGTGCCATCGTGCGCGACCGCGAAACCGGCATCTTCACCCATCCCGACAAGGTCCATCCGATCGGTCATGCCGGCAAGCATTTCAACGTGCCCGGCATTCACTTGAGCGAACCCTCGCCGCAGCGTACGCCTGTGCTCTATCAGGCAGGCGCCTCCAGCCGCGGCAAGGATTTCGCCGGTGCCCATGCCGAATGCATCTTCGTCGCATCGCCGTCGAAAGCCGTACTGAAGCGCTACGTCGCCAATGTCCGCGAGGCGGCCGAACGCGTCGGCCGCAATCCGCGCGAAATTCTCGCCTTCAACCTGCAGACCGTGATCCTCGGCGAAACCGATGCGGAGGCGCAGCGGAAGTTCAATGAATACCGCAAATACGCCTCCTTCGAAGGCGCGCTGACGCTGATCTCCGGCTGGACCGGCATCGATTTCGGCCAGTTCGGGCCGGACGAAGTGCTGCGGCACCGTCATACCAATGCGGTGCAATCGGCTGTCGAGACCTTCACCACCATCGATCCCACCAAGGAATGGACGGTGCGCGAAATGGCCGACTGGGTCGGCGTCGGCGGTTTCGGCCCGGTTTTTGTCGGCTCGCCGCAGACGGTCGCCGATCTCATGCAGGAATGGATCGAAGACACCGATGTCGACGGCTTCAACCTTGCCTATGCCGTGACGCCCGAGAGTTTCGAGGATGCGGTCGATCTGCTGGTGCCGGAACTGCAGAAACGCGGCGTCTACAAGACCGACTATACCAAGGGAACGCTGCGGGAGAAGCTTGGCGGTAAAGGGCCGCGGCTTGCTGCACCGCATCCGGGCGCGGCCTATCGCAATCTCTTCAGCGAGCCCACACGTATCGCCGCCAGCGGTTGAATAAAATAATGGTTGGGTGACAAAAAATATCTCGCCCGGCCCGATCATTCGAATTTAATCTCTGTGACAACCGGTGTTTCGCCCTGAATATGGGCGCTCGGAATTCGATCGAGCAGGAGGGCGCATGACCATTCCAGAAATCTCGCGGCGCACGCTGATGAAGGGCAGCGCCCTCCTCCTCGCCTCGACGGCGCTCACCCGGCGAGCCCTCGCGCAGGCCGCGCCAAGCGGCGGCCGGCTGGTCGTCGCGGCCGATTCCGAGCCGAAGAATCTCAATCCCGCCATCGTCGCCTCGAACGGCGTCTTCTTCATCGCCAGCAAGGTGATCGAACCGTTGGCCGAGGCCTCGTTCGACAGTAAGGACGGGCTTGCGCCGCGTCTTGCCACCTCCTGGGAGGGCTCGCCCGACGGCCTCTCCGTCACCTTCAAGCTGCGCGACGGCGTCACCTGGCACGACGGCAAGCCGTTCACCTCACTCGATGTCGCCTTTTCCGCCCTCAATATCTGGAAGCCGCTGCAGAATCTCGGCCGGCTGGTCTTTGCCAATCTCGAAGCCGTCGATACCCCCGACGATTACACCGCCATCTTCCGCTTCTCCAAGCCGACGCCGTTCCAGCTCATCCGCAATGCCCTGCCTGTCGTCTCCAGCGTCGTCGCCAAGCATATTTTCGACGGCAGCGATATCGCCACCAATCCGGCCAACAACACGCTCGTCGGCACCGGCCCGTTCAAATTCGCCGAATACAAGCCCGGCGAATATTACCGGCTGACACGCAATGAGAACTACTGGGGCGAGGATCAGCCGAAGCTCGACGAGATCGTCTTCCGCGTGCTGCCCGACCGCGCGTCGGCGGGTGCGGCACTCGAAGCCGACGAAATCCAGCTTGCCGCCTTCTCGGCGGTGCCGCTTGCCGATCTCGACCGCATCTCCAAGGTCGAGGGCATCAAGGTGATCTCCAAGGGTTATGAGGCCTTGACCTACCAGCTTGTCGTCGAGATCAATCACCGCCGCAAGGAGCTCGCCGATCTGAGAGTCCGCCAGGCGATCGCGCAGGTGATCGACAAGAAATTCGTGGTCGATACGATCTTCCTCGGTTACGCCACGGCTTCGACCGGCCCGGTGCCGAAAAATGCGCCGGAATTCTATACATCCGATGTCGCGACCTATGCGTTCGACCCCGCCGCCGCCAACGATATTCTCGACAAGGCCGGGTATAAACAAGGGCCTGATGGCAACCGCTTCTCGCTGAAGCTGCGCCCCGCGCCCTATTTCAACGAGACCCGGCAGTTCGGCGATTACCTGCGCCAGGCGCTTGCCGTCATCGGCATTAATGCCGAGATCGTCAATGCCGATGCGGCCGCGCACCAGAAGGCTGTCTATACCGACCATGATTTCGATCTTGCCGTCGGTCCGCCGGTCTTCCGCGGCGACCCGGCGATCTCCACCACCATTCTCGTTCAGTCCGGCACACCCGACGGCGTGCCCTTTTCCAATCAGGGCGGCTACGTCAATCCGGAGCTCGACAAGATCATCAAGCAGGCCTCAGAGACCGTCGACACGGCGGCGCGCACCGATCTCTACCGCAAGTTCCAACAGCTCGTCGTCGCCGATCTGCCGCTGATCAACGTCGCGGAATGGGGGTTCATCACCGTTGCGCGCGATAACGTGCTCAACGTCTCGAACAATCCGCGCTGGGCCGTCTCGAACTGGGGCGATACCGCGCTGCAATCGTGATAGGATCGGCGGCAATTCTCTTTCGAGAGGCCCTCTCCGGCGTGAAACGAGCCATCATCCTCCTGAGGCGCAGGGCGATCAGCAGTATTCCGGTGCTGCTGATCGTGGTGATCTTCACCTTTTTCCTGCTCGAATCCGCCTCGGGCGATGCCGTCGACGCCTATCTCGGCTCGATCGGCGGCGGCGATGCGGCACTCAGGCAGTCGCTGCGCGAGAGCTACGGCCTCGACCAGTCGATGCTCGCCCGCCTCTGGCTCTATCTTTCCTCGCTGGCCCGGTTCGATCTCGGCTGGTCGGTCGCCTTCAACAGGCCGGTCGGTGCGCTGATTACAGAACGCCTTCCCAACACGCTGCTGCTGATGGGCAGTGCCACCGCACTTTCCTTCGGCCTCGGTTCGGCGCTCGGCATCCTTGCCGGGGCGCGGCCGGGAAGCCTGCGCGATCGGCTGCTGTCGATCGGCTCGCTTGTTGTTTACGCCATTCCGAGTTTCTGGCTCGGCCTGGTTCTCAGCATCGCCTTCTCGGTGAAGCTGCGCTGGTTTCCGATCGCCGGCGTCGAGACGATCGCTTCCGGCAAGACAGGTTTTGCCCGCGCGCTCGATATTGCGGATCATTTGGTTCTGCCGGTCGGTGCGCTTGCCCTGATCTATCTCGCTCTGTTCCTGCGGGTGATGCGCAGCGGCATGGCCGAGGCGTGGAAGCTCGATTTCGTGCTCTTCGCCCGCGCCAAGGGCCTGTCGCGCAGCCGCATCGTGCTGCGTCACGTGGCGCGCAATGCGCTGCTGCCGCTCGTCACCATGCTCGGGCTGCAATCGGCCGCCATGCTCGGCGGCAGCGTGGTGATCGAGAGCGTCTTTGCGATCCCGGGTTTCGGGCGGCTGGCGCAGGAAGCGGTCAATGGCCGCGATGCGCCGCTGCTGATGGGCATTATCGTCACCAGCGCCGTCCTCGTCATTGCGGTCAACTTCCTCGTCGATCTCGTCTATGCCACGCTCGACCCGCGCATCGGCGCGTCGGAGGGCGGCATATGAGCTGGCTGCGGCGCCTGCTGCACACGCCGGAAGGTGTGGCCGGACTGGCGATCCTTCTCATCCTGCTTTCGGCCGGGCTGCTCGCTCCTATCGTTTCGCCGGGTGATCCGCTGAGGATCGCCGGCCGCGCCCTGCTGGCGCCATTCACCGATCCGGCTTTTCCGCTCGGCACCGATCGCCTCGGCCGCGACGTCCTGGCCGGCCTCGTTTATGGCGCGCGCACCTCGCTGGCCGTCGGTCTCGCCGCGGCGTTTTCGGCCATGCTCCTCGGCGTCTTCGTCGGCATGGCGGCGGGTTTTGCCGGCGGGCTCATTGACGAGGCGCTGATGCGGGTGGTCGACGCTTTCCAGATCGTGCCGGGCTTCCTGCTGGCGCTCGCCTTCGTCAGCACGATCGGGGTGTCGACACCTGTCGTCGTCCTTGCCATTGCGCTCGGAACCTGGGCCGATCCGGCCCGGCTGACGCGGGCGCAGGTGTTGGCGATCCGCGAGCAGGATTACGTCGCCTCGGCGCGGGTGATCGGCATGCATCCTGTAGAGATCGCCTTCCGGGAAATCCTGCCGAACGCGCTGCCGCCGGTGCTGGCGCTGTCTGCCACCATCGTCGCCGGCGCTGTTCTCACCGAGGCAGCACTGTCCTTCCTCGGCCTCGGCAACCCCAACATCGCCACCTGGGGTTCGATGATCGCCGAGGGACGCAGCGTCTTGCGATCGGCCGCCTATCTCTCCGTCATCCCGGGCGCAGCACTTGCCGTGACGCTGCTCGGCGTCCATCTGTTCAGCGAGGGCCTCGGCAAGGCGCTTGGTGACGGCGGGAGAGCGCCATGAGCGGCATTTTTTGCAGCCTCCGGCAGCTTTCGGTCACCTATGCGCGCGGCAACGCTGTCGCCGCGCTCGATCGCGTCGATCTCGATATCAAGGCCGGTGAAAGGCTAGCGATCATCGGCGAAAGCGGCTCCGGCAAGAGCACACTCGCCCGTGCGCTCGCCGGTCTGCTGCCTGACGGAGCGAAAGTTGACGGCGAGATGCTCTGGCCCGGACTTGGCCATCCGCCCCGCCCGGGCCGCGATTTCGGCTTCGTCTTCCAGGACCCCGGCACCAGCCTCAATCCGGTGCTGACGATCGGCGAGCAGATCGCCGAGGGCGCCAGGCGCCATCTCGGCCTCGGCTGGAAACAGGCCTCCATCAGGGCCGAGGAATTGCTCGACCGGGTGCGGATGCCGCAGCCCGGCAAGCTGATGCGAGCCTTTCCGCACCAGCTTTCCGGCGGCCAGCGCCAGCGCGTGGCGATCGCGGCGGCAATCGCAGCAAGGCCTCAGCTGCTGATCGCCGACGAGGCGACCAGCGCGCTCGACGTCGTGGTCCAGGCCGAAATCGTCCGCCTGCTCGACGGATTGGTGCGCGAGGACGGCATGACGCTGCTTTTCATCACCCACGACATCGCGCTTGCCTCCGGCTTCGTCGACCGGATCGCCGTCTTCGGCAATGGGCGCCTCGTCGAGGCGGGCCCTGTCCGTTCGGTGCTTTCGGCGCCGAAAAGCGACTATACTTCAGCCCTCATCGCCAGCCATCGCGACCTCGCCACGCCGCCGTTGATCGCAGAGGTGCTGCCATGAACGATGTGCTGCTCTCCGTCGAAAACCTGTCGAAAGGCTTTTCCTCTTCGGGCCGCCATGTCGCCGCACTCGACAATGTGTCGCTGACGATCGCGCCCGGGGAAACACTCGGTCTCGTCGGCGCCTCCGGCAGCGGGAAATCGACGTTGTCCCGCATCCTGCTGCGGCTTCTCAGCGCCGATGCCGGCTCGGTCCGCTTCGAGGGAGTGGATTGGCTCGCTCTGGCCGGCGCGCCGTTGCGCCGCCGGCGGGCGCGCATGCAGATGGTGTTCCAGGATCCGCTCGCCGCCTTCAATCCGCTGGCGAGTGTCGGCGCCGTACTCGACGATCCGCTTCGCATCCACGGCGTTGTCGCGAAAGACCGGCGCCCTGGTGAGATCGCCATGCTGCTCGAACGCGTCGGCCTGCCCGCCGATTATGCCGGTCGGCCGGTCCGTGCGCTTTCCGGCGGCCAGCGGCAGCGTGTGGCGATCGCCCGGGCAATTGCGACGCGGCCCTCGCTGCTGGTGCTCGACGAGGCGGTCTCGGCCCTCGACGTCACCGTGCGCGGCAGGATTCTCGAACTTCTGGTCGATCTGCAGAAAGAACAGGGCATTGCCTGTCTGTTCATTTCACACGATCTTGCCGTGGTCCGCGCCGTTTCCCACCGCATCGCCGTTATGGATGGCGGGCGGATCGTCGAGACCGGTCCGGCAGCGACGCTCGTTGCCGCGCCGCAATCCGATGCGGCTCGCACGCTCGTTGCGGCTGTCCCCCGTCTCGTGACCGATCCCTGCTGAAGGAAGTATCCATGGCCGATCTTGGTTGGAATCCCCTGCATGGCGTGCCTTCCTATCCCACGGAGCGCTACGCAGTGCTTGCCGATAGGATCGGCGGCATCTTGCGCAGCCGCAACGATATAATGCTCGTGCAGGCAGAAGCCGTGGTGGCGCTGGAGGCGGCCGCCGTCAGCCTTGCGCGCCCCGGCCTTACGGCCCTCAACATCGTTACCAGCCCCTATGGCAGCTGGTTCGGGCAATGGCTGCGGCGGGGCGGTGCGACGGTCAGGGATATTGCTTCCGAACCGGGCCTGCCGGTTGAAATCGAAGCCGTCGCCAAAGCACTTGATGCGGCTGGTCGCATCGATGTGCTCGCTCTGGTGCACGCGGAATCCGCGAGCGGCATTCTCAACCCCCTGCCCGAGATCCTGGCGCTTGCCCGCGCCCGCGGCATCGTCACCGTCGTCGACGCGGTCGCCTCCATCGGCGGCCATGAGTTCGATGTTGACGAACTCGGCATCGACATCGCGGTGATCGGCCCGCAGAAGGCGCTCGGCGGTCCGGCTGGTCTGTCCGCACTCTCGGTTAGCCCTGGCGCCTGGGATCTCATTCTCAGAGATGGTGCGCCGCGCGATTCGATTTTGTCGCTGGCCGACCTGAAATCATGGGTCGACAATGGCGTTCCCGGCCTGCCGGGAACGCCGGCGCCGCTGGAATTCTTCGCGCTGGAGATTGCCCTCGACCGCGTCGAGGCCGAAGGCCTGGAGAATATCGTCGCCCGCCATGCGCTGGCGGCATCGGCGACACGGGCGGGGCTAACCGCACTCGGCGCCCCGGCCTGGGTGCCGGCAGCAAAGGCTTCGAACCTGGTGACGGCGGTGCCGGTACCGAAAGCGCTGACGCCGGCTGCGCTGATCGCAGCCGCCGGACGGTTGGGCGTCGAGCTGACCGACGCCCTCGGAACCGCGCCGTCTCGTCTCGTGCGGCTGAACCACACAGGTCAGCGTGCCGCGTTCCAGCCGGTGCTTACAAATGTCGTAGCCTATGGCACGGCCTTGAGGCAGGCCGGCCATCCCTGCGATATCGCCGCCGCTGCGGAGGCGATATCCGCGGCCTACAGCCGCTGAACCGAATTCGGCCCTTGATAAACGCGGCCCGTCAAGGCAGGAGAGTGGCATCACGGAGACTTGGTGCAGATGACGAGATTGCTGGATGCGCAGGGCCTGGAGATTTCGCATGCGGGGCATCGCACCCGGCTGAAATGGCACCGGCTGCGCAAACGATTTGCCGATCCGCTGTTCTCCGCCGCGGTGATGGCGGAGGGATTTGCCGCCGGCGCCTCGATGGAGCTCGATCTGCGGGTGCGCGCCGATGGCGGTTTCGTCGTGCTGCACGACGAGGACCTCGACGGTGAAACGACCGGGCACGGACCGATCGCCGAAAAGAGCATGGGCGACCTCAGCGATATCAGGATGCAGGAGGGCGACCGGCCGCTGATCCTCAGTGAGGATCTCGCCGCCATGATGCAATCGACGCATCCGGCCGCGCTGCTGCAATTCGACATGAAGGACGATTACGAGGCGATCGGCGCGCGCGGCATTGCACATCTTGCCGAGCATTTCCGCGATATCGCCGCCTCGGTGATCGTCAGCGGCGGCAGTCTCGACCTCATCGTCGCGGTCAAGGAGAAACTGCCGCATCTCCTGCGTGGCATCGATCCCACAGACAAGCTCTACGATATCTGGAAGGCCAGCGGCTGGAAGGCGGTCGAGACGGAGTTGCGCGCCGACCTCAGCGGTCCGACGGAGCCGGACACGGTCTATCTCCATTGGCGCTTGATCCTGGACGCTGCCAAAGAGGGCCTCAATCTGATCGGCCTTTGCCAGGATCACGGCAAACGCGTCGATGCCTGGACTTTTACGCTTAGGGATCCGGAAGCCGGTTTCAGCGACGAGGAATGGCGGAATTTTCAGGCGCTGATGGCCCTGAAACCGGATCAGATCACGACCGACGAGGCGCCGGCGACCGAGCGGGCTTGGGGCCGCCGCATGGCGGATTAACCGTCTTGGCGAACGCTGCCCTAAGGTGTGAGCGGCTTTCGATGCCCTATTTCCGGGCTTATCGGACGTTTTGTACAATTTGCATCATTTTAAACTTCTGATGTTATCGAATATGCCAGCAGACAAATGTTGGTGTTCGATATGCAAGCTGTTGATACTGTAGCAATTGCTGAACAAATAAATTCCAGCTTACAGCACGCGTGGCATTTGGGGTGCACAGGCCGCTCGGTCGAGGCACTGACGCTCGCTGGCGAAATTCTGGCCGGCGCCAAGGCGCGGGGCGACGATTGGCTTGCTGCGCAATGCGACACCGACATCGCCTGGTACTGTTTTCAGATCGGCAAGGCCGAACTTGGACTGACGCATGTCCGGCGGGCGGTAGACTTCTGGAAATTGCACGGAGAACCCAGGCAGGAGGCCTATGCCCGGGCCTATTTCGGATGGCTGCTCTTGGAATTAGGCTTGCCGGAGGAAGCGATCGAAGAAGCGACCCGCGCGCTTGACCTGGCAGACAAGGTTGCAGACGCCAAGGCGCAAAGCCTGGCGACCAACGTCATTGGCATTATCTTCTGGTACAACAAGCAGCCTGACCGGGCGATCTTGATGAGCGAGCGGTCCGTCGAACTTGCCAGATCGATCGGCGACAAAACCTATGAATGCTGGTGGCTCGTCAATCTCGGCGGCGCTCATTCGGAAGGCGGATATATTGCCCAAGCTCTCGGCAAACCGGAAGAAGCACAGCGGATGCTGACCCGAGCGCTGGAACTGACCGAACAGGCGCTCGACATCGCCATCGAGACCGGCGACCGCTGGGCCGCTCGCATTTGTCTCGGCAACAACGCCGATTACTACAGCCACCTGGGCGAGCACGAGAAGGCTCTCCGGTGCATGGACCGTTATCAGCTATTTCAAGAGAACAGCTATGTCAGGGACAGGCAGCAATATCTCTATACCCTGGGTCAGATCTACATCAATTACGGAAAATTCGCGGACGCCCGATCGCTGCTGCTCGAGGCGATGGAACTGATCGGCGAGGGTGGCAGTTTCGATTCCTATATCCAGATCTATTTTTATCTGTCGCAGGCTCATGAAGGGCTGGGGCAGTTCGATCTGGCGCTGGAAGCCCATAAGAAATACCACCAGGCCTACCTGCAGAACAGTGCCGAGAGAACCCAGCAGCGCACACGCCTGGCCGAAATCTACTATGAAACCAAGCGGCTGAAGGAAGTTGCCGAAACGGAGACGAAGCGTGCCGATACGCTGGAGGCCTCCTATCAGAAACTGCAGGAAGAAACCGATATCCTTGCCAATGCCGTCTATCTCGACTCGCTGACCGGGCTCTATAACCGCAAATATCTCGACAGCCGCTTTAAGGAGCTGACATCCGAGAAACGTCCCTATTCGATCGCGATGCTGGATGTCGATCACTTCAAGTCGGTCAACGACAATTTCTCTCACATGATCGGCGACCAGGTTCTCAGCGCCATCGGAACCATATTGCGCAACCAGCTCAGGATTACCGATCAGGCGATCCGCTTTGGCGGCGAGGAGTTCGTCGTCCTGCTGGCGGGCGCTCCGCGAGGTGCTGCCGATGTCTGCGAGAGGCTGCGCTCGGCAGTCGAGCAATGGGACTGGTCGGAAATCTGCAACGGGCTGCGCGTCACGATCAGCATCGGTGTCGCCAGCACCCTGTCTGCCAAGTCTCCGAACGACATTTTGGCGATCGCCGATCAGAATCTCTATACGGCGAAAAAGACCGGTCGCAATCGCGTCGTGGCGTAGCGGCGTTCCGCAGCTTCCTGACAAAGTTCGCAGTTTTCTCTAAGACAGGAGTCTCTATAGCCCCTCGATGTCGAGGATGAAGGCGAATTCGCCGGCAAGCCCCGGCGCGTGGGCGATGACGGGTCCGCCCTCAGCAAGCAGCCTGTCGACATCGGGCATCGCCACCATTGCGCCGGCTTCTTCGGCGATCAGCGCACCGGCGAGCATGTCCCAGGCGTTGAGATGGCGCTCGTAATAGAGATCGGCCACGCCCTCGGCGACACGAACGAGGTCGATGGCAGCCGCGCCCGTGCGGCGGTAGTCCATGCCGCGTTCGTGGAGCCGCCGCAAGAGCGCCAGATGGTCGTCAAAGCTTGTCTTGCGGGAATGGCCGAGAATGACGAGCGCATGGGTCGGATCGGCGGTCGCAGCCGCATGAACCGGACGCCCGTCCTTGAAAGCGCCGCCGCCGCGGATGGCGTGAAAGACCGTGTCCGCGGTGGCATCGTAGACCACGCCGATCTCGACCGTGCCGCCGGCGACGAAGGCGATCGAGACGCCCCAGTGACGAAAGCCTCTGATATAGTTGGTCGTACCGTCGATCGGATCGACAACCCAGGTGCCGGCCCCGCCCGATCCTCCGCCGCTCTCCTCGCCCATGAACGTATCATCGGGAAAGCGCGAGAGGAGCCCGTCGCGGATCGCCTGCTCGGCCCGCCTGTCGGCGATGGTGACGAAATCCTGCAACCCCTTGTTCTCGACGGCAAGGGTGCCGGGGTTGCAGTCGCGCCGAAACCGGGCCGCTGCCCGTCCGACCTCGAGGGCGACTGACATCGCGACCTCTGATCGGGCGCGGATGGCGGCGGCATCGAATGCGGAATTCATCAGGCAGTCCTTCTTCTTATCAACGTTACCGGCGTGAATTCGACACGCGCCGTCAAGTCCGGCTCTGCGATCCGGCTCATCAGCAGGTCGACCGTCTGTTCGGCCTGGATGTCGCAGGGCTGGCGGATGGTCGTGAGGTCGTAGGCGGTCCAGCTCGCCTGGGGAATGTCGTCATGACCGATGACGCGTATCGGCGGCGCATCATCGCGGCTGCGGCTCTGCATGACGCGGTCGACCACGCCACAGGCCATATAGTCGTTGGCGCAGAACAGCCCGTCGATGCCGGATGCGGCAAGGTCGGCTGCCGCATCGTAGCCGCTCCGGTAATCGTTGATCCTGACCTGCAGCATCTGCGCTTCGACCCCGAGCTGCTTGCAGCGTGCCAGGAAGGCTTCGCTGCGCCGCCGCGCCGTATAGGATATGGCGGGAGCCGCCATGACGGCGAGCTTTCGCGCGCCGCTGTCTATCAGGTGGGTGGCGGCGAGATGGCCGGCCATGCGATCGTCGGAGATGATGCGGTCGACGAAGGGGATATCGTTGCCCTTGTTGATCAGCACGATCGGCACGCCCTCGGCCGCACATTGTTCGCAAATCTCGGTCGGTGGCGCGTCGGATGTAACGATGACGCCTGAGACGGCGTAATGCAGCAGCTGGCCGATGACGGTCGAGGTGTCCGCCTCCTGCGAGGTCGGCAGCAGGATGGGTCGGAAATTGCGGGCGATCAGCACTCTTGCCAGATTCTCGATCTGCAGCGTCCGGAACGGATTGTCGAGACCGGCGGCGACGACGCCGACCAGATCGGAGCGTTTGTTGGTGAGGCTTCGGGCCAGATAGTTCACCCGGTAACCGAGTTGCTTGGCGGCCTCGAAGACCTTCTCGCGCGTCTTCGGCGAGACGCTGGCATCCGGCGTGAAGGCGCGCGACACGGCGGCGCGCGAGACGCCGGCGACCCGCGCCACGTCGAAGGATGTTACCTTGCGCGGTCCCTTATCCCTGTCTGCCAACTGCTTTTTCCCTCTCTGCCGACGGCCGCATCAGATCGGGCAGATCCGTGCAGATGCCGAGAACCGGCAGTTTCATGATATCATCGAGAACGGCGGGCCGCTCCTCGTGCCAGAGCACGATCTCGCGGCCCGCTTCAAAGGCGCGGCGCATCAGCGCCTGGGTCACCAAATCCTGCGGGCGCTCGCCTGCCCTCTCCCAGCAAAGATGCAGGATATCGGCGCCGGCCTCGTCGCCGAGCGCATGCGGATCGTGGCCGACGCGGATCAGCACCGAGAGCGGAAAGTCGCAGCCTGCGTCCCTGAGTTCGCGCACCTGCGCGATGTCGAAGGAGCCGAGACAGGCGAACCGCTGGTTCATCTCGGCGAGATGGCGCCAGCAGCGCAAGCCTGTGCCGGGCGCCTTGAGCTCGATATAGAGGCCAGTTCCGGTCTCGCGGCCGAGGGCGGCGACCTCCGAGAAACTCGGGACGTCGACGTTATCGAGAGCGGCGAGCTCGGCGGCCGTCATGTCGGAAATACGGCGGTCGATGCCGAAGACGCGTTCCAGATGGTCGTCATGCGAAACGACGACGACGCCGTCGCGGGTCAGTTGTGTGTCGAGCTCCCACATCTCAGCGCCGAGTTCGGCAGCACGGCGGAAAGCGGCGATGGTGTTCTCGCGTTCGTGGCCGCTGGCGCCGCGATGGCCGATGCAGAAGGGCAGCCGGCCCTTGGCCGACGGCCAGCCGTAACGCTCGAAAAATGCCGAGAAATCGCGGGCCATCAGAGCCTCCTGCCGTTTTCGTCGAAGACCAGCACGCCGCGGCTGTCGATCGCCCAACGGACATCGTCGCCGACGCGAATGTCGTTGCGCACCGGCTGGATCGACCGCAGCAGCGGCCCGCCGGCAAGCGCCACGTCGTAGAGGTTCTCGCGCCCCTGCGTTTCGGCGAAGGTGACCTTGCCGGAGACGGGTGTGTCGCCCGCCGGGGTGAAATGCTCCGGTCGGACGCCGAGCATCAGCTTCGTGCCCTCCGCGGCGGCGACGGTATCATGCAAAGGGACTCGGATTTCGCTGTCTGGGATGACAAAGGCGCCTTTGTCCATGATGCCGCGCAGGAAGGTGATCGGCGGATTGCCGAGAAAGCCGGCGACGAAGGCGGTCTTCGGATCATTGTACATTTCGGCCGGCGTGGCGATCTGGACGATCTCGCCTTCCTTCATGATGGCGATGCGGTCGCACATGCTCATCGCCTCCACCTGATCATGGGTGACGAGGATGGCGGTGATACCGGTCTCGCGCTGCAGGCGGCGGATTTCCGAGCGCATTTCGAGCCGCAGCTTGGCGTCGAGATTGGCGAGCGGTTCGTCGAGCAGCAGCACGTCGGGCTTGCGGATCAGCGCGCGCGCCAGCGCCACGCGCTGCTGCTGGCCGCCCGAAAGCTGGGCGGGACGACGTTCCATGAGGTTGTCGATGTGAACAAGCCCGGAAATGCGCTCAACATCCTTGCGGATTTCGGCGGGGTTGACGCCCTTCACCTTCAGGGGAAAGCCGATATTTTCGGCGACTGTCATGTGCGGGTAGAGCGCATAGGACTGGAAGACGACGCCGACATTTCGGGCCTGGCTCGGCAGGTCGGTCACGTCGCGGTCGCCGAAGAGGATGCGCCCGCCGGTCGGCCGGTGAATGCCGCAGACCGCAAAAAGCGTCGTCGACTTGCCGCAGCCGGAAGGGCCGAGCAGTGCCAGCATCTCGCCGTCGCCGACTTCGAGCTGCATGTTCTCGATGACCTTGGTGGAGCCGAAGCTCTTCGAGAAATTGTCGAGGAGGATGCGCATCAGCCTTTGCTCCCGCCGCCGTAGATGTTCATGAGATATTTGTTGAAGAGTGCGTAGGCGATCAGAACCGGAAGGAAGTAGAAGATGCCAACCGCCTTGAACATGTTGAAATCGTAGTTGTTGTCGTCGACCAGGAAGCCGGCGAGGTAAACCGACAGCACCTGTACCTGGTTGCCGGGTGCCAGCACCTGCGGCAGGATGAATTCGCCCCAGCCGGAGAGGAAGGAGAACAGGCCGAGCGCCATGATGCCGGGCTTGACCTGTGGCAGCACCAGGCTGCGCCAGACGCGGAAACGCGAAGCGCCGTCGACGACCCCGGCCATTTCGATTTCCCAGGGCACGGTGTCGTAGAAGCCCTTCATCAGCCAGATGCCGAGCGGCAGGTCGATCGCCGCCTTCACCAGGATCACACCGATCAGCGAATTGTAGAGGCCGATCATCTGCAGCACGATGAAGATGGCGATGATCAGTGTCACCGACGGGAAGGCATGCAGAACCATGACGCCGGCAAGGAAGAAGCCGCGCGCCGGTACATTCAGTCGCGATAGCACGTAGCCCGCCATCGACGAGACGATGAGCACGACGCTGGTGGTGCTGGCTGCAAAGAGCAGCGTATTCACCGTCACCTGCCAGATGTTGGCCTTGCCCGCCGTCGTCTGCCACAGGAAACGCCAGTGATCGAGCGTCAGACCCGAAGGCAGCAAGGCGTCCGGCTGCTTTACCGTCACGGTGTCGAGGAAGAGATAGACATACATTAAGAGCAGCGGCAGGCTGACGATCGTCAGTGCCGATATGACGGGCCAGCTGCGGTAATTTGCCGAGGGCTGCGATCGTTCGGCCATGGTCAATCCTCGATCAGGGGCTTGGCGACAAGCGTGCCGTAGTTGAAGACGCGCAGATAGAGCAGCGACAGCGTGACGCCGATAACGACGAGCACCAGTGCCATGGCGGCGCCCAGCCCATATTCGAGATTGCCGGCATAGTTCCTGAGCGCGGTATGATAGGCGGCGAGCGCCCAGACCTCGGTCGAATTACCAGGTCCGCCGTTGGTGGCGAGCAGGATCTCGTTAAAGGAGGCGAGCAGCGACAGCGTCTGGTAGCAGGTGACGAAGAGGATCGGCCAACGCATCTGAGGCAGGATGATGTAGCGGATCTGCTGCCAGCGTGAGGCGCCGTCGACCTCGCTCGCATAGAACTGGCTCTTGGGAATGGCCTTCATCGCCGAAGAGAAGACCAGCATGCCCATCGAGGCGCCGATGAAGCCGTTGATCAGCACGACGAAGAACCAGGCGTTATAGGCGGTGTCGAGCAGGTAGTTCTTCGGGGGATAGCCGAACTTGCCCATCAGGATGGAGATGAAGCCGCTATCCCAGGCGAGCCATTTCCACAGCAGGACATAGATGACCACGGGGGTGATGCGCGGCAGGAGCCAGATGCCGCGGAAGATCGAGGCCGGCCCAGGCGGCATGTAATGCGTCCAGATCGCCAGCAGCAGCGCGTAGCCGACATTGAAAAGCATGAGCACCATGGCGACGTAGAGCGCGGTATTCAAGAGCACGCGCGCCATGTCGGGCGAGGTAGCCAGGCGCGAGAAATTATCGGTCGTCCAGGTCCAGCCGGTGTAGGTGGCCGTGGCGACAGTTTCCTTCTGTTCCGGCGTCAGCTTGAGGCCCAGCGTATCAAGAGCCGAAAACAGCTGTTCCTTGCTGTCGAAGCGTGTGTTGACGACGGAGCGGTTGAACTGTTCTGAGATCTGTTTGACGTCGCGTGTCGAAGGCCTCTCGGAGAGATCCTTGATCATCCGCTCGGCGTCGCGGCGGGTCGCAAAGACCTCACCCGTATGTTTGGCGCGCAATTCGCCGGCAATCCCCGGCGAAAGCCCGAGGCCCTCCACGGACTTGAGACCCGCTTCATCGATCGCGTAGCGCGGCTCGGAAATCTCGGCGGCGATGTCGGGCATCGCCGATTTCAGCGTGATCAGGGAATTGGGCGCAATCTGGTAGACACCGCCGGAGATGCCGGTCGCGGTCGTCATATTGGTCATCGAGAAAACCGCCGTCAGAACGACCGGCAGCAGGAAGAACAGGACGATCATGATCGCCGCGGGCGCGATCATCACCAGTCCAAGTGTTCTGGACGATTTCATGGCAGCCTCCTCGCGGGACCGGCCGGGCGGCGGGGTGGCCGCCGCCCGGAGGAATGCTTCAGCGGATGACGATCTTGTCGCCGAGCGTGCTCTTCAGCTCGCTTTCGGCATCACTGACCGCGGCATCGACGGCCTTGTCGCCGGTCCAGGATGCCTGAAGGTTCTTCCACATGATGTTCCAGTAGGTGCCGAAATCGGAATTGTTCGGCATGGCATTGGCATGCGGCAGCAGGCGTTCCGTGGCTTCCCGGGTCCAGCGGTCGGCCGAGTAGAAATCGACTTCGGATTCTGCCTCGGAGATGCCGAGATGGGCCGATTTGACCGCATGCAGCGCGTTGATACGCGGCTCGGAGGCAATCGTGATCAGCTGGGCGGCGATGTCGGTCTCTTCCTTGTCGTGACCTGCGGTCAAGAGGTAGACGAGCGGATGGGTCAGCGTGTTGGCCTTGCCGCCTTCACCGGCCGGGATCAGCGTGAAGATCACGTTGCCGAAGAAGTCCTTGAGGCCTTCCTGGTTGACGAGGCGGGCATAGTGCCAGGTGCCGCCGTCCCAAATGCCGGCCTTGCCGGTGGCGACTTCCTTCCACCACTGGTCGCCCGGCATGCCGATGTGGTTCTTCTTGGTGACGCCTGATTTCACCGCATCGGCGAAGAACTGGTAAGTACGGGTCATCGCCGCCTTGTCGAAGACGAGCTTGCCGCCCTCTTCCATCGTGCCGCCGAACGAGGTGTAGAACTGCCAGTAGTCAGGGCCGTTGCTGGTGCGTGGATAGAAGCCGTAGCCCGGTTGGACGAGGCCCTTGTCCTGCATCTTCTTGGCGTCTTCGAGCAGGTTCTTCATGGTGTACTTGCCGTCCTGAACGCTCTGCGGCAGCGCATCGAGGTCAGCGTCGCTATAGCCGATCGCTTTCATATACGGCTTCCAGAAGAACATCGGACGGGATTCGGCATCCTGCGGAATGCCGTAGACAGTGCCGTTGTAGGAGGCGATCTGCAGCAGGTTCTCGTAGATGCCGTTGAGTGGCCAGGAGTCGAGATCGACATAATCCTCGATCGGAACGATGAGACCGGCCTGCGACCAGGGCGCGATGTCTTCATGACCGCTGACGACGATATCGGGCGCGGTCTTGGCTTCCGCGGCGAGCGTCAGCGCCTGCTTGAAATCCTCCCAGGCCGAATAGGATTTCTTTTCGACGGTGATCTTCAGGTCTTCACCCTTGAGGGCGGCCTGGCGCTGCAACTGCTGGGCTGCGATCTCGATGGCGTCGAGGCGATAGACGTCGTTCGGGCCGGTGCCGCCTGCCCAGACGCTGATGGTAACGTCCTTGGCCAAGGCGAAAGCGGAGGTCGAGGCCAGGATGGCGGCCGCGATGGTGAGGGATTTCAGTGTCGGCAAAATGGTCATCTTCTTCGTCTCCCTGGAAGAGCAGCGTGAAGCCTCTTGGCGGGTCAGCACTGCTGATGATGGCCGCTCCGAAACCCCACGAAAACGTGACGATGTCCGCTCTAGGGGGTTGATGTAACGACCGAATGACAAATTGAGCACGTGTGCAAAAATTATTATGACGATCTTCTCGACATGGTCAATGCCGATGAAAGGGCCAGTTTCAATTGCCGGTAAACATCGATGCCGACAGCGCTGGGGCAAGGTCGGTCCATCGCGAGGCAGGCCGCCACAATGGCACTGCCGGCCTCACAGGGACCGGACTCCGCTCTTGCCTGTCTGTCGTCGATCGGCTAATAATTGCCGCCGGAGCAATTCAACAACGGAGGCGTGCAATGACAGATATTTCCTCGTCCAACGCCTCTTTGGCATAGGCTTCCGAAGCTCCCTGCCTCGATTCAATCCGAGACCTTTCAAGCTTCACCATCCGAAGACGGCATCCGTTTCGCACGCAGCGTTTTGGCGCGGCGATGTCCGCGCGGCATGGCGTTGCGCTCTTCAAGCTTGAGAGAAGGGCGGTTCAGAATTCTGACCGCGATTGATCATGAACAATCAGCACGCCGGCGAGAGCCTGGCGACATCCATGAGCGAGCTTTGCTCGCGATTTAGCTTTCGGGAGATTCTCGTCGCAACCATCATCGCCCGGCACAAACGCCGTCGCATGGTGAACAGCTTGGGCTTCTTTCCAGCATGGCTGCGCCGCGACCTCGCTTTATCAGACGAATAGATCGGCTTCCTCGCCGATGTTGGCGAATATCCGGCCGGGATGGTTTCAAGGCAAATCATCCCGGCCGGCTTCGGCGGGCGAGCCACGCTTTGATTGAAATCCCTGGAGCTTTAAGTTACGGGAGTATGCTTGGATTTCGGTATCCATCGCATCCTGCTTTCTCCGATCATCGTTTTGGCACGTCCATTCCATGAGCCTTGAATCCGTCCGCGCCTTTTTCCGCACCCACGCACCCGATATCGAAATCATCGAAACCGCCGAAAGCTCCTCGACGGTGGCGCTTGCCGCAGAAGCGCACGGCGTCGAGCCCGCCCAGATCGCCAAGACGATCTGTCTGCGTGTCGGCGAGCAGATGATGCTGGTCGTTGCCGGCGGCACGGCGCGGCTCGACAATCGCAAGTTCAAGGACACGTTCGGGGGCAAGGGCCGCATGCTCGATGCCGAGGAAGTCGTGACCGTCACCAGCCATCCGGTCGGCGGCGTCTGCCCCTTCGGACTGCCCTCGCCGCTGCCGATCTATTGCGACATCTCGCTGAAACGTTTCGATGAAGTCGTGCCGGCAGCCGGCTCGACGAATTCGGCCGTGCGTATCGAAACCGGGCGGCTGGCCGAGCTGACCGGCGCCAGCTGGGTCGACGTCTGCCAGTAGACCTGTGGCGGTAATGGCGCCGAAGAACTTCAAACCCGGGAAAGTGTACCTATATGTCTCCTGACATGCCGTGATTGCGCATGACAGGAGATCAGGAATGCCGGGTGCCATTTCGCGTTTTGCCAAGTTTGCGGCCATTGCCGCTCTGACAAGCGCTACCGTTTTTGCTTCCCTCGACAGCGCCGAGGCGCGCCGGGCCGGCAGCGGCGGTTTCGGAAGCCGCGGTACGCGCACCTTCCAGGCCCCGCCCGTCACCAGCACCGCGCCTGCACCCGCCGCGCCGATCGAACGGTCGATGACGCCGCGTCCGCAGACCACGGCACCTGCAACCGCGCAGCAGCCCTTCGGCGCCCAGCGTCCCGGTCTCTTCGGCGGCTTCGGCCGTTCGATGATCGGCGGCCTGATTGCCGGTGGCCTCCTTGGCATGCTGCTCGGGCACGGTTTCGGCGGCGGCTTCGGCTTTCTCGGCATGCTGCTGCAGATCGCTTTGATCGGCGGCGCCGTCATGCTTGCCATGCGTTATTTCGCCAATCGCCGTCAGCCTTCTTATGGCGTGGGCGGCCAGAGCCGATCCTACGGCCAGTCCTTCAACATGTCGCCCGCGAACAATTCGTCGTTCCAGATCCCGGCGATCGGTTCGGGTGCCGGTTACGGCGGGCAGTCGCGCGGCAACCGCCCGAGCGACGAGATCGGATTGACGCAAGCCGATCTCGATCAGTTCGAGGAGCTGCTGACGAGCGTGCAGACGGCTTACGGTGCCGAGGATTACGGCACGCTGCGCCGGCTGACGACGCCCGAGGCGATGTCCTATCTTGCCGAGGAGCTCGGCGAAAACGCCACCAACGGCGTGCGCAACCGCGTTTCCGATGTCAAGCTGCTGCAGGGCGATATCGCCGAGGCTTGGCGCGAGGACGGTCAGGACTATGCGACACTCGCCATGCGCTATTCCTCGATCGATGCCATGGTCGAACGCAACAGCGGCCGCGTCGTTTCCGGTGACATCAGTCGCCCGAGCGAGAGCACCGAGGTATGGACCTTCGTGCGCAAGCCGAGCGGCGACTGGAAACTCGCTGCGATCCAGGGCGCGGAGCAACGCGCCGCTTAATGCGGCGCGCCTCTCCTGGCCTAATTCACCGCGACCGGTTTGGAACGCATGCGGGAGACCGTTTCGCGTTCCGCCCGTTTGCAGCGCATCGGCGGCAGGCCGCGATCCATCAGGTCCATATCTTCGAGCACCATGTCGCCCATCTTCTTGAAGGCGCTGTCGAGGGCGCCTGCCCGGTGCGCCGAGCGGATGAAGCCTTTCAGGCTTCGCACCGGATGATCGGGCGGCAGCGGTTCTTGCGGATAGACGTCGCTCGCCGCGACGATCTGGCCTGACGAGACGGCCGCCATCAGCGCATCGAAATCGACGACATCGGCGCGGCTGAGCAGGATGAAGGCCGCGCCCCTGCGCATGCTGGCGAAGGCTTCCGTGCCGAGAAATCCCCTGTTCTCACTGGTGACGGCGGCGACGACGAAGACGAAATCGCTCTTCGTCAGCACATCCTCCAGGCTTGCCGGCTCGACACCATTTTCCTCGAGGATCGAGCGCGGCAGCCAGGGATCGAACACCCGGATGCGCGCCCTGAAGCCGGACAGCAGCCTGCGCAGCGCCTTGCCGAGATCGCCGAAGCCGACGATGCCTATCTCGGAGCCGGCGATCAGCCGCGCGCTCGCATTGCCCTCCCCGCCCCAGAGTTCGCTGCCCTCGCGAAACGCCACATCCGCATCGACGATGCCGCGCGCCAAGGCCAGCGCGAAGCCGAGACCGATTTCGGCGACCGGCTCGGCAAAGACCTGGCCTGTGGTCACCACATGGACCCCGCGCTGAAACAGCACCTCATAGGGCATGTTGTTGAGAAGATTGCTTTCGACGTTGAGGATCGAGCGCAAGGCCGGCATTCTGGCCAGCGTCTCCGCCGAAAGCGGCGGCTGGCCGATAATGTAGCGCGCCCTGCCGAGGATTTCGTCGCCGAGGCCGGCGATATTCTCTGGATCGGCCTCGACGATCTCGTATTTCGCATGCAATTCGGCGCGCGCCGTGTCGGTGAAGATCAGATCGAGCGTGCGCGGTTCGGGGGCGCTGATCGCCAGCGGCCGTTCGGTATTGGTCATGGGCACCTCCTCCATCGCGGCGGCTTGCGCCATCTCCGCCGGACGATTGATAGCCGCTGTGCGGCGTTGTTTCCAGTTCCGGATCGTCGATGACGCCGGCAGTTGGAAAAGCGGCCGAAATCGGCATTTGCCTATCTGATAAGCAATTGAAATGCTTTGGCATTTCTTGGCATATTTATTTGACGGTGCGAATTCTTTGAATTAGCTTTGCGGCCTGGAACCGTGCCCGGCGCCGGCGGCCGCAGGATATTCAGAAACTCACAAGGGAATCGAACAATGAAATCAGCACTCAAGACCGGTTTGCTCGCGCTTGCCGCCGCAGCGCTTCCGGCGGTCGCCTATGCCCACACCGGTGTCGGTCAGACATCCGGCTTCATGCACGGCTTCAGCCATCCCATTTCCGGTCTCGACCACATCCTTGCCATGGTGATGGTCGGCGTCTTCGCATTCCAGCTCGGCGGCCGCGCGGTCTGGCTGGTGCCTGCGACCTTCGTCCTCGTCATGGCGGTCGGCGGCGGGCTTGGCATAGCAGGCGTGAACGTTCCCTTCGTCGAAGTCGGCATCGCGCTGTCCGTCATCGTTCTCGGTGCGATCGTAGCCCTCAGCGTCAAGGCTCCGACCGCGGTTGCGATGGGCGTCGTCGGTCTCTTCGCGATCTTCCATGGGCACGCGCACGGCGCTGAGATGCCGGAGGATGCGGGTGGTGCCGCCTATGCAGCCGGTTTCATGATCGCGACCGCGCTTCTCCATGCCGCCGGTCTCGGTCTCGGCTTCCTGATCGCCCGCATCGGTGAGCGCCAGGGTCCGTTCGTCGTGCGCACCACCGGCGGCCTTGCCGCCGTTGCCGGCGTCGGAATCCTGATGGGCTTAATCTGAGCCTTTTAGGCTCGATACCGTCACGGTCCGCGCCTTTTGGCCTTTGCGTTTGGCGAAACCCGGACGCATGAGTGCCGCCAAACACCGCAATCAACCAGAACGCCCGGCATGCGCACCGCATTGCCGGGCTTTCTGCGTCATAGCTGCGAAGTGCTGCTGAATTGATCCAAGTCAAGTCCGGACGTGACGCGTCCTGTTATATCCAGTTCACGATCAATGAACGGACATCCAAATTGACGCAGGGCCGCCTTGCGGATTGTCGGCTGGTCGCGAAATTGACTATAGTGATTTCAGAAATTACTGAAATCACAGACGCAACGGAAATGACCATGAACCTTCCGCCTCTCGTTCAGTCCTTCGTTCTCCATTTCGGCGAAATGGGCTCCCGCTGGGGAATCAACCGCACGGTCGGCCAGATCTATGCCCTGCTCTACGTCTCGCCAGCGCCGATCTGTGCCGAGGAGATTGCCGATGCACTCGCCATTTCGCGCTCCAACGTGTCGATGAGCCTGCGCGAACTGCAGGCGTGGAACCTCGTGCTTCTCAAGCACAAGCCGGATGATCGCCGCGATTTTTTCACCACGCCGGATGATGTCTGGCTCATCTTGCGCACACTTGCCGAGGAGCGAAAGAAGCGGGAAGTCGATCCGACGCTGTCGGTCCTGCGGGAGATCCTGATGCAGCGGCCGGCGAGCGAGGCCGAACGGCATGCGCAGGCGCGCATGAGCGAGATGCACACGCTGATCGAGCAGCTGACGCATTGGTATGAAGACGTAAAACAACTTGAAACCGAAAGGCTTGCGACGCTACTCTCGCTCGGCGCGAAAGTGACCAAGCTTCTGGAGGCCAAGGACCGGGTCATCTCGCTCGGCCGCAGCCGCCGGCCGAATCCTGCGAACAAGAGTTAGCGCCATGGGCACTGCTTTCTTCGACGCGAAGGACAGGGGGGAGACCGAGCCGGCGCCGGACGGCGATACCGTCTCGTCCATTACCGGTCCGGATGATGCGAAAGGCGGGCTGCGCCGAGCGGCGATGCTGCAGGCGCTGGCCGCGGCCGTCTGGATCCCGCAGGCCGGCTTGCTCGCCGTCTCGGTCGGGCGCATCGCCGATGGCGGTGGACTGCGGGAGGTTCTCTGGCCAGCCCTCGGTATCCTCGCGCTCGGATTGGCAAGAAGCTGTCTCGACGCGGCCGGCGGCCGCCTCGCCTTTCATATCGCGCGCGCCGAACTCAGCCGCAGGCGGCAGGCCGCCGTCGCCGCAGTTTCCCTGTCGTCGCCGATCGATCGCGGTCGGCCGGCCTCCGGCAAAGCCGCAAGCGTCATCGGCGAGCAGGCCGAACTCATCGTGCCCTATCTCGCCCGTTTCCAGCCGGCGCGTCTGAAGGCGAGCCTTGTGCCGCTCGTCATCCTTGCCTTCATCCTGCCGGTCTCCTGGATCGCTGCGCTGGTTCTGCTGTTCGCGGCGCCGCTGATCCCCATTTTCATGGCGCTGATCGGCTGGCGTGCCCAGGCGGCCAGCGAAAAACAACTCGTTGCGACGGGCGGTCTCAACGGCTTCCTGCTCGATCGGCTGCGCGGACTGGCGACGATCCGTGCACTCGACGCGGTGGATGCGACCGCTCTGCGGCTGCGAGCGGAAGCGGAATCCCTGCGCCGGCGGACCATGGCGGTGCTGAAGATCGCCTTTCTCTCCTCGGCCGTGCTTGAGCTTTTCGCCGCACTCGGCGTGGCGTTGATTGCCGTCTATGTCGGCTTCAGCCTGCTCGGCGAGATCCGCTTCGGCACCTGGGCCGGCCGGCTCGATCTGACCGAAGGCCTGTTCATCCTGCTGCTGGCGCCGGCCTTCTTCGAGCCGCTGCGCGAGCTTTCGGCCGTCTGGCATGATCGGGCCGCAGGCGAAGCGGCGCTGAAGGCGCTGGATGCGTTGGCTGCAGGCGGTTTGCCGATCCGGGGATCGGCCGAGGCAACCCTGCCCGCAGGCCTTGGGGCTGCTGCTATCCGCCTCGAAAATCTCGCCTTCCGGTATGGCGCCGACGAACCGCTTGTTCTCGACGGTTTCAACCTCGATATCGCCGCCGGGGAACATCTGGCTCTTCTCGGCGCCAGCGGTTCCGGAAAATCGACGCTTCTTTCGTTGCTATCAGGACTGGCGCCCTGCGCCGGCGGGCGTATCGTCATCGACGGTGCCGAGCTTGCGGACGAGACTGCCGCCAGCCTGCGCGGCGCGATGGCCTGGATCGGCCAGAAGCCGCATATTTTTGCCGGCACCATCGCGGGCAATATTTCGCTCGGCAGACCCGGGATCGCACGCAGCGATATTACGAATGCGCTTGCCGCCGCGCAACTCGGAAAGGTGGCCGACGCCTATGGCAGCCGGCCG
The DNA here is from genome assembly GCF_002531935.1 of Rhizobium chutanense. GTDB lineage: Bacteria > Pseudomonadota > Alphaproteobacteria > Rhizobiales > Rhizobiaceae > Rhizobium > Rhizobium chutanense. The sequence goes on along the minus strand of NZ_NWSV01000024.1, from coordinate 22,606 downwards.
CTCGGCGAGGGAGGCATCGGGCTTTCCGGCGGCGAGACGCTGCGGCTGGCGATCGCGCGGGCGGCCTGCAATCCACATCTGCGGATCATCCTGGCCGACGAGCCGACCGCGCATCTCGATGCCGCCACCGCCGCCGAAGTGACGGAGAGCCTGCTTTCGCTTGCCAGGGGCCGCACCTTGATCGTCGCCACCCACGATCCGCGGCTGGCCGCGCGCATGCATCGCAGCATGCGCATCGACGCCGACTTTATCGTAAGAGAGGCTGCCGAATGAGCACATTTGCTGCAGATCTCATGCCGATCCTGCGTCTGTTCTTTGCCGAGCGCCGGCGCGCGCTGCTGCTCGGCGCGGCACTGTCGGCGGCAACCGTCCTGGCGGGCATCGGTCTGCTCGGCCTGTCCGGCTGGTTCATCACCGCCACCTCGCTTGCCGGCCTTTCGGCCGCCGTCGCCATCACCTTCGACGTCTTTGCGCCCTCGGCCGGCATCCGCCTGCTCGCCATTGTCCGTACCGCCGCACGCTACGGCGAAAGGCTGGCGACCCATGACGCGACGCTTAGCGTGCTTGCCGCCCTTCGCGAAAGGCTGTTTCGCGGCTTCGCCGGAGCGGGTGCGGCGCGCACGCTCCTGCATCGCCCGGCACGACTGCTGTTCCGGCTGACGGCCGATATCGATGCGCTCGATTCTCTCTACCTGCGTATCCTCGTGCCGGCTGCCGTGGCGATCGGCGCGGCGCTGGCGGCAAGCCTGGCACTGGGGTTGATGCATCCCGTGTTCGGCCTGTGCTTCGGCCTTTGTCTCGCCGGCGCCGGGCTCGGGCTGCCTGTGATCGCCGGCCGGGCGGCGCGCAAACAGGCCCGCCGGCGCGCCCACGGCATTGAGGCGTTGCGGTCGCGGACGATCGATCTCGTCGCCGGCCAGACCGACCTCTTGATGGCCGGCAGATTGGCCGCGCAAAAACACGCGATCATGACAGCCGACGGCTATGCCGGCCGCGCCGACGATCGGCTGAACCGCGTCGAAACCGGCCTGACATTCGGCTTCGGCCTCGTCTCCACCCTGCTGCTGACGGCGTCGCTGCTTGCCGTCGCCGCCCTTGCGGAATCGAAGGTGATCAGCGCTCCGGTCGCAGCCCTCGGCCTGCTCGTCGCCTTTGCGGCGGTCGAACCCTTCGCCGCACTCCGTCGCGGCGCCCTGGAAATTGGGCGGACGCTGCTTGCGGCGAAGCGCATCGCGCCGCGGCTTGCTGTCGCGAAGGCATCCGAACCCTTGGCGGCGCCGCTGCCGGGATACGCTTTCTCGCTGGCTAACGTATCCGCCTTCCATGAAAATTCCGTCGTGCCGGCACTCCAGGGCATCGACCTCACGCTCCAGCAAGGCGAACGCCTGGCCGTCATCGGCAGCAGCGGCGCCGGCAAATCGAGCCTGCTCGCCCTGCTTTCCGGCGAACTGCCGGCAAGAACGGGAAACATCGCTGCGGTAACGGCGACCTTGCTGACGCAACGGACGGAACTGTTCGAGGACAGCCTGCGCGGCAATCTCGCTCTTGCCAACCCCGATGCGAGCGAGGCCCGCCTTCGTGACGCGCTCGCCGCCGCCGGCCTGCTTGCCGATATCGAGGCCATGCCGCGGGGGCTCGATACGCCGCTCGGCGAAGGCGGGCTCGGCCTTTCCGGCGGCCAGTCACGCCGGCTGGCGCTGGCCCGGCTCTTCCTGCGTGACACGCCGCTCTGGCTGCTCGACGAGCCGACCGAGGGGCTCGACGGCACTACCGCCCGCGACGTGCTTTGTCGCCTGTCTGATATGTCGGCGGGCCGCTCGCTGGTGATTGCAACGCATATCCGCCGCGAGGCCGCCATCGCAGACCGCATCGCCGTCATCGAAGGCGGCCGCATTTCAGAGATTTCGCGCCGCGGAGAGGCGGCGTTCGAAAAGGCGCTCGACCGGCTTCGGCCGGATTAGAGCAGGACCGCATGCCCTCAGGCGCCGGCCGGCGCTTGGGAACGTACCCCGTGGGACCGTGGGAGAACGACAATGGAACTCGATATCGTAGCGCTTTCGCGCTTCCAATTCGCGCTGACGGCGCTCTACCACTTCCTGTTCGTGCCCTTGACGCTCGGCCTGTCCGTGCTTCTGGCGATCATGGAAACCGTCTATGTCATGACCGGCCGCCAGATCTGGCGGCAGATGACGAAATTCTGGGGCACGCTGTTTGGTATCAATTTCGTGATCGGCGTCGCCACCGGCATCGTCATGGAATTCCAGTTCGGCATGAACTGGAGCTATTACAGCTATTATGTCGGCGACATCTTCGGGGCGCCGCTGGCGATCGAAGGCCTGATGGCCTTCTTCCTGGAGGCGACCTTCGTCGGCCTGTTCTTCTTCGGCTGGGACAAGCTGTCGAAGGTCGGCCATCTCGTCGCCACCTGGGCGGTGGCGCTCGGCTCGAATTTTTCCGCCCTCTGGATCCTGATCGCCAATGGCTGGATGCAGAACCCGGTGGGATCGGCGCTCAATCCGCAGACGATGCGCATGGAGATCACGAGCTTCTTCGACGTCGTCTTCAACCCGGTCGCCCAGGCGAAATTCGTCCATACGGTGTCGGCCGGTTACGTCTGCGCCTCGATCTTCGTGCTCGGCGTCTCGGCCTGGTATGTGATCAAGGGCCGGCATATCGAGCTTGCCAAGCGCTCGATGACGGTCGCCGCCTCCTTCGGCCTCGCCTCGGCGCTCTCGGTCGTCGTGCTCGGCGACGAGAGCGGTTATCTCGCCACCGAAAACCAGAAGATGAAGCTCGCCGCCATCGAGGGCATGTGGAAGACCGAGCCGGCGCCGGCCGCCTTCACCGCCTTCGGTTTCCCGGATCAGCAAGCGCGCGAAACGCATTTCGCCGTGCATATTCCCTGGGTCATGGGCCTGATCGGCACACGGTCGCTGACAACGGAAATCCCCGGTATCGACAAGCTCGAACAGCAGGCCGAAAGCCGCATCCGCGACGGCATCAAGGCTTACGACGCGCTGATGCAGATCCGTGCCGCACCCGCACAGGATCAGGTGGCGCAGGAAGTGCGCAGCTCGTTCGAGGATCTCGGCCATGATCTCGGTTACGCGCTGCTTCTGAAGCGCTATGTCGACGATCCACGCCAGGCGAGCGACGCGCAGATCGTCCAGGCCGCGCGTGACACGATCCCGCACGTGCCGACGCTCTTCTGGTCCTTCCGCATCATGGTCGGTCTCGGCATCTTTTTCATCCTCTTGACCGCCACCTTCTTCTGGCTGTCGGCGCGCCGCCATCTCGACAAATATCCGCTGCTGCTGCGGATTGCCGTGCTGGCGATCCCGCTGCCCTGGGTCGCGATCGAACTCGGCTGGGTTGTCGCCGAGTTCGGCCGCCAGCCCTGGGTGATCGAAGGCGTGCTGCCGACGGCGGCCGCCGTCTCCAGCCTCGGGGCCAGCACCGTGCTTCTGACCATCATCGGTTTTGGCGCGCTTTATACAGTGCTGATCGTCATCGAGATGAGCCTGATGATCAAGGCGATCCGCCAAGGGCCGGAACCGGACGACGAGCCGGAAGCCCGTCTGATTTCCGAAACCCTCGTCCCGGCCGCGGAGTGACCTGCCATGATCCTTCACGAACTCATCGACTATGAAACCCTGCGTCTCATCTGGTGGCTGCTGCTCGGCGTGCTGCTGATCGCCTTTGCGACGACGGGCGGTTTCGATCTCGGCGTCGGCACGCTTCTGCCTTTCGTCGCCAGGACCGATACGGAACGGCGGGTGGCGATCAACACCATCGGGGCCACCTGGGAAGGTAACCAGGTCTGGCTGATCCTCGGCGGCGGCGCCATCTTCGCCGCCTGGCCGCCGCTCTATGCAGTCTCCTTCTCGGGCTTCTACCTGGCGATGTTTGCGATCCTCTTCGCGCTTATCCTGCGCCCGGTTGGTTTCAAATACCGGTCGAAGCGGGACAGCGCCCGCTGGCGCAACGGCTGGGACTGGGCGCTCTTCATCGGCGGCTTCGTGCCGGCGCTGATCTTCGGCGTTGCCGTCGGCAATGTGCTGCAGGGCGTGCCCTTCCGCTTTGCCGACGATATGCGGATCTTCTACGAAGGCTCGTTCTTCGCCCTGCTCAACCCCTATGCGCTGCTTTGCGGCCTGCTCTCCGTCGCCATGCTGACGATGCACGGTGCGGCCTGGCTGGTGCTGAAGGCGAGTGGACCGGTCGCGGAGCGGGCCAGAAGTTATGGCAGTCTCGCCGCTCTTGCCGTCATCGTGCTTTTCGCACTCGGCGGCCTCTTCCTGTGGATCGGCGTCGGCGGCTATCGCATCACCAGCGATATCAGTCCGATCGGTCCCTCCAATCCACTGCTGAAAACAGTGGCACTGGAGAAAGGCGCGTGGCTGACCAACTACACCGCCCATTCCTGGATGATCATCGCACCCGTGCTCGGCTTCGTCGGCGCGGCACTGGCCTTCATTGCCATGCGGGCAAAGCACGAGGTCATGACGCTGCTCTTCAGCAAGGTGGCGATCCTTGGCATCATCTCCACGGTCGGCCTATCGATGTTCCCGTTCATCCTGCCCTCCTCGCTCGATCCGCGATCGAGCCTGACGGTCTGGGATGCATCTTCCAGCCATATGACGCTGTTCATCATGCTGGTGGTGACGGTGATTTTCCTGCCGATCATCTTTGCCTACACTGCCTGGGTCTACAAGGTTCTGTGGGGCAAGGTCGACGAAAAGTCCGTCACCGACAAAAACAGCCACGCTTACTAGAGCGGTTCTGCTGAACCGCTCTAACCTTTTGTTTTGACGCAATTCCGGACGGAAAACCGCTTCGCACTTTTCCTGGAATTGCTCTAAGGGAGACGAAACGATGTGGTACTTCGCATGGATCCTCGGCCTGCCGTTGGCGGCCGCCTTCGCCGTCCTCAATGCCATGTGGTATGAGCTGATGGATGATGCCGCCAGGAAAAAGGCTTCCGAGCCGCGCTAGCAGAAAATGCCAAGAGCGCAGGTCAGACGCCGATCGCGCCGCCGCGAGGGTCAAGGCGCATTGACTTCGCCTGGGTTGGGTTACCGTGTAATTCACTGTATTACGGAGCGACAAATCATGTTGAACAGTGAAAAATCTCAAGTTTCTCTGAGGCTGCCGACGTCGCTGGTTTCGGAGTTTGATCGTATCGCCGCAATTCTCGAACGTGATCGTACCTGGGTAATGCAGAAGGCGCTCAGCCAATACCTTGCAACTGAGGGGGCCGAAATCCTTGCAGATGCTCAAGGTCTCGATGAACTGGATCGCGGGGACAGTGTCGATCTGGAGGACGTGCTTGAGAAGGCGCGGACAATCGTCGATGCCGCTGAATATCGATGCCGTATGCGGGTGGGTTGATGCCTCGTGTTCGCCTTTCCAAAAGTGCAGAACGCTGGTTCTTGAGCAAGGTTGCCGAAATCGCAGAGGTTAATCCAGCCGCCGCAAGGAAACTCGTTGAACGCCTGGAAAGGCAGAGAGACCTTCTTTCATCTTTCCAAATGACTGAGAGGGGAATCCTGGACGGAACGCGTAAGGTTAGTATGCCTCCCCTCGTGCTCACAATCCGCTCACGAGACGGCATTGTTGAGATTGCGGCAATCAGAGATGCACGGCAGAAGGATGCTTACGCTCCAGTCGAGATGCTGCCCGTAGACGACGATGAAGCCCCCCAGGCGCGGCACCCCTGATAACCGAGGTTACAAGGGGTGCTGATGGAGCAATGGGTTTTAGCTGGGCGAGTGGGTTGGCGGCTTACACCGCGCCCTTTCCTTGCTTTTTCAGCCTTCCAGCCACTTCACCTCTTCAGGAGTCAGCCGGATGTCGAGCGCCGAGAGACTGTCTTCCAGCTCGGCGACGGTGCGCGGCCCGATCAGCGGAATGACCGGGAAGGGCTGGGCGATCACATAGGCGAGCGCGATATGGATCGGATTGCGGCCGAGCTTGTTGGCAAGCTCGATGGCGCGGTCGCGGCGTCCGAAATTGCGCTCGGAATACCAGACGCGCACAATCTCCTCGTCATCCTTCTTGTCGCGGCCGGCACGGTCGGTAAAGAAGCCGCGGCCCTGGCTCGACCAGGCAAAGTTCGGGATCTGCTTTTCGTTCAGCCACGTCTTCCAATCGTCGTCGGAGGCGGCTACGCAGCCGGCCCAGATCGGGTCGAGCATCTCGGCGAGCGAGAAGTTGTTGGAGAGTGCTGCCGGCGCCGTCTTGCCTGATTTTTCGGCATAGGCGATCGCCTCGTCGAAACGGGCGCGCGTCCAGTTCGAGCCGCCGAAGATGCCGCGGATGCGGCCGCGCTTGACTTCTGCATCCATGGCATCGACGAATTCGCTGACGGGCACGTCGGTATTGTCGCGATGCATGAAATAGATGTCGACATAGTCGGTCTTCAGCCGGGCGAGAGACTGGTCGAGCTGCTTTGCGATCATGTCGGGATAGCAGAGCGGCGAATGCGCGCCCTTGCCGATCAGCACGATCTCCTCGCGCGGCACCTTGCGGCTGGTGTGCCAGTCGCCGAAGATCGCCTCCGTCTTGCCGGCGCCGTAGACAAAGGCGGTGTCGAAGGCATTGCCGCCGGCTTCGTAGAAGGCGTCGAGCGTCAGCGAAGCAGAAGCGAAGTTCGGGAAGAACTCGAAGCCGAGCGTCACGACCGAGGCAGGCTTGGAAATGCCGGGAATCTGACGCTGCGGAATGCTGTTGCCCCGCTTGACGGTGCCGCCCGATATGTTGGCCGTGCGCTTGACGGCTTTCTCCACGCCATATTCGAGACCGACCGAGGCGCGCCATTGGTCGAGCACGCGCAGGTTTCCGATCGAATCCGCCCAGCTCATGCCGGGAGAGCTGAACTCGGTTCTGCCGGCGCGGATGGCATCGCCTGCCGCGTCCGCCTCGAAGGAATAGAGCCAGCGGTCTTCCTTGACCTCGACGGTCTCGCGGCTGCCGCCTTTGAAGATTTCGATCTTGCCGACGCCGCCCTTGTGGCCGGAGGCGAACCAGAAGTCGGCGACCTCGATCCGGCCTTCGGAGCCGATGATGCGCAGAACATTGTCCTGCTGCGCCATGATCGAGCAGGAGACTTCGGCGATGATCTCGTTCGGGAATTTGAGCACGGCAGAGGCCCATTCGTCGACGCCGCTCTCACCGAGATGGGCAACGCCCGAAACTTTCTCCGGTTCGAGGAAGGCCTTGCCCTCTGCCGCACCGGCGATCAGTCTCGCCATCGAGACCGGGTAGCCGCCGACATCGAGAATGCCGCCGCCGGCGGTATCATTGGCAAAAAGCCGGTGTTCCGGCCTGTAGCTGCCCATGTTGAAGCCGAAGCTCGAGCGGATGATGCGGACGGTGCCGATGACGCCGCTCTTGATCAGTTCGACCAGTTTTTCCGTCTGCGGATGCACGCGGTACATGAAGGCCTCGCCGGCAAAGACGCCGGCCTTCTTCGCTTCGTAATAAACAGCTTCGGCATCATAGGCCGACAGCGCGATCGGCTTTTCGACAAGAATATGCTTACCGGCGCGCGCGGCCTTGATCGCCCATTCGGCATGACCGGTGTGGGGCACGGAAATATAGATCGCATCGACCTCGGGGTCGGAAAGCAGCGCTTCGTAGCTGTCGACGATGCGGGCGCCGGGGAAGTTTTCGGCAAGGCCAGGCTTGGAAGGATTGCGGGTGGCGATCGCCACCAGCTTGCCGGTGCGCGAATGGGCGACGCCATCCGCAAAGGTGCGGGCGATGGTGCCGGGGCCGATGATGCCCCAGCGGATCGGTTGATCGGAAGTCATGGAAACCTCTTTCGTCTTTCTGCCTTGGGATTGCGGTTTAGCGAAGCCGTTTGCCGGCGCCGTCGAAAAGGAATGTGCGGCTTGCGGGAAGGCCGACGGTCAGCGTCTCGCGGTTGCCTGTTGTGCGCGATTCCGGCCGCTCGATGATCAACTGCTCGCTGCCGACGGCGGCATAGATGTAACTGGTATTGCCGAGATGCTCAGCGACGTCGATGGCGACGGTGAGATCGGCATCCCCAGCACCCGCATCGACGAAATGTTCCGGACGGATGCCGAGCGTCACTTTCGCACCGGCTTCGACGCCATCGGCGATGGGCAGGGACAGGCGTGTGTTGCCCTCGCTCTCCAGCGCAATCACTGCCCTGCCCGGCTGCGTCTCGACCACCACGGCCTTGAGGAAATTCATCTTCGGCGAGCCGACGAAGCCGGCGACAAACTGATTGGCGGGATCGTCGTAGAGATCGAGCGGCGCGCCGATCTGCTCGATATTGCCGGCGCGCAGCACGACGATCCTGTCGGCGAGCGTCATCGCTTCCGTCTGGTCATGGGTGACATAGATCATCGTCGTGCCGAGCTGCTTGTGCAGCCTTGATATTTCGACGCGCATCTGCACGCGCAGTTCGGCGTCGAGGTTCGACAGCGGTTCGTCGAACAGGAAGACCTCGGGTTCGCGCACGATGGCGCGGCCGATCGCGACGCGCTGGCGCTGCCCGCCGGACAGCTGCTTCGGCCGCCGCTTCATCAGCTCGTTGATCTGCAGGATCTCGGAGACATGGCGCACACGCCGCTCGGTGTCGGCCTTCGGATTGCCGTTCATGCGCAGGCCGAAGCTCAAATTCTCCTCGACGGTCAGGTGCGGATAAAGCGCATAGGACTGGAACACCATGGCGATGCCGCGGTCGGCCGGCTCGACGTCGTTGACGACCCGTCCGCCGATCCGAAGCTCGCCTGAGGTAATGTCCTCGAGACCCGCGATCATCCTCAAGAGCGTGGACTTGCCGCAGCCGGAAGGACCGACGAAGACGACGAATTCGCCGTCCTTCACCTCCAGATTGGCGCCGTGGATGATCTCGAAGCCGCCGAAGCGCTTGATGATGTTGGTGAGTGAAAGCTCTGCCATGCGGCCTCCCCGATTATTTGATTGCGCCGGCCGCGATGCCGGCGATGAAATGGCGCTGGAGAGCCACGAAAACGACGAGGATCGGCGCCGTCAGCAGCACCGCGCCGGCCATGATGCCGCCCCAGGAGACCTTGGTCAGGCCGATCAGCGTTCCCAACGCCACCGGCGCCGTCATCATTCCCGGTTTGGAATTGATCAGCAGCGGCCAGAGGTAGTTATTCCACGAATGAAGGAAGAGAATGATTGCCAGCGCCGCCATGGTCGGCCGCGCCAGCGGCAGGGCGACGCGCAGGAAGATCTGCCATTCCTTGACGCCTTCGACACGGGCCGCATCGAAAAGCTCGCCCGGCATCATCGAGAAGGATTGCCGCATGAACAGCACGCCGAGCGAATTGAAGAGCGGCGGCACGATCAGCGCCACCCAGGTGTTGGCGAGCCGGAACTCGCGCGCCACCATGATGAATTGCGGGATGACGACCACCGAGAAAGGCAGCGTGATCGTGCCGAGGATGATGGCGATGACGACGGAGCGACCGACGAAACGGTAACGCGCCAGCGCCCAGCCTGCCATCGAGGTCAGCAGTACCGACAGGAAAGTATAGATCAGCGCTACGCCGACGGAGATCGTCATTGCGCCGATGAAATCGGTATCGGCCTGCAGATTCTTGAAGTTCGCGACGAAGTTGGTCGACGGCCAGAGCACGATTTCTGGGCTGAAGATACCGTTGTCGGGCATTGTGGAGAAGACGAACATCATCCACAGCGGAAACAGCCAGATCAGCGCGAGCGGCGCGAGCACGGCGTGCAGCGCGATCTGGCGCATAAGGAGGGATTGCGATTTGGATTTCATTTTGGATCCCTCCCGACCCACAGATTGAGAAGCGAGATGACCACGGCAATGGCCGCCATCGTATAGGCGATCGCCGAGGCATAGCCGAAGTTCAGCGAGGTGAAGCCCTGGCGGTAAAGGAAGAGGCCGAGTGTTTCCGTGCCGCCGCCCGGACCGCCGCGATTGGTGATAAGGAAGGGCTCGGTGAAGAGCTGCATGGTGCCGATCACCGAGAGCACGACGCAGAAGAGGATGATCGGCTTCAGAAGCGGCAGGGTGATATGAAAGAACTGCTGCACCTTGCCCACCCGGTCGAGTGTCGCCGCCTCGTAGACGTCCTCGGGAATCGATTGCAGGCCGGCAAGGATGATGATGGCGTTATAGCCCGCCCAGCGCCATGTGACGGCAAGGATGATCAGCGCCATGGCGGCATTGGCATTGTCGAACCACGATATCGGGCTGAGGCCGACGGCGGAGATCAGCTTGTTGATGATGCCGAAATCGAGGCTGAACATCAGCCGGAACACGGCGGCATAGGCGACCTCGCCGACGACGACGGGTGCAAAGAAGGCGAAACGGAAAAGCGGACGCGCTTTCAGCAGCGGCGAATTGAGCAGCACCGCCATGACGGTCGCAAGCGCGATCATGACGGGCACCTGGATCACCAGGATGATCAGCGTGTTGTAAAGAGCGTTATAGAAGGCCGGGTCGTAGAAGAGCCGGCCCCAATTCGCCTGGAAACTGTATTTCCACGGATTGATACGGGTGTTCTGAAAGGAAATCAGGAATGAATCGATGATCGGCCAAACCCAGAAGGCGGCAAAGACCAGCAGATAAGGGGCGAGGAACGCATAGGCGCTCCGGGTTCTGAACGGCATCGGGCCTTCTCCTCACAATGAACGGAAAGCCGGGCGCCTGAAGCGCCCGGCATCGTCATTCATTGCGCGACCGGGAGGCCGGTCGCCGAAGCGATCTGCTTGGCGGCGTCGTCGAGAGCAGCCTTCGCGTCGGGGTAGCCGCCGGCGAAGAACTTCGTCTGCGTTGCCTTGAAGATGGCTTCGGCATCGCTCTGGAAGGCGGTGCCGCGGCTCGGCACGATCTTCGGCAGCGTCGCCAGGATATCGGCCCAGACCTTCTGGCCGCCCCAATAGGGCTGCGGCTCGTTGACGAAGGGATCTTTCTCGGCCTCGAGCAGCGACGGAACCAGGCCGAATTCCTTCAGCATGGTGACCTGCCCCTCGGTCGTGCCGAGGGCGTAGTTGACGAATTTCCAGGCGGCTTCCTTATTGGCGGAGGTTGCCGAAATGGCGAGCGACGAGCCGCCGAGATTGGCCGCATGCGGGCCATCGGCCGTCAGGCTCGGCATCTTGTAGACGCCCCATTTGCCCTTGAGATCGGGTGAGGTCGAGCGCACGGTGCCCTCATACCAGCCGCCATAGAGCTGGCTCGCCGCCTTGCCGGCGGTATTGGCCTGGATCTTTTCGTCCCAGTTGGCAGCTGTCAGCGTGCCGGCATCCTTCATCTCCTTCACCTTTTGCAGCGAGGCGACGCAGGCCGGCTGGTTGATGGTGATGTTCTGGCCGTCGGTCGAGAAGTAGCCGCAGCCCTGCTCGTTGGCGATCATGCGAAACCATTCGCTGTCGCCGTTGAAGTCTGCCTGGGCCATGACGGTGCCGGGATTGGCGGCGGAGATCTTCTTGCCGGCGGCGATGAAATCGTCCCAGGTGCTGATCGTGCTCGGATCGACGCCGGCCTTTTCGTAAAGGTCGCGACGATAGAAGACGGCGACAGGGCCGGAATCCCACGGCATGGCATAGGCGACATCGCCGACCTCAAGCTCGGTGCGCTTGAAGTCGGGGAATTTTGCCTGGATATCTGCGGTGTAGCCAAGCTCCTTCAGATTGGCGAAACAATCCGGGAAACGGCTCCAGAAGATTTCAGCTTCGAAATTCTCGATGCTGACGATATCGGGCAGGCCGTCGCCGCCGGCAGCGCAGGCAGCCAGCGTCTTGTCGAAGACCTGGCTGTTTCCAAGGTCCTCGACGGTCACCTTGATATCGGGGAATTGTTTGTTGAAGCCCGGAAGCGTGGACTTCAACGCCGATGCGGCGACATTCCAGCTCCAGATGGTCAGATTGGCCGACTCAGCGAAGGCGGAGCCGGAAGCAAGCAGTGCGACAGCTGCGGTCGCAGCGAGAAGTTTGAAGCGCATTGAAAATCCTCCCTTTTCAATTGCCGATCTTTCACGAACGCGGTTAGACTATCCGTAAGGGAGCGGCTGTCTCCTAAAAAGGGAACATGGATTTGGCGGAAAGTAAGGTCGGCACGAGTGCAATCTATCAGCCCGGCGCAAGCAGCATCGAGGGTTCGCCAACGGCGCTGCAGATGTTTCATGCCCATCCGCTCGTCATGGCCATGCCGCACTGGCATGCGCAGGTCGAGGTCAACTACGTCATGCGTGGCACTGTTCATTATCGGATGAGCGACCACGAATTCCGGCTGAGCGCCGGTGAAATGTGCCTGTTCTGGGGTGGGCAGCCGCATCAGATGGATGAATCCTCGGATGATTCGCTCTATGCCGGCGCCCATCTGCCGCTCATTTATTTCTTCCGGCTGCGTCTGCCGATCAGCGTTTCCAGCCGGCTGATGAAGGGCGAGACGCTGCTGACCTCGGCAACGGATGCCGCCGACAACGAGAACTTCGCCCGCTGGTTCCGCTATGCCAAGTCCGGCGATGCCGCCAAGGCCCAGCACGCCGTCGACGAACTGCTGCTGCGCATCGAGCGCATCGCGCTCGAACCCTATTCGATGACGACGTCGAAGACGGCCGTCAGCCTGGAAGGCGATCAGCCGCATCCGAATTCCTCGCGCAGTGTCGCGCGCATGTGCGATTTCATTGCCGCCAATTTCCTGCAGGACATCGATTCGGTCGATATCGCCCGCGCCGCCGATCTGCATCCGAAATATGCGATGAACCTGTTCAAGCGCTCGACCGGCATGACGCTCAGCAAATACGTAACGCTGCTCAGGCTGTCGCGGGCCCAGGCGATGCTGATGAGCGAAGGCGCCAATGTGCTGCAGGTGGCGATGGACAGTGGCTTCGGCTCAATCAGCGCCTTCAACAAATCCTTCCGGCATATCGCCGGCATGTCGCCATCGGACTTCCGCCGCGATATCCGTCTCGTGACGACAATTCCCGCCGGTGCCTTCCGGAACTGACATCCAGCTCTGCGACGATTTATCGTTTTTCGGCGAGTTCGATCTGGATGCCGTCGGGGTCGCGGAGGAAGGCGACCTTGTGCAGTACCTCGGCATTGATCGCCAGGCGCGGCCGCTCCTTAATCTCGACGCCGGCCTTTTCCAGCCGGGCGAAGGTCTCATCGACACTGTCGAACAGGAAGGTCAGATGCCGCAGGCCGGCTGTTCCCTCCGGCACATCCACCGCCCTTGCCGCACCGCTCGCCGGCGCGACGATTTCCAGCATGCCGCCGCCGGCATCGAGAAAGGCGATCTCTCCGCCGTCGGCCATGACCTTGCGCAGATGCAGGCTGAGGCCGAGTAGGCCGCAGTAGAAATCGACCGTGCGGTCCATGTCGCTCACCGTCATGCCGACATGCTCGAAGGATTTCAGCATGGAGCGCCCTCCCCTGTTTAGCCCGCAGCCGGGCGCCGTTCTTCTTCCGGAAGCCAGGAGCGATAGAGCGGATGATCGGCGGCGATCGGCATCGGCGTCGGCCGGCCGATGCGCTGCGAGAAATAAGCGGCAGTCACCAGCTCCAGCGAATTGCGGGCATCCTGCAGCGTCACCGGTGGGTCGGTGTCCTCGACGATCGCCTTGTGGAAGAGCTCGAACTGACGGGTGTAGCCATCCTCGCCGGGCACATAGGCGGCAAGTGCCGCGTCGATCCGTGCCTGATGTTCCTCTGTCCCGGCGATGAACGTCCACGGATCACGGCCCATCGTATAGGGTTCGATGATGCTTTCGGCGACAATGTCGTTGAAGCAGAAGCGCAGCCGCGAGATTTCCTTGCGCGAACCGAGCGTCATCGACAGCGTCGCCAGCGAGCCGTTCTGCATCTTCACCGAAAGCGCCGCCGTATCTTCGACCTGGATCGGATTGACCAGCGTCGCGCCGTAGGAAAACACCTCGGCGCAGGGGCCGTGCACATAATTCAGCATGTCATGGGCGTGGATGGCATGGCCGAGAAGGCCGCCGCCGAGTTCGGTCGCCCATTTGCCGCGCCACGGCACGGCATAATAGTCCGGGCCGCGCCACCAATGCGTTTCGATCGTCGTCAGGAACGGCTTGCCGGCGAGGCCTTGCTCGATCAGCAGCTTCAGCTTCTGCAGGCCGGAGCCGTAACGATACTGGAATATCGGCATCAGCTTTCTGCCGGGGAAACGGGCGAGGATGCGGCCCATCTCGTCGACCTCTGCGATCGAGCCGAAAAGCGGCTTCTCGCAGATCACATGCTTGCCTGACACGATGCCCTTGCGGCAGAGTTCGAAATGCGAGCTCGGCGGCGTCGAAATGTCGATGATATCGAGATCGTCGCGGGCAAACAGCGAATCCGTATCCTGCGTATATTCGGCAATGCCGTATTCCTCGCACAGCGCTTTGCCGCGCTCCTCATCGAGCGAGCAGAGAACGGGAACCTCGAAGAGATCCTTGTTCCAGCCGAAGCCGGCCAGATGCCGCGCGGCAATGCCTGCGCCGATGACGCCGACGCGCAATTTCCTGGTCATGATATCCTCCTCAGCGAGCGCCGATGCGCGCGGCTTTCGTCTGGGCTTCGAGCGAAAGGCGGCAGACTTCGAAAACGTGATCCTGCGTCATCGCAGTCTCTGTGCGGTTTGCGACGTCGGCGGTGAAAGCATCGAAATAGTCGAGCTTTTCATCGCTGCAATCGATGTGGGTCATTTCCTTGCCGTTGACGAGGAAGAGGTGATCCTTGCCCGGCCGGCCGGCGATATCGATATATTTGCGCAGCTCGATATAGCCTTCAGTGCCGAGGATGGTCAGGCGCCCGTCACCCCAGGTCGGCAGCGCCTCCGGGGTGAACCAGTCAACGCGGACATAGCCCGCAGCCTTGTCGGAACGCAGCAGCACCTCGCCGAAATCCTGGAAGGCGGGTTTGTCGGGCATGCCGAAATTGCCGATCGAGCTGGCGATGACCTCGCCTGCGGTCGAGCCGGTATAGAACAGGAACTGGTCGACCTGATGCGAGGCGATGTCGACGATGATGCCACCGAAGGCTTCCGGGTCGAAGAACCAGTCCGGCCGGGTCGGCAGCTGCAGCCGGTGCGGACCGACGCCGAGCGTCTGGATCACCTTGCCGATTGCGCCTTCCTTGACCAGCTTGCCGGCTTTGACGGCGGAGCGCACGCAGTGACGCTCGGAAAAGCAGATCGAGAAGATCTTGCCGGTTTCGGCAACGGTGCGCTTGACCTCTTCGAGTTGGGCAAAGGTCGTCACACCGGGCTTGTCGGTCATCACGTCCTTGCCCGCTTTCATCGCGCGGATGGCAAGCCCGGCGCGGTCACGCGGGATCGCGGCAATGCAGATGACGTCAATCGACGGATCGGCAAATAGTTTTTCCCGGTCGATCTGCGGGGCATCGGGATAGGTCTTCTCGAAGGCTTCCCGTAATGCCGGCACGGAGGTCTGCGGGCAATAGCCGACAAATTCGCCGCCCGAGGCAAGCAAGCCCTTCACGTGATCGAACGTATGCCCATGGTCGATTCCGACGACGGCAAATCTCAACATCGCTGCAATATCCTCCTGGGATTTTCGTAAGCCCGGCTGCGGCCGGCATCCTCCATATCGGGCAAAACAGATAACGAAAGCTCGCGCCTGTCAAGGCAAGGTTGAGGATGAAATCATCCATGACGCAAATTAAATATATGAAATATAACGATTATTTTGTATCTAAATAGTTATTTTGTGGCCTTTCCATGATTTGGAATTCCGCCGAAAGGCGCCGTTCGATCCGATCCGGCGAAAGTCTTTTTCCCCGATGTAGCTTGTCCGATCCCAATGAATGTGATCGATTTCAGCCGCCGCCGGGCTGGAGGGTGGCAACAATCTCTAAATTCTTTCAAGAGCGCTCCCCGCTTGCCTGTACCGGAGGATCACTATGTCTCATCCCCTTCTCGATGCTGCCGCTTCGGGTGGCCTTTTTGTCGGCCGCGTTTGGAATCCCGAGGTTGCCGGCCCGAGTGTCGTAACGCTTCGGGAGGGCCTGCTGGTCGATATTACCTCGTGCGAGGCGCCGACGCTGAGCGCCCTACTTGAGAGAGAGGATGCCGCGGGCTTCGTTCGCGCGGCAGGCGGCAAGGCGGTCGGCTCGCTCGAAGAGATCGCCGCCAACAGCACCGGAGCGCCGGACGAGGCCCGTCCTTTTCTGCTTGCGCCCGCCGATCTGCAGGCGGTCAAGGCCTGCGGCGTCACCTTCGCCCAGTCGATGATCGAGCGCGTCATCGAGGAGAAGGCAGCCGGCAATCCGGAGCGTGCCGCCTCCATCCGCGAGCGCGTCAGCACGCTGATCGGCGGCAGTCTCACCAATCTCAAGGCCGGTTCGCCGGAAGCCGCCAAGGTCAAGCAGGCGCTGATCGACGAGGGCATGTGGTCGCAATATCTCGAGGTTGGCATCGGCCCCGATGCCGAAGTCTTCACCAAAGCGCCGGTGCTCTCCTCGGTCGGCTGGGGTGCCGATGTCGGCCTGCATCCGATCTCGACCTGGAACAATCCCGAGCCGGAAATCGTGCTTGCGGTCAACAGCCGCGGTGAGATCAAGGGGGCGACGCTCGGCAACGACGTCAATCTGCGCGACGTCGAGGGCCGCTCGGCGCTGCTGCTCGGCAAGGCCAAGGACAACAACGCCTCCTGCTCGATCGGCCCCTTCATCCGCCTGTTCGATGCCGGTTACGGCCTGGATGATGTGCGCAAGGCCGAACTCGACCTGAAAGTCACCGGGCAGGACGGATTCGTGCTGCACGGCAAGAGTTCGATGGCACAGATCAGCCGCGACCCGACCGATCTCGTCAAGCAGACGGTCGGCGCCCATCATCAGTATCCCGATGGTTTCATGCTCTTTCTCGGCACGCTGTTTGCGCCAACGCAGGATCGCGACGCCCCAAAGCAGGGTTTCACCCACAAGATCGGCGATGTCGTCGAGATCTCCTCGGCAGGGCTCGGCAAGCTCGTCAACACCGTGCGGCTCTCCACCGAATGCCCGCCCTGGACCTTCGGCATTTCGGCGCTGATGCGCAACCTCGCAAAGCGTGGATTGCTGTAAGCTACTGGTTTCGTCGCCTGCCCTGTAAGAGATCCAAGACGGAGTTTGCCGCTTCGAGGACATTCGTACCGGGGCCGAACACGGCGGCAACGCCGTGTTCGTGCAAGAAGTCATAGTCCTGCCGGGGAATAACGCCGCCGCAGACGACGATGATATCGTCACCGCCCTTTTCCCTCAGCCTGTCGATCAGCTGCGGCAGCAGCGTCCTGTGACCTGCCGCGAGTGACGAGACGCCAACGACATTGACCTTTTCGCCAAGCGCCATCTCAACAGCCTCATCCGGCGTCTGGAACAGCGGACCGGCGAGCACATCGAAGCCGATATCGCCGAAGGCGGAAGCGATCACTTTGGCGCCCCGGTCGTGCCCATCCTGGCCGAGCTTGGCGACCATGATTTTCGGCCGGTGCCCCATCGCTTCCGTCACCTCCGTCATGCGTCCCTTGAGGACGGCGAGTTCCGGCTCGTTGTCATAGGCCTCGCCATAAACGCCGGTGATGACCTCAGGTGTCGCGGCATGGTCGCCGAAGGCTTCGCGCATGGCATCCGATATTTCACCGACGGTGGCGCGGGCCCGCGCCGCTTCGATGGCGGCTTCCAGCAGGTTGCCGCGCCCGCTGCGGGCGATCTCCGCCAGGGCGGCCAAGGTCTCGCGCACGGCGTTGCCATCGCGGCGGCGCCTGGTTTCCTCGATCCGTTTGATCTGTGCGGTGCGCACCGCGCTGTTGTCGATTTCCAGAATGTCGATCGGCTGTTCGTTGTCGAGCCTGTAGCGGTTGACGCCGACGATGACCTCCTCGCCCTTGTCGACGGCTGCCTGGCGACGCGCCGCTGCTTCCTCGATCAGCCGTTTCGGCAGGCCGTCATTGACGGCCTTTGTCATGCCGCCAAGGGCTTCCACCTCCTCGATCAGCGCCCAGGCCTTGTCGGCAAGCTCCTTCGTCAGGCTTTCGACGTAATAGGAGCCGGCGAGCGGATCGACCACCTTGGTGACGCCGGTTTCGTGCTGGAGGATGAGCTGGGTGTTGCGGGCGATGCGGGCGGAAAATTCCGTCGGCAGCGCGATCGCCTCGTCGAAGGAATTGGTGTGCAGCGATTGCGTGCCGCCGAGCACGGCCGACATGGCCTCGAAGGCGGTGCGGATGATGTTGCTATAGGGGTCCTGCTCCTGCAACGAGACGCCCGACGTCTGGCAATGGGTGCGCAGCATCAGCGAGGCTGCCTTTTTCGGCTGGAACTCCTCCATAATCCGGCTCCACAGCAGCCGGGCGGCACGCAGCTTCGCCGCCTCCATGAAGAAGTTCATGCCGATCGCGAAGAAGAACGAAAGCCGTCCGGCGAAATCGTCGACATTGAGCCCTTTGGCGATCGCCGCCCTGACATATTCGCGGCCGTCGGCCAGTGTGAAGGCGAGTTCCTGCACGAGCGTCGCACCGGCCTCCTGCATGTGATAGCCGGAGATCGAAATCGAGTTGAATTTCGGCATCTCCCTTGCGGTATATTCGATGATGTCGGCAACGATCCGCATCGAGGGTTCCGGCGGATAGATATAGGTGTTGCGGACCATGAACTCCTTGAGTATGTCGTTCTGAATTGTGCCGGAGAGCTCGGCCCGCGGGACGCCCTGCTCCTCGCCGGCGACGATGAAGGAAGCGAGGATCGGGATGACGGCGCCGTTCATGGTCATCGATACCGACATGTCGCCGAGCGGAATACCGTCGAACAGGATTTTCATGTCTTCGACACTGTCGATTGCCACACCGGCCTTGCCGACATCGCCTTCGACGCGGGGATGGTCGCTATCATAACCGCGATGGGTGGCAAGATCGAAGGCGACCGACAGGCCCTTCTGGCCGGCGGCGAGGTTGCGGCGATAAAAAGCGTTCGACGCTTCCGCCGTCGAGAAGCCGGCATATTGGCGGATCGTCCAGGGCCGGCCGGCATACATCGTGGCGCGCGGGCCGCGGGTGAAGGGGGAAAAACCGGGAAGTGAGCCGAGGTGCTCGGCGCCTTCGATATCCTCGGCCGTATAGAGCGGCTTGACGGCAATGCCTTCCGGGGTTTGCCAGGTCAGCGTTTCCGGCGCGGCGCGCAACTCCTTTTGCGCCAGTTCTGCCCAATCCGACAGCGTCTTTTTCGTCATGCCTTTCCTCCGGCTTATTTCACCCGCACCCTACCATTTCACAGGATCGCCGTGCGATACAAATCCTTGATTTTTATTCCGAGCTCTGGATCCGTCCGATGAAGACAATGCAGATCTATGCCTTCGACATGAATTGCGTCGGGCATATCAATCACGGCCTGTGGACGCATCCGCGCGACCGGTCGGTGCATTATACCGATCTCGACTATTGGACGGAGTTTGCCGAGACCGCCGAGCGCGGCAAGCTGGACGGTATCTTCCTCGCCGATATCGTCGGCGTCTATGACGTTTATAAGGGCAGCCCGGCGCCGGTGATCGAGACGGCGGCGCAGATCCCCGTCAATGATCCGTTGATCCCGATTTCGGCGATGGCCTATGTCACGAAACACTTAGGTTTCGGCGTGACCGTCAACACCACCTACGAGCCGCCCTTCCTTCTGGCGCGGCGCATGTCGACGCTCGATCATCTGACCAAGGGGCGGATCGGCTGGAACATCGTCACCGGTTATCTCGACAGTGCCGCCCGAAGCATGGGTTTCGAGAAGCTGCCGGAACATGATGCGCGTTACGACGCAGCCGAGGAATATCTGGAGATCGTCTATAAGCTCTGGGAAGGCAGCTGGGATGACGATGCGGTCTTGGGCGACAAGGCGGGCGGCATTTACGCCGATCCGTCGAAAGTGCGCGCCGTCAGCCACAAAGGTCAATATTACCGGATGGAGGGCATCCACCTCTCCGAACCCTCGCCACAGCGCACGCCCCTGCTCTTTCAGGCCGGCGCCTCCGCACGTGGTCAGGACTTTGCCGCCCGCCACGCCGAATGTGTCTTCCTCGCCGGCCCGAACCCTCGGGCAGTGAGGCCGACCGTCGATGCGTTGCGGGCGAAGGCGGCGGCATTCGGCCGCGGCGCCGATGCATTGAAGATTCTGAGCCTGATCACTATCGTCGTCGGGCGGACGGAAAGGCAAGCGCAGGACAAACTGGAGGATTATCGCCGCCATGCGAGCGTCGAGGCCTCGCTTGCGCATTATTCGGCGTCCATCGGGATCGATTTTTCGAAGTATGACTTGGATGACATCATCGACCAGAGCTCCACGAACGCCAATCAGTCGGCGCTTGCGGCCATCACCAAGCAAGCGGCAAAGCCGGTGACGAAGCGAGAGATCATCGACCAGATGGTCCTCGGCAACCGGATGAAACCGATGGTGGGTTCGCCGGAGCAGATTGCCGATCATCTTCAGACATGGATCGAAGAGGGCGATATCGACGGCTTCAACCTGGCGCGGACGGTGGCGCCGGAGAGCCTGCGTGATTTCGTCGACTTGGTGGTGCCGGTGCTGCAGGAGCGCGGCCTCTTCAAGACGGATTATGCGGAAGGGCCGTTGCGGCAGAAGCTCTTCGGCGGCGGCAACGGCAGATTGCCGGCCGCTCATCCCGCCGCGCGCTTCCGCCGCTGACTATCTCCGGTCCAGTTTGGCGACGAGCCGGTCGCCAAACCACTGAATGCCGCAGACGAGGACGATGAGCACGGCCACCACCGCGATCATCACGCTGGTTTCGAAACGCTGATAGCCATAGCGGATGGCGAGATCGCCGAGGCCGCCGGCGCCGATTGCGCCGGCCATCGCCGAAGCGCCGATCAACGTCACCAGCGTGACGGTGAAACCGGCGACGATGCCGGGCAGTGCTTCGGGCACCAGCACCTCGCGGATGATCGTCCAGCGGTTGCCGCCCATGGCGCGCACCGCATCGATCAGCCCGCGGTCGACTTCGCGCAGCGACACTTCGGCGATCCGGGCGTAATAGGGCGTCGCAGCGATGGCGAGCGGCACGATGGCCGCCCAGGTGCCGAGCGCCGTGCCGACGATCAGCCGCGTCAGCGGGATCAGCGCCACCAGCAGGATGATGAAGGGCACCGAGCGGAAGCCGTTGATGACGGCGCCGAGCCCGCGGTTGATCCAGAGGTTTTCAGCGATGCCGCCGCGTGCCGTGACAACAAGAGCCAGGCCGAGCGGCAGGCCGGCGACGAGCGAGATCACGCCCGAGGCGACGGTCATCAGGATCGTCTCCCACAGCGAGCGGATCAGCAGTTCAAGCATGATCGGTGTCATAACCCAGCACCTCCACCCGGGCGGACCGGGCCGTCAGAAATTGTTCGACCTTTCCGGCAAGCGCGGGGTCGCGTGCGGGAACGGCGATGAAGAACCGCGCCACCGGCTGGTTCTGGATGTGGTCGATGCCGCCATGGACGAGGCGGAAGGAATGCGGCAGCGCCGCCGAGAGTTCGGCAAACAGCGCGCCCTGCGCCTGCGGCCCGGCGAGATCGACACTGAGGATCGCCTCGCTGCCCGTCGCCGACAGCCGTCCGGCGATGTGATCGGGCAGCTGCGGGCGGATGCTGCCGAGCAGGCTCCGGGTGATGGTTTCTCGCGGATCGACAAAAACCGACCAGACTTGCCCCTCCTCGACGATCCGCCCGGCATCGATGACCGCGACGCGATCGGCGATGCCGCGCACCACTTCCATCTCGTGGGTGATCAGCAGAATGGTCAAGCCGAGCTTGCGATTGATATCCTTAAGCAGCGCCAGGATCGACCGCGTCGTTTCCGGATCGAGCGCCGATGTCGCCTCGTCGGAGAGCAGCAGCGCCGGGCGTGCCGTCAACGCACGGGCGATACCGACGCGCTGTTTCTGGCCGCCTGATAGCGATGAGGGATAGGCTTTCGCCTTGTCGGCAAGGCCGACGAGATCGAGCAGTTCATGCGCTCGTTTCAACCGCTCGTTCCTGGCGACGCCCGCGATCTTCAGCGGCAGCGCGATATTCTCCTCGACGGTCTTGGCGGACAGCAGGTTGAAATGCTGGAAGATCATGCCGATGCGGCGACGCAACGGCTGCAAGTCCTGTTCCTGAAGTCTGGTGATATCGCGGCCCTCGATCAGGATCTCGCCGCTGTCGGCACGCTCCAGACCGTTCAGGCAGCGGATCAGCGTTGATTTTCCGGCGCCGCTGCGGCCGATGATACCGAGGATCTCACCCCTCTTCACCGTCAGCGAAATACCGTCGAGCGCGGGCGTGGCTCCGAACCGCCGCTTCACGTCGGTCAGCCTCACCACCTCTTCGGCCGCCGCTTGCGGCTGGGTCTCGATCGCTGTGGCGGAAACAAAGGAATTCATAGGCTTTTCCTTACAAATACCGAAGCCGATCCGGGCAAGGAATGCCCGGATCGGCTCTCTGCAGGCCTTAGAGCCTTTCCGGGTTAGATTACAGCATTCTGTTGGCTCAAACGGAGTCGGATGGTCGACCGGCCGGCGCGCGTCGTAGCCCGGCTCTACGGCCAAGCCGGCCGGTCGATCAGCCGGCCCGTTTCAGCCAACCCGAAGGGCCGGGCATCTTTCCGCCAGGAT
>NZ_NWSV01000023.1 GCF_002531935.1 Rhizobium chutanense | reverse complement strand
GCAGCGCAACTGACGGAGAGCAATATGGTCCAGTCGCTCCAACTTGGCACGTCCAGTCAGGCCGACGATCAAAATGGCATGCGCCGGCTCAACCGCCTGCCGATCATCATCGCCATCATCGTCATCGTGCTGTTCGTCGGCGTCGTCGTGATCGGTCTGTCGCTGCGCGGGCTGTCCTTCCATCGCGGCGACATCGAGGGGGCTTCCAACACCCCTGCGACCAGCTTCGGCGACCAGCTCAAACGGGGCGTAAGCGACGGCATCATCGGCGATCCGGAGAAGCAGGAGGTGTTTCAGCCGACACCCGTCTTCGTGGAAAAAAAGGAAAAGCAGGAACCCGTCGTCGAGCGCCAACCAGTGGAACGACAAGACCGGCGACAACGGCTCGAGTCGGAAGAAGAGTGGAAGGCGAGGCTGAAGCGGGAGCAGGACGAGCAATACATTCGGGAAGCGCAACGCCAACGGATGGCGCGTCTGCAGGCCCGCGCTACCGCGCTCGATTCGCCGCTGAAGGTAGATATCGGAGATGTCGAGAAGGCCACAACCTCCAACAATGACAACGGCCGCCAGCCGACAAATGCAGCCGTGAACAGTGCCTCAGACCTTTATGCCGCCGCAATGAAATCCGGCCTGATGGGCCAGAACGTCGATCAGAACGGACAGACGTCAAAGGAGGATTTCTTCAATCAGGACATCAAGGATCTCGGCTACCTGCCAAACCAGGTCGTGCCGCAGATGTCGCCCTACGAATTGAAGCGCGGTTCGGTCATCCCGGCGACATTGATCACCGGCCTTAATTCGGACCTGCCGGGGCGCATTACCGCTCAGGTCAGCCAGAATGTCTACGACAGCGCGACCGGCTACCGCCTCCTTATTCCGCAGGGCGCCAAGCTGTTCGGTCGCTACGATTCCAAGGTGTCCTTCGGCCAGGAACGGGTTCTCGTCGTCTGGACGGACCTCATTTTCCCGAATGGGTCGACCCTACAGATCGGCGGCATGGCAGGCACGGACGCCGAAGGATATGGGGGCTTCAAGGATAAGGTCGACCGGCATCTATGGAGGACTTTCGGTTCGGCGGCGCTGGTGGCAATCATCGGGACCGGGATCGAGATGTCGATGCCCGAGAGTTCGACGCTCGCGACGCAGGATAGCGCCTCGGATGCAGCACGACGGAATTTTGCCGAATCATTCGGCCGGGTAGCGGAAGAGACGATCTCGAAGAACCTGAACGTTCAGCCGACGGTTCGCATCCGGCCCGGCTACAAATTCAATGTGCTGGTCGATCAGGACATAATTTTCCCGTCGACCTACCGGCAGTGACGGTCTTTGTCGGTCATTTTGGGGACTCGGCAGCAGCCGTCACTTGCGCGAAAAACACATCCATAGGTAGCGTGTATAGGAGATATGACTCCAAGTAGGCCTTCTTGGGTTGCAATTCAGGCCGGGCTAGACGATTTTATGTGAGCACCCTTCAACGAAAGTTATTGTTGCAGAGAAAGAAGCATGCAGGAAAATCAATATTCGCCGAGCTATCTTAAGGCCTCCACCGCAGTGAAAAATGCAACGACAGTAGCCGTCGCATTGGACGAGTTCCAACAGCACTATCCCGTGGATTTCGTCACGTTTCATCTCGCAAGGACCATTGTCGATAGCGTCGATGCCCCGTTCGTCAGAACCACGTACCCTGATAGCTGGGTTTCGCGATACCTTCTGAACGACTACATCAATGTCGACCCGATTGTTCGAGAGGGCTTTTCTCGTCAGCTGCCATTCGATTGGCGTGAGATTGACATCCCTGACAGTGCACATCAATTCATGGTGGATGCAGAGATGCACGGTATCGGAGGCAACGGCGTCTCGATACCGATCGTTGATAAATCCCGCCGGTCGCTTCTTTCGATCAATTCGCAGATAAGTGATGAAGAATGGACAGCGATAGAACGGCGGTTCCGACCTGAGTGGATCGAGCTGGGTTTTCTTCTGCACCGGAAAGCGGTGTTCGAACTGCACGGGGAAAACGATCCGGTGCCGGCGCTCGGAACCAGGGAGGTCGAGTGCCTTCACTGGGCCTCGCGCGGCAAAGACAGCAAGGACATTGCTGGAATCCTAGGACTGTCCGAGCACACGGCGCGTGGATATCTGAAATCAGCACGATACAAGCTGGGTTGCCCCACGCTATCGGCCGCAATTGCCCATGCGGTACACCTGAACCTTATCACTCCGCATGTGGGTAACCCAAACTAGGGTATCGGTTTGGGGGATTTATCTCCTCGCAATCCCGCTGCATTTTCCAACGACGCGACAAGGGAGCCTGT
The DNA here is from genome assembly GCF_002531935.1 of Rhizobium chutanense. GTDB lineage: Bacteria > Pseudomonadota > Alphaproteobacteria > Rhizobiales > Rhizobiaceae > Rhizobium > Rhizobium chutanense. The sequence continues at coordinate 106,508 of NZ_NWSV01000023.1, read as the reverse complement.
AGCTGCCTTGCGCGCCGGACATTTGGAGAGTGGCATTGAATGACGCACTAAGAAATTTGATTGATATGATAGAGGCTGCACGCGATGAGCGTATGATCAAGAGTGCCCTGAAAAGCTTCGCGAACGCTTATGGTTTCGAGCGATTCGCGTACCTGCAAACTGAAGGCGCTGAAGTCCGTGCATTCAATTCCTATCCCGAGGAATGGCAGGACATTTACCTCGGCAACCAATATTCCCGCATCGATCCGGTCGTCACGGAAGCCAAGCGTCGCATGGAAATTTTTTCCTGGACGGCCGACGATTGGCCGGCCCGTGGAACCTCTGAACTCAGGCGCTTTCGGGACCAGGCGATCGATCACGGCATTCGCAGTGGGGTGACGATACCCGTCGAAGGAAGTTTCGGGTCGACGATGATGCTGACGTTTGCGTCCTCTGCGCAGACGGCTGACGTTTCAAAACTGCAGGATGCGCAACAAGCGATCCGGGCGGTTCTGACGATCCATTACCGCCTGAAGATCATCGCAGCGACGACGATTGTCGCTCCGAAGCGGTTGCTTTCACCAAGAGAAGCAATGTGCCTCATGTGGGCGGCAAAGGGCAAAAGCGCCCCGGAAACCGCAATGTTGACGGGGATCAATCCAAGGACAGTGCAGCACTACCTCGATAAAGCGCGCGAAAAGCTCGAAGCGGCAACCGTTCCGCAACTCGTTGCGATCGCTAAAGACCACGGTCTGGTGTGAGCGTCAGTCTTCGCCACCTGGGGGAACTTCAGGGACGTAGCCGAGCGCATCGATGATTACCGACAGCACCTCCTGCTGGGCTTCCGATTTTTTCTGACGCGCGACATACTCATCCTGCAGGCTATTGAATACGGCGGCAGAAACCGACGGATCGGCGCTCGCGCGAGTCCATTCCTCATAGACAGCCTCATCTGCGGCAATAAGATGGCGGTGCTCGCGGATTGCAGCGACCGCCAGAGCCTCTAATTCTGACTTTTGCATTGAGCCGTAGCGAGATCCGCCGTCGTTTCTTTCGTCGTTCGCTTCGGATGAGTTCAGATCCTTCATCCGATCCTCCATGAGTTCATTTTTTCGCCAAGCCCTTCGTCCGCATTATAGAGTTTAGGCCATAAGTGCACGGCCCGTCTTCCACCAATGCCCCTCCTTCAACGGTGGATCGTGCGTCGGAAATCGGTGTAAGTTCCAATTACATACTATAGTTGATAAACTTAAAGTATGTAAACCGCGATCTTCCGCGCATGGACATGCGGAAACTGGTCGGTCGCAATTTTGCGCGCCTACGTCGGGAAAAAGGCCTGACGCAGGAGGACGTGGAATTGCGATCTGGCTACAGCCAGCAGTATCTTAGCGGCTTGGAGCGTGGGCGACGAAACCCGACAGTGATTACCCTCTATGAGTTGGCGCAAGCACTCGGTGTCAGTCACGTTGAACTTGTGGCTCCCGACGAGCATCACCAGTAATACGCTCCATGAATTCGAGAGCACGTCTACGCGCGGCGCGAGCTGACACCTGCCGTGGCCGCCAAATGCTCCGAGGCCCGAGTCCCTGCTTACTCGAGAATCTTTGGGACCAGGAAAAAGTTGCGTTCACTGAGCGGCGCATTTGCCACAATCTCTTCGGCGTGATTGCCTTCGGTCACGACGTCCTGGCGCATTTTCATCGTTGTTGGCATAACCGAGGTCATCGGAAGGATGCCTTGGACATCAACCTCCAAAAGTTGCTCGATGAAGGCCAGAATTTCGTCCAGTTCGCCGCACATTTTTTCAGCCTCGTCCGCGCTGAGTGCGAGACGGGCAAGGCGGGCAATACGCCTAACGGTCGCGATATCTATCGACATAGTGTGCGTCCTATTTGATGGCTTCCGTCGCTTGCGCAACGATTTGCCGATCTATGCCTTCTGCCGCTAACACTGACTGCAGGCTGTCGCGGTCCTGTGCCCGGATTACCTGATGACCAACAGAAAGCGAGCCCCGTCACGGAACAGCTCAAGGGTGGCTATAGCTGTCTTTTTGCTGATGGCACGGCGCAACTCGGCGACAGAAGTGACCGGGATTCTGTTGACCGCAACGACCACATCCCCGGCGCGAAGGCCGGCGCGGTCAGCGACGCTGCCAGCGTCCACGCTCTCGATGACGACGCCGGAAACACCAGCTACCCCAGATTCAGCAGCTGAGGCATTCCGCAGTTTGGCGCCGTCGAGCGGTGTGGCGGAGAAGTCCCCGGAGGCGCGATCCTCGCTTTCTATGGGTACCTCAATTTCCCGCTGGTCATCACCGCGCTTGACGGTCAGCCTGATCTTGCTGCCTGCGGGCGTCAGACCGATGCGGTTCCTGAGGTCAGTGGCGCCGCGCACGGGGCGTCCATCAAAGGCAGTCACCACGTCGCCTGTCTTCACTCCAGTCCGATCGGCCGCCGAACCGGGTTCAACATTGGCGACGAGCGCGCCGCGAAGGCCGCCGAGATTGAGGGCTTCTGCCAGATCCGGCGTAAGATCCTGGATACCGATGCCCAGCCTGCCACGCTGCACCTCGCCGTGAGCGGTCAACTGGTTCATTACGGACGCCGCGATGCTGCTCGGTACCGCAAAGCCGATACCCACATTCGCACCGGCCGGGCTGAGGATTGCGGTATTGACCCCGATCAGCTTGCCGTCGAGCGTCACCAGCGCTCCACCTGAATTGCCGGGATTGATCGAGGCATCGGTTTGGATGAAGTCTTCATAGCCTTCGATATTGAGCCCGCTGCGTCCGAGCGCACTGACAATGCCTGAGGTGACCGTCTGGCCGAGCCCGAACGGGTTGCCGATGGCGACGACATAATCACCGACCTTGAGAGCATCGGAGTCTCCGATCTGGATCGCCGTGAGGTTCTTCGCGTCGATCTGCAGCAGGGCAATGTCGGTCTCCTTGTCGCTGCCGATCAGTTTAGCACGCAGCTGCCGACCATCTTTCAACGTGACGGAGATCTCCGAGCCACCATTGACGACGTGGTGATTCGTCAGCACATAGCCATTGGCAGCATCGACGATGACGCCAGAGCCGGCGCTCATCCGAGCCTGCGGTTGTTGCTCAGGCAGATTGAAGTACCGTCGGAAATAGGGGTCGTTGTAAAGCGGATTGTTATTGGTCGGCGACCGCGAAACCACCGCAATATTGACGACGGCCGGCGTGACTCGCTCAAGCATCGGCGCAAGTGTCGGCAGGTTCACGGACGAAGCAGCTGGTGCGAGCGTCTGCGCAAAGACCGGTGCGACGGTGAACAGAATGGCGCAGGCGGCAATCGCTGCGGACGCGGCTATCGTGCGAAACCTCGGGGCGGGATCGGACATCGGTTGCTCCTTGAGTCTGATGATTTTCTTCTCTTCAGGCGTAACGCAGGAAGGGAGCAGAGGAACGGGCCCGGGGGCCCGGGGGCCCGGGGGCCCGGACCCGTTCTCACTCGGTTACACGGTTGACAACGGATGGTTATGGCTGAACCAGATGTTGCCTGCGGCGAGGACCGCGACGACAAGGCCGGCAATCACGTGCGCCCACATGGCTGGTGTCACGGCAGAGAAGCCGAGGATCCATGGAGCGACCACGGCCCATATACCAAGCACCAAGTTGATCCACTCCTCTGCCTCATAAAAGGCATAGAGAGCCGCGACGGCGACCACGGCGATAGCCGCACCGACAATCCACGCATTCCAGGCGGCATAGGTCTCAGCGGCGAAACCGAAGAGCCAGGGCGTGATCAAAAGACCGAGACCGGCAACGATATTGACGATATCGAAAGCCGTCCGGTTGTTCGAAGATAGGGACTTCATCATCTTTCATTTACTCCTTCTCGGTTGGTTGCATCATCATAGGTCCGTCTCCTGCAAGCAGGAGACGGGGGCGGCGGCAGCATTTGGATCGCCGTCGCCGCGAAACCCGGTTATCGTGGAACTGGAATCCGGTAGGCACTGGTGCCGGTCCGGGCACTCCTGGAGGGCAAGTTTGCTCCCATTTGTGTCCCGCAGATCAAGCCTTGGCTTCCCACCACGGTTGAGGGCGGGGCAGCGCGCGGCTGCCGCAACAGCCAGGGCGAACTTGTTGGGCAGGATATTCTGGCAATCGAAGACGACATGTGGGTCCATAGGCGCACCTCACGCGACATTTCGATCGACCATTCCATGGTCCCGCCTGCTCTCGACCTCTCGCTCGAGCGAGAGCAGCGCCCGCTCAACCTCATGAAGACGCGAGCGCTGGTTGTTCTCCGAGATGCCTCCGATGGGCGCCTGATCGACCTGATATTCGGTCCAGGCCCAGTTCATCAGGATCGAACGCTTCGCTTCAATCGACAGTGTCGGGTCAAGTGCGACACCCATCGGAGATGGCCATGTCGCCGGGCCGGAAGCATCGTCTCGGTTCAACGCCCCATCCAGCGCTCGCCTGTAGTTTTGCTGAAGCGCGGCAAGGCCAAGCCGCTCCAGTGTCGCATCCGCGAAGGCATCAGACGGTTGGTGCGACCGCTGGCCGACGCCTTGCTTTGCCTGTGCAGCCGCTTTGCGTGGCCGGCGTTGCGCCACGTAGCTAAGCCCCTGACGCTCGGCATAGCGGATGGCGGATTCGAGCGTGGGGAATTTCAATTCCACCTGGGTGAGCGCGTCGGCACTTCCCGTGTAGCCCATCAAGGGTTCGATGAATGGCGCGCTACGGCGGTTGAAAACAAGACGCCAGCCCTTCGTCCGCGCGGTCCCTGATGTTGTCACCGAGCGCGACGGTTTAAAAATTTGGGCAACGGCATTCTCGGGAAACAATGAGTGCCCGAAACAAGGATGGCTCCACCGGTTGTCGTTTAAGACGCGCAAACCGGGAGCCGTTACTATTCTCTCGTTATCTGAGTGTCTGCCAGTCTCCATCATTTGTCCTCCCCATGTTGGAGAAGGATGCGCGGCGGCCGCCACTTGGCCGCCGCGCGTTCGTCTCGATCAACTCTTGATGGCGATGCGCTTGACCTGCGACTGCGCCTCCTCGGTCTTCGGCAAGGTGATCGTCAGTATTCCGTTCTTGAAGGTGGCGTCGACCTGGTCTTCCTTGACCTTGACACCGAACGGGATGCGGCGCTCGAAGCGGCCGTAGTAGCGCTCGGAAAACCGGCGATCCTTATCCTCGCTCTCGGAGTGCTTTTCGCCCTTCAGCGTCAGCACGCCATCATTGAGCAGGACCTCGATGTCCTTCTCCTCAAGACCGGGGACTTCGGCCGTCACCTTGATCTCCTTGTCGGTGTCGGAGATCTCGACGCTTGGCCATCCACCCCCGAGGGAGGAGGCGTTGCCGAAGGACGGCAGGCCGGAGCCAAAGCCGCGGAAGACATCATCGAACAGACGGTTCACCTCACGATGAAGCGACAGGAAGGGATCACGGTCGTCATCGCGCAAGAGACTTGAAACCTGGTTGCCATTGTTGCGGCCCCAGGGAATCAGATCACGAACACTCATGTTTCTTCTCCTTTCTGTTAGTTCGCTTGGCGAAACTTTGCTGCCGGCGCCGGACCATGCCCGGCGCCTTGCTTGCGGTCTGCTGGGGAAGGCTTAAGCCGCCTGCTGCTTGCCCTCGATCTGCTTGGTCTCGGCCTTCGGCATCTGGCCGGTTCGGATCTCGATCTGGCGCGGCTTCATCTCTTCAGGGATTTCGCGCTTGAGATCGACGGTCAGCAGACCGTTGACGAAACCCGCACTCACGACCCTGACATGGTCGGCTAGTTCGAAGCGACGCTGGAACGAGCCGCTGGCGATGCCGCGGTGCAGATATTGGAGGTCATCGTCGCTCGCCTTCTGTCCCGAGACGATGAGCATGTTCTGCTCTTGAGTCATCGCCAGCTCGTCCTGTGAGAAGCCCGCCAGTGCCATGACAATGCGGTAATCATTCTCGCCAGCTTTGACGATATCGTAAGGCGGCCAACTGTCGCTCGTCTCGGCGCGGCTTGCAGCCTCGAGCGCGTTGAACATCCGGTCGAAGCCTATGCTCGATCGGAACAGGGGTGAGAAATCGAGGTTTGTCCTCATAGCCATATCCTCCTTATAAGCAACATGGATACAAGGAGACGCCAAGAGCAACGGCGTCTCCTGGACCTGTGTCAATCCCCATTGGGCAATCGACTAATATCGATATAATTCAGTGTCTTAGAATTTCAAGGGGAGTGGAACTTCTCGGTGGAAAAAATTGAAAATTTTCCGAGGCGCCACCATATCTGGGCCGAGCGGGAGAGAGGAGAAAGTTGCTATGATAATGACCGCAGACGACGTCATCGCCGTGCTTGGGCCTGCCGACGAAACGCTGGTGGCTGAGGTCATCGCGACAGGTGCGACCAAGACTGAACTTGCCGAGGCATTTGCGTGGGCCAACAACGACGAAGCCTTGATGGGCGAAGGTCGCCGTCTGCCGACAGGCAGGGTTGCCGCGCTCGTTGATCTGCTTTCCGCCGAGGAGGAAGAGCAGGATAGATGACATCACTGGCCGCTGCTCCGGGCGCGATCGACGCAACCGGTCATGCCGTCGCGAGCACGCGGATGTTGCCCTTGCGATCGATCACGTCCACAACGACATTGAGTCCGGAACGTCGAATGGCGATGTCTGCCGAACCATTGCCGATTAACAGGTGTCGCAACGTGACCTCATCGAGGAAGCTCGGAAGGCGCGGCTCGTTCAAGCTGATCTGCAAGGCGTTCGGATCGAACTCAAGACCGAGACACGACTGCAATAACGACAAAGGCGTTGCCGCCGCCCATGCCTGCGGCGAGCAGGCGACCGGATAGAAGGTCGGTCCCTGCGCGCGCCTGCGCGGCAGGCCGCAGAAAAGTTCGGGAAGCCGCCGCAATTCGATATAGGTCGAAGCGGCAAAGAGTCCCTCAAAGATCCGCGCGGCTTCCGCGCGATAGCCATAGCGAGCAAGCCCCCTGGCGATCAGGGCGTTGTCGTGCGGCCAGATCGAGCCGTTGTGATAGCTCATGGGATTGTAGAGCGCCTCTGTGGAGGCAATGGTGCGGATGCCCCAGCCACAGAAGGACGAGGCACTCATCAAAGTGAGGGTGAGCTGTCTGGCCCGTTCGGGATAGGCGATGCCGGTGAACAGGGCATGGCCGGCATTGGAGGAGCGGACCCTGCAGGGTCGCTTGTCGCCATCGAGCGCCAGCACGTAGGTGCCAAGTTCCTCGTCGAAGAAGCTCGTATCAAAGGTGCGACGCAGCCCCTCCGCACGCGCTAAGAAGCCGGCGGCCCGTTCCGGCCGGCCGAGGCGCTGAAAGATCTCGGCCGCCGCCTGCCACGCGCCATAGACGTAGGCCTGAACTTCGGCGATCGCGATCGGACCCTTGGCGAGCGTCCCGTCCGCGTGGAAAATGGAGTCGTGGCTGTCCTTCCATGCCTGGTTGACCAACCCTTCTTCCGTCTGTCGCCCATATTCGACGAAGCCGTCGCCGTCGCGATCGCCATGGTCATCAATCCATGTCAGTGCGGCTTCGATATGCGGCAGGAGACGGTCGATGGTCGCAAAATCACCGGTTCGCCCGAGATATTCACCGGCCAACATCACGAACAACGGCGTCGAATCGATGCTGCCGTAATAGCGGCGAAAAGGAACCTCGCCGAGCTCGGCCATTTCGCCACAGCGCACCTCGTGCAGGATCTTGCCGGGTTCCGCATCTGCGACTGGATCGATCTCCGTTGCCTGGTTGGTTGCCAAGTGGCCAAGAACTCCGCGTGCGATCTCCGGATCGAGCCAGAGCGTCTCCAGCGCCGTAATCAGAGCATCGCGCCCGAAGACTGTGCTGAACCAGGGAATCCCGGCGTAGGGATAGGGGCCTTCTGGCTTGTCGGTCATCAGCATGTAGAGATCGGAGATGCTGCGTTGGGCGACTTCGTTGAAGATTTCGTTCGACGTTGTGATCGAGGCGGCGCGCGACGAAGAGGCGCGCAGGGCTCTGCGCGAATCCCGCAGCGCAAGGAAGAACGAACGATGGCCGGGTTTTCGAGTCTCCTTCTGGTCACAGCCGATTTCTATGAACAGAGACCGGCTCTCGTGCGGCGCCAGCTGGAGATCATAAGTGACATGGCCGGTGGTGAGTTCGGTCGGCTTCGGATCGAAGGAAAGTTGCGTTGATCGATTTTGGTTGTCGAGGCCGATATAGGAGAGAAAGACACAATCCTGCTCAACGACAGGAGAAAGATGGCGCCCTCTTTTTGCCCTTACGGTTCCGCGAACTTCGAAGAGATCGGCGAAATCCGCTCCGAAAGTGATCTCGATACGAATGGGCCGCGGGCGGTCATCAAAATTCCTTATCGACAGTCGCTCGTAGCACTGAGCATTCCAGAGGAAGCGAGACCTGCGCAGGTGGATGACGTCGTGGCCGAGGACAAGCCGACCCTTGTCGTCGAAGAGGTCGGGATTGGTGAGGTCGCAGGTGAGCGTCGCGTTGTCATCGCGCAGTATCGACGACAGCAGCATTGGGGGCTTGCCGTTGATCGTCAGGCTGAGATGCGAGAGATATCGGGTATCGCGATGAAACAGGCCTTCCGGGCTGTCTGGTCCCGAAACTGCATCGCCATTGTGATCAAAGACGGCGAAAGTATCGCCGTGCTTTAGAGTGAGCGGCCGGCGCTCCTGCAGTGATGAGGTAGCCGGAATGAAAAATTTCTCGACCGTTGCCATCGGGCCGGACGATGCTGGCACTGGGCTGCTGTCTATAGAAGACATTGCTCCTCCTGAAATCTCAGACGACGAGCTGCAAGTCGAGCGGCTGCCCGTTCGACCGGCGAACTGGAGCGACTTTGGAACGGACGCCGGGTAGGCTACGGTAGAGGTCGAGGTAGTCGTACGCCATCCTTTCCGCGGTAAAGCGCTTCTCGAACGTGGCCCGCACCTTGTGGCGATCCATCCGAAGCGCCCATTCGACGTTCTCGGCCGCGTCGGTGACGCTGTCGACCAGAATTCCGGACACGCCGTTGTCGATCACCTCCGGCACCGAGCCGCAGCCGAAGGCGACGACCGGAGTGCCGCAGGCCATTGCCTCGATCATCACCAGTCCGAACGGCTCCGGCCAATCGATCGGGAAAAGCAAGGCTCCTGCATTTCCAAGGAAGGTTGCTTTCTGATGCTCATCGATCTCGCCGATGAACTCTACATTGGAATGACGTTTCATCATCGGCTCGATGACCGTTTCCCAGTAGGCCATGTCGGCATTGTCGATCTTGGCGGCGATCTTCAGCTGCATGCCGACTTTTGCCGCGATCTCTATTGCACGATCGGGTCGCTTTTCCGGCGAAATGCGGCCGAGAAACGCAAGGTAATCGCCCTTTGGCTTTTCCGTGAAAGGCAGCAGACCGGTGGGCAGACCGTGGTAAACCGTTCCCGCCCAATGGACCGGTGGCATAGGCCTACGTTGGTCATTGGAGATCGAAACGACCGGAACATCTGCGAAGGTCTGGTAGAAGGGCTTGAGATCCGGCAGATCCAGACGGCCGTGCAAGGTTGTCAGCGTGCGGTCGGCAAAATTTCGGATCAGCGGGAAATGCAACAGATCGATATGGAAATGCAGGACATCAAACTCATGCGCGCGGCACCGAATTTCCTCCAGCATCACAATCTGATGCGGCAGTTGGTCCTTGACCGCCGGGTTAAGCCGCAGCGCAACGTCCGCGCAGGATACGAGCCGGGCGTCGGTGACGGAGTCGCCGCTGGCAAAAAGCGTGACGTCGTGGCCCTGCGAGACAAGTTCTTCGGTGAGATAGGATACAATCCGCTCCGTTCCCCCATAGAGCTTCGGCGGAACGCTTTCGGCGAGCGGCGCGATCTGAGCGATCTTCATCGGCAAAACCTCCTCAGTTGAGCAAAGAGTCGTCGGTAAAAATCTTCTCCGCGTCCGAAACAGGCACGCGGCGGTCAGGGGGAGCGGTTAGATCTCGAATGGTTGTCTGAGTCCTCGTTTCCAGTAGCTGCACAGACCGAAGCCGCCGGATCGGTGCGACAGCGATCTACGGCGGCGGCTTTGGCTGTCATTGACGGAAGCCGTCTGCTTTTGCGCTGACGTGTTTTGATCGTCACCATCGAGAGCCTTCAAGGTCGCAAGAACCTCATCATAGGAGACAATCCGTTCTGTCCCGGGATAGCGTCGCCAGGCTGGCATGGATTCGATTGCACATACGTCGGACGCCCATGAGGCCAGAATGGCCCGCTTCTCGTCCTTGCTGATATTGTCCGCCATCAGCACGTCGCGGGGATGATCGAAATGCATGGCCGGGTGCAACAGATGCGCGGCGCTGATTGTTGCTGCGGCATGCTTGGCTGCAGAATTGCTATCAGTTTCCTTTCTCATGTTCTGACTCCACGGATATAGGACCAATGGACTTTGTCGACTCTCCCATGGTCACACGGCCTGGGTAGGTTGCTTTTCGAACAGTCCGCGCGCGGCCCGAACCATGGTCTTCAGGTGTTCGGGATTGCGAACGCCCTGCCGATAAAGCTCCACGACGATTGCCGCGATGCGTTCAGCTTCTTCAGAATTGCGAGGCAAGTCCGCCACAGTTCTGAGGTCATCGAAGACGTGTCGGCAGACTTCGAGGTCACGGGAATCAAGCGGCGCTTGCGACTTCTTGATGATCGTTTGAACCATTTGTTCCTCCATTGCTGGAGGCCCGCCCTTCAAGAGCAGGGCGGGCCGGCGGCCTTAGAAATCCATGCCGGCACCGGCGGGGATCGCCGGAGCGGCTTCCTTCTTGGGCTTTTCAGCGATCATAGCCTCCGTCGTCACCAGCAGGCCGGCAACCGAAGCAGCATCCTGGAGCGCGGTGCGCACGACCTTGGCCGGATCGATGACGCCTTGCGAATAAAGGTCGCCATATTCGCCGGTCTGGGCGTTCCAACCGTAGGAGAAGTCGGTTTTCTCGCGCAGCTTGCCGACGATGATCGAACCTTCGGCGCCGGCGTTCTCGGCGATCTGACGGACCGGAGCCTCGATCGCCCGGCGAACGATCTCGATGCCGACCTTCTGGTCCTGGTTGGCGGCATCAAGATTGTCGAGGGCCTTGACGGCACGCAACAGCGCAACGCCACCGCCCGGCAGGATGCCTTCCTCGACGGCCGCACGGGTTGCATGCAGTGCATCGTCGACGCGGTCCTTCTTCTCCTTCACTTCGACTTCGGTCGATCCGCCGACGCGGATGACGGCAACGCCGCCGGCGAGCTTTGCCAGGCGCTCCTGCAGCTTCTCGCGGTCGTAATCGGAGGTCGTCTCCTCGATCTGGGCCTTGATCTGCGCGACGCGGCCATCGATTTCCGCTTTGGAGCCGACGCCATCGATAATGGTGGTGTTCTCCTTCTCGATCGCCACCTTCTTGGCCCGGCCGAGCATGTTGAGGGTGACATTCTCGAGCTTGATGCCGAGGTCTTCGGAGATGACAGTGCCGCCCGTCAGGATGGCGATGTCTTCCAGCATGGCCTTGCGGCGGTCGCCGAAGCCCGGAGCCTTGACGGCTGCAATCTTCAGGCCGCCACGCAGCTTGTTGACCACGAGGGTCGCAAGTGCTTCGCCTTCGACGTCTTCAGCGATGATGACCAGCGGCTTGCCGGACTGGACGACGGCTTCGAGAACCGGAAGCATGGATTGCAGGTTCGAGAGCTTCTTCTCGTGAATGAGGATATAGGGATCCTCGAACTCCACGCGCATCTTGTCGGCGTTGGTCACGAAGTAAGGCGACAGGTAGCCACGATCGAACTGCATGCCTTCGACGACTTCGAGTTCGGTTTCGGCGGTCTTGGCTTCCTCGACGGTGATGACCCCTTCATTGCCGACCTTCTCCATCGCTTCGGCGAGATAGCGGCCGATCTCGGAATCGCCATTCGCGGAGATGGTGCCGACCTGGGCGATCTCGGAATTGCTGGTGATCTTGCGAGCGTTGGTCTTCAGTTCCTTGACGACGGCGTCGACGGCGATGTCGATACCGCGCTTCAGGTCCATTGGATTCATGCCGGACGCAACGGCTTTCGCACCTTCCTTGACGATTGCCTGAGCAAGCACGGTTGCGGTCGTGGTTCCGTCGCCGGCTAGATCGTTGGTCTTCGATGCCACTTCACGCAGCATCTGGGCACCCATGTTCTCGAACTTGTCTTCCAGTTCGATTTCCTTGGCGACCGAAACGCCGTCCTTGGTGATGCGCGGCGCGCCGAACGACTTGTCGATCACGACGTTGCGACCCTTGGGGCCGAGCGTCACCTTCACCGCGTTGGCGAGTACGTCGACCCCACGCAGCATGCGTTCACGGGCATCGGTGTGAAACTTGACTTCTTTCGCAGCCATTTCGTTAACTCCTCAATAGGCAGCTATCTGACTGATGGGTTGGATTGGCGGGTTATCGTCTCAGGCAGCTTTCTTCTGCTGGACCTGGGCTTCGATGATGCCCATGACATCGCTTTCCTTCATGATCAGCAGGTCCTCGCCATTGATCTTGATCTCGGTGCCGGACCATTTGCCGAAGAGGATGCGATCGCCGGCCTTGACGTCGAGCGCCTGGATCTGGCCGGCCTCGTTGCGCGCGCCAGGCCCGACGGCGATGACCTCGCCTTCCTGCGGCTTTTCCTTGGCGGTGTCGGGAATGATGATTCCACCCTTGGTCTTTTCTTCGGATTCGACCCGGCGGACGAGAATGCGATCATGAAGCGGTCGGAACGACATGTTTTCCTCCGTTGAGCAAAAATGATGACGTTAATCCCCTGGCCGGACCGGATGACCAGTCCGGGCGGGTGCAAAATCTCGATCGAGCCTTTTGCGCGAAATGATCTGGTTTTGCGATTTTTCGATTTCAAGAGGGCGAAACGAAAAAATTAGCACTCCTCGGAGAGGGCTGCTAACACACTGGAAAGGAACAACAACCTGGCCTTGAGCGTTCAAAAATTCGTTGATGGCGGAAAAAATTTGCGCCACCTTCAGACTGTTACGAAACGGAGACGAAGCATGCGATTTTCATCGGATCTGGAGCGTCAGCTCAACGGTTATGGCCTTACTACCGCGCACATCCTCTACCGCATTCCCGATTTCGAATCCGTCCTGCAGACTTATGTCTGGCAGGATTACGATCTGGCTCCTGATTTCCCTGAAATGCTGAAGTTCCTCGACTTCTGGCAGACCAACCTTGACGGGCCGCTGCATTCCGTCCGCTATACGCATCAGCGCCTGATCGGACCGAACGAATGGCGCCGCGTTGAAGGCGAGTTCAATTTGCACTGAGACTTGAGTCCGGATTTTTCGTTGCCTGGCTCTTTTTTCGACCGAGGCTTGATGAGCTCGGCCCACGGCGCACGTCATCGCGGTCTCCGTGTGACGATGTCAAAGGCGAGTCGGGATCGCGCAAGCCAATTGCTCCCAAGCTGCAAAATGGAATTGAGTGGCAAAGCCTCGACGAGCGATGGAGGATTTCAAGCGCCACTGCATCGGAGCACCAGAGATGGCCCGAAGACCAGATCGCTGAATAGTGCCGTTGAAGGGCAAGCGTTGTTTTCCTGCGCAGCCCACGTTTGATTGCCGGCTCTGAATTCCGCGGTTCGGCCGTCGGTGGCAATCTGCGTGCGCCTCTTGTGAGGGCGTACGGGATATAGCTGCAAGTTATGAGCTCGATCGACTGGTTCGATTAATTTTCTCAGGCGCTGGTCTTGCATCCGAAATTCTCAAAAACCAAATCGATAGCTGCCAGCCGCTGAGGATAGGGCTGGCCTTGCTGGAAGCGCCATCTTTCGGCGCTCCGTACCCATGTTGCTTCAAGGAGGATATGGCTATGGCAACATCCTACGACTATGCACCGCTGTTCCGATCCAGCGTCGGTTTCGATCGGGTCTTCAATCTTCTCGAAAATGCTCAGCGCGCCCGCTCGATTAACGACTGGCCGCCCTATGACATTGTCAAGACTGGCGATGACAGCTATCGGATCTCGATAGCGGTGGCAGGTTTCGCCCAGGACGATCTCGACATAACATTCCAGTCCAACCTTCTGACCGTGACCGGCAAAGAGCAAGAGGCGGCTACCGAAGCCTACCTTCATCGCGGCATAGCCGGCCGGCCGTTCGAACACCGGTTCGAGCTCGCCGACCATGTCAGGGTGAACGGAGCGGATCTAAAGAACGGTCTGCTTTCCGTGGATCTCGTTCGTGAGGTTCCGGAGGAAATGAAGCCGCGAAAAATCGCCATCGAGACTGCGGCGACTCTTGAGCCGTCGGCTCCTCCCGCGCAGATCGAAGCGCAGAAGGCCGCTTAAGCAGAACCCATCAAGAGGGCGTCGCTGCGGCGGCGCCCGTCAACATCGCGGGTTAGGAAGGAGAGCGCAATGAAACCCGATATGTTCAAAGAGCCTGTTTCTATTCTTGTCGGACTCGGCTTTCCGGCGGAGGTTCGCAGCGCGATGGATGCGTACCGGCATCTCGTCGAGTGGCCGGCGGCGCTCAGAGATCACGCGCACTCCGTTGCGCTTAAGGCGTGTGGTGCCGCGCTACGCGGCGAAATCGAAGCGGAGACCGCCCGCGGCCTGTTTGCCGCCTTTGCTGAAAAGCACGATCTGTTGGCGCCGGAAACTAACGCCATCGTCGCGTCTCGCCTGCGCCGGGACAGGGATCCGCACGTACGCTGAGGTAATTCGATGATGGACAACATCTTGGAGCAGGCTGCAAGCAATGCCATGACGATCGGGCCAACGCTACTGGCAGAAATCCGTCTTCATGCTTGGAATGCCGCGAGTTCCGCCACACGCCGCGACCGGTGACTGATATCTAAGCGCCGCATCCATTCAGGCGCCACGCATATGGCCGACTTAAGCGGGTACTCTAGTTGTCTTTCCACGCGGCTTTGGCTTCCGTGGATGGTGGTGGCGCGTTCACCAGCTCCGAGACGAAGTTCGTGAGAGGCACGATGTTTTCGTGCTGGCTCGCCTCTTCCAGGGCGTTCATGTACTCGTCACGGCGCGCGACAGGTATGACGGTCCACGGCGCTCCGCTCTCGGCAAGAAGCGCATTCATAATAAAGCGCGCCGTGCGTCCGTTCCCGTCCGGAAACGGGTGGATATAGGTGAATAGGAATGGGGCGAGGATTGCCTTCACGCGCGCATCAGATTCCTCCGATATGCTCTCGAACAGTGCGTCCATGGCGTCGGCGATTGCATGCGGCGGTAAGGGGACATGCGAGGATCCCCGCAGATAGACATTGTGCGATCGGTAACCCGCGAGTTGGTGCGCCTTGATGATACCCGCGGTTACCGAAGGGCTGAACATGGCTCGGAACCAATCCTGGTGCCGTGCCTCGAGCAGTTCGCCGGTAGGTGCTCCATCAAGGATCTTCCTGATGTCATCGCGCACCTCCTCAAAAGCCAGTCTGTATCCCTTGGCAGCTAGCGCGTTCTTGGTCTCGTAGTCCTGCGCGTCCTCGTCCGGTTTCCATTGACCGTCCTGTACCCTCCGGATCAGCTCTTCCGACACCTCGTAACCCTCGATCGAAAGCGAGTTCAGGGCGTCTGCCACATAACGCTCATCAATGTCCGCGATATATCCGTCCCGGTCGTTGATCCGCACTTGCTCGAATCCGATGTGATTGAGGGCGTCTTTCCCCATTTTCGCCCAGAGGTTCTTGATCCGGGTAGCGGACGGCGCCTGAGTTCGTCGCGCATCCAGCGTGACCAGATCGACTGTCGGGTCGAAAGGGTTGTCCTCGTGCGGGTTGTAGCCCGCCGATTCCAGGGTCTTGATGATCGTGTCCGCGTCCCTTGTCCTGCCGAGATGGCGCAGGGCTCCCGCGATGCGACCGCCAACGTGGCTCCGGCCGCCGTCCAGGAGGTATTGAAGCAGCGTGCTTGTTCCGCGGATTGAGCCAATGACTGCGATGACATCGGTCGCTGACGTTCTCCACGACTCCGGCGACAGATTGCAGATCGCCTCTTCCATCGGCATCAATCTCAATCGTTCTCTCGTCTCGGCGGGCTCGTTTTCCTTTGAGCGCAGCAGATAGAGCGACGTATTGCTCGGTAGCTTCACAAGCTGATTGTTCGCTTTCGAGCTTCTGACGATGACCTGCCCCGGGATGGAGTGGTTTTCGGACCATAGAGCCACGGAGGCCTCTGCGGAGAGTCGCCATTCACCCGCGAAACGGTCGTCCAGGTATCTGGCAACGAACTCCCAGTAGACGGTGCTCCAGGCCGCATCGATCCTGTTGTTGGCCGACGGTCGCGAGTTCACCGCCAGCCAGCCCTTCATGATTTCTTCGAGGAACCCATTGTCCTGTAGTCGTTCCCGGTGGACACGGCTGAGCTCTTCGGATTTCACCACCGATCGGGTGCCGTTCTGCGTCACTCCCCTCAGTTCAGCCAGGGATGCCGCGAGCAGTTCATTGGGTTTCGCCACGTTGGCCTCCGGCGACGGTGTGTGAGTAGCGGACCACTACTTCCGTGCTTTGTTGTTGCACTAATTTGACGCCTTTGACAAACACTAATATCCTGCATTTGAGTCACACTAGTTTCGCGTCTTTGAGTCGCACTAGTTTTATGAGTTTGACTCACACTA
The DNA here is from genome assembly GCF_002531935.1 of Rhizobium chutanense. Lineage (GTDB taxonomy): Bacteria > Pseudomonadota > Alphaproteobacteria > Rhizobiales > Rhizobiaceae > Rhizobium > Rhizobium chutanense. The sequence continues at coordinate 89,940 of NZ_NWSV01000023.1, read as the reverse complement.
ATTTTCTGCCTTGGACTCAAACTAAAATTCCACCTCGCCGAGAACCGTTTCGCAAGGCGAGACGAACTCAATGCTATTGCTGACCACCAATGCGCGACAGATCGATCCGTATCCCCGCGCGCCCAGCATCCTGCTCCGCCTCTGGCTGTTCCTCTCTTGATTCCGCGTCAGCGTCCTCCTCCTCGGCGGGGATCTTCTCTCTACTTTGCTGCGAAACACCAACCGGTGTTCCCGGATCCTCCGCCTGAAACACGCTCACGCCCTCGAACTCACCGGTCTTCCATGCGTAAATCGCATCCTCGAAAATCTGCGGGAAGACGTCTTTGCTCGTGGGGTTGCCATACCATCTCGCAACGATCCTGAGGACCTTGGCGAACATCGCCGTGCCTTTGCGAAGGTTCTGGCAGGGGTCGACTAGATCGGGCTTCAAATCGGTCGCTTCCTTGACTCCAACGCCTGCGGGAAACTGCGTCAGGCCGACGCGGACGACGGCCTGACCAGCGTATTGGCGCACGATCGCCATCGCCTCCTCAGTCGAAGCCGCTTTCGGAACGAGTATCAATCGGCCGCCCGATTTAACGGTAACAGCGAGGGGATCATCCGAGCCCGCTGCCATCACGAACTGCTCTATTATCGCGGGCTTGAGGGAGGGGTCTGCGCATTCTTTTATCAGGGCGGCGTCGAGCATGATGTCTCCTGGGCAGTCAGGTGTTGAAGGCAATAACAAGCGGTTTTGCGAAGAGCTTTGCCCATGCGGTGGCAGCGGCGCGCTGAATGGCGACGATCGACGTCCCTTCGGTCCACCATCCGTTTCCGACGGCAACGACGAGATCGGGATGGTGGAGCATGGACTGGAGGATCGGCCAAACGATCAGTTGTTCGTAGCAGATCAGCGGGGCCGCCCGGCTGGCACCAACGGAAACGACCGGGTTTGCGAAGAAATCTGCCCTGGCGCCACCACTTTCTCCGAACCAGGATCGCCACGGCTGCCACATCGAGCCGGGGACCGGCATGCGTTCGCGATAGAGGATGCTGCTTTCGCCCTTCCTATCGATCGCGACGAGGACATTGTCGTAGCCGGCGGCATCGAGCACCGTGGCACCGGCGATGACCGTCCCATCGGTATCGCCGGACGCGCTCATCCAAAGCCGCGCCACGGTCGGTGTCCAGAAACCGAGCGCAGTTTCCGGCAGCACCACAAAGCGTGCGCCATCGCTGGCCGCATTCCGCACCGTTGCGATCAGGTCACGCTGGCGGTGAAGACCGGCGTCCCGACCGAGCGAAGCGCCCAATTCGAGGTCGACACCGAGCCAGCCATTGGGTAGACCCGGCTCGGTCCACGATGCGGCGGACCACAGCCAAAGGCCTGCGAAGGTGATGGCGACAGCTGGCCAAATGCGGGTTACGAGGCCCGCAAGGCCAGCTGTCATGAAGCCAAGGCCCCACCATCCCAATCCCGGGAACAGAGCACCCGCAGCAGTAGCTGGATGAGCCCAGCCCGTGATACCGAATGGCGGGATCGACATGATGATGGCCGCCAGAAGATAGCGAAACGGACGATCTCCGCTGTTCTTCGTCCAGAGGACCGTATGCACGGCAACGAAGCTCAAAGACGCACACAGCCAGAGCAGAAGGCCCGGCCAGATGTCCGACGAATAGAACGCCGCTACGCCTTGCGGCAAACCACGTGATGCGGCCAGGAAATATCCGGCGGAGACAAGTGCCGCCACTAATCTCGTTCGCGAGATCGACCACAGAAGCGGAAACCCCAGCGCGACGGGTAGAAGCAACACGTGGCCGCTCCAGCCCACCACGCCGATTGCGATCGAAACGAATATCAGCAGCGCCGGCCGAAGGTAATCACGGCACATAGGTGAACACCTCCTGCGCCAGCCCGAGAATGCCGGAGATCGGTACCGGGCCAAAATATCGGGAGTCATAGGAGCCGGGGAATGCGGAATGCAGGAAGACATATCCTGGCGGTACGATGCCGCTCGGAAAGGGCGTCAACGGCCGGCCTTTTCCATCTCGTAGTGCGAGACTGGAAGAGGAAACTCCCCACCCATCCACGCTCACGCTGACGCCGATTTCGATATGCTGTCCTGCAACGGCGATCACTGTCTTGATCAACGGTGCGACCCCGCCAGGGCAGGAACCAGAACGGAGATAGCCTCGTGCCCTCGCTGCCCGCATCGCCGCCGTTTCCGGCGGGCAGATGAACACGAGGTCGTCGACTGCTGCCGGTCGATGAAGCGGGATAATGCGCCACAGGCCGAGTGGCTCGCTCGGTGTCAGATTGATGCGGTAGCCGCCGGCGACGGCAGTCACCACCAGCAGGATGGCGGCCACCGCCGCCATCGACAGAACCACAATGGCTCGTCGTTGCTGCGTGATCATCGACCGGCGGGTTGCAGCCCCGGTCATTTCAGCGAGAGCCCTTGGCTCTTGGTTTGCCGCAGAGTCTCGGCCTGCTTGAGCGCTTCCGTCGTTCGTTCATAAGCGGCAAGTTGCTGGACCGTACGCATGGAATTCCAGGCGGACTGGACCTCCGCCTTCTGGCCGGCCGTCATGCCCGATGTGACGGTCTCGAAAGTCTTGCCATCAGTGTCTTTCGCAGCCAAAGGCAGGAAGGTCCGTTCCCCGAAACGTTCGGAAACCGCCTTGGCGAAACCTTCGAGTTCGACCTTCACCATTTTGTCGGCCAGCGCGTATTCGAGGCCAGCCGGAAGATCGTTTCGATCGATCGCATCGCGCACGCGTTCGAGCGTTTGCTTGGCGGCTGGAGAGAGCGCCGGGATGTCGACCGAAACCTTGAGCCGGACCGCGCGCTCCTCCGTCTCATGTTTCAATTCGGCCTCGGCCCGCTCACGAAGGTAACGTTCAAGATTTCGGGCGAGCGCCGGCACGTTGGCGATGGCTTTTTCCCGGTCCTGCCTGTCGGCACGGCTGGCGAGAACACCGGTCTTGCCCTTCAGCGCACCGAAGCTTTCGGGGGCGCCGGCGACCTTCGCGAGGGTGGACTGCGCGACCGACTGGTCCTTCAACATGGTATCGACATTGATCGCCTTGAAGGCAGCTTCCGGCTTTGCGTAGACGAGATGGAAGCGGGTCGAGACGTCCTCCCATTGCGTCTTGAGGCCGGGATCGGCGGCGAGCTTATCCTCGACAGCCTGGTCGAGTGATTTCGGGAAGGTGGTGATGCCTGATACCATGGGCTTGGCCTCCTTGATTGTGTCCGGGATGGAGTGTTTGTTGCTGCCGCGGACCAGTCCGAGTGCCGCACCGATGGCGGCTAGACGGGCGCCGAGGTCGGCGAGTTTCTGTTTTTGCCGAACGGCCCATTGGAGGCGATCGTGTGCGATCGTGCGGGCGACGTTGACAAGATGAAGGCCCCGCGCTTCCGCGAAGCGCAGCGCCTGGCGATAGAACGACGCCTTCTCGTAATCGAGGGTCGTCTCCTTGGCGTTCCGGCGCGACAGGATCGGGATGAGGCCGCCGGACTTCGCGAAGGAGCGACTGCCGTAGTAGACGGCTAGATCCTCACGATGGCGCGTCAAAGCCACATAGGTCAGATGCCGGTCCAAAGATAGGGAAGCAAGCACCTTCACCCGGTCGACAGTCGCGCCCTGGCTCTTGTGGATCGTTGTCGCATAGCCGTGGTCCAGATTGTTGTAGAAGCACTGCTCGACCGTGACCTGCCGGCGGTGCTCGCCTTCACCAACCTCGGCAACAATCCGGCCAGGGGCGGCTTCAAGCACCTTTGCGAGCATGCCGTTCTTGACGCCAAGGCTGCCCTCGTTCTTGAGGAACACGATCTGGTCGCCGGTCGCGAACATGCGCGTTCCGTACTCTGTCTTGAATGCAAATCCGTCTGCGACGACGCCGCGTTCGACCAGCTTGGCGCGCGCCATATCGTTGAGCATTCGGACGTCGCGGCGGAGGTGTGCGAGGATCAGGCTGGTCTTCGAAGGGTCGTAGTCGCGGTCCCACGCTGTGATCAGGCTCTCGACCGCGTCGTCCTTCAGTCTCAAACCAATCATTCGACCATGAGCGGTGTAGGCATCGACAGCCCTGCGGATATTACCACGAGCGAGATCGAGCGAGGCATCGCGCATCCATTGCTGGCGCTGACGATAGATTGTCTCAAGTTCTGCATAGCCGATGCGATCGGCAATGGCGCGGAAGGCGGCACCCGCTTCGATCGGTTGAAGCTGTTCCGGATCGCCGACAGGTACGAGTTTGGCGCCGGCCTTGGTGACTGCTTCGACCAACAGCGCCATCTGCCGTGACGACACCATGCCGGCCTCGTCCAGCACGAACACCGTCTTGTGGTCGAGCTGGTTGCGACCCTGGTTCCAGCGAAGCTCCCACGACGACAGTGTGCGGGAGCCGATGCCCGCTTCCTTCTCCAATCCCTCGGCCGCTTTGCCCGCCAGGGCGCCGCCGACGACACGATAGCCTGCCGCTTCCCATGCCTCGCGCGCAGCCTTCATCATCGTGGTCTTGCCGGCGCCCGCGCGGCCGATGACGGCGGCGATCCGCGTGGCCCCAGCGATATGCTCGATTGCCGTTCGTTGCTCATCCGACAGACGGGAATGGCGCGCAAAGGTCGCCTGCAGCACCGCCTCACGGACGCCATGGGAGGCGCGACCGGAGAGCCAGATCGCGCGATTGGCCATCTCGGCTTCGAGCCGGATCATCTCGCGCGTGGTGTGCTTCGCGGGGGTCCGAATACCTGTCGCAAAGTTGATCCGCTCGCGTTCGAGCCGGAGCGCTTCCGGACTTTGCAGAATGCGGACCATCAGACTTTGGAACAGAGCGACATCGTCGATATAGCGATACAACACCTTCGCAACATCGCGTTCGTCGAACACGCTCTTCTCCCGCGTGATCAGGTCGAGCACGATCTCCGGACGGCGCTGGATGCGGCGGGCGTTCTCGCTGCGGCGCTCCTCCTGAAGCTCGATGCGTTCGAGTTTGGGAGTCGAGGTCTCCGACTTGTGGTCGGATTGCTCGGCCTTGCGCTCGATGGCTTTGGCGCCAACGCCGAGGTGAATGGTTGGCTCGAGGTCGATACCCTGCTTTTCGAAGGAACGGCCATCGATGCGAATATCGAGGCCGGCGAGCGCCAGATGTTTGTTCTGGCAGGCAAACCAGCCGTCGCGGAAAGCGTTGAAATCCTCAGTGCTACCGGCCCACAGCTGATAAACGATTTTGCCGGCATCACTTCGGATTGGCTTACCATCCGGGCCGAGCACCGCGACCTTCTTCGAACCGAAACCGTCTTCGGTCAGCGGGCGCAATGTGGTCATGAGGTGGACGTGAGGATTGCCGGGTGCGTCGTGATAGACCCAGTCCGCGACCATGCCCTGCGCGGTGATGTGCCGCTCCACAAAGTCGCGCATGAGCGCGATGTTCTGCTCGGCCGTCAGCTCGAGCGGCAGGGCAATGGTGACGTCCTTGGCGAGCTGCGCGTCGGATCGCTTCTCGAAGCCCTCCACTTTGTTCCAGAAGGCCTCGGATGCGCCGGCGACCGAGCGATCGGCAATCATGCTGCGCACCCATTCCGGCGCATCGGCAGGGATCACGAACTCCTCATGCAGGAGCCCCTGCTTTCGCGTGTAGTCGATCGTCCGGGCTTCCCGCTCAAACTCCATCTTAGCGCAGTGCCGGTAGGCCGCCGACAGGACGGCGCTGCGGCCGGAGCCACGGGCGACGACGCTGACGGAGAAGTGAGGGACGGCCACGGCGGAGTTCTCTCCCGGTTGCAAACGAAACCAAAGGGTTCGTGGGGAGCGGCGGCCACCAGGCTCTCTCAGTAACACGTCGCGCCAGCGACGTATAATTGCGCCCTTGGAAGCCGCTCCTTCGGAACGGCCGGGATCATTCACCAAAGTATCGCCCTTGGCGATTGTAGGATTCACAGTAGTGCGTTCCGCACTGCCGTCCGGGAAACTGGGTTCGAAAGACAAGCTTTCTCACCCAAGGAGACGATCGGAATGAAGAAGCCATCCTCGAGAATCCGCGACGAAATCGCCAGGCTGCAGGAACAGCTCAAGGTCGCCGAGACAAGGGAAGCCGAACGCATCGGCAGGATCGCACTCAAGGCAGGCCTTGGCGAGATCGAGATCGAAGAGGCGGAGCTTCAGGCAGCGTTTGAGCAGCTGAGCAAGCGATTTCGCGGAGGGCAGGGCGCTACGACCGGAGGGAAGAAGGGCGCTGGCGACAGCAGCGGACAGGCATCGGACGCGTCTGGCGCGGGCGCGGGCAGCGCTGGCGAGGCTTGAGCGCATGGCAAGGACCATGACATCCGATGCCCGCAAGAAGGACACGCGCGAAAAGATCGAGCTCGGCGGCCTGATCGTCAAAGCCGGGCTGCGCTACGAGAAGCGCGCGCTGTTGCTGGGCGCGCTCCTCGATGCCGCCCGCCGGATCAAAAGCGACGAGGGCGAGCGGTCCAGGCTCACGGCGATCGGCGTGGAGGCCTTCGGCAATGACGATCAATAGGATTGCGCTCGTCGTCGTGCCAGGGACGTTGATGATCCTGGTCGTCATCGGAATGACCGGGATCGAGCAGTGGCTTTCAGGCTTCGGAAAGACCGAGGCCGCACGACTGGCATGGGGGCGCACGGGGATCGCCTTGCCCTATGTAACAAGTGCGGCGATTGGAATTCTGTTCCTGTTCGCGAGCGCCGGCTCGATCAACATCAAGCAGGCAGGTTGGGGTGTCCTTGCCGGATGCAGCGAGACGATCCTGATCGCGGCTACCCGCGAAACGATGCGCCTTGCCGATTTCACGGAGACGCTTAACGCCGACAAGTCGGTCTTGGCCTATCTCGATCCAGCAACGGCGATCGGAGCGGGCGTAGCACTCATGTGTGCCTGCTTCGCACTCCGCGTTGTGCTCATCGGCAATGCGGCGTTCGCACGAGCCGAGCCGAAACGCATTCAGGGCAAGCGGGCGCTCCATGGCGAAGCGGATTGGATGAAGCTGACGGAATCGGCGAAGCTGTTTCCCGATACTGGCGGTATCGTCATCGGCGAGCGTTATCGGGTCGACAAGGACAGTGTCGGGAGCCAAGCGTTTCGAGCCGATAGCGCTGAGACGTGGGGCACCGGTGGCAAGTCGCCGTTGCTGTGCTTTGATGGCTCCTTCGGCTCGTCGCACGGGATCGTTTTTGCCGGTTCCGGCGGTTTCAAGACAACGTCGGTAACGATCCCAACGGCGCTCAAATGGGGCGGCACGCTGATCGTGCTCGATCCATCGAACGAGGTCGCACCGATGGTCTCCGCGCATCGCGCCGGAGCGGGGAGGGACGTGTTCGTTCTCGATCCAAGGAAGCCGGACGTCGGCTTCAACGTCCTGGACTGGGTCGGCCGTTTTGGAGGTACGAAGGAGGAGGATATCGCCTCCGTCGCGTCATGGATCATGAGCGACAGCGGCGGCGCGCGCGGAGTCCGAGACGACTTCTTCCGGGCGTCAGCTCTTCAGCTCCTCACGGCGCTCGTCGCCGATGTCTGCCTATCCGGCCACACGGATGAGAAGGAACAGACGCTTCGGCAGGTGCGCATGAATCTCTCGGAGCCGGAACCGACATTGCGCAAGCGGCTGCAAGACATCTACGACAATTCCGGCTCGGATTTCGTTAAGGAGAACGTCGCAGCCTTCGTCAACATGACGCCGGAAACCTTCTCCGGCGTCTATGCCAATGCGGTCAAGGAAACACACTGGCTTTCCTATCCGAACTACGCCGCGCTGGTGTCTGGAAAAAAATTCGCGACCAGCGACATCGCGACGGGAAACACCGACGTCTTCATCAATATCGACCTCAAGACGTTGGAGACCCATTCGGGTCTTGCCCGCGTCGTCATCGGCTCGCTTCTCAACGCGATTTACAATCGCGACGGACAGCTCAATGGGCGCGCGCTGTTTCTCCTCGATGAGGTCGCGCGCCTCGGCTACATGCGGATTCTCGAAACGGCACGCGACGCCGGACGCAAATACGGCATCACACTGACAATGATCTACCAGTCGATCGGCCAGATGCGTGAAACCTATGGCGGTCGCGACGCGGCAAGCAAGTGGTTCGAGAGTGCCAGCTGGATTTCGTTCGCCGCGATCAACGATCCCGAGACCGCGGACTACATCTCGCGCCGCTGTGGCATGACGACGGTCGAGATCGACCAGGTCAGTCGCAGTTTCCAGGCGAAGGGATCATCGCGAACGCGCTCGAAGCAGCTCGCGGCCCGACCGCTGATCCAGCCGCACGAAGTCCTGCGCATGCGCGCGGACGAGCAGATCGTGTTCACAGCCGGCAACGCGCCGCTTAGATGCGGCCGCGCCATCTGGTTTCGGCGCGATGATATGAAAGCCTGCGTCGGCACAAACCGGTTTCATTCGATGGGCGGAGGCGAGAAGAAAGCTTCGAATTCGACGGCTGCGGTAAACCCCGATGAAACCACATCGACTATAACGTCTGCCGGCGAAGAGGGATGAAAAGCTTGGCGCAAAAAACGTCATACCGTTCAGGAAAAGTCGGAAAGTCGCGAACGATCGTCCCGGCTTCAATGCGTCGCGTTCGACGTCACGTCATCACCGTCCCGATCGCGGCAGAGGCTTTCCGACTGCGATTGTCTGGGTCGTGGTGATCGCCGCCGCCGGCTGGCTGTATCTTGATCGCAATGGTTATCTCGGGAGCGCTGTGGCGTTCGTCAAAGCGCCTGCACAAGATGCGCTGTCTGCGTCGTTCGTCCTCTGCGGCGACAGCCATCGGACGAACTGTGTCGTCGATGGCGACACCTTCTGGTTCGAGGGTGAGAAAATCCGCATCGCCGATATCGATACGCCTGAACTGAGCCCGCCCCGCTGCGAGGCTGAACGGCTCAAAGGTGAAGCGGCAAAATCCCGCCTGCTGGTGCTGCTCAACGCCGGAAAATTCTCCCTGGCGGCCGGGTTGCGCGACGAAGACAAGTATGGACGGAAACTTCGAACCGTGTCCCGAGCGGGCAGTTCACTGGGCACAGTTTTGATCGAGGAAGGGCTCGCCCGGTCATGGGATGGTGCGCGCCACGGATGGTGCGGGAGCCTTTGACAGCTATTATATTTTCTCGTGCAGGGAAGAGAGATTGAGGAAAGGCGGGGCTCGACAGTGGATGCCACCAGCCGAGGGGGAATTCACAGCCGCTTCGCGCCGGTTGCGGTCATTGAATCGGGAAACCGAACGGCTATTGTCAGCCCATCAGGAAATGCATATGGGCTGTAAATGTCGTCAGATTACATAGGGTCGCTTCGCGCTAAAATCGGTTCTCAGCTCATCATGCTGCCGGCGGTAGCGGCGGTGATTTCGGATACGGAAGGCAGGCTCCTCCTGCAGCAGAAGGGGGCCGGCCAGGGGTGGAGCCTGCCGGCCGGAGCCATAGAACCGAGTGAAACGCCGGAGCAGGCGATCGCGCGTGAAGTTTTCGAAGAAACCGGGCTCGCCGTTGTCCACACCGAGGTTCTGGCGGTGTTCGGGGGCAGCGAGTTTCGATACACCTATCCGAATGGAGATCAGGTCGAATATCTGGTCGTGCTGTTCAAATGCTTGACGAGCGGAGAACCTGGCGGTTGGACGGACACCGAGACGATAAGCCTGAAATACACGTCCTTCGATGAAATGCCAGAGCTCGCTCTTCCCTATCCGATGGAGCTTCTGTTTCCAGGCTCCCGGTAGTCCGCTCGGAAACAGGCGGAAGGACCAGAGGCGGAAGGCTGCCTCTGGTCTCGACCTCAATCGCCCGGGTCGAAAGGCTCCTTGTCCTCTATGCCGATATGCCATCGTTTGTCGGACCACCGCGAAGGGAGGTAGATCTCATCACCGCCGAAGTGCGCGATGATGATCTTGTCGCCCTCATTGAACAAACCGAAATCGAGCTTGTTGTCGATTGCCCAAAGCAGGGCCGCAGACAGAAACTCGCGCGAGATATCGGCGGGAAGATGCACCTCCGCATCGAAACTGCTGCGCAAGTCTTCAAGCCAGTCCGGCTGTTGATCCGGCAGCTTCTGGTTTTCGCTAACCGGCTGTGTGATGTGATGCTTTGTCATCAGGGTCTCCTTTTCGTTTCTGACGAAAAGTGTCCGCACCGCAGCCCGTGAGGGGTCAGGGACCGCGGAACGCGGCCGCTGTGCGGCGAGCGGAGGAGCCGATTTTCTTTGCACCGCTTGCGGTGCAGGGAAAATTGGAGGGGCCGCGATGTCCTTGACGCCGGAACGGCGGGTGCAAAATGGGTGTCAGAAAGAGATAGAACCGCGTCCTGAAGGGACGCGTCCGCTTGCCATCTCCGATGGCCATGAGACCTTCCGGCTGTCTCCGGAGAACGATTTTTGACAGGGGGCATGCTTCTTGCTGCGAGAGGATCGTGACCCGACTGGGCGGAGACCGCGCGCGGGCTCCGGTCGCAGCGCGACTAGAGCCGCGCGCCCTTGGCGCCTCGCCCGAATCCCACTCTTCACGGAAATGAATCGGTCGCAATTGTTCGATTCACATATGTCGTTGGACGCTCTGGCGGCGATCGGCGACTCTATGGGCATGGTCACGCAACCCTACCAACTCTACATCGAGCGAACTGACGCCGAAAAGAACATGGCTCGCTTCTACGCCATGCAGATTTCCATGTCGCTGTTCGGGGAAACCTGCCTGACGCGACGCTGGGGGAGGATCGGAACCTCGGGGCAGATGAGGGTCCACCATTTCGGGCGGGAGGAAGAGGCCGTCAGACTGTTCCTCGACCTGACACGGCAGAAGAAGGCGCGCGGCTATCGACCGAGAACTATTGCCCAGCGGCCATTCAGCTGACCAACGATCACGCCTCAGCCTGAACGAAGAAAAGGGCCGCCGAGGGCGGCCATGGCGCGTCATTCGCGCCGGTTCCAGTCGGTCTCGAACGAAACCTCGATCTCGACAAAGAACGGGATCTTGATTGCGACCTTCAGCCCGAGCTTTCCCTTGCGGAAGAAGTGACAGATCACCTTGCCGAGATTGCCGAGCCGGCGGCCCGTGGCTGCGAGGAATTTGGCGAGTTGTTGCATGGTATGTTCTCCGTTCGAATTGCTGGTATCGCGGGGATCGACTGCAGACCTGGAAGGAGGGCCGCACCGGAACGGTCGAAGCGAAAGCGGAGAACCTGGAGCCGCCTGAATTTTGATTGGGCGAGGAGCCGCATGCGGCGGGGAAAATTCTGGCGGCGCAAGGTTGTGGCATGACGCAAGGGCTGCAACATCCCCTGATAGAGATGACAGCTGTGTCGAAAGGAGAGATGCGACGACGCGCTGCTCCTCGGGCGGGAGCGCTGGAATCGGGGAAGGTGATTGGCGAACGAAGCTCGACCTTGAAACGAGGAGAGAAGCCGCCTCAGAAGGGCGGTTCGGCCTCGGCGGCGCCGACCTGCTCGGCCAGTTGCACGGCGAGCTCGGCCCGTGCAAGTTCGAGCTCTCCCTCGATCTGGCGGCGCTCGGCCGCGTCGCATGCGTTGTTCAACTCAGCGCGCAGTTCTTCGATGTGCTGTTCGATCGTCATGGTCTCATCTCCTTGAGTTCGTGAAAGACGAGCTCGCGGGGCGGGACGGGATGGCGGGGTCAGGGATCGCGAATGCGACCGCCGGAGGTGGCGGGTGGGGGAGCCGATTTCGTGTTGGCGCCACAGGCGGCGGCGCGAAATTGGGGGAACCCCCGTCCTTGATGCCGCCGGCCCGGCCCGGCACTATCGGGAAATCTGAGCGGCTATCTCCGTTTCCGTATGGCACCGAAAAAGCCGGAACTTGGCTCGATGCCTGGTTCCGGCTTCTCACTTTGGCGGGAGAGGCTCCGCCCGGTGGGCGGAGCCTCGAACTCAGTCGCGATTAGGCCGTGACCAGATGAGTTGGAGGCCGTCTTCGCCCTCGACTTCGGCCAGCGTCGCGTAGATCGGAGCGGGGAAGCTCGGGTCGTCGAGCTTGACCGAGAGGTAGTCGCGGCCCTGCTCGGAGGTCTTCTGCCAGGCAGCACCCAGCTCGACATTGCCGGCGTAGATGCGGAAGTGGGGGCCTTTGTCGGAGGGGTTTTCGACGCGGGCGATCCGGGCCTTGACGTTGAGGGCGAGAGTGCGGATCGAGCCGGAGAAGCCGTTTTCGGTGGAGGTGAAGACGCCGATGGTAGCCATTGTCCAAGTTCCTTTTGCTGTTTCGGGCCGCTCCATTGCGGCCTCGATGGCTGTCGGAAGGACCGGGGACGATCGGACCGCACCCAAGGGGCCGGAATGAAATGGAGGGCGGCCGGGAGGAACTTTGTTGCTGCGCGAGGAATGGCGGCACAGCCGCCAGGGGAAGAAAGTTCTGGACAACCGTTGCGGGAGGACGATCGAGGCGAAGCCGCTCTCCGGTCAGACATGCCTCATCGAGCCCGCGAATGGAGCGCCGCTATTAACCGGCAAAGGACGTGACAATGGCAGTCGCGCAGCTGGGCCATAGCTCCGATCCCGGCGCATCGGCGGACCATTTACTCCGGCTTCAGCTCAAGCCGTACCAGGTCCCACGACCCGCTCCATGAAGGGTCAGATGCCCCTCATCGGTCAACGCCCGAAGATGATCCTTAACGGTGTTGCGGCTTGCGCCTGTGGCCTTGGCCGCATCCATCACCGTAACGCGCCCGCGCTCACGCGCCAGTTCGAGGATCGCAACCGACAGCTCCGGCAGATCGCCCAGGAGGATGCGTTCACGCTCGATCTTGCGCTCGAGCCGCTGCTTCTGGCGCTGCAGGCTCCGGAGGAAAAACTCGACCCATGGATTCCAGTCCTGCTGGTCTGTCCGGATCGTGCCCTGCGTTCGACGAAGGGCGAGGTAATAGGCTTCCTTGTTCTGCTCGACAACGCTTTCCAGAGAGCTGTAGGGCACGTAGGTATAGCCGGCCCGAAGGAGCAGCAAAGTGGTCAAGGCTCGCGACAGGCGGCCATTGCCGTCCTGGAAAGGATGGATTTCCAGAAAGACCACAACGAAAACAGCGACGATGAGCAGCGGGTGGAAGGTGCCATCCTTCTCCTGGGCCCGTTGCCAGGACACCAGCTCCGACATCCGGCCCGGCGTATCGAAGGGGGATGCCGTCGCGAAGACGACGCCCAGGCTTCGCCCATCCTCGTCGAAGGCTTCGACGTTGTTGGCAAGGGTTTTCCAGTTTCCCCTGTGTCGCTCGTCCTTCGTCGAGTGAGCGAGCAGATCCCGATGGAGCTGGCGGATGTGATTTTCGTCAAGCGGGATGGCGTCGAAGGCGGAGAAGATCGTTTCCATCACCTCGGCATAGCCTCCGACCTCCTGTTCGTCTCGGCTGGTGAACGAGCCGATACGGAGGTTCGAGAGCAGCCTCTCGACTTCGCGGTCGCTTAGTTTTGCGCCCTCGATACGGGTCGACGATCCGATGCTTTCGATCGTCGCGACACGCCGCAGGCTGGAGAGCCGGTCTGGCGCGATACGACCGAGCGCTCGCCACGCACCTTTGAATTCGTCGATCTCGGCGATCAACGACAGGATCTCAGGCGTGATACGCAATGTCGCGAGATCAAGGGCCGTCATCCATTATCCCATCCGTTTCCATCCGAATGGGATATGGCACAACGGGCTCCATTTTTCCATCCATTTTCATCCAATAAGGAAGAATGGACGGAAAAAGTTGGAGCGGGAGAGGCCCCGCCCGGTGGGCGGAGCCTCGAGGATCTCAGTCGCGGTTGGGGCGCGACCAGATCAGCTGCAGGCCGTCTTCACCCTCGACTTCGGCCAGCGTCGCGTAGATCGGAGCGGGGAAGCTCGGGTCGTCGAGCTTGACCGAGAGGTAGTCGCGGCCCTGCTCGGAGGTCTTCTGCCAGGCGGCGCCGAGCTCGACATTGCCGGCGTAGATGCGGAAGTGCGGACCCTTGTCGGAGGGGTTTTCGACGCGGGCGATGCGGGCCTTGACGTTGAGGGCGAGGGTGCGGATCGAGCCGGAGAAGCCGTTTTCGGTGGAGGTGAAGGTGCCGATGGTAGCCATTGTCCAAGTTCCTTTTGCTGTTTCGGGCCGCGCCATTGCGGCCTCGATGGCTGTCGCAAGGACCGGGGACGATCGGACCGCACCCAAGGGGCCGGAATGAAATGGAGGGCGGCCGGAGGAACTTTGTTGCCGCGCAAGGAATGGCGGCGGAGCCGACAGGGGAAGAAAGTTTCCGATGGCCGTTGCGGGAGGACGATCGAGGCGAAGCCGTTCTCCGGTCAGACATGCCTCATCGAGCCCGCAAATGGAGCGCCGCTAACGTCAGGCGAAGGCACGTGGCAATGGTTCCCGTCGAGGGCCAGCGGCAATTGTCGAAAACGGTGCGGCGGCAATCCATATCGGCAAACGTCCAGGGACCCCCGCCGACTGCATCAATGCTATCCGGAAATGGAAGCCGGAAATCCGTAGCTATTGTCGGAAAGCTCGGAGCTCACGGCCATATCGAGAGAATTGTCTGCACGGCGAAAGACCTCGTAAGTGATCCTGTCGATGACTTCGTTGCCTTCTCCGAAGACCAGAACGCGTGGCCTGAGCTTGATGATGTCATCGACTTCGCAAAAGACGCTGGATGCGATGATAATCTCGTCACCTTGCTGGCAGGTGCGGGCGGCGGCGCCATTGAGAATGCAGCATTTGGAACCGGGATCGCCGTAAAGCACGTAGGTGCTGATCCGCGCGCCGGACATCTTGTTCCAGATCTCTACATACTCGAGCGGTTTCAGCCCGACCTCCCGGCAGAAGTCGGCATCAATCGTGATCGAGCCATGGTAGTTCAGCTTTGCGTCGGTCACCCGAATGCCATGCAGCTTCGCACCCACATACTTTTCCACGGCCTGCCCTCTCCAGTAGATATATTGCATCCCCACCTATATTTGTGCGACGCAGCATTCCGCAAGAACCTATGTGGCGAACTGCTCTTCCAACAAACAACCTGCACAGGGCTATGTCGCCAACAGCGCCGGACGTCATGCTTCCGAAACCATTGGTATAAGACTACAGCGAGTTGCGTTCGATCGTGCGCACGATATCGTTCAGGCACGATTCGTCGTTCAGGAGAATTCATGCGCCAGCAGGCTAAGCCGTTCATCGTCGAAAAGAAGATTTCCCGCAAACCCAAGTCCGATGTCAAAAAGCCATCGATCTGGGGCAAGTTGGACCTCGGACAGAATGAGGATCGGCAAACCGAACGAGAGTTAATGAAGCAGACGGCCGTCAACGTTGACGACCGCCCCTGATTCAAAACTGCCCTATGCCGCCACCTTATCGCTACCGTCCTCAGATGGCTGCAGCCCGTGAAGATAGCTGACGGCGCGCTGCGCATGCGCCGCCGCCTGGAAGATGGCCCGTCTGTCATTCGAAAGGACGGTGAGCCAGGACTGAAGGTACGAGGCGTGATCGGGCCTTGGCTCCAGTTCGGGGACGATGCCGAGGTCAGCGCAAAGGAAGCAGCTGCCAAGTTCGGCAATCAACTCTTCGCGGGCGCGCGCGCTCTTATCCTTCGAATATCGGCTGAGATCGCGGCCGACTCGTCGAGGATTTGCCGTCCAGTGGGTTACCTCATGACTCTTCGTCGCCACGTAGGAAGCCGCGTCGCGGAAGATCTCCAAATGCGGCATCTGGATGTGGTCGGTCACCGGGGAGTAATAGGCCTGCGATCCGCCGTGCCGGACGACTGCCCCGGTGTTACGGAAGAAGCGATCGGCAATCTCGATCCGCTCAAGCGGATCGAGGTCCGGTGCCGGGCGATGATGGTAATGGTCCGGCAGACCGTCGATCTGGTCAACGTTGAAAACGGAATACGCCTTCAGGAAGGGAATCTCTCGGTCGACATCGTTGCCGTTGCGGTCGGTCTCCGACTTGGTGAAGCGGCTGGCGAACACGACGGTCGAGCCGGTTTCGCCCTTGCGAACCGCAGCGCCGAGTTCCAGCGCCTGCTTGAAGGTCATCCACATTGGTGAGGTAAAACCTCTCGCCATCCCCTCGGACCACAGGAGGAGAACGTTCATGCCCGAATAGGGCTGGCCGTTGTGGCGCAGCGGCCGCGTTATCCGACCCTCGGTGTGTGCGGCGTTCCACGGCTGCATCCACGGGCGAACTCCTTTCTCCAGATCCTCGATAATCTTGTCGGTGATCCGCGTGTAGATGTCGGCGCGTGGGCCTTCGTCCTTCCTGCTCATTTCAAACCTCCATTTCAAGGAGGTCGCGCCGATCGCGACCCCGTCACGGCGGTCCAAAGGCGGAGCGGAAAGGCGTGAGGGCACCGGAAGGCCGGAACGGACGTGGAGGACGGCGAAGCCGTTGCCCGAGCGCCTCGCTCCACCAGGGCCAAAGCCGGACGGGGTTGCGACGTGCCGCTCGGCGTCATCCTTCGTCAGATTCAAGAGGTAGTGTCGAGGTCGCTCAAGCTGAACTCGTCCGCGGTGGCGAGGATCGGCACGCTTGCCCTCGCCATGGAAAAGGCGGAGCCGAAGCCCCGCCGGAGAAGCACTTAGTCGAAGGCCGATATCTGTGCTTCGGCCGCCTTGCGATCGAGAGAGTGACCTGGGTTTTCGACGGGCCGATCGAAGGGCTTCCAGGTCTCGCCAACGATGTGCTTGTATGCTGCAACGGCGCCCTCGGCCGCCATCCGAAGGGCATGCGCCTGCACGCCCATGTCGGCGGCGAACTCGCGTCTGCGCTGGGCTGCACTGTCGTAGCCGACTGGGCCGTCGAGGTCCTCGTCACGGGCATCGTTGGCGGCCTTGGCCGTCGCATCCCGCGCCTCGGTGACGGCGCGGCTGTAGAACTGGCCCGCGCCGTGGGCGGAGCCGACGAAAGCGCCGACGATCCGCTGCAGATGGATCTGCATGGCCTTTTCGCCGAGGCCATCGCTCAGAGCATCGGCCGTCTCGGAGATGAGGCGCTCATGGAGATCGCGGATTCCGTCGCTGTCGACGATCGCGGTTCCGAAGCTCTCGGCGATCTTCAGCGCCTGGGCACTGTCGGGGCACGTGAGTCGGACCATTTCGAGGGTTGCGCCCTTGCGCAGCGCGACGACGCGGGCGGACTGACGAGGGGAGGTAGGGGGCTTTGCCATGATTTCTTCCTTTCCAACCTCGAAGCGGCTCCGGCCCCGTGCCGGCTTGCCCTTCGGTGCGGTCGCCCCGAACCGGCGGAAGACGGGAATTTCAAGGTCCGGAGGCGACAGGCAGAGCGGAGCCGGGTTGCGGGCTAGCGGGGCATCCTGCCCTGCGACGCCCGCGAGCCTGCTCCGTGAAGGACGGCGGTTTCCGGCCGCCCCGCGGCGCGGAACGCGGCCTTGAAACGACCGGCCGCTGGTTCAGACCGCAGCAAAACCGAAGGGCAAACCGGCACGGGTCCGGTCCAACCAGGTGTTGAAAGGAGGATGGCTGGCGGGGACGCTACATGTCCTCACCTCCCGAACTCGCCTTAGGCTCAACTGGCGCAATGACGGTCTCGGCCGAAGGTTTCGACTTAGCCAGCCGATAAGATTGCAGCCATGTCGGACCGTGCGTGTTTCGAAGACCGCGGAGTGTCCCGCCATCGTCATAGGGCGCGCCACCCATCCAGACGTTGTTCAGGATGCTTTTCCAGCGACGCCCGTGTCTCGCGGCATAGGCCTGGAGCGCTGTCTCCTGTTCAGCGGTCGAGGGAGGAAGGCGCTCGCGTTTCGGAACACCGCGCCGCTTACTCGGGGCAGTTTCAGTTAGGCCCTCCTTCGCGGCGATCCTGCGCCTGAGCTCCGCCACGCCCGCATCGAGGCACGCCTGTCCGTCGAGGTGGTGAAACTGCTGCCAAAACGCGGTGCGCTCCGCGGGCGATGGCCCAATGCCGGCTCTCAGTTCGAGGTCTCCGATCGTTCCCATAGGGCTAGACCTCCTCTCGTGGCTGAGCCACGTCGCCAACGGGTTCGAACCGTGTTCGAAAGGCAGCTATCGCAGCATCCTGCCGGGCCAACTTTCGTGTCAGCGCATCAACTTCCGGCTGACGCTCCGCCGTCAGGGCGGCGAGATTATTGCGATAGCGTTCGAGGAACGAACCGGTATCCGGTGACTTCCCGCGCCGATATCCTGTTTGCCGGCGTGCGAGCTGCGGCAGGAACGATGTGATCCGGCGCAAGACCTGGCGATCGATCAGTTTCAACTGGCGCTGCGTCTGCCGTCGCGCTTCTTCCATACGCGACAGTTGTACATGATGGATTGGCTTTGAAGTCATCACGCAACCCTCCCTTGCCAACCCACAAAACTGGAAGGGCCGTCATAGGGATCGTGACGGTCGGGATCGATGACGAAACCGAAACGGTCACGCGCGGCATATTCGGCGCGGGGCACGAGAAAGCGGATCTCTTCCGCCCGCCCATCGCGCCGCCCGCCCCGTGTGGCGACAACCTCTGTCATGTCGGCGTGCTGGTTGGAAAAGATCGCGGAGATCGCGATCCAGTCGCCGGCATGCTTGCGCTCGAAGGCTTCCCGGTCCTTTGTCCAGGATTGGCCGGGCGCGAGTTCGCGGCCGTGGATCTCCTCCCAGGCGGACGGCCAGCTGTTGCGGATCGTCTCGTCCGCACATTTGCGCTCGTAGGCCGTGAACAGGTCCGGGAAGGTATGAGCGACGATGGCCCATTCGGCATCCTCCTCGTACCAGGGCGAGGATTTTCGCAATAGGGAAGACACCCGCAGATTCCGCTCGGCCGACAGATGAAACCCACCATGACCGGCCGTCATATGGGAGACGATCCCCTCGGCATAGATCGTCGCGAGTTGCGACGGACCCCATGGCGTAGTCGCCACCATGCGGATCTGGATCCGCCCGAGCGCGGATAGTTCATGGCTGTGCCGCGCGGTCTCGAACACACGCGCGCGAAACTCTGCCTCATCATCGAGGCGGCCGTGGTGACCGTGGAAATCGCCACGCATCAGCTCTGACAGTGGGCGAGTAAGGCGCCAGCCGCTCGCGAGGAAGCTGGCGCCATCGCGCGCCGGCACCATTGCCAGGAGGGTATCGGCGATCCTGGCGACCGGAAAGCCGTCGGCGCTGACGCCGAATTCCACGCCCAGATCCCCTGAAAGCGAGGCCAGTTCGTGCTGGAGATCAGAGGTCCTCATGCGGCAACCCTCCCTTCAACGTGAGCGGCAGCAACCTCGTCGGCGGTCACCTCTTCCAGGACAGCGTTCGGGTATCCATGCTCTTTGAGCCAGGCCGTTGCCGCCTCGCGCTTGTCGGCGAGATGGACAAGCTCCGCGTTCGCACCGGCGCGATCGAAGATGCGGATCGAGCCGAGTGTGGGGCGTTCGAGAACCTTGAAGCTGAGATCGGAATCGAGACCGAAGGTTCGGTGAATGCGGATGACGACGGTATTCTTGCCGCCGAAATCCGCTTCATGCAGCGTGAAATAGCCCGGCGAGGCGTAGTTTCCGGATTGGCGCGGACCCTCCTTGCGGATCAGGCAGCCCTTGCTGTTGCGGGTCTGCCAGGCCGCGAGCTTCTTCTTGAAACGCTCGGGCGGGCGCGGTGTGCCGTCGGACCAGGCGACGATGGAGCCGATCGGGGCGAGGTCGTAGATCAGGGACGCAGACATCAGACATCTCCTTGAAATTCTGCGGTTGATGGAAACAAAACTGCCGCCGGTGATGGCCGGCGGCGTGGTGTCGATCGGACAGGAAGGGGAGGGCGGCTATTCGGCCGCAATGCCGTAAGCGGTTTCGTCCTCGTCAGCAGCGTCGTCACCGGCCTCCGGATCGGGGGCGTCGAGATTGGCGGCCTCGCCGGCGGCGCTGTCGTCCGCGAGTTCACCAAGACCATCCGTCGCATCTCCAGTGGTGACGGTGTCCTCCTCTTCGACGATCTCGCCTTTCTTGATCAGGTCGGCAAGCTCCCTTGGATCAGGCGTGAACAGGGCTGCCGGGTGGACGAAGTGCCCCTTCCTGAAGTGCTCGACGAGTGCTGAGCGGGTCTCGCGGACCTTCGGGCGCGGCAGAACCGCGGCATCCTTGCACGACGCCTCGAGCGCCTGCCGCGACAGGCAAAGCAGGAAGTCCTCCGTGCCCATATTCGGAAGATATCCATCGGCACCGATGGCCTCGCCGGCGATGCGCGAGACGATACCGCTGTTCGACATGCCGCGGCGGCAAGAGAGCACATCGATCAGCATGGAGCGCGCGGCAACCCGCAATGTGTCGATGTCGAAGGAGAGCTTGCCGTCGCCGGCGAGCAGCCGAACCGCATGGCGTGCGAACCGCTTCGCACCGAAGACGGTGTCGTTTGCCCCGGAGTCGACCCGGACGTTCAAGCCGGCGAAGGCAATCACGAGGAGCGCCATCAACGTATCGTCCTCGATCGGTGCCCGGGCGAGCGCCTCGTGCAGCGCGTCGGTCCTGAGGTCGCCGATCATGTCGTGGCCCTTTTGCGTGACATCCGGACGTTGTTTCGGCGCGTCGATCACATCGTTGCCAGCGGTGGCACCACCTCCAACGACGGCTCCCTTGCCCGCGGTCTTCATCTCCTCCGGCATGCGGTAGTGGACGGTTTGAACCTTGCCGTTCCGATCCAGATACATGGCGGTGTGGTCGCCCTTGCTCGGCTTGCCATAGACGCGGCTTGCCTTCTGCGGCAGTTTCGCCTCGCCCCATTGCGTGACCTCGGCGATCACGCCCTTCTTGGGCAGATTGTTCGTCATCCACTCCTGCTGGGCGCCGAGATAGGCTTCGACATTGGTGGTGTAGCGGCTGTCCTCGTCTGCAGGAGCAAACAGATCCTCGATCCATTCGATGCCGTAGGCTTCCCTGAGATCGTCGCCGAAGCTTGCATCCTTGGCATACATGCGGGTTTTGCTCAGCGCGTTGGCGATCTGGAACCACGTGGCAGGTTGGCCCTTCTTCGGCTTCTGCGCCTTCCAGACTTCCTTTTGTTCGTCGAGGTGTGCTGCTGCGATCGTTCGAAGCTGCTGCTCGTTCGGCATATCGCCGAGCGCCATCTGATCGAGCATTGCGGGCAAGACGTTGGCAAGCAGACGCAACTTGCGAATCTGCCGGACGGGCAGGGCGAGCGCGACTGCAATTGCTTCCTCGGTCCAATCGAGTGCGATCAGGCGTTCAATCCCGCGCCACTGATCGACGGGGTTCAGCGGCTCCCTGGCGATGTTCTCGACCATCGACCGCATGGCGCCATTGTCGTTGGCGGCTTCGACGACAAGAACCTCGATTTCCTCAAGGCCTGCGGCGATCGCCATGCGGGTGCGCCTATGGCCAGCTTCGATGACGTAGCCGTTCCCACCACCGACCTCGGCAAAGATGACGGGCGGCTGGATGATGCCGACGGCTTTGATGGTGGCAAGCAACAGGGCATCGGCCTGCGGTGTGGATTTCGACTGGCGGGTGTTGTCCGGGTTGTCCTTCAACGAGCGCGGATCGACCTTCATGATGTGCATGGGATTTTCCTCTTCCGGGATGCGGGACGCGGCTCTCTTGCCGGTCCTTCCTGTCTTCATTTCTTCGAAGACACCTCCGGGACCGCAGGGCGGGCGGACCGGCGCAACTGCGGCCGAGCGTCCCTGCTGCGAAGGACAAGCGGGCTGACAGCCCTGCGCGGGACGAGTGGCCGGGATGCGGAGGCGGCGATTGAGCGCAAGCGGCGACGGTCGGACCGATCTGCGACCGGTTTCGTTTCCCTCCTCCTTCTTTTTGTCCTCCCTCCTTCGGGACGCGGCCGCTCACACTTTTGCTAGTTCACAGCAACGGGAAAGGCGTCATAGGCTGAGCACTGCTCCAGGAGGTCCCGATGCACGATCCCAAATGAGATATTTGCCTTTCAGGTCGTTCCGGGAACAGACGAGATTCTGGCCTTCACCGAGACCTTGGGAATGGCCCAGCAAGAGGCGTCCGAGCACTTCGACGGGTTGAGACAGATCAGTGCGAATGTGGATGCCGGAATTGCGATCTACAAAGTCGGCTTGAGGGATCCGACCCTTTCCGACTTCGTGACCGTCCTGAACGACCCGGAGGATATGAGCGCGCGGCTGATCGAAACGATGGAGCGCGTCGCGTTGATTTCCCGAGCGCGGTGAAGCCGACGCCGACGCGATCGTCATGGTCGTCAGATCGAAAAACGGAAATCAGGACAAAAAAAGAGGGCCACGAGAAAACTCGGGCCCTATAGATGTGAAGGTAATTTAAACCTCCAGAGGGGAACAGCTGCTGCGGCGGCACTGGGAGGAAATCCGCCATGTGCATCAGCTGTGAGCACTATGCTCAAAATTCGGGCGGAAGGAAAACAAATATTGTGCGATGCAGCTATGCAATTGCTGCGTTGCATCAAAACCGATGCCTCAGATCAAGCAGCCTCCGCCGGGGCATCGTCGTTCTGAACTGACGCGGCTGCAAGAGCCTCCTCGACGTCACGAAGCTGTCGGCGCTTTTCGGCAAGTTCGTCGGCGAAGGCGAAAGTGCCGCCTTCGCGCGAGCGATAGGAGACGAGCCGCCGGTGCGCATCATCGAGGCGATGGCGATAACGCTCGCGTTCCTCCTCGAACCCGTCGAGCGCATGCTCGAGGCGAGAGATGGCGCCGAGCGGCGTCACGGTAACCGCAAGATCGATCTCGTAGTCCGCGTATGTACGCTGGAGCGTGGTTGTGTAGCGATACCCATCGCCCTTTCCGACGCGCTCGCCCTCGTAGACCAGATCGAAGCCGCCGATGGATGCGAGGTGAACCTCGCCCTCTTGCTGGAGCTGGAGGAGCGTGAGAATTTCCTTCATCAGCGCGCGACCAGCCTCCTTGCGCTCATGGTGGACCTTGCCCAGCACGGTCATCGCGAAGGCATCGCCGGCGGTCGGAACGAGCCGACCGATATCCTGGCCGATCTCGCCGATGCGTCGAGTCGACGCCTCGATGTCACGTTCCGCATCACGTATCTGCCGGCGCACTGCATACTGGTCATCGTCATGGGCGGCGCGCAACCGTTCCAGTCGCGCTATATCGGCTTCGAGACCCGCTTTCTGCATCAGCCGCTCGTCGCCGGAGGCAATGGCCTTGGCCATGGCGAACTGGTTGGCCTGCCCTTCACCGAAGTCTTCGAGCCGGCGGATCGAAGTGTCGCCGCTGAGCGCCGCCGCAATGAAGCGCGCCTTGCGCTCGTTGTTCTGCCACATGGAAGCGTCGAGGCTACCCTCCGTGGCATAGGCGAAAATGTCCACCACATCGTGCTGGTTGCCCTGCCTGACAATGCGGCCTTCGCGCTGCTCGATGTGCGACGGCAGCCACGGTACGTCGAGGTGATGAAGCGCCTTGAGCCGGAGCTGGGTGTTGACGCCCGTTCCCATCGTCTCCGACGAGCCGATCAGGAACCGAACCCGGCCGGCGCGCACGTCGGCGAACAGCCGCTGCTTGGCCTCGGTCTTCTTGTAGTCCTGCATGAAGGCGATTTCGGACGGGGGAACGCCGAGCCGAACGAGCTCGTCACGGATCCAGCGGTAAGCGGAAAAGCCGCGGGTTTTCTCGACATTGATCGTGCCGAGATCGCTGAAGATCATCTGCGCGGCGCCGGGCAGCTCGAAGGGTTTGCCGTCCGGCCGGAGATAGGTGCTGTCGGCGCTCTCCTGCCAGATCCGAAAGGCATTGCGGACGAGGAGGTTGAGCTTGTTATCCTCCTCATTGTCGTTCGCCGGCATCACAAGGCGCAGATCGATCGCCGCATGGCGGCCGTCGGTGATGACCGAGAGCAGGATATCGTCGCCGGGCTGCGCCGGTCCCTCGCGCATCTCGATCGCCTTGATGCGGGCATCGAGGATCTGCTGATAGGCCTTGAACGCCGGCGTCGGCTTGGCGGTGAGGATCTGCCGCCGGCCGGTGGAGATATCCGGCACCTTGACGTATTCGCGGAGATCCGCCGGCATGACGACATCGGCAAAGGCCCGGAACATGGCGATCAGTTCCGGGACATTGACGAAGCTCGCGAAGCGGCTGACAGGCTTGTATTTGCCCGACGGCTGAATCTCCAGCTCGGTCGTCGTATCGCCGAAGCAGGACGCCCAGGCATCGAATTCGTGCAGGCCGCGCTCGGCGAGGGCCTCGTGGCCGAGCAGGCGCTGGATCGAGAACATCTCGCCGAGAGTGTTGGTGATCGGCGTTCCGGAAGCGAGCACCAGGGCGCGGCCCGGATTCTTCGTTTCGAGGAACCGGGACTTCACATAGAGATCCCAGGCGCGCTGCGAGCCGTTCGGATCGATGCCCTTCAACGTCGACATGTTGGTCGCGAAGGAAAGCTTGCGGAACTCCTGGGCTTCATCGACGATGATCTGGTCGACGCCGATCTCGGAGATGGTCAGCAGATCGTCCTTTCGGGTCGCAAGCCCTTCCAGACGTTCCTGCAAGCCTTCCTTCAGCCGCTCGAGGCGCTTGCGCGAGACGCGGTCCTCGCTGTCGACCTTGGTCAGGAGATCCTCGTAGAGCTCCAGCTCATCGTGGATCATCTGTTGTTCGAAGGCAGACGGCACAGCGATGAACCTGAAGGCGGAGTGCGTGATGATGATCGCGTCCCAGGTCGCGGTCGCGGCGCGACTCAGAAAGCGCGCCCGCTTATCCTTGGTGAAATTCGTCTCATCGGCAACGAGAATGCGGGCATTCGGGTAGAGCGCCAGGAACTCGCGCGCCGCTTGTGCCAGGCAATGGCCGGGGACCACGAGCATCGCCTTGGCGATCAGCCCCAGGCGGCGCTGCTCCATGACGCTTGCTGCCATCGTCATCGTCTTGCCGGCACCGACGGCATGGGCAAGATAGGTCGAGCCGGAGGAGATGATCCGCCAGATGCCGCGTTTCTGGTGCCCATAAAGAACAAAGGCGCCTGAGGCGCCGGGAAGTTTGAGATGCGAGCCGTCGAAACGTCTTGGCGCGAGGTTGTTGAACCGGTCGTTATAGACCCGCGCCAGCCGGTCGGTGCGATCGGGATCGGTCCAGACCCAGTTCTGGAAGGCTTCCTTGATTTTCTGCAGCTTGTCGCGCGCGGCTTCGGTATCCACGACGTTCAGGACACGCCGCTCGCCATTGAGGTCCTTGAAGACGTCGAAGATCTGCGGCACGCGGCTGTTCAGCGCATCGGCCAGCAGTTCGCCAGCGTCGCGGCGGCTGGTGCCCCATTCGGATGTGCCGGCGGCGCTAAATCCGAGCTGCCGTGCCTCCACGGTCCAGCTCCCAAGCTCAGGCATATGATGGATCCTGATCTCGGCGCCCATCATTTCCTTGACGAAAGCCACGACGTCGCTCGCCGGGATCCACGGCGCCCCGAGGCGCGCGGTGATGTCGGAGGGGCGAAGGTCGGCCGGCTGAACCGCCTGAAGCGCGCGGACGTTGCGCTCGTAGGCTGGATCGAGCGCCGCGGCGGCTTCGGCGACCGCGAGCTTGGTGCGGACCGCGCCAGCGAGATAGGCGTTCGCCGTCTGCCAGGAGCCATCGGCGGGATCCCGGAAGATCGCATCGCCGAGTTCGTCGGCGACCGCATCGGCGTGTCTGTGCAGCAGTTCGGCGATATGCTCGACGTCGACGCGACCACGTTCGTTGAGCACCACGGCCAGCGCGTCCGCGGCACTGGTGATGACTGGCGGGGCAGGCGGCGCGATGACCCGTTCGGAGAAGATCGGGCCTGGTTTCGCCGTATCGGTGTCGAGGTCGTAATCCTCGATCGAGGCGACCAGCCAGCAATCGGGATCGTCGAGGAAGGGTTGCAGGTTGGGGCGGCGGTGGGTTTCGCGCACCTCGCCGGTTTCTTCATCCTCGCTGATAGAGACCGTGGTGTGGTTGATCGGGCCGAAGTCGCGTACGAAGCTCGACCAGGCGATGCGCAGCCGAACCTGCAGATCCCGCCACGGACGATCCCGCTCCTGGGCCTTCAGTACCTCGCGCACGGCATCGCGGATCGGGATCAGCTTCTTGATGATGCCGACGTGTTTTTCCAGGATGCCGTCACCGGTGCGCCCCTTGCGGACTTTGACTTCGATGGGTGCGCCGTCGACCATCTGCATGAGACCGCGCCTGATGTCGATGAAGAAGCTACCCTCACGGACCTTGGCGTCGCCTGGGCGAAGATCGACGATCTCGCCAAGCTCATCCTCGAGGTCGATGTCGATTGCGGTCGGCTCGCCGTCATAGCAGCCTTCGGGGAGGCGCCGGATGGCCCCCTCCAGAAACGCCTGCAGGTCCTCGCCGGCGCGGGGCAGGCAGGTGTAGGTTTCGCCAAAGGGTCCGGAGGTGAGAGCATGATCGCCGAGCACGAATTCGGGATGCCGCGCGAACCAACGGTTCACGCGAATTGCACCCTCGCCTTGGCTTTCGGGGCGCACCTCCTCGAGATCGAGCCATGACAGATCGTTCTCGGCTTCGCCGGCCTTACGCTTGCGGAAGAAGAGAAGATCGACCACGACATCCGTGCCGGCGTCGGCGCGGAAGCTGCCTTCCGGCAATCGAATCGCGGCGATCAGGTCGGCGGTCTTGGCAATGTGCTCGCGCGCTGTCGCATCCGCCTTGTCCATCGTTCCGGAGCTGGTGACGAAGGCGGCAAAGGCGCCAGGCTTCAGGTGGTCGATCGATCGGGCGATGAAGTAGTCGTGCAGCCGTAGACCGAGCGAGCGATAGGTTCGGTCAGACCGGACGGTCCGGTCGGAGAAGGGTGGATTGCCGATCGCGAGATCATAGATCGGCGCCAGATCGGTGCGGGCAAAGTCGCCGTTGATGATGCGGGCCTTCGGATGCAGCAGCTTGACGATCCGGGCAGTGACAGGATCGAGTTCGACGCCGGTGACGAAGGTCCTGTCCCGGAACGCCGCCGGCATCAGAGCTGGAAATAGGCCCGTGCCGATACCGGGCTCGAGCACGCGGCCGCCACGCCAGCCCATGCGCTGCAAGCCCGTCCAGATTGCCCGGATGATGAACTCCGGCGTAAAATGGGCATATTGCGTGCAGCGGGCGAGCGACGTGTAATCGGCGTCCGAAACAGCGCTTTCGAGCGAGCCGCCGAGCTCGCTCCACCCGGTCCGGAAATCGACTTCCCCGGGGCGGCGGAACATCCCGTTTGCCAGTTCGCTCGCGCCGAAGCCGGTGAAACGGACGAGTTGCGCCTGCTCCTTCGGCGTGGCTGGTCGATCCTGCTTCTCGATGTTGTTCGCGATCAGGATTGCCGCAACATTGGCGCGGGCGCGATCCTTCCAGGATACGGCCAAGCCTCGATCTGCATCATCGAGGTAGAAGTTGCACCGGTTGCCTTGCCGCCGGGGCGCCGGACGTTCAATCGCCGCGGCCGGCAAAGCGGGGGCAGGAGAGGGCGGCGGCGGTTCGGGGTCGTCGTCATTGGCAGCGACCGGCTCGAAGCCGCCGAACGCTGTGACACCCAGGCCAAGGCCTGATGACAGCGCGCTGCTGCCGAACATGTCGTGAGTGAAGGGATCGTTGCTCATGAAATTTTCCTCGCAGATAGGCGAGCGTCATCACCCCGCGGGAAGCACTTGCGGGACTGAAGGACGCTCAGGGTTTTGGGTTTTGTGGCCAAACGGGCCGGGCTGGTCGCGAAATGTCTAGGATTTCGCGACCAGATAGAGCTGCATCGAGTCTTGAAGGAATGCGACACGAAGGTGCGTCGCCTCCGGAGCCGCCGCCATCATGGCTTCGAGCTGTTCCGCATCGATGAAATCGACACCGTCATCGCCGCCGAAGGTCCGGCGTTTGACAGCGAACCAGTCGTCATTGGTGCGGGGATCGCATTCCTCGGCATAGACGACCAAAGGCTTGGCGCCATCCGGCAATTTGCCGTTGGACATCAGATAGACGCCCTGGTCGCCGACGAGCCAGAGACCCGGTTTTTGGTCCTTGCCAGAGCGTAGGCCGTAATGGGGGTCACGAAAGCCGCCATGGGCTTCCGCATCGGCACGCCCGCGGGCGAGCACCTCGCGGACGGATGTGAGCGGGAAGGAAAGCATCGTGAAGCCTCCTTCATGCGGCGATCGGTGAGGGGAGGTGGCGCAGCTGCACCGGCAGCTTGGCTGCGATTTCGTCGTCGGTCAGTTCGTCCAGCAGTTTCAGAGTGCTGCCCACCGCGCCGCCGTAGAGCATGATCGTGCGCTTGCCGCGCACGGCTTCATCCCAGCGATCTCCGGCATAGCCACGATAGTCGTCCGCCGTGATGCTCCAGATATGCTCCAGGCGTTCCTCGCGCGTCATGGCGCGCACCGGCCGGCTCTCACGCTCGATGATTGCCACGCGCATGCGCTCGACCGCTTGCCCATCGGAGAGATCGCAATAGCCATGGAAGTGTCGGATGTCGCCATCGATCCGCAAGGCGAAGAACACTGATGTCACCGAGCCGGTCAGAAACTCGCGCATGGCGAACATCGCGCCGCGGATCCAGAGCGGTGGGAGGATTTCGAACATGTAGTCGTGTTCGGCCTCGCCGATCTCGAACCATTCGCCGGCATAGAGTGGCGAGGCGTCGCCCTCCCAACGGTTCGAACGCTGGGCGTGCCGGTCGAACATGCGGAACATTTGCTGGCGTGACGCGACGCCCTGGAAGACCTTGCGGATTGCTGGAGAGAGATTCATCTGCGGCTCCTTCGAGATGGTTCGGGACCGAAGCGCAGCGCTGTCCTATCGACCTTGCCATCCTCTTCAGTCCTTCATGACATCTCCCGGGCCGCCGGCATTGCGGGCGGCCGGGTCAAGGGCCGGCTCCGCCGGGCGAAGCTTCCCTTGACGCGGGCGGTGCGAATGCGGCACGCCGTCTTCCTTTCTTTCCCTCTTTTCTTTCTCCTTGATCTTCAGGGTCTCGTTCCAGTCCTCCTCAGGCGGGCGGAGCCTCGACCAATCGCGGCCGACGGTATCCGCGAGCGCCCGCAACCGCGCGGCAAACATCTCCCCTTGGGGATTGGCGTCTGTAGCGGCGACGAGGAGAGCATCGGGCCGCGAGGCCAACTGCCGCAGCGCCGCCTCCGTTGACGGCGACCATCCGCCCCCGGTGCTGAGATAGAGCGTGCCGTCGCGCAGCCCCTCGATGGCGGCAAGGCTCATGGCGTCGATCGCAGCTTCGGTGACGACCAGGCGCAACGCTGTGTCCGGCCCCAGACGGAAGAGAACCTTCGTTCCTCCGGAGGCAAAGCCCCGATACTCAGGCCCTCGCGCCTCCCAGCCGGTGACAATTCCGGCATTGTCCGTATGCGCTGCCCACATGCTGCCATAGGGACCCTCCCGAAGGCGGTCTTGCCGGATTGTCGCGCGGAGCAAATTGGCTGGCAGGAAACGCTCGCTGTGGAGATAGGCCCATGTCGAGGAGCCGGGCCACGGCTGCCGACGTGCCTGCCAGCGCTCGGGAAGGGAGTCATATCGCTGATCGGGCTTCGGAGACCGCCATTCCGGATCCGTAATCGCTAAACCAACGAGGTCGGCGACCCTCCCAGCGCCTTCGAGAAAACCGACATGATCAAGATGTTCGACAAGTCCGAACACATCGCCTTTCGCATCGCTGAGCGGATCGAACCATCCGCGCCCCTCATGGGTGACAATAATGATTTCGCTCGACCGGCGAAACTTGACCGCCCGCCGGGTACTTTCCTTCATGTCGATGGCGAAGCTCGCCTGCTCGAGAACGGCCGCGCAACTCACCCGTTCGCGTAGCGCCTCTATTTCCTTCCTGTTCATGCCTCTTCCTCTCTGCTTTCCTTGCCCGTCGTTTCGCGGGCAACCTTCCCCCAGCCGCGAAGAGCAAAGGCGGCAAGGGCGCGGCTGACAATTGTCGAATCATGCAATGTCTTGGCTGCGGCGAAGTCTCCCTTGCGGCTTGCCGCTCGCAAGCGGCACGCCGGAACGGCCCAAAGACCGAAAGAGGGCGGCTCAATGAGCCGCCCAAGGGAAAAACTCATGGACGATCTCAAGATCGTCGTCGGCGTCGATCTCGTCAGAGGGAAGGACGCCGTATTCGCCGTCGACTTCGAAAAGGGTGACCGGGACCATCAGGTCGCGGGAGAGCTGGTAGGCATGGGACTGTGCGAGAGAAAGATTGTGCGACATCTGAGAGGCTCCTTCGGGAGCGGGCCAATCCCGCTCGATGGCTCCTCAAAAGGCACGGCGGCGGGCGCGATCACCGCGGCGACGAAGTCAGAGCGGCCGCAGCTTGCTAGCGGACCCTTTACGGGTTGATCGTGGAAGATCCGCCGTTGGGCCAGGACGCCATCACAAGAGAGCGGGATTTGGGCTGCTCCCGCTGGCCGTCAATGTTTGCACGGTCGTCCCGCGCATGTGTTGCACGGGACGCCGCTTCAGCACGAATGATTGCTGATCGAGGCATTCGTCTTCTGAATCGCCTCCGCTATGGAGTCGGCTTCCAGTGAGGCAAGCACCCGCTCCAGACAATGCTCGACTTCAGTCACGCTCTTGCCCTGAAGCAAGGCGACTTCTTCAAGAGTCCTTCCCCGCGAAAGCCATCGTAGGCACGATCTTTCAGAGGGCGGCAGCAAACGCGGATTCCTGCATAACGCCTTCTGTTATGTTATAACATATCGCATAAGTTCTATTATGGAACTTCTCATCAAATAAATAGGGGTACTGGCACCGACAGCAACACTCTTATCGTTTCGACACCCATTGATGATCCATAGTCTTCAGAATGCTGTCAGCGACTGAAGGGATCCTCCGCGGCGGTAAATTGCCGTGTCGATGACGTATTGCATGCTGTCGGATTAAAAACCGGCCTGCCTGGATATCGGTGTGGGCGGCTATAATGATCATTCGATGATCCAGAATTCTTTTCATGGTGGCTCGCTACATCGAACGTGGCGTCAAGCGATTTGAAAAGGCAACGACGTTATTCATCCGGCACACCAATGGTTGTGCTCCCTCGTTGCCGTAGTTTGCGGCGCGTTGGTCGCAAACTACGGAACAAGAGCGCGCGATACCCTCGTTTACCGTGGAGCATTTTTAGTTAGAGTGAGACGGGTCCGACAGGGGGCTAGACCTAGATGGAGGGGCCATAGGACCAGCCGAGCAGTTCATGCTGGCGGACAAGCTGTTGCTCTCCCTCGTCAGAGCGCCTTCTGCAATTCCGGCAGGGCTTCGAAGAGATCGGCGACCAGACCGTAGTCGGCGACCTGGAAGATCGGCGCCTCCTCGTCCTTGTTGATGGCAACGATCACCTTCGAATCCTTCATCCCGGCCAGATGCTGGATGGCGCCTGAGATGCCGGCGGCGATATAAAGATCGGGCGCCACCACCTTGCCGGTCTGGCCTACCTGCCAGTCGTTCGGCGCATAACCGGCATCGACGGCCGCACGGCTGGCGCCGACGGCAGCCCCGAGCTTGTCGGCAAGCGGCAGGATGACTTCCTTGAACTTCTCAGCCGAACCCAGCGCCCGGCCGCCGGAGAGGATGATCTTCGCCGAGGTCAGCTCCGGACGGTCGGAGGCCGACAGCGCATCCTTGACGAACGTCGACAGGCCGGGATCGGAAACGGTGGGGATGACCTCGACCGCGGCGGAGCCGCCTTCGGATGCGGAAGCAAACGAGGCGGTGCGCACGGTGATCACCTTCTTGGCGTCGCTTGCCTGCACCGTCTGGATGGCATTGCCGGCATAGATCGGACGCTTGAAGGTATCGGACGAGACCACCTCGATGATCTCCGAGACCTGGGCGACATCGAGCAGGGCAGCGACGCGCGGCAGCACGTTTTTGCCGACCGAGGTGGCGGCCGAGATGATCGTGTCATAAGAGCCTGCCAGCGAGACGATCAGGTCGGCCAGCGGCTCGGCCAGATTGTTGGCGAGTGCGTCGCTTTCGGCCAGCAGCACCTTCGAGACGCCGGAGAGCTTGGCCGCCTGTTCGGCCGCAGCCTTGGCGCCCTTGCCGGCGACGAGAACATGAATATCGGAGCCGATCTGGGAAGCGGCCGTCAGCGCCTTGGCGGTCTGGTCGGAAAGGCTTTGATTGTCGTGATCGGCCAGAAGAAGAATGGTCATGATATTTTGCTCCTGTTCCTGCCCGATTACAGCACGCCGGCTTCGTTCTTCAGCTTGTCGACCAGCTCGGTGACCGACTTGACCTTGACGCCGGCCTTGCGGCCAGACGGCTCCTCGGTCTTCAGCACCTTCAGCCGCGGCGTCGTGGAGACGGAAAAATCGGCCGGGCCCTTCTTGTCGAGCGGCTTCTTCTTCGCCTTCATGATGTTCGGCAGCGAGGCATAACGCGGCTCGTTCAGCCGCAGATCCGATGTGACCACCGCCGGCAGCTTGATCTCGATCGTCTGCAGGCCGCCGTCGACTTCGCGGGTCACGGTTGCTTTGCCGTCACCGATCTCGATCTTCGAGGCGAAGGTCGCCTGGGCCGAACCCAGCAATGCTGCCAGCATCTGGCCGGTCTGGTTCGAATCGTCGTCGATCGCCTGCTTGCCGACGATGACAAGGCCAGGCTGTTCGGCATCGGCCACAGCCTTGAGGATCTTGGCAACGGCGAGCGGCTCGACGGCATCGTCGGTCTCGACCAGGATCGCCCGGTCGGCGCCCATGGCAAGCGCGGTGCGCAGCGTCTCTTCGGCCTTGGCCGGGCCGATCGACACCACCACCACTTCCTCGGCCTTGCCGGCTTCCTTCAGCCGCAGCGCCTCTTCCACCGAGATCTCGTCGAACGGGTTCATCGACATCTTCACATTGGCAAGCTCGACACCCGAACCATCCGGACGAACCCGGATCTTCACGTTGTAGTCGACAACCCGCTTGACGGGCACGAGAATCTTCATGGGTGTCTCCTTTAAACCCAGTTACGCCGAAGAAGTCAGTCTCTCGAAGACCAGTCCGAGTGGATTTTGCCATTGTGCTCGCCAAGCTTTGGTGACTTGTGATGAGCGGTCAGCGTCGTCCCCGAGAACATGATAGGCGCTCGGATGCCCGGTATCCCTTCATTCTCCATCGCCATCTTGCGATGCAGCACTTGCGGATCCGAAAATACATCTTCCACGGTGTTGATCGGCCCGGCGGGAACGCCCACACGCGCCAGGTCGGCCAGCAGATCCATCCGTTGGAAAAGCTTCGTCTGCGCTTCCATCACCTGCGTCAGTTCTGCTCGATGACGCACTCTGTCCGCGTTCGTCTTGAAACGGTCGTCGGCTGCCACAGCGGATAGCCGGAGGATATCGCATACGCGGGAGAACTGGCTGTCGTTCCCGCAGGCGATGATGATATTGCCGTCGGATACCGGGAATACCTGGTATGGCGCGATGTTGGGATGCGCATTGCCGAGCCTCGTTGGCGCCTTTCCAGAGGCAAGGAAATTCATCGCCTGGTTGGCCAACACGCCCACCGTACTGTCCAAGAGGGCCATATCGATATGCTGTCCCTCCCCTGTGCTGTCCCGAAGGATCAAAGCGGCCTGGATAGCGATGACCGAATAGAGGCCCGTGAAGATATCGCCGAACGCTACACCGATTTTCTGCGGCTCCCGACCTGGCTCACCCGTCAAATCCATGATGCCCGCCATGCCCTGGACGATGAAATCGTATCCTGCACGCCCGGCATATGGGCCGGTTTGACCAAAGCCGGTAATCGAGCAGTAGATCAGCTTCGGATTGATCGCCTTCAGACTCTCATAATCAAGGCCGAACTTCTTCAACCCGCCGACCTTGAAGTTCTCGATGACGACGTCGGCGTTCGCGATCAGTGCACGAAGCGTTTCGACGTCTTCCGCCGAGTTGAAATCCGCCATGATGCTCAGTTTTCCGCGATTGCAGCTGTGAAAGTAAGCTGCAGCCATGTCATCGCCATCCCGGATGAAGGGAGGTCCCCAGCGGCGTGTATCGTCGCCCTCCGGGCTTTCCACCTTGATGACGGTCGCTCCCAGGTCGGCAAGCGTCTGTCCAGCCCAAGGACCAGCCAGGATACGAGCTAATTCCACGACCCGAACGCCTTCTAATGGAAACTGCATCGATAACTCCTGATCATTCCCAAGTCCGCGGATATTGTTGGGCTACATATTCGGATAGGCCGGCCCGTTCGGCAGGCGGATGAAACCGGCCGGGCCGAGCAGCAGGAAGTGGTCGGCTTTAACCTCGGTTTTGAAGGGGTGATCCGCCTCCTCGCGCCAGTCCGGCAGCATTCGATCGATGCCGATCGGATCGACGAAGGCCCCGACTGGATATGCGCGCCCGACCTCCGAGCCCTTCTCCAGCACCACGACCGAGAGTTCCGGATTGACCTGCTTCAGCCGGATGGCGACAGAAAAACCGACGGCCCCCGCGCTGACGATCACGACGTCGAATTCCATGCTCTCGCGGCTTTCGTCCGCGTGTTCTTCAATCATGATAAATGCCTGACAAATCTCGATGTTTGAATGGAGATGGGAGATCAACGGGTTGGCCGAGCCCGCTCGTACCTGTAGTCGTAGAACCCGCGTTGTGCCTTGCGACCGAGCCAGCCCGCTTCGACATATTTGACCAGCAGTGGGCACGGACGGTATTTGCTGTCGGCCAGCCCCTCGTGAAGGACCTGCATGATGGAGAGGCATGTGTCCAAACCGATGAAGTCGGCCAGTTCAAGTGGCCCCATAGGATGATTGGCGCCGAGCTTCATGCCGGTGTCGATAGCTTCTACGTTTCCGACACCCTCATACAGGGTGTAGATCGCTTCGTTGATCATCGGGATAAGGACGCGGTTTACGATGAACGCCGGGAAATCCTCGGAGACGGTGACCGTTTTGCCGATGGATTCGGCGAAATCCTTGGCTATGGCAAACGTCTCCTGATCCGTTCCGATGCCACGAACCAGCTCTACGAGCTTCATAACCGGTACGGGGTTCATGAAGTGTATCCCTATAAAGCGATTGGGCCTGTCGGTCGACGCGGCGAGCCGCGTTATGGACAGCGACGAGGTGTTCGTCGCCAAGATCGCGTCGGGCTTCAGGACAGTGCACCCGTCCGTAAAGACCTTCCTCTTGATGTCTTCATTCTCGCTCACCGCTTCGACGACCAAATCGGCGCTCGCAAGATCTGCGAGGGAGAACGCTCCCTTTATTCGGGAGATCGCCTGCTCTGCCGCCTCGCCCGGCATTTTGCCGGTTTCCGCCTGGCGCCCGAAATATCTGGCGCTCGCTTCGATGCTCGCGCGAATTCGATTTTTGTCGAGATCGTAAATCAGTGCCTCGTACCCATGTTTCGCCACGACTTCCGCGATCCCGGTACCCATCTGTCCAGCACCGATGACGGCGACGGTGGAAATCTTGTTCACTATAGGCATGCTGCCTCTCGTTAATCCGGAGGTTGAAGGGCGGTCTGTGCCGAACAGACTATCGGGATCTAGAAAAACGCCTGGAGGCCCGTCTGGGCACGCCCAAGGATCAGGGCATGGACGTCATGGGTGCCTTCGTATGTGTTGACCGTCTCCAAGTTCTGCGCGTGGCGCATGACGTGATATTCGATCTGAATGCCGTTGCCGCCATGCATATCCCGGGCTTGCCGCGCTATCTCAAGCGCCTTGCCGCAATTGTTGCGCTTGACGATCGAGACCATTTCCGGGGCCATCTTGTGCTCGTCCATCAGCCGGCCAACGCGAAGCGAGCCCTGCAGTCCGAGCGTGATTTCGGTCATCATATCGGCGAGCTTCTTTTGATAAAGCTGCATCCCTGCAAGCGGTTTGCCGAACTGCTTGCGGTCCAGGCCGTATTGACGAGCGCGGAACCAGCAGTCCTCGGCGGCTCCCATCACGCCCCAGGAGATACCGTAACGGGCGCGGTTGAGGCAGCCGAACGGCCCCTTGAGGCCGGAAACGCCGGGCAGAAGCGCATCCTCGGTGACTTCGACACCGTCCATCACGATTTCGCCCGTGATCGAGGCACGCAGGGAAAGTTTGCCGCCAATTTTCGGAGCCGAAAGGCCCCTCATGCCCTTTTCGAGAACGAAGCCGCGTATTTCATGGTTGTGAGCTTCAGATTTTGCCCAGACGACAAAGATATCGGCAATCGGCGAGTTCGAGATCCACATCTTCGAGCCGCGCAACCGGTAGCCACCCTCGATTTTCTCGGCGCGGGTCTTCATACCGCCGGGATCGGAGCCCGCATCGGGCTCGGTCAGGCCGAAACAGCCGATCAGTTCACCCGAAACCAGGCCCGGCAGATACTTCCTCTTCTGCTCGTCGGAGCCGTAGGCGTAGATCGGATAGATGACCAGCGAGGACTGGACGCTCATCATCGAGCGATAGCCAGAGTCGATGCGCTCGACCTCGCGAGCGACCAGACCATAGGCAACATAGGATGCGTTCGCGGCCCCGAATTCTTCAGGCAGCGTCACCCCGAGAAGGCCAGTCTGCCCCATCAGCCTGAACAGCTCCGGGTCGGTCGCTTCTTCGAGATAGGCGTCCTGGACGCGCGGCAGGAGTTCGGATTCTGCGAAAGCCGCGGCCGACTCGCGGATCATCCGTTCATCTTCGGTCAGCTGGTCGTCGAGCAGAAAGGGGTCGTTCCAAGAAAAGGCCAAGTCGTCGTCCTCCCATTGAGGTTTTTGTCAGTTCGAAGTTGACCGAATTAAAGCCGTTCTTTCACGACTGAGAAAGCGAGGTTTACTCATCGGCCCATGAGCTATAGTAATAGCTCATGGCAAACCTCTCACGACGGCTCCTTCCCTCCACCTCCGCTCTCGCGGCATTCGATTCCGTCGCGCGGCTGGGCACCTTCTCTGCGGCGGCGGCGGAGCTTTCCCTGACTCAGGGGGCGATCAGCC
Organism: Rhizobium chutanense; assembly: GCF_002531935.1. Taxonomy (GTDB): domain Bacteria; phylum Pseudomonadota; class Alphaproteobacteria; order Rhizobiales; family Rhizobiaceae; genus Rhizobium; species Rhizobium chutanense. The sequence goes on along the minus strand of NZ_NWSV01000023.1, from coordinate 53,196 downwards.
GGCAGATCGCGGCGCTGGAAGAGCAACTCGGCGTTTTACTGTTCGAGCGCACCAGCCGTGGGGTCAATCTCACCGAGGCGGGCACGGACTATGCCCGCGCAATTGCCAGCGCTTTGGCGGAAATTCGGTCCGCTTCACTGCAGGCCATGACCAAGCAACATAGCGATCAACTCAATCTTGCCATCTTGCCGACATTCGGCACCCGATGGCTGATGCCGCGCATTCCGCAGTTTGTCGCCAGACACCCGGAGATCACGCTGAACTTCGCCACGCGCATAGGCATGTTCGATTTCGACCGCGACGACATGGACATGGCGATTCATATCGGCCAGCCCGATTGGCCCGGTGCGGAAAGCACATTTCTTATGGAAGAGATGGTAGCACCGGTCGCATCCCCGTCTTTTCTCAGTTCACATCCCATCGTGAGGGCCGAAGATCTGCTTCGCCTGCCGCTGCTGCAGATGGCGTCTCGCCCCGGGGCCTGGAGCCATTTTTTTGAAAGCCTTGAGGTCACCGGCGCCCCATCGCAGGCCATGCGGTTCGAGCAGTTCAGCAACGTGGCCCAAGCCTGCATTGCTGGACTGGGGCTCGCATTGATGCCGCTTTTCCTCATCGACTCCGAGCTCGCAAATGGCCAGCTCGTGCAAGCCTTCCCACATCAGGTCAAAAGCACCAGCGCCTATTATGCGGTGGCACCTCTCAGCAGGAAGGACTTCCGTCCTGTCGTGGCGTTCCGCGCATGGTTGCTGGAGGAGGTCGCGCGCTACCAGGAGGCATTGTCGGCCGATAGCGGCAGTTCACCTGTACGGCTTTCCGCTCCTGTTCGTTAGCGAGTGCCGCTTGACTCCCTGGTTAAATCCTGCCAATTTATGCTAACGTTAGCATAAGGAGTGCACATTTGCACCTTCAATTGAGCAAAGCAAGCATGCAAGTGAAACGCCTCACGGCCAGCAGAGCCCTGGTGAAGGACATTCGGCTGCTCGGCCGCCTGTTGTGCGAGGCCATTGAAGCAAGCGACGGCAAGGAGGCCCGTGAGGTCGTGGAACAGGTCCGCACTCTCTCGGTTGCCGGCCACAGAACGACCGGCCGGCACCTGAACGACAAGCTCGCCCCCTTTTGCGCGGACATGCCGCCCCAAACCCTCAAGCGCGTGATCCGCGCGTTCAGCCAGTTCTCTCAACTCGTGAACATTGCCGAAGACGCACACCACGCCAGGATGCAGCGCCGCAGCATCGCCGATCGCGAACCTGCCATGCCGGGAACAATTGCCAGATCGCTTTCCATTCTGGCTGCGGCCGGGGTAGAGGCGGAAGATATCCGCAAACTGCTTCTTGAAGCGGTCGTCTCGCCCGTTTTCACGGCGCATCCAACCGAGGTTCGGCGCAAGAGCGTTATCGAAATCGAGCAGGAGCTTGCACGATGCCTGACTGAGCTCGATCAAGCCGGCCTGATCGAGCCGGAGATAGGTCGGTATAAGGAGGATTTGGAAAGGGCGACGACGACGCTTTGGCAAACGAACAGCCTTCGGGGACGGCGACTTCAGGTCGTGGATGAAATCCTCAATGGCTTGTCCTATTACGACAACACCATTTTCCGGGTGATCCCGGAGGTGTACGAGATCCTCGAAAATCAGCTTCGAGACTCACCCTGGAGTTTCGGCGAGGACGCGCTGCCGCCATTCCTGCGCATGGGTTCCTGGATCGGCGGCGACCGGGATGGCAATCCCTATGTCAACGGCGAAACCCTGAGGGAGGCGCTCCGGCTGCAGAGCGAGAGAGTTTTCTCGTTCTATCTCGGCGAACTGCATAGCCTGGGCGCCGAACTCTCCTTGGATGACCGGCATGTGAAAGTCTCGCCGGAGCTTCAGCGCCTCGCGACCGACTCCCCCGACAGATCGGAGCGGCGCCGACACGAGCCATATCGCCTGGCGATCTCGGGCATGTTTGCTCGCCTGGCGGCCACGGCGCGCAAGTTCGGCAGTACGGAACTGGTTCGCGAACCCGTGGCGACCGCCCCTTCCTACCTGTGCCCCGCCGAATTCGCCAAACACTTGGCGACGATCAGCAAATCCCTGACAGCCAATGGCGCAGAAAAGATCGCCACTGGAAAACTGCGCAGGCTCCAACGCGCCGTAGACGTCTTCGGTTTTCACCTTGTCAGCCTGGATTTGAGACAGAATTCCGAGGTTCATCAACGGGTTGTTCATGAGCTTTTCGAGAACGTGCGGCCTGGCACAGGTTACGAGGCGTTGGCCGAGAGTGACAAGATCCGCCTGCTCACCGAAGAACTGCGGTCTTCGCAGCTACTGATGACACCGCTCAGGACGTATTCGGCCGAGACGATGTCGGAGCTTTCCGTTCTGCGTGAGGCCGCCGCAGCCCATCAGCACTACGGCCGCGTCAGCATCCCCCATTACATCATTTCGAAGGCCGGAAGCCCTTCCGACCTTCTGGAGGTCCTGGTCCTGTTCCGGGAGGCGGGACTGTTTCGGCCCGATGAGCCCGAAGCGGCGTCCATCAACATCATACCGCTTTTCGAGACGATCTCGGATCTTCGAAGGTCGCATGACGTGATGCAAACAGTTTTGGCCGTCGAGACCTATCGGACATATGTCGAAGCGCTCGGCGGCAAACAGGAAATTATGCTCGGCTATTCGGACAGCAACAAGGATGGCGGTTATCTGACTTCGGGATGGGAACTGTATAAGGCGGAAACGGCCTTCATCCAGCTCTTCGAGCGTGAAGGCCTTCGCCTCAGCCTGTTTCACGGTCGCGGCGGCTCCGTGGGCCGCGGTGGCGGTCCAAGCTATGAAGCCATCACCGCCCTGCCCGCCGGCGCGGTTGCCGGGTCGATCCGGCTGACGGAGCAAGGTGAAGTCATTGCGGCGAAATATTCCAATCCGGCACTCGGCCGTCGGAATCTCGAACTTCTGATCGCCGCAACGCTGGAGGCGTCCTTGCTGCCTTCCGACGCACAGGAGCCGGATCCCGAATATCTTGGCGCCATGGAGGAACTCTCCGACCTGGCCTTTGGCGCCTATCGCCATTTGGTTTACGAGACCGAGGGATTTGAACGGTTCTTCTGGGAAGCAACGATCATCGGCGAAATCGCAAAACTGAACATTGGCAGCCGCCCAGCCTCACGCAGCTCGTCACGCCGCATCGAAGACCTGCGCGCGATACCCTGGGTGTTCGGCTGGTCGCAGAGCCGCATGATGTTGCCGGGTTGGTTTGGATTCGGTTCGGCCGTGCGACAATGGCTGGCCGGACACCCCGACGGATTGCAAATTCTTCAAGGCATGCACCGGGACTGGCCTTTCTTCCAGACACTGATTGCGAATATGGAGATGGTGTTGGCCAAGACCAACATGGCGATCGCGGCGCGGTATGTGGACCTCACGCCCGATGCATCCATTCATAAGAAAATTTTCGCACGCATCAATGACGAATGGGAAGCGACGACAGCTGCGCTATTTTCCATAACGGATCAGGCCTCGCTGCTCGAGAATAATCCGGCACTCAAGCAGTCGATCCATCATCGCTTTCCCTGCCTCGATCCGCTCAACCACATGCAGATCGACCTTCTTCGCCGCCACCGCGCCGGAAAACGCGATCAGGACACCGAAGAGGCGCTGCATCTGACCATCAATGGAATAGCGGCAGGGCTACGAAACAGCGGGTAACGAGCGGCAATGCGGACGGCGCAAGCCTATTTTTCTTGACCTTGACAGAACCGATACGCTAACGTTCGCACAAACTGGGAGGAAATTCATGACACGGACCGTGCTGTTGACGGACTACGCCTGGCCGGATGACAAAGTGGAGCGGGAGGTAATCGAGCGGGCCGGGTTCACCCTCGTCAGCGGTCCGGCCGAGCCGTCTTCGCCTGCCGAGATCGACGCTTTGGCTGCAAAACATCAGCCGGACGCGATTCTGACCTGCTGGGCTCAAGTCAGCGAGACGGCAATCGCTGCGTCTCCCAACCTCAAGATCGTCGCCCGTCTCGGAGTTGGCCTGGACAATATTGCAGTCGATGCAGCGACGGAGCGGGCAATATGGGTCACGAATGTTCCCGACTATTGCATTGCAGAAGTGTCCGACCACGCCGTCGGTTTTGCGATTGCCTGGGCTCGCGGCCTGATCCATTTCGATCGCGAAGTTCGCGGCGGGCGCTGGGACCCGGCTTCGGCAAATCTCCGCAGGCTTTCGGAGCTTGCCTGCGGCATCGTCGGCTTTGGCCGTATCGGTCGTGCGACGGCAGCAAAAATGCAGGCGCTCGGATGCCGGGTTGCAGCGCATGATCCCTATGCCTCGAACGTCCCTGTGGATGTGGAGCTTGCCGACTTCGACACCCTTCTGGCCACGAGCGATATCGTCATTGTCCATGCGCCGCTCGCGCCGGCGACGCGTCATCTGATCAACAGAGACGCCATCTCGAAGATGCGTCGCGGAAGCCTGCTGATCAACGTCAGCCGAGGCGGCGTCGTCGATACCGCCGCCGTGGTCGAGGGGCTGAACTCCGGCATTCTGAGCGGTGTCGGCCTCGATGTCCTAGAGGACGAACCACGCGTTCCGCCGGAGCTGATCGCTCATCCCGGCGCGATGATCACCCCGCACGTCGCCTTCTCCTCGGATGCTTCGCTGATCGAGCTGCGTCGCCGGGCGGCGGAGGAAGTCGTCAGGGTTCTCTGCGGAGAGAAGCCTGAACAACCCCGCAACACCCCCCGCCGATAATGCCGCAAGGACACGCGATCCATGTCTGTAGATTCTGTAGATGAGATGACGATTTTCGATGAGTTCTTGCTGAAGAGCGGTTTGAGGAGCGCTTCCGAGGCGGCGGTCTACAAGCCGCTGACGGGTGGTGTTTCTTCAGATATCTACCGTGTGGAACTTCCCGGCCGGCTCATCTGCGTGAAACGCGCCCTTGCCAAGCTCAAGGTCTCCGCCGATTGGCAGGCGCCGGTGTCGAGAAATGTGTACGAATGGAACTGGATATCCTTCGTGGCGCAACACTTCCCTTCCGCCGTTCCGAAGCCTCTCGCACATGACGCGTCGTCTGGCGTCTTCGCAATGGAGTTTCTTCCCGGCGATCAGTATCCGCTGTGGAAGACCCAGCTGCTCCAGGGGAACGTCGACCGAAAGGCGGCGGAAGCAACCGGCCGGCGGATCGGACAGATCCATTCCGTCAGTGCCCGTACATCGGGCTTGCCGGAGAAGTTCGACTCCGGCTCGAACTTCTATGCGCTTCGGCTTGAGCCCTATCTGGTGGCGACTGCCGCCAAACATCCCTTCGTCAGCGACCGCCTCTCAGAGCTGGTTCAGCGCACGGCCGAAACGAAGCTGGCGCTGGTCCACGGCGACATCAGCCCGAAAAACATCCTTCTGGGCGAAAACGGCCCGGTGTTCCTGGATGCCGAATGCGCCTGGTTCGGCGATCCGGCTTTCGACCTGGCCTTCTGCCTCAACCATCTCTTGCTGAAGAAGATCGTCGTCGGAGAGGCGGCATTCGAACTCGCATCGTCATTCGCGGCCTTGACGGCAGCCTATATGGATCAGGTCGACTGGGAGGATCGGGACGCTCTCGAGGCGCGGGCCGCAAGCTTGTTGCCCGCCCTCTTTCTCGCCCGGGTCGACGGCAAATCGCCGGTCGAATACATAACCGACGAATGCCAGCGCGAAATGGTCCGCAAAGCCGCCATCCCGCTGATCGCATCGCCTCGGCAAAAACTGGCTGACGTGGCGCAGGCCTGGTTTCCATGACGAATGCAGTCTTCGGCCAGCGGCATGTTTCTCTGCCGCTGCACCGGAGCGCGTGGTCCTTGTGGAATGCTCGGGAGAGCGAACTAACGGTTTTTACGCGGCACTTCGCATCATCACGAAAATCACATTTTCGAAACCGCGATCGGTGCAGCGCATGGGCGGCCGAACAGGGCGCATCGGGAAAGCGGCGCCTTCATTCAATAAAGGTATAGAGGCCATCGCGCAGTCGTCGCGATGGCCGATAAAGACTGCGCTGCTTCGCCTTCAGAACCGCGCGACCCAGCCTTCGAACGCAGCTAGGAAGCTCTCGATGAACTTCTGGGTTCCCTCGTTGAGGAACACGCCGTGATCACCCACCAACTTGTCGGCCGTGCTGAGGTAAACCTCAGGCTGAGGCATGGTCGGCACGTTGATGTTGGTCAGGATAACCCTGAGCTGAAGCGCCGCGGCGGCACCGCCAATGAGACCGGGAGAAGCTCCAGTCACCGCACCGGGCTTGTGATCCCACACGCTTTTTCCGAACGGGCGAGAACCGACTTCGATCGCGTTCTTCAATGCCGCGGGAACGGATCTATTGTATTCAGGCGTCACGAAGATTGCGCCATCGCAAGCCTTGATGCGCTCACGGAAGGATGTCCATTCCGTCGGCGGCGTCTCCGTCTCCAAGTCCTGGTTATAGAGCGGAAGGTCGCCGATCGGTACGATTTCCAGGTTCAGTCCGTCGGGCGCCACTTTCTGCATCGCGCGGGCGAACTTCAGGTTGATCGAAGCCTGACGAAGGCTTCCGACCAGGACCGCGATATCTTTCTTGGACATGTTCTCTCTTCTCGCGTGAGGGAGGCGCCGGCGATAGCCGGCGCCGGTGATTGTTATTGATAAGAGGCAGGGATCGGAGGAACGACCACATAGTTGCTGAAGCCGCCATCGCGTTCGCCAATGCCTGATATGGCTTCGTTCACCCGCTCAAGCGGATAGATCTTGTGCTCGAGATACGACAGGTCGAGCACACCGGTGCGGACCATATCTGCCATTTCCTGCCCCTGGGCAGCGCTGAACCAGTTCGAGCCGATGAGCTGAACCTGCTCGTCCATCAGCCACTTCACGTCGACCGGGACATCTTCCGCGACGCCGCCAACGACAACCACACGTCCGCCTCGGCGAACTCCGCGCATGGAGTCGACCACGGTCGCGGCCGGGGCTCTCGCGCCCAGCGCACTGATGACGAAATCCACTCCCTCGCCGCCGGTCTGGGCCTTCGCCCATTCTCCGGTCGAGCCTTCGCCGAGCATGATGGTGTCGATGCGGTCGGGAGCGATGGCTTTTACGCGGTCCATCAATTCTTTATTTCGGCCGGTGCCCAGAATTTTCGAGATCCCCATCGCAAGAGCGAGCTTGGTGGCTGCGACACCGAGCGTACCGGTGATTCCGTCGATGAGGCAGACCTGACCAGGTCCGGCCTGGGCGTTCTTCAGGGCGCCGTAGGATGTACCGAGGTAGCCGAAGCGGCCGGCCTGCTCGAAGCTGAGATTGTCCGGCAGGCACACGAGGGAATATTCCGGGGCGGTCATGTATTGGCTGAAGCCGCCGTAGGGATAAAGATCGAAGATCCTTTGACCATCGCGGCTGGTGCTGAAGTAGCCATTCAAGGTGTAATAGCGGCATTGGCTGCGGTTGCCCGACCGGCACGCCTTGCAGGAACCACAGGACCTGAGCGGGCTGACATACACGCGATCGCCAATTTTGACATTGGTGACCGCCTCGCCGACTTCGGCGACGACACCGGCCGGATCCAGGCCAAACACTGCCGGAAACTTCGGCAGCGGCTGATGGGGAAACCAGGTCGGCCAATTATTGATGACGTTGGCCATGTTGGGCACGATACCGCAGGCCCTGACCTGTACCAGGACGTCGTTGGGCCGGGGCGTGGGAACCGGAATCTCATCCAGCGACATCGGCTGATGCAGAGCATGCAGCCGAGCGGCGATCATAGTCTTAACCATTAACTCCTCCATAGGAACATCGGTCGGAGCGTGCCCGACCGAATGCATTTTTTGCAGTTTCAGACAGGTGCGCGGCAAAGCGCCGTGCGGCATTCGTCAGGGGGCCAGGAACGCCTTCCCGGCCGGACGGAAGTCCGCGGGCCAGACGGTCACCCAATCCTTTCCTTGAATTTGCTTGAGCTTCGTCGATGGCTTGCCGGCATTAAACTTGCCGTCGAACGTCCTTGGGCCGACGACCGTCTCGACGGTATTCGAGCGCAGCCACGCAGCCATGGCGGCGTCGTCCAGCTTCCCCGCCCCTTCCGCCGCGGCTGCAAGGATCTGCCACGCAGCATATTCGACGGCCGCCTGATATTCTGCACGCGGATAGGGGAAGCCCGCCGCCTTCGCCTTGCCGTCATAAGCGCTCACGAATTCCTGAGCGCCGTGATACTTGAGGAAGGGCTCGTGCTCTTCAAACCAGGTCAGCGAGGTCAAGCCGTTCGCTTTGGGGTGAGCTGCGGTCGGGCCGGGTGCGGGGAACAGGTGGAATTGGTTCCTGGGCTGGTAGTCGATCCGGCTCATTGCATCGAGAAGCTGTACGGCCTCCATGCCGATCGCACCGGACCACAGCAGGTCCGGATCAGCCGCTTTGATGCGGTTGGCGATCGCGCCGAAATCCTTCGTGCCGAACTCGTATTCAAGCTCCAGCACGCTCTTGACGCCACGCTTCTCAGCAACCTGCTGGCCGCCCTTGGCGATCGTCAGGGCCGAGGGGAATTTGCTCGTGACGAAGGCTATCGTCTTGGGAGGGGTCGGCAGGCTCGCATAGGCATCGAGAACGATCTCGGTATCCGTCGATTGCGGCTCGGCCCCGATCGGAAGAGACGGGAACTGCAGCGGATACGGTGCGAGACTCGGGTCCCCCAGGCTGCTCTGAATCAGCATCTTCTTGAACCGGGCGGCAACGCCCATTGCTGCGATGATCGAAGACGTACCATAGGGGCCCATCAGCAGATCGACCTTATCGGCGGTCACCAGGCGCTCATAGAGCGTTCGAGCATTGGCGGGCAGCGATTGGTCGTCGAGAAGGACGAACTCCACCTTTCGTCCGAGAATACCGCCTTTGGCGTTGATCTGTTCGACGAACACCTCTGCGGCGAGCTTGTGGATTGCGCCTACGCCCGCAAGCGGGCCTGTTAACGGCAGCGTTCCGCCGACGCGGACCGGCCCTTCTTGGGCAAAAACCCTCGGCATCGAGCTGAAAGCTGCTACTGCGGCTGCAGACCCGAGGAATGTTCGTCTATTCAGTATAATGGAATTCGCACTCATCTCATCCTCCCAGATGCTTCCGGCATGTCATCATCAGTCTCTGCCGCCGGCGGCAGGTCTCAGCTCTTCGCCAGCCCCTCTGCGTAGCGTTCCAGCGTCATAGGGTTCGGCATTTTCTCGGGGTGCTCCAGCGGTACTCCCGTAAATTCGCTGGCCTCGAAGAACCACTTCGAGACGGCCGGCATTCCCCAATAGACATTGGTGCTAAGGGCTGCCGCGTCCCAACGAATGGGCTCCAATTCCGCGTCTATCGTGGTGTAGTGATTGTTGAAGAACTCCACCCGGTGTCCATCGGGATCGCGCAGGTAGACGAACAGGACTCCGGAAGGGCCATGGCGTCCGGGTCCGCGCTCAACGTTGTCGCCATATCCATAACGGCTGGCAAAATCGCACACGGCGAAGATGTCGCTGCTTTCGGGAACCGTATAAGCAAAATGATGCAATTGCGGGCCGATGCCCGGCACCAACGCCAGATCGAGGCAGACACCTTTGCGATACATGAAGTTCGCAATGAGATTGTCGCCGGCCGCGATATATTCCGAAGTCCGGAAACCGAGTTCGCCGTAGAACGCGCTGAGACCCAATGGATCGGCGACCATGATCTGGCAATGATCGAGCCCCTGGGCTCGGGCGCCACGATGTTCATGCACCTCGAGGAACTTACGGGGATGGACACTCATGCTGGAGCAAAGCTCGATGCGAGCGCCCGACGGGTCGCTGACGAGCAGGGTCCGCCCTTGATTTCGAACTTCGACCCATTCCGCCGGGAGCCCCTTCTCATCAAAGAAGAACTTGGCCTTGTCGAGGTCCTCCTCCAGAAACACCCGGTAACCGATCCGCCTGCACGTCGGCTTTCCGCCGGCAGGTGCGAGCACGAGACTGTGATGGCAGGCCTCGGACAATCCGCGAAGGTATGAAACACCGTCCGCGAATTCTGTTTCAATCAGGCCGCCGACATTGAGGTAGAAATCTCGGCTATGCTCCACATCATTGACTTCAAGCACGACATGGCTGAAGCGCGTGATGTTGAAGGGAGGTTTCAAATTAACAGCCGGAAGCATGTCATCCTCATCTATTTTTTGCTAACGTTAGCATAAAAGGGCCAGCGCTTTTGTCAACGCCTGTTATTGAGCGAGACCCGCAACCGGCCCACCAAAATCTAACCTACGGCAGCAACCGCGGCTGGCTTTTCAGCCAAGTCTAGCGCCGACCAGCCAGCGAACGAAGCCTCTTTTCCAAGGGCCTCCTCGATACGGAGAACCTCGTTCCACTTGGCCATCCGCTCGGAGCGTGAGAACGATCCGACTTTCAGCTGCCTGGCATCCCAGCCGACCGACAGATGGGCGATCGTCACATCTTCCGTCTCACCGGATCTGGCCGAAACAATTGTCCGAAAGCCCGCTTTCTTGGCAACGGAGAGCGCATCGAACGTCTCTGTGATCGTGCCCGCTTGGTTCGGCTTGATCAAAACCGCATTGGCGCTTTTATCCTTGATCGCTTCGGTTACCCGCGCCGCGTTCGTCACGAAGAAGTCGTCGCCGATGATTTGGCATTTGGAGCCGTAGCGAGCGGTAAACGCCTTGAATCCATCCGGATCGTCCTCAGCGAGCGGATCCTCGATAGAGACGATTGGATAGGCCTTCAACCAGCCGCCAAGCATGTCGATCATCTCGGCCGTATCGAGCTGCCGATCTTCCAACGCCAGCGAATACTTACCCTCACGACCGAATTCGGAGGCCGCAATGTCGAGCGATATGACGACTTCACCGCCTGGCTTCAGACCGGCGGCCTCGATCGAACGCACCAAGGCATCGAGAGCTTCTTCATTGCTGGTGAAGGCAGGCCAATAGCCTCCCTCGTCCGCCACGCCCTGGAGCTTTCCGGCACGTTTCATAATGTCGCCTGCCGCGCGGTAGACTTCAGCGGTCCACTCCAAAGCCTCCGCGAAAGTCGAGGCAGCAGGGCACATGATCATGAAATCTTGGACGTCTACCCGGCGTGCTGCATGCGCTCCACCTCCAAAAATCTGGATTTCCGGCAGTGGCATCGTAATCCCCTTGTCGGAGCCCGCGAGATACCGCCAGATCGGTTGGTCGGCCGCAGCCGCTGCGGCGTGAAGCAACGCCATCGATGTTGCCACCGATGCATTTCCACCCAGTCTGCTCCGGTTCGGAGTGCCGTCCAGCTCGATGATGGCGTGGTCCAGCTCGGCTTGATCATTGGCATTCCGGCCAACCAGCAACTTGGCGATTTCTCCGTTGACGGCAGTCAGGGCCTTGTTGATCCCCAAGCCGGCAAAGGCGCTGCCGCCGTCACGAAGGTCGAGCGCCTCGCCAGTGCCGGTCGATGCACCAGCGGGTGCAATGGCCCGGCCGGTCGCACCGGAGGCCAGCTCGATCTCTACCTCAACGGTGGGCCTGCCACGGGAATCCCAGACGCGACGGCCCTGCACTTTTCGGATTTCGGTGTTGGTCATGTTCAGTTGGTCCACAAGGTCAGATTGAAATTGGATTATCAGGCCTCACAGGCCGTCATCATAATCCGTCAGATCGGGGGTCCGTGCGCCAACCAGCACCACGGCGATGGTTGCCGGTTTGTCGCTTTTGTTTCGCCAGGCGTGACGCGTTCCGTTCTGGACGAAGGCGTCGAACTGGCACAAACGGGTCTCATTGCCACCGTCGAGTTCCATCCAGATCTCGCCGTCGAGAACAATTCCATAATCGACGGTGGGCGTTTGATGTTTGCCATCCGGCTCGAAGCGTTCGGCCAAACCTGGACTGACCGCCAGATTCTCCGCGAGAGCGGCCGGACCATCAAAATCCGGAGCCATAAAAACAGCATCTGGTGGGAACGTTAGCACTAGAAAGCGCGTTTCGGCGGGCTCCGGAACGAAGCTTGTGAGCAGCGGGGTCGGATCGGTTCCGTTGAATGGAATGGCCGTGGACGTCGAAGTCGACCAGATCATCCGCGACACCAATCCGGGGACCGTCCTGAATATGTCCGTGCGGGGAACGGCGCCGTCCTCGGCGAACCTGGCAGCACCCTGACTGCAGTGTTCCGTCACGACGCGCCGAAGATGGACGGGAACTCTCCCGCTCGAATTTTCAGATACCAAGATACGCCTCCCTGATGCTTGGATCATTGATGAGAACTTGAGGCAGCCCGGACGCAGTCACGCGACCCTGTTCAAACACATAGGCTTGATGCGCGATCTCAAGGGCCTTGTTTACGTTCTGCTCGACGAGCAGCACGGCCACTCCCCGCTCATTGATCATCTGGATGATTTTGAACATGTCCCCGACAATCAGCGGAGACAGGCCTAGCGATGGTTCATCCATGAGGAGAATGCGTGGCTTCGCCATGAGGCCGCGACCGATGGCAACCATCTGCTGCTGTCCTCCCGACAATGAGCCCGCCAGGGAATCCTGGCGATCTTTCAACACCGGAAACAACTTGAAGACTTCCGCAAGAGTGGCATCTCGATCGGCGCGGGCTGCGGATCGGTATGCGCCGAGCAGGAGGTTGTCTAAAACGGTCATTTCCGTGAAAAGACGACGACCTTCCGGGACGATGGCGATGCCGTAGTCGCACACTCGATGACTTGGCACCTTCGAAACATCGTTCCCCTCTATAACAATCTTCCCTTTGCGCGGGCGCAAGATTCCGGCGATGGCATTTACCAGCGTGCTCTTCCCTGCGCCGTTCGGACCGACGACGGAAACGATCTCGCCCTGCTTTACGCTCACAGAAACATCCCAGAGAGCGGTGGCGTCGCCGTAACCGACTTCGACATTTGCGACCTCAAGCAGCATGACCACCTCCCAGATATACACTGATGACTGCCGGATCTCGCATCGTTTCGGTCGGCTGTCCGAGGGCAAGAACCTTGCCCTGATCCAGCACGGCAACACGGTCCGCAAGTGCGACGACGGCTCTCATGAGGTGCTCAACGAAGATGATCGTCGTACCACCGGCCTTAATCCGCTTGATCATTTCAACAGCGTGGTCGATCTCGGCCGGATTCAGGCCGCAGAGCACCTCGTCGAGTAACAGGAGACGAGGTTTGGCGGCGAGTGCTCTTGCGAACTCGACAAACTTCCTGTCGTGGAGATTCAGGGCCTCGGGAAGCACATTGGCCTTTTCCGCCAGTCCGGTGTAGAGGAGAGCGGCCTTGGCAACCTCATCGGCGCCAGCCACGCCCATGCCACTCACACTACCGAACTCCGCACAGATTCGCACATTCTCAAGGACTGTGAGATTGTTGAACAGACGCGGGATCTGATACGTACGCGCAATGCCGCTCTGAGCGATCTGATGAGGCGATTTGCCGGAGATCTGTTCTCCTTCAAGGGTAATCCGACCGGAAGTTATGGCGTAGTGGCCGCTGATCATGTTGATCAGCGTGGACTTGCCGGAACCATTCGGCCCCACCAGGGCAAGAATTTCTCCCCTCTGGACATCCAGTGTTACCCCGTTCAGGGCGCGAAGACCGCCGAATGATTTGGTGACGTCTTCGCACTTCAAAAGGACAGGGCTCGAACTTCCATTGGTGGTTGGCGAGAGGTGGGCGGCTACTTGCGTGATCCTGTCACTGCCTCCCAGCCCACTACGCTTGTCGGCAAACCTGCGGATAATGCTCGGGACGATACCGGACGGCAGCACGAGGATCACGATAATCAGCGCGAGAGCCACGCCGGCACGGCCGAATTCCGCATGAGCACCGCTGACGATGGCACTTTGAAGCACGGTGATGATAGCCGCGCCGATCGCAGGGCCTGCCCAGTGGCGAGCACCGCCCAGAATGCTCATGAGCACCACATACAGCGGGACGGTTACCGCAAAAGTCTCGCCGACAGTAACGTAGCCGACATAGACGGCGTGGATCGCGCCCATTCCACCTGCGAGCGCGGATGACGCCGCGAAGGAGAACAGCTTGTAGCGGAACGTTGGCACGCCCTTCACTTCAGCAACGTCCTCATCGTCGTGGATTGCGAGCAGCCCCTGACCAAATTTGCTGTGAAAGATGAGGTATGACGTCGCCAATGCGATCAAGGCCGCGATGAGCCCAAACAGGTATAGAGAGCCCGACGCCGTAACCCCGATCATCGGAATCTCGATGCCCGAAAGGAAAACTCCTGTCCCTGAATCCAGCGCGGTGTTGGAAACGATCGCCGCCACAACGAATGTCACCGACAGCGTCAGCAGAGCAAAGAACTCTCCGCGCAGGGATCTGGAGCGAAAGACCACCAGGCCGACGAGAACCGCAACGACCGCAGCGATAAGTGCGGCAGCCGGTATCGTGGCGATGAACGGCCAGGAAAAGCCGGTAGCAAGAGTGGCCGTCGTATACACGCCAATTCCGAAAAATGCGGCGTGTCCGAAGCTCCAATAACCTGTGTAACCACTGAGGATACCCCAGCTCGTTGCCAGGACGACCCAGAAGAAGATGATATACAGATAGGAAAGGTAATAGTCAGCCAATCCAAGATAAGGCAGCGAGGCCAAAACCGCCAATACCGGCGCCGTGATGAGAAGCTTTTTCATGGTCATATCACCGGTTTGCGCAGGAGGATAACAATCAGCACGCTGAATGCCACGAGCGGCGCCCAAGCAGGATTCACCACGGTCATCGTGAGGCTTTCGGCCAGACCGATCAGCATCCCGGCTGCCAATGCACCGGCAGGGCGACCCAATCCTCCGATAATAGCGACAGCAAAGACAACGCCGATCCAGGACTCGATCTGTGAGGGCGCCAATGTCCCGATCAAGGCAATGAATACTCCCGCGATACCGGCAATAGCCGAGCAAAGGCCTGCCAGGATGTATGACACGCGCGTAGAATTGATGCCGAAAGCGGACGCGACGGAGGGGTCATGGGCGGCGGCACGCAGTGCTTTGCCGAGCATGGTTTTGTTCAACGCGATCCAAGCGGCTCCCGCCAGCAGCACGGCGCAGACGAACGCCGACAAATCCAACACGGGGACGAAGATCGAACCGATGCGAAAAGTGGTCTGTGCATAGGGCGTTTCGTAGCGGAGGAAGTCCGCCGACCAGATCCACTGAATGAGCGACTCGATCAGGATCGTGACACCGAAGGTAACCAGTAGCGAGGCGAACTCCTTCACCCTGAAACGGACAAACACGCTATGAAGGGCAACACCGAACAGGAAGAACAGCGGAGCTATCAACAGCGCACTGAGATATGCCGGCACACCGTGCACCGTTCCGAGTTCATAGGTTAGATAGGCACCCAGAAAGGCCAGAGCAAAATGGCTGAGATTTACGAGCTTCAGCAGACCCCAGCTAAGGCTGAGCCCCATCGCCAGCAGGCCGTAAATTCCCCCGAGCAAAATACCGCCTACCGCGGACTGCAAGAAAAGAGTGGCGGTCATCGGATTTTGCGTCTTTCGGTGGACACGATGACCGACACCGATACGAATACGACACCCATACGCTATGCCTCCTCCATTGCGCTAACGTTCGCATAACGTTTCACAATGATGGTTTAATGTCAAGGACATTCAAACTATTTGTTCCCGCCGCACGCCGGCGGCCAACCGACTGCTTCACTGGCTTTGCGCTGCGAAGGAACATATCCATTTCAGAAGTATCCAACTGATGTCACCGGCTTTTTTGAAAAGCGGGTCTTGACCAATGGCTGGAAATCCGGAGCGGAACTCGGTCAGCCTCACTGCTACATTTCGGGATGCTGCGTGTAATTCAGCGCTTTGACAACTGCCAAGTCAATGCTATCGTTGGCCGTATGAAATGGTTCGGGCTAGGCAACTATGGTAACAATCAAAGACATCGCAGCAATACTGCAAGTTTCACCATCGACCGTGGGACGCGCTCTTGCCGATGATCGGCGCATCAGCGCTGAAATGAAGCGGAAAGTGAACGAAGCGGCAACCCAAGTGGGGTACGTCGCCAATCAGGCCGCCCGTATGATGCGCGGGGTTGAAAGCAATTTGGTTGGCCTGATCGTACCGGATATTCGGAACAGCTTTTATTCAACCATCGCTCACGCCCTCTCCCGCTGCCTTCTCTCGGCGAACTACCAGCTGACGCTTTGCGAAACGGATGACGATCGCATGCTTGAGCTCCGCCACATCAAGGAGCTGACGAGTGTAAACGTAGCCGGGATAATCTTGGTCCCGAGCGCGAAACCTCATCCCGACTCCGCTCGGTTTTTGAAGATGACCCCTCATATTCAACTGCTGCGTAAGCAACAGCTGCTTGGCGAGCAATGGTTCGGCATCGATGACAGGCGCGCGCTTTACGAAAGCACACTACACATCTTGAGTGAAGGCCACCGACGGATCGCTTACATCGGCGGTACGGAAGCCTTGCCGACAGGCGCAGCTCGCGTTCAAGGATTCCGAGAAGCGGTCAAAACCTCTTCTCATCAGGTTGACATCCACGAAGAACTCGGAGCCCCCTCGTCGCCAGAGTTCGGCAGGGAAGCCGTACGACGACTGCTGTCCCTCAAAGAGCGGCCCACGGCCCTGGTGATTGGCGCCGTGCAGAATACATCAGGCGTTATCGATGAAATACAGGATCAGGCCTTGAGCGTACCACGAGATATTTCGGTCGTCGGCTTTGGAGACGAGCTCGGATATCGATGGTGGGGTCCGGGATTAACAACGGTACAACTGCCTGTTTCGCAGCTCGCGACCGCGTGCGGACTTTGGTTCCTGCACCACCTTCAGAATAAGGGCGACCTGGACACCCCGTACAGCTTCATATCTCCGCCCCAATTGATTATTCGAGGCAGCACGGCTGCACCATCCAATCCTCGATAGCCGGAACGAGAAAGAGGTGTCCGCCATTCGACGACACCTCTTTCCCAAGTCTACTTCCTACCCGCCGCCGCGATCTCGAACACGGACGCTATTCGCTCGAAATAACCGGCGCACAACACAGAAACCAGACCAACTTGAAGCAGCGGTCGCGATCCGAGAGCCCTACTTCCTGTATGAGTCCTCAAGATCGATTTTCAATGCACCCATCAACCGCACGCCGGAATTGTACCACGCAACGTTGATCGCCAATTCGACCAACTGCTTCTCGGAAAGGAATGTGGCGACCTCGTTCCAAACCTTGTCGGAGACATCGACATTTAGAGTGGAGTCCTTCGCGAATGCCATGACCGCCTTTTCCTCTTCCGTAAAAAGGTCGGAGGTCTCGAAATGACGAATGGCTTGGAACTGCTCCTCCGTGAGCCCCGCCTTCAGACCGTGCGAATGGTGATGAACGATCTCATATTCCGAGTTGGTGCAGTACCCCACGGTCAGGATCGCCATCTCTCTCAGCTTCGGACTGATGTCGGCGGCGCGAACAGCGTTGGCATAAGTCAAGAAGTCATTCAAAATTGCCGGCGCGTTCGCCAGTGCTAGAAAAATGTTTCCTGTCGGCACCTTTCTTTCCTCGAGCAGGCGCCCATTGAGTGCCGCTTGCGTTTCTGCCAATTCCGAATTCGGAACGTATCTAACTCGCGCCATTTCTCTACCCTCAGGTTGTCGTCGACAATTTTCACCATTCAAGCGCCAGGAAGCGGCTGACAGCAAAAATCCTGCAAAATGCTAACGTTAGCATAAATATCACCCCGCAGCACGAAGTCAACCCAATTCTCCTTTTGCCAACATATCGGCGAGACTGCGAATCGCGCCCCACTTGAAGTTGGCAATCGCCACAGCCTGAGCGGCGACGGCTCATGCAAAGGGCCGCGATATGGACGCTGCCCTTTTCAAGCTGCGGATGGGCTCAATATGCCGCAGCAACCACTGGGTTCTTCAGAATGCCTATACCGGGGATTTCCACTTCGAGATCATCACCTGGTTTGATCGGGCCGACCCCCGCCGGCGTGCCCGTCATGATCACATCGCCTGGCAAAAGCGTCATGAAGCGGCTGAGATAAGCGACGATGTCAGCCACCGAGTAAAGCAGGTCGCTCGTGTTTCCTGACTGTTTGACGGCGCCATTCTGACGAAGAATGACATCGAGATTCGTCGGATCAAGGTCGGTTACGATCGCCGGGCCCATGGGCGCAAAGGTGTCGTATCCCTTGCCTGCCAAAAGGCAGCCGAACTTGCTTTCCTGACGCTGGATGATGCGGTCGCTAATGTCGTTGCCGCACGTATATCCAAGGACATGGCCAAGCGCATCGTCATGGCTGATGTGCCGACCACCCTTCCCGATGATCGCAACCAGCTCAGCCTCGTAATGTACGATTTCGCCGTCTCGCGGGAATTCGATCGCATCTCCATTGCCGCTCGCCGCGGTGCTGGGCTTCATAAACAGGACCGGAAGTGTCGGCTGCTCTTTTCCAGACTCGTTGGTGTGCTCTCGGTAATTATATGCCACGCCAAAAATGCGCGGACGATTGACCGGGCACAGCAGGCGAACTTCGGACAAATCGTCCACCTTTCCAGTCTGCTCTATGGCGCTGAAGGGTTCGCCAGCGATCCGCTCGACGCTGCCGCCGTCCTCGACCCCATAGTGAATCCCATCGACCGCCTCGTATCGCACAATCCTCATCTCGATCTCCTTTTTGCTAACGTTAGCGCATGACGATAGCCGCCGTCAACGTTGTCCCGGACTATGGCCTCATCAAAAAAACCAATCGCCATGGCATGGTTTCTCTGCACCTCCGCACGGGATGTTGCCCTCAACGCGAGCTTCGAAGAGGCTCGCAGCCGCCCATAAGCGTTGCTTGCCTGCACACGAATGGGAATTTCATCGCACATGCTGGCCCAGCAGACGCGTCAGCTTCATTCGCCATCCTGCCACCTCAAATCGCTTTGCCGAAATTCGGTCCGCCGTTTCTGAGGTATGACCTAATAGTCCGTTTCACTCTTCGACATTCAGAACGGCCGTCCCCGGGCGCAATCCTGTGTTCAAGACCAGCGGTAGACGAACCCGGACTTCTCATCCTGCTCGGCCTTCCAGAACCGGATCGAAAGCTCGTAGAACGCCGGCCGATCAAAGCGAAGAACAAAGGACACACCCATGTCGATTTCCAACCGGACTGTCGCTGCTGCGATTGGCCTTCTGTGTATGTCTTGCCTGGCCCACGCCGAGGACGAACCGAAGTACGGCACAGACATTTCTGTCGATGCCGCGAAAGTCATCGCCGCCGCTGCGGTCAAAGAATGTGCCGCTCACAAATGGCCGATGGCCATTGCC
This sequence comes from Rhizobium chutanense, assembly GCF_002531935.1. Classification (GTDB taxonomy): domain Bacteria; phylum Pseudomonadota; class Alphaproteobacteria; order Rhizobiales; family Rhizobiaceae; genus Rhizobium; species Rhizobium chutanense. Next base: position 33,941 of record NZ_NWSV01000023.1, on the reverse strand, counting down.
GTGACCGACACGCACGGCGCTCTCGTCTACTACGAAAAGATGGACGATACCGAACTCGGCAGCGCACAGGCCGCTCAGGAAAAAGCGGCGGCGGCCGCGCTCTACAAACGCCCGACCCGCGCCTTCTATGATGTGACCGCAAAGGCCGGTCCGTTCATGCTGACGATGCCCGGCGTACTCGCCGCGCCCGGTGCTTGGCCGGTGATCAAGGACGGCCAGATCATCGGCGCTCTGGCTGCCAGCGGTGGCACGGGCGACCAGGACGACGTCTGCGCAAAGGCTGGCCTCGCCGCGAGGTAAATCGCGGAAGCACCTGAGATCTCTTTTCATTCAGAGGAAAATAGTCATGTTCAAGTTTCATCACTTGGATGCGGTGTTGCTGATCGTGGCTCTCGCAGCCCCGATGATGACAATGCTGCCGATGCCCCTGCCTGCAGACGCCACAGAAACGTTCAGCGGAAGTAACACCGACGTTCGTACAATCCTCGCCTATCAGGTGTCGGATGCCGCACTTCGAAAATTCGTGCCGGAAGGCTGGGAACTCAGCACTTTCAAAGAAGGCCCCTCCGCAGGCGCAAATCTACAGGTCGAGTTCGTCGACCAGCTTTTCGCCGTCGGAACCGACGGCAAAGTTGGCGCACCCTATCGGTACGTGCTCTTCGGGTTCCCGGTCCATCGGAAGGGCAGCGATCAAGATGTGCTTATGCTGTTCGACGGGCTCTCCCGCGGGGGCGCTGGTCCCTATGGAATTGCTGAACAGGCAACCGACAACGTCTCTCGCTCCGTCCAGTACAGCTCTGCGCCAACCATTGTGAAAGAAACCTGGACCTTCGAAGGCGGGGGCGAGATGGTTTCGCTGGAGACCGAATTCGAGCGCGGTCCGCTGCACACCGAGAAGGCTGACAGCCGCGTTTACTCGCAGCTGAAGCCGAGCTTCTCGCGCATCTACCGCTACAACGAAGCAGCCGACGTGGTTCAGGCAGCGGTCTCGAAGAGTGATCGTCTTCATTCCTACAGCCTCAAAGCAACCGGCGGCAAACTCACCACGGTCTTTGATGGCTCGGAAAACCTGATCTCGGTCACGTCACTCCCTGTCTACTCCCGAGACATTTTCGTCCCTACGTCATGACGAAAGTGCCGGCGGCTGCGGCAAACCTGTCTCCAACCATGGACAAGAAGACATCATGATCCACCATCGTCAAAAATTTCGGACGCTTGCGGCAGAAGCGGCAATGATCCTTGGCGGCTTCATCTTCGGGACATCGGAATTTGCGGCAATGGGCCTGCTCCCCGAAATGGCGAAGGCAAACGGTGTCGCCATCGATGTCGCCGGAGCGTCCGTCACATCCTATGCCCTGGGTGTGGTCTTCGGCGCTCCCCTGATCGCAATCGTTTCCGCCCGGACGCCGAGACACTTATCTATCCTGATACTTCTCGCCATTGGTGCTGTCGGGAACATTCTGACTTCCCTGACCGGAAACTTCCCCATGCTCATCCTTGCCCGGTTCGTTTCCGGACTGCCGCACGGGGCGTATTTCGGCATAGCTGCGCTGATCGCCGCCGCAATGGCCGGCCATGGCAGACGGGCACAGGCTGTAGCTCGCGTCATGATGGGACTGAGTGTCGCCAACCTCTTCGGAACGCCGATCGCCACTTTCATCGGCGAAAGCACGAACTGGCGAATTCCTTATTTCCTTCTCGGAGCGTTTGCTCTCGTGGTGGCCTTGGGATGTCACTTAGCGATACCGAAGATGCCCGCTGCCGAAGGTTCCGGCGCAGCCAAGGAAATGGGTGCTCTGGCAAGGCCACAGGTCTGGTTGACCTTTGCGATCGGCTCCCTGGGCCTGTCCGGACTTTTCGCAGTCTACACGTACCTCGTGCCGACCTTGATCTCGGTGACGGGGATCGGTGAGCAGAAAGCGCCGCTGTTTCTCGTCATTATCGGCTGCGGAATGGTTGTCGGCAATTTCTTCGGAGGCTGGTTGGCAGATAGGGGCGTCATGCGAGCGATTGGGCTCCTGCTGGCCTTAAATGTCATCACATTCGCCCTGTTTCTGGTCAGCGTTCACAGCGCCGTTTTGATTGCTGTTGCTGCGTTCCTCGCAGGATTTTCAGCTCTTGCCCTCGTGGCCCCGCTGCAGGCGCGACTGATGGATGTGGCCGGACAGGCACAGAGCCTGGGGGCGATGCTCAATGGCTGCGCGATCAACGTTGCCAATGCGGCTGGAGCAGCGCTTGGCGGGCTGCTCATCACGACGAAATATGGGCCTGCATCGACAGGTGTCGTGGGTGTCGGTCTCGGTATCGCGGCCCTGGTCGTGTTTTCGATCTCGATAAGGAATGAGCGGCATCATCACAAACAGCTGTCACCGGGCTAGCAACCATTCAGGGCCTGGCTTGTTCTCCCGCATGAACCTGATGAAAGCACTGAGGGCGGCAGGCATCTGCCGTTTGCTTGGGTAAAACAGGTAAATACCCGAGACCCAGGAGCTCCAACCATCGAGAACCCGGACAAGCTCGCCAGTGGCGAGCGCATCCTTTACCAGCACCTTCGGGACCAGACCGATTCCACCTCCGCCACGAATGGCTGAGGCCAGGACACGAAGGTCGTTTGCCACGAAATGCATACCGGTCGCCGGTTCAGCTTTCTCATCGCCGTTCGTCAGTACCCAAGGGCGAACGATTCCGTCCCAGGAGGACCGCAAGCGGATGCACCAATGTTCGCTCAGTTCGGACGGTGTGGCAGGAGCCACGCGACTTCGGAGATAGTCGGGCGATGCCATCAGAACCTCTTCGAACGCGTCGACGAGCCGAACGGCGACCATGTCCCTTTCTATGCGCTCTCCAACTTGGATCCCCGCGTCGATCCGGTTTTCAACGAGATCGACGTGAAGATCGTCGACCAGCATTTCAACCTCGATATCCGGATGGGATGACAGGAACTGGCCGATCAGTGGCGCTGCAAGCAGTGTCGCAGCAGTTCGCGAACCAATGATCCGAAGGCGTCCACCGGTCTCACTGCGGAAGCGGTTTAGACCGTCCAGCGCCACATCAAAGCTTTCGAGCAGCGGCTCCAATGATTTCAGGAACTCGTCTCCCGCATCCGTCAGGGAGACTCTGCGGGTGGTTCGCGTGAGAAGGCGGACGCCGAGCTTCTCTTCAAGGCCGCGTAGAGTTTGACTGAAAGTCGGGACCGAGACGCCCACATTCGCGGCAGCCCGCGTAAAGTTGAGCTGGCGTGCTACTTCTACAAAGGCCACCAGCTCCCGCATTTCAGGTCTATGCAAACAGCGGCCTCCTGTCCTTCGTGATCAGAAAACATTGCCCAAGAGCCTGAGCGGCTCGAAGGTGAGGAGCGCGCTACTAAGGTTGGTAGCGCTTTAATTGCTGCATGAATTCTTTGACGTGCGGGAAGAAATCTGCAAACGGCGGCTTGGCGCGATGACGCAGCAACACTTCGGCGAATAATTTGAGCCCGACCGTCAGCTCGACCGCCTCTTCGGCTGGAACCACTCTCTTTTCCTGAACCAGTTTCAAGATGTGCAACAGGTCATCATGATTGGTCACTTCGAAAACCAGAGGCTCCTTGGCGACGGCTTCAGCGCCGATTTCTTCCACGGCGATCCTGTACCTGTAGGGCATTACAAACTTCCTTGAGGGCAGAGGCAATAGCGCGGGCGGTATCACGACCTGATCAATTCTCCACCCATTCGGTCAATCCCACGGGCGAAGTGATCCACCCAGGTCTCCAGGAAGCTCCGTGTGGACTCGTTGACGATGTTTAGGTCGACATCGAACAAATCCTCCTTCCAAGAAAGGTGACCTCGGGCTGCCCCATCGTGACCACGTGGATCGAAGCCAGGACCGTCCGCAACTGGCTCTGGCCAACAGCCGAACCGATTGCGCCGGGCGACGTGCCAACCACAGCGCCAGGCTTGTTCGAGAAAACGTTCTTTCCATGCGGACACGTGCCCCAATCGATGGCGTTTTTGAGAACAGGGGTGAACGAGCGGTTATATTCGGGAGAGACAAAGAGCACGCCATCGGCTTCCGAGATACGCCGCTTAAGCTCCCAAATGGACTCCGGTACGGTTTCCCAGAGATCGTCATTATAAAGCGGGACGTCGCTGAGATCGACGATATCGAAGTGAAGGCGATCCTTGGCCAGGTGAGCAAGAGCCTTCGCGAATTTTTTATTGATGGAGTCGCGACGCAGCGAGCCAACGATGACTGCAACTTTCTTCATTTTCGCTCTCACGCTTGAACGAGCCGCATTGACAATGCGGGTGCGGCGTTGGCGTCATGGTACAACGCATTAAATCAGCGTCAAGATATATCTTAGAGATGACTAAGGACCGACATGACAAAGAATGAAATCAATATTGGAACCCCGGCTGGACGTCGAATGCTCGACGGCGATGAGTTGGGATATCTTTTATTGCTGTTGATCGAAGGCGAGGTGCCGCGACACGGGTATGATTTAATCAAAGAGATCAAAACGCGGTCCGGCGGCAATTACGCACCCAGTTCGGGGATCGTTTATCCAAAGCTCGCCACGATGATGGATCAAAAGCTCCTATCCTCGTCTGCGCCGAGCGATCAGAAACGTGCGTATGTGCTGAACGCTGAGGGAAAACACTACCTCGATGAGCATCGGACGGAGGCGCAGGGTGTGCTGGCAAGGATCGAGGCTTTGCGTTTTCGTGGCACGGATGTATCGGCCGGTCCTGTAGGACGCGCCATGCAAGGTTTGAAGACCGCCCTGGGTCAGAAGTTGGCGGGAGACCCTACCCGTGAGCTTCAGTTGGATGTTGCAGATATCATTGACGAAGCGGTCCGGAAGATCGAGCGTCTTTGACAAGTCGAAGGCGCTTTCCGGCGTATCGGCTGTCCAATCGCGTTGCGTGCTATCTCGCCTCGGATAACGTCGCTGATCGGAGCGATGGAAAATACGGTCCTGCTTGTGCTCGAGCGAAGCTCTTATTTCGAAACCGGCGTCTGCGCCGAAAAGTCTGAATTCTTTATTCGACCGGAGCGCTATAAGTTTGTCCTCGGTAATCGAATTGCCGAGCGCTGATTGTTCGAGTGCCTGCTCTTGAAAGGATTCGAACTGCTGACACCGCCCATCGTTTAGCGATAGCAGTGGTTTTAGGGGAGAAATTTGGAACGCCGCATCGGGCATTGCGAATTCCAAGCACATGATACGTCGCTCGCTGACTCGAAGCATGGCACAGATTGCCTAGTTCCCTTCAGCCTTGTTCTCTCGATAGTATCGATAAAAGCAGGTTCTACTACGGGAAGTGTGATTTTTGATCGCGCTCACACAGAGGGTTTGATGGGGTACCGTTTACAAGAAATTGTTAAGGCGAAACGAGAGTCCCTGCTGGGTCTGCGCTCCACCCTGGGGTCATGGCCTTGTAACCGTGTGGACCGATCGTATGCTGGACAGTCAACCTATCCATCCCTACATGATGCTCACCATCGGTACACTCCCCTGTAGGGTCGCGAAGTCTTGGCCCTTACCTGCAGCATGGGAACAATGGTTGGTGTCGTGTGTTTGGATCGTGGTGCCCATGATGGCTCCCGTAGGGAGGTATCATTAGTCAACTTCATGTTGACTGGCAGGGTATCCAGGGGTATAGTTCCCGCAGTCCCAAAGATGGTGAGCGCCTTAGGGTGCAATAGGGACACCACACCAGGCAACTGGTTCCTCTGTGAGGAGTCAAGTGGTATCCGTACGAAACGCAAGTTTCACAGATAGGTCCTGCGGGGCCTATTTTTGTTTCTAGCTCCGCTTTATGGTCTGCTTCCGACCCGGCGTCACCGGGGTGTTCTTCACCTTTGCTTCGACCAGGTCGTCAAATGTCACCGGCTGTGCCTTCCTGGTAAAGTTTGTCCGCAGATGTGCGCTCTGAACCGTCAGGATGGCGTCATACCTGGGGTTCCTTGCAGGGCGGAGCGCAAAGAAAACGACGTAGTTTCCGCCGTTCGAGCGGATGAAGAAAAAGTTTGTCTGCTTTGTCAGATAGACCGGCCGGCCCAGCAAATTGGCGATATAGTTCGGCAGGTTATGCGACAGCCCATGCCGCACGAGACAAAAGGCACGCTTCTCGTGCTTATGAACATAATGAAAATCAGGCGTGTGGTGCGGCTTCAGCTCCTCTGTGAAGCAGTGGCAGCTATAGGTCACCAGGACCTTGAAGGTCGCATCTCCCTTCTGGACCTGAATCACAATGTCCTCAAGGTGCCCCATCGCGTACGTGGCGCCGTTGATCGTCTTGTCTTTAAACTTCGCCACGCACTTCCTGCCCGAGCATTATCCTGTTCCGCGACAGAGGTTCGAAGCGGAGAGACGCTTCTACAACAAGTCGTAACCAGGCCCAAGTTGTTGTTGGACCGACTCGACCTTTACTCGGCATCCTGCACCCATCCTGCCCGCGGCCTCGCGTGCTCTTATGCTGATAAGCCTCCAGGCCGTACCTCCCAATCCACAATTTTGTAGAGATGAGAACGAGGACACCGTGACGCCCCGAGATACGGGTGTTAAGGATCGGGCGGGCCTACCCGAAACAATGCGCCGACGATCGGCATATGGATCCAGAGTTCCGAGCAGCGTCGTCCGGTGACTGTTTCCACCGCGCCTGCATAGGCAGCAAGCTGCGGCGCGTGCCCAACAGCCCGGTCTTCCCAGAGCTCGAAGCGGCCGGGAAAGCTCTTGTGGTCGATAATAGCAAAATCAATCCCGGTTTCGACCAGCATATCGACGCGGCCCTTGAGAAGCTGATCGGCTGCGGGTGCCGTGACGGGCACTTCAGCAATGCCACTGCTCGCTGGCCATCGGCCACGGCGCCAGGTAGCCAGCCTGTCACTGGCGATGAGCGCATCATCTGCTTTAAAGCCAGTGACGTTCCAACGCGTCAGGATAGAGGTCGCGTCGGCAAGCCGCTGGTCTCTGTCGCGGTCTGGATCATCATAGCCGATGATAGAATGAAGCGCTTCGCCCAGCGCCGCGATATCGGCGATCCCGTCGATCGGGAGCCTTCCACCGAGATCAACCTTTTCGACGACCCTCCAGTTTCCGCCATCCGCGTCGCTTGGTCTCAGGAAAAGGGGCAGCCGGGCTGCGGGCTCGGTCACACGCGCGCGAACGAAGGTTTGTAAGGCGGCACGCTCCGTCGCCTCGCCACTGGCCGAGAGAGCCCGCATATCGACCGTGAAATTCTGACAACCAACTCCGAGTTGGTTATCGTCGCTCTGCGGGGGAACGATATGGGTCGCCGCCTCAGACGCATTGAGCAGGCCCAGCCAGTTGAGATTTCCCTTCCCCGGTGGAGCAAAAATCAGATAATCACGGGCTCGTGTGGCACCGACATAAAGAAGTCTTGTGTCTTCCTCGACAGCACGTTGTAACGCACGCCGGCCTATCTCCGAGGTCGCGACCTCCACGTCGATCGTGCTGCCTTTTCCGCTTTGACCATAGGGCCATGGCCAGAAGCGGATCCATCGCTCTGAAAGGGGGTTGCGCCAATCAAGTTCGCCGGTCGTCTCAGCAACCGGCTCGAACAGCCTAGCTTTCGATTCCCACGAAAGACCGGTCAGGATCGTCATTGGCCATTCAAGGCCCTTCGATCCGTGATAGGTCATGACCTGGATCGCGTCATTGGCAAGGCTCGGAGGCCGTTTCGGTTCGGCGCCGTCGAGCGCAAGCAGAAATCCCTGCAGGGTCGCCGGCGAACCGGATGCCGCGCACTCCCCCTCATAGGCACGCGAGAAACCTCGCAATGCCTCGAGGTCGTCGAAGCGCATCGCGGTATCGCCCCAGCTCTCGATATGGCTCAGCAGCGCTGGCATAGCGAGTACGGCGTCGACCAGTTCGGCCGGCGTGAAATTCAACAATTGTTCCGCGAGCCTATCTAGCGCGTCCGATATCGGCACTTCGACCCGTAGCGCTGGGTCGGCATCATCAGAGCTAGCTGCCCGCAGCCATGCGTCGGACCCGGCATCATCGGCAAAGAAACGGGCGAGCTCGGCGAGGGCCAGGCGATCCGTCGCGTCAGCCACGCGGCGACATGCGGCGAGCACGAATTCGACATGCGGCGTGCGCGTGAGCCCTGAGCGTTCGACTGCGACTGGAAGACCGGCACGGCTAAGGGCGGCAGCAAAGCGCCCGACATCTGTGTTGGAACGGCAGAGAATGGCAATGTCGCCCGGCATGATCGGCCTGTGATCGTGCTTGTCATCCTCGACAAGCCACTTATCGGCCTCCGTCAAGCTTTGCCGAATGCCTTCCGCAAGGGCTTGTGCCTGCTCTTCGATCTTGCCGATCAGCCACCACCATCCGGCTGAGGACTTCTCGAAGCCATCGTCGGATCGCGCCGCATCCGAAAACGCATGCTGCGCCGCCGGCAGTCCCATCCGTTCGAAGACGGGCGTGAACATAGCGTTGAACAGTCCGACCAAGCTCTTCCGGCTTCGCCATGACTTGGACAAGACTGGATTGTCCTCGGGCGCGCCACCGGCGCCGAGAAACGCAGCCTGAGTCAGCTCGGTGTCGGCACCTCGAAAACCGTAGATCGCCTGCTTCGGATCACCGACCCAGGTGCTCTCTTCGACCAACTCCCCGAGAAGCGTGAAAACGGCAAGCTGGAGGGGGCTCGAGTCCTGGAACTCGTCGACGAAAACGCGGCTGACACGTTCCTTGAGCCGTGCAGCCAAGTCGGGTGTTTTCAGGATATCCAGCGCAAGGGCTTCCTGATCGGTGAAGTCCAGCAGTCCACGCTCGGCCTTCCAATCCCGGTAGGCGGTCAAAGCTTCGGCTGCGCAATCAAACGTCTCGGTGATAAACTGCTCGCATTCGGATCGGAGCCGCGGATGTTCGCTGTGCCGTCCCGCCGCCGCGATCAGACGGGCGAGCGCCTGATTATAAGGTTGCCCGTCTTTGGTGGGAGCGCATTTCACCTTGGTCAGACGCGCCCAAGTCGGCCAGCTCAGCGTTTCGCCGCGCAAAATGCGTTCATGCGCCGCTCTAATCGTCTCGACCGAATCCGCTCCAGTGTTGCTCACTGCCGCGGGGCGCATTTCGACGGCATCCTTCAAGGCACTCGCCAATGCTGCATCCAGGTCCGCACCCTCTGCTGCCGGAGACGGGAAGCATGCCAGAAAGGACTCAGCCGATCGCTGCGCCGAAAAAGCCAACTGTTCGGTCTCAATTCCGTTTGCCCGGGCAAGGGTCGCGATGGTGCGGACCGTCCGGCGCCAATCCGGCGGCTCTCCGGTGCCAGGGGCACGAGGATCGTTGTAGCCGAAGTGGTCGGAAAGCTCGTTCAGGATCTCCGCACGCGCGGCAATTGCCGCATCTGCGGCCACGCTGAACACCAGCGACATGTTGGATTCGCCGATGACATTGGTCGACGGCGAGCGGCCAAGGTCGATCGCGAACTCGTTGACGATTTGGCTGCAGACCGCATTGACGGTGCCAAAACGTGCGCCCAGCAATTGGGCGGCCGCATCCGCCTTGCCCTGTTCGAACAATTTGGCGCGGGCGCGCTCGACGAGTTCGTCTGCCGCCTTGATTGTAAAGGTCGTCGCAAGTATCTGTTCTGGCGTGCGAGCCAGGACCTCATCAGCGATGTCGTTTACGATCCTTGTCGTCTTTCCGGCACCGGCGGCAGCGGTAATGGTCGTCAGTCGCGGCATCAAACAAGCTCCTGGTAGACGCGACAGAGGCCGCGCAAATTGCAGAACCGGCAAGGTTCCTTTCCTGCTTCAATGGCAAGGCCGGCGGGGCGCAGATCGCCGGTGTCAGAGAAACCGGCAGCAATTAGCGTCCCGGCAGTGGCAAGGTCGTGCCAGAGACGCCAATCATTTGTGACATGACCAAGTGTGGCGAGGTCATCGATATCCGCTTCGATCGGACTGTCGGTCAGAATAGAGCCCGGGCCGGCCACAATGCGCCGCTGGCGGAGCAGGAAATAGCCGCCAGGGGCACCTGTCCCGTCGCCGGCCGAAAGCCCGCGATAGACGGCCAACTGAATGGCGCGCCCCAACGCGATCTCCTCCCTGTATCGCCGTTCGGATCGGGTCCACTTGAGGTCGAGAACCGAGATCTGGTCGCCACGGCGAACAAGGAGATCAAGCCTGCCCTGCAGGAGCAGCCGCCCCTGGATACCTTCCCGATCGAGTTCCGAACCGACGATCTCCAGACCTTGAGCATGGAGCAGGCGAACAAGCGCCTCCAAGGCACGCGGCACCATTTCGCGAGCGGCCGCGAGTTCTCCGGCATGTTCGGGCTGGAGGAGCGGAGCTGCGATCTCGGGAAGCAGGCTTTCGAAATGCCTGATTGCTTCCGTCCTGATGTTGGCTTCGGCCGGCGATGCGCCCGGAAGGAGCAGCCGACGGGCGATCTCGTGGGCGAGATTTCCGAAGAGCTGGTCGGTGCCTGGAATTTCCGCAAAACGCCCCGGCCGAAGATTGAGAATATCCTGGGCGTACCAGCTCAATTGACAGTTCAACATCCGTGTCAACGAAGTCGCGCTCTCGCGACGGGTGTCGGCAAGGCGTGTCGTTCCCGGCGGTATCGTCCAAACCGGAACCCTTGCCGGCGGCTGCATTTGCCGTTCAACAAGCTGGCGAGGAAGTATCCTGCCGGCGAGCATGGCATCGGGTTCACGCAGCAGCCGTTCCGCCTTGAAGGTGATCGCCGCCCCGCCTTCTTTCAGCAGAGGCCGCAAACGGTGCGCCATGGGATGAAGGGTTGTCTGCTCGTCGCGCGCAAGCGCTGGACGCACGAGAATAACGTTTCCATGGGCACGCCGGATAACGCCGCTATGGGCGGCCTCGATCCGACGCACAATCGCTGGTGAAGCATCGATCTCCACTCCATTGGCAGTGAGCGCTTCACGCTCGGCATTGTCCCACGGTGTGATGGCAATCTTCTCGCCAGGACCGACAAAGTTCCACCAGATGACGCGCTGGGCCGAGGACCACAATGCTCCCGGCGCCTTGATGGCACGAACAGCGCCAGCTTCCGCGAAATGGTCTGGATTGGGAACGCCCTCCGACAGGACTTGCAAGACAACCCGCTCGAGAAGGAGGGCGGGAATGACCGAAAGCTCCAAGCGGCCCAGGGCGTCAGACACAGCGGCTGCAGCATTCGAAACTGCCATCAGCAAGCGGTTGCCCTCGCCACCGTCCGAACGCATCGCCCAAGCGGCCACTCTCCCGCAGATCGCCATGGCCTCCGACAGTGGGATCCCCTCGCTTCTCGCAAAGCGCCCGACCTCCGTCCATGCGCGCCATTCCGCGAGCGTCGTGTCGGTTTTCCGGCGTGCTGTATCCGCGTCGGATTGCGCATTGATTTCGAGCAGGCGACCCTCGATTTGGGCCCATGCTTCCCGCCAGACGCGGCCGCCGACGCCAGGCTCTTCGCCGAGCGCGCGCGCGAGCCGACGCGCTACCCAGGCCGCAACAGGAGGCCGCGGAAGGAGGAAGAGGTTTAGGAGAACGCGTGGGTCGAAGGGCTGCCACGCAGCGGCAAAAGCCAAAGGAAGGACCTGCAACGCTCCGCGCCAAGGCGATGACGCGGAGAGGCCGAGAGCTGGAACGCCCCTTGCCCGTAAGGCATGGTCGAGGAGCGCGGTATCGCCCTCCGAAGCAAGAATGACCGTTCCGTGAAGGTCTTCCAACGGCACGGCAGCTAACCAGTTCGCGACCGTTTCAGCCGCCATGAGTTCCGTATCGGCTTCCACCATTGTGAAAGTGCCGTCGCCGACAAATGGTTGGACGGGCTCGCCTGACAGAACCCTCTGCACCATGCGCAGGTCAGATCCCTCTGTCGCCAGTTCGGGCTGCTCGTAGTCAAAGATCGTGATCCCGATGGCCTCGAAAGCCGCAAACATGCGGGCCCATAGTGGCGGCAGGAGATCGCGCCGGTCTGCCAGACCGATTTGGCGGATTCTCAGGCCAGGGCGGTTCGTCAAGACATCGAGCAAAGCGATGGCGCGGTCTTCCAGGCCCGCCGGCAATGCCGGCTCTACCGCCTCTACCGCGGCTAAATCGTCGAGGCGGGGGCTGCCGATCGCGGTGCCGCGCCAGCCGCCGCCCACCAGCGTATCGCGCCACCCAAGGATCACGGCGGCCGTGGACCAGGGATCTTTCGAAAACGACGAAGCCCAGAAACGGCTCCCTTGGCACGTGCGAAGTTTGGTTAGATAGGTCGCAATACGCACGGCTTTCGGAACGTTGGGAGCAAGCATCCCCATTTGGGTTTCAAGCATCTGGACCAGGCCAAGGGGACCAACAACGTCTTTATCTAGCGATCCGACCGCATGATGCGCATCCGGGTAAACTCGACCATCCGCAGCTAAGCCAAAAATGAGTTGCATTTACTGGTCCCCGATTCTCCTACTACAGATTGCACGAAGTCGGCGGCCCAGGCGAGATTTATCGTGGCCTGAAACACAGAAAAAAGCCGAGTATTGAAATTGTAACGGTTGCTTCGACGGAAGATGGCGTCAGTAACGTGAGGTAGCGATCAATTTCGGCAGATACGCCTGAAGTTGGAAATTGGTTACCTGTCACGATCTCCCGTCCCGCAGTCAGGATTTAATCGAGTGTATTAAGGATTCACAGGTCGACCGCGTGGTGGTGTCGAAATTGATGGGGCGTCCGGCATGCCGGACCGCGCGAACCTGGATAGTTGCGTAAGGCCCAGCTTTGGGGCCTCGCTCCGATAGGCGCCGCACCTCTGTTACTCTGCAAGCGCAGGCAGAAGTGATCGCGATCAGGCGCGAGACGGCCACCGCCGCGGTGATAGCACTCACATGCGGTGCCGCCACGCTTGCCCCAGCAACCTCGGCCGTTCCGCAAGTGCCAACCTCGTTTTGAAGTTGATGATAGGCGCTTTCGTCGGGGATGACATTCCCATCGGTCGCATCCGCTTGCCCCTCAAAGTGTCTAGCGATCGATCGCTGAGCGTCGAAGATCGTTACGCGATAGCGATTAAAGTCGGATGCTTTCCGGCCGAGCCCCGCATCAACAATGCACTCAAAGCCGGTTTGTGCCATGAGCCTACGCGATGCAATTTTGTCGACACCGCAAAGCGCGATACGCGGATCATCGTCTTCCAGCACGTCTCCCGCTAGAAGCCTTCGATCAACGCGACGAACATCGAACCCCCTCGCCTCTGCCCAGGCGGCCGCAACCTTGGTCTTGAGCTCGCCGTAGGCTTCGGACCTGACCAGCACCGAAGTCGCCCAGTTTTCTTCACTGACCTTATCGCGATCCTGCAAAACCAACTCGACGTCAGATGGGTCAGCGTAGGGCAAAGCCGCCAGTGCCCAGAGAAAGGCCTGACCGAGATTGCCGAGGCCGACCAACCATATGGCGCCCGGCAGGAACACGTCGGCGAAGACCGGCGGCACTTCGCCCGCCGCAGTCGGCCATAGGTCGACCTCCATGGAACCCTCCACGGCCCGACCCCGTACTGCATCAAAAGCTGCACCGACAGCGAGCGCCCCTGCAGCAATCCCTGAAAGCGGATTCCGGCCATCGTCGCAAGGAGTGCATCTCGGAGCAACCCCAGCACGCCAGCCACTCCACCACATCCAGATCAAGCCCTCCTCGGGTGGTTGAGGGGTTGCGCCGATCCGGATTCTCTGCGCTGGCGGTCCTGCGAAAGTTGACGCACCGACGAGTTCGGCCGCACCAGAAAGCGTTTGCGCACCGGGCGGCAGCGTCGAATTCAACCGCTGCTCGACCGCCCCGACGAGACGCACACCGCCGACAAAGGTGCGGCTGCCTACCGATACTGCCGTTAGTATCGCAGCGTGGGCCGCTCGTGTCACAGCATCGTCGCCGACCACGATTTCCAGCGTTAGGCGGCGCAGGCGCGCCTGTGCTTCATCGAAGGTAATACCTTCACTATCAACAAGAATTTTGGAGAGTCGTGCAATCTGTCTGTCTAACGCCACGGCCACCACCCGATGTGTAGCGGCGACGGACGTTCGCTACTGCGATCACGCCATTGCCGAGCACCACGATACTCGTATACGCCGATACTTCCGGGCATTGTGGCGCATCCGGCAAAGTGCGGCAGGATGATCGCGATGTGGCCGATCTCCGCCATAATGGGATTCGCTTTGTCCGAGGCGCTTTGGCCAAAGCCAACCGGATGAACGTGGACGTCGGCAACGACTTCACGACCTGTATCGCGGCAGTGCGTCCAGAGAGCTCCGAGCCGGCGTCCATTGATTTCAACGATGCCGGTATCCAGCGCATGCGGGTCGATGTCATCATAGAAGACGAACTCTTCGATCCGGCGCTGTTTGTCTCTCCCACCCAGAAGGAAGGCGCCACTTTCGCGCCGGCTGTAGGTCCGGCGGTGGAGTTCCGCGACACCGGCAGTCCAAATTATGCGGTCACACAGGATTTCAGGCGGTGGCCCGAAGAGGCTGCGCGCGAGCGTTGCTATTAAGGATGCCATAGAGGTCCTCGAAAACGAAAGAGAGGTGACGATCGGGTCGCCAAGCAAGGTGCGGGAACATCCCGGCGTTGTCGCCGTGCGGGCCAGTCATGCGATCCCAGGGGCGGTACACCGTGTCAGAACCCCAGTGCTGAAAGGTTTTCTGCACTCGAGGACCGCCTTTTGGCCGCATGGTGGGCGACAAGGGGCAGTTCCGAGCATGATCCCAGATCTGCACCTGCGGAGCCACCGCCGGGTAGTTGGTGAGTTCGGCGCGAAAACCGTACTCGCTCGTTCGGCCATCCGGCTCGGTCGCCGTGATGGCGAAGTCAAGTTTCGGAAAGGAAAACACGATAATGCGCCAGCGCCCTGCATCGCAACCGCTGAGGAAGGCGACTTCCTGCAGGTCGGCCGCAACGCGGGCGGCGCTCGGATCGGCGATCATGTGGAAGCCCCGTTGGCGATATCGCCACGAACGAGATCGAGAGCGAGCTCGCGATGGCGACCGGCCAAATGGCCGACGTGCTCGGAGCCCGGCAACTCCTGTCTCTCCCCGTGGCGCGTCAACTCGAACTCAGTCGCCATGTTCGGGTCGATATTGAACACCTTGATCGCCCAAGCGAGGACGGCCTCGACGGTCGCGGAACGCTTGAAGCCGCGCGTCTCCTCGCGAGCCTGATAGTAGACCGTCACGACGACCTCGCCAGCGTGGTGGACGTGGTGCCGACGCTTATGCGGATAGTCGGAGTTGACCACCACGACTTCGGTGATCGGCTCTTCGTCGCCCTCGCGGATCAGAATCAGTTCTTCAACCGAACAGCCACGCTCGGAGGCAATGAGATCAAGAATAATAGTTACCCGATCACCAAGGTCGAGTTCGATTACTTTCTCGTCTCCGTGACCAGTCTTCACGGGAACCTTGACCTTCAGCGCCGACGCACTCTGGGTCAGGTTGTCATCAACAATATCCGTCATTGAGCAGTCTCCCGAGGCTCGTGGCCTCTTGCTTCGCGATGGAGACCATCCCCATCCGGCACCTCTTAAAGATGGGGGCAACGCCGCAGTTCGTCAATACCACCATCCAATATTTTGTGAACGTTTGTGGTAAGCACAAATGATGTCAACTTGACAAACACGGCCGATAAGCTGCAGTTTACAGCAATGTCAGACATGGAACTTTATCGCCGTCTTGGTCGGGCGGTTGCCAAGCGTCGCGACGAACTCGGCATGACCCAGGCCGAGGTCGCGACGAAGCTTGGCCTATCGCGAGCGTCGCTCGCTAACCTCGAAAGCGGCAGACAACGGATTATGGTGCACCAGCTCTTTGCACTCGTACACGCGCTCAAGCTGAATTCCATTCTTGAGTTAGTACCTGAAACATGGACACCGGCTGAGCCGCTTCCCGAAATAAAGGTGACTGGTGGCACCGTACTGAGCCCGCAACAGCAGTCGTCCGTAGAGAGCCTTTTAGCCTCTGCATTTGCGGAAGAGGTTCTAAGGAAGCGAAATCCATGACCAGAAGCGCCGAAAAAGAAAAGGCGACGCAAGCCGCGCGGCAATTGCTGACCAAATTTTCAGTCAAATCTGTACCTGTGCCGCTGGAGCGGATCGTCAAAGCCCTGGGCATCCGCGTCGAATACGCACCGCTAGACGGCGAACTATCGGGCCTCGTTTATGTGCGCGAAGGCCTGCCGATCGTTGGCATAAATACGCTTCACGCACCAAACCGTCAAAGATTCACCCTTGCCCATGAATTGGCCCATGTCCAACTTCACGGACCGGAGCTGGAAAACGCGGTGCACGTGGACCGAGGATCGCTACGACGCGATGCTATCTCCGCCGCCGGCACCGACCCAATCGAAATTGAAGCGAACACTTTCGCCGCCGAACTTCTCATGCCTCAGGACCTTCTGCTGGCGATCCTGGATGGCCGATCGATTGACCTCGAAGACGACGAAGCAGTCGCCGGGCTTGCTAAGCGGTTTCGCGTGAGCGAGGCTGCAATGCGTTTTCGACTAGATTCCTTGGGAGGGGCTGGGTGAGCTTTGTCCTCTACGACGTCGAAACGACCGGATTGGCGAAACACTTCGACCAAATAGTGCATTTTGCAGCCGTGCGAACCGATGCCGACCTGAGGATCATTGACCGCCTACAGCTACGCTGCCGGTTAATGCCCCATATAATTCCGTCTCCTGAAGCGTTACACGTAACGGAGCTCGGAATCGATCAGCTCACTGACCCATCGCTTCCTTCTCATCTGGAAATGGTGACTGAAATCCACCGAGTGCTTCAATCATGGCGCCCTGCACTTTTTCTCGGCTTCAACTCCTTGTCCTTCGATGAGGAGTTTTTACGCCATGCTTTTTACCAGTGCCTTCAGGATCCCTATCTCACCAACACACAAGGTAGCGCGCGCGCTGACGTGCTCGGCCTTTGCCGACTAACAGCAGCGCTACGTCCAGACGTCTTGCAGCCTGCGTTGGACGAGCACGGGCATACTGTGTTCAAGCTGAAGCCCCTGGCGGAGGCAAACGGCATGACGGTAGCATTGGCACATGACGCAATGGCGGATGTGCTCACGATGCACGCGCTGTGCAATGTTATTCGGACGCGCGCTCCAGAAATCTGGTCGCAATTTATGCGCTTCAGCCAGAAAGCAAGCGTTGAGGCCTTCGTCACCGACGAAGACGCATTCCTAGTGTCGGAGATGGTCGGCAACCAACATCGCACACGCATCGTGACCCGTATTGGACAACATAGCGGGCAAGCGATCCGCCAATATTGCCTTGATCTCACTGCCGACCTTGACTTGCTCGGCAGGCTTTCGGACGATGATCTTGTTGTACTGTGCAAGTCACCGCAGCGGCCGATTGTGACGGTACGTACGAATGCCGCGCCAACGCTTTGGGCACTCTACGATGCGCTGCCCGAACACTTTGCGCCCTTTGACGAGGCGGAAGTGCTTGAACGCGTCACTAGCCTTCGGGAAGATCGGTCCTTTCAAGAAAGACTCCGCCGGGCCGCTCAGGCAGCTGAGAAGGTATATCCACCCTCTCCCCACGTCGAGGAGCAACTCTACCAAGACGGATTTCCGCCGCCGCAGGACAAGGCTCTCATGGCACAGTTTCACAGTGTCCACTGGGAGCAAAAGGCTGCCTTGGCACGCAATTTTCAAGACCAGCGATATCGCCGCCTAGCGCTGCGGCTAATCTATTTTGAGCGTCCTGATCTAATGTCTGTCGACCTGCGTCAAACCTGGCAGACTGAACTTCATGATCGCCTAATGGCTCCAGCCGAGGCGAAATCCCGATGGCGTTCAATTCCCGCAGCGCGCCAGGAAGCTGAACGATTGATCTCCGCCGGGCTCGATGGCGAGCAACTGATCCGTCAGCGCCAGTTCCTACACTACCTAGACACCGAAGCCAGACGGATCGCAATGGGCACGGCAGCTTAACGCTATATCCTGTCACGCATCCCGGAAGGCGGTGAACTGGAGATGGACCGAAGCCCAAAACCTCACCCCCCCCCCGCTTCGTCTCGCGCATGCCGAGATTCACCGACGATCCGGCACGCCGCCCGCGAGGTGACATCGAGCGCTTCGTTCGCAAATAAAATTCCCCCGTTTCCGTTCAGTTAACCATATGAATTAACGCTATTCCTTTTCCATAAGGAACCTAAAGCACCACTTGTTTCCGTAACGCATACAGCGTTTGGCGGTCGACACAGGCCGCAAATCACCTTGTCGGTCGTCCTGAATGACCGGAAACGGCTTGTTTTCCGGCCCTTCCGGCGGATTTTGGCCGGGTTACCGGACTCTCCCAAGCAGAATTCGACCCACGCCGTCGAGCCAAGTGATCGCAGAAAGACAGAGGGACCGACTTCAATATCCCTGGGCGGGAGATTCGCCGTTCCACTATCTTCGAAACCATTGGTTTTCCGGCATTTCCGCCACAGAAGCCCGCTGGCGCGCGATTGCCTACGCGGACGCTCCGTTGCTCGTCCACGATGCCATTTCGAGTCTGGCGGGGCGCTATTCGATAGATAAAACACGCTTGCAACTGTTCATTTTCTAACGCATTGCTTATCTGTACAAAACACCTCGAAACGGTCGCTGAAAAAGCCAGATGGCAAAGAGACAAACAGTCAATGTCCCCCAGCCACTGAGGCGGCTGATCGGCTATGCCCGCGTCTCGACGGACGATCAGGTGCATGATGCCCAGATGGATGAGTTGCGTGCCGTCGGCTGCGATCGCATCTACCGAGAACATGGTTCCGGGGTGTCGCGTGCTCGGCCAGTCTTGACGCGGCTGCTGGGAGAGCTCGCCGCCGGAGATGTCCTCGTCGTCGTGCGTCTCGATCGGCTGGCCCGGTCGGTCAGCCACCTCCTGAAGGTGATCGAGGATCTGGAGGAACGAGGTGTTCATTTCAGATCCATTCGGGACCCGATTGATACGTCGACCCCGCAGGGGATGTTTTCCCTCCAGGTCCTCGGTGCTGTTGCGCAGCTCGAACGCGCGTTGATCGCAGAGCGAACCAAGGCCGGCATCAAGGCGGCAAAAGCGCGAGGAAAGCTTCCTGGAAATCCCGGCCTTCGAGAGCGGCGGCCGGAGGCAATTAGGGCGGTTTCAAAAGCACGCGAGAAAATGTATCTCGACAAGCTCATTGCCTCCGCACAAACATGGCTGCCGACTGTGCGACAACTTCGGCCTCAGCACAGCTGGGACAATGTCGTGCGAGTTCTCAATCGTCGCGGCCACGACTGGACGGTTGAGCGCCTTCGTCGCGCCGTCCATCGAATGGTCCGCGAAAAGCTAGCTGAGAAAGCACTCATTGCTCGGTCCCCTCGCCGAGCCCCAGAAGACCATCTGATGAAGCTCGTGGCGGCCATCGCTATTGCCGATCCCGACCTGTCGCTGCGAGACATTGCCGCTCAACTGGATCAGATGGGAGAACGCCCTGTGCGAGGCGGCAAGAAATGGCAACCGTCCTCCGTCCGCGATCTGCTTGATGAAGCGCGTCGGTTCGGTCTCGTTCGAGATTAGCGAAGGGCGCGCTATGGCCCGTTATTTATGTCGCCAGACCTTCACGGCCGAGAGCATCAGGATGACAGCGAGAAGCGGCAACAGCACATAGCTCGGAACGATGCCCAGCAACTGGCCGCCGACGAACGTGCCGACGATCGAGCCCGCCGCCATCAGCAGCACGAAGGTGCCGTTGCGGCGGATGGTCGAAAAGCTCTGGTCCTGACTGTAGCGTGCGAACCCAACCAGCATTGTCGGCAGGCTCACCGCAAGCGACAGGCTGCCAGCAAGCTTAATGTCGGCTCCGAATAGGAGGACCAGGGTTGGGATCAGCAACTCTCCGCCGGCGACGCCGAGAAGGGCCGCAACAATGCCGATGATGAAGCCAGCAACGACGCCGGCCCCAATCTGCAGGCCGCCGGTGAACAGCGGCTGGCCAGCTGAGGCCTCATGGCCGACCATCAGCACGACGGCAATAGCCACCAGCATGATCGCAATCACGCGGTACAGGGTCTCTGAGCGCAGCCGGGTAGCCCACCCTGCCCCGAACCAGGCGCCGATCAGGCTGCCGGCCAGGAGGTTGACGATGATGGGCCAGTGCGCAAGCACGTCGGCGAACGGAACGGCCGCCGTGCGAAACGGCAGGGCTGTGGCGACGACGACCAGGCTCATCGCCTTGTTGAGGATGACCGCCTCGAGCCCGGGAAAGCCAAACAGACTGATCAGCAGCGGTAGTCGGAACTCCGCTCCGCCGAGACCGATAAGACCGCCGAGAGCGCCGATGACCCCGCCACCGAGAAAGGCGGCCGGCTTGCTATGTGCAAGTGTCGTGTTGGCAGTGTCGGTCATGATCGATATATTTTTCCGAATATTCCGTTGGTTTTATGCAGACAACCACATCGGGCTGCAAGTGGTGTGACCACGACGTCGCTACCTTTGCGGCGCGCCTCGGCCTACTACAACAGCGCAACGACACGTAGCTGACGCGCTGCCAGAACTCTCTGAGCGATGGCTGGAGATCAGGCGTCAGGTCCATTCGGCTCAGCAAGTACAGCGCGCCAACGCTTTGCGTAGCCATCAGCGACCAGTCGGCTCATGCCACTGGCGGTGAGACGCGCACAAAGTACGCCTGGATTGAACTGTTCAATCGGCGTGTCCGCAGAATAATGCCTTAGGGTGTAGGTGAACATTTCCTCCCAGCTTCGCCTCACTTGCACCGTTTCGTCTGTCAGGCTTGATCGACATTGGTCAACCAGATCCGCTAGCGTCATGTCATTCCACCCGCCCCTGCAAAAGTTACAACTGTCACTCTATCTCATTCCTTTAGCCAGAGCCGCACGAGGTGAGGCTTCTCCTTAACATCGGGTCCACCGTACTGTTGGACGCGCAATTCTCCTGGTTGGGCCTCTGCATGCTCGGCCGCCTCAACCTCAGCGCTGTCCAGGTCGATCGAGCGGATGACGATTCTCTCTGGTAAGGGGTCATCCGCCAAGACCGCAAAACCGTCCGGGAAGATGGCGCCACCAGCCCGCTTGGCCTCTTCGGCCAGCCTCGACGGCATCTCGGGGATATTATTCAGTAGCTCTTTCTCTTGTTCAGGCCGCTCCAACGCACGGAAGGCTATCGTTGCAACTTCCAGGTCAAGCGCAAATGGTGAGAAGCTGGCGGCCCGCCAAGGAAGCCTCTGCTTTCTGAACCAGAAGAACTCATCAATATCGTCCCAGAGATAGTCGCCGTATCGACCTCTGTTCCCCAGGAGCCATTCTCGACCGAGCCATCGTGTCGTGATAACTGTGCGATCCCTTACCGACCATGACCCCGATCGCATCGATCTCGACGCCTCCGGTCCCATCAGCAGTGAGAGAATGTTGATGTAATTGCCTCGACGCACCTCGCTAGGATCGCCACCGCCGTCCGATCGACCTGAGTTATCGACTGTTTCAGTATGATGGATGAACAGCTCTCCTCGAATATTCGAAGTCAAATATGATCCGATGGCGAACCCGTGCGACGCCACACTCGATCCGAGTTTCAGGCCGAGATAGGGAGAGACCTGCTCGGTATAGGCCTTCGAGACAGTTTGGCCAAAACGCTCTTTCGAGCTTCCGCGAGTAGCCTTTGATTCCGCGATCGCGACGGACAGGTCGTCCCGCCGGCTGAATACAAAGTCGGGGGAACGTGCCGTCCCCGAGGAGCCTGTTAGTGGCAAGTTTTCGAAATGGTCGAACCATTCATAGCCGTCACAGATCATCTGAAGATAGGCGAGGCCATCACCGACGACGCCGGTCATATGGCGCACGGAATAGTCTTTCAACCGATCGGCCGTCGCCAGTATGGCGAAATCTGTCCTATCCTCGGAGACATGCTGACTGACCAGATTGCGGTAGATTTCGCTCTCGCGGGTCACGATGGACGGGTCCGATCACGTGGAGATGCGAACAGCGAGCCATAGCCCCGTATAGCTCGGCTGGTGTGAACGTGATCGAGTGTGTGCCGGGCGCCCGACCGCGTACCGGCTCTGGTCTCGCGTCCCGGTGTGCAGTGACCTTAGATGTCCTCAGAGACTTTGGATTTGCGACCCAATTCATTCTTCGTCCTCGAAATCCATCATCGAGAAATTCGGATGAGGTAGGACGCGGAGATTCGCAGAAATTGTGAACTAGATCAAACAACATGAAGCCTCATCGGAGGCCATCGCCAGCTATTGCGACATCAACGTAGCAGGGCCAGACCGTTGGTCTTAATCCAAAGAGTAACAGCTGTTACTCTTGTTAGCCGTTCCACGGTTTGCCATCCGTGTCTCTCCCGCTTGCCGACTTCGAGCTGAGCACAACGCCACCCAACCGAGCCGACGCAACAGTCCATCGCTGCGGCCCCGACCTTTCCGACGGCCCTCGGCTACGGATCTGGCCCCTCGCCATCGCGCGCAAACCGACATTCACTCTCCCAAGAAAGTAACAGCTGTTACTTTTCACTCTGACCATAGCGGTGGTCTGCCAAGCCGAAAAGGCTGCGTTCGAGATTGAGCTTCCCATCAAGCGCGCGGTCAATCATGGCCCTGAAATACCCGCCTGGCCTGCTAATCTGCTCTGGATCACGGATCGATTTCTCCAGAACTGTGGCGAGAATTGCCGCGGCCGCGTACAAGCCCACTTTGTTCCTTCCGTCAGCCCAGCCCGCTTCAGACAGCCCTATCATCCGGCGGAGCGTTTCGCCCGCTCGCCCGAGCGACGCCCAGGAGTCGAACGGCATCGCGATCATGGACTGCGCTTCAGGGCAGGCGGCCTTGAGCAAGCCGACCGACACGGAGCCAAGAACCTCACCTTGGATGGCATTCGCGTCCCTTTCCGGGAAGCCGGTTTGATCTTCCCGCCCACCTCCGGCTTCGCCATGCTTTTTTTCAAAAGCTGAATCGACCGCGAAGCGGTCGTCTAGTTGAGAATCTTCCCGCTCGGTAGAGCGGGTCCGCTTAGTTCTACTTTCAGAAGAAGATTCTGGGATTGTATTAATATTAGGGCTGACATGGATGTCACCCTCGCATGTCATATTGAACGGAACGTGTTCAGGGGAGAGTGCCGTCGTCACCCGCTCATGCAGCTCCCGCACCTCGGCTGCTCGATCAAGAAGGTGGCCATTGCCCTGGTAGATAGACGCAAGCTCTGGCCTGAACTCAGCAGCTGCATTCGGATATGCTACACACAAATCTTCGATCGCGCGCGAAAGTCTCGCAATATCCCGCTTGGCCGTCAGTTCAGCAGCCAATCGTTGTTGGTATTCAGCAACCGCGTGCCGCAACTCGTCAACTCTTACACGCGCCGGCGTGAAATCGATCCCGAAGCCAGAAACAACTTCGCCTGCCTCGTTTCGGTAGACAAAACGCCGGCCGGTTGAGCTGTCACGGTAGGCAGCGATGCCAGCTTCGACTAGGCGACGGATGGCTCTTATTACCGTGCGCTCGGAGCGCATCGTGTACTCGGCCAGCTTCGCGTTGGATATTGCGACTACCGGGCGCCCCGCGCCTTTCCAGTCGTCTGCTCGCGACAACCCGAGCAAGATATCCATGACGTGATAGGTCGTGCCATCGATGCCGAGAACAGGAGCAGCCTTTTTCAAGAGCAGGGCCATCTCGGATTTTGTCGTGTCGGGAACGTCATTCGCCATCGCCAATCGCGCGCTAGCGACGATCCCGGGAGTGACGCGTCGGAACGACGCTACCGCAGATACTTCAGTCATAGCTTTCCCGCTGCGATCGCAAGATCGCATCCAAATCGCTCGATTTTCAGGAAGCCACCGGAATTCTAGGCACAAAAAATTCGTCCCTGGTAGTTACAGAGACTTGATTAACGCCCTCGTCCGTCTTAGAATCAGATCGTTACAGCTGATGTTGACGGTACAGAGATGTTCCGTTGGCCAATGGTTTAAGGGTCTATCGATTGCAGTCGCTAGGCCCTTTGCCGTTTCTGGTGACTAGGTCATTCCAGAACCCTTTCCTTGCTCTGTTGAAACTCTTCGAAAAGCTCGGGTAGCCGTTGCAGCAGCCAGTCCGAAAGCCCAGGAAGGCGATTGTCAGGAATTGATATGCGCGTCGAATTGTCGGTCCGCTTCGCTGCGATGATAACTCCACCGTCTAGTGTAACTTCGACCAGATCTGGCTTGCGTTTTGCAGACTGATCGAAAGCATCCATGATCAGCGTGAACCTCTGGTCGCTTCCACTCTCTGACCATGCAGAAGATGCGGTCACATCCGCCAAGATTTTCTTCTGCTGGGTGCTTAGGCTCCGGTTATTGATGAGAGCTCCAAGCTTTTCCCATTTGGGACGACCGACCGAGGACGCTGGTCCAATTGCCCGGATAAGTTCCTCGGGGATCAGCGCCGCCGTGTTTGTAAGGATCGATATATAGGCCAGGCGTTGTCCTTCCTTGCGGCCTAGCGCGTCCGATATCACTTCCCGCGAGTATTTCCGCTCCCTAAGAGTCAATGCAAACAGTGCTTGCTCGATGAAGGACAGATTGAGCCGCTCGGAGTTCTCGATCCCCTGTGAAACAACGAGTTCCTCGTCGCTCAAGTCGCGTACGATGGCCTTGACGGGGCGCTTGAGTATCTGGCACGCGCGAAGGCGCCGATGGCCATAGGCCGCCTGGTAGTGACCCGGTTTCCCGGCCAGGGGACGCACGAGGATAGGAAGCTTCTGTCCAGCCTCCCTGATCCCCTCGACGAATGCCTGGAAGCTCTCGTCACCTTCGATATCCAACCGATCATTGACGAACGACGGCACGACACGATCGGGGTCGAGTTCAATGATCGATTCAGCGGAAAGAAGCTGATCATGAAGGCGCCTATTCTCGTCTTCGATTGAGACGAACGCGCGATCCATTGACTTGACGGCGGCTGAGCCGACACGACGCTTTTCCTGCTCGATAGGGGAGGGCGGCGTTTGCTTCGCGAGCGCCTCAGTATCGACGTTCGCGAACAAGCTCTTCATCCGCTGGTTTCGTTCTTTGGGATTGACCATCACCTACCCCACACGTCTTTGATGTGGAGGAGGATTTCGCGATTGACCGAATCTGCGGACTCGAGTGCACGACTAAGCGTATCGCGCCCAACGCTTCCTCTCGACAATTCATACAGACTCTTCTTTTCGAGCCCTGCGCTCGCGATCGCCGTCGTCTCAACGACAGCCGGAGCCAGAACATCTTCTTTGAAGAGGGAGCGCAGCAAAGTGACTACGTTTACTTGGGGGCCGTCGTTCGGGTTATGCCGCGTGATTACGTAGCGAATGAAGTCGTGGCTGAGTGTGCCGCCACGTTCCTCGATCACGCCCATGAGATCGCTCATCATGGCGAGGAACTGGTTCATACTCGCGACGTCAATCATCGCAGGGTGAATGGTGATAAGCAGCGCGGTGGCAGCACAAAGGGCGCCGAGAGTAAGGTAACCGAGCTGAGGAGGGGCATCGATAAGAACTACGTCGTAGTCCGCTTCGACTTCGCTGATGACGGCCGAGAGTCTGCGAAAGAAAATCCCATCTCCTCGGCCATATCCTTCCGCGATAGCCTGCGGAGTTTCGTGCTCGTACTCCATCAGTTCCAGGTTCGCCGGGATCAAATCAATCCCCGCGAAATAGGTCTTTCGTATCACCTCTTGGACGGGTCTCCGGCGATCGTCATAGCGAATGGCTGCATAAACGGTCTCGTTTTCGTCAACGTCGAACTCGGGCTGGTAGCCAAACATTGCCGATAGTGACGCTTGCGGATCGAGATCGATCGCGAGAACACGGAGGCCCTGGATTGCCAGGTAATGCGCCAGATGCACGGTTGTCGTGGTTTTGGCCGAGCCGCCCTTGAAGTTTGCGACGGTGATGACCTGCAACTTCTCACCGTCTCGCCGGCGCGGAAAAAACTCGAGTGCTTCGCTCGGGCGCTTTCGAGCGAGATGCTCGCGTATCTGGTTCACCTGGGAAAGCGTATAGATCCGCCGACCGTTGTCCTGTCGGTCGGGGATAGCGCTCTCGCCATCGAGCGACATCTGTCGGAGCGTCGATTCCGCAATGCCGAGCAGCGTCGCGACTTCGCGCGACGTGAACGTCTTGAGGGTCTTTGCAGCCTCGGGTTCATAAAGCCGCTCGCGGATTGACTGGAGCTGCGCAGACAACAACTGTGACTGCCGGCTGATCTTCGTCGCCGATGATTCTGCAGGTTCGATCTGCTGCTGGTTCGCTCTCATTTTACCTCACGACGGTTTTTTCGTGATCGTCAGTGATTTTCCGTCGAACGACAGTTACCCGATTCCCGCTTTGCGTCAAACGTTACTTGGTTAACGAAACCTTAACGCGACCTACAAAGGCGCCGTCGCTTCAGTAGTCAACTCTCCAATTTTATGCATTCTGTCCAATCACTTAGCGCGCGCCCCTTTGCCCTTGCGGTGCTTTTTTGTTCTAGGGCGAATCCTACAACAAGATGCTGTTGAAACACTCCCTCGCACCGTCGTCTGCGCCGGCTATTACACCCGACTCATCCCGCTACCGATATGTAGAATCCTACAACTGCCAGCCGATTCCGATTCGTGCTCCTTTCTCCGCCGACCAACTACGACGGAGAAATTCATGCAAGTTGTAGCATTCTCAACGCCCCGGACGATCCAAGAAGCGCACCTCCTTCACATCCACCACCAGCTTCGTGCGCGGGTTTTTTCCGATCGCCTGGGTTGGGAAGTCGACGTAACGGCGGGATGTGAGTCAGATGCTTTCGACGCGCTTCGGCCGACCTATGTTCTCGCCGTCGCAGAGACTGGCCAACTGGCCGGATGCGCCAGGCTTCTTCCTACGCTTGGCTCGACCATGGTGGCAGATGTCTTCCCGTCGCTTCTCCCTGACGGTCAACTCAACGGCCATGCCGCGATGATCGAGAGTTCCCGCTTCTGCGTCGATACGACCCTAGGAGAGGGCAGGGGAGACGGCTCAGTGCACGAGGCGACCCTGACCATGTTCGCCGGCATCATCGAATGGTGCCTGGCGAACGGTATCACCGAGATCGTCACGGTCACTGACCTCCGGTTCGAACGGATCCTCGCGCGTGTCGGCTGGCCGTTGCAGCGGTTGGGCGAGCCCAAGAAGATCGGCGTGACGACGGCGGTCGCCGGCATCCTGCCTGCTGACGCCGGCGTGTTCGAGAAACTCCGGCCTTCAAACTACCACTCCGAAATCACCCCCATCAGCAAGGCAGCGTAAGGAGAAATCCGTGAACCAGCTTCGTTCTCATCCCAGGCTTGTCCGCAAACTCCAGGAAGCGCTCGGCGATCAGCTCTGCGTGGCCCTAGACGACGCAACCGTTGTCGAGATCATGCTCAATCCGGACGGAAAACTATTCATCGAACGCCTCGGTCATGGCGTTGCGCCCGCAGGTGAGATGTCCTCGGCCGCAGCCGAAATGGTGATCGGCACGGTGGCGCATGCGCTTCAGTCCGAGGTGGACACGGAACAGCCGATCATCTCCGGCGAGCTGCCGATTGGCGGCCACCGCTTCGAGGGTCTATTGCCCCCCGTCGTCGCCAGGCCCGCTTTCACGATCCGGCGCCGGGCATCACGCCTCATTCCGCTCGAAGACTACGTCCGGACCGGCGTGATGACCGAATATCAGGCCGCGACAATCCGCAGCGCGATTTCAGCGAGGCTCAACATCATCATTTCCGGGGGAACGGGTTCAGGCAAGACGACCCTTGCGAACGCGGTCATCGATGAGATCGTCAAATCCGCACCCGAGGATCGTCTCGTCATTCTGGAAGACACCGCCGAAATTCAGTGCACGGCCGAGAACGCCGTTCTTCTCCACACCAGCGATACGATCGACATGGCGCGGCTCCTAAAGAGCACCATGCGGCTACGTCCCGACCGGATTGTCGTCGGTGAGGTCCGCGACAGCGCGGCCCTGACGTTGCTTAAGGCTTGGAACACCGGCCACCCCGGAGGCGTGGCGACCATTCACTCAAACACGGCCATGTCGGCGCTGCGTCGCCTTGAACAGCTAACCGCGGAAGCAAGCCAGCAGCCGATGCACGAGGTGATCGGAGAGGCTGTCGACCTGGTCATCTCGATCGAGCGGACGCCGCGCGGGCGGCGCGTTCGCGACGTCATCCAGGTCGAGCGGTTCGTCAATGGTCAATACGAAATCGAAGCCGATCAGCTCACCGAAGAACAGGAGGCGCGCCATGTCGCGTAAGAACGCACTCATCGCCATCGCACTCCTCACGACGCCCATCGTACTTGCCTCCGTCGCGCCAGCGCTGGCCAGCTCCGGCGGCAGTCTTCCCTGGGAAGGACCGTTGCAGCAAATCCAGGAGTCGATCACCGGCCCGGTCGCGGGCGCAATCGCACTTGCAGCGGTCGCCATCGCCGGTGGCATGCTCATCTTCGGTGGCGAGCTGAACGATTTCGCGCGGCGGCTTGTCTACGTCGTTCTCGTCGCCGGCATCCTGCTCGGTGCCACCAACATCGTCGGCCTCTTCGGCGCAACCGGCGCCTCGATAGGACTGACAAGCGAACAGCTCACCACGTTTGACTCGACCGGAGGAGGGGAGGGAGCTCATGGCTAATTCCTTATCTGGCCTGCAGCGCAACCGCATCCACCGTGCGCTCTCGCGCCCGAACCTGCTGATGGGCGCCGACCGGGAGCTGGTGCTGATCACCGGCCTTGCAGCTGTGATCCTGATCTTCGTAGTGCTGACACTCTATTCGGCGCTCTTCGGGGTCGCCGTTTGGGTCGTGATTGTCGGCCTTCTCAGGATGATGGCGAAGTCCGACCCATTCATGCGCCAGGTCTATATCAGGCACATTTCCTACAAGCCCACCTACAAGGCGACCACATCGCCTTGGCGCCGCTATTGAGGAGACAGCCATGGTAGCTCTCAAACGCTTCCGGGTGACCGGCCCATCCTTTGCGGATCTCGTTCCCTATGCCGGCCTCGTCGACAATGGTGTCCTCCTCTTGAAGGACGGAAGCCTAATGGCCGGCTGGTACTTCGCTGGCCCGGATTCCGAAAGCGCGACCGACCTCGAGCGCAACGAGCTGTCGAGGCAGATCAATGCCGTTCTGTCGCGGCTCGGAAGCAGCTGGATGATCCAGGTCGACGCCATCCGCATTCCGACGGTCGACTATCCATCGGAAGACCGTTGCCATTTTCCCGACCCGGTGACCCGCGCGATCGATGCCGAGCGCCGCGCACGTTTCGAGCGCGAGCAAGGGCATTTCGAGAGCAAGCATGCGCTGATCCTGACCTACCGGCCGCTCGAGTCCAAGAAGACGGCGCTCAGCAAATACATTTATTCGGATGAGGAAAGCCGGAAGAAATCCTACGCGGACACGGTGCTCTTCGTCTTCAAAAACGCGGTGCGAGAGCTTGAGCAGTATTTTGCCAACACTCTTTCGATCCGGCGAATGGAAACCCGCGAAACGGTCGAAAGGGGAGGGGAGCGAATTGCCCGATATGACGAGCTGCTTCAGTTCGCCCGCTTCTGCATTACCGGCGAGAGCCATCCGATCAGGCTTCCTGATGTTCCCATGTATCTCGACTGGATCGCCACCGCGGAACTTGAGCACGGACTGACGCCAAAGGTTGAAAACCGTTTCCTCGGCGCTGTCGCGATCGACGGTCTGCCAGCCGAAAGCTGGCCAGGTATTTTGAACAGCCTCGATCTCATGCCGCTGACCTATCGGTGGTCATCGCGCTTCATTTTTCTCGATGCCGAGGAGGCCCGGCAAAAACTCGAACGCACGCGCAAGAAGTGGCAGCAGAAAGTCCGGCCGTTCTTCGACCAGCTGTTCCAAACGCAAAGCCGGTCCGTGGATCAGGACGCGATGACCATGGTGGCCGAGACTGAGGATGCCATCGCGCAGGCCTCGTCGCAGCTTGTTGCCTATGGGTATTACACGCCGGTCGTCGTGCTATTCGACACCGATCGCGAAGCACTCCAAGAAAAGGCCGAGGCGATCCGGCGGCTGATCCAGGCGGAAGGCTTCGGGGCGCGCATCGAAACGCTCAACGCCACCGATGCCTATCTCGGCAGCCTGCCGGGCAACTGGTATTGCAACATCCGTGAGCCGCTGATCAACACCAGCAATCTCGCCGACTTGATTCCGCTTAACTCGGTCTGGGCCGGAAACCCGGTCGCGCCATGCCCCTTTTACCCGCCGAATTCCCCGCCCCTGATGCAGGTTGCGACCGGCTCGACAGCGTTCCGATTGAACCTGCACGTCGATGACGTGGGTCATTGCCTCATCTTCGGGCCGACTGGTTCAGGCAAATCAACGCTGCTTGCCCTGATCGCCGCACAGTTTCGCCGGTACGAAAATGCGCAGATCTTCGCCTTTGACAAAGGCAGCTCACTTCTTCCCCTGACGCTTGCTGCCGGCGGTGATCACTACGAGATCGGCGGCGACAATGCGGAAGAGGGGAGGGCGTTGGCCTTCTGCCCACTCTCCGAACTCAAAAGTGATGCCGACCGGGCTTGGGCGACGGAATGGATCGAGATGCTGGTCGGTCTGCAGGGCGTCACCATCACCCCAGATCATCGCAACGCCATCTCTCGGCAGGTCGGACTGATGGCAAGTGCATCCGGTCGCTCGCTCTCGGATTTCGTCAGCGGCGTGCAGCTGCGTGAAATCAAGGACGCGTTGCATCACTACACGGTCGATGGGCCGATGGGTCAGCTCCTCGATGCGGAAGAAGACGGCCTGACGCTCGGCGCCTTCCAGACCTTCGAGATCGAGCAACTGATGAACATGGGCGAGCGCAATCTCGTGCCAGTGCTGACCTACCTGTTCCGGCGGATCGAGAAGCGTTTGGATGGGTCGCCCAGCCTGATCGTCCTCGACGAGGCGTGGCTGATGCTCGGCCACCCAGTTTTCCGCAGCAAAATTAGGGAATGGCTCAAGGTGCTGCGCAAGGCGAATTGCGCTGTCGTTCTCGCGACCCAATCGATCTCCGACGCCGAACGGTCCGGGATTATCGACGTGCTGAAGGAATCCTGCCCGACCAAGATTTGCCTCCCGAATGGCGCCGCCAGAGAGCCAGGAACACGTGAATTTTACGAGCGTATCGGTTTCAACGAGCGCCAGATTGAGATCGTCTCGAACGCAGTCCCCAAACGCGAATACTACGTCGCCACGCCGGAAGGCCGGCGGCTCTTCGACATGTCGCTGGGGCCGGTTGCGCTGAGCTTTGTCGGCGCGTCGGGCAAGGACGACCTCAAACGCATCCGCGCGCTGAAATCCGAACAAGGCCACGACTGGCCGATCCACTGGCTTGAATCGAGAGGAGTTCACGATGCCGCATCGCTACTCAAATAAATGGATCGCCTGCTTGGTGGCCACCGCCCTCACGAACGGAGCCGCAGGCTCCGCGCATGCCGGCACAGCCACCGGCGCTGCGACGGAATGGACGCAGCTCGCCAACAATGCGCAACTCGTGGACCTCATGAAGAGCTCCGGCATCCAGGTCGACAATCAGCTGACACAGATCAGCCAGCTTGCTGAGCAGATCCAGAACCAACTCAAGATCTACGAGAACATGCTGCAAAACACCGCGCAGCTTCCTGACCATGTCTGGGGGCAGGTCGAAAGCGATCTCAACCAGCTGCGCAGTATCGTCGACCAGGGTCAGAGTATCTCATTTTCCATGGGCAACGCTGACGACGTTCTTCAGCAGCGGTTTCAGAGTTACGCCGATCTCAAGACCAACCTGCCTGATCACGCGACGTTCTCCTCGACTTATCAGTCCTGGTCGAACACCAACCGTGACACCATCGCCAGCTCGCTGAAGGCTGCGAGCCTCACGGCCCACCAGTTCGATAGTGAGGAAGACACGATGTCCTCGTTGCGGTCGATGTCCGAGACGGCGGACGGGCAGATGAAGGCTTTGCAGGTCGGCCATGAGATCGCCGCTCAGCAAGTCGCGCAAATGCAGAAGCTTCGCGGTCTCGTCTCGCAACAGATGACGATGATGGGAACCTGGCTTCAGACGGAGCAGACCGACAAGGATCTGGCGCAGGCTCGGCGCGAAAAGTTCTTCAGTGCCACGGCACCTTCGACATCCGGGGGCGAGAAAATGAAGGTGGAATGGTGAGAACGAAAGCACTCCTCATCGCGGTCGCAACGATCCTGGCAGTCGGAAGCGCGGGTGTTTGGTTCCTGATTTCCGAAAAGCAGGAAGCACAGGAACGAAGGGCGAAATTCTTCGGTTCGTCGAAGGAATACCCGACATCGGGCGGCGAGAAGATGAAAGTCGAATGGTGATCGGATGACAGGCGCAACGACACTTCATCAGCTCCGAGTAGCCATGCTGTTTGCCGCGTTTGCGGTGGTGACGACCCAGCCGGCGCTGGCGCAAGAAGGGTCCGTCTTGACGTCCCTCCAGAGCCAGATCACGACCGCGGCGAAGGGGTGGGAAACCACCGTCATGGAGGCGGCGAAATCCCTTTTCTGGATCCTCGCAACGATCGAGATCGGCGTTGCGGCCGTCTGGCTGGCGATCCAGTCAGCCTCGCTGGACAACTGGTTCGCCGAACTGGTTCGGCGGATTATGTTTGTGGGCTTCTTCGCATTCGTACTGGCGCAGGGACCAACCTTCGCCAAGGCGGTGGTAGACAGCCTGTTCCAGATCGGTGCCGGAGGAGGGACGGCATCCCCAGCTGACGTGTTCAACGCCGGGCTGGCCGTCGCAACGAAGATGTCGGAAAAAGTGCAGTTCGGCCTTTTCGAAGACAATGCGCTGGCGATCTCGGCGGCGTTCGCCATGGTCGTCACAGTTATCGCATTTTCACTTGTCGCTGCCATTTTCGTCAGCGTGATGGTGGAAATGTATATCGGGCTGCTTGCCGGCATGATCATGCTCGGACTTGGCGGCTCGTCATTCACCAAGGATTTTGCGGTTCGGTATCTGGTCTATGCCTTCTCCGTCGGGATGAAGCTGATGGCCCTTGTGATGATCTCGCGGATCGGTTCAGAAGTCCTGATCGGTCTGGCGAACGACCCGAGTGTTGGCGACCAGTTCCAAGCCGCGCTGGCTATTGCGGGCATCGCCGTCGTTGTGTTCATCATCGCCATGTACGTGCCCAACATTATCCAGGGAGTCGTCCAAGGGGCCTCCGTTACCGGCGGCATGGAGACAATCCGCCACGGCGGGCAGGCGGCATCCTTCGCCGCGGGCGCCGGATTCCTCGCCGGCGGCGCCGCCGGTGCAGGCTTCGCGGCGGCACAAGCCGCACGAGCTGGCGGTTCATCCGTCGCCGGTGCTGCCATGCGGGGGATAGGTGCAAGCTTCAGTTCCGGCGCGCAAGCAGCCGGATCGGCCGTCAAGGAAAAGGCAATCGGCTCTCCCGGTGCCTATGCGGGGTCCATTCTTGGACTGGCCAACGCCAAGCTCGATGAACAGCGCAGCGGTCATAGCGGACCGAAGCCTCCTCCGGAACGCAACGACAAACCGTAATCGAGACAAGGGAAGAATAAATGGCAGCGAACCGCGCGTCTGATAATCCGTATCTTGCCGCCCGCCAGGAATGGAACGAGCGCTACGGCACCTATGTGAAGGCTGCTTCCGCATGGCGGATCGTTGGCATTCTCGGCTTGGCGATGGCCGTCATCGGCTTCAGCTACGCGATGTATCTGAGCACGCAGGTCAAGCTCGTGCCTTATATCGTCGAGGTCGACAAGCTGGGGACGGCGGTCACGGCAGGCTTCCCGGAACAGATCGAATATGCCGATGTCCGCGTGGTTCGCGCCACCCTCGGAAACTTCGTCACGAGTTTCCGAAGCATCACGCCGGATGCGGTCGTTCAGAAGCAATATATCGACCGCACATACGCCCTTCTTCGCACGTCGGATCCATCGACAGAGAAGGTCAACGCTTGGTTCCGAGGTAATTCACCGTTCGAAAAGGCGAAGTCTTCGACGATTGCGATTGAGGTAAA